>NZ_JAATJB010000006.1 GCF_011927635.1 Sphingomonas trueperi
CCTTGAGGGGGAGGATAGCGAAGCTTGGAGGGGCTGAGCGGCTGCGCAAGCCGCCGCGCCACCGGGGGCCGCCCCCCCCCCCCCCCCCCCCCGCCGGGGGCCCCCCCCCCCCCCCCCGGGGGGGGGGGGGGGGGGGGGGGGCCCCCCCCCCCCGGCCCCCTCCCGCGCGCAGGAGGGGGAGCGCAGGGAGAAGAGGTCGCCCTCTGCGTCGCGCTGGCCTTCCCCGATCGCGTCGCCAGGCGCCGCGACGGCTCGGGCGAGACCTGGGCCTCGGTCGGCGGCCGCGGGTTCAAGCTGGACCCCACCTCGCCGCTCGCCCGCGCCGACTGGCTCGCGGTGGCCGAGACGCAGGGCATGGCCGCGGGCGCGCGCATTCTCTCCGCCGCGCCGATCGACGCCGCCACGGTCGAATCGCTGTTCGCCGACCGCATCGAGACGCGCCGCACCGTCAGCTTCGATCCCGCCACCGGCCGCATCGAGGCGCTGCGCGAACGCCGGCTCGGCGCCGTCCGCCTCTCCGGCGGCAGCGACTCGGGCGCGACGCCCGCCGAAATCGAATCGGCGCTGCTGGAGGGCGTGCGCACCCATGGCCTCCACCTGCTCCCCTGGTCCGCCACCGCGCAGGCGCTGCGCACCCGCGGCGCCTATGCCGGGATCGCGGCGCTGACCGACGAAGCGCTGATCGCCACGCTCGACGACTGGCTGCCCGCCGCGCTGGAAGGCAAGCGCCGGCTCGATGCGGTGAGCCCCGAATCGCTCACCCAGGCGCTGCAGAACCTGCTCGGCTGGGACGGGCAGAAGACGCTCGACCGCCTCGCGCCCGCACGCTTCGAGACGCCTGCCGGCTCCTCCCACGCGATCGACTATGCCGCCGAAGCCGGGCCCACCGTCGAGGTGCGCGTCCAGGCGCTGTTCGGCCTCGCCGAGCATCCGATGATCGGCGGCAACGTGCCGCTGGTCCTCAGCCTCACTTCGCCCGCAGGGCGCCCGATCCAGACGACGCGCGACCTGCCGGGCTTCTGGAAGGGCAGCTGGGCGGCGGTCGCCAAGGAAATGCGCGGCCGTTATCCCCGCCATCCCTGGCCCGAGGATCCGGCGGCGGCCTCCGCAACGCTACGGACGAAAAACGCTGATGCAAGGGCGCGCGGGGCGCGCTAAAGGATGGCCCCATGAAGTCCGCTCGCATCTATCAGCGCGTCAAGAACGCGATGCAGTCCGGCCGCGCCCGGACCGACAACTGGGTCCTCGAGTTCGAGCCGCACACGCCGCAGCGGCCCGATCCGCTGACCGGCTGGGCCGGCGGCGGCGAGACCGCGAACCAGGTCCGCATTTCCTTCCCGACGCTGGAGGCGGCCAAGGACTATGCCGAGCGCGAAGGCTATGCCTATCACGTCGTGCCGGCACCGCAGCGCAAGCTCAAGCTGCAGGCCTACGCCGACAATTTCCGCTGATCGCCGCTGCTTCCCTCGCCCGGCGGGGGAAGCGACCGCTTGACGATGCAGGGCAGGGGGGCGGCGCTTACGCCAGCCCCTCGACCATTTCCGCCAGCTCCAGCCAGCGCATTTCGGCCGCGTCCTTCTCCTCGCGGAGCTTGGCGATGCCCTCGCTCAGCTTGGCGAACTTCGCCGGATCCTTGGTGTAGAGCGCCGGATCGGCCAGCAGCGCCTCGTCGCGGGCGATCGTCTGGTCGATCTCCTCGATGCGCTTGGGCAGCAGCTCGTAGTCGCGCTGGTCCTTGTAGCTGAGCTTGGTGCGTGCCTTGGGCGCCTCGGGAGCCGGTGCAGCAGCCGCCGGCTTGCTCGTCTTCTTCGGCTCGATCCTCGGGCGCCGCTTGGCTTCCCAATCGGCATAGCCGCCGACCACCACGTCGACCGTGCCGCTGCCGTCTAGGCCCAGCGTCACCGTGACGGTGCGGTCGAGAAAGTCGCGGTCGTGGCTGACGATCAGCACCGTGCCGGCATAATCGGCGATTACTTCCTGCAAAAGGTCGAGCGTCTCGAGATCGAGATCGTTGGTCGGCTCGTCGAGCACCAGCAGGTTGGACGGCCGCGCGAACTCGCGCGCGAGCAGCAGGCGCGAGCGCTCGCCGCCCGACAGCGTGCCGATCCGTGCCTCGGCGATGCTGGGATCGAACAGGAATTCCTTGAGATAGCCATGGACGTGCTTGCGCGCGCCCTGCACGTCGATCCAGTCGCCGCCGTCGGCCAGCACCTCGCGCACCCGCTTGTCGGGCGCCATCAGGCTGCGCTGCTGGTCGATGATGATCGCATCGAGCGTCTGGGAGAGCTTGACCGTGCCCTCGTCGGGCTGGAGCTCGCCGGTGAGCATCTTGAGCAACGTGGACTTGCCCGCGCCGTTCGACCCGACGATGCCGATCCGGTCGCCCTTGGTGACGCGGAAGGTCAGGTCCTTGATGATCGTCCGCTCGCCGAAGCGCTTGGTGACGTGCTTGGCGTCGATCACCACCTTGGTCTGGTTGCCGTCCGAGGCGGTGGCGAGTGCGGCGGTGCCCTGCGGGCCCACCATGCCGGCGCGCTCGGCCCGCATTTCCTTCAGCTTGGCGAGGCGGCCCTGGTTGCGGCGACGGCGGCCGGTGACGCCGCGCTGGAGCCAATGCTCCTCGATCTTGAGCTTGGCGTCGAGCCGCTGGGCGTTGCGCTCCTCCTCGGCATAGACCTGCTCGGTCCATGCCTCGAACCCGCCAAAGCCGATCTCGGCGCGGCGAATGGAACCGCGATCGAGCCATAGCGTCTGGCGGGTGAGGCGGGTGAGGAAGGTACGATCGTGGCTGATGACGACGAAGGCGCCCTTGTGGCGCGTCAGCCAGTCTTCCAGCCATTCGATCGCGCCGAGATCGAGATGGTTGGTCGGCTCGTCGAGCAGCAGTACGTCGGGATCCTGCGCCAGCGCGCGGGCGATGGCGGCGCGGCGACGCTCGCCGCCGCTGGCGGTCGCGGCCTCGCGCGACAGGTCGATGCCGAGCTGGTCGGCGATCGCCTCGGCCTCGTGCCGGGCGGGGGCATCGTCGCCGGAGAGGACATAGTCCATCAGCGTGGTGCAGCCGGCCATGCGCGGCTCCTGCTCGAGCAGGATCACGCGGGTGCCGGGCACGATGGTGCGGCGGCCCTCGTCGCTGTCGATCGCGCCCGCGATCAGCTTGAGCAGCGTCGTTTTCCCCGCACCGTTGCGGCCGATCAGCGCGAGCCGATCGCGTTCGCCGACATGCAGGTCGAGATTGCGGAAAAGCCAGCCGGATCCCTGAACGAGACCCAGCCCTTCATAGGAAAGCACCGGAGCAGCCATGGTGCAGCACCTAGGAGGCGGCGGGCCTCCCCGCAAGCGGCCAGGCATGGCGGACCGCGATGCACCAATGCCACAATTGCCGAACCGCGACTGACGTTCATGTTCAGGGGCTATTCAATGCCCGGACCCTATGCCATTCCGATGCCGATGTTGGTCAAACCCGTTCTGATCGCGTGTCTTGCGAGCCTCGCGCTCACGAGCCCGGTCCTCGCGCGCCCGGTCGGCGCCGAGCAGGATGACGGCCAGCGTGCGGCGCGCGAGCGGCGGCTTCGCGGCCAGAATCTGCCCGCGCGCGAGATCGAGCGGCGGGTGATCCCGAAGATGCCGGGCGCGCAATATCTCGGGTTCGACTATGATCCCGAGCACGACGTTTACACGCTCAAGTTCCTGCGCAATGGATCGGTGATCTGGGTGGAGGTGGACGGCCATACCGGCCAGGTCCTCCGCCGCATGGGCAGCTAGAGCAGACAGAATTAGAGCACACAGAAAAGGACGGGACAGCGAATGCGACTTCTGATCGTCGAGGACGAACCCAATCTCGGGATCCAGCTGCGCACCGCGCTCGAGGGCGCGGGCTATGCCGTCGACCTCGCGACCGACGGCGAGGAAGGCCATTTCCTCGGCTCGACCGAGCAATATGACGCGATCATCCTCGACCTCGGCCTGCCCGAGATCGACGGGCTGACCGTGCTCGATCGCTGGCGCAAGGAAGGCCGCACCATGCCGGTGCTGGTGCTCACCGCGCGCGACAGCTGGTCGGACAAGGTGGCGGGGCTCGATGCCGGCGCCGACGACTATGTCGCCAAGCCGTTCCAGACCGAGGAGCTGATCGCCCGGCTGCGCGCGCTGATCCGCCGCGCCTCGGGCAACGCCTCGGCCGAGCTGACCGCGGGCGACATCCGCCTCGACACGCGTTCGGGCAAGGTCACCAAGGCGGGCGAGCCGGTGAAGCTGACCGCGCAGGAATACAAGCTGCTCAGCTACCTGCTCCACCACAAGGGCAAGGTGGTGAGCCGCACCGAGCTGATCGAGCATATCTACGACCAGGATTTCGACCGCGATTCGAACACCATCGAAGTGTTCGTCACGCGCATCCGCAAGAAGCTGGGCGCCGACGTGATCACCACCATCCGCGGTCTCGGTTACAGCCTCGACGAAGCCAGCTTCACCTGAGGCGCACTGCGTGGACGCGACGTCGACTCTCGATGACGAGCCCGAAACGGCGGCGTCCGGCGTCCCCGAGGGTGAACCGCGCGGGAACCGGCCGGTGCGCGTCACCGGCTCGGTCAGCCGGCGCATGCTGCTGGTCGCGACCGCGTGGATCCTGCTGCTGCTGGTCGGCGGCGGCTATGCGCTCGACCGGGTGCTGACCAGCGCGATCACCCGCAATTTCGACGACCAGCTCGACTATCTCGTCTCCTCGATGATCGTTTCGGCCGAGCTCGGCTCGAACGGCGAGGTGGTGCTCAACCGCGAGCTTGCCGACCAGCGCTTCCTCGAGCCCAATTCGGGCGCCTATTGGCAGATCAGCGGCCAGGGGTTCGAGCCCTTCTACTCGCGCTCGCTCTGGGACCGGCGTCTCAAGGTCGACCAGGTCCATAGCGACCGCGAGATCCATTTCTACGACAGCAACCAGTTCCCCGACCAGAAGCTGCGCATCGCCGAGCGCGACCTCAAGCTGCCCGGCTCGCCGGTGCGCTGGCGCTTCCAGGTCGCCGAGAGCCGCGACATGCTCGACGCGCAGATCGCCACCGTGCGGCGCACGCTGGTGCGCAGCTTCGCGCTGCTCGGCCTGGGGCTCGTCGCGATGGCGGCGCTGCAGACCTGGTACGGGCTGCGGCCGCTGCGCAAGGTGCGGCGCGAGATCGCGCGGCTGCGGGCCGGGCAGACGCAGCGGGTCGGCGGGCCGATGCCGGCCGAGGTCGGGCCGATGGTCGACGAGCTCAACGCCTTGGTCGAGCATAACGACCGCCAGGCGGAGGAGGCGCGGCGCCATGCCGGCAACCTCGCCCATGCGCTCAAGACGCCGCTCAGCGTGATCATGAACGCCGCCGCCGCGGGCCAGGAGGACCTGCCCGACACGGTGATCCGCGAGGCGCGGACAATGCGGCGGCAGATCGACCACCATCTCGCCCGCGCGCGTGCGGTCGGCCGCCGCGGCAGCGCGCACAGCCGCGCCGAGGTGTGGCCGTCGATCGAGGCGGTCGAGCGCGCGGTGGCGCGGCTCTATCCCAATGTCCGCATCGACGTGGACGGGGTGAAGGACGCGGTCGCGCATATCGAGCGGCAGGATCTCGATGAGATCCTCGGCAACCTCGTCGAGAACGCGGCCAAGTACGGCGGCGGCAGCGTCTTCGTCACCGCGCGGCTCGATTCGGGGTTCGTCGAGATCCTCGTCGAGGATGACGGCATGGGCATTCCCGAGGCCGATCGCATCCGCATCTTCGATCGCGGCGTGCGGCTCGATACCGGCAAGCCCGGCACCGGGCTCGGCATGGCGATCGTCCGCGACGTCGCCGAAATCTATGGCGGCACCGTCAGCCTGGAGGAAAGCGAGGACCTGGGCGGCCTGCTCGTCCGCCTTCGCCTGCCCGCCGCGGGCTGAGGCTCAGGCCGGCTCGACCGCGCGCATCGCCTCCGCCGCGATCTCCAGGCTGCGCTTGCGGGCCTGGTGATCGAACATCGCGCTGGTCAGCATCAGCTCGTCGGCCTGGGTGCGTTCGATAAAGGCCTCGATCTCGCGCCGGACCTTGGCGGGGCCGCCGATCGCCGAGGCCGACAGCACATGGTCGAGCACGGCATTGCCCTGCGTGCCCAGGCTCTCGCGATAGCCGCGCACCGGCGGCGGCAGCTGGATGCCGCGCCCGGTGGTACGGATCGCGACGAACGCCTGTTGCTGCGAGCTGGCGAGATATTCGGCTTCCTCGTCGCTGTCGGCGGCGAAGACGTTGAAGCCGAGCATGACGTGCGGCTTGGCCAGCGCCTCGGACGGGCGGAAGTTGCGGCGATAGACCGCGATCGCCTCGTCGAGCAGGCCCGGCGCGAAGTGCGAGGCGAAGGCATAGGGCAGCCCCAGCGCGGCGGCGAGCTGCGCGCCGAAGGTACTCGAGCCGAGGATCCACAGCTTGACGTCCGCGCCCGCGCCCGGGGTCGCGCGGATGCCGGTGCGGCCGTCATCGGCGAAATAGCTTTGCAGCTCCATCACGTCCTGCGGGAAGTCGTTGCCGTCGCTCTCCAAGTTGCGGCGGATCGCGGCGGACACGCGCTGGTCCGAGCCCGGCGCGCGGCCGAGGCCGAGATCGATCCGGCCGGGAAACAGCGCGTCGAGCGTGCCGAACGCCTCGGCCACCTGCAGCGGCGAATGGTTGGGCAGCATGATCCCGCCCGCGCCGATGCGGATGGTGCTGGTCGCATGGCCGACATGCGCGATCACCACCGCGGTGGCGGCGCTGGCGATGCCCTCCATGCCGTGATGCTCGGCCATCCAGTAGCGCTGGAAGCCGAGGCGTTCGGCATGGGCGGCGAGGTCGGCGGCGTTGGCGAGCGCCTGGCCCACGGTGCCGCCTTGGACGACGGGCACCAGATCGAGCAGGGAATATGCGGTCATGGAGAGGATGTGGGGACGCTTGGGCACCGTTGCCAGAGGGTTGGCGCCCACTACCATCGCCCAACCGCTCGCTGCCTCGCCAAGCATTTCCGCCAGCCGTCATCCCGGCGGAAGCCGGGATCCATTCGCCGCTGGGCATCAGCAAGCGCCGTTACGGAGACCCCAATGGATCCCGGCTTCCGCCGGGATGACGAAGATTCGATCAAGCGACAGCGCTCTCCCCGTCGGCGAGGAGGAGGAGGAGGACGAAGCCTCACTCCGCCGGCTGCACCCCGTCGTCCCCGGGCTTGTGGTCGATCGCGCCCGGCGTACCCACCGGCCCCAGCACGCGGCTGCCGTCGTCGCCCGGGCGATAGGTGAGCAGGCGCCGCGACAGCCGCGGCCCCAGCCAGCCTTCCAGCCCCACCGCGAGGCTGAACAGCGCGGGCACGATAACCAGCGTCAGCAGCGTCGAGACGATCAGGCCGCCGATCACCACCACGCCCATCGGCGCGCGGAACGAGGAGTCGCCGTTGAGCGACAGCGCGGTCGGCACCATGCCCGCCACCATCGCGATCGTCGTCATCACGATCGGCTGGGCGCGCTTGCGGCCGGCGTCGACGATCGCCTCCATCTTGGACACGCCCTTCTCCATCTCCTCCAGCGCGAAGTCGACGAGCAGGATCGAGTTCTTGGCGACGATGCCGAACAGCATCAGCATGCCGATATAGACCGGCAGGCTCACCGGCATCCCCAGGATCGCCAGCATGACCAGCCCGCCCAGCGGCGCGTTGAGCAGCGAGCCCATGTTGACGATCGGCGAGACGAATCGGCGGTACAGCAGCACCATCACCGCGAAGACCAGGAAGATGCCCGAGGCCAGCGCGATGATGAAGTTCTGGATCATCTCGCCCTGCCACTTGGCCTGGCCCACGGTCATTTCGGCCACGCCCACCGGCAGCTGCTTCATGATGGGGAGATTGTGGATCTCCTTCATCACGTCGCCCGAGACATAGGGCTTGCCCGTCGCCGGGTTCATCGCAAGGTCGGCCCCCACCACCAGCCGGCGCTGGAGGTTGAGCCGCTCGACCTTGGTCGGCCCGGCGGCGAAGCGGATGTCCGCCACGGCGGAGAGCGGCACCGAGCCGCCGGTCTGGGTCTGCACGCGCATGTTCTGCAGCGTATCGAGCTTGGTGCGCGAGTCCTGGTCGAGCGCGACGCGGATCGGGATCTGGCGATCGGACAGCGAGAATCGGGCGCTGTTCTGCTCGATGTCGCCCAGCGTCGCGACGCGGATCGCGTTGGACAGCGCCGCCGTGGTCACGCCCAGGTCGGCCGCGAGGTCGAGCCGCGGCGAGATCACGATCTCCGGCCGCTGCAGATCGCCCGAGATGCGCGGTGCGACGAGCGACTTCAGCCCCTCCATCTGCTTCATCAGGGTGAGCGCGGTCTTGTTGAGCAGCTCGGGATCCTCGCCGCCCAGCGTGATCGTGATGTCGCGCCCGGACGAGCCCCAGCCGAACTGCGAGCGGAAATTCACCCGCGCATCGGGGATGGCGAGCAGCTTGGGCGCCACCCGCTTCTCGAACTCGGTGCTGGTCTCGGTGCGGCCGTTCTTCTTCTCGACCAGATCGGCGGTCACCCGGCCGCTGCCGACCAGGGTACGGGCATAGGTATGCTCGACGCCCGGCTCGGCGCGCAGGATGCCCGCGACCTGCTGGACCACCCGGTCGGTCTGCTCCAGCGTGGTGCCCGGCACCATCTCGACCGTGGCGGTCACGCTGTCCTGGTCCTGTGCGGGCTGGAAGGTCTGCGGCATGGTGACGAGCAGGCCGATCGTGCCGCCGAGCGACAGCACATAGGCGAGGATCGCCACCCAGCGGTGCATCAGCGTCCATTCGAGCAGGCGAATGTACAGCCGCATCATCAGCCCGCCGCCATGTTCGACATGGCCGTGCGCCTTGAGGAAATAGGCCGCGATCATCGGCGTGAGCATGCGCGCCACCGCCAGCGACATCAGCACCGCCGCAACGACGGTGAGGCCGAAATTCTTGAAGAACTGGCCCGAGATGCCCGGCATCAGGCCCACCGGCAGGAACACCGCGACGATCGACATGGTGGTGGCGAGCACCGCCACGCCGATCTCGTCGGCGGCGTCGATCGAGGCCTGATAGGCCGATTTGCCCATCCGCATGTGGCGGACGATGTTCTCGATCTCCACGATCGCGTCGTCGACCAGCACGCCCGCGACCAGGCTGAGCGCGAGCAGCGTCATCTGGTTGAGCGTGAAGCCCATCATGTCCATGAACCAGAAGCTGGGGATCGCCGAGAGCGGGATCGCCAGCGCCGAGATCACCGTCGCCCGCCAGTCGCGCAGGAACAGGAACACGACGATGACGGCGAGCACCGCGCCCTCGATCATCGCCTCCATCGCGGTGTCGAACTGCTCCTTGGCGTATTTGCTGTAGTTGTCGAGCAGCTCGAAACGGACCTTGGGATTGGCCTTTTCGAGCGCCTGCAGCTTCTTCTGCGCTTCCTCGTAGATGGTGACGTCCGAGGCGCCCTTGGCGCGCTGGATGTCGAACGAGATCACCGGATGCCCGTCATAGCGCGCGAAGTTGCGGCGCTCGGCATAGCCGTCCTTCACCGTCGCGATGTTGGCGAGCCGCACGGTGCCGCCGGTGCCGGTGGCGATCTGGGTCTGGCCCAGCGAATAGGCATCCTTGGCGTTGCCGACGACGCGCAGCGACTGTTCGAAGCCCGAGATCTGCGCGCGGCCGCCGGCGGCGTTGAGGTTCACCTGGCGCAGCTGCTGGTTCACCTGGCTTGCGGTGAGGCCGTAGCTGGCCAGCTTCACCGGATCGAGCACCACGCTGACTTCGCGGCTGACGCCGCCGTTGCGCTGCACCGCCGCCATCCCGCTGATCGACAGCAGCTCCTTCGACACGCTGTTGTCGATGTACCAGGAGAGCTGCTCGACGGTCATGTCGGTCGCGGTCGCCGTGAAGCTGGCGACGTCGTTGCTGCTGGCGCTGTCGACACGGCCGACCTGCGGCTCGAGGATGCCGTCGGGCAAATTGCCGCGGATCTGCTGGATCGCGCTGCGCACGTCCTCCACCGCACGGTCGATCGGGGTGCCGATCGCCAGCTGCACCACCGTCTGGCTGTTGCCTTCGGAAACGGTGGAGTTGATCTCGTCGATGCCCTGCAGGCTGCGCACCGCCGACTCGACCTTCTGGGTGATCTGCGTCTCCAGCTCGCTCGGCGCGGCGCCGGGCTGGCTGATCGAGATCCACACGATCGGGAAGTCGATGTCCGGATCGTTGTTCACGTCCATCCGGCTGAAGCTGACCAGCCCCGCGACGGTGAGGAACAGGAAGAGGACGATCGGCGGAACCGGGTTGCGGATGGCCCAGGCCGAGATGTTGCGAAAGCTCATCGCGCCGATCCCTTACTTCTTCTGGAGCTGGGGAATGACCTTCTGGCCCGGATTGAGGAACGCGCCCGCGGTCATCACCACGCGCTCGTTGCCGGTGAGGCCGCTGGTGATCCGCACGCCGTCGTCGGACACGTCGCCGGTCTTCACGTCGCGGCGCACCGCCTCGTTCTTGTCGTTGAGGATATAGACATAGGTGCCCTGCTGGTCGCTCTGCACCGCCGATTGCGGCAGGATCACCGAGGTGACCGCGCCCGCGACGATCCGCGCGCTGGCGAAGCCGCCGGGCCGCAGCGCCGGGTTATAGGGCAGCGCGATGCGGGCAATGCCGAGGCGGCTGGTCGGGTCGATGACCGGCGAGACCTGCCATACCTGGCCCTTGAAGCTGGTCTGGGTGCCGACCGGGGTCACTTCCGCCGGCGCGCCGACGTGCAGCTTCTGGACATCGGCTTCGGAAAGCTGGGTGCGCAGCTCGAACTGGCCGTCCATCGCCATGCGGAACAGCGTGCCCGAGCCCGAGCTGACGATCTGGCCCGGCTCGATCTGGCGGGCGAGCACCAGGCCCGCTTCCGGCGCGCGGATGTCGAGCCGGCGGTTGCGCGCCTGGGTCTCGGCGAGCTGCGCCTTGGCGACGCGCACGCGGGCGAGCGCCTGGTCGCGTGTGGCAACGCGCTGGTCGATATCGGCGCGAGAGATGAATCCGTTTCCGACCAGTTGCTGCGCGCGGTCGAGATTCGCCTGGGCAAGCTTGGCATCGGCCTCGGCGACGCGGATCTGTGCGGCGAGCGACTCGGCAGTCTGCGCCTGCACCGAGCGATCGACCACGGCGAGCACCTGGCCCTTCTTCACCCAGCTGCCGGCATCGACCAGCACGCGCGTGACGAGGCCGCCTTCGCCCGCGACGCCCACCGGCATCTCGCGCTTGGCGGCGAGGCTGCCGGTGCCGGTGACGATCGTCGACGCGGTCTGCTGCCCCGGCGCCGAGACGGTGACGGTGAGCAGCTGGCCCTGGCCCTTGGCGCCCTTGGCGGCGGGCAGCGGCTTGGTGGCTGGGCGTCCCATCAGCAGGAAGCCGGCGATCACGACGAGCACGAAGGCGCCGAGGCCGATCCAAAGCCACCGCCGCCCACGCCGCGCCGGTTCCCCCTCGAACCCGAGCTGCTCCTGCCGATCCAACATCCCTGCCTCGTAATTCATGCGCCCACCTCGTTCGGGGCGCGTACACGCCCCTCGTCGCACTGTATTATAGGAATATATCACCGGCGGCAAGGCCGGTGCAGCAACGCGCGGTGACATGCCCGGTTGCATGTACTCGCGCAAGTGACCGCAAGGAATAAGCGCGTAGCTGTCGGACCTTGCAAGTAATAGCAATCGTTTGCGGTCGGGTTATTCGTTCAGCCTGCGTTCGTGTGCAGGCGTCGACAAGCCGGTGCAGGATGACGACAAACCACAGGAGGAACATCCCCATGACCCGCTCTCTGCCGCTCGCCGCGCTGCTCGCGCTCGCCGCCGCACCCCTGGCCTTCGCCCCCCAGGCACTCGCCCAGGTGCAGCCGGCCGCGCAGCCGATCCCCGCCGACGGCACCGTGCTCGACATCGTTGCCGAGGGGACCAGCACCCGCGTGCCCGATCTCGCGCTGATCCAGGCCGGGGTGGTCACCACCGCAGGCACGGCGGGCGAGGCGATGCAGCAGAATGCCGCGCGGATGGCGGCGGTGCTGGCTGCGCTGCGCAAGGCCGGCATCGCCGAGCGCGACCTGCAGACCAGCGCGGTCAACCTCGCGCCGCAATATCGCTACCAGGAGAACAAGCCGCCGGTGATCACCGGCTATCAGGCATCGAACCAGCTGACCGTGCGTTTCCGCGACATCGCCAGGAGCGGCACGATCCTCGATGCGCTGGTCGCGCAGGGGGCGAACAACATCGCCGGACCCAACCTCACCCTCGCCGACGAGGACGGTGCGCTCGACGAGGCGCGGCGCGACGCGATCGCCAGGGCCAAGGCGCGGGCCGCGCTCTACGCACAGGCGGCCGGGCTCAAGGTCGATCGCATCCTGCTGATCTCGGAGGCGGGCATGCCGCAGATGCCGCAGCCCGTACCGATGCTGATGCGCGGCAAGGCGATGATGGCCGAGGCTGATACCGCGATCGTGCCCGGCGAGCAGAAGGTCACCGCCAGCGTCTCGGTGCGCTTCCTGCTGAAATGATCCGGACATGAAAAAAAGGGCCGCCCCGGCTGGGACGGCCCTTTTTGTTGGTCTGGTGGAAGCGGGATGCTTAACGCACCGCGCCGCGACGCACCAGGTTGACGATCGCCAGCAGGATGACCGCACCCACCAGCGAGACCAGGAAGGTCATCGGGGTGATCACGCCGCTGTTGATGTTACCACCGAACAGCAGACCGCCGACAAACGCGCCGACGATGCCGACGACGATGTTCAGGAAGATACCCTGCTGGGCATCGGTCCGCATGATGATGCTCGCAAGCCAGCCGACGACGCCGCCGATGACGAGCCAAACGATAAAGCCTACCATTCGTCCCTCCTTTACTTGCCCGGCGACCCGGGCGACGTAATGGAAAATCCGCGAATGGTCGCTTTGGTTCCGAAGCGATTTTTTGCGTTGTCAAGGGAACTTTCGGCACGCGAAACGAAAAAATCAGAACTTCTGCTGGCGTTCGTAGAGCGAGCGATAATGCTGGATGCGCGTGACCCGCAGCCCCGGCATGCCCGAGCGATCGATCGCGCGCTGCCAGCCGGCGAATTCCTCCATGGTGAGGCCGTAGCGATCGCACACCTCGTCCACGGTCAGCAGCCCGCCATTGACGGCGGCCACGACTTCGGCCTTGCGCCGCACCACCCAGCGGGTGGTGTTGGGCGGCGGCAGGCTGTCCAGGGTCAGCGGCTCGCCGAGCGGACCGATCACCTTGGCAGGACGGATCTTCTGGTTCTCAATCATCTACCAACCTCTTCGGGGCCGGCCGCCCCTGTTACGCAACCGTGAAACGACTTTTACCCGCCTGCCTTGAACATCGGCTAAAATGGCAAGGTAAACGCGCGCTTCACCCCTCTCCCCACTGGTGCAGCGCGGTTGCGGCGGCGCGATGGAAACAGCCATCGGCCGGCGCGAGCAGCGCTGCCACGGGAAGCGGCATCGAAAGCCGGGTCTGGAGTCGCGCGGTGAAGCTGGCGGCCTGCCGGCTCGTCACCATCGCCATCAGCACGGCGAGTCCCGTCGGGAGCGTCGCAGTGCCCAAGTCGCGGTTCGGATGGGCAAAACTCAAGTCCACCAATGCGTTTCCAGTCGTCCTTCGAGCGCGCAGTATAAACCGCGAGTGCTGAAAGGGCCGTAAAGGCGGCGAAAACCTCGGCTTAACTTCCGTGTCTGCGAGGTTTCCGAAGCACCCGGGTGGCATCCGGTACGGGCCTGCCCTATCTGGGCGGCCATGAACCCCGGTGATTTCCAGCTAGCCGAGCCGCTCTCCGGGCGGCGCATCGTCGTCGCCATGTCGGGCGGCGTCGATTCCTCCGTCGTCGCAGCACTCGCCGCGCGCAGCGGGGCGGAGACGATCGGCATCACGCTCCAGCTCTACGATCATGGCGAGGCGGTAGGCCGCGCCGGCAGCTGCTGCGCCGGCCGCGACATCCGCGACGCGCGCGCGGTATGCGACAAGCTGGGCATCGCGCACTACGTCTTCGACCATGCGAGCAGCTTCCAGACCCAGGTGATCGACGACTTCGCCGACGAATATATGGCGGGGCGCACCCCGATCCCCTGCGTGAAGTGCAACATGGGGCCGAAGTTCACCGATCTGTTCGCGCTCGCGCGCGACCTCGGCGCCGATTGCCTCGCCACCGGCCATTATGTCCGCCGCGTCGAGGGCGCGCAGGGTGCCGAGCTGCACCGCGCCGCCGATCCGGCGCGCGACCAGAGCTATTTCCTGTTCGCGACCACCCAGAGCCAGCTCGACTTTCTGCGCTTCCCGCTGGGCGGCCTGCCCAAGCCCGAGGTCCGCGCGCTCGCCGCCGAGCTGGGGCTGGGCGTTGCCGGCAAGCCCGACAGCCAGGACATCTGCTTCGTCCCCGACGGCGACTATGCGACCCTGGTCAAGAAGCTGCGCCCCGAGGCCGAGGCGGGCGGCGAGATCGTCGACGAGAGCGGCGCAAGGCTGGGCGAGCATCGCGGGCTGATCCACTTCACCGTCGGCCAGCGCCGAGGGCTGGAGATCGGCGGCGCACCCGAACCCTATTACGTCCTGCGGCTGGAGCCGGAGACAAAGCGCGTCGTAGTCGGCCCGCGCCGCGCGCTGGCCGTCGCGGCGGCGCGGCTGGAGAATATCAACTGGCTGGGCGGCGACCATGCAGGGCCGATGACCGCCAAGGTCCGCAGCCTCGCCAAGCCGGTGCCGGCGCGGATGGAAGGCGACCGGGTGGTGTTCGAGACGCCCGAGTACGGGGTGGCGCCGGGCCAGGCGGCGGTGCTCTATGCCGGCGACCGCGTGCTCGGCGGCGGCTGGATCGCAAAGACAGAGCGGGCGGAGGCGCTCGCCGCTTGATTCGTCCGATCGTGAAAGTAGGTCCAGGGGGTTCTGTTGCCCGGCCCCCCTGGCGGCCGCTGGAGTCCACTTCTGTTGCCCGGTGTGGCCCGACCGCGCATTTTAGAATAACCTTAGGCCGTTAGGCCTTGGGGTTACGCCGCAATAGCGAGTGCTTCGTTATCGTTGGCACTTGTGTAATGGGCCGTTGCGGTGGTCCCATTCCGAGCGAAGACAGCGCTTTTCAATACACGTCGATCCTGGTTCGGCCCCGTCAGAAACGGTGTCCAGATACACCACCGGTTATGGTGGAGCCGCCGGGTACTGCCCCCGGGTCCGCTGCATCTATTATACGCCATTGTTTATCGCCATAGCCGGGCGAACCCGGCACGAACCCATATAGGCGGTTTGCGCTTAATGAAAAGGTCAGGTTGGAAGGAATATGGCCTTTCCACCGCCCCATTCGGTTGGCATGGAGAGTGCATCATGTTGACGCAGCGTTCCCGCTACGCGCTCCGCGCAATGCTCTTCCTTGCCGAACAGCCGATCGCCGGCGCGCCCGTGCCGATGAACCGCATCGCTGCCGAGGCGAACGTGCCGCGCAAATTTCTCGAGCTGATCCTCGCCGACCTGCGCGAGGCGAGCTTCCTCGTCTCCACCCGCGGCAAGATGGGCGGCTATCGCCTGGCGCGGCCCGCGCATCTGATCTCGCTCGGTGAGATCATCCGCGTGATCGAGGGGCCGCTGGCGCTGGTCCCCTGTGTCAGCCGCACCGCCTATCGCCCGTGCAACGACTGCAAGGACGAGGCCGCCTGCGCGATCCGCCGCGCGATGGCGCGGGTGCGCGACGAAACCGCGCGCATCCTCGACGGCACCAGCCTGGCCGATGCCGCGGCGGAGGAACTGGCGGCGGCCTAAGCCCCCGCGTTGCGCTTCTTCAGCTCGTCGCGAATCTCGCGCAGCAGCACGACATCGGCCGGATCGGCGGCGGGCGGCGCTTCGCCCTTGGCCTTGTCGCGCTCGGCGGCGGCGATCACCTTGTTCACCGTGCGCACCAGCAGGAAGACGATGAAGGCGAGGATCAGGAAATTGATCACCACGGTGATGAACGCGCCGAATCCGATCAGCGGCACGCCCGCGGCCTTGAGCGCGGCGTAATTGGACGGCGAGCCGGTATAGCTGGGCGGAATCGCGCCGAGCCGCAGGAAATAGCCGGAAAAGTCCACCCCGCCGAAGATCCAGCCGACCAGCGGCATGATCATGTCGTCGGTCAGCGATTTGGTGATGTTGCCGAACGCCGCGCCGATGATCACGCCCACCGCGAGATCGAGCACGTTGCCGCGCGCGATGAACGACCGGAATTCCTTCAACATTCGCCACCTCTCCTTTTGCAAAGGCATCGCGACCTTGCCGAAGTCGCGCAGCCCCGCCAACCCCCGACGACCGATTTCGCTTCCTCCCCGCGGTGTAGGCGTCGTATAAGACACTCCGTTGATGGGATTTGGAGGTTGCTTCCCCATGAAGTTTCGTACCGCACTCGTGCCGATCGCAGCCCTGTCGCTCTCGGCCTGCGGGCTCAACAGCGTCCCGACCGCCGAGGAGAATGCCAAGGCGAAGTGGGCGGACGTGCAGGCGCAGTATCAGCGCCGCGCCGATCTGGTGCCGAACCTCGTCGCGACGGTGAAGGGCGCCGCTGCTTCCGAGGGCAAGATCCTGAACGACGTGATCAGTGCCCGCGCCAAGGCGACGTCGATCCAGGTTACCGCCAACGACCTGACCGACGCGAACAAGGTCCAGCAGTTCCAGCAGGCGCAGCAGCAGCTGGGCGGCTCGCTGTCGCGCCTGCTCGCGAGCGTCGAGGCCTATCCGGACCTCAAGAGCCAGGGCAACTTCACCACGCTGATGAGCCAGCTGGAAGGCACCGAGAACCGGATCACCATCTCGATCCGCGATTACAACCAGGCGGTGCAGGACTATAACACCCGCATCCGCACCTTCCCCGACGCGGTGGGCGCCAAGATCTTCTACGGCGCCAAGCCGATGACGCCGTTCCAGGCAAAGGCCGGCGCCGACGTCGCCCCGACGGTGAACTTCGGGAACGGCAACTGATCCGTCCCGCCCCCGGAGCGTCGCTGATGCGTGTGCTGCGTTTTCTGGTGCTGCTCGTCGCCCTGCTGGCCGGGGCGACGAGTGCGCTGGCCGACCCGACCTTCCCCAAGCTGACCGGCCGCGTCGTCGACGACGCGCATCTGCTCTCGCCCGCGCAGGTCGCGCAGCTCACCCAGCTTTCGACGGAGGTGGAGCAGGCGTCGAGCCGGCAGTTCGTCGTCGCGACCCTCCCGGACCTGCAGGGCTATGACATCGCCGACTATGGCTATCAGCTCGGCCGCGCCTGGGGGATCGGGCAGAAGGAGGCGAACAACGGCATCCTGCTGATCGTCGCACCCAACGAGCGCAAGGTACGGATCGAGGTCGGCTACGGCCTCGAACCGATCATGACCGATGCGCTGTCGAGCCAGATCATCAACCAGGTCATTCTGCCCAAGTTCAAGGCCGGCGACATGGCGGGCGGCATCGTCGCCGGGGCGCAGGCGATCGGCGAGCAGATGAAGCAGCCGCTCGAGGCTGCCGAGCAGAAGGCCAAGGCGGCGCAGGATGCCGCGACCAAATCCTCCGCGCGCAAGCGGCAGGGCGGCGGGCTGCCGATCGGGCTGCTCTTCTGGTTCATCATCCTGGTCGTCATCCTGGTGCCGATGCTCGCGCGCTTCGGCGGGCGGCGGCGGCCCGGCCCTTGGGATGGCCAGGCCTATCGCGCGCGGGATAACGACAGCGGCATGCTGCCGATCGTGCTGTGGACCATCGCCAACGAGATCGGTCGCGCGGCAAGCCACCGCGACGATGACGACGACCATGGCGGCTGGGGCGGCGGCGGCGGGTGGGGCGGCGGCGGTGGTGGCGGCGGCTTCTCCGGCGGCGGCGGGTCGTTCGGCGGCGGCGGCGCTTCGGGGAGCTGGTGAGGATGCGATTGACCGATCAGGACCGCGCCCGCGTCGCGGAAGCCGTGGCGCAGGCCGAACGGGGCACCAGCGGCGAGATCGTCACGGTGCTCGCCCGGCGCTCGGATGACTATGCCGATGTCGCGCTGCACTGGGCGGTGCTCGCCATGCTGCTGGTGCTGGCGCTGCTCGCCTGGCAGCCCGGACCGATCGAATGGCTGCACAGCCGGATGATCGATCCCTGGGCGCAGACCGTGCCGGCGCACTGGTATCTCACCGCCGCGCTGGTGGTGACCGCGCTCAGCTTCTTCGCGGTGCGGATCGTGCTCGCCAAGGATGCGCTGCGGATCGCGCTGGCGCCGGGATCGACCAAGACGCGGCGGGTCCATGCCCGTGCGCTCGCGCTGTTCCGCACGGCGGCCGAGAAGCGCACGACCGGTTCGACCGGCGTGCTGCTCTACCTCAGCCTCGCCGAGCACCGCGCCGAGATCCTCGCCGATTCGGCGATCCACTCGCGCGTCACCCCCGAAGTGTGGGGCGCGGCAATGGCGGCGCTGCTCGGGCATGTGAAGGAAGGCCGCGTGGCCGAGGGCATGGCGGCGGCGGTCGCGCAGATCGGCATGGTCCTCGCCGAGCATTTCCCGCGCGCCGCCGGCGATGTGAACGAGCTTCCCGATCGGCTGATCGAGCTCTAAGGGGCTGCCCATGACCGACGAAGCGATCGAGACCCCCTGGGCGGGCAAGTGGATCACCGTGTTCCGCCAGGGCAAATGGGAATATGTCGGGCGCACCGGCGGCATCCGCGCCGTGGTGATCGTCGCGATCGACGCGGAAGACCGGGTGATCCTGGTCGAGCAGTATCGCGTGCCGCTCGGCCGCCGCTGCATCGAGCTGCCGGCGGGCCTGATCGGCGATACCGAGGAAGGCGACACGATCGAGGCCGCCGCCCGGCGCGAGCTGGAGGAAGAAGCCGGCTATGCCTGCGAGCGGGTGGAGGAACTCGGCGAGTATTTCGCCTCGCCCGGCATGGTCAGCGAAAGCTTCACGCTGGTCCGCGTCCACGGCCTGACCCGCATCGGCGCCGGCGGCGGCGTGGATGGCGAAGACATCAAGGTTCACCATGTGCCAATGGCCGAGCTGCCGATGTTCATCGCGGATTGCCGCGCGCGAGGGATGGGCGTCGACGTGAAGATGCTGCTGGTGCTCAGCGGCGCGCTGCTCGGGCGCGGCAACGGCTGACCCGGCGCCCATCGGCTACGACGAGCCGCCGACGAAAAGCCCCGCCGGATCGCTCCGGCGGGGTTCGCGCTACCAGGGAGGCTGGGAGCTCAGTTCTTCGCGTAGCGGACCTTCACCGTGCGGCGCGAGGCGCGGAGCATGCCGCCCATCATGCCGAACCCGGCGATCATCAGGCCCCAGCTCGCCGGCTCCGGCACCGCCGACAGCGCGGTTGCCGAGAAGCTGGTCAGGCCGTCCCCCTGGGTGGTCAGGGTCAGCAGGGCTGCCGTGTCGTCATAGCCCGTGATGCGGAAGGTGCCCGATGCGACCAGCTTCAGGCTGCCGCCGGCGCCGTCCGCCGTGTAGGTGACCGACTGGATCGAGCTCAGGTCGAAGAAGATCGACGACCCGATGTCGAAGAACGACGCGATCGGCCCGCCCGTGAAGGTCGGCAGGTCCTTGATCGTGCCGCACGGGCCGACGCAGGTGATGCCCGAGAACACGCCCGATGTGCCCAGCGCGGTGAAGATGGTACCCGGCGCGCCGCCGTCGCCGGCCGACGTGCCCGGTATGGCGAAGTTGTAGAAGTCGAGCCCGGTGGCAGCGCCCATGCTGGTCGCACCGACCGGGCGGACGAAGCCGTTGAAGCTGATCTGTCCCAGGATCTGCGCGGCCTGCGCGGGGACGGCCGCGCACAACAAGGCTGCCGCGGCAGCAAGCTTCGTATGAATACGCATTGGCGCACCCTTTCCTTTGATAACGGCGATGTGAGCGACTCGGTGAGCGACTCGGCTTCTGCGGCCGTTAACCCGACGTTAAGTTTATGAAACGGAACGACAATAACGTTCTCATCAATGAAGATGCGAAGATGTGCATTGTGCGGCGCCGTTCCATTCGAGTGCGGAACGTCGAATTTGCGAGCGTTGCGCGGGCATTGCAGGTGCAAACGATGGCGCTTAGTTGCTCGGGCAGGAGGGAAAACGTTGCAGCATCGTGCAAGTCGAAACGTTAGCGCAACGTTGCTGCAATCGCGATGTCACGGACCGGCGCGTCGGGCGAAATGCGGAAATCTGTGTTTTTTTGAGACAAAACCGCCGAAATTTAACTCCGTTGCGGACGGTCACAGCCGCTTGCCGTGCCGACCCGCCAGTTCGACGACATATTGCCAGGCGACGCGTCCGGAGCGGCTGCCGCGCCGCGTCGCCCACTGAATCGCATCCTGCGGATCGAAGACCAGCCCATGCGCCTCGGCATAGCCGCGCACGATCGCGACATAGGTGTCCTGGTCGACGACGTGGAAGCCGAGCGACAGGCCGAAGCGATCGGCGAGCGCGAGATCGTCGTCGATCGAGTCGCGTGGGTTGATCGCACTGGACTGGGCCTCCAGGTCGCGGGGCAGCAAATGGCGGCGGTTGGAGGTGACGAGCAGCCTGCAATGGGCCGGACGCGCCTCGGCGCCGCCTTCGAGCAGCGAGCGCAGCGCGCGGGCATCGGCGGCGGCATCGAAGCCGAGATCGTCGAGGAAGATCGCGAAGGGCCGAGCGGTGGTGGCGAGCAGCGCGAACAGGTCGGGCAGGGTGTCCAGATGCGTCGTCGCCGCCTCGACCAGCGCCAGCCGTCCGCCCTGCGCCTGCACCTCGGCGACGGCGCCCTTGACCAGTGCCGACTTGCCGGTGCCGCGTGCGCCCCACAGCAGCACGTCCTGCGCGGCATGGCCGGCGGCGAGCCGTTCGAGATTGGCGAGCAATGCCGTCCGCTGCTTCTCGACGCCCTGGAGCAGCGCGAGCGGGGTGGGGGCGAAGGCACGCGCCGGCACGATGTCGCGCCCGCGCCAGACATAGGCGGGGTGCGCCTCCAGATCGGCGGGTGGGGCAGGGGGCGGGGCGAGCCGTTCGAGCGCCTCGGCGATGCGGATCAGCGGATCGGTCATGGCGGCGCTATAGCGCAACCAGGCGCGGGTGCGAGGGGGCTCTGCTCTGCCCCCCCATCTGCGGGAGGGGGATTAGAAGCGCCCCTTGTCCGTCTCCCGAAGTTCCCCACATGTTCCCACGCCGCACACCTGCTTGGCCGCTCTTTGACCCCGCCGCCAATCTTCACGCGCGTTTATCGTGCATATGCGCGAGCTTCGGTATTTTTCAGCTGACGGTCATGCCCCCGTCGTTTCCTTGTTGCGCCAGAAGTCCTGGACGATTTCCCAGCCTTCCTCGGCGGTTTCGCAGAAGCGGAACAGGTTCAGGTCGCGCGGCGAGATCACGCCCTCGTCGCACAGCGCCTCGAAGTTGACGACGCGGTTCCAGAACTCCTTGCCGTAGAACAGCACCGGGATCGGATCGACCTTGCCGGTCTGGATCAGCGTCAGCAGCTCGAAGCTCTCGTCGAAGGTGCCGAAGCCGCCCGGGAACACCGCGACGGCGCGGGCATGCAGCAGGAAGTGCATCTTGCGCAGCGCGAAATAGTGGAACTGCATGCTCAGGCCCGGCGTGACATACGGGTTCGGCGCCTGCTCGTGCGGCAGCACGATGTTGAGCCCGATCGTCTCGGCGCCCACGTCGCGTGCGCCACGGTTCGCCGCTTCCATGATCGAGGGGCCGCCGCCCGAGGTGACGACGAAGTGGCGCTTGCCGGCGGCGTCGACCGGGAAGTTGCTCGCCAGCCGGCCCAGCTCGCGGGCGACGTCGTAATATTTGGACTTGGCGACCAGGCTCTCGGCGATGCGCTTCTGCTGCTCGGTCTCGGCGAGCGCCAGCACGGCCTCGGCCTTGGCCGGCTCGGGGATGCGCGCCGAGCCGTAGATGACGAAGGTCGACGCGATGTTCGCTTCGTCGAGCAGCAGCTGGGGTTTCAGCAGCTCCAGCTGGAAGCGCACCGGCCGCAAATCCTCGCGCAGCAGGAAGTCCATGTCCTGGAAGGCGAGCCGGTAGGCGGGATGCTCGGTCTGCGGGGTGCCGGTGGCGGTGTTGGCGGCTTCGGCCTCCTGCTGGGCAGGGCGGAAGACGCGCGACGGGACTCTCGTATCGCTCATTGACCGCGGATTAGGCGCATCCGGGACGGTTGGAAAGCCTCAGGCGCAGAAGGGGCCACGCCCCATATCGAGATGGAAATGATCGCGATGGACGTAATTATAGTTCGGGCTCAATACGGTAGCGAAACGTCTGCAGGCCGATCCGTGGATGGTTTCGAGGAACTTGTGGATCGCCGGGTCGGGATTCTGCCAGTCCTTGAGGATGGTGATCCGCCGCCCGTCCTTGAGCACGAAGCCGGAGACGTCGACCGCGTTGGCGCGGCCATGTTCGGAAAGCTTGGTCGAAGCCTGCGGGCTGCCGACGATCGCGCGGCAGACATAGGTGCCGAACGTGTCCACCCGGACGAGATCGCTGCCCAGGATCTGCCGCGCTGCCGGCGCCACGGCATACTGCACCCAGCCGGTAAAGGCGCGGGCGAGCGGGCAGCGCATGCCCTTGATGCCGCCCACCGGCACGCCGATGTCGATCAGCTGCACCGCGCCCTCGACGATGCAGCCGCCGCCATAGTCGCGATCGGGCATCGCGCTGAACCGCACGCCGGCGCGCGACAGATCGGTGAAGCATTGCTGCGTCTCGCGCGGCGTCGGCCGGTTGAGCGTGATCGGCGGGCTGCCACGCGGGCGGGTGGGGGCCGGGCGTTTGTCGCCGCTGCCGCTGCCGAAGATACAGGCCGATAGCAGCAGGGGCAGGGCCAGCACTGCCAACGGGAACACACGCGAGAACGCCATGGGGGTGCACCCTAGTCGAGTTCGGCGACGGCGCGAACCACGGTTCGTCGCATCGGCGACTCGCTTGGTCAGCGTGTCGCCTCGACGAAGCGCTCGCCAAGTTCGGTGGGCACGCGCAGCAGCCGGCCGGTAGCGCGGTCGAGCAGCGCCCAGGTGGTCACCGCCTCCACCCGCACCTTGCCGTCTTGCCCAAGGAAGCGGACATGGCGGTTGAAGCGTGCGCCGCGCGGCGGCTCGGGCACCCAGGTCTCGCCGGTCACCGTCTCGCCGACGCGAACGTTGCCGCGATAGTCGATCTCGTGGCGGGTGATCACCCAGACATAGGCGGCCTGGTCCTCGGGGGTGGCGAGGCTGTCCCAATGCTCCACCGCGATGTCCTGGATCCACGCCACCCAGACGGCATTGTTGACGTGGCCCAGCACATCGATGTCGGCAGGCGTCGCGGTGATCTGGCGGGAGAAACGGGGCATCACGAATCCTCAGGCGGTAACCATGGAGCGTAGCGCGGCGTTCACCGAAAGGGGAGCAGGGTCCGCGCGATGCTGCCGCGCCGCCCCTCCGCCCTGTTCCGCAGCCGCTGGGCGGCATTGCTCTGGGCGGCGGGCGTTTTGTGGACCGCGGTGAGCGTCGCGGGTGTCGGCAAGGCGCCGAGCCATGCGGTGCCGGCGGAGAACGCCACCGACGTGACGGGGCAGCCGATCGACAATGACGATCTGGCGCTGCTTCGCAACGTCATCGGCGGTTGATTACTGCGCCGGCTTGCCCGGATCGTCCCGGAACTTGATCGCGCGGATGTGCCAGGCTTTTTGCTCGGGCGTGGCACCGTCGATGTCGCCGGCGCGATGCAGCGTCACCTCGCCGAGTTGGTAGAAGGGTTTGCCCGTTGCCTTGATGCGCGCATAGACCTGCACCGGCACGGTGACATAGCGCTGCCCGGCACCCGCCTCGATCTGCCCCGGCGCGCCGATATTGGCGTGATATTCCGAATAGGGCGCGAAGCGTGCCGCGAACGTGCTGGCGTCGTCGCCCGAGGCCTTGCCGTCGTCGCTCCACAGCGCCCAGGCCTGATCATAGCGGCCGCTTTCGATCAGCGCGTAATAGGTCTGCACGACATTGGCGGCGCCCTGCGCGCTGTCCGGCGTGAACTTGGCTTCGCTCACCGGGGTGCGGTCGTCGGGCAGGCCGCCGGGCTGGCCGGGGGCAGGCGGGTTGAGCGGTTCGAGCTGCGAATTGCCCGCCGCGCGTTCGGTCGCCGCCGGCGCGGTCTGGTTGATCTCGGCGGTGCTCGCGGCGTTGGTCGTGTTGTCCGCCGCGGGCGGCAGGCCCGAGGAACAGGCGGCGAGCGAGCAGGCGGCAAGCAGGGCAGGGGTCAGGCGCATCCGGGTCTCTTCCACATCGGGGATGTGCGAACGAGCCACCGGATGCGCCGGTTCCGCGCGGGGTTGTCCCCGCCGGCCTCAGGGCCGCAGCGCGACGTCGTCCGGATCGTCGAGTTCCTCGTCGAGATCGTCCTCGTCCAGATCCTCGTCGTCGAAATCGTCCTGGATGTCGTCCTCGTCGAGGTCGTCCTCATCCTCGTCGGCGTCGTCGTCTTCCTCGCCGATCTCGTCATCCGCCATCGACAGTTCGTCGAGATCGTCGTCGTCGTCCTCGCTGCCGCCGAGGTCGGGGTTGAGGTCGGTCAGCAACGCGCCGTCGTCCGGCCCGTCGCCCGTCACTTCGAGAATTTCGGCGCGCTGGCTCTCGTCATAGCCTTCCGCGTCATAGCCGTCATCGCCGGGACCCTGAATGCCGCTCATCGCCAAACCTCATCACTGGCCCGGCGGGGATCGCCGGGGTTCGAATGCGCAACGGCGCTGGCCCCGGCTGCGTTCCGACTCAGCTCGGGCGGAACATCCGTCCGCGTTCCGTTACCGCTACTACCACGAGCGAGAGCGCACCCATCAGCAGAAAACCACTGTACAGCGGGATGGTGGTGCCATCGAAGGCCTGGCCGATCGCCGCCCCGATCAGCGCGCCGACGATGGTGGTGACGAAGCCCTGCAGGCTGGAGGCGGTCCCGGCGATCGCGCCCATCTTCTCCATCGCCATCGCCGAGAAGTTGGAAGTGGCGAGGCCGAAGCACGCCATCATCAGCGCCTGCAGCGCGGCGAAGCTCCACAGCGTCTCCAGCCCCAGCACCGCCACGGCGAGATGCAGGCCGGCGATCAGCGTGAGCAGGCTGACGGCGGTGTGCGAGATCATCCGCATGCCGAGCCGCATCACGATGCGGGCGTTGAGGAACGACCCCACCGCCATCGTCCCCGCCACCCCGGCGAAGATGGTGGTCAGCAGCTCGGGTCGGTGGAATACGTCGGCCATCACCTGCTGCACCGATCCGATGAAGCCGAACAGCGCGCCGGAGAGCAGCGCGGTGGCGATGGTATAGCCCACGGCCGCGCGGTCGCGCAGCATCACGCCATAGTCGGCGAGCACCCGTGCGGGCACCAGCGACTGGCGGGCGTCGGCCGCGAGCGTCTCCGGCATCCGCGCCGTGAACCACAGCAGTACCAGCCCGCCGACCCCGCCGATGCCCCAGAAGATCGTCCGCCACGATCCGCCCGCGGCGAGGACGATCTGGCCGAGGGTGGGCGCGAAGATCGGCGCGGCCATGAAGATGATGAACACCAGGCTCATCACCCGCGCCATCGCCCGCCCGGCATAGCAGTCGCGGACCAGCGCGACGGTGATGACCCGCGACCCCGCCGCCGCGGTGCCCATAGCCACGCGTGCGACCAGCAGCAGCGTGAAGCTGCCCGCGATCGCCGCCACCGCGCTGGTCAGCACATAGGTGGCGAGCGCGATCATCAACACCGGGCGCCGGCCGAACCGGTCCGAAAGTGGCCCGTAGAGCAGTTGCGCGGTGCCGAAGCCGATCAGGAAGGCGGTGATCACGAACTGGCGATGGTTGGCCGACTCCACGCCCAGGCTGGTGCCGATCGCCGGCAGCGCGGGGAGCATCGAATCGATGCCGATCGCGGTCAGCGCCATCAGCGCGGCGGCAAGGGCGACGAACTCGGCGAAGCGCAGTGGCGCCTGGCCGGCGGCGGCGGTGCTCAGGTGCGGGGCGTTCATGCCCGGCTCATGGCCCAAGCCTTCCTTAAGGTCACCCTTTTTCCGGTTGACGTAGGTACCCACGCAACAACATTGCGACGTGCAACCGCCGCAGGAGTATCCGCATGAATCGCCGTTTCGCACCCCTGTTGCTGCCGATCGCGCTCGCCGCGTGCCATGGCAGCGCGAACATCAACTTCGACGGCAACGACAGCGACGGCAACAGCGTCATCTCCACCGATTCGAACGGCAGAATCCAGATCAAGGCGCCGGGCATCCAGGGCTCGATCACGCTGCCCAAGATGCCGCTCGACGCCAAGAATTTCGATATCGACGGGGTGACGCTGTATCCTGGGTCGACGCTGAAGAACCTCAAGGTCAACGACCGCACCGGCGACAAGGACGGCCAGGTGATCGTCGAGTTCGAGAGCCCGGCCGCGCCGACGGTGGTGCGCGACTGGTTCCGCGACAACATGACCAAGCAGGGCTTCAAGGTGACGACGAAGGACGATAACCTGATCGGTACCACCGATGACGGCCAGCCCTTCGCGCTGCAGCTCAGCGCGAGCGGCGATGCCAAGACCAAGGGGCTGATGCAGGTCGGCCGCTGATCCCGATCGGGACAGGGCGCCGGCCATTGGGAATCTTCCCAGGCTTGTGGGGCCGGTGGTGGCGGGACTAACCGCCGGTTTTTGCGTTCGGAGACTGTGATGTTGGATACCCTGGCCGAAATTCCGGTGCTGTCGCTGGCGGCGCAGGCGAACGATCCGGAGAGCTTTGCCCAGGCGTTCGGCGGATCGTTCCAGCGCTTCGGCTTCGCCGTGGTGCGCGATCACGGCGTGTCGCAGGCGCTGATCGAGCGCGCCTGGGCGCTGACCAAGGCGTTCTTCGAGCTGCCCGAGGAGGAGAAGCGCGGCTATTTCCTCCCCGGCGGCGGCGGCGCGCGCGGCTATACCCCGTTCAAGACCGAGATCGCCAAGGGCGCGACCCATGTCGACCTCAAGGAGTTCTGGCATATCGGGCGCGAACTGGCTGCCGGGCACCGTTTTGGCGACGTGATGGCGCCGAATGTCTGGCCGGCCCAACCCGAGGGCTTCCGCGAAACCTTCATCGAGCTGTTCGCCGCCTTCGACACTGCGGGCGACAAGCTGCTCTCGGCCGTGGCGCGCTATCTCGGCCTCGCGCCCGACTGGTTCGACACCGCGGTGAAGGACGGCAATTCGGTGCTGCGCCTGCTCCACTATCCGCCGGTCGCCGCCAATGCGCCCGAGGTCCGCGCCGGCGCGCATGAGGACATCAACCTGATCACGCTGCTGCTGGGCGCCGAGGAAGCCGGGCTCGAACTGCTCGACCGCGACGGCAAGTGGCTGGCGGTGAAGCCGCCCGAGGGCGCGATGGTGATCAACGTCGGCGACATGCTGCAGCGCCTGACCAACCATGTGCTGCCCTCGACCACGCACCGCGTCGTCAACCCGCCGGCGGAGCGGCGCGGCCATTCGCGCTACTCGATGCCGTTCTTCCTCCATCCCGCGCCAGACTTTCTGATCAAGACGCTGCCCGGCTGCATCAGCGCGGAGAATCCGAACCGCTATCCGGAGCCGATCACCGCGCATGATTATCTCCACGAGCGACTGGTCGAGATCGGCTTGATCAAGAAATAAACATAGTGTGGCGGCGCGCCGTCACGACAAAATCTGTCTTTCCTTCTACGAAGGAGAGACGCTAGGGACGGAAGGCGGCGGTCGGGCGAAGTGCTCTGCCGCCGTCGTGCTGTAGAGTTTTAGAGGAACGAGGAATGGCGGAAGCGTTGCGCGTGGCACTGGCGGGGCTCGGTACGGTAGGCGGCGGCGTGATTCGCCTGCTCGACGCCAATGCCGCGCTGATTAGCCGCCGCGCCGGCCGCCCCGTCGAGGTGGTCGCCGTTTCCGCCCGCGATCGCACCAAGGATCGCGGCATCGACCTGTCGCGCTTCGACTGGGTGGACGATCCCGTCGAACTCGCCCGGCATGCCAAGGCGGACGTGGTGGTCGAGCTGGTCGGCGGGTCGGATGGCCCGGCGCTGGCGCTTGCGCGCGCGGCGCTGGGCGCGAACAAGAGCTTCGTCACCGCCAACAAGGCGATGATTGCGCATCACGGGCTCGAACTCGCCCATGCGGCGGAAACCGCGCAGGTCGCGCTCAAGTTCGAGGCGGCGGTGGCCGGCGGCGTGCCGGTGATCAAGGGCCTGCGCGAAGGCGCGGCGGCCAACGAGATCAGCCGCGTGTATGGCATCCTCAACGGCACCTGCAACTTCATCCTCTCGAAGATGGAGGCCGAGGGCCGCGACTTCGCGGAAATTCTCGCCGAGGCGCAGGCGCTGGGCTATGCCGAGGCGGACCCGACCTTCGACATCGACGGCATCGACGCGGCGCACAAGCTGTCGATCCTTGCCAGCATCGCCTTCGGCACCCAGCCGGCGTTCGACGACCTGAAGGCGAGCGGCATCCGCCACATCCTCGCCGCCGACATCGCCGAGGCGGCGACGCTGGGCTACCGCGTCCGCCTGCTCGGCATCGCCGATGCCGGACCGCACGGCCTATTCCAGCGCGTCCATGCGCATCTCGTGCCGCTCGGCCACCCGCTGGCGCACGTCACCGGATCAACCAACGCGGTGGTGGCCGAGGGCAATTTCGTCGGTCGCCTGCTGTTCCAGGGCGCCGGTGCGGGCGACGGCCCGACCGCGAGCGCGGTGGTTGCGGACCTGATCGATATCGCGCGCGGCGAATTCGGCCCGCCCTACGCGATGCCGGCAGCCGCGCTTGTCTCGCAGCCCGCCGCGGACAGCGGCGAGCGGCGCGGTCGTTCCTATGTGCGGTTCACCGTGGCGGACCGCGTCGGCGTGCTGGCGGAGATTGCGGCGGCGATGCGCGATGCCGGCGTCTCGATCGAAAGCCTGATCCAGCGCGGCGTCAGCCCGGACGGCAGCGCGCTGGTGGCGATCGTCACGCACGAGGCGCCGGAACGGAGCATCGCCCAGGCATTGGAGAAGCTGCGGGGGTCGCAGAGCCTCACCGGCGAGCCGATGTGGATGCACATTCTCGACGCATGAGCCGCGTTGCGGCGGCGGTTCAGTAACTCAGCTTGAGCAGCCGCCGGCCGCTGCCGGGGCAGACCGGCATGCCGGTGCGGTTGCAGCTCGGCCCTTGCGCCGCGCGGACCATCTCGAGCTTGCGGTCGATCAGCGGCTCCTGTGCGCTGGTCAGGCGGAAGCGGTTGCGCGCCTGGCGGGTGCCGCAGTCGCGCTCTATATCGCAGGCGTTGATCAGCGGCGAGAGTTCGGCATGCGGCCGCGCCGAGCGCTTGAGCGTCGCGCGCATCACCCGTGGCTGCGCGACTTCAGCCGCGCGCACGGCACCCGCCATGGTGGCGCTCTGGAGCGCCAGTGCGATCAACAACATAAGCCCTCCTGTTGTGTCCCGCCAAAGCAACGCGCCGAGGCGCCGCTGGTTGCGCAATCCTGCAAATGCAGCCGTGTGATCATGGCGCAAGCTCCCGCTGCTGCATCTTCACGGTGCCGTCCAAGCCCATTGTCGCGGAGAGGCCGACCTTCCCGCATTTCACCGCGAAGGCGCCCTCGCCGCAGGGCGTGATACCCTGCTGGACGGGATCGCCGATCAGCCGATTGAGCCGTGCCGCATCGGAATCCTTGCCCAGGTTCGAGGTGACGAAGGAAACCCGGTACCGGTCAGCTTCCCGGCGCGAACAGACGACGATCTCGCTCTGGTCCGCGGGCGTCCGGCACGGAATTTCTGCCTGCGTACGCGCCCGATAGTCAGCGACTAGCGTCGACACGGCGTTTTGTTGGGCAACGAGCAGCAGCAGCGACAGCAACATCGTGTCAATCCCCCGCGATTCCACGCAATCATAGCCTAAAACTCTTCGTAAATCACTAAAGGTCTTTGGCAAGTGGCCTGACAACGCTAGCACCGCTCGACAGGGCGGAACCGGCCCCGTATCGCGGTGCACAAATCGTAAAGGGAATCCCCAGCCGATGCCGAACGCAAGCCATGTTCTCGACCGTGTCCTCGTGCTCGAAATGGTGCGCGTCACCGAAGCGGCGGCGATTTCCGCCTCCAGCCTGGTCGGCCGCGGCGACGAGAAGGCCGCCGATGCCGCCGCGGTGGAAGCGATGCGCGAGGCACTGAACCAGCTCTACATGGACGGCACCGTGGTGATCGGCGAGGGCGAGCGCGACGAGGCGCCGATGCTCTATATCGGCGAGAAGGTCGGCTCGGCGATCGGCAAGGGCCCGAAGATCGACATCGCGCTCGATCCGCTGGAAGGCACCACCATCACCGCCAAGGCCGGCCCGAACGCACTGGCGGTGCTCGCCGTGGCGGAGGAGGGCAATCTGCTCAATGCGCCCGACGTGTACATGGACAAGATCGCGGTCGGCCCCGGCTATCCGCAGGGCGTGATCGACCTCAACAAGACGCCGACCGAGAATGTCGAGGCGATCGCCGCCGCCAAGGGCGTGAAGCCCAGCGAGATCATCGCCTGCGTGCTCGACCGTCCGCGCCACGAAAAGCTGATCGCCGAGCTGCGCGGCATCGGCTGCGGCATCATGCTGATCCCGGACGGCGACGTGGCGGGCGTGATCGCCACCACCGATCCGACGACCACGATCGACGTCTATATGGGCCAGGGCGGCGCGCCCGAAGGGGTGCTCGCCTGCGCCGCGCTGCGCTGCGTCGGTGGTCAGTTCCAGGGCCGTCTCGTCTTCCGCAACGACGATGAGCGTGCGCGTGCGGCGAAATGGGGCATTGAGGATCTCGACAAGGTCTATGCGCTCGAGGAACTCGCCAAGGGCGATTGCATCTTCGCGGCGACCGGCGTGACCGACGGCTCGCTGCTCGCCGGCGTGAAGCGGGTGAAGGGCAAGATGACCACCGAGAGCGTGGTGATGCGCGCCAGCTCCGGCACGGTGCGCTGGGTGAAGGGCGAACACCGCATCGACTAACAGGTGACACGGGCGCCGCCGGCTTGATCCCGGCGGCGTCTTGTCGCACCACGTCGCCCTCGCTTTCTGGGGGATCGACGAACATGCGGCACTGGCTGGTTACGTTAGCACTCGCGGCGCTGGCTGCCCCACTCGCGGCCGCCGCGCCGCCGCAGCTTACCCCCACCGCAACCGAGGCGCCCTTCACCTTCGAAGAGGCGATGATCCCGATGCGCGACGGGGTGAAGCTCCACACCGTCATCCTGCGGCCCAAGGGCGCCACCGGCCCGCTGCCGATCCTGTTCCAGCGCGGCCCCTATGGCTCGCCCGATGCCGCGCCGGGCCGGGTGCCGAACAGCTGGGCGCCGCTGGTGCGCGACGGCTATATCTTCGTGTTCCAGGACATGCGCGGCCGCTTCACGTCCGAAGGCGGGCCGTTCACGCTCTCCACCGAAGTGAAGACCGGCAAGGGCGCGGTCGACGAGGCGACCGACGCCTATGATTCGATCGACTGGCTGGTGAAGAACGTGAGGCCGAACAACGGCAAGGTCGGCATGTGGGGCGTTTCCTACCCCGGCTTCACTGCTGCCATTGCCCTCGCCAAGCCGCATCCGGCGCTCAAGGCGACCAGCCCGCAGGCCGCGTGGATCGATTATTGGAAGAACGACGATCTCCACCGCTGGGGCGCGATGCGGCTTACCTATGCCAGCGACTGGGTGAACAGCCTCCAAGCCGACAAGACCAACGACGGAATCGACCTGTACGACCGCTACGATACCTATGACTGGTTCCTCCACGCCGGCTCGCCCGACGCGATCGAGAGGAAGTATTTCAAGGGGCGGGTGCCGCGTTATCGCGAGATGATCGAGCACCCCGACTATGACGAGCACTGGAAGAAGCAGGTCTGGTCGAACGCGCTCGGCAAGACCACCGTGCCGACGCTCAACGTCGCCGGCTATTGGGACCAGGAGGATCCTTGGGGCAGCTGGAAGATCTGGGAAAAGCAGCGCGCCAACGATCCGAACAAGCTGGCGCTGATGGTTGCCGGGCCCTGGGCGCACGGCAGCTGGCAGTCGCCGGCGAACAGCCTGGGGCGCATCCCGTTCGGCGTCGACAGCGGCACGCAATTCGTGGAGCAGATCGAGGCGCCGTTCTTCGCCTATTGGCTGCACGGCACCGGCACCAAGCCCGACTTCGCGCTCAAGAGCTTCCAGTCGGGCTCGTGGCAGTGGAAGACCTATCAGACCTACCCGCTCGCCAACGCGCAGGCGACCAGCCTGTACCTGCATGGCGACGGCTCGCTCAGCTTCACCGCCCCGGCGGCGGGTGAGGCGTGCCGCGACTATGTGAGCGATCCGGCGCGGCCGGTGCCGTTCCGCCCGCGGCCGATGTCGGCCACCTATGCCACCCCCGACTGGCGCTGGTGGGAAGCCGAAGACCAGCGCTTTGTCGACGATCGGCCCGATGTGCTCAGCTATGTCTCCGCGCCGCTGGAGAGTGACCTGATCGTGACCGGCGAGGTCACCGCCAAGCTGATGGCCTCGACCAGCGGCACCGACAGCGACTTCGTCGTTAAGCTGATCGACGTGTTTCCGGAGAACTATGAGAAGGCCCCGACCGCGCTCGGCGCCTATGCCAAGGGCCTCAACGGCTATGAGTTGCCGATCGCGATGGAGATCCGCCGCGGCCGCTACCTCAAGAGCTTCGAGCAGGCGACGCCGCTGGTGCCCGACCAGGTGACCGCCTGGGACTTTCCCCTCCGCGACCACGACCATGTGTTCAAGAAGGGCCACCGGATCATGGTCCAGGTCCAGTCGAGCTGGTTCCCGGTGATCGACCGCAACCCGCAGACCTTCGTGCCGAACATCTACAAGGCCAAGCCAGGGGACTATCGCAAGGCGACGCAGCGGGTGTGCAGCGGCTCGGCGGTGACGCTGCCGGTGGTGCGCTGACGAACCGCTGTGCGGGACCACCCGGGCGAGGTGCCCGGGCCGGCCCCGCTGCGGCACGTCAGAAGGACGCCCAGGCCTCTGCGGGTGCCTGCCGGGCGGGGCGCGACTGCAGGGCCGGGGGGCTGCGACGGGGCGTCCGCAGGGCCGGGTGGTGCGGCGAGGACCCGCCTGCCACGGTGAACTTCGCCGCGTTTTCGGCGAGGATCGAGACTTCCGCGCTGAGGTTGCGCGCGGCTGCCGAGGCTTCTTCCACCATGGCGGCATTCTGCTGGGTGCCATGGTCCATCGACGCGATCGCGCCGGTGATTTCGGTGATCGCCGAGGATTGCTCCTGATTGTCGGCGGCCATGCGCTCGACCAGTTCGTGGACGGTCTGCACATTGCCCGAAATGTCGATCAGCGCGCCGTCTACGCGGCGGACGACGTCCACGGCGGACAGGATGCCGGTCTGGGTGACGGTGAGTTGCTCCTTGGCGCGCTTCGCCTCTTCCTCGGCACGCATCGCCAGCGCCGAAACCAGGTCGGCGACCACGGCGAAGCCGCGACCGGCCTCGCCTGCGCGGCCCGCCTCGACCGCTGCGTTCATCGCCAGCACCCGCGTCTGGAAGGCGATCTTGTCGAGCCCTTCGATCACGCTGTCGATGCCCTTGGCGTCTTCGCTGACCCGCGTCATCGCGTTGACCGCCTCTTCGGCCATGGTTCGGCCGGTCGACACGGTGGTGATCGCCTTGCTCGCGCTCTGGGCGGTGTCCACCGCAGCGGCCGCGCTCACCCGCAGCCGCTGGTCCATCTGGGTCGCGGCCGCGGAGGTCTGCTCCAGATTGGCGGCGGTGCTCTGGGTTCGCTGTGCCAGCTCTTCGGACGCGGAGGCGATCTGGACCGAGCCCGTGCGGATTGATTCGGTGCTTCGCGAGACTGCGCCGATCAGCGCCCCCAGCGCATCCAGCGTACCGTTATAATTTTCGCGCAACGTTTCATAATCGGTTGGGAACCGTTCCTCGATCGGGCGTGTCAGGTCCCCTTGGGCGAGCGCTGCGAGATGTTCGCCCACCACGCGGACGACCTCGGCCTGCGTTTCGGCCATCTTCTGCTGGACGATCGCCGCGTCGCGGAAGGTGAACATCGCCTTGGTCATGCGACCTACGCAGTCCGTATAGTCGGTGAAGCGGATCTCGCTTTGCAGGTCGCCCGCCGCCAGCGCTTCCATCCGCACCACGGTCGTGACGTAGGGATCGCAGATGGCCCGGCGGTAGCGCAGGCCCAGCAGCATCGCGCTGCCCGATCCGGCGAAGGCAACGCCGATACCCCAAAGCGCAGGTAGCACGGCGGCGACGATCGCAGTTAAGAGCCCGATGAATGCCAAAGACCCAAACGCGATCAGCGTCTTCTGGCGGATGGGCGCGTTGGACTCAAACCAATGCATCGGGCGATCCTCACACGTTGTTTCTGATGCGATTCGATGCCGAGGAATAGCTTGGTCAGGTGGTCGGGTCAGCTCAGGAACATCCGTAAAAAGCATGTAATACTTGCTTAAGACGGGCCGGGTCGATGAACCTTTCTAATTATGGTTACGATAATGCTGCGAAGGTCTGTTGTGCTGCTACGTAGATGGCAGCGCCGCCGGCTGATGTCGGCGGCGCGCCTTGGAAACAGGACTTTCAGTTCTTCAGCCTATAGCCCGTGCGGAAGATCCACACGATCAGCCCCAGGCACAGCAGCAGGAAGATGCCGGTGAACCCCAGGCTCCAAGTGATGTCGACATCCCCGTGCCCGAAGAAGCTCCAGCGGAAGCCGCTCACCAGATACACGACCGGGTTGAACAGGCTCACCGTGTGCCAGGGCTCGGGCAGCATGTCGATCGAGTAGAAGGCACCGCCCAGGAAGGTCAGCGGCGTCACCAGCAGCGAGGGCACGATGTTGAGCTGCTCGAAGCTCTTCGCCCAGATGCCGATGATGAAGCCGAACATGCTGAACGTCACCGCCGTCAGCACCAGGAACGCCAGCATCGCCGCCGGATGGTCCACCCGCAGCGGCACGAACAGCGCCGAGGTGGCGAGGATGATCAGCCCGATCACCACCGACTTGGTGGCCGCGGCGCCGACGAACCCCACCACCAGCTCGATCGCCGAAATCGGTGCGGAGAGCAGCTCAAACACCGTGCCGGTGAATTTGGGGAAGTAGATGCCGATCGAGGCGTTGGCGATGCTCTGCATCAGCAACGACAGCATGATCAGGCCCGGCACCAGGAAGCTGCCATAGTTCACGCCGTGGATCGCATCGATCCGGCTGCCGATCGCGCCGCCGAACACGATAAAATAGAGCGAGGTGGTAATCACCGGGGTCGCGATCGACTGCCACAGCGTGCGCAGCGTGCGCGCCATCTCGAACTTGTAGATCGCCCAGATGCCGGGAAAGTTGATGCCGTTCATGCCTGTGCCCCCACCAGGTCGACGAAGATGTCCTCCAGGCTCGACTTGGACGTGTCGAGATCCTTGAAGGCGATGTTCAGGTCGTGCAGCTTGCGCAGCAGCGACGGGATGCCGGTGCGCTCGGCCTGCGCGTCGAAGGTGTAGCGCAGCCGGTGGCCGTCGTCGGTGAGGCTCAGCTGCCATTCGCCGAGTTCGGCGGGAATGGCGGCGAGCGGCTCGACCAGGCTGAGGTCCAGCTCGCGCTTGCCGAGCTTTTTCATCAGCGCGGTCTTTTCCTCGACCAGCAGCAGCTTGCCCCTGTTGATCACGCCCACCCGGTCGGCCATTTCCTCGGCCTCCTCGATGTAATGCGTGGTCAGGATGATCGTGGTGCCGCGGTCGCGCAGGCGGCCGATCAGCTTCCACATGTCGCGGCGCAGTTCGACGTCGACGCCCGCAGTGGGCTCGTCGAGGAACAGGATGTCCGGCTCGTGGCTGAGCGCCTTGGCGATCATCACCCGGCGCTTCATGCCGCCGGACAGCTCCATGATCTTGGCGTCGCGCTTGTCCCACAGCGACAGGTCCTTGAGGAGCTGGTCGCAATAAGCATGGTCCGGCGCCTTGCCGAACAGTCCGCGCGAATAGCGGGCGGCGGAGCCGACGCGCGAGAACATGTCGACCGCGATCTCCTGCGGCACCAGGCCGATCTTGGAGCGTGCCGCGCGCGGCTGGCGGATCGCGTCGTTCCCGTCGACCAGAATGGTGCCGGTGCTGGGAGTGACGATGCCGCAGATGATCGAGATGAGCGTGGTCTTGCCCGCGCCGTTGGGCCCGAGCAGGGCGAAGATCTCGCCGCGGTGGATGTCGAGATCGACATGGTCGAGCGCGGTATGGCCCGACGCGTAGGTCTTGGAGACCTGGCGTAGCGACAGGATGGGTTGCATGGAAATGGAGCCCCGGCCGGAAGGAGCCCGTTAGCTAGGGTGGCGTTCATCCTGGGGCAAGGTGCTCGAAGACGTTTGATTCGAAGCCGTTTCCTCGCCCGCCAGGGGGAGGTGTCAGGCGCAGCCCGACGAAGGGGGAGGAAGCGCGACGGCTCGAGATGTTCTGGCATCCTCCCCCTCCGTCGCCTTCGGCGCCACCTCCCCCCGGCGGGGGAGGAAACACTTCCCGCTTTAGGTTGCGGAGGCTATTTCGTCTTCCGCGCGATCGCGACGGCGTCGACCAGCGCCTGATAGTCGCGCGCACCGTACAGGATCTGCTTGCCCACCACCCAGGCGGGCGTGCCGTTCATCGCCAGCTTGGCGCCGAGCCGGTGGTTGGCGTCGATTTCCTTGGCGACCGCATCGCTGTTGGCGAGCTTCTGCGTTGCAGCCGGATCGAGCCCCGCCTTGGCGAGCGCGTCGCTGATCGTTGCGTTGCTGGGGCCCCCGCTGGCGAACAGCGCGTCGTGGAAGGCGCGGAACTTGCCCTGCTGGGCGGCGGCCAGAGCAAAGCGTGCGGCGACCACGCTCGCCTCGCCCAGCACCGGATATTCGCGATAGACGATGCGGACATTCGGATCCTTGGCGATCAGTTCGGCCAGGCCCGGCAGGCTCGCGCGGCAATAGCCGCAGGCATAGTCCATGAACACGGTGACGGTGACGTCGCCGTTGGGATTCCCTGCCCAGGCGCTGGCAAAGGGCGTGGTCAGCGCGGGCAGCGCAGCGGGCACGGATGCCTGCGCAGCTTCCTGGGACTTCGCCGCCTCGGCACTCTCCTGCTGCTGAAGCTTCTCCATCATGTCGCGCAGGATCGCCGGGTTCTCGAGCAGATAACCATGGACGATGCGCTCGACCTGCGCCTTGTTGCCGCCGATCCCCGGCAGCAGCGCCTGCAGCCCGAGCACCACCAGGCCACCGAGGACCGCGGCCAGCAGCAGCGCGCTGGCGAAAAAAAGCCTCGATCGAGTCATTACTGGAGGTTGCGTCCCTTGTTGCGCTTGTCGTCCTTCATTGCCTGTTCGGAGACCATCGCGATGTCCTGCGCGCGGATCCATTCGGGCGAGCCCTGCGGCAGTCCGCCCATCGCCCGCCGCGCGCTGACCATCGCGGTGCGCGCGTCGCCGATCAGGTTGGCGCGCTCGGCGGTGGCGAGTGCGGTGCGCGGCTCGTCGCCCTCGCGATCATAGACGGTGCCGAGGTTGATCCAGGCGAAGGGATTGTCGCGGTCGCGCGTCAGCGAATCGCGCAGCACCTGCTCGGCTTCCTTGAGGTTTGCCTTGTCCTCGGTCGCGACCAGTGCGTGGCCGAAGGTGCTGGCGATCAGCGGGGAGTTGTTCGAGAGCTGCGTCGCCTTGCGCAGCGGATCGAGCGAGGCCTGGGGCTGGCCCGATTCGAGCAGGATCTGCCCCTGCAGCTCGAGGAAATAGGGATCATTGGGTGCCAGCTTGACCAGCGCCGCCGTCTCGGCCGCCGCCTGCTCGGGGTAACCGGATTGGTGATAGGCATAGGCGCGCGCATAATGCGCCGGGATCGACTGGTCGCTTAAGGGGTAGATCCGCAGCGTCTTCTTGGGATCGTTGGTATAGCCGCGCAGCTTCGCCTGGACGCGCTTGAAGCGGCGCTCGAGATCGGGGTCGAGCGGCTTGGTCCAGTTGGGCGAGCCTTCGAGGTCGGCCTTCAGCGTCTGGACGCGATCCTGCGACATCGGGTGGGTCTGCGCGAAGGGATCGACCTCGGGATCGGTGCTGTAATAGCCGTAGCGGTGCATTTCCTGGGTCAGCTTCTCGAAGAAGCCGAGCATGCCCTTGCCCGAAATGCCCGCGGTGTTGAGGAAGCGCACGCCGGCGGCGTCGGCCGAGGATTCCTGGACGCGGCTATAGGCGAGATACTTGCCGATCGCGGCGCGCTGACCGGCCATCAGGATGCCGGTGCCGGCCTCGGCCGAGCCCGCCGCCATCGCTGCTGCGCCGAGCAGCAGGCTGAGGATCGAGATGTTGCCATAGCCGCCGTCGCGCTGGAACACCGCGTGCCCCCCGACGATATGGCCGATTTCGTGGGCGACGACGCCCTGGACCTGGTTGGCGGTGTCGGCCGCATCGATCAGGCCGGAATTGACATAGACGATCTGCCCCCCTGCCACGAAGGCGTTGATCGAGGGATCGCCGATCAGCACCACCTTCCCGTTGGCGGGGTTGAGCCCGGCGGCGGCGAACAAGGGCTTGGCCATGTCGGCCAGCAGCGCTTCGGTTTCGGCGTCACGGAGCACCGACTGCGCCATTGCCGGGCGCGACGCGAACGATGCGAGGCACAGCATCGCGAGCAGCGTGGCCAATCGGTGGATGCGCGCCATGATCCTACTCCCGGGGACTCGTTCGAAGGGCTGCCCTGGCAACAACGCCCTTAACCTACACTGAAAGCCCCCGGCGCGACCGGGCTGGTCGCGCCGGGGAACTTGCTCAGGCGCCGAAGGTCCGCTGCCACCAGCCGCGACGGGGCTGGCCGTCCTCGGCCGAGGCTTCCTCGGCGGCCGGTTCTTCGGCTGCCGGGGTCACGCCCTGTGCGACCGGTGCCTCCACGGCGGGTGCCTCGGGGGCCGCTTCGGTGGCGACGTCCGCCTTCTTGCGGCGGGTGCGCTTGGGCTTGGCAGGCGCTTCCTCGGCGGGCACCTCGACAGCAGCCGGCGCGGCTTCCGCCTCAACGTCTGCCTTCTTGCGGCGGGTGCGCTTCGGCTTGGCCGGCGCTTCTTCGGCGGGTGCCTCGACGGCGGCCGGAGCGGCCTCCGCTTCGACGTCCGCCTTCTTGCGACGGGTGCGCTTCGGCTTGGCCGGGGCTTCCGGCTCGGCCTCTACCTCTGCCGGGGCAGGGGCTGCTTCGGCGACGGGCTCGGGGGCGGCGACAGGCGCTTCGGCCTCGTCGGCCTCCCCAGCATCGTCGGCTGCCTGCTCGGTACCCTCTTCACCGGCACCGCGACGGCCGCCGCGACGGCCGCGACGACGGCGCTTGCGGTTGCGCTCGCCTTCCTCGCGCTGGGCTGCGGTTTCCTCGGTCTCGGCAGTCGCCTCGACTTCGGCCGGCTCGGCCTCGTCTGCCTCGACGTCCCCCTCGGCGCCTTCGGTCTCGACCTGTTCGTCCTGACCGGCTTCGCCTTCCTCGCGACCTCGGCGGCCACGACCACGACGGCGGCGGCGACGCTTGCCGCGACCTTCGCCCTCGCGGTCACCACGCTCCGGACGTTCGCCACGCTCGCGCGGCTCGGCGGCTTCGGCTTCCGCCTCGGCTTCGAGCTCTTCTTCCTCTTCCTCGATCTCCTCGACGAAGTCCTCTTCCGGCTCCTCGAGCAGCGGCTCGATCTTGGGCGCATAGGCCGGCGGCGGGCCCGAGGCCTCCACCGTCATCCGCGCGCCTTCCAGCTCGCCGTCCGCCTCGACCTCGACCAGCACGCCGTAGCGATCCTCGATCTCGGCCAGTTCGCTGCGCTTCTTGTTGAGCACGTAGAAGGCCGCTTCCTGGCTGGCGCGCAGCAGAATCTGCGAACCGCGGCCGCGGGCGGCCTCGTCCTCGATCATGCGCAGCGCCGACAGGCCCGCCGACGAGGCGGTGCGGACCAGGCCGGTGCCCTCGCAATGCGGGCAGGTGCGGGTGGAGGCCTCGAGCACGCCGGTGCGCAGGCGCTGGCGGCTCATTTCCATCAGGCCGAAGGGCGAGATGCGGCCGACCTGGATGCGGGCGCGATCGTTCTTCAGCGCCTCCTTCATCGCCTTCTCGACCTTACGGACGTTGGACGAATGGTCCATGTCGATGAAGTCGATCACGACCAGGCCCGCCATGTCGCGCAGGCGGAGCTGGCGAGCGATTTCCTGGGCGGCCTCGAGGTTGGTCGCGGTCGCGGTCTGCTCGATATTGTGCTCGCGCGTCGAACGGCCCGAGTTGATGTCGATCGAGACGAGCGCCTCGGTCGGGTTGATCACGAGATAGCCGCCGGACTTGAGCTGCACCACCGGGTGGTACATCGCCGACAGCTGCTCCTCGACCCCGGCGCGCTGGAACAGCGGCACCGCATCGGCATATTGGCGCACCTTGCGGGCATGGCTCGGCATCAGGAGCTTCATGAAGTCCTTGGCCTGGCGATAGCCTTCCTCGCCCTCGACGATCACCTCGTCGATGTCGCGATTGTAGATGTCGCGGATCGCCCGCTTCATCAGGTCGCTGTCGCCATAGACGAGCGCGGGCGCGGACGAGGTCAGCGTCTTCTCGCGAATCTCGTCCCACAGGCGGGCGAGATAGTCGAAGTCGCGCTTGATCTCGGTCTTGGTGCGCTGGAGGCCGGCGGTGCGGACGATGCAGCCCATCGAGGCGGGCAGCTTGAGGTCCGCCATGATGGCCTTGAGGCGCTTGCGATCGGCCGCCGAGTTGATCTTGCGCGAGATGCCGCCGCCATGCGCGGTGTTCGGCATCAGCACGCAGTAGCGGCCGGCGAGGCTGAGATAGGTGGTCAGCGCCGCGCCCTTGTTGCCGCGCTCTTCCTTGACGACCTGGACCAGCAGCACCTGACGCCTACGGATCACGTCCTGGATCTTGTAGCGGCGGCGCAGGTTCATGCGGCGCTGGCGCAGCGCCTCCGCCTCGTCGCCATTGCCGCCACGACCGCGACGGCGGCGGCCGCCCTGCGGCGCGTCTTCGCCTTCCGCGGCTTCCTCGTCGTCATGCGCACGCTCGACCATCTCGACGCCGTCTTCATGGTCGTCGTGATCATGGTCGTCGTGATCGTGGCGATCGTCGTCGTCATCCCCATCGGCTTCGCGCAGCGCGGCTTCCTGCGCGGCATGCTCGGCCTCTTCGCGCAGCAGGGCTTCGCGATCTTCCTTGGGAATCTGGTAATAGTCGGGATGGATTTCCGAGAAGGCGAGGAAGCCGTGGCGGTTGCCGCCGTAATCGACAAAGGCCGCCTGCAGCGACGGTTCGACGCGGGTCACCTTCGCGAGATAGATATTGCCCTTGAGCTGCTTGCGCTCAGCGGACTCGAAGTCAAATTCCTCGATTCGATTCCCTTTGACGACGGCCACGCGGGTTTCCTCCCGGTGGCGTGCGTCGATCAGCATACGCATGGTCATTGATGATTCTCCGGGCGCGCCGGCACAGTTCCTCGAGGGAATGGGGCGCGAGCGCGCGATACAAGAAGCGCCCCAGACGATCGGCGAGGCCGATCCGGGTGGCGCGGGTTTCAAAAACTGCTGTTGCTGCACGGGCACGAGCGGACCAGCGGTCCCCTTGCTCCACCATCGCCACGCTGCCGGCCGCGAAGGCCTGGCGATGCGGACGGTGGGGAAATTGCCTCATGCGAACGTCAACCTGAACTGTCGCGACAAAAGAAGCGTCGCGTGCCTGATCCGGCGCAGTGCCGGAAGCATATCCTGCCTAGCACCGCTGTGTCGTTGCGGCAACCGGCTCGGCTTTGGAAGATTTGGGTCCCCCGAGCGCCAAAAAGCATTTGGGAGGATTTCGATCCCTCGCCGTAGCAAATGGTTCTTCGCATCCGGTTAACCAAGTCCTTCGCCTCCATTTGGAGGCTGGACCGGTCGGGGGCGGGCGCGGCATAGCGAGGCCGTGTCCTGGATGCTGTTCCTGCTCGCCGGCTGGCTGACCGGTCTGCCCGGCTGGATCTGCCTTGCCGAGCGCGTGCGGGTGGAAGAGGGCGCGCTGATCGTGCCCCTCGAGGGCGAGGCGGGCCCGCGCTTCGCCTGGCGCGTGGAGGCCTATAGCGTCAGCCTCGCGATGCCCGAACCGGTGGCAGCCAAGGGGGCGCCGCTGCCGCGCGTGCAGGGTGCGGCCGGGCTGCCGCTGGTGGTGCTCGATCCCGGCCATGGCGGGCGTGATCCCGGTGCGCCGGGTGTCGACGGCATCACCGAAAAGGCACTGACGCTCGAAGCCGCGCGTGCGATCCGCGACGCGCTGCTCGCCTCGGGCCGCGTCCGCGTGGCGATGACGCGCGATAGCGATTCGTTCGTGCCGCTGCAGCAGCGTGCCGATATCGGCCGCCGGCTGGGCGCGGCGCTGTTCCTGTCGCTCCACTGCGACAGCGCGGCCGATCCGCTGGCGGCGGGTGGCACGTTCTACACACTGTCCGAAGTCGCCTCGGACAAGGAAGCGGCGCGGATGGCGGCGCGCGAGAATCGCGCGGACCTGCTCGCCGGCGTCGATCTGGGGAGCGAGCGTGCCGATATCGCCTCGCTGCTGATCGATCTCGCTCAGCGCCGCACCATGGCGGTGTCCGCGCGCTATGCCGACCTGCTCGCCCGCGAGGTAGCGCCGGCGATGCGGCTGCATGCCCGGCCCCGGCGCATGGCGGCGCTGATGGTGCTCAAGGCGCCCGACATGCCCTCGGTGCTGTTCGAGCTCGGCTATGTCTCCAATGCCGAGGATGCGCAGGCGCTCGGCTCGGTGGAGGCGCGCGCACGGCTCGCCGCAGCGGTGCGGCGGGCGACCGAAATCTTCCTCGCCACGCGCTGACGCGGGAAGCTGGATTGAGATAGGCGCCGGGCGCGGCTCCCTTTCTTCCGCCCGAAAAGGTGCTACACCGCGCGCCGCATGGCCGACGGCGACACTCCCCAAACCATCCGTATCGAACGCACGCCCGGACGCTGGGCGCGGCTGCGGCGGCGCTGGTGGTTCCGCGTGCTCGCGATCCTGGCGCTGCTCGCCGGACTGCTGGTGTTCGCCGTCTGGCTGCTCGTCGCGCGCGACCTGCCCTCGGTCGACAAGCTGCGCAGCTACGAGCCGCAGCTGCCGAGCTACGTCCGCTCGGCCGACGGCACGCCGATCCATGCCTATGCCCAGATGCGCCGCGTGCAGCTCAGCTACAACGAGTTCCCGCCGCTGCTGGTCCGCGCCTATATGGCGGCCGAGGATCGTACCTTCTTCTCGCACCACGGGCTCGATTTCCCCGGTCTGGTGCGCGCCGTGGGCGAAGGGATCCTTCGCGGCAAGACCCCGCGCGGCACCTCCACCATCACCCAGCAGGTCGCCAAGAACCTCGCGGTGGGCAACGAGGCGAGCTATACCCGCAAGCTGAAGGAAGCGATCCTCGCCTGGCGGATCGAGGATACGCTGTCGAAGCCGCAGATCATGGAATTGTACCTCAACGCCATCGAACTCGGGCGCAATTCGGGCGGGGTGGCGGCGGCGAGCGAGGCCTATTTCGGCAAGCCGCTCGACAAGTTGAGCCTGGCGCAGATGGCCTATCTGGCGATCCTGCCCAAGGGCCCTGCCAATTACGACCCCGATCGCAACACCCAGCGCGCGCTCGATCGCCGCAACTGGGTGCTCGGCGAAATGCTGCGCAACGGCTTCATCAACCAGGCGCAGCATGACGAGGCGGTGGCCTCGCCGCTCGGCACGGTGCCGCGCCAGACGCCGCGCTTCGAGCGGGTGGGGGGCTATTTCGTCGAGGAGGTCCGCCGCCAGCTCGCCCGCCAATTCGGCGAGAAGCGCGAGGACGGGCCGTACAGTGTCTATGACGGCGGCCTGTGGGTGCGCAGCTCGCTCGATCCGCGGCTCCAGGCCTATGCCCAGCGCGCGCTGCGCGACGGCCTGCTGCGCTACGACCGCGGCCGCGGCTGGTCGGGTCCGATCGGCAAGGTGCAGTTTGAAGGCGATGGCTGGTATTCGGCCTTCGTCTCCAAGAATATCGGCGTCGACTACGACAATTGGCGCGCCGCCGTGGTGATCTCCCGCGATTCGCGCAGCGTCCAACTCGGCTTCGACGATGGCAACAGCGGCACGCTGCCCGAGAGCGCCGCACAGATGCCGATCCGCGGCAAGGGCGGCCATGCCTTCGACGCGATCAAGGTCGGCGACATTCTCGCCGTGGCGCCCGAGGGCGGCAATTGGGGCCTGCGCAGCGTGCCCAAGGTATCGGGCGGCATGGTTGTCGAGGATCCCTCGACCGGCCGCGTGCTCGCGATGCAGGGCGGCTTCGATTCGCGCCTCCAGGCGTTCAACCGCGCCACCCAGGCGACCCGCCAGCCGGGATCGACGATCAAGCCGATCGTCTATGCCGCCGCGCTCGAGAACGGGATGACCCCGGCTTCGATCGTCGTCGATGGCCCCTTCTGCGTGTGGCAAGGGGCGGGGCTGGGCAACAAGTGCTTCCGCAACTTCGGCAATGCCCGCGGCGCCGGTCCGCACACGCTGCGCTGGGGCATCGAACAGTCGCGCAACCTGATGACCGTGCAGATCGCCAACGCCACCGGCATGGACAAGGTGGTCGACACGATCCAGCGGCTGGGCGTCTCCAAGAACCGGCTGCCGCCCTATCTCTCCTATGCGCTGGGCGCGGGCGAGACGACGGTGCTGCGCATGGTCAACGCCTATTCGATCCTGGTGAACCAGGGCCGCGCGCTCAATCCCACCCTGATCGACTTCGTCCAGGACCGTCGCGGCAAGGTGATCTTCCCGGCCGGCTGGCGCGCCTGCTCGGGCTGCAATGCGCGCGACTGGGACGGCAAGGCGATGCCGCGCCCGATCGTCCGTGCGCGGCAGGTGATCGACCCGATGGTCGCCTACCAGATGGTCCATATCACCGAGGGCGTCGTCCAGCGCGGTACCGCGACCGTGCTGCGCGATCTGGGCCGCCCGATGATGGGCAAGACCGGCACCACCACCGGCCCGACCGACGTGTGGTTCGTCGGCGGCACCCCGCAGATGATCGGCGGCCTGTATCTCGGCTATGACACGCCCTCGAACCTCGGCGGCTATGCGCAGGGCGGCTCGATCGCCGCGCCGATCTTCAAGGAATTCGCGGTGCCTGCCTATGCAGGGCTGGATCCGCTGCCCTTCGTCGCGCCGCCGGGGATCCGCATGGTGCGCATCGATCGCGGCAGCGGGCGCCCGGTGCAATATGGCTGGCCGACCGACGATCCGCTCTCCTCGATCATCTGGGAGGCCTTCCGCCCGGACAGCGATCCGCGCCGCACCCGCCGCACCGCCAATACCGAAGCGGCACCCGCCGCGGCGGCGCCGGTGCAGCGCAAGGCCGATCGCCAGGGCGATAGCGACTTCTTGCAACAACAGGGCGGAATCTACTAGCGAGGCCGCCACACCCTATATGGCTTGAGATCGCCGCATCGTCCGGGATGCGGCCGGCGGATACTTCGGAAGGTTTGGAACATGCGCGCTGAAGCGCAGGCATATGTCGACAAGATCAACGCGGCCCTCGCGCTGCTGCGCCGCTCGCTCGACTGGGACCGCGCGCTGCGCCGCCTCGACGAGCTGAACGCGCGCGTCGAGGATCCGACGCTGTGGAACGACGCCAAGAAGGCGCAGGACGTGATGCGCGAGCGTCGCCGCCTCGACGAATCGATCTCCGCGACGCGCGCGATCGAGAGCGAGCTGAGCGACACGGTCGAGCTGATCGAGATGGCCGAGGCCGAGGGCGACGAGGAAATGGCCGCCGACGGCACCGAGAGCCTGCGTGCACTCGCCGAGCGTTCCGATGCCGACAAGGTCAAGGCGCTGCTCTCGGGCGAGGCTGACGCCAACGACACCTATGTCGAGATCAACGCCGGCGCGGGCGGCACCGAATCGAACGACTGGGCCGAAATGCTCCAGCGCATGTACACGCGCTGGGCCGAGCGCCACGGCTACAAGGTCGAGCTGGTCGACTATCACGCCGGCGAACAGGCGGGCATCAAGTCCGCGACGCTGCTGTTCAAGGGCGAGAACGCATACGGCTATGCCAAGACCGAGAGCGGCGTCCACCGCCTGGTCCGCATCAGCCCGTTCGATTCGAACGCGCGCCGCCAGACCAGCTTCGCATCCGTCTGGGTCTATCCGGTGATCGACGACAATATCGAGATCGAGATCAACGAGAGCGAGCTGCGCATCGACACCTATCGCGCCTCGGGCGCGGGCGGCCAGCACATCAACACCACCGATTCGGCGGTGCGCATCACCCACTTGCCGACCGGTATCGTGGTGCAGTGCCAGAACCAGCGTTCGCAGCACAAGAACCGCGCCGAGGCGTTCAACCAGCTCCGCGCCCGTCTCTACGAGCGCGAACTGGCCGAGCGCGAGGCGGTGGCCGACGCGCAGAACGCCACCAAGACCGATATCGGCTGGGGCCACCAGATCCGCTCTTACGTCCTCCAGCCCTACCAGCTGGTGAAGGATCTGCGCACCGGCGTCACCTCCACCGCGCCGAGCGACGTGCTCGACGGCGATCTCGACAGCTTCATGGCCGCCGCGCTAGCACAGCGCGTGACGGGCGAGGCCGTCGCGGTGGAGGATGTCGATTGAGCTTGCGCGCGCGGCCCCTGCTGCTCGGCGTGACGCTGCTGCTGGCGGCGTGCGACGGCAGTCCGCGGGCGGTGCGCAACGAGCGCCATGATCCGGCCAATTCGGGCTTCCCGGCGGCGGACCGGCCGGTGGCGACGATCGTCTCCTCGCGCTGGTCGAGCGAGGAAGAGCGCGACCGGCTGAACGAGGCGAGCAAGGTGATGGACCTGGCCGGCATCAAGCCCGGCATGACCGTCGCCGATATCGGCGCGGGCGAGGGCTATTACACGATCCGCCTCGGCCAGCGCGTCGGGCCGAAGGGGCGGGTGGTCGCCGAGGACATCGTCCCCGATTATATCAGCGCGCTGGCGACGCGCGTGGTGCGCGAGAAGCTCGACAATGTCAGCGTCCGCCTCGGCCTGCCCGCCGATCCGCGGCTGCCCGAGAACAGCTTCGACCGCGTGCTGATGGTCCACATGTACCACGAGATCGAATCGCCCTACGAGTTCCTGTGGCGGCTGCGCCCCTCGCTGGCGCCGGGCGGGCAGGTGGTGGTGGTGGATGCCGATCGCGCCACCGAGAATCACGGCACGCCGCCGGCGTTGCTCAAGTGCGAGTTCGCGGCGGTGGGCTATGTGCAGGTGTCGATGCTGCCGATGGCGTCGGCGGGCGGGTACATGGCGGTGTTCGAGGCGCGCGGCGCGCGGCCCGAGCCCGAGACGATCCGCGCCTGCAAGTCCGGCGCGCATGCCAAGGCGGTGACGCCCAAGCCCAACGGGGCGCACGAGTAACCTTCTCTTCTAGCCCCTCCTCCTGGGAGGAGGGGTTGGGGGGTGGAGGGATGCCAGAACGTGCGTTGGTCTCTGTGAGACACAGCCCCACCCCAACCCCGCATCAGGTGAACAGCGCCCCGCGCTGTTCACCTGATGCGCCTGAAGGGGAGGGGCTTAGAAGAAGAGCAGGGATGACTTCCCCCGCCACACCGGCTAATCCCGCGCGACCCATGACTGACGCAACCGACACCCAGCGCGACTGGCGCGACACCGTCTTCCTGCCGAAGACCGATTTTCCGATGAAGGCCGGGCTTGCCGCCAAGGAACCCGCCATCCTCGAGCGCTGGGCGCGCATTAAGCTCTACAGCAAGCTGCGCGAGGCCCGCGCCGGCCGCGAGCGCTTCCTGCTGCACGACGGCCCGCCTTATGCGAATGGCGACATTCACATGGGCCATGCGCTCAACAAGATCCTGAAGGACATCGTCGTCCGCAGCCAGAGCCTGATGGGCAAGGACGCGCCCTATGTCCCCGGCTGGGACTGCCACGGCCTGCCGATCGAGTGGAAGGTCGAGGAAGCGTACCGCGCCAGGAAGCTCAACAAGGACGAAGTCGACCCCGTCGCCTTCCGCGCCGAATGCCGCGCCTATGCCGAAAAATGGGTGGCGGTGCAGCGCGGTCAGTTCGAGCGGCTCGGCATCCTGGGCGACTGGGACGATCCCTATCTGACCATGAAGTTCGACGCCGAGGCGCGGATCGCGGCTGAGCTGCTCAAGTTCGCCGAGAGCGGCCAGCTCTATCGCGGCGCCAAGCCGGTGATGTGGTCGCCCGTGGAGAAGACCGCGCTGGCCGAGGCCGAGGTCGAATATGAGGACATCACCTCGACGCAGATCGACGTGGCGTTCGAGATTACGCACGCGCCCAACGCCCCCGAGCTGGTCGGCGCGCATGCGGTGATCTGGACGACCACGCCGTGGACGATCCCGGTGAACCAGGCGTTGGCCTATGGCGAGGGGATCGCTTACTCTCGCGTACCTGCGAGCGATGGACGCACCTACCTCGTTGCTTTTGATCTCGTTGATGCATTCCTCAAGCGGACCGGTTTGAGTCTCCGTGACGAGGCTTCGCTGCCCGCCGATGATGCGGGCTTGATGTTCGCTAACGTGCTGAAGGGCTCCCAGCTCGCCGGCGCCGTCGCCCTTCACCCGATGCACGCGCTCGGCGGGTTCTTCGCCAGGCCGCGGCCGTTCCTGCCCGGCGACTTCGTCACCACCGATGCGGGTACCGGCCTCGTCCACATGGCGCCGGATCATGGCGAGGACGACTTCCTGCTGTGCAAGGCGCACGGCATCGATCCGGTGTTCGCGGTCGACGGCGCGGGCATGTACCGTGCCGACTGGCTGTGGCTCGGCGGCCAGGGATCGGTGATCAACAAGAAGTTCGTGAGCGCCGAAGGCCCGATCTGCTCGGACCTGCGCGCGGCCGGCGCGCTGCTCGCCGCCTCGGATGACTTCCAGCATAGCTATCCGCACAGCTGGCGGAGCAAGGCGAAGATCATCTTCCGCGCGACGCCGCAGTGGTTCATCCCGATGGATAGACCCTCTCCCCTCCCGCTTGCGGGAGGGGCCGGGGGTGGGCCCTCGCTCTCCACCAGCGAAGCGCTCGCGGATGCCGGGGGCCCACCCCCCAGCCCCCTCCCGCACGCGGGAGGGGGAGCGGAAAGCAACGCCCCCACGCTCCGCGAGATCGCTCTCGATGCGATCGAGCACACCCGCTGGGTGCCGGAGCGCTCGATCAACCGCATCCGCGCGATGGTCGAGGGCCGCCCGGACTGGGTGATCAGCCGCCAGCGCGCCTGGGGCGTGCCGATCGCGCTCTATGTGAACCGCGCCACCGGCGACTATCTGCGCGATCCGGCGGTCAACTCGCGTATCCTCGACGCCTTCCGCGCCGGCGGGGCCGATGCCTGGTTCCAGGCCGACCACCAGGCGCTGCTCGGCCCCGACTACCGGGCCGAGGACTATGAGGTCGTCACCGACATTCTCGACGTGTGGTTCGACAGCGGCTCGACCCACAGCTTCGTCATCGAGGCGCGCTACGGCGAGGGTGTCCGCGCCAATCTCTATCTCGAAGGATCGGACCAGCATCGTGGCTGGTTCCAGTCGTCGCTGCTCGAATCGTCGGGCACGCGCGGCCGGGCGCCCTATGACGCGGTGCTCACCCACGGCTTCGCGCTCGACGGCCAGGGCAAGAAAATGTCCAAGTCGCTCGGCAATGTCGTCGATCCCTTGAAGATCATCGGCGAGAGCGGCGCGGACATCCTGCGCCTCTGGGTCGCGCAGACCGACTATTTCGACGACGTTCGCATCGGCAAGGAAGTGCTGGCCGGCACCGGCGACGCGTACCGCAAGATCCGCAACACCTTCCGCTATCTGCTCGGCGCGCTCGACGGGTTCGGCGAGGCCGAGAAGGTGGCAGTCGCCGACATGCCCGAGCTGGAGCGCTATGTGCTCCACAAGCTGGCGGCGCTGGATGCGGAACTGCGCTCGGCGGCGGAGGCGTTCGAGTTCAACCGCTATGCGCGCGCGCTCGGCGATTTCATGAACGAGGACCTCTCGGCCTTCTTCTTCGATATCCGCAAGGATTGCCTCTACTGCGACGCGGCGACCGATCCCAAGCGCCGCGCCTATCGCACCGTGCTGGACACGCTGTTCCACGCGCTGGTCCGCTACGCCGCGCCGATCCTCGCCTTCACCGCCGAGGAAGTGTGGCAGAGCCGCTATCCGAGCAAGGACGGATCGGTCCACGAGCTGGAATGGCCGGTGCTGCCGGAGGGCGCCTCGGTCGAGCACGACTGGACCGCGATCCGCGCACTGCGCCAGACCGTCACCGAGGCGATCGAGCCCTATCGCCGCGAGAAGAAGGTGCGCTCCAGCCTCGAGGCCGAAGTGACCGTGCCGACGCTGCCGATGCCGGCGGAGGAACTCACCGAGCTGTTCATCGTGGCGAAGGTGGACCAGGCGGCCGATGTCACGGTCACGCCCACCGATCGCCACAAATGCGGCCGGTGCTGGCGCCATCTTCCCGAAGTGACGCAGGATGGGGCATTGTGCGACCGTTGCGCAGAGGTGGTGTCGTGATGAAGCAGGTTCGCGTCTATGGCTTCGCCGCGGCGCTGGCTGTGTTCGTGCTCGACCAGCTGACCAAGTATATCGTCACCGGCCCGCTGGGGTTGGTGGTGCAGAATGATTCGATGACGATCACGTCGTTCTTCGACCTGCGCTTCGTCAAGAATATCGGCGTGTCGCTGGGCCTGCTCTCGGCCAACAGCCCGACGATGCGCTGGCTGCTGGTGCTGATGACCGCGTGCATCGCGGTCGGCGTCTGCGTGTGGATGCTGCGCGAGAAGAAGGCGGGCGATGTCGTCGCGCTCGGCCTGGTGCTGGGCGGGGCGTGCGGCAACATCCTCGATCGCAGCCGCCTCGGCTATGTCGTCGATTTCGCTGATCTGCATTTCGGCGAGTGGCGCCCCTTTTTGGTCTTCAACGTGGCCGATGCCGCGATTACCATCGGCGTGGTGATCCTGCTGCTCCGTGCCCTGCTCGTTCGCGACAAGAACCCCAAGTCGCCTGCCCCTGTGGAGAAGAAATTCAATGCGTAAGTTGATCCTCGTCGCGACCGGCGTCGCCCTGGTGGCCTCGCTCTCGGCATGCGGCAAGAAGGGGTATGACCGGGCGCGTCCGGACGAGTTCGCGGTGGCCCGCCAGGCGCCGCTGGTGATCCCGCCCGACTTCTCGCTGCGTCCGCCGCAGCCGGGTGCGGCCCGCCCGCAGGATACCAACCCGTCTGATCAGGCGCTCGAGGCGCTGTTTGGCGGCACCGCGGCGCGCAGCCCGGCCGAGACCGCGACGCTCGACCAGGCAGGAGCCGCCAGCGCCGATGCCGGCGTGCGCAGCAACGCCGGCAGCCCGTCGACCACCGTCGTCGACAAGGGGACCACGACCCAGGACATCCTCAAGTCGCCCCAGGGCGACAACAAGGACGCGAGCGTCAAGACGCCGCAGTAAGCGCGCGCCTCACGTCACACAAAGAGCGCCGGTCCCCACAATGCGGGCCGGCGCTTTTTTGTACATGCGGGGGAAGATGCAATCGGGAGCGGCCCCGCAAGCCCTTGCGGTCAGAAGCTGACGCCCACCGAACCCAGGATGCTGCCCTTGGCGGCATCGTGCCCGCTCGGGGTGATCAGCGTGGCGTCGGTATCGACATAGGACACGCCGAAGGTGAGCGCCTTGTAGGTATAGGCGGCGCCGAGGCTCCAATCGGTATATTCCTTGCCGATCGCCAGCCAGTCGGGCCCGAAGGTGTGGCCGATATGCGCGGTGAGGCTGATCGGCGTCTTCGGGACCGCGGCGGAGATGTCGCCGGCAATATAGACATTGTCCTGCTTCGGCGTCGCAGGATTGGCACCCTGGTCGAGCTCGAGCGCCTTCTGCTTCGGCGCATAGTTGACCGTGCCCTTTGCGGTCACCGGCCCCAGCGCATAGGATAGCGAGGCATAGGGCTCGATGAAGTCCGACGACGTATGGTCGCCGCCGGGGCGGGTGCCCGGATAGACATAATAGAGCGCACCGACGTCGAGTGTGACGCCATTCTTGAAGCCGTGCTTGTAGCCGGCGATCAGGTCGATCTCCTGGTGCGCGGTGCCGTGCGCGGTGACGTAATTGTCGACCGAGGAACCCCAGAAGCTGACGTAGAAGCCCGAGGCATGGCTGACGGTTGCGCCGCCCTGCACCGCGAAATTGCCGTCGGTCTGCGAGACGCCGCGAAACTTGTAGTCGCTGATCAGCGTCGCACTGCCGTTGATGGTGATGCTGGGCGGCGGGGCGGTCTCTTGCGCCATCGCGGGCGCGGTCGTGGCGAGCAGCAGCGCGCCGAGGCTGATCGAGGAGAAGCGCATGGAATCCCTTTCATTGGAAACAAAGGGTTCCTCACCTGCTGCAGTCGGCATCGCATGCGGCTGGGCTCTACGTCCCGGGCGACTTCCGAATTGCAACAAAAGATTGCCAGAGCCGGGCAGCGGCACACAATAGCTGCCCGTTTTCCGCGTGAAGATTGTAACGTAGTGTTGCTGGCGCGCCACAGGCACGCCGCTTCCTCAGCCTGGAACGGGCCGAAGAAGCGGCGGAGGTTCAGGCGAGTTCGATGATCGCGTCGACTTCGACGGCGGCACCCAGCGGCAGGGCGGCAACGCCAACCGCGCTGCGGGCATGGCGGCCGGCTTCGCCGAACAGCGCCTGCATTAGCTCCGATGCGCCGTTGGCGACCTTGGGCTGGTCGGTGAAGTCGGCGGTCGAGTTGACGAACACGCCCAGCTTCACCACCCGCTTGACCCGCGAGAGGTCGCCGTCGAGCGCCTTCTTGATCTGCGCGACCAGCATCAGGCCGCAGCGCTGCGCCGCCTCGGTGCCGAAGGCGACGTCGCGGTCCTCGCCGAGGCGGCCGGTCATCAGCGCGCCGTCCTTGAACGGCAACTGGCCCGAGACATGGAGCAGCCCGCCGGCTTCGACAACCGGAACATAGGCGGCGACAGGAGCGGCGGCCTCGGGAAGGGCGAGGCCGAGCTCGGCGAGCTTGCGATCGATCACAGTGGTCATGGCGCGACCCAACCACCGGGCGCGGGCAGGGTCAAGGGGCGCTCAGGCGTGGGCGAAGCGCTCCAGGATCCAGGCCTGTGCGTCGCGCCAGTCGTCGATCCGGGCATGGGCGTGCGGGGCAGGGGGCACCTTGGGCGCGAGGCTCGGCTCGGCGACCATGTGCAGGCGGAACACGTCGGGCGCATGCTTGGCGACCGATTCGTGATGGGTGGCGAGATCGTCGACGAACACCGCGACCGATGCGCCATGCTCCGCCACCAGCCGCGCCACGGGGTTGCCCTTGCCGCCCTGGTTGCATTCCACCCGATGGACGATGCCGTGATTCGCCAGCTGGGTGATGCGGTGATCGCGGCAATGGTCCTGCAGGTTGGTCAGCACGACGATGTCGGCCACCTCGGCGATGCGGGCCAGCGCCTCGCGGGCGTGCGGCACCAGCGTCTGGCGCGCCATCTCGCCGGGGAAGAAGCCGTCGAGCAGCGCCCACATCTCCGGGCCTTGCAGCGTGCTGCCGTCGCCGCGCCGCCGCATCGCGCCTTCGAACGCGCTGCCGTTGAGCGCGAAGTCGATGTCATGGGTGTCGCCCAGCCATTCGCCGAAATGCCGCACCATGTGCAGCAGGACTTCGTCGCAATCGGTGATCAGCAGCGGTTTCATGCGGATTCCAGCTGACGGCGGGCATCGACCAGCGCCGCGGGGGAAAGGTCGAGCGCGTCGGCGCAGGCGATCAGGTCGGGCTCGTAGGATTCGAGGAAGCCGAGCGCGGCGGCGAGCAGCGCGGGATCGCCGGCGCGGGCGCGCAGCGTGTCCGGATCGAGTCCGGTCAGGTCGAGCAGCCGGGCGGCTCGGCCGGAATCACTTAGAATCCAGACGAGTGCCTGCAGCGCCGCCGTTTCGGGATTTGTCACGTCGCCCGCCATCGCCTAAACCGCCCCGCAGAGTTGAGGTAGCGCGTGCCAAAAAGAGTACTCGTTGTCGAGGACAACGAATTGAACCTGAAGCTGTTCTGCGACCTGTTGCGCGCGCACGGCTATGAAGCCGAGCCGGTCCGCGACGGGCGCGAGGCCGTGTCCAGCGCGCGGCGGTTCAAGCCGCACCTGGTGATCATGGACGTGCAACTGCCGCACGTCACCGGCTTCGAGCTGATCGGCCAGATGCAGGCCGATCCCGTGCTCGGCCGAATCCCGATCATGGCGGTGACCGCCTATTCGAGCCACGAGGACGAGGAGCGGATTCGCGCGGCGGGCGCGCGCTCCTATGTCGCCAAGCCGATCTCGCTCGCGCGATTCGTCGATCAGGTCGAAAAGCTGATGGCCGAAATCGACGAATAGACGATCGATGCAGCGAAAACGCCGGACCCGCGAGGATCCGGCGCGATGCGATCAAACAGCGCGGGCGCGGCCAGCGCGCCCGGCGGCGTTACTTGATCTTCGCTTCCTTGAAATCGACATGCTTGCGCACGACCGGGTCGTACTTGCGGAAGCTGAGCTTCTCGGTCTGGGTGCGCGGATTCTTCTTGGTGACATAGAAGAAGCCCGTATCCGCCGTGCTGACGAGCTTGATCTTTACGGTGGTCGGCTTTGCCATGACCCGGAACCCTTGATTCGTGCGAAAAGAAAAGAGCGGCGCGCCATGGGCACACCGCTGACAGGGGGGAGCGGATGCGCGAATCGCCCGGGAAAGTCAAGTGTGTTGGCGCCGAAGCGCCCGCACGCCGCATCGGCTCTATCGATCAGCCTGATCGGGTTAATCCCAGGGTATGGCTGTTTCCCTCACGGAACCGGACCCTATATCCCGATCGTTAGGGCAACGAATCGACCGCACTCCAGGAGGACAATCATGGCAGAAAATCCCGCACTCGCGACGCCGACCGACCTCAACCGCAACGACACCAAGAGCGTTGCCGATGCCCTGAACAGCGCGCTGGCAGACTGCTTCACGCTGTATCTCAAGACCAAGAACTTCCACTGGCACGTCTCGGGCCCGCATTTCCGCGACTATCACCTGCTGCTCGACGACCAGGCCGCGCAGATCCTGGGCGTGACCGATGCGATCGCCGAGCGCGTCCGCAAGACCGGCAACACCACGCTGCGCTCGATCGGCGACATCGCGCGCCGCCAGACCATCTCGGATAATGATGCCGAGTTCGTCGCGCCGGGTGACATGCTCGCCGAACTGCGCGACGACAATCTCAAGCTGGTGGAGAGCTTCCGCGCGGTGAAGGAAGCGGCCGAAGAGGCCAAGGACAATGCCACCAGCGGCATCGTCGACGAATGGACCGACCAGGCCGAAGAGCGCGCCTGGTTCCTGTTCGAGGCCAGCCGCAAGGGCTGAGCCGGAGATAGGCCGGCGCGCGCTGCGGGCGTGCGCCGGCCTTTTGCCGCTTACTTGATCGCGGCGAGGTCGGTTTCGACCTTCTTGAGCATCTCGTCGGTCAGCGCGCCGTTCGAGAAGGGCTGCACCGCCTTCAGGCTCATCGCCTTGAACTGGTCGAGCGCCGGGTGGGACGACAGGCCAGGAATGTCGGTGTCGAGCACCGCCTTGGCCCTTTCGTCCGCGAGCAGCGTCTCGATCGGCGTATCGAGCCCGAACTTGGTTGCGGCTGCCGGGACGGCGGCGGGCGTGGGGGTCTGCTGCGCCATGGCGGCGGGGCTCAGCATGGCAGCGGCGATCGCGCCTGCGACAAGAAACTTCATCGGAAAAAGCCCTCCCTGGACGGGCGCAACGCGCGCCCGAGCGGGAAGCTAGGGGCGAAATAAGGCAGCTTTGCGAATCCTCAGCGCGCCTTGCCCTCGAAGGTCAGCAGCCAGAAATCGGGCACCGCGCCGATCCGCAGCGGCAGGCCGCTGGTGCCGATTCCTGCGGTGACCAGCACGTCGCGGCCGGGTTCGCGAATCAGCCCGCAGACATAGCGCAGGCCATAGTTGGACGAGGCGGTGATCGGCCCGATCAGCGGCGGCACGATCTGGCCGCAATGGGTATGGCCCGCCAGCACCAACGGATAGCGGGCAGGGAGCGTAGGCGCGATGTCGGGCGTGTGGCTCAGCACCACGGTGGGGCCGGGCAGCGCCCGCGCGGCGCGATCGAGGCGGTTCTCCCGGTATTTGCCATGGTAGAGATCGTCCGCCCCGGCGATCGTCAGCGCCCCCCGGCGCACCGCGTCGTTGCGCAGCACGGTGATGCCCTGTTTCTTCAGCCAGGGCGGGAGGTCGGTCTTGTCGAATCGCCCATAATCATGGTTGCCGAGCACCGCGATCACGCCATAGCGTGCGCGCAGTGCGGCGAGCGGGGCGGTCGCCTCCTCCGCGTCATAGACCCGCGTCGTCACGCGGCGATACTGCTCGATGTCGCCGGCGATCAGCACCAGGTCCGGCCGCAGCGCGTTGACTTGGCCGACGATGCGCGCCAGCCGCGACGGCGGCGTCTCGGGGCCGGCCACGTGCAGGTCGCTGATCAGCACTACCCGCATCGGCGCGGCGCCCTTGGGCCAGTCGCGCACGTGGATGGTCAGCCGGCGCACGACGGGATCGCGCATCGCCGTCCAGAGGCCGAAGCCAAGCATGCCGACGAGCAGCAGGACCAGCGCGAGCAGGCAGAGGAGGAAACGCTTCATGCCCCGGCCCTAGAGTATGGCGGGCGCTTTTCGTACCCCGCTCGGCCGCGATTCGGCGGTGGATGTCGGCGGCCGGTCGTGGCACGCATGCGGGCATGCGGATGATCGGACTGATCGGCGGGATGAGCTGGGAAAGCTCGGCGGAATATTACCGCATCCTCAACCAGGGCGTGCGCGATCGGCTGGGGCGGACCGCTTCGGCACGCTGCCTGCTCTGGTCGTTCGACTTTTCCGAGATCGAGGCGCTGCAGCATCGCGGCGACTGGGATGCGCTGGGCGACCGGCTGGTGGAAGCGGCGCGGCGGCTGGAGGCGAGCGGTGCCGAGGGACTGCTGATCTGCACCAACACGATGCACCGGCTGGCGGCGCAGGTGGAGGCCGCGGTCGAGATCCCGCTGCTGCACATCGCCGATCCCACTGCCGCGCGCGTCAAGGCGGCCAGCTTCGGTACGGTCGGGCTGCTCGGCACCGCCTTCACCATGGAACAGCCCTTCTACAAGGATCGGCTGGCAGCGCGGCACGGGTTACGCGTGCTCGTCCCCGACGCGGCGGATCGCGCCACCGTGCACCGGGTGATCTACGAGGAACTGGTTGCCGGCAGGATCGTCCCCGAATCGCGCGCCGCCTATCGCGCGATCATCGAGCGGCTGGCGGCGGCGGGAGCCGAGGCGGTGATCCTCGGTTGCACCGAGATCATGCTGCTGATCGGCGCGGAGGACAGCCCGGTGCCGGTGTTCGACACGACCGCGCTCCATGCCGCCGCGGCAGTCGACTGGGTGCTGGCGTCGCCGAACGATCGAGCGGTGGCGACCAAGGGCTAGCGCCATCCGCCGCGCGCACCCATCTAGCCGCGCATGCGCGCTTTTGCCGACCTGCTCGACCGGCTGATCTACACCCGCTCGCGTAATGCCAAGCTCCGCCTGATCGGCGACTATCTGCGCGTGACGCCCGATCCCGATCGCGGCTGGGCGATGGCGGCACTGACCGGCGCGCTCGATCTCCCGGCGGTGAAGCCGGCGCTGCTCCGCGCGATGATTGAGTCGCGGGTCGATCCGGTGCTGTACGGCATGAGCCGCGACTTCGTCGGCGATTCGGCGGAGACGATCGCGCTGCTCTGGCCCGAGCCCGCCGTGCCGCCGCCCGAGAGCGCGCCGCTCACCCTTTCGCAGATAGTGTCGACGCTCGGCGCGCTCTCCCGCTCCGACGCGCCTGCGGTGCTCGCGGCGATGCTCGACCGGCTCGAGGCCGACGAGCGCTATGCGCTGCTCAAGCTGGCGACCGGCGCGCTGCGCGTCGGGATCTCGGCGCGGCTGGCCAAGACCGCGCTCGCCCAGGCCTTCGGGCTCGACGTCGACGCGGTGGAGGAGGTGTGGCACGGGCTGCACCCGCCCTATGCCGTGCTCTTCGACTGGGCGGAGGGTCGCGCCGAGCAGCCGCGCGTCGAGGATGTGCCGGTATTCCGCCCGTTCATGCTCGCCCACCCGCTGGAAGAGACGCAGGTCAGCCTCGCCGACTATGCCGCGGAATGGAAATGGGACGGCATTCGCGTGCAGCTCGTCCATGCCGGCGGTGAGACCCGGCTCTATAGCCGCGCGGGCGACGACATCACCCGCAGCTTCCCCGAAGTGGCGGCGGCGTTCGCGACGCCGGGCGTGCTCGACGGCGAGCTGTTGGTGCGCGGCGAGGTGCAGGGCGGCGAGGCGGGCAGCTTCAACGCGCTCCAGCAGCGGCTGGGGCGCAAGGTCGTCTCCGCCAAGACGCTGGCGGCGTTCCCGGCGTTCGTGCGGCTGTACGACATCCTGTTCGACGGGACCGAGGACGTCCGCGAGCAGCCTTGGCACGCACGCCGCGCCCGGCTGGAGGGGTTCGTGCTCGGCCTCGATGCCGAACGCTTCGACATCTCCGCCGTCATTGATGCCGTCGAGTTCGCCGCGCTCGAGGAAATCCGCGCCGGTGCGCGCGATGCGGCGATCGAAGGGGTGATGCTCAAGCGCCGCGATTCGCCCTATGTCGCTGGCCGCCGGGTGGGGCTGTGGTACAAATGGAAGCGCGATCCGCTCACCGCGGATTGCGTGCTGATGTACGCGCAGCGTGGCTCGGGCAAGCGCAGCAGCTTCTATTCGGACTTCACCTTCGGCGCCTGGACCGAAACCGGCGAGCTGCTCCCCGTGGGCAAAGCCTATTTCGGCTTCACCGACGAGGAGCTCAAATGGCTCGATCGGCATGTGCGCACGCATACGGTGAACCGCTTCGGCCCGGTTCGCGAGACCGACAAGTCGCTGGTGCTCGAAGTCGCGTTCGATTCGATCCACGAATCGAAGCGACACAAATCGGGGCTGGCGATGCGCTTCCCGCGAATCGCCCGTATCCGCACCGACAAGCCCGTCGCCGAGGCAGACACCATTGCGGGTCTCCGCCGCATGGTGACCTGAGGGGACAAATTTCTTGGGGGCCGCCCGGGGGAGGCTGGCGGGCCCCTGTACCGCTTCGTACGAGCGGGCATGGGCATGGGGGACGCATCGCCGCATCCGCGCGACGACAACGCGCTGACCGAGCGCGAGAAGACGACGCTTCGGCTGTTGCTCGCCGGGCACGACGCCAAGTCGATCGCGCGCGAACTCGAGCTTTCGGTGCACACCGTCAACGAGCGGCTGCGCGATGCGCGGCGCAAGCTGGGCGTGGCCAGCAGCCGCGAAGCCGCGCGAAGGCTGGCCGCAAGCTAGGCGGCGGACTCCCAAAAGCTGGGGGACGCGCCGTTCGGGGTGTCGCCGGCACCGGCATCCATGGCTTCTCCCGATCTGCCAGCTGCCCGGCCGCAACCATTGCCCCGGCTCGCCTGGCTCAGTGGAGGAATGCTCATCATGTCGCTGCTCATTGCCGCCGTCGCCGCCGTCGTGCTGCACGCCCCGCCAGCTCCGGCGCCGCAGGCGACCGTTGCTGCGCCGGCCGCCGAGAACGCGCCCGCCAGCCTCGATGCCGCCCTGGCCTGGGTGGCGCTGGTCGACCAGGGCAAATGGCATGAAAGCTGGCAGGCCGCTGCCGGCATGTTCCGCGCCCAGGTTTCCGACGCGCGCTGGGCCGAGATGGTGACGCCGGTCCGAAAGCCGCTGGGCGCGGTGGTTTCGCGCACGTTCGAATCGGTGCTCAAGAGCAAGACGCCGCCCGGGGCGCCCGATGGCGACTATGAAATCCTGAAGTTCCAAACCGCCTTCGCGGACCGACGCGAGTCGGTCGAGACGGTCATGCTCGTGCGGGAAGGCAGCGGCTGGCGCGTGGTCGGGTACTTCATTCGCTGACCGGCGCGCGGGCGCGATTGGACAAGCGCACGCCCGCAACGATAAGACCCTTGGGGAACCGCCTGCACGTCCGCGTCTGCGGTTCGGCGGGGCCGTTCCCCGAGGAGATGTAATGCGGACCAGATCGGGCTTCGAATCCGCGGCATTGTCGGAGCGCTTCAGCGGGCGCGATGCCTTGCTGCGCCGTGTCGCGGGCGATGCGCCCGAAGCCTGGGTTCGCGAGGTTGCCGAGCATACCGCACGCCAAAGCGAGATCTTCGTCGAGCTGATCAACAAATGTCCGTTCGGCATCTATCTCGTCGACGATGCGCTGACGATCGTCGCCATGAACGAGCGGAGCCAGGAGGGCGCGTTTCGGAACGTACGGCCGGTGATCGGCCGTTCGTTCGAGGAAGCGATGCGCATCCTGTGGCCGGTGACGGTGGCGGAGGAGATCGTCGGCCATTTTCGCCATACGCTGGAGACCGGCGAACCCTACCGCTCGAACGCCTTCGTCGAGCCCCGCGCGGATGTCGACCATGTCGAAGGCTATGAGTGGGAACTCCATTCCGCCCGGTTGCCGGGGGGTGGGCGGGGTGTGATCTGCTATTATTTCGATTCCACCGAACTGCGCGATGCGCAACGCGCATTGGTCGAGGCCGCGCGGCGCCAGCGCCTACTGATCGACGAGCTCAACCACCGCGTGAAGAACATGCTGTCGGTCGTGCAGTCGCTTGCGCGGCAGACGATCGGCCGCAGCCCCGATCCCGCCGCGGCCCAGCTGGCGTTCGAGGGACGGCTGGGGGCCCTTGCCCGCGCGCACGACACGCTGACGCGGGTGCATTGGGAAAAGGCCGAGCTGGCCGAGGTAGTCGCGGGCGCGTTCGATTCGTGCGGCGTCGCCGACCGGGTGCGCATCGGCGGACCGACGATCTGGCTCGATTCGCGCATCGCGGTGACGGTGGCGATGGCGCTGCACGAGCTTTCCACCAACGCGATCAAATATGGCGCGCTGTCGACCGAGTCCGGCGCAGTTGATTTTACCTGGCGAGTGGAGAAGGGGGCGCAGCGACTCCTTCTGGAATGGCGCGAGCGGGGCGGTCCTGCGGTGACTCCACCTACCCGGCGCGGTTTCGGCACGCGCATGCTCGAGCGCGCGTTGGCCGGCGACCTCAAGGCGCAGGTGCGGCTCGATTTCGCGCCGGAAGGGCTGGTCTGCACGATCGAGGCGACGGCACCGGCCTTGTTCGACGAGTCGGCGGTGCCCGGCGACGGGATCGCCTAAGCGCCGACGAGGTGCGACTCCGCGCCGCGCACTTCGGCAAGAAACGGCGTGACGACGTCGAGAACCCGGGCGACCGTCGCCGCCTTCTCGCCGACCGGCGCGACATAGTGGATCGCCTCGCGCGCCGCGGCGAGGGAGCCGCCGCGCGCGAGCATCCAGGCGGCGAGATATTGCGAGGCCAGGCAGCCGCCCGCGGTAGCGACATTGCCATGCGCGACGAAGGGCGCGTCGAGCACCTCGACACCGGCCTCGATCACCCAGGGCTTGGTGGTGAGATCGGTGCAGGCGGGCAGGGTGCCGATCAGGCCGAGCTTGGCGAGCAGCAGCGTGCCCGAACATTGCGCGCCGATCAGCTGCCGCGCCGGGTCGAGCCGGAGCTGGGCGAGCAAGTCGGCGTCCACAGCGATGTCGCGGGTCTTGCTGCCGCTGCCGATGATCACGGCATCGGCCTCCACCGCGAAGGAGAGCGGGCGCTGGCGGCGGATCGTCACGCCGTTGAGCGAGGTCACTTCTTCGGTCGGGCAGGTGATGTGCGCAGCCCAGCCTTGGGCACGCATCCGGTTGAGGATCGCCGCCGCGACCAAGCTGTCCAGCTCGTTGAACCCGTCGAAGGTCAGTACCGCAATCTGCACGCGCGAATCTCCCGCTGCCGTCTCGCCAAACAAAAAGGCCGAGCGTTGCCGCCCGGCCTCTTCGATCCGTCAGTAGCCGGAAAGGCTTACTGCTGCGGCGAAAGGTTCACCGCCGCGTACTTGCCGCGACGATCGACCTCCAGCTCGAACTCGAGCCGGTCGCCTTCGTTGAGCGTCGGCATGCCGGCGCGCTCGACGGCCGAGATGTGCACGAACGCATCGGGCTGCCCGTCATCGCGCTGGATGAAGCCGAAGCCCTTCATCGCGTTGAAGAACTTGACCGTGCCGGTAGCCTTCTCGCCGGTCAGCTGGCGCTGCGGGCCGCCACGCGGCGCACCGCGATCGCCGCCGAAGCCGCCTGCACCCTGCTCGCGCGGGGCGCGTTCGACGACTTCCATCGGCTCGCCGTCGATCTTCAGCGTGGTCGCCGAGATGCGGCCACCGCGATCGACGAGCGTGAAACCGAGCGGCTGGCCTTCCGCCAGCGCGGTCAGGCCCGCCTGCTCGACGGCCGAGATGTGCACGAACACGTCTTCGCCGCCGTCATCGCGGACGATGAAGCCGAAGCCCTTTTGCGCGTTGAAGAACTTCACCACGCCGGTGCCTTCGCCGATCACCTGCGGGGGCATGCCGCCACCGCCGCCGCCGCGGAAACCACCACCGCCGCCGCCGCCGCCGAAGCCGCCACCGCGGAAGCCGCCGCCGCCGCCGCCACCGAAGCCGCCACCGCCGCCGCCGAAGCCGCCGCGACCACCGCCACCAAAGCCGCCGCGATCTTCGAAGCCGCCGCCGAAGCCGCCGCCGCCGAAGTTATCGTCGCCGAAACCATCGCGCTTGTCCCTGCCGCGCCCACCGCGCTCGCCGCGACGTCCTCTATCGAAACTCATGCCCTGTTCGTCTTCCCGGTTCGCCCTCAAACTACCAATCAAAACCGAGCGCCGGACGAAAAACGCAGGTCTTACGGCACTAACGTAGTGCCACACGGCAGGTCATACCCCAAAAAAATCGGGTGCGCGAACGAAAATCGCGCGCATGGCTGCTTTGCGGCAGGAAAGTGTCCGCCGTGCCACGCTAGGGGCGCTTCCAGGGTGCGAGGCGTGCTGTTTTCGAGACCAGTTGGATCCAGCCAGCCGGCCGGAGGCGGGCGCTTTATCCATTCGAATCGCAAATTGCAAAGCCGTGCAGGCACGGCAAAGCATTGAGGTGCGGCGCCAACCCCGCTACGCGGACGCGATGACCGTCCATTTCCACGAAGAAGATCTGCCGGAAGGCGTATTCGCACCCGGCGCCGCGATCGCCGTCGACACCGAGACGATGGGCCTGATCACCCCGCGCGACCGACTGTGCCTGGTCCAGCTGTCGGACGGCTCGGGCGACGAGCATCTGGTGCGCTTCGGCCCGCAGTCCAACTATGCCGCGCCGAACCTGCGCGCGGTGCTGGCCGATCCGGAGCGGCTCAAGCTCTATCACTTCGCCCGATTCGATCTGGCGGCGATCCGCTTCTATCTCGGCGTCACCGCCGGGCCGGTATACTGCACCAAGATCGCCTCGCGGCTGGTGCGCACCTATACCGATCGCCACGGCCTCAAGGATCTGGCGCGCGAGCTGGTCGGTGCCGATATCTCGAAGCAGCAGCAATCGTCCGATTGGGGCGGCCCGGACCTGTCCGACGCACAGCGCGACTATGCGGCGTCCGACGTGCGCTTCCTCCACGCGATGAAGGTCGAGCTCGACAAGCGACTCGAGCGCGAAGGCCGCGCGGAAATGGCACAGGCCTGTTTCGACTTCCTCCCCTGGCGCGCCGAGCTCGACATCGCCGGCTGGCCCGAGGTGGACATCTTCGCCCATGCGTGATTGCAGGGATCGAGTGGTTGTCTCGGCCGTTTCGGCTCCCCACAAGGGAGCCTATGTCTGAGATCGCCGCCCGATTGACCACGCAGAAGCGCGCCTGGGCCCATCCCGGGAGCAGTCACGATCGTTCCGTTCGGATCGCGCTGGTGCTGCTGCCGATCCTCATCGGCGCACTCGCGGCGTTCCTCGTCAGCGCGCCCTTGTTCATGGGCGGCGACGTTAGCTTCGTGCTCGACAAGAAGAAGGTGGCGATGTCGCCCGAGCGGCTGCTGACGTCCGCCGCCGACTACCGCGGCGAGGATTCGAAGGGCCGCCAGTTCGAGCTGCATGCAGGCTCGGCGGTGCAGCGCAACTCGGCCGAGCCGGTGGTGCAGCTGAACCAGCTGAGCGCCCGGCTGAACCTCAGCGACGGTCCGGCGACGCTGGTCGCCAACAAGGGCCGCTACATGCTCAACACCGATCAGATGCTGATCGACGGGCCGATTCGCTTCCAGACGAGCGACGGCTATATCCTCAACACCAACGACGCGACGATCGACCTGAAGACGCGCCAGCTGGAAAGCGGCGGGGCGGTGACCGGCAACACGCCCACCGGCACCTTCCGCGCCGATCATCTGCGCGCCGATCTCGACAAGAGGTTGATCACCCTCGAAGGCAATGCGCACTTGCGGATGACGCCGAAGCCGGCAAGGAGGCCCTGATGACTCGCGCTTTCGCTCCGCTCGCCCTCGGGCTGCCGCTGCTGCTCGCCACCGTACCCGCCGCTGCGCAGGCCCGGCACGATTCGAATGCGCCGATCGACTTCGATGCGAAGAACATCCAGCTCGACGACAAGGCCAGCCGGGCGATCCTGAGCGGCAACGTCGTCATCAAGCAGTCGGACATGACGCTGCGGGCGGCGCGGGTGACCGTGGCCTATAGCGGCAGCGCGCTCAATGGCTCGCCCCAGGCCTCGCGGCTCGATGCGTCGGGCGGGGTGACGGTGCAGCGGCCGAACCAGACCGCGCGTTCCAGCTATGCGGTGTATGACGTCGATCGGCGGATCATCACGATGATCGGCAACGTCACGCTGCAGCAGGCGGGGTCCAACGTCGCCAATGCGGCGGGCCCGCGGCTGACGATCAACCTCGACACCAGCCGCGCTACCTTCGGCGGATCGACGGCGGGCCCGAGCACCCAGAATTCTGGCGGCCGCGTGACCGGCCGCTTCTCCGTGCCCAATCGCGACGCGCCGAAGCAGTAAGCCGGGCAATGCCACGGTACGCCGTGCACTGTCTTCCCTTCGCGCGCGTTATCATGCAGGAACCTTGCCAAGCGGCCGCGCGCTTGGCGGCGACCCTCACAGCGTTTACCTTGCAGGAGCCGTCATGACCGACGTCGCCATCGCCGCCCCCGAAAGCTCCGCCCCCGATCCCGTGCCGCTGCCCGATCGCGGCCTCGCGGTCGTCTCGATCGCCAAGTCGTATGACAAGCGCGCGGTGCTGACCGACGTTTCGGTGTCGGTGGGGCGCGGGGAAGTGGTGGGTCTGCTCGGGCCGAACGGCGCGGGCAAGACGACCTGCTTCTATTCGGTGATGGGGCTGGTGAAGCCGGACAGCGGCCGCATCATGCTCGACGGCGAGGACATCACCCGCCTGCCGATGTACCGCCGCGCGATCCTCGGCCTCGGTTATCTGCCGCAGGAAACCTCGATCTTCCGCGGCCTGAGCGTCGAGAAGAACATCGCCGCGGTGCTCGAACTCGCGGAGCCCGACCGCACGGTGCGCGAGGCAAGGCTCGAGGAACTGCTCGACGAGTTCGGCCTCACCCGCTTGCGCACCTCGCCGGCGATGGCGCTGTCGGGCGGCGAGCGGCGCCGCGCCGAAATCGCCCGTGCATTGGCGGCCAACCCGACGATCATCCTGCTCGACGAGCCGTTCGCCGGCATCGACCCGATCTCGATCAGCGACATTCGCGACTTGGTGAAGCAGCTCAAGCAGCGCGGCATCGGCGTGCTGATCACCGACCACAACGTTCGTGAGACGCTCGAAATCGTCGATCGCGGCTATATCATCTATGACGGCCGCGTGCTGTTCGCCGGTTCGCCCGACGATCTGGTGCGCGACGAGAATGTCCGCCGCCTCTATCTCGGCGAGAGCTTCTCGCTCTGATGCGATGAGTCTCGCGCCACGCCTCGATCTGCGCCAGTCGCAATCGCTGGTGATGACGCCGCAGCTCCAGCAGGCGATCAAGCTGCTGGCGCTGTCGAATCTCGAGATCGAGACCTTCATCGCCGAGGAGGTCGAGCGCAACCCGCTGCTCGACGCGCAGGGCGGGGACGACGGTGGCCCGCCCGAGCCTATGGACAGCAGCGAAGATTTCGAGCCGCGCGACGGCCCTGCCGATACGAGCGAACTTATCCTCGGCGGCGGCGAAGCGAGCGGGGAAGCTGCGCTCGACGTCGATCTTGCGACCGAAGCCTTCCACCATGATTCGGCCAGCGACATGATCGGCGGGCTGGATGGCGGCCTGGGCATGAACGGCGTGAGCGGCGGCGGATCGGAGGACGGGCCTGATCTGGACAGCCTTGGCACCAGCGACCTCAGCCTCGCTGATCATCTGCTGGCGCAGACGGGCTCGAGCGTCTCGGGTCCCGACCTGTTCATCGCCCAGCATCTGATCGACCAGATCGACGAGTGCGGCTATCTCACCGTGCCGCTGCGCGAGATCGCCGAACGGCTGGGCGTGCCGCTCGCCCGCGTCGAGGAGGTGCTGGGCGTGATCCAGACCTTCGATCCCACCGGCGTGGGCGCGCGCGACCTCGCCGAATGTCTCGCGCTCCAGGCCAAGGAGGCCGATCGCTACGATCCGTGCATGGCGCGCCTGATCGACAATCTCGAACTGGTCGCGCGCGGCGACCTCGCGCGGCTGCGGCGGATCTGCAATGTCGACGACGAGGATCTCGCCGACATGATCCGCGAACTGCGCAATTACGATCCCAAGCCCGGCTGCCGCTATGGCGGCGATCCCGTGCCGGCGGTGACGCCCGATATCTTCGTCGCGCGGCGCGGCACTGGCTGGGCGGTGGAGATCAACGCGGCGACGCTGCCCCGGCTGCTGGTCAACCGCGCCTATTATGCCGAGGTTTCGGGCGGCAAGCAGGACAAGGCGAGCAAGGCCTGGCTGACGGACATGCTCGCCAGCGCCAACTGGCTGGTCAAGGCGCTCGACCAGCGCCAGCGTACGATCATCAAGGTGGCGAGCGAGATTGTGAAGCAGCAGGAGGGCTTCTTCCTCAAGGGTGTCGCGCACCTCCGCCCGCTGACGCTGCGCCAGGTGGCCGACGCGATCGAGATGCATGAATCGACCGTCAGCCGGGTGACCAGCAACAAATATCTCAGCTGCGCGCGTGGTCTCTTCGAACTGAAATATTTCTTCACTAGCGCGATCCAGTCGGCGGATGGCGGCGAGGCGGTGTCGGCCGAGGCGGTGAAGAGCGCGATCAAGGCGCTGATCGCCGCCGAGGACCCGAAGAAAATTCTTTCGGACGACACGCTCGTGGAAATGCTCAATGCGAAGGGCTTCGATATCGCCCGCCGCACGGTCGCGAAATATCGCGAGGCGATGGGCATTGGCAGCTCGGTGCAACGCCGACGCCAGAAGGCACTCGAAGGAGCGGGTTGATGATGCGGGTTTGGGGTGTGGTGGCGGCGCTTGCCGCGATGCTGGCGTGCGTGCCGGCGCTGGCGCAGGGTGCGCCCGAACTGACGGTGATGAGCCTCAACATCCGCATGCCCAGCGACGGCGACGGCGCCAACCTGTGGGAGAAGCGCCGCGACCTCACCGTCGCGACGATCCGCGCGGCGGCCCCGGACCTGATCGGCACGCAGGAGCTGTTCCAGCGCCAGGGCGACGATGTCGTGAAGGCACTGCCGCAGTACAGCTGGTTCGGCACCGACCGGTTCGGTGGCCACAAGGACGAGCATATGGGGATCTTCTACCGGCGCGACCGGCTGAAGATCGTAGAGCAGGGCCAGTTCTGGCTTTCCGACACGCCGGAGGTGCCGGGCAGCATTACCTGGGGCCATCCGCTGCCGCGCATGGTGAACTGGGCGACGTTCGAAACCCGCGACGGCCACCGCTTCCGCTTCTACGACACGCATTTCCCCTATCGCGACGAGGACGAGGCTGCCCGGACCCGCGGTGCGCAGCTGCTGTCCGATCGGATCGCGGCGGGTCCGAAGGATCTGCCGGTGATCGTCACCGGCGACTTCAACACCACCGCCGACAGGCCCGCGCATGGCGTGCTGACCAAGGCGCTCGCCGACGCCTGGCTGGGCGGGGCGCCGCGTCAGGGGCCCGATTTCACCTTCCATGGCTTCACCGGCAAGGGCGATCGCCGAATCGACTGGATCCTGACGCGCGGCTTCGCGGTCGAGCGGATCGCGACGGTCGATACGCATCGCGGCGAGGTGTACCCGAGCGACCATTATCCGGTCGTCGCCCGGGTTCGCTTCGCGCGCTGAGCGGGCTCAGCCGCCGGGGCGCAGGCCGCCTTCCACCAGCATCATCGTGATGCTGCCCATGTCGGTATATTGCAGCACCCCGGCGAGCGTGCCGACCACGTTCGGGTCCTGCGCCAGGTCCATCAGCGCGACGCGCCCGAGCGCGGTGAAGCTGTTCTGCAGCGCGCCGGGATCGCGCTTCATCCGGTCCATCGCCTCCGCGCGGCAGTCGCGGGTGACGAGGCGGGTGATCAGCTGACCGGCCTGCTGGCTGGCCTGGACGCGGCGACCTTCGTCGACCTTGACCATGTCGCGCACCGCGGCGCTCTGCGCGACGGCGGCAAACACCCAGCGGATCAGCACGTCGCGATCGGCGCGGCTGGTGCGCGCGCGGAGGCACTCGCCGAACGGGTCGCGCGCCTGCGCCTGCGCGGAGGCGGGGGCGAGGAACGAAGCGAAGGCCGCAGCGGCGGCGAGGAGCGGGCGAATCGTCATGGGGCTCCAGTAGGAAAGCGCCGCGGCAAGATCACGGCAGAAGTGGAAGGCTATCGCGACCCACCCGCCGTCATCCCGGCGAAAGCCGGGATCCATTGGGGCCTCCGGATCGGCTCCTGCTGTGAGCGAGAGGCGACTGGATCCCGGCTTTCGCCGGGATGACGGAGGAGAGGCAGCAGGCGGCTTCCCGCCGCCCCCAGGTTACAGCGCGATCAGCACTTCGTTGCGGCGCAGCGGCCCCGGGATGAACGGCGAGTTGTAGAAGGCATATTCCACCGCGCCGCCATTGATCCCCTTGGCCGCGAGCCAGCTGCGCAGCTCCGCCTCGCGCTTCTCCAGCGCCGTATCGTCGGGCGCGCCCGCGAAGCGCAGCACGGCCACGCGTCGCGCCGGGCGGGTGGCCAGGTCGACATTGTCCGAGGGCTTGGGCAGCGTCGCCAGCGTGAACTTGGACGGCATGACGAACTGCGTCCGCCAGCTGGCATCCTGCTTGGCGCTGAGCACCGGCGCGGTCATCGAAATCTTCTCGCCGCCGCTGCCGCCATTGTCGCCGCGGCGCTTGGCGAAGATATAGTCGGCGAGGCGCGAGAAGCCCGCAGTCAGCGCCGCCTCACGGGTGCCGATCGCGCGGGTTTCCGCCACCACCAGCTCGGGATAATCGCGGATCTCGAAGGCGCCGTCCTTTTCCACCAGCGTGAAGGGCGGCTGCTCGCTCGCCTTCTCGAACGCGTAATAGGCGGCCGCCCCCGCGACCACCGCACCGCCCAGCAGGCCGCCCACCCAGGCCCAGGTCTTGCCCTTCGCCATCACGAAATCTCCCTCAATCGTCTTCGTCCTCGAACCCGGCGAGATCGAGCGCACGGGCGCGTATCTGCCGGAGCCGGCACCAATGTACCAGCGCATCTTCGCGGCCATGGGTCACCCACACTTCGCGCGGCGCCAGTTCCTCGATGGTGCGGGTCAGCTCGTCCCAATCGGCATGGTCGGAAAGGATCAGCGGCAGCTCGACATTGCGCTGCCGCGCGCGCTGGCGGACGCGCATCCAGCCGCTCGCCATCGCGGTGATCGGATCGGGAAGCCGCCGCGACCAGCGATCGTTGAGCGCGCCCGGCGGGCAGAGGATGATCCGCCCCTCCAGTTCCTTCTTCGCGACCCCGGTGGCCGGGCGCAGCTCGCCCAGCGCCACGCCATGCTCGACATAGAGATCGCACAGCGCCTGGAGCGCCCCGTGGAGATAGATCGGATCGTCGAACCCCATTGCGCGCAATTCGGCGATCACCCGCTGCGCCTTGCCGAGCGCGTAGGCGCCGACGAGCACGCAGCGCTCGGGCTCGGTGCGCAGCGCCGTCAGCAGCTTGTCGATCTCGTCCGTCGTCTCGGGGTGGCGGAATACCGGCAGCCCGAAGGTCGCCTCGGTGATGAACACGTCGCACTTCACCGGTTGGAAGGGCGTGCACGTCGGATCCGGTCGACGCTTGTAGTCACCCGATACGACGATCCGTTCACCGGCGTGATCGAGCACCACCTGCGCCGATCCCAGCACATGGCCAGCGGGGACGAAGCCCACCTCGATCGGACCGAGCTTGATGCTCTCGCCGTAGTTCACCGGCCGCCCGTTCTGCGGCCCATAGCGCGCCGCCATGATCGCCAGCGTGCCCGGCGTCGCCCACACCTCGCCATGCCCGCCGCGGGCGTGATCGGCATGTCCGTGGGTGATGATCGCGCGCTCCACGGGCTTGGACGGATCGATCCACGCATCCGCCGCCGGAAGATAGATCCCGCAAGGATCGGGGGTAAGCCAGCTGCCGAGCGCCATGTGTCGCGATATGGGGGCACGTGGGCGGATCGAAAGGGGCACGGGCTTCGTTGACCCGGGCAAAATGGAGAGAGATGCCATGGACTTGTCCAGCATGCAGGGCCTGATGGTGATCGTCGGCCCGATCGTCCTTGCGGCCGCGCTCATCTGGGCGATCGTCCGCAACCGCACGTCGAAGCGCCAGCGCGACGAAACCGAAGACGCGACCCGCCGCAATTACGACGATCACGACGCGGCGGATCGCAAGCGCTAACCCTCCATTTTGCTTCCGTTCCGTGCCTCGAATCCCTATATCCTCGGCATGGCAGACACTCCGAAGACGAACGATCCCAACGCCAACGAGTACGGCGCAGATTCCATCAAGGTTCTCAAGGGCCTCGACGCGGTCCGCAAGCGCCCCGGCATGTATATCGGCGATACCGACGACGGTTCGGGCCTCCACCACATGGTGTTCGAGGTTTCCGACAACGCGATCGACGAGGCGCTGGCGGGCCATTGCGACCTGATCCAGATCACGCTGAATGCCGACGGATCGGTTTCGGTCGAGGATAACGGCCGCGGCATCCCCACGGGCATCCACTCCGAAGAGGGCGTATCCGCCGCCGAAGTGATCATGACCCAGCTCCACGCGGGCGGCAAGTTCGAGAACACGTCGGACAGCAATGCCTACAAGGTTTCGGGCGGCCTGCACGGCGTGGGCGTGTCGGTCGTGAACGCGCTCAGCGAGTGGCTGGACCTCAACATCTGGCGCGACGGCGAGGAGCATTACATGCGCTTCCGCCACGGCGATGCCGAGGCGCCGCTCAAGGTGATCGGCCCGGCCAACGGCAAGAAGGGCACGCGCGTGACCTTCCTCGCCAGCCCGGAGACGTTCAAGATTACCGAATATGATTTCGAGAAGCTCGAGCATCGCTACCGCGAGCTCGCCTTCCTCAATTCGGGCGTGCGGCTGTTCCTGCGCGACGCGCGGCACGAGGAAGTGAAGGAAATCGAGCTGTTCTACGAGGGCGGCATCGCCGCATTCGTGAAGTATCTCGATCGCAACAAGGTCGCGCTGATGCCCGATCCGGTGGCGATCAGCGGCACCCGCGACGACGTGACGATCGACGTCGCGCTGGAGTGGAACGACAGCTATTATGAAAACGTCCTCTGCTTCACCAACAACATCCCGCAGCGCGACGGCGGCACCCACCTCGCGGCGTTCCGCGCTGCGCTGACCCGCACGCTCAACAGCTATGCCGACAAGTCGGGGATGCTGAAGAAGGAAAAGGTCAGCCTCACCGGCGACGACATGCGCGAGGGGCTCACCGCGATCGTCTCGGTCAAGCTGCCGGACCCCAAGTTCAGCAGCCAGACCAAGGACAAGCTGGTCTCCTCCGAAGTCCGCCAGCCGCTCGAAAGCCTGATGGCCGACAAGCTGGCCGAGTGGCTGGAGGAGAATCCCGCGGTCGCGAAGCAGATCATCCAGAAGGTGATCGACGCCGCCGCCGCGCGCGAGGCCGCCAAGCGCGCCCGCGAGCTCACCCGCCGCAAGGGCGTGATGGACATCGCCAGCCTGCCCGGCAAGCTCGCCGACTGCCAGGAGCGCGATCCCGCCAAGTCCGAACTCTTCTTCGTCGAGGGTGACTCGGCCGGCGGATCGGCCAAGCAGGGCCGCGACCGCCACTTCCAGGCGATCCTTCCCCTGCGCGGCAAGATCCTCAACGTCGAGCGTGCGCGCTTCGACCGGATGCTCGCCAGCCGCGAAATCGGCACGATCATCACCGCGCTGGGCACCGGCATCCGCGACGATTTCAACATCGAGAAGCTGCGCTACCACAAGATCGTCATCATGACCGACGCCGACGTGGACGGCGCGCACATCCGCACGCTGCTGCTGACCTTCTTCTACCGCCAGATGCCCGAGATCATCACCAACGGGCACCTCTATATCGCCCAGCCGCCGCTCTATAAGGCGACCAAGGGCCGCTCGGAGGTGTACCTCAAGGACGATGCGGCACTCGACCAGTATCTGGTCGATGCCGGCGTGGGCGGCACGGTGCTCGACACCAATGGCAGCCAGCGTTCGGGCGAGGACCTGCGGACTTTGGTCGAGCATGCCCGTCGCATGCGTACCCTCATGCGCTACGTGCCGCGCCGCTATGATCCGATGATCATCGAATCGCTGGCGCTGGGCGGCGCGCTCGATCCGTCGGTGAGCCGCGAGCGGCACGCCGAGGAGCTGAAGACCGTCGTCCACCGGCTCGACGCGGCCGACACCGAAGCTCGGTGGAGCGCGCGCATCACCGAGGATGGCGGCTATCATTTCGAGCGGCTGTGGCGCGGTGTGACCGACCACCATATCGTCGAGGCGAGCTTCCTCGTCTCCGCCGAGGCGCGCAAGCTGCACACGCTGGCGAGCGAGCAGGCGGCGGCGTATCTCACGCCGTCGAAGCTCGTGTCGAACAAGGGCCTCGCGACCGAGGTGGATGCGCCCGTGCCGGAGGAGGAGGCTCCCGTCGCCGTCGGCAAGGGCGAGAGCCTGGTGTCGCGCCCGTCGCAGCTGCTCGACGCGATCCTCGCCTTCGGGCGCAAGGGGCTGGCCATCCAGCGCTACAAGGGCCTCGGCGAGATGAATGCGGAGCAGCTGTGGGAGACCACGCTCGATCCGCAGAACCGCTCGATGCTGCAGGTGGCGATCGACCAGGCCGACGTCGCCGACGCGATCTTCACCCAGCTGATGGGCGACGTGGTCGAGCCGCGCCGCGACTTCATCCAGGAGAATGCGCTCAGCGTCGCCAATCTCGACGTCTGATCGCTCGTCCGGCCGCGGGAGCTTCCGCACCGCCAAGTGGGGCAGTTGCAATCTTCAACTGCCCCACTTGGCGGGAGGCTCAGTCGGCAATGCGCTCCGCGAGCGCCGCGATGCCTTCGCCTTCGAAGCGATTCAGTGCCGCGCCATCGATATGCACCGGATGGTCGAGGAGCAGCACCGCATGCGCCCGGTGGTCCGGATCCAGCTCGCGCCACGCGCGCACCGCCTCGCCCAGATTGGTGACCTCGGCGATGTCGCCGCCGCTGCGCACGACATTCTCCAGCGCCGCGCTCATCGTCCAGTCGATCGGCGGATTCTTGGCGTCGTCGCCCCAGCGTGCTTCGGTCATGCCTGTGCCTCCTGGTCGAGGTCGTTTTCGCTGATCACGATGATCGGCCGGTCCGGGCCGTTGGCAAGCGCGGTGAGGGCGGCCTGTGCGATCGGGTCGCGGTAGCGGCGAAAGCTGTCCTCGGCGTCGCCGTCGGGCTGGCTGCCGCGCAGCGCCTCGATCACGCTGTACTGCACCGCGAACTGATAGTTCTCGCCGTCGACCCGGCCGTCGAACTCCACCTGGCGATCGTCAAGATTGTCGAAGAGGGTGGTGTCGTCGATTTCCAGCTGCTGTGCGGCCATTTCCAATACTCCATCGCTCGGGGATCGAAACGGCACGAGCATGGGCGCGGTTCCGCGCGGCCGGTGGCTCCGCCGCGGTTGCTGCGCTCCTCGCAAAAAGCTGATCCAAACCGCCCCGGCGCGCGTATAGACAGGCGAAACGTCATTCCAGGAGTTGCCATGCCCACCGTACTCATCACCGGCGCGACCGCCGGGATCGGCGAAGCTTCGGTCCGCGCCTTTGCCGATGCCGGCTGGCATGTCGTGGCCACCGGTCGCCGCGCCGATCGGCTGGAGAAGCTGGCCGGCGAGCGCGTCCATACCCTTGCCTTCGACATCCGCGACGACGCCGCGCGCGATGCGGCGCTGGACAGCCTGCCCGCGCCCTTTTCCGCAATCGACCTGCTGATCAACAATGCCGGTCTCGCGCTCGGCCTGGAGCCCGCGCAGCAGGCGTCGCTCGATAACTGGCGGACGATGATCGACACCAACGTCACCGCGCTGGTCTCGATCACCCACAAGCTGCTGCCGGGGCTGGTCGCGCGCAAGGGCGGGATCATCAACCTCTCGTCGGTGGCGGCAACCTATCCCTATCCGGGCGGCAACGTCTACGGCGCGACCAAGGCGTTCGTCCGCCAGTTCACGCTCAACCTGCGCGCCGACCTGATCGGCACCGGCGTGCGCGTCACCTCGATCGAGCCGGGCATGGTCGAGACCGAGTTCACGCTGGTCCGCACCGGCAGCCAGGATGCTTCGGACAAGGTCTATGCCGGCGTCAATCCGATGACCGCCGAGGACATTGCCGAGACGATGCTGTGGGTGGCGACGCTGCCGCCGCACTTCGCGGTCAATACGCTGGAGCTGATGCCGGTCAACCAGGCGAACGGCCCGTTTGCGGTGCATCGCGAAGGCTGAGCGGAGCGCGCACGGTCATCGCAGCGTTGCACCGGTCATGAGCCTTACCCCCCGACTCCGCAGCGACCCTCCGCCCGCCGGCCTGCGCCGGATGCGGATGGTCGCCACCGGGCTGCTGCTGGCGATGGCGGCGCTGTTCCTCGCCGCCCGCCATTTCCAGGGGCTGCACCCCGCACTGCCCTTCGTCCGCGCCTTTGCCGAGGCGGCGATGGTCGGTGGCTTGGCTGACTGGTTCGCGGTCACCGCGCTGTTCCGCCACCCGCTCCACCTGCCGATCCCGCACACCGCGATCATCCCGCGCAACAAGGATCGGATTGCCGAGACGCTCGGCCAGTTCCTTCGCGCCAATTTCCTGATCCCGCGCGTGGTGGCGCGGCGGATGCAGCGGCTGGATGTGGCGGGCGCGGCCGGGCGCTGGCTCGCGGCGCCGTCGCACGGCACCGGCCGGATCGGCGCGGGTGCGTCGCGGCTGGCGGCGAACATCCTCGAATCGCTCGACCAGGAGCGGCTCGGCGGCATGGTGAAGGGGGCGATCGCCGGCCGTTTGCGCGCGATCGACGTCGCGCCTTTGTTCGGCCAGGCGCTGGCGGCGGCGATCGCCAATGGCCGCCATTTGCCGCTGCTCGATTCGATGACGCGCGGCGCGGCGCGCATCCTGGAGGCGAACGAGCATCTGATCCGCGAGATGGTCCACGCCCGCGCCGGATCGGTAATGCGCTGGACCGGGCTCGACGAGACGCTGGCGACCAAGATCATCGAGGGCCTGAAGAAGCTCATCGACGAGATGGCGGAGGACCCCGCGCATCCCGTCCGCGCCAAGGTAGAGGAGGGGCTGGAGAGCCTCGCCGATCGCCTCCAGCACGATCCCGAGCTGCAGGCGAAGGTGGAGAGCTTCAAGCTCGAGATGCTGGAGAATGAAGGCTTCCAGCGCTGGGTGGAAGGGCTGTGGGAGCAGAGCCGCGGCGCGATGCTGCGGCTGGCGCGCGATCCCGAGCGGGCGTTGGGCGGCCGGATGGGCGAGGCGCTGCGCCAGTTCGGCGGCACGCTGCAGACCGACGCGAAGCTCGCGCGGACGATCAACCGCTTCGTGCGGCGCGCGGCGGTGGGCGCGGCGTCGGACTATGGCGACGGCATCGTCCGGCTGGTCTCCGACACGATCCGCGGCTGGGATGCGCAGACGGTCACCTCGCGGCTGGAGAATGCGGTGGGGCGCGACCTGCAATATATCCGGATCAACGGCACGGTGGTCGGCGGGCTGGTCGGCGTGGCAATCCACGCGGTGGATGTGGTGCTGTAGCCGATCATAAGCCCCTCCTCCTTGGAGGAGGGGTTTGGGGGTGGAGGGATTCCAGAACCTCCGTTGGTCTCGGCGAGACACTGCCCCACCCCATCCCCGCATCAGGTGAACAGCGCCCCGCGCTGTTCGGGCGCTGCCGGGGGCAGTGCCGACCTGATGCGCCTAAAGGGGGAGGGGCTAAGGGGCGCTACGACGGATGCGCCTCGGCCTCCGCGTCATCCCCCGCTTCCGGGGGAAGCTGCTCCGTCTCGACAAACGGATCTTCCTCCCCCGTCATCGGGATGCCGTCCGGGTCCTCGCCGGCCAGCGCATCCACCCGCCCGTCGCGCGGCGGGGCGCTCTGGGCGTCGACGGCATGGGCATGGCGTTCGGTCTCGGTACGGTCGCGCATCGGATTGGTCGTCATGGGCATTCCTCTCTCAACGGCGAGGCGACGAACATAGTCTAGCTTGGTTCCGCTCGCGATGCCCGACGCCGGAGCAGCGCCGCGCCGCCCAGCGCCAGCAGCGTGCCGCTCGCGAGCAGCAGCGGCAGGCGCCGCGTCACCGGCTGGCGGAAGCCGCCGTCGATGCGAGGGGCATCGCCCGGCGGCTGGAACAGATTGCCCGAGGTGACGGCCGCTGACCGGGCCTGGGCGAAATAGCCTTCGAACCATCGATCGACGATCTTGAGGCTCAGTGTGGGTGCCAGCGCATGGCCGATCCGCGCCGCCCAGGTTTGCGCGCCGACGATGGTGGTGGCGCGGGGGTGATCGGCGAGCCGTACCACCGCTGCCGCCACTCGCCGCGGATCGACCAGCGGCAGCGGCGGACGGATCGCCTTGCCGGTATAGTTGGCCGGATGGGCCAGCGCAGGCGTGTCGACCAGCGCCGGATAGACGTCGCAGATATGGATGTGCGGGTGCGCCGCCTGTTCGGCGCGCAGCGCCTCGGACAGACCCTTCAACCCGAACTTGCTCGCCGAATAGGCGGCGGCCAGCGGCGCGGCGGCGAAACCGACCATCGAGATCATGTTGACGAACACGCCCCGGCCCTGGCGCTGGAAGATCGGCAGCACCGCGTGCGCCTCGTAGAGATGGCCGAGCAGGTTGGATCGCAGCACCTGTTCGTGCGCCTCGATCGGCACCTCCTCGAACCGGCCGACCGCGCCGACGCCGACATTCGCGAACCACAGGTCGATCGTACCGCCGAATGCTCGCGCCTGTTCGGCCAGCGCCAGCACTGCGGTGTAGTCGCCGACGTCCGTGGGGACTACCGCCACCGCCGCGCCGCGCGCGCGTAACGCGCCGGCAAGCGCTTCCAGCGCCGCGGCCTCGCGTGCGGCGAGCACCAGCCGCCAGCCGCGTTCGGCGAAGAGTTCGGCGGTGGCGCGGCCGATACCGCTGGAGGCGCCGGTAATGACGGCGGTGCGGGGGGATTGTCTGTTCGCCATGGACGGTCTCCGGGGCAGAAGGTGCGGGCGACGCCGCTCGCTGGACCAACCGGATTGCGGGGCAGGAGTTGCAAGCCTTTCAAAACAACGCCTTGGCGTGCCGATCCGCGCGCTTTCCGAAAAGCACTGCGCTGGGCTATGCAGCGGCATGCGGATCGATGCCCATCACCATCTCTGGCACTACACCCCCGAAGCGTTTGGCTGGATCGAACCCGGCAGCGCCATCGCGCGCGACTTCGACCCCGACGATCTGGCCCGCGCGATGCAGGCGGCCTGCATCGACCATGCGATTGCCGTGCAGGCCCGGCAGAGCGACGCGGAAACCGCCTTCCTCCTCGACTGCGCCGCACGCCAGCCGCGGATCGCGGGCGTGGTCGGCTGGATCGATCTGCGCGCGCCCGACATCGCCGACCGGATCGCCGCGCGCCAGGCCGGGCCGATCCTCGGCTATCGCCACGTTGTACAGGACGAGCCCGATGCCGATTTCCTGTTGGGCGATGCGTTCGTGGCCGGCATCCGCGCGGTGCTGGCAGTCGGGCTAAGCTATGACGTGCTGGTCAACGCCGCGCAACTCGGCACCGTGCCTGCCTTTCTCGACCGGGTTGGCGAGGGCCGGCTGATCCTCGACCATGCCGCCAAGCCCAACATCGCCGCGGGCGCCTGGCAGCCCTGGGCCGAACAGACCGCCGCCGCCGCGCGCTGCCCGAACCTGTGCTGCAAGGTCTCCGGCCTGATCACCGAGGCCGCGCGCGACTGGCAGCCGGACGACTTCGAGCGTTATCTCGACCATGTCTTCGCCTGCTTCGGCCCCGATCGCATCCTCTGGGGGTCGGACTGGCCGGTCTGCGAGCTCGCCGGCCGTTATGCCGATACGCATGATCTCATCGCCCGCTACGTCGCGCGTCATTGCCCGGCAGCGGAAGCGGCGGTGTTCGGCGGCAATGCGGTCCGCGCCTATGCGCTGGAGCTTGGTGCTTAGGAAAACCGGCTTGCATATATGCGAACGCTCATGGCAGGGGCTGGGGCAGGAGACCCATGCCATGCGTACCATCCTCTGCAACGCGCCGTTCGAACTGACCCAAGTGCAGCGCGAGGCGCCCACGCCCGGCCCGGGCGAGGTGCTGATCCGCATCCACCGCGTCGGGCTGTGCGGCACCGACTATCACATCTTCGCCGGCCGCCACCCGTTCCTCCAGTACCCGCGGGTGATGGGGCACGAGTTGGGCGGCGAAGTGGTCGCGCTGGGCGAGGGCACCACGCGCGCGCTCGGGCAGACGGTCGCGATCAACCCATACCTCGCCTGTGGCCACTGCGTCGCCTGCCGAAAGGGCAAGCCCAATGCCTGCGTCAACATTCGCGTGCTCGGCGTCCACAGCGACGGCGGCATGGCGGATCTGCTGGTGGTGCCGGAGAGCGCGGTGTTCGATGCCGAGGGGCTGAGCGTCGATCAGGCGGCGATGATCGAGTTCCTCGCGATCGGCGCGCATGCCGTGTCGCGCGTGCCCAAGGACGGCGAGGGGCGGATGCTCGTGGTCGGCGCCGGCCCGATCGGCATCGCCAGCGCGCTGTTCGCGCGGCTTGACGGGTTCGACGTCACCCTGGTCGACCAGCGCGCCCAGCGTCTTGCGTTCGCGCGCGACCAGCTGGGTCTCGACGGCGAAGTCGCCGACGAAGGTCTGGCGGAACGCCTGTCCGCGCGCACCGACGGCGACGGCTTCGACGTGGTGATCGACGCCACCGGCTCGCTCCCCGCGATGCGCCGCAGCCTCGACTTCGTCGGCCATGGCGGCGCGCTGCTGCTGGTCGGCGTCGCGCCCGGCGACCTCAGCTTCGCCGACCCCGAATTCCACAAGCGCGAGGCGGTGCTGATCGCCAGCCGCAACGCGCTCGCGAAGGATTTCCAGCGCGTGATCGCCGCGATCCGCTCGGGCGACGTGCCCACCGGCAAGCTGCACACTCACAGCGTCGATGCGGACGACCTGCCCCAGTGCTTGCCTGCGCTGATCGAAGGAGCCGATCATGTGCTGAAGGCGATCGTCGCCTTCTGACGGCGTGCTCGCCGGTCAGGGCTGGTCGGCGAGCGCGAAGATCTGTTCGGTGGGCACCCATTTCATGCCCGGTTCGGCAAAGGCGAGCCGGCGCTGGAAGCCGTCCATCAGCGTTTCCCAGGCCTGCACGTCGGGATCGGCGTCGTCGCGGGCGCGCTTGGCCTCGGGATCGAAGCTGGGGCCGGTTTCCATCACCATCACCAGCCGGTCGCCGGCCTGCCAGATCTCCATCGCCTCGATGCCGGCGTCGCGGATCGACTGGGTGACCGCGGCCGGCGGCCCGCCCGGGCGGTGCCAGTGGCGATAGGCGGCGATCGCCTCGGGATCGTCGTTCAGGTCGAGCAGCAGGACGTGGCGCATCGCGGAACCCTCTCCTTGATGGAGCCTGCATAGCCGCGCGTTCCCCTGGCACAAGCCGGCGCTGCATCGCGGCTTTTCCGATCCGCCCGCATCGCGTACGTCCTGCCGAAATCGGGGCAGGGAGAGAAACGTGGCGAAGGCGGGCAAGCCGGTGCAGGGGGCGACGATCATCGACGTGGCGGCGAAGGCGGGCGTCTCCGCCATGACCGTGTCGCGGGTGATCAACGGCCGCAGCGGGGTGAGCGCCGCGACGCGCGAGGCGGTGGAACAGGCGATCGCCGAGCTCAGTTACGTCCCCAATGTCGCCGCGCGCAGCCTGGTCACCTCGGCGGAGCTGCGCATCGGCGTGGTCTATTCCAACCCCAGCGCCGCCTTCATGAGCGAACTGCTGACCGGCGTGTTCGAAGAAGCCTCGACCTGGGGCGCGCGGCTGGTGCTGCTCAAGGGTGATGGCGGCCGTCCGCCGGCGGAAGCGGAACTGGCCCGCTTTGCGGCCTCGGGCCTCTCGGGCATCCTGCTCGCGCCGCCGCTCGGCGAGGCGCCGGTGGTGCTGCGGGCGCTGAAGGGCGCCGGCGTGCCGGTCGCGGCGATCGGCGCCTATCGCGTGCCCGGCGCCACCTGCGTGCGGATCGACGACCGCCGCGCCGCCTATGAGATGACCCGCCATCTGCTCGATCTCGGCCACCGCCGGCTCGGCTTCGTCATGGGCAATCCCGACCAGGCGGCGAGCGCCGAGCGCCGTGCCGGGGTGGAGGATGCGATGCGCGATTTCCCCGATGCGGGCGTGCAGCTGGTGCAGGGCGACTTCAGCTATGCCTCGGGCCTCGCGGCGGGCGAGGAACTGCTCGACGGGCCTGCGCCGCCCACCGCGGTGTTCGCCAGCAACGACGACATGGCGGCGGCGATCGTCTCGGTCGCGCACCGCCGCCAGCTCGACGTGCCGCGCCAGCTCACCGTGGTCGGCTTCGACGATACGACCGCGGCGGTAACGCTATGGCCGCCGCTCACCACCATCCACCAGCCGGTCCGCCGCCTCGCCGCCGAGGCGCTGGCGCTGGTGGCGGACGAAGCGCGCGGCGCCTCCGCCAAGACGCGGACCCGCCGCGATCGCGTCCTGGAGCATGAAATCGTCAAGCGCAGCTCGACCGCCGCGCCGCCGAGGGGTGATCGCTAGGCTGTCGCACCGTCGGGGCAGGTAAGCCGCACCCGCAGGCCGCCGAGCGGGCTTTCTTCGAGCGTCATCGTGCCACCGTATAGCGCCACCAGATCGCGGACGATCGCGAGGCCGAACCCGTCGCCGGCGGGGCCTTCGTCGAGCCGCACGCCCCGCTGCAGCACCTGTTCGCGGCGTTCGAGAGGGATGCCGGGGCCGTCATCGTCGATCGTGAGGGCGATGCGGTCCGGCGCCTCGGCAGCGCTCGATACGACGACCGTGCGGCGGGCATGCCGCGCGGCGTTGTCGAGCAGATTGCCGAGGATCTCCGCCAGGTCGTGCGCGTCGGTCGCGATCCGCGCGTCCGCCGCGATCTCCAGCCGCATCGCCGTGCCGGGGTAGAGCGTGCCCAGCACGCCTGCCACATCGCGTGCGACCGGCGCGATGGCGGTGCTCGCCCGCCGGTTCACCGCGGCGGCGCGGGCGCGGGCGAGGGTGTGGCGGATCACGCCTTCGATCCGGCGAACCTGCGTGGCTTCGGGGGTGTCGGGCGCGACGGTGAGCGCCAGCGTCGCAACGGGGGTCTTCAGCGCATGGGCGAGGTTGGCCGCCGATTGTCGCGCCGCCGCGAGCGTGGCGGCATTGGCGGCGGCAAGGGCGTTGAGTTCGGCGGCGAGCGGCTGCAGCTCGGCCGGCTGCGCCTCGTCCACGGCCGTGCGCTCGCCGCGGCGGATCGCGCCGATCTGGGCGACCAGCGCCGCCAGCGGTCGCAAGGCGAAGCGCAACTGCACCCAGGCGGCGATGGCGAAGATCAGCGCCAGCGCCACGATCACGCTGGCGAGCGGCACCAGCGCATCGCGGATCGGCCGGCCGATCACACGGCCGGGGGCGGCGGCGGTCAGTGTCACCGGGCCCGCGCTGCTCTCCACGACGAGGCGGCGGGCATGGATGCGGCCCTTGGCATCCTCGCCGTCGAGCGGCGCGGGGGGCCGTGGCCCGGGCGCGATGTCGACGGGGCCGGGGAAGGGGGAGCGCAGCGTGGGGAAATCGGCGCTCCCCACGGTCTCGCGTGGACCTTCGATCCGCCAGCGCCAGCCCGGCCCGGCGGCAAGGGCGCCCTGTCGCGCTGCCAGCCGGTCACGATCGACGCTGCCGTCGCCCCGCACCGCGCTGGCCAGCACCGCCAGCTGCGCGTCGAGCCGCTGGTCGACCCCGCCGGTCACCACCCGGTCGAGTACGCCCGCCATGGTCCAGCCGGCGAGCCCCAGCGCCACCAAGGTGACCAGCGCCGACAGCACTAGCATCCGGGTGCGCAGCGACCAGCGCGTCATGCGGGCTGCGCGCCGCAGGTCAGCCGATAGCCGCGGCCGCGCACCGTCTCGATCCGCTCGGCGCCAATCTTGCGGCGCAGCCGACCGATGATCACCTCGAGGCTGTTCGAATCGACATCGGCATCGCCTTCATAGACGCGCTCGAGCAGGTCGAGACGCTCGATCACCACCTCGCGGCGCAGGATCAGCTGCGACAGCACCCGCCATTCGAACGCAGTGAGCTTGAGCGGCAGCCCGTCCAGCTCGAACTGGCCGGTCTGGCTCTCGAAGGCGAGCGGGCCGCACTCTATTCGCGTCTGGGCATGGCCCGCGGCGCGGCGGACTAGCGCGCGCAGCCGCATCATCAGCTCCTCGAGGCGGAACGGCTTGGTCAGATAGTCGTCGGCACCGGCCTTGAACGCCGCCACCTTGTCCGCCCAGGCCTCGCGCGCGGTGAGCACCAGCACGGGCAGCGCACGCCCGTTCGCCCGCCAGGCGGCCAGGATCTCGGCGCCGGTTTTGCCCGGCAGGCCGAGATCGAGCACCGCCGCGTCATAGGTTTCGGTCTCGCCGAGATGCTGCGCGTCGACGCCGTCGGCGGCGAGATCGACCGCGCAATGCTCCGCCCGCAACGCCCGCGCGATGGCGGGGCCGAGATCGGGGTCGTCTTCCACCAGCAGGATCCGCATGCGTGTCGCCTAGCTTCCGGGCCTAAACCGAAACTGAACCGCAAGGTTCAGCGGGGGTCGGGTGCGACTCGCTAGACCGGCGCCATCGAACACCCAAGAGGAGTTGATGGAATGACCGATTGGAAGAACACGCTGCCGCGCAATCGGCTGGCCGTGGCGGCCGCCGCGCTGCTGGCGCTGGGTGCCGCGGGCGGCGCGGGCGCGGTGCAGCTCACCCGCCCGACCGTGGAGATGGCGCCGACCGTGCCGACCGCGGTCGCAAGGCTCGCGCAGACCAGCGGCATCGTGACCGTGAAGGGGCGCGTCGCCGAGACCTATGGCGATCGCTTCGTGCTGCAGGATGGTTCGGGACGGACGCTGGTCGATGCGGGCCGGGGTGCGGCCGACGTCCAGTCCGGCGCGGCGCTGACGGTGCAGGGACGCTATCTCGATGGCCAGCTGCACGCGTCGTACCTCGTCGACGGGCAGGGCAATGTCCGGGCCGTAGGCGCCCCGCCGCCCCCGCCGGGTGGCCCGCACGGCCCGCCCCCGCCGGGTGGCCCGGGCGCACCGCCGCCTCCGGGTGCCGGCGCTCCGCCGCCGGGCGCAGTACCGCCAGCTCCGGGGGCGGTGCCCCCGCCGCCGCCCCAAGGCGCGGTAGCCCCGCCGCCCCCGGCGACCAGCGCCTCGCCGAGCCGCTGAGCGTTGCTTCGGCCCCGGCAGCCAAGCGTGCGGGGGCCTTGCGCTTGTACAGCGGACGCGAGGAAGCGCCGTCAGTCGAAAGACTGCGGCGCTACATCGTTGGTAGATCCAGATTCTTTGCCTTCGCCCCTATCGGGGGAAGTGGTGCCCAGAAGAGGATTGTGTCAGCCGCTTCAGGAACCTCGGATTTCCGCCGTTTCTCTGCGGTCGGTATGTGACTGTATGTGCCAGACCTCGGTGGTGAGGGCAAGTGGAACGACCTTCAGTCCCCTTCGCGAACTTAAACGAGGCGCAAGGGAGGTCGCCGAAGAGGGGGGATTCTCGTTGACAATTTGTTCTGGTTTTGATTCACCGCAGCGAAGGTATTTGGGGGGGCGCTGTGGCCGACGACATTGACGATTTCGGGGGCGACTCGGAGGCTGATGGCGACGGTGAGGATGCGTATGCGGATGTCGATCTTGCTCCGAGCGAGGTCGCGGACTCGGTGGAAGCTGTCAAGGCGTGCATCCCTCCCGACATCCTCGCCAAGTATGAGGTGTACAGCTACCGCAACGCGGCACTGATCCTTAGTCAGAGCCGTCCAGTCGAGTTTGAGGACATCCTTTCGGCGCTGCGCTCGTTCGAGATCACCACGACGATGATCCGGACGGCGGGTGGCAACGAATCCGAAATTCCGAAGCTGTTCTCATCGCACCTCCGCTCGAAGGGCTGGCATGAGACTATCGTTCAGGCCGACCTGCTTGTGAGGCTACTATGGCGCGAGGCAACGGGGCGGGCGAAAAGGGGCAAGCCTGTAATGGAGCCTAAAGAGCGTCTCATCACCCGAGCGAAGTTCCTCGATGGCCACAAAATCGATTATGTGAAGGACAGGGTCGCGTTCGACCTCGAATGGAACAGCAAGGACCAGACCTTCGACCGCGATCTGTATGCCTTCAGCGCCTTCAGCCAGTGCGGCGTGATCGACGTCGGTGTCCTTGTTACGCGCAGCGCTGACTTGAATCGTGTCTTCCGTTCCGTCGGACCTGCTCTGAAGAAGACAGGCGAGATCGAGATGTTGAAGCCAACCGCGACGAAGCCAGCTGAGCCTCGACCGACCTATACCAAGTACGGGGCATCCACGACGTGGATGGGCAAATTGCTGTACCGCCTCAACGCGGGTCGCAACGGCCCATGCCCCGTGTTAGCGTTCGGCATTAAGCCGGAATGTGTAACCGACTGGAGTGACCCCGATGCCGATTGATGCCTCAGCTGAGTTCCTGGAGGCGCTTCAGGGCAATCGGTTTGCGACCGTCCTCGCCGACCCGCCCTGGCGCTTTCAGAACCGGACCGGAAAAATGGCGCCTGAGCATCGCAGGCTGAGCCGGTACGGCACCATGGACCTCCAAGAGATCATGGACTTGCCGGTGTCTGAGGTCGTGGCCGACACGGCGAACCTGTACCTCTGGGTGCCTAATGCACTTCTTCCGGAAGGCCTCGAAGTCATGAAGGCGTGGGGGTTCCAGTACAAGTCAAACTTGATCTGGCATAAGGTGCGGAAGGATGGCGGGTCAGACGGTCGAGGTGTCGGCTTCTACTTCCGCAACGTGACAGAAATCGTGTTGTTCGGGACACGCGGGAAGAACGCTCGAACGCTCCAGCCCGGTCGGACACAAGTCAATCTCCTCGCTACTCGGAAGCGGGAGCATAGCCGGAAGCCAGACGAGTTCTACGATATCGTAGAGAAATGCTCTCCAGGCCCCAGGCTGGAGATGTTTGCGCGCGGCTCAAGACCGGGCTGGACTACTTGGGGCGACCAAGCAGAAAACTACGAGATCGGTTGGGACACCTACGCAAACCACAGCCAATCCGAAGATGCGTGGCACCAAGCCGAGGCGGCTGAATAACAGGCGCGAAAAAAGCAGGGCATCCCGGCCCGGCGCCACTAGCCGACCGTTGCCTCAAGCCGGGCGAGGAGGTTGCGGACAGAGGATGGATGCCAGCGCCCGCCCCGGGCCGTTCTGATGTGCCTGTCGTTCAGCCCTTGGGCCAGTGCGGGAAGGCTGTGGAGTCCCTCGGCACGCATCTGGGCAACGGTGGCAGCGAGGTCTCGCGCCCGCTGATCCGCGTCCGCCTTCTGGACCGCTATCGATCCTGCGTTGCCCTTGGCAGCCCGGCGGATTGCGGCAGCGCCGTTGGGATTGCCCAGCCGGCTGCCACGCGCCTTAGCCGAAGCCAGTGCCGCCTTGGTACGGGCGGAGATGGCCTCCCGCTCCTGCTCTGCGACCATCGCGAGAATGCCCACCGTCAGTCGGCAGGCGTCGGGCATGTCCGCTGCAATGAACTCCACCCCGCTGTCGCGCAGCGTGAGCAGGAAGGCGGCGTTACGGGACAGGCGGTCCAGCTTCGCGATAACGAGGGTCGCGCCGGTCACCTTGGCGCGGTGCAGTGCTGCGGCCAATTGCGGTCGGTCGTTGCGCTTGCCGCTCTCGATCTCGGTGAACTCCGCCAGCACCTCGCAGCCACGAGCGCGGCAGAAGGCCTCCACCGCGTCTCGCTGCGCCTCCAGGCCGAGGCCAGACCGGCCCTGTGCAGCCGTGGAGACGCGATAGTAGGTAACGACCTTCATGCGGGGATGCCCTTTCAAACCAGCGCTACGAACGTTACGCCAGTTTGTAAGGCTGAATTTGAGCGGACGCAACGGCTCCCGGCGCTACCACGAAGAGCGCCCGCTAGGTCGAGAAAAAGCCTTCGTCGATGGATTTGATTTCCACCGTGCTGCGCACCAGCACGCCCACCTTGTGGCGTACCATCAGGCGCGTGAGCTGGTCACCGTCGATAAGTACAACCTGCATCGTTGCCCCGTCCGCTGCCCGCTTCGCCTCCAGGGTAAACTGCGAGGCGGCGACGAAGACGCCTTTGGTAGCGCGATTGATGTTCAGCGCACCAACGAAGCCGCGAATATCGACTGATCCGACATTATTGCCTTCCTTGTATCGCTTCGCTTGCACGTAGACGCGGTCTAGCCCGAGTGGGTCTTGATGAATGACACCGTCTACACCGCCGTCCCCAGAACCTCCGAGGGCCAGCGCCATCTCATCGAGGCCTTGCCCGTAGCCCATCGCCAATAACAGCCGGAGGATAAGACCTTCGAACTCAGCGGGAGTCATCTGCCGCACGCGGTCTAGAAGCTCCGTTCGGAGGTCCGCCTCAATCTCCTGAACGGCTTCGTCGATTCGTTCGCGAGGAGTGCCAGCATCTAGCTCCACCGGGGCGCGTGAGACACTGGCCACCGATGTTTCTGACGGTGCTGAAGGCGGCGTGGCAACCGCAGTTTCGCGAGAGCGCGTTAGCCAATTCTGGAACTCTGGATAGCGCGCAAGCGTCGCGTTGGTGATCACCACTGACTCGTCCGCTAATAGATGGCGGCCGCGCTCCGTAATTGACACGAGCCCGCGCTTTGGTGAGGCGAGCAGGCCCGCCTTGCCGAGGTAGGTGCGCGCCCAAGCGAGCCTATTCGCTAGCAGGTTCTCCTGCCCACTGGGGATGCGTTCTGCACGTTCGTCGGGCGTCAGTGCAAACTCGTCAGCGACGGATTCAAGGAACTCCCTGATCGCTACCGGGCCTTGTTGTTCACCGAGTCGCCGAAGGAGCGGCAGCATCAAAGTCTGATAGTCTGGTACCGGCATAGCATTCGCTCTGTTTCGCCGGAGCCTAACGACTCGCGCCGGTGAGGGCCAGCCCGCCGCGCTTGGCCTATAAGCGTCAGAAGTTGCGATAGAGTGCAAGTAGCGTCGGTTCCCGTCGAATGGGCCGACACCCTCCCCACAGGGGGAGGGCGCCGGTTCCTCCGCTGTGTATCGGCCTTCGAATTTTCGCCGAGAAACTGACCGGCTTCACGGGGGACGTGATTCAAACCCCGCCAAGAGGAGCCTGAAGCACGGAAATCTGCCACTTCACGGTTCACGACCCTTATAGTTCTGGTGAACCGCCTATGGCGGGGCCTAGCAGCCCCCCGCAATCAGTCCTCACAGCTCGTCGTCCTGCGGTTCCTCCCCGGCCGCTTCGAAATGCGCCGTGATCTCTCCGCTTCGGATGATGTCGGGGCGGGCCTTCAGCCGTTTGAACTGCTTGCTGATCCAGCCAGCCGATGGAGGGTTCTCATTCGGCCACAGGTGCGATGGCAGCGCCTGTCCCACTTCTGCCTGCGTTTGATAGCGACTGGTGCGTATCAGTGAGGCAAGTGCCTCCAACACCTCGTCCTCCGGTCGTTCGGAGACCCACGCCAGCCGCCCCTCGCGATCAGCGAGGTGAACCGCCCGGTCCCCGACGCTGGCGTCCCGACGCCCCCGGAACTTGGTCCATTCGAGGTGGAACCGCGTGGTCCCCGAGGTGTCGAGCACGTCCCCCGACTTGTCCCGCTTCAACCCGATGATGACCTCGAACGTGGTGGCCAGCATGGTGTTGCCCCGGAACTGCTGGCCGCCCTTGTTGGCATGGTGGACGACGATGCAGCCGATGCGCGCCTGTTTCAGCCGCGCCAGGAACTTCACGACCTTTTGGACCTCGGCTGTATCATTCTCGTTGGCGACCGTCGCGAGCGTGCTGAGGTTGTCCAGAATGACAACGTCGGGGTTGTAGGAGCGGACGAGGGCAAGGTTCGCGTCCTGCTCTTCTTCCTTTCCGAAGTCGGGGAAGATGGCGTCGGGCGACTGGCCATGGCGGGCGAGAACGGTGAGGTTCGTCCCGGCCGCGCCTAGGTCGATGCCCTCGATGGTGCCCGCCAGCATGCGCAGGCGCTCTTGCAGGTCGTCCAGCGGCATCTCGCCGTCGATCAGCAGGACCCGGCGTGGGCGCGGCGAGGTCCAACCCATCAGGCTCCCGCCGCCTGCGATGGCGAGCGCTAGCGACAGGGTGTACATCGTCTTTCCCACACCTGCCGCTGCCCAGACGAGGCAGCTTTCCTGTTCGCGCAGCCAAGGCGAAAGCAGCTGCCCGCGCTTGGGCATGTCGGTGGCGAACAGTTCGGTGAGCGATACGGGCTTGAGCGGTGCGGGCTTCGTGGTGGACATTGGTCTGCTCCAGGCATGCCAGCGCGCTGCGCACTCCACGGGAGCGGCAGGGCGGGTGCGATGTTGACGGGAACGGCGAGCGAAGCCGTTTCGGCTTCCCTCTCCAAGAGTGGGTGACAATGCCCGTCGCTGGCCCCGACGGCGTTTCCTCACCCGATAGTGAGGGATAATCGCCGCACGTATGCGGCAGCTCGGTCGTGTCCTACTCTGCCGCTTCTCGGTCGGCCTCGCCAAGGTGTAGGTGTCCAAGGTCAAGTCCGGGATGGGCAAGCTTGGCCATCCACCGAGCTCGGCTCGCGACGGAAAGGCCGTCACCATACACGCCGCGCGACCCGCGCTCGGTGCGCCGCGAAAGCGCCAACGCGGTCCGCTCGGGCACCTCGTCTTCCCGCAGGCGATCCTCGAAGCTGTGCCGGAAGGAGTGCATGGTCAGCTTGGTCCCGACCAGCCCGCGCTCGCGCACGAGACGCGCGAACCATTCTCCGGTCTTCGCACCCACCTTGCCGTTCTTGCTGGTGGCGACGTCCGGGAACAGGCCGATGGCTTTGGTGCGCCGCCGCTGCTCGACATAGGCGAGGAAGCCCATGCGGATCAGCTCGGGGTGGATCGGCAGGATGCCACGTGACCCCTTGGTCTTCGAGCTGCGCCCGTCGAACGCTCGCAGGTGGAATACGGGGTGACCCTCGCGCTCCGTCACGTCTTCTACGTGCATCCCCGCCGCTTCGCCGAGCCGGAGGCCGTGGAAGAGGCAGAGCAGTGGAATCCAGAATTTGCCAGCCTTCGGCCCCATGCGGTCGTAGCTTCCGTCCCATGGGCTTGCCGAGAACAGGACGCGCAGTTGGTCGGGCTGGAAGGCGTCTCGCTTCTCATGCTCCGCTACATCGTCCGCAACCCTGAAGTCGCCGTCGAGCGGATTGCGGTCCATCCAGCCCTCGGTGACGGCCCATTTGAACATCGCCTTCACGAAGGTGACGTAACTGCCATTAATGGTTTTCGGACCGATGGTGGGCAGGCCGAGCGCCCGAGCCTTCGCGACCGCTTGGGGGACGGTAAGGCCCTTTAGCTCCTTCGTCTTCCCGAGGTTCATCGGCATGCCGACGATCATGTTGAACAGGTGCCGCCCGTCCTCACGGCCGATGGTCCGCAACTCACGGGTCTCGCCGAAGGTCTCCCGCAGAAGCCTGTAGACGGGCTTATGTGCGGTGATCGTGGATTGGCTCCACCTGCGCTTCTGCTCCTTGGAGGCCTGATACTCGCGAATGAGGTCGCCAATGGTATGTTGGAGCGCCTGCTCCGTTTCGCCTTGCGCCAGAGCGCCGCTGAATAGGGGATCGGCCGGGTGCCAGTCATAACGCCCAAGCAGCCGCGCGCGCTGCCCAAGCAGCGCCTCTCGGCGTGCGCGAAGCATGGCCAGCAGCATCGGCGTATACGCGGGCGACTTTCTATCGACCGCATATCCCTCGCGCCTGAGTAGCGACTCCACCTCGGCGCGCACGGTCGATACATCGCGTTCAGCGACCGCCTGACGGGCCTCGACCTCGGCTTCATCGATCATCGCTAGGTGATGATCCAAATCGTCCGGAGATTTGCTGACGGCCAGCACCATCTCGGGGCCGCTCTCAACCGCCTGACGAAACCAGCGAACGACGAGCGAAATCGCTTCGATTTCAGTCAATCGTCTGGGTTGATGCTTCGCGACCTTCGCTCGCGCTTCGTCCACTGCCGCCCAGTAGCGCTGTTCGGCGAGTCCCCGCAGCCGCTGCGCTTCTTCCAGTGACGACGTTCCTAACGCGATGCGGAACGGCTTGCGGCCAACGAGCGGCCACAGCTCCTTCGGGAAGGCGCGATTGTAGTACCAGCGCTCTTCGCGGCGCAGCAGGTAGGACTTCCGGGCCAAATTCGGCGCACCTTCGTCTGTGACAGGATTATGTGCCACCGGCTGCCAAAAACTTCGGAAATCCAAGGTTTCCGCCCATCAGGGGGGAAATGGTGCCCAGAAGAGGACTCGAACCTCCACGACCTTGCGATCGCCAGCACCTGAAGCTGGTGCGTCTACCAATTCCGCCATCTGGGCACGGGGTAGGCCGGCGCCTCTAGTGGAGGTTTGCGGGGGGTGTCAAACACTTTTTGCGAAAAATAATGGACTTCGCGTCGCGCTTGCCGTTTAGCCGTCCGCACGGCATTGGGGCCGCACGTTTGCGAGGCAAGAGGCGGAAGATGAAGGACAGGCTGGTAACCCTGATCGGCGGTGGGGGCTTCCTCGGCCGCTACGTGGCGCAGGAGCTGCTCGCCGCCGGCGCGCGCGTCCGCGTCGTCGAGCGCAAGCCCCGCGACGCCTGGTTTATCAAGACCCAGGGGAATCTGGGCCAGACCCAGCTTGTCGTCGGCGACATCACCAAGCCCGAGACGCTCGCCCGTGCGCTGCAGGGCAGCGACGCGGTGGTGAACTTCGTCGGCATCCTCGCGGGCGATTTCGACAAGGTCCACGTCCAGGGTGCGCGCAACGTCGCCGAGGCGGCCAAGGCCGCGGGTGCCGGCGCGCTGGTGCACATCTCGGCGCTCGGTGCCGATGCCGGCTCGCCCTCCGCCTATGGCCGCAGCAAGGCGGCCGGCGAGCAGGCCGTGCTCGCCGCCTTCCCGGGTGCAACCATTCTGCGTCCCTCGATCGTGTTCGGCCGCGAGGATGCGTTCGTGAACCGCTTTGCGGGCATGATCGCCGGTGCGCCGCTGAACATCGTGCCGATCGTGCGCGGCGAGACCCGGTTCCAGCCGGTGTTCGTCGCCGACGTCGCGCAGGCGGTGACGGCGGCGCTCGCCGATCCGGCGACGCATGGCGGCAAGACCTATACGCTGGGCGGCCCGGACGTGCTGAGCATGTCGGCGCTGCTCCACTGGATCGCCGGCGCGATCGGCCGCAAGCCGCATTTCGTCGAACTGCCCGATTCGCTTAGCGGTCTGATCGCCGCGCTGCCCGGCACGCCGATCACCCGCGACCAGTTCGCGATGCTGCAGGCCGACAATGTCGTGCCGGCGGGTGCCGAGGGCCTCGCCGCGCTGGGCGTTACGCCCACGCCGATGGCGACGGTGGCGCCGAGCTGGCTGGTGCGCTTCCGCCAGGCGGGCCGCTTCAGCCGCTTCCGCGCGACCGCCTGATCCATTCCCCCTGCCGGGCGGCGCCTTGCAGGGGTCGCCCGGCGCGACCCTGCAAGGAGCCTTTCCATGACCACGCTGCTGGTGGCGATCCTGCTCGGCATCGTCGAAGGCGTTACCGAGTTCCTGCCGGTCTCCTCGACCGGACACCTGATCCTCGCCAGCGAGCTGATGGGCTATGATTCGGCGCGCTGGGCGATGTTCAACGTCGTCATCCAGCTGGGCGCGATCCTGGCGGTGGTGGTGCTCTACTGGCGCACCTTCTGGGCGGTGCTGGACGGGCTGCTCAAGCTCAACCCGGTGTCGTTGCGCTTCGTACGCAACCTGCTGATCGCCTTCATCCCCGCCGCGGTGATCGGCCTCGCGCTCCACAAGCATATCGAGGCGCTGCTCGGCGCGCCCAAGGTGGTGGCCTGGGCGCTGATCGTCGGCGGCGTCGCGATTCTCGTCATCGAGCGGCTGGTCAAGTCGGCGACGATCCACGGCATCGCCGAGATCCCGATGGTGCGCGTGATCGGCATCGGCTTCGTCCAGTGCCTGGCGATGGTGCCGGGCATCAGTCGCTCGGGCGCGACGATCATGGGCGCGCTGTCGCTCGGCGTCGAGCGGCGCACGGCAGCGGAGTTCAGCTTCTTCCTCGCCATCCCGACGATGCTGGGCGCAACCGCGCTTGAGCTGCTCAAGAACCGGGAGATGCTGGCGACCAGCGGCGTCGGCTGGGGCGAGATCGGCGTCGGTTTCGTCGTCGCGTTCGTGGTGGCGCTGGCGGTGATCAAGTGGTTCGTCGGCATCGTGAGCAAGCATGGCTTCACGCCCTTCGCGCTCTATCGCATTGTTGCGGGAACGGCCGCACTGATTTGGCTTTCCATGCGATAAGGCCGTTTCGGACCTTTGCGACGTGGGTTTTCGTGTTCGGAAGGTGAAAAGTCGGGTTCTGAACCCATATAGGTAAGTATTACTGTCTTTATTGCGCTGCCGCTCTCCTGTAGGGGGGGCGGCATGGCTGACGATCCCATGCTCAAATTCGTCGGACGCCCGCAGGCGTATCCGGCCAAGCGCCCCGCCCAGCTGCGTGCGGAAGACTTTCGCGAGATCGCGGAGCGCTATGCGGTGCCCGATGCGGAATCGCAGGCCGGCCGCTGCAGCCAGTGCGGCGTGCCCTATTGTTCGGTGCACTGCCCGCTGCACAACCATATCCCGGACTGGCTGCGCCTGACGGCCGAGGGGCGGCTGCAGGAGGCGTACCAGCTATCCAACAGCACCTCGACCATGCCCGAGATCTGCGGCCGCATCTGCCCGCAGGACCGGCTGTGCGAAGGCAATTGCGTGATCGAATTCTCGGGCCACGGCGCGGTGACGATCGGCTCGGTCGAGAAGTTCATCACCGACACCGCCTGGGCCGAAGGCTGGGTGGAGCCGGTGCAGGTCGGGCGTGATCGCGGCCAGTCGGTCGGCATCATCGGCGCGGGACCTGCGGGCCTCGCCGCCGCCGAATATCTGCGCGGCTACGGCTATGAGGTCCATGTCTACGACCGCTACGATCGTTCGGGCGGGCTGCTCACTTATGGCATCCCCGGCTTCAAGCTGGAGAAGGACGTGGTGATGCGCCGCGTCGACCGGCTCGAGCAGGCGGGCATCGTCTTCCACCGCAATTTCGAGGTCGGCCGCGACGCGACGCTGGGCGAACTCCGCCAGCGCCACGATTCGATCCTGGTCGCCACCGGCGTTTACAAGGCGCGCGCGATCAAGGCGCCGGGCGTCGGCGCCAAGGGCGTGGTCGACGCGCTCGATTACCTCACCGCGTCGAACCGCAAGAATTTCGGCGACGCGGTGCCAGCCTATGACGATGGCAGCCTCAACGCGCTCGGCAAGCATGTCGTGGTCGTCGGCGGCGGCGATACCGCGATGGACTGCGTCCGCACCGCGATCCGCCAGGGCGCGGCGTCGGTGAAGTGCCTGTACCGTCGCGACCGGGCGAACATGCCGGGCTCGCAGCGCGAAGTCGCCAATGCCGAGGAGGAAGGCGTCGAGTTCGTCTGGCTCTCCGCGCCGGAAGCGTTCGACGGCACCGAGCAGGTGACCGGCGTGCGTGCCTCCAAGATGCGCCTCGGCGCGCCCGACGCCTCGGGCCGCCGCGCACCGGAGGTCGATCCGGGCGGGGCGCTGCAGATGCCGGCCGACCTCGTCATCAAGGCGCTGGGCTTCGAGCCCGAGGACCTGCCCAAGCTGTTCGGCGCCGAGGAACTGGGCGTCACCCGCTGGGGCACGCTGCGCACCGACGGCAAGACGATGATGACCAGCATGGACGGCGTGTTCGCCGCCGGCGACATCGTCCGCGGCGCCAGTCTGGTGGTGTGGGCGATCCGCGACGGTCGCGACGTGGCAGCGCATATGCACACGTGGATGAAGGCACGGGCCAAGGCACCGATTTCGGCCAAGCGCGAAGCGAGCGTCGCATGAAGGCGCTCGCCACCGCACTGCTGCTCGCCGCCGCCAGCCCTGCGCTGGCGCAGACCCAGCCCCCGGCGGCGTCCGCACCGGCCGCCGCCGCGCCCGATCCCGCGCGCCTCGCGGTCGCGCGCGAGCTGGCGGACAAGCTGATCCCGCAGGGGATGTACCAGCGGATGCTGGGCGGGAATTTCAACCGCATGATGGAATCGATGGTGGGCTCCGCCGCGGAGATTCCGATGCGCGACTTCGCGCAGATGGGCGGGATGAGCGAGGCGGAGGTTGCCGCGCTCGGCCAGACGACGCTGCGCGAGGTGATGGAGATCTATGATCCCTATTGGCAGGAACGCCAGCAGCGGATGATGCGGTCGATGATGGGCGAGATGGGCAAGCTGATGTCCACGCTCGAGCCCAAGGTGCGGGTCGCGCTCGCCCGGGCCTATGCGCGCGAATATACGCTGCCCGAGCTGCAGGCGCTCCAGCGCTTCTTCGCGACGCCGGCGGGCAGCCATTATGCGCGCAGCTCGATGGAACTGATGATGGGGCCGGACATGGCGCAGACCATGGCCGAGGCGATGCCGGAGATCATGAAGCAGATGCCGGCACTGGTGCAGGCGGCGCAAGCCGGCACCAAGGACCTCCCGTCGCCGCGCAAGGCCGAGGATCTGACGCCGCAAGAGCGCGAGAAGATCCTGAAGCTGCTGGGCGCGAAGTCCGCCCCGCCCGCCAAGAAGTAAGCACCGCGCGCCCACGGGGCCCGCGCGAAGGAAGATCGAGGAAGACAATGGACGACATCAAGCTGGCCGCCGAGCGCCAACGCCTCGCCCGTGAGGGCATGTACCGCCCCGAATATGAAGGCGATGCCTGCGGCGTGGGCATGGTTGCGGCGACCGACGGTCAGGTGTCGCGCCGGGTCGTCCAGTCGGCGATCGATGCGCTGAAGGCGGTGTGGCACCGCGGGGCGGTGGATGCCGACGGCAAGACCGGCGACGGCGCCGGCATCCATGTCGATCTCCCCTTGCGCTTCTTCGACGAGCAGATCGTCGGCAGCGGCCACCGCGTGCTGCCGAACCGCCTCGCCGTCGGCATGATCTTCCTGCCGCGCACCGACCTCGGCGCGCAGGAGACCTGCCGCACCATCGTCGAGAGCGAGATCATCGAGGCGGGCTACACCATCTATGGCTGGCGCCAGGTGCCGGTCGACGTCTCGGTGATCGGCATGAAGGCGCAGGCGACGCGCCCCGAGATCGAGCAGATCATGATCGCCGGGCCGATGCCCGACGCGATGGACGCCGCCGAGTTCGAGCGCCAGCTCTATCTGATCCGCCGTCGCATCGAGAAGCGGGTGATCGCGGCGCAGGTGGGCGGCTTCTACATCTGCTCGCTGTCGTGCCGCTCGATCATCTACAAGGGCCTGTTCCTCGCCGAATCGCTGTCCGACTTCTACCCGGACCTCAAGGATTCGCGCTTCGAGAGCCGCGTCGCGATCTTCCACCAGCGCTATTCCACCAACACCTTCCCGCAATGGTGGCTGGCGCAGCCGTTCCGCTGCCTGGCGCATAACGGCGAGATCAACACGATCCGCGGCAACCAGAACTGGATGCGCAGCCACGAGATCAAGATGGCGAGCATCGCGTTCGGCGAGCAGAGCGAGGACATCAAGCCGGTGATCCCGGCCGGCGCGTCGGACACGGCCGCGCTCGACGCGGTGTTCGAGGCGATCTGCCGCTCGGGCCGCGACGCGCCCACCGCCAAGCTGATGCTGGTGCCCGAAGCCTGGCAGCAGGACGAGGATACGCCGCCGGCGCACGCCGCGATGTACCAGTATCTCGCCTCGGTGATGGAGCCGTGGGACGGCCCCGCAGCACTTGCGATGACCGACGGCCGCTGGGCGGTGGCGGGCATGGACCGCAACGCGCTCCGCCCCTTGCGCTATACCCAGACCTCGGACGGGCTGCTGATCGTCGGGTCGGAAACCGGCATGGTGCCGGTGCCCGAGGCGAACGTCGTCGCCAAGGGCCGGCTCGGGCCGGGCGAGATGATCGCGGTGGACCTCGACGAGGGCAAGCTGCTCCACGACCGCGCGATCAAGGACCAGATCGCCGGCGAGGCCGATTACGCTTCGATGGTGCAGGGCTTCCTGTCGATCGACGACCTGCCCGCGGCGCCGGCCGAGACCTATTATGAGCGCGCCGAGCTGTCGCGCCGCCAGGTCGCCGCCGGCCAGACGCTCGAGGACATGGAACTGATCCTCGCGCCGATGGTCGAGACCGCCAAGGAAGCGATCGGCTCGATGGGCGACGATACGCCGCTCGCGGTGATCTCGTTCAAGTCGCGGCTGATCAGCCAGTTCTTCCGCCAGAATTTCAGCCAGGTGACCAACCCGCCCATCGATCCGTTGCGCGAGCGCTATGTGATGTCGCTCAAGACGCGGTTCGGCAACCTCGCCAACATCCTCGATACCGAAGGCGCGGGCAGCCCGGTGCTGGTGCTGGAGAGCCCGGTGCTCACCAATGCCGACTGGCACCGGTTGCGCGCGCATTTCGGGTCGAGCGCGGCGGAAATCGACTGCACCTTCGCGGCCGATGGCGATCCCGAATCGCTCAAGCTCGCGATCAAGCGCATCCGCCACGAGGCCGAGCAGGCCGTCCGCGCCGGCTGCACCGAACTGTTTCTCACCGACGAACATAGCGGGCCCGACAAGGCGGCGATCGCCGGCGTGCTGGCGGCGGCGGCGGTGCACACCCACCTCGTCCGCCGGGGGCTGCGCTCCTATGCCAGCGTCAACGTCCGCACCGCCGAGTGCCTCGACACGCATTATTATGCGGTGCTGATCGGCGTCGGCGCGACCACGGTGAACGCCTATCTGGCCGAGGCCGCGATCGCCGATCGGCACGCGCGCGGCCTGTTCGGCGAGCTGAGCCTCGCCGAGTGCCTGAAGCGCCACCGCAAGGCGATCGACGAGGGACTGCTCAAGATCCTGTCGAAGATGGGTATCGCGGTGATCAGCTCCTATCGCGGCGGCTATAATTTCGAAGCGGTGGGCCTCAGCCGCGCGCTGGTGAACGACCTGTTCCCCGGCATGCCGGCCAAGATCTCGGGCGAAGGCTATGCCTCGCTCCACCTCTCGGCGATGATGCGCCACGAGGCGGCCTATGATGCGGGCGTGGCGACGCTGCCGGTCGGCGGATTCTACCGCCAGCGCGCGGGCGGCGAGGCGCATGCCTATTCGGCGCAGCTGATGCACCAGCTGCAGACCGCGGTGTCGAACGACAGCTATTCCAGCTATCTCGCCTTCTCGCGCGGGGTGCGGGACCTGCCGCCGGTGTACTTGCGCGACCTGCTCGAGTTCAACTTCCCCGAGAGCGGCGTGCCGATCGACCAGGTCGAGGCGATCACCGAGATCCGCAAGCGCTTCGTCACGCCGGGAATGTCCTTGGGCGCGCTGAGCCCCGAGGCGCACGAGACGCTCGCCATCGCGATGAACCGGATCGGCGCGCGCGCCGTGTCGGGCGAAGGCGGCGAGGATTCGGCGCGCTACACGCCCTACGAGAATGGCGACAACGCCAACTCCTCGATCAAGCAGGTCGCCTCGGGCCGGTTCGGCGTGACCGCGGAATATCTCAACGCCTGCGACGAGATCGAGATCAAGGTGGCCCAGGGCGCCAAGCCCGGCGAGGGCGGCCAGCTGCCCGGCTTCAAGGTTACCGAGTTCATCGCCAGGCTGCGCCATGCGACGCCGGGCGTGACGCTGATCTCGCCGCCGCCGCACCACGACATCTATTCGATCGAGGACCTGGCGCAGCTGATCTACGATCTGAAGCAGATCAATCCGCGCGCGCGGGTGTGCGTGAAGCTGGTCAGCTCGGCCGGCATCGGCACGGTCGCGGCGGGCGTGGCGAAAGCCCATGCCGACGTGATTCTGGTCGCCGGCCACAATGGCGGCACCGGCGCGTCGCCGTTCACCTCCATCAAGTACGCGGGCACACCCTGGGAAATGGGCCTGTCGGAGGTGAACCAGACGCTGACGCTGAACGGGCTGCGCGGCCGCATCAAGCTGCGCACCGATGGCGGGCTCAAGACCGGGCGCGACATCGTCATCGCCGCGATCCTCGGCGCCGAGGAATTCGGTATCGGCACGCTGAGCCTGGTCGCGATGGGCTGCATCATGGTCCGCCAGTGCCATTCGAACACCTGCCCGGTGGGCGTCTGCACCCAGGACGAGAAGCTGCGCGCCAAGTTCGTCGGCACGCCCGAGAAGGTCATCAACCTGATGACCTTCATCGCCGAGGAAGTCCGCGAGATCCTCGCCAAGCTCGGCTGCAAGAGCCTGGACGACGTGATCGGCCGCACCGAGCTGCTCCGCCAGGTCAGCCGCGGCGCCGAGCATCTCGACGATCTCGACCTCAACCCGATCCTCGCCAAGGTGGACGCGGACGATGCCGAGCGGCGCTTCAGCCTCAGCACCTTCCGCAATGACGTGCCGGACAGCCTCGACGCGCAGATGATCAAGGATGCCGCACCCGTGTTCGCGCGCGGCGAGAAGATGCAGCTCACCTATTCGGTGCGCAACACCCACCGCGCGGTGGGCACGCGGCTCTCGTCCGAGGTCACGAACAAGTTCGGCATGTCGACGCTGCAGGATGGGCACGTCCATGTCCGGCTGCGCGGCTCCGCGGGCCAGTCTCTCGGCGCGTTTCTCTGCAAGGGCATCACGCTCGAGGTGTTCGGCGACGCCAACGACTATGTCGGCAAGGGCCTGTCGGGCGGCATCATCGTGGTGCGGCCGATGGTCAGCTCGCCGATCGAGTCGTGGAACAACACGATCATCGGCAACACCGTACTATACGGTGCCACCTCGGGCCGGCTGTTCGCGGCAGGCCAGGCGGGCGAGCGTTTTGCGGTGCGCAACTCGGGCGCCGATGTGGTGGTCGAGGGCTGCGGCGCGAACGGCTGCGAATATATGACCGGCGGCACCGCGGTGGTGCTCGGCCGCGTCGGCATGAACTTCGGCGCGGGCATGACCGGCGGCATGGCGTTCGTTTATGATGTCGACGGCAGCTTCGAGCGCCACGCCAATCCGGAGAACATCACCTGGAACCGGCTGGCCTCCAGCCACTGGGAAGCCAAGCTCCGGTCGCTGGTCGAGGCCCATGCGGAGGAGACCGACAGCAAATGGTCGAAAGGCCTGCTGGAGGACTGGGACCGCGAAATCGGCAAGTTCTGGCAGGTGGTGCCGAAGGAAATGCTCACCCGGCTGCCGCATCCGCTGGGCGACACCGTCGAGGCGGTGGCGGCGGAGTGACGGGATGAAGGTGGGGACCGTTTCCCACCTTCGTCATCCCGGCGAAAGCCGGGATCCATTCGCCACTCGCTCTCTGCATGCGCCGCGACGGAGGCCCCAATGGATTCCGGCTTTCGCCGGAATGACGGGTTTGACGGGATGGCTTTATTCCAGTGCGGCGGCCACGTCGGTGTGGCGGAAGTCGTCGTCCTTGAAGAGCAGCGGGCAGTCCGCAAGGGCGGCGACCGCATAGGCCATGCAGTCGCCATAGTTCAGGCGGGCGGGATGACGTCCCTTGCCGAAACGGTCGAACGCGTCGGCGGCGACCTGCAGGTGATCCTCGCCGAACGGCACGATCACGAAGGGCGGCTTGGCGATCAACGCCGAGCCGGCGTCTGCGGCCGCGCGGGTCGATTGCCCGAGCACCACCATGCGAAACTCCAGTGCCGTCGGTGCGCCGATCAGCACGGTGTCGGTCTCGTCCAGCAGCGCCGTGATGCGATCCGCTTCGGGCTCGCCGAAGAGCAGGGCGACGAGTGCCGAGGTGTCGATCGCGATCACCGCGGCAGGCCGTGCTCGTCATATCCCAGTATGTCGTCGGCGCTGTGATCATTGCGCGGCTGACCGGCTGCAACTGCCTGGGCCCGCTTCAGCCGATCGGTGAAGCTGTCCTTGCTGGTCCGGTCGCGATCCATTGCCTCGCGCACGGCCATGCGGATCGCCGTCGTATAGCTCACCCCCTTGGCGCGCGCGTAGCGGCGCACCAGCCGGTCGGTCTCTTCGTCCTTGATGCTGAGCGCCATGGTGCGGCTCCGTTCTAGAATGCTTCTCAAAATATAGAAATGCGGCCCGCGCTACAACGAGTCTTCCCCGGCCCATTTCCGCTGCTTATGGCTTTCCCCATGTGGCAGCTCCTTCAATTCCCGCTCTGTCCCTTCTCGCGCAAGGTCCGGCTCCTGCTGGGCGAGAAGGGCATCGCCTATGAGCCGGTGCGCGAATCACCGTGGCAGCGGCGCGACGAATTCCTCGACCTCAATCCCACCGGCCAGACCCCGGTGATGATCGATGCCGAGCGCCACGTGACCCTGATCGACTCGACCGTGATCTGCGAATTCTTCGAGGAGACGGTGACCAAGAACGCGCTGCTCAACGGCTCGGCGGTCGATCGCGCCGAGATCCGCCGGCTGGTGGTGTGGTTCGATAACAATTTCTACAGCGACATCACCGCGCCGCTGCTCCACGAGCGGATGATCAAGCGGATCGTCTATCGCCAGCCGCCCGACGCCAAGGTGCTGCGCGACGCGATGAAGGCGGCGGTCGGGCATCTCGACTATATCGATTACCTGCTCGATCACCGCACCTGGCTGGCCGGTGCGACGATGAGCCTTGCCGACATTACCGCGGCGGCGCAGATTTCGGTCGCCGATTATCTGGGCGGAATCGACTGGAAGAGTCATGAGCTCGCCAAGCGCTGGTATATCGGGATGAAGAGCCGCCCGAGCTTCCGCCAGCTGCTCGCCGAGCGGATGGAGGGAATCACGCCGCCGGCCGATTACGAGAAGCTGGACCTGTAACGCGGGATAATCGCGGGGCCCGGCGCGTTTGGCTGCCAAACGGGAGAGAGTCCGCGATGCTCGAACATATACCGCACTGGCTGGGAAGCGCGCTGAAGGGGCTGCGCGCCGGCGCCAACAAGCTGGCGATCGTCCAGCCCGAACTCGGCAGCTTCGAGGTGCTCCACCTTGCCAGCCCGGCCTTTGCGAACGGCGGCCGCCTGCCCGAGCGCTTCACCGCGGACGGCGAGGGGGTGTCGCCGCCCCTGTTCTGGACCGGCGTGCCCGAGGGCACCGAGTGCCTGGCGCTGATCGTCGAGGATCCCGATGCGCCGGCGCCGCAGCCGCTGGTCCATGCGGTGATCTGGGGCCTGCCGGTCGAGGGCGACCTGAAGGAAGGCGCGATCCGCGCCGATGGGGCTGGCGATGCGGAGGGCAAGGATGTCGGCCGCAACAGCTTCCTCGGCGAGGGCTGGCTCCCGCCCGATCCGCCGACCGGCCATGGTCCGCACCATTATGCCTTCCAGCTGTTCGCGCTCGGCGGTGGCTGCGAGATCGGCGAAAATCCCGGCCGCAGCGCGCTGGTAAAGGCGATGGCGGGGCATGTGCTTGCCGCCGGGCTGCTCACCGGCGTCTATTCGCGCGGAGAGGAGGCGCCCACCGGGCTGGTCGGCGAAACCGCGCCGGTCTGAGACCGGCGCGGCGCCGTTCAGCCGTTGACGGCCGTGCCGCCGTTCGGGTGGAGTACCTGGCCGGACATGTAGCTCGAATCCTCGCAGGCGAGGAACAGGAAGGCCGGGGCGACTTCGTTGGGCTGGCCCGGCCGGCCCATCGGCACGCTCTCGCCGAAATGTTCGAGCTTCTCGGGCGACGCGCCGCCGCTCGGGTTGAGCGGGGTCCAGATCGGGCCCGGGGCGACGGCGTTCACGCGGATGCCCTTCTCGATCAGGTTCATCGACAGGCTGCGGGTGAAGGCAGTGATCGCGCCCTTGGTGGCGCTATAGTCGAGCAGCTCGGGCTCGCCCTGATACATCGTCACCGAGGTGCAGTTGACGATCGCGGCGCCCCGTTTGAGGTGCGGCGAGGCGGCCTGGACCAGGAAGAACATCCCGAAGATGTTGGTCTGGAAAGTCCGCCGGAGCTGCTGCTCGGTGATGTCGACGATGTCCTTGTCGGGATGCTGCTCCCCGGCATTGTTGACGAGAATGTCGAGGCGGCCGAACTCGGCGATCACCTTCTGCACGGCGTCCTCGCAGAACGCCTTGTCGCCCACGTCACCCGCAATGGTGATCGCGCGGCGGCCTTCGGCGCGGACCGCTTCTGCGGTGTCCTCGGCATCCCGGTGTTCGTTGAGATAGACGATGGCGACATCGGCGCCTTCGCGGGCGTAGAGCGCGGCGACCGCCCGGCCGATCCCGCTGTCGGCGCCGGTGACGATGGCCACCTTGTCCTTCAGCCGATCCGATCCGCGATAGCGCGGCTGCCACTCGGGCTTGGGATCAAGCGTGCGCTCCTCGCCGGGGAGCGCATCCTCGCGGACTCGGTCGATTACATGGTCTTCGGACATCGGCACGGCTCCTTGGATCTTGGGGGGGTGCCGAAAGAACCGGGCGCATGGGCCCCAAGTTCCAGATAAAAGGGGCCGCCGGGGCGGCCGGCAGGGTCAGCCGAGGAAGCTGGAGCCCTGCAGGCCGCTGCCGAGGATCATCACGCTGGTGATGCCGAACGATGCGACGCCGATGAGAAAGCTGCGGAACATGCTGATCTTCTCCGTCTGTGCGAGCGCGATCATGCGACCGGGATCACGGGGGTGGAGAACAGGACGAGCGCGGCGGTGAGCAGGACGGCGGCGCTGACGGCGATGGTCTGGTGCAGCGAAGCGAGACGAGCGGTCATGGTACTTACTCCCTGTGGTTCGGCGGACGGGCCATCCGACGGCCGATGCCAGCAGTTTTGCAGGGAGCGTGCCAACTCTGCTAAGTAGCTGTAATTCCTATGATGAGCTGCAATTCCGAACACAAGTAGGGCGAATTGCGCGACGAACGTTGGTAAATTTCGCCATTCAGCGGCGAAATTCGCTATAGCTGGCGCTGCCGATTTTCACCTGATTGCGGCCTTCGTGCTTCGCCAGGTACAGCAGCCGGTCGGCGCGGTGGAATGCGGTCTGGTGCATCTCGCCCGGCTCCACCGGCGTCAGCCCGGCCGAGAAGGTGATCTCGCCCAGCGGCGCGTCGTTGTCGCGAAGCTTGTAGCGCTTGGCCTGGACGGTGCCGCGGGCATGCTCGAGCACCGCGCGCGCCTGGTCGAGCGGCACGTTGGTGAAGAGGATGGCGAACTCCTCGCCGCCATAGCGCGTCACGAGGTGCCCGCGGCAGCACAGGCTCAGCGCGTCGGCGATCACCCGCAGCACGCGGTCACCCACCGCATGGCCGAAGCGATCGTTGACCGACTTGAAGTGATCGATGTCGCACACCGCGATGCACATGCTGCCCCCGGCGGCCTCCTGCGCGGCGAAGGCTTCCTCGAAGGCGCGACGATTGGGCAACTGGGTCAGCGGATCGCGGCGCGCATTGTCGCGCGCTTCTTCCAGCTTTTCGCGCAGGTCGTTCGCCTCGCGCGTGGTGCTTTCCAGCTTTTCCTCGGCGACGCGGATGCGGTCGAGCATCGCCGCGGTGATCCGGACGACGTCGTCATTTGCCTGCGGCACGTCGCCGCCGGTCGTCATCGCCTCGGCGCTCGCCGCCAGGTCGCGGCCGAAATCGGCAGTTTCGGCGCGCATCGCCGTCACCATGTCGGCAAAGCCCTCGACCTGCATCTGGGTGCGCGCGACCAAGCCTTCGGTGCGTGCCTTGAGATCGGCATGGCCGTCGGACGGATCTTCGGGGCTGTGGTCTGCGCTGAGCGTCTGGATGTCGCGCGGGGTGATCCGCACGCCGCGTTCGGTGATCAACTCCACGGCGCGGGCGAGTGCGTCTTCGGGTTCGGTAAACAGCCGGTGGACGAAGGCGTAGTTGGTCGGCGTCGGTGCCAGCCGCTGGTCGAGCAGGAACGCGCCGATCCGCTCGAAAAGCGCTCGGCCCTCGTCTCCTTCCATCTCTGGACGAATGGCACGCGCGATGCGCATACGCTCCTAACCCCCGTGCAAATCACGGCATGACGGCCGCTATGTTGCGCACAACGAATAAGCAGAGAGTGCTAATATTGAGTTGCCGGTACGTTCATCCTGAACGCGCGCACCTTCGAGGCAGGGCACCAGTCGGCGCATTATGGCCGTAAACCAGAGGTTTGGCGAGTTTTCACGGTGAACTGGTACCGATCCGAAGGTTTAATGCCCTCTGGATCGGTACGACGAAAAGCGCGGCGCTGGGACCCTGGCGCGTCAGTTCCGGTGAGTCGCGCGGTATTTTTCCACCGCGGCGAGGGTGAGTCGGATATGGTCGGCGGGGTTCGGATCCGAGTGGACGAACAGCACCTTGCCGTCGGGCGCGATCACATAGCTGGTCCGGCTGGTGAACTTGGCGACGGTGCCGTCGGGCTTCTTGGCCGCCACGTCATAGCCCGTAGCCACCTCGGGCGTCGCGGCGGCGACGGCGAACTTGCCCGCGCAATATTGGCTGCTGAACTGTTCGAGCTGGTCGACATTGCCGGCGGTCATGCCGATCACGGTCGCGCCTGCCTTGGTGAAATCGGGCAGCGCCTCGGCAAAGGCATGCGCCTCGGCGTTGCAGCCCGAGGTGAAGGCGGCCGGGAAGAAGTAGAGCACGACCGGGCCCCTCTTGAGCGCGGCCTTCAAGTCGACGGTGATCGGCTTGCCGGCCACCGCGCCCTTGGCGATGAACACGGGGGCCTTGGCGCCGGTGGTGAGCGACGCATTCGCCGGCATCACGGCGAAGGGCAGGGCAAGGGCGGCAAGGGCGAGCTTCAGGCGCATATCGGTCTCCCAGGATAATTGGCCGTGTCTACGCCACCCCGAACGCGGCGGCTAGCGGGTGAAGGCGATGCCGATCCGCGCGTGCGTGTCGTTGACGTTGTAGCGGTCTAGCGCTTCGCCATAGCCGGTGAATGCCTGTCCGAAGAGGTAGATGCCCAGGCCGCCGCCCAGCCGCCGCAGCGGATAGGAGACAAAGGCTTCGGCTGCACCGTGGCCGGTCTTCACATTGCCGCGCGCTGTGAGCGCGAGCTTGATGCCGTCCTTCTGCTGGATCGAGGTGGCGAGCGCGGTATAGCCGTAATAGTCCTTCATGTCGTGGAAGGTGCCGCTACTGCCGACATAGACCCAGGCCTGCGGGGCGATGTCGATCCGCCAGTCGCCGCCCAGATCGAAGGTCTTTTCGCCCCGCACGAAGATGCGATTGATGTCGACCGAATCGGTGACACCGCGCCCGTTCGAATCGTGCCGCCAGCCGAGCGCGACCCGCGCCGTCTCGTCGACCGGCACATCGGCATAGAGCTCGGGGCTGTAGTTGGTCGAGCGGAAGGGACCTGAGGGTTCGTTCACCGCCCAGAACATTGTCTGGGTATAGGCGAAGCGGAAATTGCCGAGCTGGAGCGGCGCATCCTCGGCGAAGGGCCGCACCGCGAAGCTGACCTGCACCTTGCCCCCCGCATCGTCGGTGCCGAAGGCGCCGTAGATCGGCTCGTGCGGCTCGAACCGGGCGAGCAGCGCGCTCGAGCTGCCGGTCGAGCTCTGCACCACGGTTTCCTGCTCGGGCATCTCGGCCGGCTTGTGCTGTGCAGCCGGCGGCACCGCGAACCCGGCGACCCCCACCGGCACGTAGCGCGCCTTGGCGAAGCCGTGCGGGGCGATGGTGGGCGTCGGCCCGGGGGTGCGCTCCAGCATCAGCCGGGTGCCGTCGGCGGCGGTGATCTCGAGCTGGCGCGGGCCGGCATCGGCGATCGGCGCCTCGCCCTCGTTGACTAGGAACACCTCGACGCCGCGCAGCGCCGCCTGTTCGGAGGCGGGCTGGGCCGGCACCGCGCGGACCTGCGCCAGCGCAGGCAGGGCGACAAAGCAGAGGCCGAGCAGGGGAAGGACGGCGATACCACGCATATTCCGGGAAGTGGCAGGCGTTTGTGACCTTGGCGAGTCAAATTCGGCCCGGTAGGGCTGGGGCATGGCCGTTTCCCAAACCGACATCGCGCTTGCCGCCCGCCTCGCCGACGCCGCCGGCGCCGCGATCCGCCCCTATTTCCGCGCCGAGCACGGCGTGGAGGCGAAGGAGGACCAGTCGCCGGTCACCCTCGCCGATCGCGCCGGCGAGGAGGCGATGCGCAAGCTGCTGATCGCCGAGCGCCCGATGGACGGCATCATCGGCGAGGAATTCGGCGTCCGCGAAGGCACCAGCGGCCGGCAATGGGTGCTCGACCCGATCGACGGCACCCGCGCCTTCATCGCCGGGCGCCCGGTGTTCGGCACGCTGATCGCATTGGTCGACAATGGCTGGCCGGTGCTGGGGGTGATCGACCAGCCGATCATCGGCGAGCGCTGGCTGGGCGTCACCGGCCGCCAGACGCTGTTCAACGGCAAGCCCGCCACCACCCGCATCTGCCGCGAGCTGAACCAGGCGATTCTCGCCACCACCTCGCCCGCGCTGTTCGACGACGGCCAGTTGCACGCCTTTGAGCATCTCGACGCCAAGGTGATGAGCACGGTGCTTGGCGGCGACTGCTACAATTATGGCTGCGTCGCGAGCGGCTGGCTCGACATCGTCGTCGAGGCCGGCCTCAAGCTCCACGACTTCGCCGCGCTGGTGCCGGTGATCGAAGGCGCGGGCGGGCGGATGTGCGACTGGCAGGGCGATCCGCTCCACGCCGGCAGCAACGGCGAGGTGATCGCGGCGGGCGACCCGGCGCGGATCGACGACATTCTCGAGGCGATGGACTGCCGAGGGCACTGATTGGGGTCAGCGCCCGTCCCAGAAAGCGGGATGGGCGTCGATCGTGCGGACCAGCCAGTCGGCGATCCGGCGCTGTTCCGCCAGCCCGTAATGGCCATGGCAGGCGGTGGCGCGAAACTCCGCGGTGGGGAAGGGCAGGAACAGTATGTCTCGGGCTCCGGCCGTGCGGGCCGCGGTGCCGATCTGCGTCTCCGCCGCACGCAGCATCGCGAGCTGCTCGGGCGGTGCACCGCTGGTGTCGAACCACCAGAGGAGGAAGACTGCGCGTGGATAGCGGCCTTGCAGCCGCGCGAGAAACTGGCCGTAGTGCTTGGCATAGTCGGCGACGAGCGCGTCGAGCGTCGGCCAGCGCGCATCGGGGCGGAAGCCGGCGAAATCGGCCTGCAGCTTGAGCATCACGATCTGCGGCTGCCAGTGCGGATCACGGTAAAGGGCGGGCTCGGCCGGCAGGCGGCGCGGCCATAGCTGCTCCATCGTCCCCTGCGGTGCGGTGCCGCCGAAGTTGCGGATCAGCCCGCGGCCGGAGATAGCATTCACCTGATAGTCGGCGCCGAAATGCTGCGCGGCAAGCGCGGCAAAGGCATCGGGCGTATCAGTGGTGGCGCGGACCTGCGCCTCGGTGCAGTCGATCCGATCGGCCCGCGCGGCATAGCCCGCCATCGACGAATCGCCGATGAACTCGATCTGCCGCCGGCGCGGCTGGGGAGCGGGCAGGCTGCTACCCGGGCCAACCAAGAAGCCGCCGAAGCGCGCGGGCGCGGCGCTTTCGGTGACCTTGTCGAGCCGGATGTGGTGCGCGCCGGGTGAGAGACCGTCGATCGTCGCATCGGTCTTGCCCGGGCGATCGATCGTCACCGGCGGCCCGCCGTCGATGCTCGCGCGCCATTCGTTGATCGCATCGTCAAACCGCAGCACCACGCGCCGTCCGCGAAAGGCCGCTTCGAAATAGACGCCCGGCCATTGATGGCGATAGCCGGTGGCGGTCGCCTCGACTCTACCGCCGACGTGAATGGGCAAGTCTTCCAGTGCCTCCGATGCAGGAGGCGCGATCCTCACCCGCTGCGGCGGTCGAACGTCGCCCGCCATGGCGAGCGCAGCGGAGAGGATCAGCAAGCGCAGCATCGCGCACCGATCCTGCGCCCGCCCAGCCATCTCGTGCAAGCGGATCAGAAGATGCCGAGGAACTTCTTGCGCTGCCGCTTCTCTTCGCCGACGTTCGCCTTGCCGCTTTCCGACTTGGCGGTGGTGCCGCGGCCGACATCGTCGCGCGGGCGGCCCTTCGCGTCGCGCTGGCTGGCGGCGGTGGCTCCGGACAGGACTGGCCCGCAATCGGCGGCCTTGGCATCGCCGAAGTCGACGAAGGCGAGGACACCAGCGATCGGGGTGGCGGCCATTGCCAAGCCCAGTCCTGCACCGGCGCGACCGACCAATTCAGGGCTGATCACGCTGATCCCCGGCTTGGCGAAATAGCCCCCGATCCCCACCGGCGACTGGCCCGAGAACAGGCTGAACCGCTTCGAATCGGCACGAAAGGCGAGATCGATCGTCTCGTTCTTGAAGCTGAACCCGCCGCGGCCGACCATCACGTTCTTCTGCGTGTCGATCAGGATCGGGTCGGCGGCGGCAATGCCGTCGCGCACGGTAAAGCCGATCAGCCCGCAATTGATCTGCACCGGCTCCTTCAGTTTCTTCTCGAACATCTTCTGGACGAAGGTGCCGATGTCGAACTCGGCGAGCTCGGTGTTGCGCGTCCAGAAATTGCCCTTGGGCAGGATCACCGCGATGCGACCGTTGGCGCTGCTGAGCGAGTCGCGCACGCTGTTGCCGTTGCCGCTCATCTGGATACGCGCCTTGAGCATGCCGGTGGTGCCCGACTGCTCGGCGCCGAAGCCCGCGAGCAGCACCCCCATTGGGGTGGGCGACAGGCGAATGTCGTAGGTGGTGAACACCGGCGTCTTGCGCGCGTCGATGCTGATGTCGGACGTGACCGTGCCGCGCGCGAGGCTGAAGTTGAGCGGGCTCAGCTTGAGCAGCCGGTCGTTGAGATCAAGGCCCAGCTCGATGTTCGACACCGGCAGGTTGGGCGCGCGGACGGTGCGCACCTGCCACTGCACCTTCGCATCGAAATTCTTCAGCGCTTCGATCCGCAGCGGCGCGTCCGGCAGCAGCCGCGGCGTGCCGGAGACCTGCGTCACCGCCGCCTGCGCACCCTGGGCGGCGAGCGCATCGGGATTGTAGCCGATGAACGGCCCGGCATCGACGATGTCGAGCACATGGGTGAACAGGTCGGCGGTCACCAGCATGCGCGGCTCGCCCAGCTTCACCGTGAACTTGCCGGCGAGATCGCTGTCGCCGAACCGGCCCTTCATGCCGGTGAACCGCCATGCGTCGCCTGCCTTGGTGACGACCGAGGTCAGCCGGTAGCTGCGCGTGTCGGGCACCGCGATGCCGGCGAGCAGGAATATGTCGGCGAGGTTCTGCCCGCGCAGGTCCATGTGGAGCTTGGCGCCTTCCAGCACCGTTGCGCCGGGCAGGGTGCCCGCGATGTCGACCTGGCTGCGCACGCCCTCGGCATGCAGCCGCAACCGGTTCTCGCCGCCCGCCAGCGTCTTGTTGGAGGAGAGCAGCGCGCCCGCCAGCGTGAAGCGGGCGCCGCGCGCGATACCGTTGCCGTCGAAGCGGATGGTGTCGGCGAAGCGATTGTCCTCGGCCGCCACCGTGTCGACGCGAACCGCCGCATCAAGCTGGTGGCGGGGATCGAGGTAGCGGATCTGCGTGCCGGCGATTCGCGCGCGCTGGATCAGCGGCATGGTCAGCGGCTCGCCGCCGCCGCCGCCGAAGGTCCACGTATTCTGCTTCCCGTCGCGATCCCATTGCAGGTCGATTCGCCCGTCGGTGAGGCCGAGCCACTGGAAGCGCTTCTGGTCCGCGAGCAGCGAGAAGGTGGCGATTCGCGCATCGATCCGGGTGGCGGTGAAGAACGGGCTGGTGCCCGCCCAGTCCGGGTTCTCGACGCTCAGCCCTTCGGCCACGAACTTCAGGTTGAACGGCGCGAAATAGAGCTGGAAGTCGCCCGCCACGCGCACCTTGCGGTCTGCGCTGCTGCTCGCGATCAATTCGAACGTGCCCTTGAGGAACCGGCCCTTGGTGACGAACAGCACCGCCCAGGCGAGCACCGCCAGCCCCACCAGGCTGGTGACGACCGCGATCGTCGCGGCGAGCGGCGCGCCCATCGCGCGCGCCGGCCGGGGCTGCGGGGGGTCCTGCTCGGCGGTGAGAACGGGGCTGTCCAGATCGGCCATGAACCTCAAAATCCTTGCTGCCCGCGCGGTTCCCCGGTGGTTGCATAACGCCCAACCATCGGCTAAGGGGCCGCCTTTCCGCGATCGAGGGACCGTCCGGCTAATAGGGCTGCCGCGGCTGTCCGCAATCGTCGAACCATAAGGAGACGAAAATGCCCAAGCTCAAGACCAAGAGCGGTGTGAAGAAGCGCTTCAAGTTCACCGCCACGGGCAAGGTGAAGCACGGCGTCGCCGGCAAGCGCCACCGCCTGATTTCGCACAATTCGAAGTATATCCGTACCAACCGCGGCACCAGCGTGCTGGCCGACGCCGACGTGGCACACGTCAAGGCGTGGGCGCCGTACGGCCTGAAGTAAGGGAGTCCTGAAAAATGGCACGAGTGAAGCGTGGTACGACCACCAAGGCGAAGCATAAGCGGATTTTGGATCAGGCGAAGGGCTATTATGGCCGTCGCAAGAACACCATCCGCATCGCGCGCCAGGCCGTCGAGAAGGCCGGCCAGTACGCCTATCGCGACCGCAAGGTAAAGAAGCGCAGCTTCCGCGCCCTGTGGATCCAGCGCATCAACGCCGGCGTCCGCGCCGAAGGCCTGACCTATTCGCAGTTCATGCACGGCCTCAAGCTGGCCGGTATCGAACTCGACCGGAAGGTCCTGGCCGACATCGCGATGCACGAAGGTGAGGCGTTTACCGCCATCATCGCGCAGGCGAAGGCGGCACTGCCCCAGGCCGCCTGAGCGGACCTGCGCGCAAGCTGAACAAGGGGCGTCGAGGCTGCGGCTTCGGCGCCCTTTTTCATTCCAACCGGGGGAGACGATCCCGTGGCGATGAAGACTTGGTGGCTCTACGTCACCGCCGTGTTTTTCGTGTCGATGACGCCGGGGCCGAACATGCTCCACGTGATGGTGCAGAGCATTCGCGAGGGCGCGCGCAGCGTGCTGCCGACCACCGCCGGGCTGATGAGCGCAAACCTGTTTTGCCTGGTCGCCTCGGCGGCGGGGCTGGGGGCGTTGCTCAAGGCATCCCCGGGGCTGTACGACGCGCTGCGCTATGCGGGGGTCGCCTATCTGCTGTGGCTTGGCATCAAGGCTTGGCGCGCGCCGGTGGAGGAAGCCCATGAAGATGCGCCGGTGCCGGTGCGCCAGTCGGTGCGGGCGCGCTATCTGACCGGGCTCGGCACCGGGCTGTCCAACCCCAAGCTGATCGTCTTCGCCGCCGCGCTGTTCCCGCAGTTTCTCGACGTGGGCCGACCCTTCCTGCCGCAGCTGGCGATCCTGATCGCGACCTTCGCGGTGATCGAGGCCTTCTGGTTCTCGGTCTATGCGCTTGGCGGCCGCTCGCTCGCGGCATGGCTGGCACCGGCGGCGCGGCAGCGGATGTTCAACCGGGTGACGGGCGGCGTATTCGTCGCCTTTGGCGCGGCGCTGCTCGGCAGCCGGGTGTAGCGTTCCCTCAAACGCCTTGACCTAGGGGCCCGTCTGGGGTTCCAGCCATCTCGCACAGTGAACGGAAAACGATGACCACCGATCTCGATACCCTGCGCGGCGAGCTGCTTGCCGCGATCGATGCTGCCACCGCGCTCGATGCGCTGGAGGCGGTGCGCGTCCAGGCGCTCGGCAAGCAGGGCGCGATCACCGGCCTGCTCAAGACGCTCGGCAAGCTTACCCCCGAAGAGCGCCAGGAACAGGGCCCGCGCATCCATGGCCTGCGCGAAGCCGTCACCGAGGCGCTCGCGACCGCCAAGGCCGCGATGGAGCAGGCCGCGCTCGACGCGCGCCTCGCCAGCGAGACGGTGGACATGACGCTGCCGGTCGACGGCGTGGCCCCCGGCTCGGTCCACCCGGTCAGCCAGGTGATGGACGAGCTGGCCGAGATCTTCGCCGATCTGGGCTTCGCGGTCGCCACCGGCCCCGAGGTCGAGGACGACTGGCACAATTTCACCGCGCTCAACATTCCGGAGACGCATCCGGCGCGCGCGATGCACGATACCTTCTACCTCGCCGGCGCGCATGAACGGCCGATGGTGCTGCGCACGCACACCTCGCCGGTGCAGATCCGCACGATGACGAGCAGCAAGCCCCCGATCCGCATCATCGCGCCGGGCCGCGTCTATCGCTCGGATTCGGACGCGACGCACACGCCGATGTTCCACCAGATTGAAGGCCTGGTGATCGACAAGGGCATCACGCTCGGCCACCTCAAGTGGACGCTGGAGACCTTCCTCAAGGCGTTCTTCGAGCGCGACGACATCGTGCTGCGCCTGCGCCCCAGCTATTTCCCCTTCACCGAGCCTTCGGCCGAAGTCGATGTCGGCTTCACCTGGAAGGACGGCAAGCGCGTGATCGGCGGCAGCGGCGACGCGCCCGGCGGCGGCTGGATGGAAGTGCTGGGCAGCGGCATGGTGCACCGGCGGGTGATCGAGGCCTGCGGGCTCGATCCGGACGAATGGCAGGGCTTCGCCTTCGGCACCGGCGTCGACCGGCTGGCGATGCTCAAATATGGGATGGACGACTTGCGCCCCTTCTTCGACGGCGATCTGCGCTGGCTCAAGCATTACGGCTTCTCGGCGCTCGACGTGCCCACGCTGAGCGGGGGAGTGGGCGCATGAAGTTCACCCTCTCGTGGCTCAAGGAGCATCTGGAGACCGAGGCCTCGCTGACCGAGATCCTCGAGGCGCTGACCCGTGTCGGCCTCGAAGTCGAGGGCGTCGAGAATCCCGCCGAGCGGCTGAACGGCTTCCGCGTTGCCCGCGTGCTGACGGCCGACCGCCACCCTCAGGCCGACAAGCTGCAGGTCCTCAGCGTCGAGACCGGCGACGGCGTGCTGCAGGTCGTCTGCGGTGCGCCCAATGCCCGCGCGGGGCTAGTCGGCGTGCTCGGCCTGCCCGGCGCGGTGGTGCCGGCCAACGGCATGCAGCTCAAGGTCTCGGCGATCCGCGGCGTCGAATCGAACGGCATGATGTGCTCGACCATGGAGCTGGAGCTCGGCGAGGATCATGACGGCATCATCGAGCTGCCGGCGGATGCGCCGGTCGGCACCGCCTATGCGGACTATGCCGGCCTCGACGATCCGGTGATCGACGTGTCGATCACGCCGAACCGCCAGGATTGCATGGGCGTGCGCGGCATCGCCCGCGATCTCGCCGCAGCGGGCCTCGGCACGCTCAAGCCGCTCGACGCGGTGGTGGCGGGCCTCCCTGCCATCAACCCGCAGGGCGCGGGGCCGGATGTGCGCACCGACGATGCGGCAGGCTGCCCGGCTTTCTACGGCCAGGTCGTGCGCGGCGTGCAGAACCGGCCGTCGCCGGGCTGGCTGCAGCAGCGGCTCAAGGCGGTGGGGCAGAAGCCGATTTCCGCGCTGGTCGACATCACCAACTTCGTGATGTTCGGGCTCGGCCGGCCGCTCCACGTCTATGACATGGCGAAGCTCTCCGGCGGGCTGGTCGCGCGCAGGGCGAAGGACGGCGAGACCGTGCTGGCGCTGAACGGCAAGACCTACACGCTCACCGAATCGATGACCGTGATCGCCGACGATGCGGCCGTCCACGACATCGGCGGCATCATGGGCGGCGAGCATTCGGGCTGTTCGGACGACACCACCGACGTGCTGATCGAATGCGCCTATTTCGATCCCGAGCATATCGCCCGCACCGGCCAGAAGCTGCTGCTGACCAGCGACGCGCGCACCCGCTTCGAGCGCGGCGTCGATCCCGAATTTCTCGACGAAGGGCTGGCGATCGCCACCCGGCTGGTGCTGGCGCTTTGCGGCGGTACGCCGAGCGACGTCACTCGCAGCGGCATGCCGCCCAAGGTGGGCGCGGTCGTCGGCTATGATCCCATGCTGGCGGAAACGCTGGGCGGCCTCGCCGTGCCGGCCGCTAGCCAAGTCGAGATCCTCGAAAGCCTCGGCTTTGTCGTCCAGCCGCTCGACGGCAATGGCGATCCGGTGGAGCTGGGCGAGGGCTTCGAAGCCTTTCGCGTCACCGCGCCGAGCTGGCGTCGCGACATCGACGGCCCGGCCGACATCGTCGAGGAAGTGATCCGCATCGCCGGCATCGACAACGTGCCCTCGACCCCGCTGCCGCGCACCCCTGGTGTCGCGACGCCCACCGCGACGCCCGAGCAGAAGCTCGAGCGCCGGATGCGCCGCACCGCCGCCGCGCGCGGGCTGAACGAAGCGATTACCTGGAGCTTCCTCCCAGAAGCGCAGGCCGACGTCTTCGGCGGCGGCGCCTGGACGCTGGCCAACCCGATCAGCGAGGACATGAAGGCCATGCGTCCCTCGCTGCTGCCCGGCCTGCTGGCGGCGGCGGAGCGCAACCTCAAGCGCGGCGCCACCAGCGTGCGCCTGTTCGAGGTCGGCCGCCGCTATCTGGCGGACAAGGAGCGCCTGACGCTCGGTGTCGTGCTGGCCGGGTCCAAGGCTGCGCGCGGCTGGCAGACGGGCAAGGCCCAGCCCTTCACCGCGTTCGACGCCAAGGCCGAGGCGCTGGCGCTGCTCGAGGCCGCCGGTGCGCCGGTCGCCAACCTGCAGGTGATGGGTGAGGCGGGTGCTGCCTACCATCCCGGCCAGTCGGCGACGCTGCGGCTGGGCCCCAAGACCGTGCTCGCCGGCTTCGGCATGGTCCACCCGAGCGTGCTCAAGGCGTTCGACCTGGACGGCGCGGTGGCAGCGGTGGAGATCCATCTCGACGCGCTGCCCGCGAAGAAGTCGACCGGCTTCACCCGCCCGGCCTTCACGCCCCCGGCGCTCCAGGCGGTGACCCGCGACTTCGCCTTCCTGGTGCCGACCGCGCTGGCGGCGGGCGATCTCGTCCGCGCCGTGAAGGGTGCCGACAAGGGCACGATCGTCGACGCGCGGCTGTTCGACCTGTTCACCGGCCAGGGCGTGCCGGAGGGACAGAAGTCGTTGGCCATTGAAGTCACGCTGCAACCGGGCGAAAAGAGCTTCACCGACGCGGATCTGAAGGCGGTGGCCGACAAGGTCGTCGCGGCGGCCGCAAAGCTTGGCGCAACCCTGCGAGGATGATGCGATGATCGAGCGGTTCCTACCCGGGCTCGACGCCCTTCTGGCAGAGCCGCTCGACACGCATTCGGTGTCGGTCGCCTTCCCCGGCGACATGGACCCGCATGAGCGCGAGGGCCGCTATGGCGTGTTCCTCGATGCCGAGCTGCGCATCGCCGGGCTCGGCACCTGCGGCGGCGGTACGCTGATCGAGACGCTCGACGATGCCGGCCAGTGGCGTCCGGCGTGCGCGATCCTCGACGTCGACCTCACCGATCTCGACCGCGGCCGCGCCTTCTGCCGCGACGAGCTGGTCGCGCTCGGCTGCCCCGAGGGTACGCTGATCCAGTATGACGACCGCGAGGACCGCTGGGACGGCGCGACCTGGCACTGCAGCGAGCCGCGCTCGTTCGACGAGGACATGCTGCCCTATCGCGATAATTGACGGGCGGATGCAAAAAGGGGTTGCGCTACCCCCGATCCTCGTTTAGGCGCCGCACCTCACCGCGCGCCCGTAGCTCAGCTGGATAGAGCATCAGACTACGAATCTGAGGGTCGGACGTTCGAATCGTTCCGGGCGCGCCATTTCGGTTCAAAACCACGAACGCCTAGCACCGCCGCCTCTACGCCAGAGGCGGCGGTGAGGGTCCGCAGCAACTCGCTGCGCTTGCCGAGGATGCGAACCTCGGACTTGCTCACGACCTCGACCCGCTGCGCGATGGCTCTCAGATAGTCCCGAGCGAAAGAACCATCGTCCCGGCGCAGCTTGCGACGGGCGGCCATCGCGAACGCGCGCAGGCTTTCGACGGTGATGGCCGGGCCGATCTTCTCGATATGGGAGACGGCGCGCTCGGCGTCGCCCCTGGCCTGATCGCGGATCGCGGTCAGCTCGGCGATACGGCCCTTGAGCGACGAATCGCCCATATCGACCACGCCGTTCTCGATTGCCTCGTAGAGCCGCTTGAGCTTGGCTTCGGCTTCGGTCGCCCGTCGCTCCAGATCGGCGACATGCTGCCGGCGCTGACCGACCCACTCGTCGCGCCGCTCCAGCAGCGCATCCATCATCTCCTCCAGCCGCGTCGCATCGAGCAGGCGCGATTCGAGATGCTCGGCGACGGCGGTGTCGAGCTTGTCCATCGGGACGGTGATGCCGGGGCAGCCGGTCTTGCCCTGCCGCGCTTTGGTCGAGCAGGTGTAGTAGCGATACTCGCGCCCCATGCTGCTCGTGCCCGAGCGCAGCGTCATCGCCCCGCCGCAGCAGGCGCAGAAGCAGATGCCGGTGAGGAGGATCGAACCGCCCACCGCGCGCGGCGGCATTATCTTTGGGCTGCGCGCCTTCAACGAGCGTTGGACCGCCTCCCATTCCGCCCTGGTGATGATCGGTGGCACCTCCATCACCGAATGCTCGGCCTCCGGCTTGGGGCTGCGCGTCTTGTGGTCGCGCGTGTTGAAGCGATGCTCACCGATATAGGTGGTGCGGGTCAGCAGCAGATGCACCGAGGCAATGCCCCATCGACCGCCGTCGCGAGTGCGGACGCCGTTCTCGTTCAGCCAGGTGGCGATCGACTTGAGTCCCATAGGCCCGTTGTTGTCGATGCCGTTGAGCGCCATGCGGTAGATGCGCCGCACCGTTTCGGCATGGATCGGGTCGATCTCCAGCTTCTTCTTGATCTTCGCCCCCCGGCGCTCCGCTTCGACCACCCGGTAGCCGATCGGAGCGCGGGCGCCGTTCCAGAAGCCCTGCCGCGCATTCTCGTTCATGGCGCGCAGCGTATGCTTGCCGTTTTCCTTCGACTGATACTCGTCGAACAGCGTCATGATCTGGCGCATCATCACGCTCATGGGATCGTCGCCCAAATCCTGCGTGATCGAAATCAGCCGCACGCCGTTCTTCGAGAGCTTGCGAATGTAGAACTCGAACTGGAACTGGTCGCGGAAGAAGCGGGAGAAGCTGTGCACGACGATCACGCTGAACGCCGGCGGCTTTTCCATCGCTGCATCTATCATCGCCTGAAAGGCGGGGCGGCGATCGTCGGTCGCGGTGTTGCCCGGCTCGACGAACACTTCCGCAACGTCCCAGCCGCGCGAGAGGCAATAGCTCTCGATCTGGCGGCGTTGGTCGGGAATCGACAGGTCGCTCTCGGCCTGCCGGCCAGTCGAGACGCGCAGATAGAGCGCGGCGCGCTGCGCCGGCTGGATGGCGGCGGCGTCGGAGAATGCGGCGGTGGCGTTCATCATGGTTCGACCAATCGTTGGATGACGTGCATCGGCAGCACGAGGCGTTGGGAATCGGGCAGGCGCACGAAGCCGTTGCCTTCGTAGAAGGCGGCTGCGCGCTCGTTGATCGCGTCCACGACAAGCATCGACGAGCCGACGGAGGATGCGGTGAACCACGCACGGCGAACGGCATCGGCGATCAGCACCGCGCCGAGCCGCTCACCCTGCCGCGCTTGGGAAACCGCAAGCTGGCCGATCAGCGTCGCGGCGACGAGCGGGTAACGCGGAACATGCCGCCGCGCCGCCGCCGGCACGTCGCCCTGCGCGATCCCGGTCGAACTCAGCGTGTAATAGCCGAGGACCACGCCGGGCTCTGTTCGTTCGGCGAGAACGAAAACCCCTGCCGCCTTGCGACGAATATCCTGTCCGGCCTGCGTTCGGAGATAGCGATCGAGACTGTCGACGCCGCACGAAAACCCTTTCCGGTCGTGGTGCGACCCCAACGGCTCGATCAGCAAGTCTCCCTGCGGCTGCGCCATGATTATGACGCGACCCGGCGTTTGTGCTCGTCCAGCGCACGGATCAGGCGCTCGCTCGGTTCGGGCGGATTGACGAGCGCATCGAAGAACGCCGTCCGATCGCGGTCCGACAGCACCAGCGTTTCATGGTCGGCGATCATCCGCCGGGCCGTATCCGCCAGCGCGGTCACGCAGAAATCGCTGACCTTGCGACGGCTGAGATGAGCGGCCCGTTCGATCAAATCCTTGGTTTCCTCGTCAATGCGGAAGCCGAGGCGCTCGACCCGGTTGCCTCGGGGGGATTCCGCTACAGGAAGTTTGCGCGGCATGGGTGTCACTCCTGATCGATCCATCACCGCTTCAATGTGCGTCATTCAGACTAACAAATCAACCCTTCCGCAAATGGCGATCGGATCAGGGGAGCGGCCCGAACAGCGCGTCCAGTTCCTTGCGGAGATGGCCTTCGAGGACACGCAACTCCATATCGCCGATCGGGACACGCTCCGGCCAGTCGTCGGTGACGACGATCGGGCCATCCTTCTCCGGCGGCCGGGAAGCCGATCGGCGGTCGGGCGTGGGTTGATAATAGTCGTGCAGGTCATCGAGACCTTCCGACCAGCGGCGGGGCGCACGGAGGCGACGTTTGCGGGATAGGGCCATGCGCTCAAGCTGCCGCGCGCACTGATGGAATCCAGAGAAATCGCCCTTGGAATGTCGCACCCGCCAGCGTGGTCCCGGCGGTGCGATTCGGCGCATGGCGGCACGCGGCGGAATTGGCGTAGCGGGGCGTAGTAGAGGCGGCGGCAGATAAGTGCAGACGGCGGGATGCGCTCGACGATTCTGATGCAAGGAACGCTGTGATCCTGTGCTGATCCGCTGACCGGGGCGGGATAGGCTTCCGCAGAATCGGTCGAAAAGCACCGTGGGGGAACAGATCGAGCAGGTAGGTTGGCGCCTCCCTTCGGGACCGCCGCTCTATCTCCGCTCCGCTCCGACCGAACCCCTGACGGGTTTCGTCCCATGCGGGTCACGATCAGCATGGCGGGGCGGCGTTCCACGCCAATCCGTAAATCCGCCGATGCGGATTTGCGCTTCTTCGTATCTGCGGAGATCGGGCCAGGGCGTGCGCCGGCCCGATCGCTTTGGCTGGCTGGTCGCTACGCTCCCCTCCCGCGGTGTGGGCGTCGCTTCCCTCTAGGCCCGCCGCGCCGGGCCGCAACGCGCGTGCCGCGCTTACCTCCTCTTCGTTCCGGCCCTGCGGGTGCTGCCCGGCTCCGTCGGCGGGCCTGCCGGTCGCTCTTTCGCCGCCCACCCCGCTCCGGGGTGCGTGTGCTTTGAAGGAGTAAGGACAATGAACGCTGTAACCGAAACCGTTGCCGCCGAGCCTGTGTCCGGCGTCGAAATCTTCGTGCCGCTGAACAAGCTGAAGAAGTCCCCGCGCAACGCCCGCAAGGTGCCGCATGGGGAAGCCGCCATCGAGGCGCTGGCCGCGTCGATCCAACACAAGGGGATGATCCAGAACCTTGTCGTGGAACCCGAGGTGAAGGCGGACGGGACGCCCACCGGCTGCTATTTCGTGACCGCTGGCGAAGGCCGCAGGCTGGCGATGCTGCTGCGCGCCAAGCGCAAGCAGATCAGGAAGTCCGAGCCTGTGCGCTGCTGGCTCGATACGGCGAACGATCCGGCCGAGGTGTCGCTGGACGAAAATGTTACGCGCACGGCGATGCACCCCGCCGACCAGTTCGAGCGGTTCGCGGAGCTTTCCCGCGACAAGGGATGGGGCGCGGAGGAAATCGGCGCGCGGTTCGGAGTGTCGCCTGAGATCGTCAAGCGGCGGCTCCGGCTGGGCGCGGTGAGCCCGAAGCTGATGGACGTCTATCGGCAGGATGGATTGACGCTCGACCAGTTGGCGGCGTTCGCCATCACCGACGACCATGCCCGGCAGGAGCAGGTTTTCGAGAACCTGTCGTGGAACAAGGAGCCGTGGATCATCCGGCGCGACCTCACGGCGAGCAACGTGCCCGCGAGTGATCGGCGTGCCGTGTTCATCGGCGCGGATGCCTATGTCGAGGCGGGCGGCAACGTCATCCGCGACCTGTTCACCGAGGACGACGGCGGTTTCTTCGAGGATGCGGGCTTGCTCGATACCCTTGTCGTGGAGCGGTTGCGCGAGATCGCAGGCGAGGTTCTGGCCGAGGGCTGGAAGTGGGCCGAGGCGAGCATCGACTATCCGCACGGTCATGGGATGCGGCGCTACTACCCGCAGCATGTCGCCCTGTCCGACGAGGACGAGGCCCGGCTATCCGAAGCGGCGGAAGCGCATGACGCCCTGATCGAAGGCTATGACTCCTATGAGGACATGCCGGAGGACGTGGCGGCGAAGGCGGAGGCGTTGAGCGACGAGATCGACGCGATCAGCGCCAAGCGTTCGGCCTACGATCCCGCCGTGATCGAGCGTGGCGGCGTGTTCGTCTCGCTCGGCTCCAATGGCGAGGTGAAGATCGAGCGCGGCCATGTCCGGGCCGAGGACGAGCCGCAGCCCGAAGCGGAGCCGGAGGACGAGGGCGAACGCGCCAGCGCGGAGGACGGCGAAGCCGTGGAGGACGACGAGGACGCGGACGAGGAAGAAGAGGTGGACGAGGCCGATCCGGGCAAGCCCATTTCCGACAGCCTCATTCGTGACCTCACGGCCCACCGGACGCTTGGGCTTCGGCTGGCCTTGGGCGAGCAGCACGACATGGCGATGGTCGCTCTGACCCATGCGCTGGTGCTGGACCTGTTCTATCATGGGTTCGGCAAGTCCTGCCTCACGATCACCGCCAAGAGCGAAGACCTCACCACCCACGCCGAGGGCATCGGTGACACCAAGGCGGGCGAGGCGCTGGCGGCGCGGCATAACCAGTGGGGCGCGCAGCTTCCCGACGAGACGGCGGACCTGTGGCCGTTCCTCGTCGCGCTGGACGGCGACAGCCGGACCGCGTTGCTGGCGCATTGCGTGTCGCTCACCGTCAATGCGGTGAAGGTGCCGTGGGAGCGTTCCGCCAGCCGCATCGAGGCGGCGGAAGGACTGGCCGAGGCGGTGGACCTCGACATGACGGCGACGTGGACCGCGACCGCCCGCAGCTATTTCGGGCGTGTCACTAAGGCGCACATCGCGCAGGCCGTGAGTGAGGCCGTCTCTTCCGAAGCCGCCGAGCGCATCGTTCCGATGAAGAAGGCGGACATGGCCGACGCGGCGGAGCAGCTTGTCGCCGGGACCGGCTGGCTTCCGGCCCTGTTGCGCACCACCGAGGCCGAACCCGAGGCGGTGGAGACGGAGAACGTCGCAGCGGACGAGCAGCCGTCCGAAGCGGAGGCCCCCGATACCGAAGCGGAGGCCCCCGATACCGAAGCGCAGGACGTCGAGGACGCGATGGCGCAGCCGACCGAGGCCGAGGCGGACCCGAGCGAACCGGAACCGGAGGACGAGGATCAGTCGCATTATGCGGTCGCCGCCGAATAGGGGGCGGGCCGGGGCCGCGTAAGCGGTCCCGGCCTTTCGTTTTGCGCACCGTATCGGTCGCGGCCGCGCCCTGCAGGGCGCGGCCGATTTGTCGTGGGGGAAAAATCGCGCTCGCCGGGCCACGGCCCGGCTCGCCGTCCTTGTTGGCGTGCGATCGTGCCAACAGTATTGCCCGCACATGGCGACAGCACCGGATAACCTACGAATCGACACGGCTTCCCGCACCATCCTGGCCGCGCCACGCGCCATCTTCCGGGCCATGACCGACGCCGAATCGGTGGCGTCCTGGCGGCCCCCCAAGGGGATGCACGCGCGCATCGAGTCGTTCGACCCGCGCACCGGCGGCGGCTATCGCATGGCATTCATCTACGACGATCCCGCGCCGGATGTGGTCGGCAAGTCCTCGGTGCGCGAGGATCGGTTCACCGGCCGTTTCGTCGAGCTGCTCCCCTATGATCGGATCATGGAGGATGTCGTGTTCGTTTCGGACGATCCGGCGTTCGCAGGGACGATGCGCGTGACGACGACGCTGACGCCCGTTGCCGACGGCACCCGCGTCACCATCGCCTGCGAGAATGTGCCGCCGGGCATCGGCGCCGAGGATCATCAGGCCGGGATGGCGTCCACGTTGCGCAATCTCGCGGCCTTCATCGAATAGCCTCAGCCGAACAGACCGGGCAGCACCGGCATGGGTTCACCACGCCCGGCGCGCACGGCATTGCCGGCCGCCGCGACCGTCACCCATTCCACCCGCCAGTCGAGGCGCAGAACATCGGCTGCGCCGTCGCGCTGAATCCGTGCGATCCCGGCGCCTTCCTCACTCACCGCGAAGCGGCAATCGTCATCCTTGCCATAGGCCGCCTCGACCAGCGTGCCATCGGAGAAGCTGAGCCAGCATCGGCCGGTGCCGCCTGTCGGCACCGCCAGCTCCGCTTCGATGTCGCCCGTCACCTTCAGTCTCGCGCGGTCCTCGCCGCGGATCATCACGCTCATACGCCGTCCTTCGCGCTGTCGAATCGGAAAGCGATAATCTGGAACATAATGCGAACATGAAGCAAGGGCATTGCGTCCGGCCGTTGGGAGGAACGGGCGCACCCGCTGGCTTCCGCAGGGCATGGCGGGGGAAGAACCGGACACGGTAAGCCGGTGTCCGCCCGATCGAGGCGGATTGAGATCGGCGGGCGAATAGCCGGGAACCCCGAGCGAGACTCCAGACACATCCTTTGGTCTTTCTCGGCGCCGCCGCCGCCCGTCGCCGTCAGGCAGAGGCAAGCGCAGGGCCGAGCTTCATGTCGTCCCCTGCACCCCGCTTCGCTCCCCACGTTCACCCGGCAAGGCACGATCACCGGGACCATAGCGATCGGTAGCGGCGCGCGATTACCATCGACCTTCTGCCAGTCCCGAGATCTTGCCGGGCGGCGCTGCCACACGGCCTCTCGAAAGGCTTGTCTGGCCGAGGGCCGCCTGCCTTCCCGCAACGGCGTCGAACGGCTTTTTTCCGCCGCCGGCGATGCCGGCTTTGCAGCGCGAAGCAAAAAAGCCGTCCGCCGCCGCCTGCCACTTCGTTTCGCCCTTCGGGTGCAGGTCAGTCGTCCCCCGGCCGGTCGACAGCCATCGAGGCCGCGATGGGCGCGGTCCGAGGCAAGAAAGGACTGACGACATGATCCGCGGCATCTTCACCACCACCGATCGCGGCTACACCGGCGAAATCCGTGCCTTCGGCACGCGCGAGCAGGTCGAGCTTCGCCAGGTCGAGGGCAAGGACAACGACAAGGCCCCCGACTTCCGCATCCATCCGGCCGACGACGACCGGATCGACTACGGCGCCGCTTGGGCGAAGACCAGCAAGGAGAAGCGTCCTTACGTCTCGTTCAAGCTGACCGTCCTCGGCGGCACGCCCGTCTATCTTCGGATGTTCGAGTCCGAGAAGACCCCCGGCACCTACGAGTTAGTCTCCGACTGACCTTGCCGCGCCCCGCCGTTCGGCGGGGCGCTCCCTCTCCAACCTTCCGCAGAAGGGACCGACGCCATGCGCAAGCCGCTCGGCCACAATGGCGGGCCGCCGCTCGACACCGATCCGCCGCGCCTTCCCGACGGCGCTTGCTGCGCACGATGCCGCCACTGGCGGGCGCCGAGCGAGCGCGAGGAAAGCGATTATCGCGCCTACCAAATGGGTCTCATCCGTCGTCGTGTCGCTGAGCCGTCCGGCGCCTGCGACCGGGTGATTCTCCGGCCCGGCGGCCCGATCGCGTTCGCTGGCACGAAGGGCCGGAGCCGCTGCTACAATTTCGAGGCGAAGCCGGAACCGGCCTACGAGTCCCGCTACGGTCAGGCGTTCGTCACGATCTACGAGAACGACCGCGTCGTCTGGCAGGGCCGCGAGGGCGAGGAACCTGCCGAATACCGGCAAGGCGAGCTGTTCTGACCGTTCCATCCGGCGGTGCTGATCGTCGGATGAAACGTGTCGTGCTGTCTTGCCGCCGTCATCTAGTGCGGCTAACTTGAGAACGACTCGCAATAAGCGAAAAGGGGGATAGCGCAGAGAGGATCGACGATGACCCGCCATTTCACGCCGCCGACCCGGCAAGAGACCGCGCCCGCCGCGATTATGATCGACGCGGCCCGCTGCTGGCGGCAGGCGCGCGATGCCGGCCATCCGATCCAGCCCTGTCTCACCCTCGCGCTCGCCGCGCATGATTGCACGATGCTCGCGCCGGTTCTCGACAGCCTCTGCCTGTTCTACGAAACGGCGCTCGGCCGACCACTCGCCGTCGGCGAGGCGCTGACGCTCTCCGAAGACGAGCATCTGCTGCTCGGCCTGCTCGACGGCTCTCGCCCGCGCGCCTGCCTTGGCTGCAAGGAGAGCGCGGCGAGCGCCCTCGACTGCGCTCTCTGCTCGACGCGCATCATGCTGGCGCTGACGCTCGGCGGCCCTGCGCCGACATTGCAATGAGCGGGCCGATCGCCAGCATCGACGCGCTGGAAGGCGTGATCGGCAAGACGCCGGGTGCGATGCACCTCAAGGTCATCGACCATCTCGACGCGGGCGCGCTGCGCTGGATCGGGGCCGCGCCGCTGCTGTTCGCCGGCTTCGGCGACAACGCGGGCATGAGCGTGACGCTCGGCGGCGGCGGCCCCGGCTTCGCGGAAGCCGGGACGCGCGAGCTGCGCTTGCCGCCCGCCGCGCTCGACGATCCCGCGCTTGCGCGGCCCGGTGAGGCGTTCGGTTCGCTGTTCCTAGTCCCCGGTATCGGCGAGACGCTGCGCGTCAACGGCCGCGTGACTGAGGCCGGCCCGGACGGCATCCGCATCGCCGTCGAGGAATGTTACGGCCATTGCGCCAAGGCGCTGATCCGCTCCGACCTATGGGCGGCGGTGCCGGTCGCGGACGCGCCCGACGATCCGGCCGCCTTCGTCGCCGCGAGCCGCTTCCTCGCACTGGCGACGTTTGGCGAGGAAGGGCGCGCTGACCTCAGCCCCAAGGGCGATCCGGCCGGCTGCATGGCGCGGCTCGACGGCGATACGCTGTGGTTCGCCGACCGGCCCGGCAACAGGCACGTGGACAGCTTCCGCAACATCCTCACCCAGCCGCGCGTCGCGCTGGCGCTGCTGATCCCCGGCGCGAACCGCGTGGCGATCGTGCGCGGGACCGCGCAGCTCTCCACCGACGAGGATGCCCGCGCCCGGTTCGAGGTGCAGGGCAAGACCCCGCTGCTGGCGATCGGGATCAAGGTAGAGGCGATCGACCTGCGCGCCAGCCCAGCGCTGGAGCGGGCCGCGCTGTGGCCGGTCAAGCCGGACGCGCACGGCATCGAGCCCGCCAAGCTGTTCGTCGAGCATATCAAGCTCAACCGCAACGCCGGCCTGGCCGGGAAGCTCGCCAGCGCCGCGCTGGCGGTGCCGGGGATGCAGGGCTTGCTCAAGAAAGGCTTGGATAAGGACTACCGCGACAATCTCTATTGATCGGCGCTCGACGTCGCCCGATCAATTCAGCGCGCCGCGTTCGCTGGCCTGTTCGGACCAATGGGCGAGAACATCCTGCGTAAGCGCGCTGGTACATCTATTATGCCGGGCGATGAGCGCATCCAGAGCTGCTCGCTGATCCCCCGTCAGCTTCGCCTTGTCCAGCACGGCCATCATCTTGATGAAGACGAGCGCGGCTTTGGCATATTGCTCGCGGAATCCCGCATCATCGGCCAGATCGTCAAAATCGACTTCTTCCATGCCGGCAAGTGTCTGCCGGGCGTGGTCCAGTCCTTCCTCGATTTGCCTCTGTGTGAGCTTCATCCTGCCGAGTCGCCCGCCAGTTCACCAAATATATCCATACTATAGAGGCTCGCGCGTCTCACGAAGAGAAGCGGCCATCCTGGCCGCATCCTGGAATTGCTTTGTTCGTGCGCGCCGGCAGGCCGGCGCGGGGCGCTAAGGGCCAGCCCTCGCGCCGGACAAGGGAAGCTGTCGCCGTCCGGGCCGGTATCCCCAGCCTTCCGCGCCTTCGGCTTGTGCAGGCCGGGTGATTCCCCTCCGGCCCGGCCGCCCTTGTCCGTTGCTACCCCGGTCTCGCCGACGGGCAGGGTTTCAGCGCGGCGCTTCCGCTGCGCGGAAACCCAAGCCCACGGAAGGACAAGACCATGAGCATCCATCATCTCGCCACCCGGTTCGGTCGCAACGCCCACCAGATCAGCGGGCGCGAGGCGCTCGACAACGAGGCGCTCTATCGCCACGTCCCCTCCATTTTCGCTCGCGAGGCGCACGACAGCCGTTCGCAGCGCTATGTCTATGTCCCCACCATCGACATCGTGGAGGGGCTGCGCCGGGAAGGATGGTTCCCGTTCTTCGCCGTCCAGTCGGTCCCGCGCGACGGAAGCCGCCACGGCCACGCCAAGCACATGCTGCGCCTGCGCCGGGATGACGGTATCGGCAAGCCGGAAGCAGCCGAAGTCATCATCGTGAATAGTCACGACGGAACGAGCGCCTATCAGATGTTCGCCGGGATGCTGCGCTTCGTTTGCACCAATTCCATGATTGCGGGCGAGCGGTTCGAGGAAGTCCGCGTGCCGCATAAGGGCAATATTCAAGACGATATCATCGAGGGCGTTTACACCGTGGCGGAGGACTTCCCCCGGCTGATCGACGCCAGCGAGAGCATGAAGGCGGTTCGGCTTTCCGATGACGAGCAGCGCTTGCTTGGCGAGGTCAGCCTTGTCGCCCGCTATGGCGAGGACGAAAGTCCGCTGCGCCCCGACCAGATCATCGAGCCACGCCGCCGCGAGGACATGGACCGCAGCTTGTGGACGACGTTCAACGTCATTCAGGAGAATGTCATTCGCGGCGGACTGCATGGCCGCAAGCAGAACGCCGAAGGCCGTATCCGCCGCAGCCGGTCCCGCCCGATCAACGGCATCGACCAGAATGTCACTCTCAACCGCGCGCTCTGGACGCTGGCCGAGGGGATGCAGCGCCTCAAGGCAGGCTGATCGCTTTGCCGTAGGGCCGGGCCGTCCGGCTCTACGGCTTCCCCCTTTTTGCAAGATTGCCGCCGCCGATCCGGCTTCCCCGGATCGGTGGCGGTCGCGCGTCCCAAAGGTCCGCGCGACCGCGATGGGCGGGCTCGCCGGGCTATGCCCGGCTCGCGGTAGGGAGTGGTCAAAATCTTCACACTGTCCTATGAAGGGGCCGGGCCGCTACGCGGCGGCCTGGGGTTGGTAGCCCCACGTTTAGCGGTTTGAGCGCCGGCCGTGACGGCGCCGCCATCCTTGACCACATGGTCGGGGAGCCTGTGACGTATACAACAGGTTCTCCGAACTAAAGGTCATAGGAACCGACTAAACGCGGTTTACCACTCCCCGATCAGGGTCAGGAGCGATGTTTGCGGGGGCGCACCGCAGACGCAGCCTTCGGGCTGCACCGTGATGCCGAATCCGCGTCCAGTGAGGCGGATTTGCGGGCACGGACAGAGGCCCTGGGTGACGCGGTTTGAAAGGCAACTATCGGAGATCATCCGTGACGGCCGGCAGGAAATTCGAGGATCGCCCTCCCGACAAGCCGCATCTCACCGGCTATGACGAGGCGCATTTGTCCGATTATCTCCGTCTGCTCGACGCCGATGCCGAAGGTGCGGACTGGCGAGAAGCGGTCGCGGTCATCTTCGGAATCGATCCCACTTGCGAGCCGGAGCGGGCGCAGGTCGTGCATGACACCCATCTGGCCCGCGCCCGCTGGATGACCGAAGTCGGCTACGCTTGGTTACTGGGACCGCGCCTCCATTAAATGGTCCAAAATGAACCATAAATAGATGTGCAGTCGTTCGCCAAGTAATTCTTGGATCATTCTAAACCATATCTCTGTCTCTACGGTGGTGCTTCCTTCGCACTATCCGACAAGCCGGTCTTTCCTGAATCCTGCCCGGCCCGAGCCTGACCGCAGGCCGGAAGGGAGGATGCCGATGCCACCACGTCCTGGGTGGCGTTCGCGCGCGGCCGGCGATGAGCCGGACGCCCCCGGACGCCCGGAGTTCGCCGCCGAGTTCCTACGCCGCAACCGCCGGTATCGGACCGAGCATGATGCCATGATGCGCCGGATCAAATCCGGCACGGTGAGCGAGGAGGCCGGCTTGGCGGCACTCGCCCGCCGATGGGGGTTATCCTTTCGCCTATGCGCCCTCCCAGCTTGCCGGACCGCTGTGCTGGCCGCCCGAGCTTGTCGCCACCACGATTGTCCTCGCCGCCGCGCCAGACGGATTCCTGCGCGCCAAGCCGGTTGACCCGGCCGCGCTCGGTCCGCTGCTGGCCGATCTTTCCGGCCCCAATGGACGGCACGTCATTCTAGCGGACGCCGAAGGCGAGCACCGCCTCTGGATACGCGACGCAGCGCCCGGCCAGCCGCTTGGGGCGTTCGTGCCGCTGGACCCGGATTTCGAGACGCGGATCACCAGCCTGCTGCGCTTCTACCGGAGGCTGCTAGGCCGGCGATCCGGGGCGCAACCCCGAGGCTGGCCGTTGACCGCGCAGCGCCGCGACCGGCTCGAACGGATGCTGCGCGCCCTCGACATGCGGCTGGCAGGCGCGAGCCACCGCGAAATCGCCGCCGCCTTCGGCCATGACAAGGCTGCGCGGTTGCCGGCCACGCAATGGAAAGTCTGCTCCGCGCGATCCGCAGTGGTGCGACTCGTGCGTGATGCCGAGCGCAAGATGAATCGGGATTACCTCAAGCTGCTGCGCATCCGCTGACCACAAGCCACGGGATCAACCGGCGGCGACCCGCTCCCGCAGCGTCTGATGATAAGGCCGATGGCGGCGCTCCTCGGCGTTGACGGCGGTCTGCCGTTCCGTCTCCTGCGCCTGACGGCCCATCTCATCCCAGCGCTCCGCCGACACTTCGTGCAGGCGGCGGCGCTGGGGAAGCTGTTCGCGGCTCGCTTCCGCGCGCATCGCGGCGGCTCTCTCGAAATAGTAGCTGGCACTCATCGCGCGCTTATCCGGCGTTCCCGGCCGCAAGACAAGGCAGGCCGGCGGCCGCCCATCCGATCCGCGGGGGTGGTCACATCCGTGCCCCGCATATCTTCGAACTCCACCCCGCCGTCGTTCCTTCGCCATTTTCGCCTCCTGCCGCCGTGACACCCGCAGGAGCCGCCGGATGCCGAAGCCGAACGGAAATCCCCAAAATTTGCCGCCGCGCCTGCTGCGCACGCCGGAGGCCGCGCGCTTCCTCGGCCTGTCCGGCCGGACGCTGGAGAAACATCGCTATTTCGGCACCGGGCCGGCTTATCGCCGGCTCGGCGGCCGCGTCGTCTATACCGTCGACGATCTCCAGTCATGGGCCGATCGCGGCACCAAATATTCGACCTCCGATCCGGGGCAGGACGACCTCATGCCCCGGCCGCATCCCGAACAGTCGCCGGCCCGGTCATGAGCAGGTCAGCTTCCCCCAAGGCCGGAGCCGATGACGGCGAACGCGCCCAGCTCACGCTGTTCCCGTCGATGGGTAATGGTATCGCGCCACGCGACGCACAGGATCTGATGGCGTGGCCCTTCTTCAGCCTCGCCAAGTCGAAACGGGTCGAGCCGATCGACTTCCGCATGGGCACCACATGGATCTCGGTCGAGGCGGTGCTGGATCATGGCATGGCGACGATCTGGGACGCCGACGTGCTGATATGGGCGGCGAGCCAGATCGTCGCCGCGCGTGACGCCGGCAAGCCCACGTCGCGGCTGATGGCGGCGACGCCCCATGAAATACTGACCTTCACCCGACGCGGCACCGGCAAGGCGAGCTACGAGCGGCTCAAGGCCGCGCTCGATCGTTTGCAATCGACCACCATCGCCACCTCGATCCGCCAGCAGCATCAGCGCCGTCGTCACCGCTTCTCGTGGATCAACGAGTGGCAGGAGCGGCTCGACGGCAATGGTCGCCCGCTCGGCCTCGAACTGATCCTGCCCGACTGGTTCTATGCGGGTGTTCTCGATCAGAGCCTCGTGCTCACCATCGACCGCGCCTATTTCGATCTCACGGGCGGTCTTGAGCGGTGGCTTTACCGCATCGTGCGCAAGCATGGCGGGCGGCAGGCGAATGGCTGGTCGTTCGATGTCGCCCACCTCCACCTCAAATCGGGGGTTCTATCCCCGCTACCCAAATTCGCGTTCGACCTGCGCGCAATCGTCGGTCGCCAGCCTTTGCCCGGCTACCGGCTCGGCCTGGAGCGCACCTTCGGACGCGCGCGCCTAACCTTCGTCGCCATTCCCGAAGACCCGCTCGATCGCGCCATGCGCCGCCTGCGCCTCCAGCCTGTGGATAAGTCATGACCGGACTCGGACTATCGGTAATGGCGAGGCTCGGACTATCGGTAATGCCGGAGTCGGACTATCGGGAATTTCATTCCCTCGCAAACCCGTGGAATCGCTCGCGGAATCGCGTCTCTTCTAACTATGCTAATAGAGAAGAATACTTCGTATTCTTGCTAACGGCGCTGCGCGCTGTGGAAAATTCATCGCGACGCGGCTCGCGGATAGCGCCGCTTTCGCCGTTTCTACTACGCTATACTACTACGCCTTCGCTGGCGGCCTTGCAATCGCGGCAGGTTCGCGCGGGTATGATGCCTGGCGATGGCGAGCTGGCGTATGCGGCCAGCCTGATCGTCGAGGCGTTCGGCGACGTCGTTCCTTGCGCCAACCCCAAAGCCATCGGCGACGCGATCCTGCGCCCCGACACCGTGCTCGATCCCGTGTCGGGCAAACCTCCATCGATGTCTCCGGAGACGAACGATGAACGATAACCGACCGGCCGGCGCGCGCGCTGGCCGCACGCTGAGCGTGCTTGCCGGCGACGGTCTCACCCATGTCGAGCTGACATGGATCGAGAAGAAGCTGGAGCATTGGATACGCTTCGGCCGTGTCGCCCAGGACCGCATCCTGACGCGCCGCACCCGCGTTGTCAGCTTCCGGCCCGGCGCGGTGTTCGCGTTCGTGCGCTGGGCGTCCAACGACTTCGGCACGATCGTCTCGCGCATCGACGTGGTGCGGGCCGTCGCGCCGCGCGAGCCCTACACGACTCTGCCCTTCGTGCGGCCGGGCGGCGACATCCTGCTCAAGATCGAGGGTTGGCCGAAGGTCGCCCAGGTGCTCGCCGCGATCGACGCGGTGGAGGCGGAGGGCGTCGATCCCTGCGACGCCGCGCCCGATCATTGGCGCCACGTCCATAACCGCATCGCCGCCGGCCATCAGCCGCGCCCCTACACGCTGGAACGTCATCGCGCCTGGCTCAAGCGCCGGGAGATCGAGGGATGACACGTTTCGGCTATGTCCTCGCGACCGTCACCACGGCGGAATTGTTCGCAGCGCTATTCGTCACGGTCGCGATCGTCCAGCCGCGCCCGCGCCTGATCTGGAACGCCAGCGCGAGCGCGCCGATCGGCCTCTACCGTCTCGAACGGGACGCCCATCCGTCCGTCGATACGCTGGTCGCCGTCCTGCCGCCCGCGCCGATCGCCCGCTGGCTCGCAACGCGCCGCTATCTCGCCGAGGGCGTGCCGCTGCTCAAGCATGTCGCGGCACGGCCGGGGCAGCGGATTTGCCGCACCGGCGCCGTGGTCAGCGTTGATGCGCGACCCGTCGCCGTCGCGCTCTCCCGCGACAGCCGGGGCCGGCCGCTGCCGGTCTGGCGGGGATGCCGGACGGTCAGGACCGGCGAGCTGCTGCTGCTCAACGCATCCGTCCGCGACAGCATGGACGGCCGCTATCTCGGCGCGCTGCCCGCAGCCGGGCTGCTTGGCCGCGCGATCCCGCTGCTCACCCGCGATGCGCCCGGTGCGTCGCTGCGCTGGCGCGGCTTTCGCGCTCGCCCCGCTTTCCACCCTGCCAACGCAAAGGAGTCTGGCGATGTCGCCCATGATCTTTGAATCCACCGTCGATGGCTATGCCGGCCGCGTCCGGCTGTTCGGCATCGACGAAGCGATCGTGCTGGTCGCCGCCGATCCGAGCGACGCTGAGGGCGCGCCGGATTACCGGGTCCACCTCGACGACGAAGACGGCCCCGACATCGGCGGCGGCTGGAAACGGGTCGGTGAGCGGGCCGGCGACTACATCGCGCTGGAGATCGACAGCCCGCTGTTCGGCGCGCCGTTCCGGCCTGTGCTGTTCCGCGCCGACGACAACGGGCGCGCGCTACGGCTGTCGTGGAAGCGTCCGCGTCCGCGCGACGACCGGGCCTGAGCGACGAGCGGCCCAAGCCTTCCACACACCCGACCGCAAACACGAGGCAGACCCATGAAGACAATCACCATTGGAATTTTCCGCCACATTCGAGGTGCCTATCAGGGGCGTCTCCAGACGCTTGGCATCGACACGCCGCTATGCCTGTTGTCCGTCGATCCGCGCGAAGGCGAGGACGCACCCCACTGGCGCGCCCATCTCGGCGACAGCGCGGAAGGCGCACCAGTTGGCGAAGCATGGAACCGGCTCGGGGGACCGGGCGGGTTCCACGTCGCGGTGTCGATCGACGGCCCGCTTTGCCCCCGGCCGATCGACGCGATGCTGCTCACCGCCGGACGTGGCGACGTTCACCATCTGGTCTGGAGCCGGCCGACCGAGCCCGGCAAGGAAGGCTGAGGCGATGCGCCGGCTCGCCTGCCATCTGACCGCCGCGGCGTTCGCCATCACGTCGCCGCCCGGCATGGCGGCCGCGCAGGAGGTGCCGCCAGCGCGCACGGCCGTCGCACCCGTCGCGTCGTCCATTGTCGAGGCGGCGCGGCGGTTCGGGCTCCCCGAAGCGTGGATATGGGCGGTGATCCGCGTCGAGAGCCGGGGCAACGCCGCGGCGGTCTCGCCGGCCGGTGCGATGGGGCTGATGCAGGTCATGCCCGCGACATGGGCGGCGATGCGGACGCGCTATGGCCTGGGAGCCGATCCGTTCGACGCGCATGACAACATCGTCGCGGGCGCGGCCTTTCTGCGCCTGATGCTCGACCGCTACGGCAATCCAGCGGCGATGCTGGCGGCCTATAATGCAGGACCGGGGCGCTATGACGACTGGGTTGCGCGGCGTCGTCCGTTGCCGGCCGAGACCGTGGCGTATGTGGCGCAGCTCGGCGACGTGACTGGCGGATCGGGAGTTGCCGGTGCCGCGCCCGATCCGCTCGCATGGACGCACGCGCCGCTGTTCATCCGTGTTGGCGCGGATGGTCCGGCGGCTGCTCCAGCGCGCGCCGACGACACATCGGGAACGCTGCCGCTGCGCATCGCCGCCGCAGAAGATGCGCGACCTGACACGCTCTTTGCCGTCCGGTTCGGTGTTGCGTCGCCGCAGCCGGATCGCACGCGGACCCCCGACCGGAGGGAGGCCGACACACCATGACCGCCCGCCTTTTCATAGTGTCCGGTCCGAAGGTGAAAGGGGTTCGGAAGGCAGAAAAGTGCCGAAATCTAAGAGGGCAAGATACAAGCCGCACCCCGTTTCGCCGAAAAGCCGAGGCTTTTCATGTGGCTAACGTGGGGGCGTCGGTCGGCGAGCGTGCCGCTCGGAAGGAAAAAGCTAGGCATTTCAACGCGCCGAACGGCACCACGGCCGGTTTTCGGCGGAAAGCGGCCCGACCATGAGCGACGAGCGCGAGTTTCGCGTTCGGCCGGGCAAGGCCAAGCGCAGCAAGGCGCAGGGCCGCAATGCCCGCGGGCTGGTCGCCGAGGTGCTGCGCGTCGCGGCAACGAGCGGCGGCAGCCAGCGCGGGGGCTGGGGCGGACCCAGCCGGCGCGGCCAATCGAGCTTCGGGAAGGGACGCACGGCGTTTGCGCGCAGTCGCCTGTTCGGCTCCGGCCGCCGCGTGCTGGTGAAGGCGCTGCCGGTGCGCCACCGCATCGGCGGCCGGCGCATGGCGCCGCTGTCCGCGCACATCGCCTATCTCAAGCGCGAAGGCGTGACCCGCGATGGCTCGCCGACGCGCATGTTCGACGCCGAGTCCGACCGCGCCGATGATCGCGCGTTTGCGGATCGGTGCAGGGACGACCGACATCATTTCCGCATCATCGTATCGCCCGAAGATGCGAGCGAGCTGACCGACCTTCGCGAATACACCCGCGACCTTGTGCGCCAGATGGAGGCGGACCTGGGAACGCGGCTCGATTGGGTCGCGGTCGATCACTGGAACACCGACAACCCGCACGTCCATCTGCTGGTGCGCGGGCAGACCGACCAGGGTGCCGATCTCGTCATGGCCCGCGACTATATCAGCCACGGCCTGCGCTCGCGCGCCGAGGAGCTGGCCTTCGCCGAGTTGGGGCCGAAGCCCGAGCATGAAATCAGCCAAGCGCTCGACCGCGAGGTAACGGCGGAGCGCTGGACCCGGCTCGACACCGAGATCGGCCGCGTTGCCGACGAGCTGGGCGTCATCGACCTGCGCCCGGAGCGACCAGGCCCGGACGATCCGTGGCTCCGCCGCCTGATGGTCGGGCGCTTGCAGCACCTTGAGACGATGGGGCTCGCCGCCGAGGGCGAGCCGGGCCAATGGGCGGTCGCCGAAGGCGCGCAGGCGAAGTTGCGCGAGCTAGCCGCGCGCGGCGACATCATCCGCACCATCGGCCACGCGCTCAAGGATCACGGACAAGACCGATCGCTCGACAGCTATGCGGTTCTGAGCGACACGCCCGAGAAGCCGATCGTGGGTCGGTTGATCGGCAAGGGGCTGCACGATGAACTGACCGGCGCCGCCTATGCCGTGATCGACGGCACGGACGGCCGCGCGCATCATGTCCGCTTGCCCGGCATCGAGGGGCTGGAGCACAGCCCCAAGCTCGGCGGCATCGTCGAGCTGCGCGCGGTCGGCAAGCCCGGCGAGCCGAAGCCGAGCCTGATCCTCGCAACGCGATCGGACCTCGACCTGTCGGCGCAGGTCAAGGCGCCCGGTGCGACCTGGCTGGACCATCGCCTGATCGAGCGCGGCGTGGGCGTCGCGGACGGCGGGTTCGGCGCCGAGGTGCGCCGCGCGATGGACGCGCGCACCGACCATCTGGTCAAGGAAGGGCTGGCGCGCCGGTTCGGCGAGCGAACGGTGTTCGAGCGCGGTCTGATCGACACGCTGCGGCGGCACGAGCTGGACTCGGTTGGCGCGAAGATCGCGGGCGAGACGGGCCTTGCCTATCGGCCGACGCAAGCGGGCGAGAAGATCGCCGGCGTCGTTCGCCAGCGGCTCGCGCTCGCGTCCGGCCGCTTCGCCCTGATCGACGATGGCCTCGGCTTCCGCCTCGTACCCTGGGCAAGCGCCCTCGAACAGCAGCTCGGCCGTCAGGTGTCCGGCGTGATCCGCGACGGCGGCGGGCTCGACCTGATGATGGGCCGCAAGCGCGGCCTCGGCCTCTAGCCAGCGCAAGGAGACAAGCATGTCCGCGACCAAGATATTGTGGGGCCAGGTCATCACCGTGTTCCTGATCGTGCTCGCCGGTGTGTGGGGCGCGACGCAGTGGACTGCGGCCGCGCTCGCCTATCAGCCCGAGCTTGGGCCGCCCTGGTTCATGGCTTTCGGCTGGCGGGTCTATCCGCCGCCGGCCTTCTTCTGGTGGTGGTTCTCGTTCGATGCCTATGCGCCAGCCATATTCCAGACCGGGGCATTCATCGCCGCGTCGGGCGGGTTCGTGTCGATCGCTGTCGCAATCGGCATGTCCGTGTGGCGCGCGCGCGAGCTGAAGAACGCGGAGACATACGGCTCGGCGCGCTGGGCCAGCGAGAAGGAAATTCGCGGCGCAGGGTTGCTGGGGCCGAACGGCGTCGTGCTCGGCAAGCTCGCGCGCGATTATCTGCGTCACGATGGCCCCGAGCATGTGCTGTGCTTCGCGCCGACGCGGAGCGGCAAAGGCGTCGGTCTGGTCGTGCCGTCGCTGCTGACCTGGCCGGGATCTGCGATCGTCCATGACATCAAGGGTGAGAACTGGCAGCTCACCGCCGGCTTCCGGTCGCGGCATGGGCGCGTGCTGCTGTTCGATCCGACCAACGCTGCATCAGCCGCCTACAATCCGTTGCTCGAAGTGCGGCGCGGCCAGTGGGAGGTGCGCGACGTGCAGAATGTCGCCGACGTGCTGGTCGATCCAGAAGGCAGTCTCGAGCGTCGAAACCACTGGGAAAAAACTTCGCACTCGCTGCTAGTCGGCGCGATCCTCCACGTCCTCTATGCCGAAGCCGACAAGACGCTGGCCGGCGTGGCGTCGATTCTCTCCGATCCGTCACGCACAATCGAGCAGACGCTAGCCGCGATGATGGCGACGCCGCACCTGGGTGAAGCGGGCGTGCATCCTGTCGTCGCCTCGGCCGCGCGCGAACTGCTGAACAAATCCGACAACGAGCGGTCAGGCGTGCTCTCGACCGCCATGTCGTTCCTCGGGCTCTATCGCGATCCTGTCGTGGCGCAGGTCACGCGGGCGTGCCATTGGCGCATATCGGATCTGGTCGAAGGCGAGACGCCGGCGACGCTCTATCTGGTCGTGCCGCCCAGCGACATCTCGCGGACCAAGCCGCTAATCCGCCTGATCCTCAACCAGATCGGACGCCGGCTGACCGAGGAGCTGACACCAAAGGGCAACCGCCAGCGCGTGCTCCTGATGCTTGACGAGTTCCCGGCTCTCGGCCGGCTCGACTTCTTCGAGTCCGCGCTGGCGTTCATGGCGGGCTATGGCTTGAAAGCGTTCCTGATCGCACAGTCGCTCAACCAGATCGAGAAGGCATACGGGCCGAACAACGCGATCCTCGACAACTGTCATGTCCGGGTGAGCTTCGCCACCAACGACGAGCGCACCGCCAAGCGCGTGTCGGACGCGCTCGGCACCGCGACCGAGATGCGGGCGATGAAGAACTACGCCGGGCATCGCCTGTCGCCGTGGCTGGGGCATTTGATGGTGTCGCGCTCCGAGACCGCTCGCCAGCTCCTCACGCCCGGCGAGGTGATGCAACTTCCGCCCGGCGACGAGATCGTGATGGTAGCGGGTGTCCATCCGATCCGCGCGAAGAAGGCGCGCTACTTTCAGGATCGCCGCCTGTCCGAGCGGATCATGGACGCGCCCAAACCGAGTGCGGGCGCGGCGCGGGCCGACGACTGGACCGGCCGTGCCGCCGCCGCCGATCCGGCCGACGTGGCGCGGATCGTGCGGGCGCAGGAGGACGCCGCCAATGGCGGGCTCCGCCGTGAACCCGAGCTGCCCGAGCATGTCGCCATCGCGCCGGAGGCATCACCACCGCCCGCGCAGGAGTTTGCAATCGTCGATGACGAGCAGGACGATGTGGCGCGGCAGGCGGCCGTCCGTCGCCGGATGCAGGGGCTCGCACGTCAAGCGTCGCTCGCCCCCGGCGACGGCATCGAGTTGTAGGCAGCGGTCATGCGCGTTCGGCTCAACGTCTATTTTCCGCCCATGCTCGCCAAGCAGATCGACGAGTTGGCGATCCGGCGACGCATCTCGCGATCGGCGATCGTGGAGGCGGCGGTCACGTCCTATCTGTCGCCGGACGGCGCAGATCGGATGGAGGCGGCATTTGCCCGGCGGCTCGACCGCCTATCGCGCCAGGTCCAGCGGCTTGAACGCAATACGGGCCTTTCGACAGAGGCGTTGGCACTGTTTGTTCGCTTCTGGCTGTCGGTGACGCCGCCGCTGCCGGACGAGGATCAAGCCGCCGCCCAAGTGAAGGGTCGCAAGCGCTATGAGGGCTTCGTCGAAACGCTCGGCCGGCGCTATGCGAGCGGCAAGAGCCTGCTCGACGAGATCCCCGAAGATGTGCGGCCCAAATCCGCGACCGATTCGGAGTAAACGCGGGCCGATTGCAGGAACGGCCAGCGGGCCGATCCGCCATCGGTAAGTTTCTGCCGCCGCCTCTACTACGCCTTCAGCTATCTGTTGCTTAGGCCCCGTTTCTGCCTCTCTTGATGTGCCCCGACAGCCGGGCGGCGGTTCGCCCGGCCCTTATGAGGGGCCAGTTCCTTGACCGTTCACCCGATCCGATCCGAGGCGAAGTCACGCGGCGCGAGAATGCTGCGGACGGCTCTCGGATCGTCGATTGCAGCCTGGCTCGACGATCCGGCTGTGATCGAGGTCATGTTGAACCCAGACGGGCGGCTGTGGGTCGATCGCCTCGGCGACGGGATCAGCGACACCGGCGAGCTGCTGTGCGCCGCCGATGGCGAACGCATCGTCCGCCTAGTTGCGCATCATGTCGGCGTCGAAGTTCACGCCAAGTCCCCGCGCGTTTCGGCCGAATTGCCCGAAGGTGGTGAACGGTTCGAGGGACTGCTTCCGCCTGTCGTCGCAGCCCCGGCTTTCGCGATCCGTAAGCCCGCCGTCGCGGTGTTCACGCTCGACGATTATGGGGCGGCCGGGATCATGTCGGCGGCCGAGGCGGCGGCGCTGCGCGATGGTGTTGCGGCCCGCGCCAACATCCTGGTCGCGGGCGGCACCGGCAGCGGCAAGACCACCCTGGTCAACGCGCTCTTGGCCGAGGTCGCCAAGACCGCCGACCGTATCGTCTTGATCGAAGATACGCGCGAGCTGCAATGCGCCGCGCCCAACCTCGTCGCCATGCGGACCAAGGATGGCGTCGTTTCGCTTTCCGATCTCGTCCGGTCCTCGCTCCGCCTGCGGCCCGATCGCATCCCGATCGGCGAGGTGCGCGGCGCTGAAGCGCTCGACCTGCTTAAAGCCTGGGGGACCGGGCACCCCGGCGGCATTGGCACCATCCACGCTGGAACCGCGCTCGGCGCGCTGCGCCGTATGGAACAGCTCATTCAGGAAGCCGTCGTCACGGTCCCCCGCGCGCTGCTCGCCGAGACCATCGACCTGATCGCCGTCCTGGTCCGCGATGGGCATGGCCGCCGTCTCGCCGAGCTGGCGCGTGTCGAGGGGCTGGACCCCATCACCGGCGACTACCGCATCGCTTCGCTTTCCCAACCCCAGCCAGGAGACGTCAAATGATCCATGCCCTTCGGCATGGCGCACACCGCGCCATGCTCGCCGCCACCGCCAGCGTGATCGCGCTGACTGCTGCTGTTCCCGCTTATGCGTCGGGATCATCGATGCCGTGGGAAGCGCCCCTTCAATCCATCCTCCAATCGATCGAGGGGCCGGTCGCAAAGATTATCGCGGTCATCATCATCATCGTGACCGGCCTGACCCTCGCGTTCGGCGACACATCGGGCGGCTTCCGGCGGCTGATCCAGATCGTGTTCGGCCTGTCGATCGCCTTCGCCGCGTCGAGCTTCTTCCTGTCGTTCTTCAGCTTCGGCGGCGGGGCGCTCGTCTGATGGAAGCGAGCGAGCCGATCGCGGGCTTCTCCGCTCCCGTCCACCGGGCGCTGACCGAGCCGATATTGCTCGGCGGCGCACCGCGGGCGCTCGCCATCGTCAACGGGACGCTGGCGGGCGCGATCGGTCTCGGCCTGCGTCTCTGGATCGCGGGCCTCGTCATCTGGGCGATCGGCCATGCGCTCTCGGTCTGGGCTGCGCGCCGCGACCCGCAGTTCGTGGACGTCGCCCGCCGCCACCTCCGTTACCCGACATGGATGCAGCCATGATGAGCCTTCGCGAATACCGTGGGCATGCGGCCCATCTCGCCGACTTCCTGCCTTGGGCCGCACTGGTCGGCGCGGGCGTTGTTCTGAACAAGGACGGCAGCTTTCAGCGCACAGCCCGTTTCCGCGGCCCCGATCTCGACAGCGCCACGCCGGCCGAGCTGGTCGCCACGACCGCACGACTGAACAGCGCGCTGCGCCGGCTCGGATCAGGCTGGGCGATCTTCGTCGAAGCCCAGCGCACACCCGCGCTCGACTACCCGGAGTCGGAATTTCCCGATCCCGTCTCAGCGCTGGTCGATCTGGAGCGGCGCGAACAGTTCAGCGAGGAGGGCGCACACTTCGAGAGCCTCTATTTCCTGACGTTGCTGTGGATGCCGCCGGCCGAGGAAAGGGCACGCGCCGAAGGCTGGCTCTATGAAGGGAAGTCCACCAACGGCGTCGATCCGTGGGAGCTGCTCAAGGGCTTCACCGATCGCAGCGACCGTGTGCTGAATCTGGTCGAGGGCTTCGTGCCCGAAGTCCGCTGGCTCGATGACGCCGAGACGCTGACCTACCTGCACAGCACCATTTCTACCCGACGCCAGCGTGTGCGTGTTCCCGAAACGCCCATGCACCTCGACGCGCTGCTCGCCGACGAGCCGCTGACGGGCGGGCTGGAGCCGCGCCTGGGCGACCATCACCTCCGCACACTCACCATCGTCGGATTCCCGAGCGTCACATTCCCCGGTCTGCTCGACGAACTGAACCGGCTCGCCTTCGAGTATCGCTGGTCCACCCGCGCGGTCATGCTCGACAAGACCGATGCGACCAGGCTGCTGACCAAGATCCGGCGGCAATGGTTCGCCAAGCGCAAGTCGGTCGCCGCCATATTGAAAGAGGTGATGACCAACGAGGCATCGACGCTGCTCGACAGCGACGCCTCTAACAAGGCGGCCGATGCCGACATCGCTCTGCAGGAGCTGGGCGCCGACTATGCCGGCATGGCTTATGTCACCGCGACGGTGACGGTGTGGGACCGCGATCCCGCCATTGCCGCCGAAAAGCTGCGGCTCGCCGAGAAGGTCATCCAGGGCCGCGACTTCACGGTCATCCCCGAGGGCATGAACGCGATCGAGGCGTGGCTGGGAAGCCTCCCCGGTCACACTTACGCCAACGTCCGCCAGCCCCCGATCTCCACTATCAATCTCGCCCACCTGATCCCCCTGTCAGCAGTATGGGCGGGGCCGGAACGGGACGAGCATTTTGGTGCTCCCCCCTTGCTCTATGGCAAGACCGAAGGCTCGACCCCGTTCCGGTTTTCCCTTCACGTCGGCGACGTCGGCCACATGCTGATCGTCGGTCCGACCGGCGCGGGCAAATCCGTGCTGCTTGCGCTGATGGCGATGCAGTTCCGCCGCTATGGGCGTGCGCAGGTCTTCGCCTTCGACTTCGGCGGTTCGATCCGCGCCGCCGCGCTCGGCATGGGCGGCGACTGGCAGGATTTGGGCGGGACGCTCGCCGACGAGGCCGGCGACGGCGTGCAGCTCCAGCCGCTCGCCCATATCGACGCGCCTGCCGAGCGGGCATGGGCGGCCGAATGGCTGGCGGCGATCTTCGCGTCCGAGGGCGTCGCGGTCGATCCGCAGGCCAAGGAGCATATCTGGTCGGCGCTTGGTTCGCTGGCGTCGGCGCCGATCGGCGAACGCACGCTCACGGGTCTTGCTGTCCTGCTACAATCGCAGCAGCTCAAGCAAGCGCTCGCCTCCTACTGCATCGGCGGGCCGTGGGGCCGGCTGCTCGACGCCGAAGCTGAACGGCTCGGCGAAGCCTCGGTGCAGGCGTTCGAGACCGAGGGCCTGGTCGGCGCCGGCTCGGCCGCAGCCGTCCTGTCCTACCTGTTCCACCGGATCGAAGGCCGGCTCGACGGCTCGCCAACGCTCATCATCATCGACGAAGGCTGGCTGGTACTCGACAGCCCGGACTTCGCCGCCCAGCTCCGCGAATGGCTGAAGACGCTCAGGAAGAAGAACGCCAGCGTCATCTTCGCCACCCAGAGCCTCGCTGACATCGAAACGTCGAGCATCGCCCCGGCCATCATCGAAAGCTGCCCGACGCGTATCTTCCTGCCCAACGAACGCGCGGCCGAGCCGCAGATCGCGGCCATCTATGAGCGCTTCGGCCTCAATGTCCGCCAGATCGAAATCCTCAGTCGGGCGACGCCGAAGCGCGACTATTACTGCCAGTCACGGCGGGGAAATCGCCTGTTCGAGCTGGGCTTGGGCGAGGTCGCGCTGGCCTTCGCCGCCGCGTCCTCGAAAACCGACCAGCTCCGCATCGCCGAATTGATCGAAACCCACGGGCAATCCGCTTTCGCGGCCGAATGGCTGCGCCATCGCGGCTCTGCCTGGGCCGTCGAGCTTCTTCCCCCCGATCCTCGGCATCAACCTCAGCAGGAGTTACCGCTATGACCAGAATGAATCTTCGCCCCGCCGTCCTGGCCGGCGTGCTCGCTGCCACGGCCATCGCGCCGGTGGCCGCTCCGATGCCGGCTTACGCGCAGTTCGGTTTTGGTGGGATCGTCTATGACCCGACCAATTATGCGCAGAACGTGCTGACGGCGGCTCGCTCGCTCCAACAGATCAACAACCAGATCCAGCAAATCCAGCAGCAGGCGACGAGCCTCATCAACGAGGCGAAGAACCTTGCCTCGCTGCCGTTCAGCCAGCTCCAGCAGTTGCAGCAGCAGGTTCAGCGTACCCAGCAGTTTCTCGGCCAGGCGCAGCGCATCGCCTATGATGTGCAGAACATCCAGCAGGCGTTCACCAGCCGCTACACCGGCTCGGCGCTGACCGGCACGCAGGCGCAGATGGTCGCCAACGCGAATGCGCGTTGGCAGGATAGTGTCGGCGCGTTCGAGGACTCGCTGAAGGTACAGGCGGGTGTCGTCGGCAACATCGACGGCGCGCGCACGACGATGACCGGCCTGGTCTCGGCCAGTCAGTCGGCGACCGGCGCGCTTCAGGCCGCGCAGGCTGGCAATCAGCTTCTCGCGCTGCAATCGCAGCAGCTCGCCGACCTGACCGCCGCCGTCGCGGCGCAGGGCCGCGCGCAAGCGCTCGAATCCGCGCGGCATACGGCCGAGGAGGCGGAGGGCCGCGAACGGTTCCGCCGCTTCATGGGCAACTGAGGATCGCGTCCGATGCTGCACGCATCCTCGCGCACGGCCAAGATCGCGGGCGTCGCCGCGCTGGCGGGCTTGATGATGGCGGTGGCGATCGTCGCCGCCGTCCACAAGCCTGAACCCGCACAAGCCCCGCCCGTCGCCGTGCGCGGGGAGGCGCGCCAGGACCGGCTCGCCCGCGAACTCGAACGCTGCGCGACGCTCACCATGCCAGACTCGGGCTGCGAAGCGGCCTGGGCCGAGAACCGCCGCCGCTTCTTCCGTCAAGATGCTCCCACGCCCGCGGTGGATGCCAGCAAACCCGCAGCTCCCGCAACCGAGACCCCCGCGCCATGAACGACACCAGCGTCATCGACACGTTCCTCAATGTCTTCACCCGCTACATCGACAGCGGGTTCGGCCTGCTCGGCGGCGAGGTCAGCTTCCTCTCGACCACATTGATCGCCATCGACGTGACGCTCGCCGGGCTGTTCTGGGCCTGGGGCGCCGACGAGGACGTGCTTCAGCGCCTCGTCAAGAAGACGCTCTACATCGGCGTCTTCGCGTTCATCATCGGCAATTTCTCCAACCTCGCCAACATCGTGTTCCAGTCCTTCGCCGGCCTCGGCCTCAAGGCGAGCGGCGGGGCGATGTCGCTGGGCGATTTCATGAAACCCGGCACGATCGCGGCGACAGGGTTGCAAGCCGCCAAGCCGCTGATGGATGCGGCAGGGCAATTCTCGAACCTGTGGGCGGTGTTCTCGAACCTCGCTTTGATCCTCGTGCTGTTGCTCGCCTGGGTCATTGTGGTGCTCGCCTTCTTCATCATCGCGGTGCAGGTCTTCATCACGCTGATCGAGTTCAAGCTGGTGACGCTGGCCGGCTTCGTGCTGCTGCCCTTCGCCTTCTTCAACAAGACCGCCTTCATGGCCGAACGTGTGCTCGGCCATATCGTCTCCACGGGCATCAAGGTGCTGGTGCTCGCGGTCATCACCGGCATCGGCACGACGCTGTTCAGCCAGTTCACTAGCGCAAACCTCGGCACGGCGCCCGACATCAATCAGGTCATGGCGATCGCGCTCGCTGCCCTGTCGCTGTTCGGCCTCGCCATCTTCGGCCCCGGTATCGCCAACGGCATCGTCTCGGGTGGTCCCGCACTTGGCGCGGGCGCCGCGGCCGGAACCGCGCTTGCCGCCGGCGGGGCGCTCGTCGGTGGCGCAGCCGCCGCCCGTCTTGGGGTCGGGGCGGCTGCCGGCGTGATCGGCGGCGCTGCCAGAGGTGGTGCGTTCGCATCGGGTGCGGCGAGCAGCGCCTATGCGCTCGGCTCAGCTGGCAAGACCGGCGGAGCGGCGGTTGCGGGCGGTGCGGCGGGCGTTGGCCGAGCGACCGCAGGCGCGGCCATGTCGCCGCTTCGCAAGGCCGCAGCATCCCTAAAAGATAGCTATCGCTCGGGCGGCCGCGCGGCCGTGACCGCAACGGGCGGCACGATCTCGGGGGGCACGTCGTCGCCCGCGCCGTCGGCTGATGGGCCGCCCACCTGGGCAGCGAACATGAAACGCCGCCAGACCATGACCCACGGCGCCACCGTCGCCGCCCACACGCTGCGCTCCGGCGACGGTGGCGGCAGCGGTGCGTCCGTCGACCTCAGCCAGAAGGACTAACCGCCCATGTTCCGACGCCCAACCATCCGCTACGGCCAGACCCCCGAGCCGATCACACCCTATCAGCGCGCCGCCCAAGCCTGGGACGACAGGATCGGCTCGGCCCGCGTGCAGGCGAAGAACTGGCGGCTCGCCTTCTTCGGCGCGTTGGCGCTCTCGGGCGGACTTGCAGGGGGCCTCGTCTGGCAATCCGCGCGAGGCCATATCGTGCCGTGGGTCGTGCAGGTCGACAAGCTCGGCGAGGCACAAGCCGTCGCGCCTGCAGAGGCCGACTATCGTCCGACCGATCCGCAGATCGCGTTTCATCTCGCGCGCTTCATCGAGCAGGTGCGCAGCATCCCTGCCGATCCGATCATCGTCCGCCAGAATTGGCTTCGCGCCTACGACTTCACCACCGACAAAGGCGCGCTGTTCCTCAACGACTATGCACGGGCGAACGACCCCTTCGCTCAGATCGGCAAGGTCCAGGTCGCGGTGGACGTGTCGAGCGTGATCCGTGCTTCGCCCGACAGCTTCCGGGTGGCCTGGACCGAACGGCGCTATCAGGACGGCAGCCTTGCCGCCACCGAGCGCTGGTCGGCCATCCTCACCGTTGTTTTCGTGGCCCCGCGCACGCCCGACGCCCTGCGCAAGAACCCGCTCGGGGTCTTCGTCAACGCCCTCAACTGGTCAAAGGAGCTGTCGCAATGAGACGCCCAATGCTTCGTCGCGCCGCCTCGGCGGTCCTGCTCGCCACAACCTCCGTGCTCGCCGCTTGCGCCACCACGTCAGCCAAGCCGCCGGCCATAGCCTATGACAATCCGCCGCCGGCCGAGATCGCGGCCACTCCGGCGCCCGAGCCGCCCAAGCCGGTCGAGGTGGTGGCGATCCCCGAGCCGCTGCCGCTTCCCGGCCAGTTGAAGCCAGTCGGCGAAAGCCCGCGTCCGCCGGAATCCGCCGATCCGCGCAACCGTGTCGGCGCGGCTAACGCGGCTGCCCGCATGCAGCCGGTGCGCGACGGCTTCCTCAATGCGATCCAGCAATATCCGTGGACGGACGGTGCGCTCTATCAGGTCTATGCCGCGCCCGGCCAGGTGACGGACATCGCGCTTCAGGAAGGCGAGCAGCTCGTCGGGGCCGGGCCGGTTGCGGCGGGCGATACCGTGCGCTGGATCATCGGCGATACGACCAGCGGCGCGGGCGCGACAGCTCGGGTGCATATCCTCGTTAAACCAACCCGGCCCGACCTTTCGACCAACCTCGTCATCAACACCGACCGGCGCACCTATCATTTGGAACTGCGCGCGGGTGCAGCAACCTACATGGCGTCGGTGAGCTGGACCTATCCGCGAGATGCGCTGATCGCCTTGCAGGGCCGCAACGCTGCTGCCGCAGCCACCGTGCCGGTCGCGGCTGGCGTGGACCTGACAGCGCTCAATTTCCACTATCGGATCGATGGCGATCGTGCGCCGTGGCGGCCGGCCCGTGCGTTCGATGATGGTCGGCAGGTGTTTATCGAATTTCCGGCGGGGATCTCGCAGGGCGAGATGCCGCCGCTGTTCGTGACCGGTGCGGCCGGCGACGCCGAACTGGTCAATTACCGCGTGCAGGGCCGTTACATGGTTGTCGATCGCCTGTTCGCCGCCGCCGAGCTGCGCCTGGGCGACAAGCGCAGCGAGCAGCGCGTGCGGATCGTGCGCGACGATGGCCGGGAGCGGCGCTGATGAGCGATCCTTCCGACATTCCCGCCGCCGAAGCGGTCGCGGCTCCGGCCGACCGCCAGGCCTTCCAGCTCCGGGGCGATCCGCCGCGCGTCATGCGGCTTTCGCGAAAGGCGCTGGCTATGGTGGGCATCGCCGCCGGTCTCGGCATCGGCGGCTCGCTGATCTATGCCTTGCGGTCAGTCGGTCCGCACGAAGCGAAGGAACTCTACAACACCGACAGTCGCGCGGGCGAGGCGATCACATCCGGTCCCAAGGATTACGGCCAGGCTCCAAAGCTCGGGCCGCCGCTCCCGGGTGATCTCGGTCGTCCGATTGTGTCCGCGCAGCAGCGCGGGGAGGCTGTTCCCGTGCCGCCGATCGGCGCGCAAGCCGGTCAGCCCGATGCCGCCGCCCGAGCCGAGGAAGCAGCGCGCCAGCGCATCAGCCAAGAGCGTGACGCAGCGCGGACCAGTTCGGTCTTCCTGGGCGGCCGCACGGCCACCGTAGCCGGAGCGGCAGCGCAGCCCATCGCCGCCGTGCCATCGGACGCGCCGGCCCCCGCACAGCAGGCCGCCAGCCAGGGCGACCAGGCCGCAAAGCGGGCCTTCATGGCGCAGGCGTCCAACCAGCGCACGGTCAGCGTCGAGCGGCTGACCGCTCCGGCATCACCCAACATCGTCCAGGCTGGCAGTATCATCCCGGCCGCGCTCATCACCGGCATCCGGTCGGACCTTCCCGGCCAGATCACCGCTCAGGTGACGCAGAACGTCTATGACAGCATCACCGGCCGAATCCTGCTCATCCCGCAAGGCGCACGGCTGATCGGCGAATATGATAGTCAGATCACCGCCGGGCAGACCCGCGTGCTGCTCGCCTGGGATCGGCTGATCCTGCCGGATGGCCGCTCGATCGTTCTCGAACGCCAGCCAAGCGCTGATGCCGCCGGATATGCAGGCTTGCAGGATCGCGTCGACCAGCATTGGGGCAACATGCTCAAGGCCGCCGCGATCTCCACCCTGCTCGGCATCGGGGCCGAGATGACGACGAACAACAACAACTCGCTGGTGCAGGCGCTTCGCTACGGGACGCAGGATACCGTCAATCAGACAGGGCAGCAGATCGTGCGCCGCCAACTCGGCGTGCCGCCGACGCTCACCATCCGGCCGGGCTATCCCCTTCGCATTGTCATCACCCGCGATCTTGTCCTCGAACCCATCGGAGGAACGCGATGACCAAGTTGAAGCTGGGGCCGCTGGCCGACGACAGGCCGATCAAGCTCACGATAGAGTTGCCGGCTGCCGTGCATCGTGACTTGCAAGCCTATGCCGCGGCGCTGGCGGCCGAGACAGGCGGCTCGCCTGCCGCACCCGAAAAGCTGATCGGGCCGATGGTCACGCGGTTCATGGACACAGATCGCGGTTTTCGGCGGCGGCGCGCAAAAAGCGATTGAAGCTTGCGGGCCTCAGTGGCCCATGAATTTCTTGAAGCGATCCCGACCCTCGGCTTCCGTCACCGCCTGCTGGGCGTTGGCGCATTCGTCGCCGCGCACCGAGCCGTCTCGGCATCCGGCGACCACGCGCCGCGCTTCATCGAGGTTGGCGGTGAAATACTGCATCCCACGCGCCGCCCCTGGTTCGGCGATCACGGGGGCAGGACTGACGGCCATCGCCGACGTGGCAGGCGGCATGATGATCGGACGCAGCACGAATCCCGCGCCAAATCCGATGGCGAGCATGGCGAGAGCGACGATGAATATCTTTCCTTGCATCATGATGTTTAGCTCCCAAGCGAATATTATTCCGCCGGATTCTCCGAGATGTTGAAGGATAGCGCGTAGCGGGTCTTTATGAAATGGAGGAAGCGCCGAAGTGCGGGATTACTATTGTCGTCGTGCCAGTATCCCGAATATCCGATCAGCATCGGCCCTTGCTCGGCATGAACGGGCCGATAAACCACGTCGGGATAGCGCGCCCCGGTGCTACCTTCGCAGACAATGGTGAGGCCAAGTCCATCGCCTAGCAGGTTCAAGATTGTCTCGCGGCTGCATTGGTGCATTCTGACGTTTGCTTGCATTCCTAAGACGGACAAGCGGCCGAGTAGCATGTGGCGGATTTCCGGGCCGGGGTCCGTTGCGGGGAGAAGAAAACGCTCACCGCGCAGATCGGTCCAATGCACTGTCTCGCGTTCGGCCAAGGGATGGCTGGCAGGTAATGCGACCAGTACGCGCTCGCTCCAGAACGGCTCACGTCGATAGCCGTCGTGGTCCGCTTCCCCCGCCAGAATGGCGATATCTATCTCCCCAATATCAAGGCCAGCAAGCAGGACGGCTCGTTCTGCTTCTACTCCATCCAAGTCGACGTCTGGATGAGCACCGCGCCAGCCAATCACAGTGGCCCGCAGATTACCGGCCGACAATGAACAATAATGTCCGATCATCAACCCGCCAGCGCGACCCTGACCAGCGGCGCGCGTCACGGCGATCAGTTTATCTGCACCAGCGACCATCGGCCTGGCGCCCCGAATAAAGTCTTTTCCTGCGATGGTTGCGCTAACTCCCGAGCGAGACCGCTCAAAAATCTGGACTCCGATTACTCGCTCTAACCTGGCGACGTTTCGACTCAGCGTGGATTGTTCCACGCCCAATGCCCGCGCTGCTTTGTAGAAGCTACCATGATCGGCGGCGGCGATGGCATGGCGGAGCAGGCGGATATCGAAGGGCATTCATTTGCTGCCAGATTCGATAATATTGGGGCGAGGACATATCTCCAGATATCTCCCCGCCCCGCTCGCCAGCGGTTTGTTCTTATTGCTAGCGAGCCCTGACCGTCCAGCTTTCCTCTGGGGGCGAGGAGATGGCAATAGGCGGTCGGTCAATGTTTCGATGTGGTTTAGACGATCAGCGCGCATTTCAGTGCTTTCGTAGCTCATCAATGCTTTTATGAGTGTCCGGCGTGGGGGCAGCCATTTTGCGTTTCCCGCGCAGCACATCGATTTCATCCTGCCGGCGTCGCAGATAATATTCGCGCGCTGTGACATAGGGTTGTGCCTGTGCTCGTTGCTCGCGAAGATCTGCGTCAAACCGGATGCGCCGGTCGAGCGCCCGCGGCACACCGGTCCCTGCGCTGTAGGCCAATCGGTTAAACGGAACGCCGATGGCGGTGGGCAGCACCATGCGATCCATCAGGCCGCCAATCAGGTCCCGGACTGTCGTCGGCCCAACCACTGGCAAAAACAGAAATGCTCCGGGCTTCACGCCATAGAATCCGAAGCTATCGGCGAACCCATTGGGACGATGCGGGAGGCGGAACGGTTTTCGCTTGGCAATATCGAATAGGCCCGCCGCGCCAAGCGTCGTGTTGACCGCGAAGCGGCCGACGGTCTCGGCGGCCTTGCCGACCTTGTGCTGGATCAGGAAATTCAAAAAAACGACAGGTTCGTCGAGATTGGCGAACGCGTTGTGCAGGCCATCACGTATTGGTCCAGGGACGATATGCCGATAGCCCATGGCCACTGGCGCCACCACGGCATGATCGACAGACTGCGTGATTTCAAACGACTTGAGGTTGGCTGGTTCCAGCGGGTCGACGTGGGCTGAGCGCGACGAGGCTGTGACGACAATTGTGTCTTTTGCGTCCGCTGTACCATTCTGGCTTGATGCGTCCTGGCTTGCTGGGCCTTCTTGCTCAACGGGAGACTGTGGGGCCGATGGCGCCAGTTCGAACGCCGGTGGCGTGATGGCGGGCCGTGTCGCGTCTGATGCGGGGCGCGCTACGGCCGAATTTGGCTGCGCCGGCACCGACGCGACTTGATCTGGTCCGAGAAATGGCGGCGGTGAAGAAACTTCGCTCGCGACCGAGGCAAGGAGCAAGCACAGCATCTTATCTTTTCTCCTCGTCCGGCGCCCAGATGCTGTGTGAATCGATCTGAAGCTTCAGGAGCGCCCGGTCGGCTTCCGACCGGGCATCAATTTCCAGGCGGTGCGCCTCCTGCGCCTGCCGCCGGACATAAAGAAGATCGGTCAGATCGATCTGGCCGAGTTGATATCCTCGCGCCATCTTGGCGGCCGCGTCGGCGGCGCTGTGCATCGATAGATCGGCGTTGCGCCAGGCATCGTAGCGGGTGCGGGCGTTGGAAAGGTCCGCATTGGCGATGGCCTGGATATTGCGTTGTATCGCCGCCAATTCCATGCGCGCGGCGTTGGCCTCGGCTGAGGCTTGATCGGCCGCCGCCCGGCGATAGCCACCGCCGAGGGGGATCGAGGCGACGATACCCGCGCCCTTTTCCATTCCGCCGCGCTCGCTGAACAAACGGACTCCGAACGATGGATCAGCGATACGATCCGCCCGAACCCGCTGAGCCGTGACGCCGAGGCGCTGCGCTTCCTTGTCCGCTGCACGAATCTCGTGGCTGCGCTCGATCACGAGATCGCGCATCGTCTCCAGCCCCACATCGGGAAGCGTCGGGGACGCAAGTTCCGGGGGCTCGGATGGCAAGGGAATGTCGGGGAAGGCCGCGGCGAGGGTGACACGCGCCTGCTCGCGGATAGAGAGGGACGATGCCGCCTGTGCGCGGGCCTGAGCGAGCGCTGCTTGCGCCTGGTCAAGATCGAGCTGGGCGGCGTCACGCAGCGCGACTCGCCGTTTCACCGCCGCGATCGATTCTTCCAGCCCCCTGACCGTGTCCATATCGTTTCGATAATGAGTCCCGGCAGTCAGCCAGTCGTGCCAGAGGCTCGACAGGATCAGCGCCGTCTGGTGACGGACATCCTCCATCTGGTTCTCGGCCACCTCGATCCCCAGGGCGCCAGCCTTGCGGTCCAGCGCGGCCTTGCCCGGCAGGCGGAAAGGGCGGCTGATCGTCGTGTCGAACTCGTCGAAACCGCCCTCGCGATCCACCGTGCGGCGGATGTAGCTACCGCTCACCGTCACTTCATGCGGGCCTTTGCGAAGCATGTCGCCGCGCGCTCGCGCAGCCTCGATACGGGCAAGCGCGGCGGCAACGCTGGGATGACTGTCCAGCGCCTCGTTGACCTTCTCTGCCGGCGGCAGGTCGGCGCGCTGGGCGAGCGCAGGCGTTGCGCCAAATGCAAGGCAACAGGCAAAGGCGACGACCCGCATCAGGCGATCCTTCCCTGATCGACGAGCGGAACGGTTCGCCAACGCACTGGCAGATCGTGCCGTGCTTCTTTCACTGCGCGAAGCAAATCCGGCACCATGTCCTCACCGACGATCAGTTCGATAGTCGTGCGCTTGAGTTCGCCGGAGACCCGCTCTGCTGTCCCGGCATCGTCGAAGTCACGACCACGCACATTCTCCGCCCGGATATGAATCGGCGCCCGGGAGATCGCGCGGATGGAGTCGATTAGCCCTTCGGCGTCCGGGACAGCGCAATGCAGGGTGAACAGGAGATCAGGCATTTTCGGGTTCTCCCGCGCTTTCGCCGAAGCGCTCGAACAGGATCGGCAGCAGGATCAGCGTCAGCAGGGTGGAAGTGATGAGGCCGCCGATGACGACGATGGCGAGCGGACGCTGGATCTCCGATCCAGGCCCGCTGGCGAACAAGAGCGGCACCAGGCCGAAGGCGGTGATGCTGGCGGTCATCAGCACGGGCCGCAGTCGCCGCTGCGCGCCGAGCCGTACCGCCTCGGCCATGCCTAGCCCTTCCGTGCGGAGCTGCCGGAAATAGGCGACGAGCACCAGCCCGTTGAGCACCGCGATGCCGAGTAGGGCGATGAATCCGACCGAAGCAGGCACGGAGAGATATTCGCCCGACACCCAGAGCGAGACCAGACCACCGACCATGGCGAAGGGGATATTGGCGAGGATCAGCAGCGACGCGCGGAGCGAGCGCAGTGTCGCCAACAGCACGAGGAAGATCAGTCCCAGCGCGATCGGGATCACCGTCATCAGCCGTGCCGAGGCGCGCTGCTGATTTTCGAACTGGCCGCCCCAGACGATGCTGTACCCTGCCGGAAGCCGTACCTTCGTCGCCACCGCAGCCTTCGCCTCATCGACATAGCCGACCAGATCGCGCCCGGAGACGAATGCCTGCACCAAGGCGAAGCGTGAACCATTCTCATGGTCGAGCTTGACCGGCCCCTGCGTGCGCGCGACCCGCGCCATGTCGCTGACGCGCGCGAGCGTGCCATCAGGCGTGCGCAATTGCAGATCGGCGAAGCGCGCGGCGTCTTTCCGAAGGCTCTCATCGCCTCGGATGACGATCGGCGTCCGCTTCTGCCCTTCCGCCACGACACCCGCGCGCATCCCCTCGACCTGAGCGCGCAAGGCATCCTGCATTTGGTCGACCGGCATTCCGAACCGCCCGGCCGCTGCGCGGTCGATGTCGAGTTGAAGATAGTCCACGCTGTCGTTGGCGACCGTCAGCACTTCCGAGGCACCGCGAACGCCCGACAGCGTGTGCTGGATCTGGCCGGCGAGATCGGCAAGCGTATTGAGGTCGGGGCCGAAGATCTTGACCGCGAGATCGCCGCGCGCACCGGTCAGCATCTCTGAGACGCGCATCTCGATCGGCTGGGTGTAGCTGGGAGTGATGCCGGGAAGCCCCTCCAGCGCCTTGCGGATTTCCTCGATCACAAAATCCTTGTTGCCGCGCCATTCGGAGCGTGGCTTCAATCGGACGAAGCTGTCGGTCTCGTTGAGGCCCATCGGATCGAGGCCGATTTCGTCCGAACCGACGCGGGCGATCACGTCCTCGACCTCGGGCACGGCCCGGAGCGCGCGTTGCACGGCCAGATCACCGGCAACCGACTGGTCGAGGTTGATCGAAGGCAGCTTGGTGAGTTGGACGATGACCGAGCCCTCGTCCATCGTCGGCATGAAGGTCTTGCCAACCGCGCCATAGGCTATGCCAGCCAGCACCAGTCCCAGAGCAGAGAGGCCATAGACCAGCCTTTTGCGCGCGAACGCGCCGTCCAGCAGCACGCGGTAGCGCGGGCCAAGCTGGCGCATGATCCACGGCTCGCCATGGTGGCCGCTTTTGAGGCCGAAGGAGGACAGTACCGGCACCAGCGTCAGCGCCAGCAGGAGAGAGCCTGCGAGCGCGAAGACGATGGTGAGCGCGACAGGGGCGAACAATTTGCCCTCCAACCCTTGCAATGAGAGCAACGGCAGGAACACCAGCGCGATGATGAGGATGCCGGCCGAGACCGGGACGATCACTTCGCTGGTCGCACGAAACACATGGTTGAGCCGGGGCGTATCTCCATCGTGATCGCGGCCGAGCCGTTCGACCACATTCTCGACCACCACCACCGCGCCATCGACCAGCATCCCGATCGCGATCGCAAGCCCGCCAAGGCTCATCAGATTGGCGGAGAGGCCCATGCCGCGCATGAAGAGGAAGGTGATGAGCGCCGCCATCGGCAAGGTCGCGGCGACGATCGCAGCAGCGCGCCAGTCGCCCAGGAACAGGATCAGCAGCACGACGACGAGGACGGTCGCCTCGATCAGCGCTTCTTCGACCGTGCCCACCGCCCGTTCGATCAGGTCGGAGCGATCGTAGAACACATTGATACGCGTGCCAGCGGGCAAGCCGCGCTCGACCTCGGCGAGGCGCGTGCGAACGCCGTCCACCACCTGCCGGGCGTCCGCCCCGCGCAGCGCGATCACCAGCCCTTCGACCGCTTCGGCGTTGCCGTTCTTCGTCACCGCGCCATAGCGAGTGAGGCTGCCGCTGCCGACCGAGGCGACATCGCCCAGCCGTACGATGCGCCCATCACGGCTGGCGATGACGAGCGATTGCAGGTCTTCGGCATTGCGGATCGCGCCAACCGCGCGGACGATCAGCGCTTCCTCGCCATTGGCGAGGCGTCCCGCGCCATCGTTGCGATTGCCGCTTTCGATTGCCGCACGCAGATCGGCAATCGAAAGCTTCGCGGAGGCCAACGCCACCGGATCGGGCCTCACTTCGAAGGTGCGGACATAGCCGCCGAGCGCGTTGACGTCCGCGACGCCGGGCACGGTGCGCAGCGCCGGGCGGATCGTCCAGTCGAGTAGCTCACGCTTCTGCTGGAGCGATAGCGGCCCTTCGATCGTAAACATGTAAACGTCGGAAAGCGGCGTGGAGATCGGCGCCAGACCGCCCGTCACCGATGCGGGTAGATCGCCCATTACGCCCGACAACCGCTCGGCGACCTGTTGGCGCGCCCAATAGATGTCGGTGCCATCGGTGAAATCGATGGTGATGTCGGCGATGGCGTATTTGGCCGCTGAGCGCAGGATCGCCTGATTGGGGATGCCCAGCATCTCCTGTTCGATCGGCGTGATAACGCGGCTTTCTACCTCCTCCGGCGTCATGCCGGGGGCTTTCAGGATTAGCTTCACCTGTGTCTGGGCGATGTTTGGATAGGCGTCGACCGGCAAGTTGACGAAGGCCCATATCCCTAGCCCTGCCGTCACAGCGGCGAGCAGCAGGACGAGCAGGCGATAGGAGAGCGCTGTGGCGACGAGCGAACGCAGCATCGGCCGGGCCTAGCGCGCCGCGGCGAGCGCCTTGAGCGCGCTCGTGCCGGAGGTCACCACCTGTTCACCGGGCTTTACGCCTGAGAGCAGAACGATCCGGCCGTTGCTGGCCGTTCCGCTCGTCACGGGGCGAACCGCGTAACCGCCCTGCGCTGCCACGAACACGGCCGACCTGCCGTCGATCATTGTGACGGCGGTCTCCGGCACGCTGACCGCGCCCGCCGGTGCGGGACCGGAAATCACGATGCTGGTCGCCCGGCCCGCGACGACGCCTGGCCCTGCCGGGATTTCCGCCTTGAGGCTGGCCGAGCGCGTTGCGGGATCGATCGTCGAACCGACGGCGATAATCCGGCCGGAAATGTCAGGTGGCAGATGCACGGTCATACCAAGCCGCACCTGACCGACCAGCCGTTCGGGCAGTTGCCCGATGACTTCATAGCGGTTTGCGGCATCGATCACATAAGGCGCGGTGGTGCCGTCGACCGGATTGCCTGTCTGGATGGCCGCGCTGGTCACGCGGCCCGCGATCGGCGCGGTCAGCGTATAGGAGCCGCTGCCGCCATGGCCGCCCACCATGCGCAGGATACGCGCCTTTTCCGATACGTCCGCATTGCTCTCGGCGGCGATGGCGCGCGCCTCGTCCGCGCGGGCTGGAGCGATGATGCCCTCCCGGCTGAGCTGCGACAGGCGCGCCGCATTGGACTGCGCAACGCCCGCACGCGCATGGGCGCGGGTGAGGTCCGAGCCGAGCGTCAGCACTTCGCGACTGGCGACGGTTGCAAGCGCCTGTCCCTGCCGCACGCTGTCGCCTTCCACCACATACGTCCGGGTGACGACACCGGGGAAGGTCGCGGCCACCGCCACGCGGGCGTTGGCTGGAGGCTGGATCACCGCTGGAATAGTGACGAGCGGGGCTTCCTCGGCAACGGTCGCGGCGGTTAGACGAATGCCCATTTGCGCCGCGCGCTTTGCATCAACGACCAACACCCCCGCGGCAGTCTGCGCTTTATCGGCAGGCGCTTTCGCGGCGGTGGGTTCGGAATGCGGCGCAAGCCACCAAAAGGCCGCCAAAGCGAGCGGAACGGCCACGCCTGCAATCGGATAATATCGTCTGGACATGCCATCCGGCTAGGCGGCGAGTCTGACGGAACCCTGACGAGACAGGCGACAGGTCAATCGGCAGTCAGGGTTCGGGGAAGCGCAGTATCAAATCATGGCGATCGGGATCGGTCTCGAGCGTGCCTTCGTGCGCGGCCATGATCCGCTCGACGATGGCGAGGCCAAGCCCAGCGCCGTCCTTGCTGGCATGATCGGCGCGGCGATGGCGTTGCACGAGATTGCGTAGCCGGTCTGGCGGCAGGCCAGGCCCTTCGTCACGCACGCTGATGCTTGCACCCGGACCAACAAGCACCTGGATGGCGCCGCCGGCCGGAGTCACCCGCACGGCGTTCTCGATGAGGTTGCGCAGCGCCGCCGAAATCGCCTCGCGCCGACCCCGCGTGACGGGCGCGTGAATGCCAGTCACGAGTTCAATGGTCTTGCCTCCGGCAATGATGGCCGGCGCGGCCGCCCCGACGACATCGCTTGCCACATCGCTCAGCGATATCTGCGCCAGCGGGATCTGGGCGACTGCATCGGCATCGATCTGCGCCAGCAGCATGAGCTGATCGATCAGCCGACGCATTGCCGCGACATCCTTTTTGAGCCGCTCCGCATCGTCATGCTCCAACCGATCGAGTTCGAGGGACAGCAAGGCGAGCGGTGTGCGCAGTTCGTGCGCGACATCGGCGGCGAAGGCTTCCTGGCGCTTCGCCGCTTCGTCGAGGCGCGCGAGCAGGTCGTTGACGGCGCTAGTGAAAGGCAGCGCTTCGGTAGGCATCTGCGAATTGTCGATACGGAAGCCGCGCTCATGGCCTTGCACCGCCTCGATCTCCGCCGCTACCTCTTCGAGCGGTCGGAATGCCTGGCGGATCACGCGAAGCACAAGCACGGTAACGGGGATCATCAGAATCGCCACCGGCAGCGCAACATGCTCAAGCATTTCGCGGCTGGCGCGCGCCATCGCCGCTTGCGCATCGAGATGGGCGAAGGTGAAACTGTAGAAGAAGACGACAGCAGCCAGCAGCAGGAAGGTGCCGACCAGACCGATCAGGCCCAGGCCGCGTTTGAGGCGTCGCGATACGGATCGGCGATCGGTCACGCGCCATTGTCCTTCAGCATATAGCCAACGCCTCGAACGGTATGGAGCGCGCCGGTGACGTGAGCATCCTCCAGCTTGCGCCGCACCCGCGAGATCGTGGCCTCGATAGCATTGGGCGTCACAGGATCGCTGAAACTATAAAGGGCATTCTCAATCACGGCGCGATGCACGACCGTTCCCGCGTGCCGCATCAACAATTCCAGCAGATCGGCTTCGCGGCGCGACAGATCGATCTCCTGATCGCCAGCGCGGGCGGTGCGGTTGGCGACGTCGAAATATAGTCGTCCTACCTCGATCACCGGCTGTATCCGCACGCCGGGGCGACGTAGCAGCGCGCGGATGCGCGCTGCAAGTTCATCGATCTCGACCGGCTTCACGAGATAGTCATCCGCTCCGGCATCGAGGCCCGTGATGCGATCCTCCAATGCCCCGCGCGCGGTCAGCATGATCGCGGGCGGCATCTCGTGATATTTTCGGCGGCTCGTAAGCCAGTCGGTTCCGTCGCCATCGGGTAGCCCAAGGTCGAGCACGATCGCGTCATAGGTTGCGCCGCCCATCGCATCCTCGGCCGCTGCAAGGCTATGGGCGACATCACACACGAAGTTCCGGCGCTGGAGGCCGTCTGCGACCAGCGCTGCCATTCGCGCATTATCTTCGATGACGAGAAGACGCATGAATCACTGGAACCTTCGAGGGAGATGATGATCGCTGGCCATGATCCGTTCTAGCAGGGGGCCGTCAGAAGTCTTCAATCCTTGTCCTCGTGATGTTCATGGGCGCCATCGCGCATATGCGGTGTGAACGCGGTCGGCTCGCTCCGAAGGATCAGGATCACCGCCAGGATGATGGTGGCGCTGCCGACCAGCAGCGCAAGTGCTCCGGGCGCCCGCGCGTCACGAGTATCAGGATGAAGACCGGCTCTCTTGCGGCCGGTGACCATCGCGCGAACCAGATTTTCACGAGTGAGAAACGACATCAGGACAACGGCGCCGACATGGAGGGCGACGAGCGCCAGCAAGCCATAGGCAAGCGTTTCGTGGAAATCCTTGTCGAGCTTGTGCGCCGCGACGCTAACACCGCTCCAAAGGACGATTCCGGTCAGGCCAAGCAGGGCGAGGACGGCGATCGCTCCGAGCGGATTGTGTCCGACGGAGCGTTCCGGACGGCCGGCGAACAGCTCGCGCACATGCGAGCCGATCGCCGTCGGTTTGATGAAACGCGCAAAGCGGGCATGTTCGCCGCCGACCAGGCCCCAGACCAAGCGAAACGCCAGCAGCACAGCGGCGCACCATCCTGCCACCATATGCCAACTGGCGATCGGGCTGTCGTCTTCGGACGATAGAAAAGCCACCAGAATGGCCAGAACGAGCAGCCAATGGAACAATCGCAGCGGCGCGTCCCAGACCTTCAACGTGTCCGCCTGAGCGAGATTTGTCATACAATTCTTCCTTCCCGAAGGAAGGGCTAGGCAGATTGTCTGACCGAATCCTGACGAGAACGAGGGGCTATACGACCGTCCCGAACAGCCGCCCGATCCCTGCTGTTGCCGCCATGGCGAGCGCCCCCCAGAATGTCACCCGCAAGACCGAGCGCACCGGCTGCGCGCCACCGGCCCATGCGCCGAGCGTACCGAGCAGTATGAGGAACAGCAATGTCGCGGCGATCTCGATCGGCACGAGACTGGCGCGCGGCGCGACAGCGACCAGTGCCAGCGGCATGAGCGCGCCTGTACTGAAGGTCGCCGCGGAGGTGAGCGCCGCCTGGAGTGGACGGGCGGTCACGACTTCGGAAATGCCAAGTTCATCGCGCGCATGGGCGCCCAGCGCGTCGCTGGCCATAAGCTGATCAGCGACGCGAAGCGCCAAGTCCTTGTCGAGCCCGCGCGCCACGTAAATCTCGGCCAGTTCATTGCGCTCAAGGTCTGGTTGACCGGCCAACTCGCCGCCTTCTCGGGCGAGATCGGCTTTCTCCGTATCGGCCTGCGAACTCACCGACACATATTCCCCGGCGGCCATGGACATCGCGCCTGCGACCAGCGCTGCTGCGCCAGCCACCAATATCCCCGACTTTTCGGCGCCTGAAGCGGCAACGCCGACGATCAGGCTGGCCGTCGACACGATCCCGTCGTTGGCGCCGAGTACAGCGGCACGCAACCAACCGATGCGTGACACCGCATGACGCTCAGGATGGGTTCGCAATCTGCTCATAATGTCCTCGCAAAGCATAGGGTGGTTGTCAGCCTTTTCTGACGAAACCCTGACGGCCGGCATCGCGCACTGGCATGGATGATATAGACCGCCGGCGCGGCAGCCCTGGCCGCCATCTCACCGGGGCCGCGGCTCTCGTTTGACTGGCGCTGGGAAGTGCGCGCGCATGGACCAACCCCTCCGACGTGGTGCATTGTGTCAGCCAACAAAGACCGTCAGCCATGCCGCGCCGATGATCAGTAACTGGGCTGGAATGACACGGGCGGCAAAGGCGCGCGTTCCCACCGTTGCGGAAAAGAAAATCTTGGCGAGGGTACTGGTGGTGCAGGCGGTCAGGATAGGAAGGATGGCTTGCGGCGCGGCCATCGTGCCGTCGGCGACCTGTGCCGCTAATGAAATCACCGCGGCATGAACGTCCAGCACCCCGCCGATCGCGGCTACGGCGATAAGCCCAGCATCCCCGAACCAGGCTCTGAGGGCCGCTGCGGACATCAGCATGATCGCCACCGTGGCGGCAAAGGTCAGTGCCATCAGCAGATTGAAGGACCTGCTCATTCTCGGCGGTTCAGCCGTAACCTCGCGCCAGGCCGCGAGGGTCAACCATCCGCCCGACAAAAGTGCGGCCAGTCCGGCTGCGCCCACCGGCAGGATGGTAGCAAGAAAGGTACGATGGTCCGTTGCCTCGATCACCACGGCCATCTGCGCATAATTGGCGACGGTCGATAGAACCGCCGCTGCCGCACCCGCCGCGGCGGAGGCGGGATTGGCGCGAACCCAGGCACCCATGGCCCCGATAGTTGCCGAGCTGGAAACGAGCCCCGAGATGAGGCCTAGTGCGGGCACCCCCAGGCGCGCACCCAATAGCCGCGTCGCCACCTGGCCCAGCGCGTTGATCCCGAGGATCATGACAACGACCATCCAGATCGAATGCGGATTGAGCGCGTCGAATGGCCCCATCTGCCGGTCCGGCAACATCGGCAGCACGATCAGGGTGGCGCCGGCGATCAGCAGGATATCCGCAATCTCGTCCGCGCTGATCGTCTGTCCGACGAAGCGATGGAGCGGATCGCGGGCTGCCAGCACGATCGCGATCAGCACCGCAAGAGCCCCCGCCAGCAACGGCGCAGTTACGGCAAGCGCCCCAAGCAGCGTAGTGGCGACGAGGCTAACTTCCGTGGTGATGCCGGGGTCGGTTGTATTGCGCCTGCGCCAACTGCTCAGCAGGGCCAGCGCGGTCATGCACAGCATCACGATCGCGATCATCCACTGCTGCGGCATCAGAGCTGCACCACAGCCCAGTAAGGCAGCGATCGTGAAGGTGCGCAGCCCCGCTGCGGCCGGACGGTGGACCTTGCGCCGCTCGCGCTCCGCTCCGATCAACAGGCCGATGCCCAGCGCAACCGGGAGGTGGTGAATGAGGCCGACGTCGTCCATGGACAGGGTTCTGTGCTCCTACGCGCCGAGCTAGAGGCAAGCACTTCAAAACCCCTCGCCACGATGCACTGACAATCAACTCGGACCACTCGGTGGCGGCTGGCCACGGGAGGATCGGGAGCGGCGGCGCCAGGGGGCAACGCCGCCGCTCCACGTCCAACCAATAGCTAGAAGGTCGCCTAACTACGGTCGGCGTTCATGACCTTGGTCCAGGCCCGCACGAAGTCGTCCACAAACTTCTGCTTCGCATCGTCCGAGGCATAGACTTCGGACACCGCGCGCAGCTCTGAATTGGAGCCGAACACGAGATCGACCGGGGTGGCCGTCCACTTCGCGGCGCCGGACGCGCGGTCCTTGCCTTCGTAGAGCCCCGGCGAGCCGACCGACTTCACCCAGACCGTGTTCATCGACAGCAGGTTGACAAAGAAGTCGTTGGACAGGTTGCCGGGGCGAGCGGTGAAGACACCATGTCGAGTGTTTCCGGCATTGGCGCCGAGCGAGCGCATACCACCGACGAGCACCGTCATTTCGGCGACCGTCAGGCCAAGGCTATCGGCCTTGTCGACCAGCGATTCAGCCGGGCCGAGATCGGCCCTAGCCGAATAGTAGTTGCGGAATCCATCGGCCTTCGGTTCGAGGAAGGCGAAGGAGGCAACGTCGGTCTGTGTCTGCAATGCATCGACCCGGCCCGGCGTGAAGGGGACCGAAACCCGCTGTCCTGCCCGATCCGCCGCCTGCTCGACAGCGGTGTTCCCGCCCAGCACGATGAGATCAGCCAGCGACACTTGCTTACCGTCCTTGCGGCCCTTGATGAAGTCCGCCTGGATGCGCGTGTAAGCCGCCAGCACCTTCTTCAGCTCTGCCGGATCGTTGACCACCCAATTGCGTTGCGGGTCGAGGCCGACGCGAGCGCCATTGGCGCCACCGCGGCCATCTGTGTCCCGGTAGGTCGAGGCCGAGGCCCAAGCCGCACGCACCAGTTCGCCGGTGGAGAGGCCGGAAGCGACGATCTTGGCCTTGAGCTGCGCGACGTCGTTGTTGTCGATCATCGCATAGTCAGCCTTGGGCAGCGGGTCTTGCCAGACGAAGGTCTGGTTCGGGACGTCCTTTCCGAGATAGCGGGTCTGCGGCCCGACGTCGCGGTGGGTCAGCTTGAACCAGGCGCGAGCGAAGGCGACGGCGAATTCTTCCGGATGCTCGCGCCAGCGCGAGGTGATCTTCCGGAAGCCCGGATCTTCCCGCATCGCGATGTCGGTGGTGAACATGATCGGCGCGTGCGTTTTGCCCGCGACATGGGCGTCGGGCACCAGGGCCGTCGCTGCCGGGTCGCTGGGCACCCACTGCACCGCGCCGGCGGGGCTCTTGGTCTTCACCCAGGTGAAGCCGTAGAGGTTGTCGAGATACTGCGTGGTGAAGGTGATCGGATTGGCCGACCATGCGCCTTCCAGGCCGCTGGAGACCGTATCTTCCGCATTGCCCTTACCGCATTTGTTGGCCCAGCCGAGGCCCTGCTGTTCGATCGGCGCGACGCCGGGATCGCCGCCGACGCAATCATCGGGTTTATGCGCGCCATGCGCTTTGCCGAAGGTATGGCCACCAGCGATCAGCGCGGCGGTTTCCTCGTCGCTCATTGCCATGGCTCCGAAGGCACGGCGAATATCAGCCGCCGCCGCCAACGGATCGGGATTACCGCTCGGACCTTCGGGATTGACGTAGATAAGACCCATCTGTGTCGCTGCCAGCGGTCCGCGAAGATTACCCTTCTCGTCCCGCCGTTCGTCCATCATCATCTTGGTTTCCGGTCCCCAGAAGACGAGGTCCGGCTGCCAGGCATCGACGCGGCCGCCCGCGAAGCCGATGGTCTTGAAGCCCATATCCTCTAGGGCGACGTTGCCGGTCAGAACCATCAGGTCGCCCCAGGAGAGCTTGCGGCCATATTTCTGCTTGATCGGCCAGATTAGCCGGCGCGCCTTGTCGAGGCTCACATTGTCGGGCCAGCTATTCAGCGGCTCGAAACGCTGCTCGCCACCACCGGCGCCGCCGCGGCCGTCCCCGGTGCGATAGGTGCCCGCACCATGCCAGGCCATGCGGATGAAGAAGGGGCCATAATGCCCATAATCCGCAGGCCACCACGGCTGCGAAGTGGTCAAAACCTTGCGGATGTCGGCTTTGACCGCATCGAGATCAAGCGAGGCGAATTCCTTCGCATAGTCATAGTCCGCACCATAGGGATTGGATTGCGCTTCGTGCTGACGCAACGACCTCAGATCGAGGCTTTTGGGATACCATTCCTTGGCCGTCGGTGCCGCGCTTTGGGCGAAGGCGGCCGGCGAGATCGCCATGACGGCTATCGCCAATAAAGATATTGTTGTCCTACGCATTATGTCCTCCTGTTGTGGTTGAAGAAGTGGGAGTCCCGTGGACGGTTGGGCCGCCCGTGCCGCCCGTGCCGCCCGTGCCGCCCGTGCCGCACGACAGCAGGCGCCGCCATACAAAATCGGAATTAGGGGAGGGGATGACGCGACCGTTCATTGGGCCGGGGATTTCAGGTAGGCGGTCAGCGCCGCGCGATCGGCGGGTTTCGACGGACCTATGATGGGATCGCAGTTTGCTCATCATGTCCTCACAAGGCGGCATGGGGATTCCAAACTTTCCTGACGGAACCCTGACGAGCCGTATCGTTCAATCATGTGGGCAACATTCGGGATGTAAGCCGACTTCTTGTCGGTCAGCATCGGAGCTTGAATTGGCGGGGATTGCCAATTCTAGCCGGATCATGACTTCCTTCCTCCTCTTGTTCCTGATCGTTTTGGGCATCAACCTCCTGCCTGCCTTCGGACCACCCACCTGGTCGATCATCGTCTTCTATGGTCTAAACAGTGATCTGCCGATCGCATCGATCGTCATCGTTAGCGCGCTTGCCGCCGCCTTGGGGCGGCTGTTGCTCGCCCATAGCTTCCGGTTTCTCGGCGGCCGCCTACCGGAAAAACAGAAGCGCAATCTCGGCGCTGCGCGCGAAGCGCTAGAAGCGCGGCCGCGCAATATGATCCTCGGGCTTGGTTTGTTTGCTCTGTCGCCCTTGCCATCAGCGCAATTGTTTGCCGCGGCGGGACTGGCAAAGGTACGCCTTCTTCACTTCACTGCCGCGTTTTTCGCAGGCCGCCTCGTCTCCTATTCGATCTACGCGGCGACCGCTAAGGGGCGCGTGCCATCGGACTAGCCGACAACGGCGCGCCGCGTGGAATCGCGACCGCGTTCATCCTCGGCCTGCCGCTCGGCGCGCTGATCGTTTCGCTGCGGGGGGCTATCGACGCCAGCTTTCCCGGACCCAGCCTGCTCGTGGTCGCTGGTCTTCTGGTCGGCTTCGGCACGCGTCTCGGTTCGGGTTGCACCAGCGGTCACGGCGTCTGCGGGGTCTCGCGCCTGTCGCTGCGCTCTGTGCTTGCGACTGCTCTTTTCATGGCCAGCGGCTTTGCCACGGTCGCCATCATGCGTTTGGCCGGTTGGGTCGCATGAAGGCGATCCTGGCCTTGATCTCGGGCATGCTGTTCGGTGCCGGGCTTGCCATCTCAGGTATGGCCGATCCGGCGCGCGTTCATAGCTTCCTAGACCTGTTCGGACGCTGGGACCCGACGCTGGCATTCGTCATGGGTGGCGCGATCATTCCGATGGCGATCGCATGGATAATCCAGCGACGTCTGGAACGCCCTTTGGCCGACGCTGCCTTCAATCTGCCCGAGACGCGCGAGTTGAACGGAAAGCTTGCGCTTGGAGCGATCCTGTTCGGCATGGGCTGGGGCGTGGGCGGGCTATGTCCTGGCCCCGCATCCTTAAGCGCCGCCGCGGCATCCACCTTGCCATCGTGGAGCCGAGCGCGGACCACTACTATCAGCCGGGCTGGACGATGGTGGGCGCAAGGGGAGCGGTGATCCCGCTCTATCCCAAGGGTAGCATTCCGGCGCTGGGCGTGCCCGAAGCTCGGGACACGCAACCGGACGGCGAAACGCTGATCTATGATGTCAGCGAACCAGCATTGGAACTGTTCCGGCCAGCGCCGGGGCAGGCGAACGGCACTGCCGTCATCGTCGCGCCAGGGGGCGGATTCGTGGCGCTGGGCTATACGCGCGGCGGAACGGAAATAGCGCAAGCGCTGGCCCGTCACGGCTTCACCGCGTTCGTTCTCAAATACCGGACGATCCGGAGCGGCGACGGCCCGATGCGGATGCCCGATGCCCATATGCGCGAGATGGACATGGTCATGGCGCGGGCGAAAGGCGGCGAGCCCGTCGAGATGCCGGCGTTCGCAGGCGAACCCCATGCGATCGAAGACGGCGCGCGCGGGGTAGCCATCGTGCGCCAACGCGCCGCCGAATGGGGCATCGATCCGCACAAGGTCGGCGTGATCGGTTTCTCGGCGGGGGCCTATCTCGCGGCCGATCTAGCGATCGGCGCGAAGCCGTCGCGCCCTGACTTCGTCGGGCTGATCTATGGCGGTTTGCGCACCCCTGTCCCAGCAGATGCGCCCCCGGCGTTCATCGCCGGCGCTGCCGACGATGAGTATCAGCCGAACGATCCCATATTGCTCTATTCGGCTTGGCGACGAGCCGGAGCAGCCGCAGAGCTGCATCTGTACGAGCGCGGCGGGCACGGGTTCGATCTGCGTCCTCAGGGCACGACAAGCGACCACTGGTTCGATGAACTGATCTGGTGGTTGCAGGCACGCGGCCTCGTGACGCCGACGGGTAGCCCGGCTGACGCTCTTCGCACTACTATCGGCGGCGCACGGCGACACGCTGCATCAGCTGACGTGGAGTGACGGCGCTATAGTAGGGCAAACGGCGAGATATATTCGTTATGTTTATCCGGTGCGGGGCGCCAATTTTTTCCGACATAGTGAAACCATCGGCATCGCCATCGGGCGACGACGGTTCGTGCATGCGCCCGGCAGGACGCGGCTGCAGGTGCAGCCGCGCCATACCCGGTCAGCCGCGCGTGCGGGCGAGTTCGCGCCAGCCGATGTCGCGCCGGCAGAAGCCGGTGGGAAAATCGATCGCAGCGACGCCGCGATAGGCCGCAGCCTGCGCCGTCGCGATGTCCGGCCCGATCGCGGTCACGTTGAGCACCCGGCCGCCGCTCGCCACCAGCGAATCGCCCTGGCGCCTGGTGCCCGCATGGAACACCTGCGCGCCGCCTGCTTCCGCCGCCTCGATGCCTTCGATCGTGCCGCCGGTCTCCGGGGTGCCCGGATAGCCGCGGACGGCCATCACGACGGTGAGCGCGGTGTCGGGGCGGAAGCGGGGCGAGGGGCGTCCGGCCAGTTCGCCGCGCGCGGTCGCCAGCAGCAAGTCGAGCAAATCGTCCTCCAGCCGCAGCATTAGCACCTGGCATTCGGGATCGCCGAAGCGCGCGTTATATTCGATCAGCTTCGGGCCATGCTTGGTCAGCATCAGCCCGGCATAGAGTACGCCCGAATAGGGAATGCCCTCGGCCGCCAGCGCGGCGATGGTCGGCTGGACGATGCGCTCGATCGCGTCGCGCTCCAGTGCCGGCGTGAGCACCGGGGCGGGGCTATAGGCGCCCATGCCGCCGGTGTTGGGGCCGACATCGCCCTCGCCGACGCGCTTGTGGTCCTGCGCCGATCCGAACGGCACCGCGCTGGTGCCGTCGGTGATGACGAACAGGCTGGCCTCCTCGCCGTCGAGAAACTCCTCGATCACCGCGCTCGCGCCCGCATCGGCGAAGATCGCGGTGAGCGCGGCCGTTGCCTCGTCGCGGGTCATCGCGACGGTGACGCCCTTGCCGGCGGCGAGACCGTCGGCCTTGACCACCACCGGCAGCCCGAACGGCTCCAGCGCCGCCAGCGCCTCGTCCAGCCCATGCACGCGCACATAGCCCGCGGTCGGAATGTTCGCGCGGGCGCATAGATCCTTGGTGAAGCCCTTCGATCCTTCCAGCTGCGCCGGCAGGCGGTTGGGCCCGAACACGGGCACGCCGGCCGCGCGCAGCACATCGCCCACGCCCGCCACCAGCGGTGCCTCGGGCCCGACGACGACCAGGCCGATGCCGTTCGCCTGCGCGAACGCAAGCACTGCCGCGGGATCGGTCGGCACGAGGTCGACGAGCGTGGCATGCGCCGCTATGCCCGGATTGCCCGGTGCGGCGAAGAGCTGCGTCAGCAGCGGCGATTGCGCGAGCTTCCAGGCGAGCGCATGTTCGCGCCCCCCCGAACCCAGTAGCAGGACGTTCATGGCCGACCCCCTTTTCGAGACTTCATCGACGCGGCTCGTAGCCGAGGCGGTGCCCGGGGACAACGCGGCGCCGATGAGCGTCAGCGAACTCTCCGGCCGGCTGAAGCGGATGGTGGAGGGCGAGTTCGGCCATGTCCGCCTGCGCGGCGAGATTTCGGGCTGGAAGCGCGCGGCTTCGGGCCATGCCTATCTCGCGCTCAAGGACATGGATGCGGTGATCGACGGGGTGATCTGGCGCGGGGCGGCCTCGGCGCTGCCCTTCCAGCCGCAGGACGGGCTGGAGGTGATCGCCACCGGCAAGCTCACCATCTATCCCGGCCGCTCCAAATACCAGATCGTCATCGAGCGGATGGAGCTGGCCGGCGAAGGCGCGCTGATGGCGCTGCTCGAGAAGCTCAAGGCCAAGCTGACGGGCGAGGGGCTGTTCGACCGGGAGCGGAAGAAGCCGCTGCCCTATATGCCCAAGGTGATCGGCGTGGTGACTTCACCCACCGGTGCCGTGATCCGCGACATCCTCCATCGGCTGGAGGACCGCTTTCCCAGCCACGTCCTGGTCTGGCCGGTGAAGGTGCAGGGCGACGGTTCGGCGCAGGAGGTCGCGCGGGCGGTGCGCGGGTTCGATGCGATCCAGCCCGGCGGCCCGGTGCCGCGACCGGACCTGCTGATCGTTGCGCGTGGCGGCGGCTCGATTGAGGATCTCTGGTCGTTCAACGAGGAAGTCGTGGTCCGCGCGGTGGCGGAGTGTTCGATCCCGATCATCTCGGCGGTGGGGCACGAAACCGATACGACGCTCTGCGACTTCGCCGCCGACCTTCGCGCGCCCACGCCTACCGCCGCCGCCGAGATCGCGGTGCCGGTGCTCTCCGAAGTGCGCCACGGCATCGCCACGATGGCGCACCGCACCGAACGCTGTGTCCGCCGCTATCACGAGCGCGCCGGCGAGCGGCTGGCGGCGCTAGTCCGCGTGCTGCCGCGCCGCGATGCGCTGCTTGGCCCCCAGCGCCAGCGGCTCGACGATGTCGGCGCCAGGCTGGGGCTTGCGCTCGAACGCCGCGTGGGCGTTGCGCGCGGCCAGCTCGATCGCGCTGGCGCTGCGCTGCGCCCGGCGACGCTGGAGCAGCGGCTGGCGACCGCCCGCCAGCGGCTGGGCGGCATTGCGCTCGACCGCGCCGCCGATCGCGAGCTGGCAGCACTGCGCCAGCGCTTCGCCCGCCCGGCCGAGGCGCTCGGGTTCGCCACGCTCGAACGCCGCTTCGCCACCGCCTCGGAACGGCTGGCGGCGATGGGCCGGCACCTCGAACTGCTCGATCCCGAACTGCCGCTCAAGAAGGGCTATGCCTGGGTGGAGGGGCGCGGCACCGGCAAGGTGGTCGCCTCGGCCGAGGATGCGCGCGCGGCGCAGGCCGTGACGCTCCACTTCGCAGACGGATCGGTGGATGCCCGGGTTGAGCGTGGGGGTGCCAAGGCCTATGTTCCTCCCAAGCCCGAGCAGCCGACGCTGCTCTAGGGCGCATCCACCACCTTCAAGAGCAGGAATGGCGCCGCCCATGCTGATGTCCAACACCGCCCGCGTCGCCAAGCTGCACTATATGGCCAATGGCTTCCGCGTCCTCTCGCCCGGCGACCATGTGCTGTGTGCGGTGACCGGCGAGCGCATTCCCGTCGACTCGCTCCGCTACTGGAGCGTCGCGCGACAGGAAGCCTATGCCACGCCGGAGGCGGCCACCAAGGCGCTGCTCGAGGCATGATCGACCGGCGGCGCTTCGCCGCGGCGATGCTGGCGACGACGCTGATGGTGCGGCCCGCGCGCGCGGGCAGCGACGCCTTCGCGCTCGACGGCAGCTTCGAGCAGGGCGGCATCGCGCGCGGGCAGGTGCCACCCGGCACCACCGAGCTCCAGTTCGACGGCCAGCCGATCCCCTTCGCCGCCGATCGTCGTTTCCTGATCGCGTTCGACCGCGATGCGGCGGCGACGGCGGTGCTGGAGGCAAAGACTGGCGACGGCCGCACGGTGCGCGAAGACCTGCAGATCGCGCCGCGCGCCTGGAACATCTCGCGGCTGGACCAGCTGCCCAAATATCCGGTGCCCAGCGCCGAGTTCGAGGCGCGGCGCCCGGCCGAACTCGCGCGGATCAAGGCGGCACGCGCGCTGCAGACCAAGGCCGAAGGGTGGCGCCAGCGCTTCGTCTGGCCGGCGACGGGGCGCATTTCCACGCTGTTCGGTTCGCAGCGTATCTATGCGGGCGAGCCGGGGGCCTATCATTCGGGCATCGACATCGCGCTGCCCACCGGGACGCCGGTGCGCGCGCCGGCCGACGGCGTCGTGATTCTCGCCGCCGAGGCGCCCTTCACGCTGGAGGGCAATCTGCTGATGCTCGACCATGGCATGGGGCTTTCCAGCGCGTTCCTGCACCTCTCGCGGATCGACGTGCGCGAGGGGGATGGCGTGCGCCAGGGGCAACCAATCGGCGCGGTCGGAGCTACCGGCCGTGCGACCGGGCCGCACCTGCATTGGGGGTCAATGTGGCGGGGAACGCGGATCGATCCACTGCTCATACTCGGGCGCTGAGAGAATGATGTGCGTCGTTAACGTTATGGAAATTCGGGCGACACTTTTCTGAAATGTTCAACAACACATTGAAAATAAATGTGCTTTTAACGTGACACCCTGTGTGAAAACCGCCGCCATATACCGCAGGCTTTCTTTACACCCCAGGCTTCTCCGGTTCCACTGCGCCTTAGCCGCCACGTTCAAGGCGGGCGACGATGCTGCCGGAAATGTTCGGCGGCGGATTTTCTAGAGGGTGATCATGCAGACTTATCGATCCGCATTGCGGGCTGGAACCAGCCTATCGGCCGCAATCCTGGCGATCGCCGCCGTCCCCGCGATGGCGCAGACCCAGAGCCCATCCGACGCGCAGACCAGTGCGCCCGCTGCCGATCAGGCGCCGGGGCAGGAAATCGTCGTCACCGGCTCGTTGTTCGGCGGATCGAAGATCACGCCGTCGCCGGTCACCACCATCACGTCCGAGACGCTGGACCAGCGCGGCATCAGTACCATCCAGGACGCTGTGCAGCAGCTGTCGTCGAACAACGGCCCGGCGCTGACGAACTCCTTCTCGGCCAACGGCGCGTTCGCCGGCGGCGCCTCGGCGGTGTCGCTCCGCGGCATGACGACCAATTCGACGCTGGTGCTGTTCGACGGCATGCGCGCGGCCTATTATCCGCTGGCGGACGACGGATCGCGCAACTTCGTCGACCTGAACACGATCCCGGACGACATCGTCGACCGCATTGAAGTGCTGCGCGACGGCGCCTCGTCCAGCTACGGCGCGGATGCGATTGCCGGCGTGGTCAACATCATCACCAAGAAGCAGTTCAAGGGCTTGTCGGGCCGGGTCGAGGCGGGCGTGGCCGAGGGCGGCTTCGGCGCCAGCCAGCGCCTGTCGCTCACCGCGGGCACTGGCGACCTCGATGAGAAGGGCTACAACGCCTATATCAGCGGCTTCTATTATCACAGCGCGCTGGTGCGGAACAGCGACCTGAAGGCGCCGTTCAACAGCGACGACAAGACCCGCATCGGCGGCCCGGACGACACGATCAACCCGGGCACGTTCGGCGTCACCAGCGCCGGATCCAATCTCTATGTCGCGCCGGGATCGGGCGGTCGCTACCAGCTGCTCGCCAACAACTGCCTCAACGGCAATGCGGTAGCCAGCACGGCGGCGCAGCTTGCCGACAACGATCTGCTTCCGTCCAGCGTGTGCCGGGTCGACAGCACCAACCGCTATGGAGTCGTCGCGCCCGAAATCGAGCGGTTCGGCGCCTCGGCGCGGTTCACGGCGAACCTGAACGATACCACCCAGGCCTTCCTTGCGCTGAACTTCCAGCAGTCGACCAGCAGCTATACTGGCTCGCCTTCGACGATCTATGCGCATGCCCCGACGGGGGTCTTCTACCCGCAATATTCGACGCGTTCGGATGCGACGCGCTTCGCCGCGGGTTCGCAGCCGCTGACGCTGCCGGTCTATGTCTGTGCCGCGCGGGTCAATTGCGCGACGGCGGCCGATGGTCGCCTGAACCCCAACAATCCGTTCGCCGCCACCGGCGACACCGCGCTGCTGGTGGGCGCGCTGCCGAATTCGGTGACGTCGGACCTGACCCGCAACCGCGTGTACCGCGCGGCGCTGGGCGTGACCGGACAGGTGTTCGGCTGGGATTACACCTTCGATGCGACGGCGATGCACAGCGATCTGAAGCATCGGCAGGACGGCTATGTCTACATCCAGCACCTGCTCGACGTGATCGCTGACGGCTCGTACAATTTCATCGATCCGTCGGCCAACAGCGCTGCGACGATGAACTACCTGATGCCGCAGAACATCACCAACGCCTCGTCCGATCTCTACCAGGCGCAGCTTTCGTTCAAGAAGGCGGTGATGGACCTGCCGGGCGGCCCGCTGAACGTGGGCTTCGGCGGCTCGGTCTTCTATGAAGCGGTCGACGCGCCATCGGCCAACAGCGACTTCAACGGCCCGACGGAACGCTACTTCACCATCAACGCGTTCGGCACCGAAGGCCACCGGACCGTCGCTTCGGCATTCGGCGAAGTGAACGCGCCGATCCTGCCGATCCTCGATCTCAACCTGTCTGGCCGCTACGACCATTATTCGACCGGCCAGAGCTATTTCTCGCCGAAGGTCGGCGCCAAGCTTACGCCGATCCGCCAGCTGACGGTGCGCGGTACCTGGTCGCGCGGCTTCCGCATCCCCAGCTTCGCCGAAGCCAATGCGCTGCCGACGACGGGTTACGTCAACAACAGTGTGTCGAACTTCAACGATGCCTATCTGGCGCAATATGGCTGCACCACGGCAACCTTTTCGGCATGCCCCACCTACATCCGCTCGGGCAGCTACGGTGCCACCACCCTGGCGACGCCAGACTTGAAGCCGGAGAAGTCGCGCAGCTGGACGGCGGGCATCTACTTTGAGCCGATCCGCAACATCTCGTTCACCGTCGACTATTTCAACATCAAGAAGACCGGGGCGATCACCACGCTGCCGTCGGGTCCGGCGATCTCCGCCTATTATTCGGGCCAGGCGATCCCGGCGGGCTATGAGGTGATCGCGGATTCGCCCGATCCGGCGTTCCCGAACGCCAAGCCGCGCATCGCGTTCATCCGCTCGAGCTTCGTGAACGCCAACACGATCAAGTCCGAAGGCATCGACTTCGGCATGAACGTACGCAAGCAGTTCGGCGAAGTGAGCTGGACGAGCAACCTCGATGCGACGCTCCAGCTCGAGCTGAGCACGACGCTGCCGGACGGTACCCGCCAGACCTATGTCGACACGCTGGGCAACTATAACCTGACGGCCGGCAGCGGCACCTTCCAGTGGCACGGCAACTGGCAGAACACGATCGCCTACAAGCAGTACACTGTGTCCGGCACCGTGAACTATACCTCCGGCTACGACCTGTCGGCGATGGACCAGGACAACGCCTATTCCGATTGTGGCCTGAAGCCCGATTGGTTCGGCGGGTGCCGGGTGAAGAGCTACATCACCTTCGACCTCAACGCCGCGGTCAACGTCAACGATCGCCTCACCGTCTATGGTACGGTGCTGAACCTGTTCGATCGCCTGCCGGGCGTCGATCCGGTCACCTATGGTGCGTATCTGTACAACCCAGTTCAGGCGGGCAACGGCGTCTACGGCCGCATGTTCCGCGCGGGCGCGAAGTTCAGCTTCTAACCGCGTCAGATTCGTAGTCCCTCGACGCCGTCGCTCCTTTCGGAGCGGCGGCGTCTTTCTTTTCTGGAGCGTTACAGCCTCGCAATACACCGGAAGGTGCTCAAAAAAGTAGCAATCCTGCTTGCAGATGTCATCGAATGTTTCAATAAGGCCAATCTTGGAGACACAATCAAATCAGACTGTGCTCTTATAGATACACCGCGATGAAACATTTCGGACATCCGATGCGTGCCCGTTTACACCGCCACGCAACGCCTGCTTCTCTCTGCACAAGCTTATCTTTCACGCCTCGGCGGGTTGGAGAAGCGGGGAGACATCCCGGGACCCGGCGCTGCTGAGGACCCGGAGCAAACGAGGGAAATTCATGACGAAGAAGCAGACCAAGCTGCGCGGGGGCATTGCGCTCTCTGCGGTCGTTCTCGCAGGCGCGCTGCTCTCTGCGCCCGCCATGGCGCAAGATACGGTACCGGCCAGCGATGGCGCGAACGACGGTGGGCAGGAGATCGTGATCACCGGCTCGCGCATCGCGCGCCGCAATCTCGAATCCGCCGCACCGGTCGCGACCGTTTCGGCCGAAGAGTTCCAGCTGTCCGGTACGGTGAACGTCGAGCAGGTCATCAACACCCTGCCGCAGGTCATCCCGGGTACGACCGCGTTCTCGAACAATCCGGGCGGCGGTGTCTCGACGCTCAACCTGCGTGGCCTCGGCGAGCAGCGCACCTTGGTGCTGGTCAACGGCCGCCGCTGGGTTTCGTACGATACCGCGCAGATCGTTGACCTCAACACCATCCCGGCGTTCCTGATCGACCGCGTCGAGGTCGTGTCCGGCGGTGCGTCGGCCGTCTATGGTTCGGACGCGCTTGCGGGCGTTGTCAACTTCACCCTCAACAACAATCTGGACGGCATGATCGCCGGCGGCCAGTACAGCGTCACGGGCCGTGGTGACGGTCCCCGATACGAAGCCTATGTCGCGATGGGCGGCAAGATCGGCGATCGCGGTCACGCAACGGTCTACGCTGAATACTTCAACCGCGAGGCGATCTTCCAGGGTGCCCGCTCTTTCTCCAGCTCCGCGCTCGGCGAAAACGGCACGGCCACCGGCCTGGTTCCCGCAGGTTCCTCGACCACGCCGAACGGACGCGTCACCTCCACCTATGCGGCTGGCGCTTGCCCGACCGGCAACGTCTTCTGCTCGCCTGGTGCCTATTACACCGCGCCGGGCGTGAGCCGTCCTCGCACCGGCACCGATCTGTACAACTTCGCGCCGGACAATTATCTGCAGGTACCGCAGGAGCGGTACATGCTCGGCGGCTATGCCGATTACGAGATCGCCGACGGCCACACGGCCTATGCGGAAGTCACCTACGTAAACAATCGCGTGGCCAACGAGCTTGCGCCGACCCCGGTGACCGGGACGTTCCAGGTCAACATCAACGCCGTGTCGCCGTTCCTTTCGGCCCGCGACGTTGCCGCGCTTCGCCAGCTGGACACGGTTGCGGCGACCGGCAACACCGTTGGTGACGGGGTTGTGCCGCTGGCCATCCAGCGCCGCATCAACGAAACGGGTTCGCGCAACTCGCTCGACGAGCGCAACGCGTTCCGCGTGCTGGTGGGCGTGCGCGGTGACATCACCGAGTCGCTGAACTACGACATCTACTATAACTATGCGCGTACGCGGAACGCGAACGTGCAGGCCGGCAACATCTCGCGCTCGGCCTTCCAGGCGGGCCTGGACGGTACGGCGAACGCCATCAATATCTTCGGTCCGGGCACGATGACCTCGGGGATGGTGGATCAGGTTTCGATCCTCGCCCAGAATGGCGATTCCTCGGAACTGCAGGTGGTGAACGGCTCGATCTCGGGCAGCGTATTCAACTTCGGGCTGGGCGCGGAAGACGTCGGCTTCGCGCTGGGCGGCGAATATCGCAAGATGACGTCGCGGTTCATCCCGGACACCGCGCTGGCTTCGGGTGACGTGATCGGCTTCAACGCCGGCGATCCCACTGCCGGTTCGTACAGCGCGAAGGAAGTCTTCGGGGAACTTCGCGTCCCGATCATCGCCGGCAAGCCCTTCGTCCACGAGCTCGAACTGAACGGCGCCGCGCGCTATTCCGACTATTCGCTCACCGCCGTCGGCGGCGTCTGGGCCTATGCGGCGGGCGCGAAGTGGGCGCCGGTGCGCGATTTCGCCATCCGCGGCCAGTATCAGCGGGCGGTGCGTGCGCCGAACGTCGGCGAACTGTTCGGTGGCCAGGCGATCAACTTCCCGACCGCGCAGGACCCCTGTGCGCTCGCGACGGCCGCAAGCAATGCCACCATTCGCAACCTCTGCATCGCGACCGGCGTTCCGGCGGCTGCGGTGGGGACGGCAGGCCTGCAGCTCAACACGCAGATCCAAAGCCTGCAAGGCGGCAACCCCAACCTGACGCAGGAAACGTCGGACTCCTACACCGCCGGCGCGGTGTTCACGCCCAGCTTCCTGCCGGGTCTGACGGCGACGGTCGACTGGTACAACATCAAGGTCGACAACCAGATCTCGACCCTGGGCGGCGGTCTCGCGAACACGCTGAACCTGTGCTATAACGTCATCCAGAACATCAGCAGCGTCTACTGCCAGGCCTTTGTCGGCAAGCGTAACGCACTGGGCCAGTTCGACGGCGTGAATGCACCGGCGATCCTGAACGCGAACGTCGGGAAGCTGGAGGTCGAGGGCATCGACGTAGAAGTCAACTATGCCCGCAGCCTCGGCTTCGGCCTGCTCGCCGATACGTCTCGCCTGAGCGTGAACGTGATGGGTACCTACACCATCAAGTCGAACAGCACGCCGGTCGCCGAGCTGCCGGATACCGTCAATCGCTGCGCCGGCAAGTTCGGCCTCGTCTGCGGCAATCCGACACCGAAGTACAAGTGGACCAGCCGCCTCACCTGGGTGGACGGTATGCTGACCTCGAGCGTCCGCTGGCGGCACCTGTCGAGCGTGAACGACGACGATTCGTCGACGACCTACTTCGTCGAGAAAATTCCGTCGTACGATCTCTTCGACCTGAGCTTCGCGGCGGAACTCGACAAGAAGTTCACTTTCTCGATCGGTGTGAACAACTTGTTCGACAAGAAGCCGACGATCCTCGGCAACAACCAGCAGCAGGCGAATACCTATCCTGCTACCTATGATGTGCTGGGCCGGGACTTCTTCGTTTCGGGTCGCTTCAAGTTCTGAGCGTCTGAGGTAAGGAAAGAGGGGCGGCGGACGAAGGTCCGCCGCCTTTTTTGTTGCCTGCAGGCTGGCAATGGGTCGGGAGGATGTCCGGGGCCGCGCGCGATGCGGGTTCCAACGCCCTATCGATCGCGGCACCAGCCCGTGATTGCCATGCGTCCCGCCGGCGCGAAGGGCGGTACGTAGCTCACATGGTGCGGTTGGGGGACTTTCAGCAGGTTGAGCGTATTGAAGCGCGGTTTCCAGCCTGCGACGATGTCTCCCTCTTCATCGAAGAAGTTCAGGTAGCCGCCCCAGTCCGGCTTCCAATCCGTCCCGGTGAGGTGGAGGACGTAGGCGACTCTCCATCCCTCCGCGACATGGCTGTCGGTATGGATCGACAGGAAATCGCCGGGCGCGAAGGACGTCGCCTGTGCATCGGCTTTTACGAGCTCCGGAATATCGGTGACGTGGCGCACCAGATCCAGGAACGGCGTGTCGTTGATATGCTCCAGCAGCAGGTCGTGCGCCCCGCCGGGCGCCCAACCCTGCAAATAGGCTTCGACGAGAGGGTAGCGACCGAACCGCGCGGCATAGTCGCCCGCTGCGGCGGAACGATGGATCGCGGCGGCAATGTCGCGCTTTCGTTGCGCGGAGGCGGCCTGCAGCTCCTCCATCCGCAATACTGCAGGCGGCCCGCCATCGGCGAAATAGGCGAAACCCCATGGCGTCTCGCGGTGCAGGACCCGAGCAAGGTTGGAAGCGGATTCGGGCGTGAGTACGTCGCGGATCTGCACGCGTCCGTGTTGGGCGAACTGCGCTGCTGCCGTGGCGCGATCGATCGCAGGGGAGAGTTCGAACAGGGAAAGCGTCACGCGGGCATTCCTCCCAGGGGTTTGGGCTCTTTTCGGCTGCTTTCGGGTCGTGCACAACGCGCGGATGCAGACCGCAGGCCTCGCGCTTCATTCCGACTTCGACATTCCCGCGCTGGCGCAGCAATTCGACCGCGATCACCGGGTGCGCCTCGGCCCGTTCCTGGCGCCCGAATCCGCTCAGGCACTTTTCGAGATGCTGCGGCGCCGCACCGATTGGCGCACGGTTGTGAACAGCGGCGACAAGCCTCTGGAATTCGGCCGCGAAACGCGCGCCTCGATGAGCGACGCCCAGCGGCGCGCGCTGGACGACGCGGTCTATAGCGCCGCACGCGACGGGTTCCAGTATCGCTATGAGACCTTGCGGGTGCCCGACGAATCGGCGGATCGCCTGGCGAGCGAAGACCCCCTGGCGCATCTCGCACATTGGATGTCCTCCGATCCGGTCCGCACCCTCCTCCGCCAAATCACCGCCATGCCGGAAATCGACTTCGTCGATCTTCAGGGGACTGCCTATGGTCCCGGCGACTTCCTGACCGGGCACGACGACGCCGTGCCCGGCAAGCATCGCCACGCTGCCTATGTCCTGGGCTTGACGCCCGTGTGGAGGGCGGAGTGGGGAGGTCTGCTGTTGTTTCACGATGCCAACGGCAGCGACGTGCGCGGATACGTACCTGCCTTCAACGTGCTGACGCTTTTCAAAGTCCCCAAGATGCACAGTGTTTCCGAGGTAAGCCGCGCCGCAGCCATCCGGCGCTATTCGATCACCGGATGGCTGCGATCGCGGCGCTGAGTCTCACCCCACGCGGAGCGTCAGCGCGCCGTCCCCTTCGTCGACATGGACGGTCGACCCGTCCTTTACCGCACCGCGCAGGATCAGGTCGGCGAGCGGGTCCTGCAGATACTTCTGCACTGCGCGCTTGAGCGGACGCGCCCCGTACACCGGATCATAGCCGACCCGACCCAGCCACTCGCGTGCCGCCGGCGACAGGTCGATGCCCACCTTGCGGTCCTTGAGCAGCTTGGCGACGCGGCCGACCTGGATGTCGACGATCGGCGCCATGTGATCCGCGCCCAGCCGGTGGAACAGGATGATCTCGTCCAGCCGGTTGAGGAACTCGGGGCGGAAATGCGCCCGCACCACCTCCATCACCTGCGGCTCGACTTCCTCCACCGAATGGCCGTCGGCCAAGTTGGTGAGATACTGGCTGCCGAGGTTCGAGGTGAGGATCACGATCGTGTTCGAGAAGTCCACCGTGCGGCCCTGGCCGTCGGTCAGGCGGCCGTCGTCCAGCACCTGGAGGAGGATGTTGAACACGTCGTTGTGCGCCTTCTCCACCTCGTCGAACAGCACCACCTGATAGGGGCGGCGCCGCACCGCCTCGGTGAGCACGCCGCCTTCCTCGTAGCCGACATAGCCCGGAGGGGCGCCGATCAGCCGCGCCACCGCGTGCTTCTCCATGAACTCGCTCATGTCGATGCGCACCATCGCGTTGGGATCGTCGAACAGGAATTCGGCGAGCGCCTTGGTCAGCTCGGTCTTGCCCACGCCCGTCGGCCCGAGGAACAGGAAGCTGCCCAGCGGCCGGTTCGGATCCTGCAGCCCCGCGCGGCTGCGCCGGACGGCGGTGGAGACTGCCTTCACCGCATCGGCTTGGCCGATCACCCGCTTGCCGAGCTGCTCCTCCATGTGGAGCAGCTTCTCGCGCTCGCCCTCCAGCATCCGCTCCATCGGGATGCCGGTCCAGCGCGCGACCACGCCGGCGATGTCGTCGGCGGTCACCTCCTCGCGCAGCATCGCGCCCTTGGCGGCGCTCTGCGCCTCGTCGAGCTGGCGGGTGAGCTGGGGGATCACGCCATAGGACAGCTCGCCGGCACGCGCGAGGTCGCCCGCGCGCTGCGCCTGTTCCAGCTCCAGCCGTGCCTGGTCGAGCTGTGCCTTGAGCACCGCTTCGGCGTTGATCTTGTCCTTCTCCGCCTGCCAGCGGGTGGTCAGCTCGGCCGATTGCTGCTCGAGATTGGCGAGGTCCTCTTCCAGCGTGGCGAGCCGGTCGCGCGAGGCTTCGTCGGTCTCGCGCTTCAGCGCCTCGCGCTCGATCTTGAGCTGGATGATCCGCCGGTCAAGCGTCTCGATCTCTTCGGGCTTGCTCTCCACCTCCATACGGATGCGGCTCGCGGCCTCGTCCATCAGGTCGATCGCCTTGTCGGGCAGGAAGCGGTCGGCGATGTAGCGGTTGGAGAGCGTCGCTGCGGCGACGATCGCCGCGTCGGTGATCCGCACGCCGTGGTGCAGCTCGTACTTTTCCTTGAGCCCGCGCAGGATCGAGATCGTGTCCTCGACAGTCGGCTCGCCGACGAACACCGGCTGAAAGCGCCGTTGCAGCGCGGGGTCCTTCTCGACGTGCTTCTGATACTCGTCGAGCGTGGTCGCGCCGATGCAGTGCAGCTCGCCGCGCGCCAGCGCGGGCTTGAGCAGATTGCCGGCGTCCATCGCGCCCTCGGCTTTCCCGGCGCCGATCAGCGTGTGCATCTCGTCGATGAACAGCACGATCTGGCCCTCGGCGCCCTTCACCTCGTCGAGCACGCCCTTGAGGCGCTCCTCGAACTCGCCGCGATATTTGGCACCCGCGATCAGGCTGCCCATGTCGAGCGCCATCAGCGTGCGGTCCTTCAGCGTATCGGGCACGTCGCCATTGGCGATGCGCAGCGCGAGGCCTTCGGCGATCGCGGTCTTGCCGACGCCGGGCTCGCCGATCAGTACGGGATTGTTCTTGGTGCGGCGGGCGAGGATCTGGATGGTGCGGCGGATTTCCTCGTCGCGGCCGATCACCGGATCGAGCTTGCCGGCGCGTGCCGCCTCGGTGAGGTCGCGGGCGAATTTCTTGAGCGCGTCATAACGATCTTCCGCGGACGCGGTGTCGGCGGTGCGGCCGCCGCGCATGCTGTTGATCGCAGTGTTCAGGGCCTCGGGCTTGGCATTCGCGGCCTGCAGCGCCTTGCCGGCAGCCGTGTTGAGGCTCAGCGCCAGCGCGACGAGCAGCCGCTCGACGGTGACATAGCTGTCGCCGGACTTCTGCGCGATCGTTTCGGCCTGGTCGAGCACGCGGACCAGATCATTGTCGAGCCCCGGCGTCGATTGCGCGCCCGAGCCGCTGACGGCCGGAATCTTGGAGAGCGCGAGGTCGGTTTCGCCCAGCGCGCGCTTGGCGTCGCCGCCCGCCGCCTGGATCAGGCCGCTGGCCATGCCCTGCTCGTCCTCGAGCAGCGCCTTCAGAAGATGCTCCGGGCTGATCCGCTGATGGTTCATGCGGATCGCCACGGTCTGCGCCGATTGCAGGAAGCCCTTGGCGCGGTCGGTGAATTTTTCGAGGTTCATGCCTGATCCCTGTTCGAAGTTGACCAGCAGATAGTGTTGCAAATGGGCAACACAAGAGGGGCGACGTGCTTCATGGCTATCGTAGTGCGGCAGCGGTCGACAACGGGAAATCCGGACTTTTCCGAAGCGTAAATCCAAACGTCACGAAGACGTCACGAAGGAGTCCCGGTCGTGAAGCGTTAACTATCGAATGTTGCAACGCGGCACGCGTAGCGGCGGCCTAGCACGGGCGAGGGGCCTGGTGCTTTCCCAAGGGGATCATGCGCATGCGCATCCGTATGCTTGCTGCCGGACTGCTTGCCGGCACGTCGCTGTTCACTGCCGGCGCGGCCTTCGCGCAGACGCTACCCACCGCCACGCTGATCGACGACACCCAGCCGCAGAGCGGGGCCGACGACATCGTCGTGATCGGCAAGGGCGAGACCCGCCAGATCCAGACGTTGACCCAGGCCGACATCGCGCTGCTCACGCCGGGCACCAGCCCGCTCAAGGCGATCGAGAAGCTGCCGGGCGTCAACTTCCAGGGCGCCGATCCGTTCGGCGCCTATGAATGGGCGCAGCGCGTGTCGATCCGCAGCTTCAACCAGAACCAGCTGGGCTTCACGCTGGACGGCATCCCGCTCGGCGATGCCAGCTACGGCAACGTCAACGGCCTGCACATCAGCCGCGCGATCATCAGCGAGAACATCGCCGAGACCCGCGTGTCGCAGGGCTCGGGCGGGATCGACACCCAGGCGACCAACAATCTCGGCGGCACGCTCGAATTCCTGTCGAGCGACCCCAAGGAGAAGCTCGGCATCGACGTCAACGCCACCGGCGGCAGCGACAATTTCTGGCGCGTGTTCGGCCGGCTCGACTTCGGCGAGCTGACCCCCGGCGGCACCCGCGCCTATCTCTCCTACCTCCACTCGGATACCGACAAGTGGAAGGGCTGGGGCGCCCAGCGCATCAACCAGGTCAACGGCAAGATCGTCACCCCGATCAGCCCCGAGCTGCGCGCGGTCGGCACGTTCGACTTCTCCGATCGTCGCGAGAACGACTATCAGGACATGTCGCTCGGTATGATCAAGCGTCTCGGCTATAACTGGGACAATATCTCGAACGATTATGCCAAGGCGATCCTCGTCTCCGACGTGGGCGCCAACAACGGTTATACCGGCGTCACGCCGACCAACCCGGGTGCCGGCAAGGTCTATCCGGCGCCGTTCCTCAACCCGGACGACGCCTATTACAACGCCGCGGGCCTGCGCCGCGACTATCTCGCCTCGGCGGGCCTGGAGACGACCGGCGACTCGCCGGTCCACGGCGTGCTGAAGGGCTATTTCCACAACAACCATGGCCAGGGGCTGTGGTACACGCCCTACGTCGCCTCGCCCAACGGCGTGCCGATGTCGCTGCGCACCACCGAATATGACGTCCGCCGCGGCGGCGTGTTCGGCAATATCGGCACCAAGCTCGGCTTCAACGACGTGACCGTCGGTGGCTGGTACGAGCGCAACGACTTCCGCCAGGCGCGCCGCTTCTACGCGCTGGACAGCCGCACCAACCCGGGCCGCGACAGCCTCTCGTTCCAGAGCAATCCGTTCGCCACCCAGTGGTACTGGAAGTACCAGACCGACACCGTCCAATATTATGTGCAGGACAAGATCGAGCTCGGCGCGCTGACCGCGAACCTGGGCTGGAAGGGCTTCGCCGTCACCAACCATGCGACGCCGATCGTCGCGGGTGGGCTCGCCGGCGGCCGGATCAAGGTGACCGACTGGTTCCAGCCGCATGCCGGCCTCAACTATCGGGTGACCGACAATGCCGAGTTGTTCGCCGGCTTCACCCAGGTGACTCGCGCCTTCGTGTCGGCGGCGACCAGCGGCCCGTTCGCGACGACCCAGGCGGGCTTCGATGCGCTCAACAGCGGCGCGACCAAGCTCAAGCCCGAAGCGTCGGACACCTATGAGGTGGGCGGTCGCTACCGCAGCGGCATCTTCACCGGCTCGCTGGCGGGCTATTACGTCAACTTCCGCAACCGCCTGCTCGCCGTGACGACCAGCGCTGGCATCGTCGGCAACCCGGCGATCCTGCAGAATGTCGGCGATGCGCGCTCGGTGGGTGTCGAGGCGACCGGCGACGTGCGCCTGCCGATGGGCTTCGGGCTGTTCGCCTCGTACAGCTACAACGACTCGACCTATCGCGACGACGTCGTCACCGCGAGCGGCGTGATCCCCACCAAGGGCAAGACGGTGGTCGATTCGCCCAAGCACATGCTGAAGGGCGAAGTCACCTGGTCGGGCCAGGGCTTCAACGCCCGCGTCGGCGCGAACTACATGAGCAAGCGCTACTTCACCTACACCAACGATCAGTATGTCGATGGTCGCGTGGTGGTGGATGCGACGCTCGGCTACAAGTTCGACCTGGGCGGGCGAAAGCTCGAGCTGCAGGGCAACGTGACCAACCTGTTCGACAAGAAGTACATCTCGACGATCGGTACCAACGGCTTCGGCAACAGCGGTGACAACCAGACGCTGATGGTCGGCGCACCGCAGCAGTTCTTCCTGACGCTGAAGGTCGGGATCTAAGGGCTGTCGGAAGCGAAGAAACGGGGCGGGGCACCAAGTGCTCCGCCCTTTTTCGTTCAGCCGGTGACGATCGGATAGGTGATCCGCAGCTCGTCGAGCAGCTTTTCCACCGCCGCGACGTCGCCCGCCGCGCCGCTGGGGGCCAGCGACCAGTTGCAATGCGGGTGCGTCTCGGCGTCGTAGACGCGCACCTTGCCCAGCACCGTCTTCCAGCGGCGCACGGTCCCGCCATGGCGGCGGACGAGCTGGGCCACGATGCGGTCGATCAGGTCGGCGGCGGTCATCAGGCCCCGGCGGCGGTCAGGCGGTCAAGCTGGTCGCGGGTGAGCTCCACGTCCCAGGCGCCGATCAGTTCGTCGAGCTGCGCGATGCTCGTCGCGCTGGCGATCGGCGCGGTGACGCCGTCCTGCGCCGCCAGCCAGGCGAGCGCGATCTGGGCGAGGCTGGCGCCGGTCTCGGCCGCGACCTCGTCCATCGCCGCCAGCACCGCGCCGCCCTTGCCGGCGAGCAGCTTGGCCATGCCGCCGCCGCGCACGCTCTTCGAGAGATCGGCTTCGCTGCGATACTTGCCGGTGAGGAAGCCCGAGGCGAGGCCGTAATAGGGGATCACGCCGAGATTATGGGTGATGCACAGGTCCTGCAGTTCGCCCTCGAACTTGCGGCGGCTGACGAGGTTGTACTCGGGCTGGAGCACGCGAAAGTGCGGCAGGCCTTCCTTCGCGGCGAGGTCGAGCGCCGACTTGAGCCGCATCGCATGGAAGTTGGACGCCCCCAGCGCGCGAACCTTGCCCGCGTCGATCAGCGTGCCGAACGCCGCCAGATAGTCCGCCTGTGCCACGTCCTCATCGTCCTGATGGGCGAAATAGAGGTCGATCGTCTCGATGCCCAGCCGCTGGAGCGACGCCTCGGCCGCCGCCGCGATCCGCGCCGGGGCCAGCTTCGCCCCGCCTTCGCCCGGCAGCATGCCGACCTTGGTCGAGATCAGCACCTGGTCGCGCTTGCCGGAGGTGCGCAGCCACTCGCCGATCACGCTTTCGGATTCGCCGCCCGTATGGCCCGACACCCAGGCCGAATAGACATCGGCGGTATCGATCATCACCCCGCCGCGCTCGACGAAACGATCGAGGATGCGGAAGCTGGCGGCCTTGTCGGCGGTCCAGCCGAACACGTTTCCGCCCAGGACGAGCGGCGAGATCTCGAGGCCCGAGGCGCCGAGGTGGCGAAGATGCGGCATGGACGGTCTCCGATGGGGAAGGGAGGGCGGAGAACGCGTCAGTCGGTGATCTCGTTGCTCGCCGGGCCCGTGTCGTTCGAATAGGCGCTCTCGGCATTGGCGAAGGCCGCATCCTCGGCGGCGTTCACGTCGGTAACCGCCTCGCCCATCGTGTTGCTGTCGCCGGCCATCGCCTCGTTCGCTTCGGCGGCTTCGTTCTTCGCCTGGTTGCCGCAGGCCGACAGGCCGGTGAGCGCCAGCGCGGCGACGGGGAGGAGGAGAAGCTTGCGCATGGGACTGGGTTCCTTCACGGGGTTTGGCTCGGGGCTAGCCAGAGCGGCAAACGCACGCAACCGCGCTGCGATGCGTTGACCTGATATAAAGATATCTTTATATCTCTAAGCCGCCCATGACAGAGCCCCTCGCCATCTTCCGCGCGCTCGCGGATTCGACCCGGCTGCGCATCGTCGCGCTGCTGCGCGCGATGGAGCTGAGCGTCGGCGAACTCGCGCAGGTGCTGGGGCAGAGCCAGCCGCGCGTCTCGCGCCATGTGAAGATCCTGTGCGATGCCGGCGTGGCCGAGCGGCGCAAGGAAGGCAGCTGGGTATTCGTGGCGCTCGGCCGGCAGGCGGTTACCGCGCCGGTGCTGGCGGCGCTCGACGCCTGGGCGCTGGCGGGCGACCCCTGGGTGATCGCCGACCAGGCACGGCTCTCGGCGGTCCGCGCCGATCGGGCGAGCGCGGCGGAGGCCTGGTTCGAGGCCAATGCCGGCCAGTGGGACGCGATCCGATCGCTCCATGTCGCGGAAAGCGAAGTGGAGGCCGCGATGGGCCAGGCGCTGGGCGAAGGCTCGCTCGGCACGCTGGTCGATATCGGCACCGGCACCGGCCGCATGCTCGAGCTGTTCGGACCGAGGGCGGCGCAGGCGGTGGGAATCGATCGCTCGTCCGAAATGCTGCGTCTGGCGCGCGCCAAGCTGGCCGATCTCGGCCATGCCGAACTGCGCCAGGCCGATCTCTATGCGCTGCCGCTGCAGGATGGCGCTGCGGATACTGCTATATTGCATCATGTGCTCCACTTCGCGCAGCAGCCGGCAGCGGCGATCGGCGAGGCGGCCCGCGTGCTCGGTCCCGGCGGGCGGCTGCTGATCGTCGATTTCGCGCCGCACGAGCGGGAGGAGCTGCGCACCCGCGATGCGCATGCGCGACTGGGGTTTTCGGACGAGCAGATGCTCGGCTGGTTCGATCGCGCCGGGCTCGCCCCGGTGCAGGTGCAGACGCTGGAAGGCGGCGCACTGACGGTGAAATTGTGGCTCGGTCGCAAGACCGGGGAGAGCGTGGAAAAGGTGAAGGCGGCATGAGTATCGTAGACCCCATGGCACCGCCCCTGTTCGCCGATGTGGCGGGCGATGTGGCGGTGAGCTTCGAATTTTTCCCGCCCAAGACCGAGAAGATGGAAGAGACGCTTTGGGCCTCGATCGAGACGCTGTCGCCGCTCGGGCCGCGCTTCGTCAGCGTTACCTATGGCGCCGGCGGCACCACCCGCGAGCGTACCCACGCGACCGTTTCGAAGATCGCCCGCGAGACGCCGCTGGCGGCGGCCGCGCACCTCACCTGCGTCGAGGCGACGCGCGAGGAGATCGACCAGATCGCCGAGGAATATTGGGCGGCGGGCGTGCGGCATATCGTGGCCCTTCGCGGCGATCCGCCTCGCGCCGGCGAGAAGTACCGCACCCATCCCGGCGGCTATGAGAATGCGGCGGACCTGGTCGCGGGTCTGCGCCGGCTGCATCCCTTCGAGATTTCGGTGAGCGCCTATCCCGAATGCCATCCGGATTCGCCGAGCCCCGAGGCCGATCTCGACAATCTGAAGCGCAAGATCGACGCCGGCGCCAACCGCGCGATCACCCAGTTCTTCTTCGAGGCCGAGACCTTCCTGCGCTTCCGCGACCGCGCGGCGGCGGCGGGAATCGATGCCGAGATCGTGCCGGGCATCATGCCGGTGATGAACTATGCCAGCGTGGTGAAGATGTCCGCGATGTGCGGCACCGACGTGCCCGCCTGGATGGAGAAGCTGTTCGAGGGTCTCGACGAGCACCCGGGCGCGCGGCAGCTGGTCGCGGCGACGCTTGCGGCGGAACTCTGCCGCAAGCTCTATGCGGGCGGCGTGCGGCAGTTCCACTTCTACACGCTCAACCGCGCCGAGCTGAGCTACGCGATCTGCCACCTGCTGGGCCTGCGCCCGCGGCAGCAGGCGGCGGTGGCGGCGGCCTGATCTTCTGAACCCCCTCCCGCGAGCGGGAGGGGGCAGGGGGTGGGCCCACGCTCACCACCTGATGCATCGCTCGTGGATGGCGGGGGCCCACCCCCAACCCCCTCCCGCACGCGGGAGGGGGAGAGGAATTTGACATGACTGCACGCGAGAAACTGCTGGCCGAAGCCGCCAAGCGCATCCTGATCACCGACGGCGCGTTCGGCACCGAGATCCAGAACTGGAAGCTCGACGAGGCCGCCTATGCCGGCAATCTCGGCCTCGGCCACGACCAGAAGGGCAACAACGACATCCTCGCGCTGACCAAGCCCGAGGTGCCCGGTTCGATCCACCGCGCCTATTTCGAGGCCGGTGCCGACATTGCCGAAACCAACACCTTCTCCGCCAACCGGATCAGCCAGGCCGATTATGGCGCCGAGCATCTGGTCCGCGAGATCAACATTGAGAGCGCCAGGCTCGCGCGCAGCATTGCTGACGAGTATGAGGCCAAGGACGGCCGCCCGCGCTTCGTCGCCGGTGCCCTCGGCCCGACCAACAAGACGCTGTCGCTGAGCCCCGACGTCAACGATCCCGGCTATCGCGAGATCGACTTCGATTACCTCAAGGACGTCTACCGCGAGCAGATCGACGCGCTGGTCGAGGGCGGCATCGACTTCGTGCTGATCGAGACGGTGTTCGACACGCTCAACGCCAAGGCCGGCATCATGGCGGCGATCGAGGCGGGCGAGGCGCTGGGCCGCGACCTGCCGATCATGCTGTCGATGACGCTGACCGACCTGTCCGGCCGCAACCTCTCCGGCCACACGGTCGAGGCGTTCTGGCACGCGGTGCGCCATGCCAAGCCGGTGACGATCGGGCTCAACTGCTCGTTCGGTGCCGAGCAGCTACGCCCGCATGTGAAGACGCTGTCGGCGCTCTGCGACACGCTGATCATGGTCTACCCGAACGCCGGCCTGCCCAACGAGCTCGGTGCCTATGACGAGATGCCGGCGACCACCGCCGGTCTCGTCAAGGAATGGGCCGATGCGGGGCAGGTGAACATCCTCGGCGGCTGCTGCGGCTCGACGCCCGCGCATATCGGCGCGATCGCCAAGGCGGTGCAGGGCCTGAGCCCGCGCAGCATTCCCACGCCCGAAGTGCGGACCCGGCTCGCCGGCCTCGAACCGTTCACCATGGCGGCGTGACTTCTCTCCCCTCCCGCGTGCGGGAGGGGTCGGGGGTGGGCGCCCGCTCGCCTCCAGCGATACGGCCCGTGGACAGCGGGCGCCCACCCCTAGCCCCTCCCGCATGCGGGAGGGGGATGAGTTTTGATCCATGACCACGCCTTCCTCCACCAACTTCGTCAATGTCGGCGAGCGCACCAACGTCACCGGATCGGCCCGCTTCAAGAAGCTGGTGATGGCCGGCGACTATCCCGCCGCGGTCGAAGTCGCGCGCCAGCAGGTCGAGAACGGCGCGCAGGTGATCGACGTCAACATGGACGAGGGCCTGCTCGACGCCGTCGAGGCGATGACCACCTTCCTCAAGCTGATCGCCGCCGAGCCGGACATCGCCCGCGTGCCGGTGATGATCGACAGCTCCAAATGGGAGGTGATCGAGGCGGGGCTGAAGTGCGTCTCGGGCAAGCCGATCGTCAACTCGATCAGCATGAAGGAAGGCGAGGAAGCGTTCCTCGCCCATGCCCGCAAGTGCATGGCGTACGGCGCCGCCGTGGTCGTCATGGCGTTTGACGAGGTCGGCCAGGCCGATACCCAGCAGCGCAAGGTCGAGATCTGCGAGCGCGCCTACAAGCTGCTCACCGGCATCGGCTTCCCGCCCGAGGACATCATCTTTGATCCCAACGTGTTCGCGGTGGCGACGGGCATCGAGGAGCACAACAACTACGGCGTGGACTTCATCGAGGCGTGTCGCGAGATCAAGAAGCGCTGCCCGCACGTCCATATCTCGGGCGGGCTGTCGAACCTGTCGTTCAGCTTCCGCGGCAACGAGCCGGTGCGCCGGGCGATGCACAGCGTGTTCCTCTACCACGCGATCCCCGCCGGCATGGACATGGCGATCGTCAATGCCGGCCAGCTCGACGTCTATGACGCGATCGATCCCGAGCTGCGCGTGGCGTGCGAGGACGTGGTGCTCAACCGCGATCCCGATGCCGGCGAGCGGCTGGTCGCCCTCGCCGAGAAGTATCGCGGCACCGATGCGGTGGCGGAGAAGCAGGCGGCCGAATGGCGCAGCTGGCCGGTCGCCAAGCGGCTCGAACATGCGCTGGTCAAGGGCATCGATGCCCATGTCGTCGAGGATACCGAGGAATGCCGCCAGATCTTCGCGCGCCCGATCGAGGTGATCGAGGGCCCGCTGATGGACGGCATGAACGTCGTCGGCGACCTGTTCGGTTCGGGCAAGATGTTCCTGCCGCAGGTGGTGAAGTCCGCGCGCGTGATGAAGAAGGCCGTCGCCCACCTGCTCCCCTATATCGAGGCGGAGAAGGAAGAAGGCGCCAAGGGCAAGGGCAAGATCGTGCTCGCCACGGTGAAGGGCGATGTGCACGATATCGGCAAGAACATCGTCGGCGTGGTGCTCCAGTGCAACGGCTTCGACGTGGTCGATCTCGGCGTGATGGTGCCCTGGTCGACCATCCTCCAGGCGGCGATCGACAATGATGCGGACATGATCGGCCTGTCCGGCCTGATCACGCCGAGCCTCGACGAGATGGTGACCGTCGCCGAGGAAATGCAGCGCGCGGCCATGACCATGCCGCTGCTGATCGGTGGCGCTACCACCAGCCGCGTCCACACCGCGCTGCGCATCGATCCGGCCTATACCGGCCCGGTGGTGCATGTGCTTGACGCCAGCCGTGCGGTCGGCGTGGCGACCGCGCTGGTCTCGGACACCCAGCGCGATCCGTACGTGACCAAGGTCGCGGACGAGTATGAGCATGTACGCCAGGCGCGCGCCGGCAAGGGCCAGAGCGAGCTGCTGCCGCTGGAGGACGCCCGCGCCAATGCGTTCGAGGCGGACATGACGCTCAAGCCGGGCAAGCCGCGCATGCCGGGCATCCATACGTTCGACGACTGGGACCTCAAGGACCTGCGCGACTATATCGACTGGACGCCCTTCTTCCGCGCCTGGGAGCTGGCCGGCAACTATCCGGCGATCCTTACGGACGACGTGGTCGGCGAAAGCGCGACCTCGCTTTTCGCCGATGCCCAGAAGATGCTCGACAAGATCATCGCCGAGCGCTGGCTCACCGCGCGCGGCGTTGCCGGGCTGTGGCCCTGCCGCCGCGAGGGCGACGACGTGATCGTGCATCTCCCGGACGAGGAGCATGTCCGCCTGCCGTTCCTGCGCCAGCAGATCGCCAAGCGCGAGGGCCGCGCCAATATGTGCCTGGCCGACTTCATCGATCATGACGGCGACTGGATCGGCGGCTTCGCGGTCTCGATCCACGGCATCGAGCCGCACCTCGCCCGCTTCAAGGCGGCGATCGACGACTATTCGGACATCCTGCTCAAGGCGCTGGCCGATCGCCTGGCCGAGGCGTTCGCCGAGCGGCTCCACAAGTTCGTCCGCACCGCGCTCTGGGGCTATGCCGAGGGCGAGCAGCTCGACAATGACGCGCTGGTCCGCGAGCAATATCGCGGCATCCGCCCGGCGCCGGGCTATCCCGCCTGCCCCGAGCACAGCCTCAAGCCGATCCTGTTCGACCTGCTCGACGCGCACAAGCGCACCGGCATCAGCCTCACCGAAAGCTTCGCGATGCTGCCCACCGCGGCGGTGTCGGGCTTCTATTTCGGCCACCCGCAGGCCGAATATTTCGGCGTCGCGCGCGTCGGGCCCGATCAGCTCAAGGACTATGCCGCCCGCCGCGGGATCAGCGAGGAGCTGGCGACGCGCTACCTGCGGCCGAACTTGGACTGACGTTATCGGCTGTCATCCCGGCGGAAGCCGGGATCCATTCGCCTCTACGTTACGGCAGGCGTCATGGCGGAGCGCCAATGGATTCCGGCTTTCGCCGGAATGACAAGCGTGGGGAGTTGCGGAAGCCCTACAGCGTCCGGCGGATCTGCACGTAGAGATACTGGCCGCGCCGCTGAACGCGCCGTTCGCGATAGGCCAGCGGCGAGGCGTTGCGCTCGCCGGTATATACGTCGCGGTCGTAGATGCGCGCGGGGTTGGTGAGGTTGCCGGCGTCGAGCCGGATCGTCAGCTTCTTGCTCGGCTTCCAGATGCCGTAGATCTCGACGACCGGTTCGATCTCGGTCGTCCGGAACTCGCCGATTCGGTAGAGGTTCGTCCCAGGCTGGCCGCAGCTGCCGTACACGCCATAGGTGAAGCGGCCGCCGAACAGGTCCTGGCTGAAGCTGCCCGAGCAGGTGAACGGCACTTCATTGGTGTAGCGACGCCGCTCGCGGGTCAGCGGATCGGTGACGTGGCTGCGCACCACCGCGGCATTGCCGCGGAAGCGCGCATCCTTGATGCCCAGCTTGTCGAAGGGCAGGGTCAGCGTGGTCGACAGCGTGTCGCGGGTGCCCGTGCCGATATTGCCGATCGCGTCGAACCCGCCCTCCAGCGGAATATAGTCGATCACGTGCCGGGTCGCCTCGTGCTTGGCGCCCAGCTCCAGCGCCCCCTTGCCCCAGAAGCGATGCTCGAACACGGCCTCCAGCGTCAGCGTCTGCTCGGGCCGCAGATCGCCATTGCCGGCGCGGACCGTGCCGAGGTTGATCTCGGTCGCGGCGACGAAATTGGTGAAATCGAGCTGGCTGACGCTCTCCTCGGCGCGCAGCCGAACCTGGTCGCGCGCGGTGGGGCGCAGGGTCAGCTGCACACGCGGCTTGGGGTAGAAGAAGGCACGGCTGCGCTGGGTGTCGCCATCGGCGCGGATGCGCGACATTTCGGTGCGCAGCCCCGCCTCCAGCGTCACCGGCCCCGAGGGCTGCCAGCGCGCCAGTCCGAACAGTTCGCCGCGCACCTCGCTGACGAACACCTTCTCGTCCGGCAGCGCCACGGGGGCGCCCTCCTCGGTATAGGTCGTGCGGTTGTCGAGGAAATTATAGGCGATCTCGCCGCCGCCCTCGAACGACAGCTTGGTGCTCGCCTTGTGGCGCAGGATCGTGCGCAGGATCGATTCGCCCGTGCGCGACTGCTGGCCGAAGGTGGAATCGAAGCTGCCGATCAGCGTATCCGAATCATAGCCGAGATGGCCCAGCCGCTGCAGCCCGATCACCTCGACCTCGCTCTTCCGGCCGAGCGACCGCGTCCAGTTCGCCCCGAGTTCGCCCTTCCACTGATGGGTGATGTCGGTCGCGCGGGTATAGCTGCCGGTGCCTTCCAGCGTCGTCACCGTGAAGCTGGTGGGGTAGTCGAGATAGTCGAAGCGACCGTTGAGGGTGAGCAGGCCGCCGCCGGCGGCGCGCTGGATCGTCGAGCGCAGGATCGCGGTGCGGTCGCGGTCCCACAGGTCGAGTGCCTGGCGGACGAGCAGATTGCCCGCGGCGTCGCGGCGGACGCGATAGCCCTGCGCGGTGCCGCTGGTGCGATCGCTGATCAACTCGAGCGAGACTTCGTCGCGGCGATCGCCGTCGCGCCGGGCATATTGCAGCGTCACGTCGGGCCCGACATAGCCGTCGCGGTAGATATAGCTCTGGAAGTTGATCAGCGTCTCGGTCGAGGCGGTGCGCTTGAGCACCACATTGGCGATCACCGCGCGGCCCTGCATGTCGATGCCCGGTGCGCCGCCGCGGATCAGCTCGATCCGCGCGACGCTGCCTGCGCTGATCCGGCGCAGGATCTCGCCCAGGCCATCGGTCTTGGAGGCGGGCGGCTTGCCGTCGATCAGCACGTTGCCGGTGTTGCCGGCGATACCGCGGGCATCGCCATTGCCCACGTCGAGGGTGAATCCCGGCAGGCGCTGCACCATGTCCAGCGCGGTCGGCAGCGCGGTATTGGCGAAGAAGTCCGGGCCATAGACCAGCACCCCCGCGGCGGGCGGTGCGCCGGGGGGGCCTGAGGCCGGGTCAGGCTGCTGCTGTGCGAACGCGGTGACAGGGCAGGCCAGTACGGCGGCTGCCAAAACGCACCTGACTTTCATTCGACTCGAAATGTCCCCCCAGGAACAACAAGATAATTGCTCCTCCGGGCAAGTCTGGCCGAAGCCGCGCAAGCTTTGCAAATGAAAACCGGGCGTTAAGCAACTTTCGGGGGTCTGGCGTGCCGTTCGCGCAACAGAGATGTGATCTTATATCGCTTGTGCCGCCGCCCAGCCGCTCGCCCAGGCCCATTGGAAATTATAGCCGCCGAGCCAGCCGGTAACGTCCACTGCCTCGCCGATCGCGTATAGGCCGGGCACTTTCCGCGCTTCCATGGTCTGCGAGGAAAGGTCGGCGGTGCTGATTCCGCCGACGGTCACCTCGGCCTTGGCGAAGCCCTCGCTGCCGTTGGGGGTGAAGCGCCAGCCGGCCAGCTGCGCCTCCGCCTGTTCCAGCAGCGCGTCGCGGCAATTGCCGAGCTCGCTGGGCAGCGCGATGCGTTCGGCCAGGGTGGTGGCGAGCCGGTCGGGCAGCTGGCGGTTCAGCAGGGCACGGAGGCCCAGGCGGGGCTCGCTGCGCTTGGCCTCGCGCAGCCAGCCCCTCGGTTGCTCGGGCAGGAAGTCGATGGCGATCGACTCACCGTGTTTCCAATAGGACGAGACCTGCAGGATCGCCGGGCCGGAGAGGCCGCGATGGGTGAACAGCGCCGCCTCGCGGAAGCTTGCCTTGCCGGCGCGCGCGGCGACGGGGGTGGAGACGCCGGAGAGATCGCGGAACAGCGCCTGGTCGGCGCCGAGCGTGAGGGGGACGAGCGCGGGGCGGGGCTCGACCACCTTGAGGCCGAAGCGGCGGGCGAGATCATAGGCGAAGCCGGTCGCGCCGAGCTTGGGGATCGCCGGGCCGCCGGTGGCGATGACGAGGGCAGGGGCCTCGGCAACGCCCTTGCTCGTAGTCACGCGGAAGTGGCCATCGGCATGGTCGACATCGGTGATGCTTGCGCCGAGCTGGATGGTCACGCCGCCCATCGCGCATTCGCCCAGCAGCAGCTCGACGATCTGCCGCGCCGAGCCGTCGCAGAACAGCTGGCCCAGCGTCTTCTCGTGCCAGGCGATGCCGTGGCGCTCGACCAGCGCGAGGAAGTCCTGCGCCGTGTAGCGGCCGAGCGCCGACTTGGCGAAATGCGGGTTGGCGGAGAGGTAGCGATCGGGCGCGGTGCCGAGATTGGTGAAGTTGCACCGCCCGCCGCCGGAAATGAGGATCTTCTTCCCCGGCGCCTCGGCATGGTCGAGCAGCAGCACCCGGCGCCCGCGCTGGCCCGCCATCGCGGCGCAGAACATTCCCGCCGCGCCGGCGCCGAGGATGATTGCGTCATGGGTGCCGAGGGGGCTGGTCATGGCTGGCCGTTAGCGTGGTTCAAGGAGTCCGAACAGCAAAACGCCGCCGGGGATGCCGGCGGCGCTTGCTTCGGTCCGAATGGGTCGGATCAGATGTGGATCGGCTTGCCGAGCACGCCCATCGCCGCTTCCTTGATCGCTTCGGAATGCGTCGGGTGGGCATGGCAGGTGTAGGCGATGTCCTCGGAGGTCGCGCCGAATTCCATCGCCTGGGCGACCTGGGCGATCATCGTGCCTGCCGGCGCGGTGATGATCCAGGCGCCGAGCACGCGATCGGTCTTGGCGTCGGCGATCACCTTCACCCAGCCGGTGGTGTCGTCGATCGCCTTGGCGCGGCTGTTGCCCGCCATCGGGAACTTGCCGACCTTCACGTCGCCCTTTTCGCGCGCCTGCTCTTCGGTGAGGCCGACGCCGGCGATTTCGGGGTGGGTGTAGACCACGCTCGGGATCACCGCATGGTTCACGATGCCGGTGAGGCCGGCGATGTTCTCGGCCACCGCGATGCCTTCGTCCTCGGCCTTGTGCGCGAGCATCGGGCCCGGGATCACGTCGCCGATCGCCCACACGCCGTCGACGGCGGTGCGGAAGCTGTGGTCGGTCTCGATCTGGCCGCGCTGGTTGGTGGCGAGGCCGATCTTGTCGAGACCCAGGCCCTCGGTGTTCGGACGGCGGCCGATCGCGACGAGCACCGCATCGGCTTCGATCGTCTCCGCAGCACCGCCGGCGGCGGGCTCCACGGTGACGGTTGCCTTGTCGCCATTGACGACGACGCCGGTCACCTTGGTGGAGAGCTTGATCTCCATGCCCTGCTTCTTGAAGATCTTGGCGGCTTCCTTGCGGACTTCACCGTCCATGCCCGGCAGCAGCTGGTCGAGATACTCGACCACGGTCACCTTGGCGCCGAGGCGCTGCCAGACCGAGCCGAGCTCGAGCCCGATCACGCCGCCGCCGATCACGACCATGTTCGCCGGCACCTTTTCCAGCGCAATCGCGCCGGTGGAGTCGACCACGACCTTCTGGTCGATCGTCACGCCGGGCAGCGGGGTGACCGACGAGCCGGTGGCGATCACGATGTTCTTCGCGGTGACGGTGCGCTCGCCCACCTGCACGGTGTGCGCGTCGATGAAGGTGCCGAGGCCCTTGACCCACTCGACCTTGTTCTTCTTGAACAGGAATTCGATGCCGCCGGTCAGGCCCTTCACGGCCTTGTCCTTGTCGGCCATCATCGCCGGCAGGTCGAGCTCGACCGAGCCGAGCTTGACGCCGTGCTTGGCGAGCGCGCCCGAGGCGGCTTCGTAGAACAGCTCGGAGGCGTTCAGCAGCGCCTTGGAGGGGATGCAGCCGACGTTGAGGCAGGTGCCGCCCAGCGTCTCACGGGCTTCGACGCAGCCGGTCTTGAGACCCAGCTGCGCCGCGCGGATCGCCGCGACATAGCCGCCGGGGCCGGAACCGATGATCAGGACGTCGAAATCATATTCAGCCATTGTTCGCTCCACGCGTGCTCCGGCCGTGGCGGGAGCGCAGGGGGGTAGCCCCTTAAGGGTTTTGCGCCCCCGCTTTTGGCGGGAGCGCAAGGGAATTACAGGTCGATCAGCAGACGGGTCGGATCCTCGATCGCGTTCTTGATCGCGACGAGGAAGGTCACCGCCTCGCGGCCGTCGATCAGGCGGTGGTCGTAGCTGAGTGCCAGATACATCATCGGGCGAACGACGACCTGGCCGTCACGGACGACCGGGCGCTCCTCAATGCGGTGCAGGCCCAGCACGGCCGACTGCGGCGGGTTGATGATCGGGGTCGACATCAGCGAGCCGAACACACCGCCGTTCGAGATGGTGAAGGTCCCGCCCTTCATCTCGTCCATCTTGAGCGAGCCGTCCTTGGCGCGCTTGCCGAAGTCGCCGATCGTGCGCTCGATACCGGCGACCGACAGGTCCTGCGCGTCGCGGATCACCGGCACGACCAGGCCCTGCGGGGCCGAGACCGCGACCGAGATGTCGCAATAATCGTGGTAGACGATCTCGTCGCCCTCGATCGAGCCGTTGACGCCGGGGATGTCCTTGAGCGCCATGCAGGCGGCCTTCACGAAGAAGCCCATGAAGCCCAGGCGGACGCCGTGCTTCTTCTCGAACAGGTCCTTGTACTTGGCGCGCGCCTCGATCACCGCGGTCATGTCCACGTCGTTGAACGTGGTGAGCATGGCGGCGGTGTTCTGCGCTTCCTTGAGGCGCTTGGCAACGGTCTGGCGCAGGCGGGTCATCCGCACGCGCTCTTCCTTGCGACCGCCGGTGGCTGCCGGAGCGGCTGCCGGGGCAGGCGCAGCGGCTGCCGCAGCGGCAGGCTTGCTGCTGGCGGCGGCGATCACGTCGTCCTTGGTCAGGCGGCCGTCCTTGCCGGTGCCCTGCACGGTCGAGGGATCGACGCCCGTTTCGAGCACCGCACGGCGGACCGACGGCGACAGCGCGGCGGCATCGGCCGAGGGGGCCGGGGCAGCGGCGGGCGCCGGGGCAGGCGTTGCAGCCGGGGCAGCGGCGGCGGGAGCCGCAGCCGGAGCGGCGGCCGCACCTTCACCCGCGATGATCGCGATCACCGCACCCACTTCGACGGTATCGCCGACCTTGACGATCTGCTCGCCCATCACGCCGGCAACCGGCGACGGGACTTCGACCGAGACCTTGTCGGTCTCGAGGCTGGCGATCGGCTCGTCGACGCGGACGGGATCGCCCGGATTCTTCAGCCATTCACCGACGGTGGCTTCGGTGATCGATTCGCCCAGTACAGGGACTTTGACTTCGGTGGCCATTTTCAACCTTTCCGGGTGCGGCGGATTTCATCGCGGACATTATGGCCGAGCGCGTCGGCAACGAGCGCGCCCTGCTCTGCGGTGTGGCGCTTCATCAGGCCGGTGGCGGGCGAGGCCGCCGCGGCGCGACCGGCATAGCGCGGACGCTGTACCTTGGTGCCGGCATCGATCAGGCACTGCTCGATCAGCGGCTCGACGAAGAACCAGTAGCCGTTGTTCTTCGGCTCTTCCTGCGCCCACACCACCTCTTCGAGGTTGGTCATGCGCTTCAGCCGCTCGGTCAGCGGCTCGCCAGGGAACGGGTAGAGCTGCTCGATCCGGACGATCGCAGTGTTCTTGTCGCCCGCTGCGTCACGTGCCTCGATCAGATCGTAGGCGACCTTGCCGGTGCAGAGGACGAGGCGCTTCACCTCGGTATCCGCCGGCGCGCTCGGGTCCGACAGGATCCGCTTGAAGTGGCTGTCGCCCAGGAACTCCTCGGCGCTGGAGACCGCCAGCTTGTGGCGGAGCAGCGACTTCGGCGTGAACTGGATCAGCGGCTTGCGGAAGTTGCGGTGCATCTGCCGGCGCAGCAGGTGGAAATAGTTCGCCGGCGTGGTGATGTTCACCACCTGCATGTTGTCCTGCGCGCAGAGCTGGAGGAAGCGCTCCGGACGCGCCGAGCTGTGCTCGGGGCCCTGGCCTTCATAGCCGTGCGGCAGCAGCATCACCAGGCCGTTGGCCCGGAGCCACTTGGACTCGCCCGACGCGATGAACTGGTCGATCATGATCTGCGCGCCGTTCACGAAGTCGCCGAACTGCGCTTCCCACAGCACCAGCGCCTTCGGATCGGCCAGCGCATAGCCGTATTCGAAGCCGAGCACGCCATATTCGCTGAGCGGCGAATCGAGCACCTCGAAGCTGCCGTGCGGCACCGTGGTGAGCGGCACATACTTGGCCTCGGTCTTCTGGTCGACCCAGACGGCATGGCGCTGCGAGAAGGTGCCGCGGCCCGAATCCTGGCCGGACAGGCGCACCGCATAGCCTTCCGAGAGCAGCGAGCCGAAGGCCAGCGCCTCGCCGGTCGCCCAATCGAAATTGGTGCCCGACTTGAACATCTCGCGCTTGGCATCGAGCACGCGGCCGAGGGTCTTGTGGATCTCGAGATCCTCGGGGACCGTGGTCAGCGTGCGGCCGAGGCTGTCGAACAGCTTCTTCTCGATGCCGGTCTCGACGTTGCGGCGCGAGCCCTCGCCGTCCGACGGCGCGCCCAGGCCCGACCAGCGGCCGGCGAACCAGTCCGCCTTGTTCGGCAGATAGGTCTTGCCCGCCTCGAACTCGCCTTCGAGCAGGGTGGTGAACTGGTGGGTCTTCTCGTCGATGAAGCCCTGGTCGACCACGCCCTCGGCGATCAGCTTCTGGCCATAGATGCTGCTCACACCCGGGTGCTGGCGGATCTTCTGGTACATCAGCGGCTGGGTGAAGCCGGGCTCGTCGCCTTCATTGTGGCCGAAGCGGCGATAGCACCACATGTCGATCACGATGTCGCGGTGGAATTCCTGGCGGAACTCGATCGCCACCTTGCAGGCGAAGGTCACGGCTTCGGGATCGTCGCCGTTGACGTGCAGGATCGGCGCCTGGACGCCCTTGGCGACGTCCGACGGATAGGGCGAGGAGCGCGCGAACTGCGGGCTCGTCGTGAAGCCGACCTGGTTGTTGATGACGAAGTGGATGCAGCCGCCGGTGTTGTAGCCGCGGATGCCGGAGAAGCCGAGCGTCTCCCACACGATGCCCTGGCCGGCGAACGCCGCGTCGCCGTGGATCAGCACCGGCAGCACCTGCTCGTGCTTTTCCAGGTCGCCGCGGATGGTCTGCAGCGCGCGCGCCTTGCCGAGCACGACCGGATCGGCCGCCTCGAGGTGCGACGGGTTGGCGACCAGCGACATATGGACGCTGATGCCGTCGAACTGGCGATCGGTGGAGGTGCCGAGGTGATACTTCACGTCGCCCGAACCGGCGACGTCGTCCGGGTTGGCCGAACCGCCGCCAAACTCATGGAAGATCACCCGGAACGGCTTTTCCATGACGTTGGCGAGCATGTTCAGGCGGCCGCGATGGGCCATGCCGTACACGATCTCGCGGACGCCCTGCTGGCCGCCGTACTTGATGATCGCTTCCATCGCCGGGATCATCGATTCGCCGCCGTCGAGGCCGAACCGCTTGGTGCCGACATATTTCTTGCCGAGGAACTTTTCCCACTGCTCGGCTTCGATCACCTTGGACAGGATCGCCTTCTTGCCGTCGGGCGTGAAGGTGATCGCCTTGTCCTTGCCTTCCATCCGGTCCTGGAGGAAGCGGCGCTCCTCCACGTCCGCGATGTGCATATATTCGAGGCCGACATTACCGCAGTAATTGGCCTGGAGGATCGCGACGATCTCGCGCACCGTGGCGTGCTGCAGGCCGAGCGCGCCGCCGAGATAGATCGGGCGATCGAGATCGGCGCCCGAGAAGCCGTGATATTCCGGCGTCAGGTCGGCGGGCAGGTTCTGGCGGGCGAGGCCCAGCGGATCGAGATTGGCGGCGAGATGGCCGCGCACCCGGTAGGTGCGGATCAGCATCATCGCGCGGATCGAATCTTCCGCGGCCTTGGTCACGTCCGCCGTCGAGGCGGCGGGAGCGGCCGGCTTGGCCGGCGCGCCGCCCTTGGCGGGCTTCGGCGCGGGCTCCATCTGGGTGGGGTCGAGCCCGGCCGTCAGCGCGTCGGTTTCGGTCAGCGGCCAGTTGGTCCGCTGCCAGCTGGGGCCCGAGGCGGTCGATTCGAGACCCTCGAACCAGGTCCGCCAGCTGGGTTCCACCGAAGCCGGATCGCTCTTGTAGCGCCGGTACAAAGTCTCGACGAAGCCGGGGCTCACACCGCCGGCGATGTCGTCGAAGTCGAGGCCTTCATAGCCCATGATCATGCTTCCGTTCGTGTTAGCGCTCCCATTCCCACCTATATAGGAGCGCTACCGTTGCAGTTTAGCCCTTCAGCGCTTCCAGCAGCGTCTCGCCGAGCAGCGAGGGGCTGGGGGAGACGCGGATGCCGGCGGCTTCCATCGCCGCGATCTTGTCCTCGGCGCCGCCCTGGCCGCCCGAGACGATCGCTCCGGCATGGCCCATGCGGCGGCCCGGAGGCGCGGTGCGACCCGCGATGAAGCCGGCCATCGGCTTCTTGCGGCCACGCTTGGCCTCGTCGATCAGGAACTGGGCCGCTTCTTCTTCCGCCGAGCCGCCGATCTCGCCGATCATGATGATCGACTGGGTAGCGTCGTCGGCGAGGAACAGCTCGAGCACGTCGATGAAGTTGGTGCCATTGACCGGGTCACCGCCGATGCCGACGGCCGTGGTCTGGCCCAGGCCGGCGTTGGTGGTCTGGAACACCGCCTCATAGGTGAGGGTGCCCGAGCGCGACACGACGCCCACCGAGCCCTTGGAGAAGATCGAGCCCGGCATGATGCCGATCTTGCACTCGCCCGGCGTCAGCACGCCCGGGCAGTTCGGGCCGATCAGGCGCGACTTGGAGCCGGAGAGCGCGCGCTTCACCTTGACCATGTCGAGCACCGGAATGCCCTCGGTGATCGCGACGATCAGCGGGATCTCGGCATCGATCGCCTCGAGGATCGAATCCGCCGCGAAGGGGGGCGGCACGTAGATCACGCTGGCGTCGGCGCCGGTCTTGTCCTTGGCTTCGGCGACCGTGTCGTACACGGGCAGGCCGATATGCGTGCTACCGCCCTTGCCGGGGGTGACGCCGCCGACCATCTGCGTGCCATAGGCAAGCGCCTGCTCGGTGTGGAACGTGCCGGTGGCACCGGTCATCCCCTGGACGATGACCTTGGTGTTCTTGTCGACGAGGATGCTCATTCAGTTCGCCTTTTCCGGGTCGCTGGGAGGGGTAAAGGAGCGCAGCGCAATCCAGCCGCCGAACGTGGCGAGCGAATATTGCGTCGTTCCGAACGAAGCGGCCGTGAAGGTCGCGCGGTCGGGCTTGGATTCGGGGCGCGCATAGAGCGGCACCTTTTCCTCGCTCGGCAGCACGATCTTGCGGGCCGCGAGATAATCGTCGCCGCCGCCGATCCACAGGACCATGCAGGACTCGGCGAGGGTGCCCGTGCCGGTGCCGGCCTTGGGTACGAACAGATAGATGTTGCCGCCGGCGATGCGATAGATGCTGTTGGGCACCGCGGCCGGTTCGGGCGCGGGCGCCTTCAGCGCATCGGCGGCATTGGCGGTCGAGGCAGCGCCGATGCCGATCGCGCGCTGCGCGGGCAGCGGCAGCGTCGCATAGGTCGCCGCTTCGGACATGCCGCGAGTCAACCGGGCGCTGCCGCCCATGCACACGGCACGGAACAGCGCCACCGGCTCGGTCGGTGCCGTGGCGATCGCTTCCTGTGCGGAAGCGACGCCCGGCACCGCGACGAGCGTGGGCAGGATCAGGCGAGCGAGGAGTCGATCGACTTGCATGCCGCGACCAGTTCCTTGACCGCGTCGACCGAAACGTCGAAATTCTGCTTCGCCGTGGCGTTCAGTTCGATCTCGACGATGCGCTCGACGCCGTCCTTGCCGATCACGATCGGCACGCCGACGTACAGGTCATCGACGCCGTACTGGCCGGTGAGGTGCGCGGCGCAGGGAAGCAGGCGCTTCTTGTCCTTCAGATAGCTCTCGGCCATCGCGATCGCGCTGGTGGCCGGGGCATAGAAGGCCGAGCCGGTCTTGAGCAGGCCGACGATCTCGCCGCCGCCCGAACGGGTGCGCGCGACGATGGCGTCGATGCGCTCCTGGGTGGACCAGCCCATCTTGATCAGGTCGGGCACCGGGATGCCGGCGACGGTCGAATATTCGATCACCGGGACCATGGTGTCGCCGTGGCCGCCGAGCACGAAAGCGGTGACGTCCTCGACCGAGACGTTGAACTCTTCGGCGAGGAAGTGGCGGAAGCGTGCCGAATCGAGCACGCCGGCCATGCCGACGACCTTCTGGTGCGGCAGGCCCGAGAACTCGCGGAGTGCCCATACCATCGCGTCGAGCGGGTTGGTGATGCAGATCACGAACGCGTCCGGCGCGTGCGCGGCGATGCCTTCGCCCACGGCCTTCATCACGCCCAGATTGGTCTTGAGCAGGTCGTCGCGGCTCATGCCCGGCTTGCGCGGGATGCCGGCGGTGACGATGCAGACGTCGGCGCCCGCGATGTCCTCATAGCTGTTGGCGCCCTTGAGGTTGGCGTCGAAGCCTTCGACCGGGCCGGACTGCGCGATGTCGAGCGCCTTGCCCTGCGGGGTGCCTTCAGCGATGTCGAAAAGGACGATGTCGCCCAGTTCCTTGATGGCGGCGAGGTGCGCGAGCGTACCGCCAATCATGCCGGAGCCGATCAGCGCGATCTTCTTGCGGGCCATGGAATCTCCTTGGTTGGTTCCAAGCAAAGCGGTCGCGTGAACATGCGCCGCGAAAGCGAGGGCGGGATAGGCCTATAATAGCGAGGCTGCAACCCGGGATTCGGCTTAGGCGCAGGAATATCTTTGCAAATGGTTCGCAAGTGCAATAGTGAGCGATTGCGGCGGATTTGCGTGGGTCCGGCGCGTGGGGGTGCCGGCGCGGCGCAAGCGCTGCCCGCGACCGACTAGGCCGCGCGGGGCTTCCAGGTAAGTACGCGCCAGATATAGAAGATCAGCATGGCCACCACGCCGATGACGATCGCCGGGGTGACGAACCGGTCGATCTCGGCAACGGCGGCCCCGAGGCCATAGCCCACGCCGACCAGCGCCGCGTTCCACAAGGCGCTGCCCGCGGCGGTGTAGAGACAGAATTTCCAGAAGGGCATGTGCATCAGCCCCGCAGGCAACGAAATGATCGTGCGGCCGAAGGGCATGAAGCGGAACACGAAGATCGTCGGGCCACCCCAGCGATCGAAATAGCCCTTGAAGCGCTCGACGTCGTGCCACTCGACCGTGAGCCAGCGGCCCCAGCGCGCGACGAAGGGCTGCAGCCGCTCATAGCCGAGCCGCCGCCCGATCTCCCACCAGAAGAGATTGCCGAGCACCGTGCCGAGCGTGCCTATCAGCACCAGCAGTACGGGATCGAAATGCCCGCGCGCCGCGCCGATGCCGGCCATCCCCATGATTGCCTCGGACGGGACCGGGGGAATCACGTTTTCCAGCACCATCAGCAGGAAGATGCCCCAATAGCCCCAGCCGAGGACCATGCCCATCGCTTCAGGCCCCGTTCAGGCGCGTGCGGCCACCCGGGCCTCGATCGCATCCCAGATCATGCCCGCCGTGTCGGTGCCGTTGAACCGGTCGATCGCGACGATGCCGGTGGGCGAGGTGACGTTGATTTCGGTCAGCCATTGCCCCCCGATAACGTCGATGCCGACGAAAAGGAGCCCGCGCTTCTTGAGTTCAGGCCCCAGCACGGCGCAGATTTCCTTCTCCTTGTCGGTCAGCTCGGTCTTCGCCGCCGATCCGCCGACCGCAAGGTTGGAGCGGATCTCGCCTTCGCCGGGCAGGCGGTTGATCGCGCCGGCCACCTCGCCGTCGACCAGCACGATGCGCTTGTCGCCCTTGGCGATGTCGGGGAGGAAGGCCTGCACCATGTGCGGCTCGCGATAGGCGGTGTTGAACACCTCGATCAGCGAGGAGAGGTTGGCGCCGTCGCGGCCGATCTTGAAGATCGCCTTGCCCCCATTGCCGTGCAGCGGCTTGACGACGATTTCGCCGTGCTCAGCGAGGAACGCCCTGGCCTCGTCGACCGAGCGAGTGACGAGCGTCGGCGGCATGAACTGGGCGAAATCGAGCACCCATACCTTTTCGGGCGCGTTGCGGACCTGGGCGGGGTCGTTCACCACCAGGGTGCGATCGGCGATGCGCTCGAGCAGGTGGGTCGCGGTGATATAGCCGAGGTCGAAGGGCGGGTCCTGGCGCATCAGCACCACGTCGGCCTCGTCGCCGAGATCGAGCTGCACCGGATCGGCGAAGCTGAAGTGGTTGCCCGCCACCCGCTGCACCGTCACCGGATGCGCCTTGGTCCAGACGCGGCCGGCGCTGTAGTTCAGGTCTTCGGGGGCATAATGGAACAGCCGGTGGCCGCGCGCCTGGGCGGAGAGCATCAGCGCGAAGGTCGAGTCGCCTGCGATGTTGATCGAATCGAGCGGGTCCATCTGCACGGCGACGGTAAGCATGCGGCCTCCTTGGGTGTCTTGCCGGGCTAGGTCACCCGATCCAGGCGTTCTCGATATGGCGAGGCAGCGTCCGCGGGGCAATGAGGATCACGTCGACGCGGATATCGTCGCCTGGGCCCGCATAGCGCGGTATCAGCAATTCCGCCGCGGCGGCGACGCGGGCGAGGCGCCTTTCGTCGATCGCATAGTCGAGTTCGGCGGCGGACTTGCGCGTCTTCACCTCGACGAACGCGACGAGGCTGCCGCGCCGTGCCACGATGTCGACTTCGCCCGCGGGCGTGCGCACCCGCTGGTCGAGGATCCGCCAGCCGCGCAGCCATAGCCACCAGGCGGCACGGCGCTCGCCGTCGCGACCGCGCAGCTCGGCGGCGCGGCGGTCCCTCACCCCTTCAATTCCATCGCGCGGGCGTAGAGCGCCTTGCGGTCCAGCCCCAGCTTCTTGGCGACTTCGCCCGCCGCCTTGGAGGCAGGGAGGCGGGTCAGCGCCTCCACCAGCGCGGCCTCGCCATCCTCGAGCGTGGCGGGCGAGGCTTCGCCGGGCGGGCCGACGATGATGACGATCTCGCCCTTGGGCGGCGCCTCGGCATAGCGCGCGGCGAGGGTGGAGAGGGTGCCGGTCACGCACTCCTCGAACTTCTTGGTGATCTCGCGCGCGACGCCCGCCTCGCGGTCGCCAAGGCCCTCGGCAAGCGCCGACAGGCAGGCGGACAGGCGCGGGCCCGATTCGTACAGCACCAACGTCGCCTTGATCGCCGCCACTTCCGCGATGGCCTCCGCCCGCGCATGTGCCTTGCTGGGCAGGAAGCCGAGAAAAAAGAAGCGGTCGGTCGGCAGCCCCGCGAGCGTCAGCGCGGCGATCGCGGCGCAGGGGCCGGGGATCGTCACCACGGTGTGGCCGGCCGCGCGGGCGTCGCGGACCAGCTTGTAGCCGGGATCGGAGATCAGCGGCGTGCCCGCATCCGAGACCAGCGCCACCGCCTCGCTCCCCATCCGCGCGATCAGGCCGGGGCGCACCGCATCGGCATTATGGTCGTGATAGGGCTGCATCGGCCGCTTCACCCCGATATGGCGGAGCAGCCCGGCGGTCACCCGGCTGTCTTCCACTGCAACCACATCGGCCTGCGAGAGTATCATGCTGGCGCGCGGCGACAGGTCACCGAGATTGCCGATCGGAGTGGCGACGATATAGAGGCCGGGCGCAAGCGTGTTTTCCATCGGGGAGTGTCATGGCAGAGGGCAGCGGCAAATCGCAACCGGGACGCACCGCGTCCCTTCGTTTGGCCGTGACCGGTCTCGCCCTGCTGGCCAGCGCCTGCGTCGCGCCGCGCGGCGGTCCGCCGACGGCACCGACCGCGCCGGCCGAGCGCCCGGCCGAGCGCCCGAGCACCCCGATCCAGCAGGGACTGCCGCAGGACGTCGCGCGCCACCGCGTGGCGCTGCTGGTACCGCTGACCGGCACCAATGCCGGGCTCGGCCGCTCGCTGCAGAACGCGACCCAGCTGGCGATCCTCGACACCAACACCGATGCCATTCGCATCACCAGCTACGATACCGCCGGCCCCGGCGGGGCGATCGCGGCGGCCGAGCGCGCGGTGGCCGAGGGCAACAAGCTGATCCTCGGTCCGCTGCTCGGCGAGGATGCCCGCGCCGTCGCGCCGATCGCGCGCAAGGCGCGGGTGCCGGTGCTCAGCTTTTCCAACGATGCCAGCGCGGCGGGGAACGGCGTCTACCTGCTCGGCTATTCGCCCACCCAGTCGATCGAGCGCGTTGTCGACTATGCCAAGGGCAACGGCATCACCCAGTTCGCCGGGCTGATCCCCTCAGGCGTCTATGGCCAGCGCAGCTCGACGGCCTTCCTCCGCGCGGTGGAGAGCGCCGGCGGCAAGGTGCTGGCGATGCAGAATTACGATGCGCGGCCGGGCTCGATGAACGCCGCGATCGCCAAGCTGTCGGGCGTGCCCTACCAGGCGATCCTGATTGCGGGCAGCGCTGGCTCGGCCACGCTGGCGGTGCCGGCGATCCGCCGCTCGGGCGCGGGCAAGGCGGCGCGCGTGCTCGGTACGGAATTGTGGAACACCGATTCGGCGATCGCCAGCCGGCCGGTGCTCAACGGCTCCTGGTTCGCCAGTGTACCCGACGGCGTCTACCGGCAATATGCGGTGAAGTACCGCAATCGCTTCGGCGCCGCACCCTACCGGCTTTCGGCGCTCGGCTATGACGCGGTGCTGCTGACCGTTCGCATCGCGCGCGACTGGAAGAACAACACCGACTTCCCCGCCTCGATGCTGGTCGACCATGATTTCGGCGGTGTCGACGGCGCCTTCCGCTTCGGCCGCGACGGCATCGCCGCGCGCGCGCTGGAGGTGCAGGAAGTACGCGACGGCTCGATTGTCACCGTGTCGGCGGCGCCGGCCAGCGCGCAGTAAGAAGGCCGACGTCCGAAGTCGTCATCCCGGCGGAAGCCGGGATCCATTCGCCACTCCGTATCGGCAAGAGCTCGACGGTGACCCCAATGGATCCCGGCTTTCGCCGGGACGACGGTTTTTCGGTTCAGGCGACGATCTCGCGCAGGATCGCTTCGAGCACGGGCATGCCCGCCTCGGTGACCCGCAGTCGGTTTCCCTCGCGCTCGGCCAGCCCTTGCTGCACGATACGATCGAGCGCCCTAGCATCGATCGGCGGTGCGCCATCGGCAAGCGCCGCGATGCGATCCAGGTCGATACCCTCGCCGATCCGCAGCCCCATCAGCAGCGCCTCGATCGCGCGATCGGCGGGATCGAGCCGGTCCTCGCGCTCCATGCCATTGCCGTTGCGGTCCAGTGCCGCCAGCCAGTTCTCCGGCTTCTTGTAGCGCAGCGTTGCCAGCCCGCCGCGCCGGCCATGCGCACCCGGGCCCACGCCCGCATAGTCGCGGTAGCGCCAATAGGTGAGGTTGTGCCGGCTCTCGGCGCCCGGCCGGGCATGGTTGGAAATCTCATAGGCCGGCAGCCCCGCCGCGGCGGTGATCGCGCGCGTCATCTCGAACAGGTCCGCGCCCATATCGGCATCGGGGATGGTCAGCTGCCCCTTGGCCGCCAGCGTCGCGAAGCGCGTGCCCGGCTCGATGGCCAGCTGGTAGAGCGAGAGATGCTCGGTGCCGAAGCCGATCGCGCGGCGCAATTCCGCCTCCCAGGCCTCCAGCGACTGGCCGGGGCGGGCATAGATCAGGTCGAAGCTCACCCGGGCGAACGCGGCCTGCGCCGTCGCCAGCGCGGCCAGGCCTTCGTCGACGCCATGCGCGCGACCGAGAAAGACCAGCGCCTCATCGTCGAGCGCCTGCAGCCCCAGCGACACGCGGTTCACCCCTGCCCTGGCGATATCCGCGAACCGCGCGGCCTCCACCGAGGAGGGGTTCGCCTCCAGCGTGATCTCGATGCCGTCCTCGAACGCCCATGCCTTCGCCGCCGCATCGATGATCGCGGCGACCGTCTCCGGGGGCATCAGCGAGGGCGTGCCGCCACCGAAGAAGATCGACCCCAGCCGCCGCCCCGGCAGCACCGCCGCTTCATGGGCGAGGTCGGCCAGCAGCGCATCGCGCCACCGCGCCTGGTCGACGCTTTCGCGGACATGGCTGTTGAAGTCGCAATAGGGGCATTTGGACACGCAGAACGGCCAATGCACATAGAGTGCGAGCGGGGCGGAGGTGTCTGTCATGCGGCGAGAAATGGAGCGGGTAGCGGGAATCGAACCCGCGTATTCAGCTTGGAAGGCTGCTGCACTACCATTGTGCTATACCCGCCCGCTGCCGATGCGCCTGCCACAAGCAGGGGCGTGCGGTCAACCGCCCGTGCTTCCTGCAGGCCCTTGCGCGTTCACCGGCTGGGGCCCTTGCCGTGTCACCTCCAGCTGCGAATCGCCGCCGAGTGCGCGGTAGAGGTTCACGCGGTTGGTCGCGGCGGTGAACTGCACCGTCACCAGCTGCTGCTGCGCCGCATAGAGCGAGCGCTGCGAGACCAGGCTCTGCAGGAAGGTGTCGATGCCGCCGCGATAGCGCGCCTCGCTCAGCCGATAGGTGTCGGCCGCCGCCTCTTCCTGCAGCTGAGTCGCGCGGAGCTGGGCATCGATCGTGCCGCGCACCGCCAGCGCATTGGCGACGTCGCGAAAGGCGGTCTGGATCGCGCGCTCGTAATTGGCGAGCTGCGCCTGCTGCTGCGCTTCGGTCAGCCGCACATTGGCGCGTGCCGCGCCGCCGCGGAAGATCGAATAGCTGCCAGTGCCGCCCGCCTGCCAGGTGAAGGCGTCGCCGTCGAACAGGCTGGATAGCGCGGTGCTGGCGAAGCCGAGCACGGTGGTGAGGCTGATCCGCGGGAACAGCGCCGCCCGCGCCGCGCCGATCTGGGCATTGGCGGCGCGCAGCTGATATTCGGCCTGCACCACGTCCGGCCGGCGCAGCAGGATGCTCGAATCGAGCCCTGCCGGGACGGCGGCGATGGTCGGGGCCGCCTCTTCGATCGAGGCGGGGAGCAGCGCAGGGTCGATTTCGGAGCCGGCGAGCAGGCGCAGCGCATTGACGTCCTGCGCCAGCGCGCTGGTCTGGCGGGCGACGTCGTTCTGCGCCGTCGCGAGCGTCTGTTCGGCCTGGCGCAGGTCGGTGCGCGGGGCGACGCCGCCCTCGAGGCGCGCGCGGGTGAGGCGGACGCTGTCCTCGGCGCTCTTCGCGGTCTGCTGCGCGACGGCGAGCAGGCTCGCGTCCGAGGCATAGGTGAGCCAAGCGGTGGCGATGTCGCCGACCAAGGTCAGCCGGGTCGCGCGGGCGCCGGCTTCGGTGGCGAAATAGGTCTCCTGCTGCGCGCGGGTGAGCGAGGCGAGGCGGCCGAACAGGTCGAGCTCGAAGCCGGTGATGCCGGCTTGGGTCGAATAGTTGGTCCGCACGCCGCCGCCGACATTGCCGACGTTCCCGCCGGTGTTGCCCGTATTGCCCGTGTTCCCGGTGCCCAGGCCGTTGCCGACATTGGTCACGTTGCCGCGCCGCTCGGTGATGCCGAGGCTGGCGTCGACCTGGGGCAGCTGCGCGCCGCGCTGGATCTGGTACTGCGCGCGCGCCGCGGCGATGTTCGCCGCGGCCACGCGCAGGTCGCGATTGTTGACGAGCGCCTGCTCGATCAGCGTCTGCAGCCGTGCGTCGCGGAACACCTCGCGCCAGCTGAGCGCGGGCAGCGTCGCCTCGCTCTCGCGGAGGTAGGAATCGCCCACCGGCCAGCTCGGCGGCACCGGCGCGGCGGGACGCACGTCCTTCGGCGCCATCGAGCAGCCGGCGAGTGCTGCGGTGGTGAGGAGCGTCAGCGCGCGCTTCATGCCTTGGCCTCCGGGGTGTTGCGATGGCGGCGGTTGCGCAGCGCGGCGAGGCCGTCGCGCACGCCGCGGCGGACGAGCACGAAGAACAGCGGGATGTAGAAGATGGCGAGGATCGTCGCGGTCAGCATGCCGCCGATCACCGAAGTGCCGATCGCGATTCGGCTGTTGGCGCCCGCGCCGGTCGAGATCGCCAGCGGCAGCACGCCGAATATGAAGGCGAGGCTGGTCATCAGGATCGGGCGGAGACGGATGCGGGCCGCTTCCAGCGCCGCCTCGATCACGCGCTTGCCCTGCTTCTCGGCCTGTTCGGCAAATTCGATCATCAGGATCGCGTTCTTGGCGGCGAGGCCCATGGTGGTGAGCAGGCCGATCTGCAGATAGACGTCGTTCTGCAGGCCGCGCAGCGTCACCGCGAAGATCGCGCCGACCAGGCCGAGCGGAATGACGAGCAGCACCGCGATCGGGATCGACCAGCTTTCGTACAGTGCGGCGAGGCAGAGGAACACGACGAGCAGCGACACGCCGTAGAGCAGCGGCGCCTGGCCGGAGGAGAGCCGCTCCTGATAGGACAGGCCCGCCCAGGCGATGCTGGTGCCGGGGATCTGCGCGGCGAGCTCGGCAATGCGCTTCATCGCCTCGCCCGAACTCTTGCCCGGGACGGCCTGGCCGCTGAACTCGAACGACTGGACGCCGTTGAACCGCGCCATCGAGGTCGGCGCCGTCGCCCAGCTGGTCGAGGAGAAGGAGGTGAAGGGCGCCATCTGGCCGTTGCTGCTGCGGACGAACCACTGCGCCAGGTCGCCGGGCTCCGAGCGATAGGGGGCGTCGCCCTGGACATAGACGCGCTTCACGCGACCGCGATCGATGAAGTCGTTGACGTAGCGGCCGCCCCAGGCGGTCGACAGCGTCGCGTTCACGTCGGTCTGGCTGAGGCCCAGCGTGGCGAGCTTCTGCTGGTCCAGATCAACCTTGAGCGTCGCCACGTCGGGAAGGTCGGTGAGGCGGACCTGCGCCAGCTCCGGATCGGCATTGGCCGCGGCGAGCAGCTTGTCGCGCGCGGCGACGAACTGCTCGCGGCTCATCCCGCTGGTGTTGAGCAGCTCCATGGTAAAGCCGGTCGACTGGCCGAGGCCGCGGATCGCCGGCGGCACCAGCGCGAAGACCTGTGCGTCGCGGAAGTTGCGGAAGGCGCCGGCCGCGCGGTTGACGATGCCGTCGGCGCTGTTTTCGGCGCCCTTGCGGTCCGACCAGTCGGTGAGATTGATGAAACCCTGGCCGGTATTCTGGCCATTGACCCCGCCGCCGCCGCCGCCGGAGACCGAGAACATCACGGACACGTTCTTGGCTTCCTTGGTCAGGAAGTATTTCTCCACCGCGAGCTGCACTTCCTTGGTGCGCGCCATGGTCGCGCCCGCAGGCAGGCGGAACTGCACCGAGGCGGCGCCCTGGTCCTCAGTCGGCAGGAAGCCGGTGGGCAGGCGGACGAACATCAGCACGAGGATCGCGCAGACCGCGACATAGACGAGCAGGAAGATCCACTTGCGATCGACCACCGCCTGCACGCCGCGGACATAGCGATCGACGCCGCGATCGAAGCCGTTGTTGAACTTGGTCTTGGCGGCGGTCAGGCCGCGTCCGACCCAGGGGAAGCGACGCCCCATCCAGGTGTCCTCGGGGTTCTTTTCCTGGTTCTTCTGCTTGAGCAGCGTGGCGGTGAGCGCGGGGCTCAGCACCAGCGCGACGAGCACCGAGAGCACCATCGCCGAGACGATCGTCACCGAGAACTGGCGGTAGATCACGCCGGTCGAGCCGCCGAAGAACGCCATCGGCAGGAAGACGGCCGAGAGCACCAGCGCGATCGCGACCAGCGCCACCTGGATCTCGTCCATCGAGCGGATCGTCGCCTCGCGCGGCGTCATGTCCGGATTCTCTTCCATCAGCCGCTCGACATTCTCGACGACGACGATCGCGTCGTCGACGAGCAGGCCGATGGCGAGGACGAGCCCGAACAGGGTGAGCGTGTTGATCGAGAAGCCGAGCGCGTAGAACACGCCGAAGGTGCCGAGCAACACCACCGGCACCGCAATTGCCGGGATCAGCGTCGCGCGCCAGCTCTGCAGGAAGACGAACATCACGATGACGACGAGCACGATCGCTTCGAGCAGCGTCTTCACCACTTCTTCGATCGAAAGCTTGATGAAGCCGGTGGTGTCGTTGGCATAGGCGTATTTGAAGCCCGGCGGGAAGCCCTTGGCGGCGGCCTCGACCTGGGCCTTCACCAGATCGGCGGTCTTGAGCGCGTCGGCGCCCGGCGACAGCGAGATGGCGAGGCCGGCGCCGGGATGGCCGTTGATCCGGCTGGAGGAGTTGTAATTGTCCGAGCCGAGCTCGACCCGCGCGACGTCGCGCAGCTTCACCGCGGCGCCGGTCGAATCGGTCTTCACGATGATGTTGGCGAACTGCTCGGGCGTCTGCAGCCGCGACTGCGAGGTCACGGTCGCATTGAGCATCTGCTCGTCGGGCATCGGCTGGCCGCCGAGCTCGCCGGCGGCGATCTCGGTGTTCTGCGCCTGGATGGCGGTGATGATGTCGCCCGGGATCAGCCCGTAGCTGGCGAGCCGCGCCGGGTTGAGCCAGATGCGCATCGCATAGGGGGCGCCGAACACGTTGGTGTCGCCGACGCCTTCGATGCGCGACAGCGGGTCCTGCAGGTTGGAGGCGAGCCAGTCCGAGACGTCGAGATTGGTCTTCTTGTCGGTCGAGTCATACACGCCGACGATCATCAGGAAGTCGGGGTTCGACTTGGTGACGGTCAGGCCCTGCTGCTGCACCTGGCTGGGCAGGCGGGACAGCGCCTGCTGCACCTTGTTCTGCACCTGCACCTGGGCGATGTCCGGGTTGGTGCCCTTCTCGAAGGTCGCCGAGATGGTCACTTGGCCGCGCGAGGTGGACGAGCTGCTGAAATAGAGCAGGCCGTCGATGCCGCTCAGCTGCTGCTCGATCACCTGGGTGACGCTGTTCTGCACCGTCTCCGCCGAGGCGCCGGGATAGGTGGCGCGGATATTGACCTGCGGCGGCGCGATGTCCGGATATTGCGCGATGGGCAGCGAGAAGATCGCCGCCAGGCCCATCAGCATCACGATGATGGCGAGCACCCAGGCGAAGATCGGCCGGTCGATGAAGATGCGCGACATGGCGGCTCAGCCCGCCTTGGCCTGGCTGCCGCCCTTGGTCTGGGCGCCGCCTTGCCCCTGGCCCTTCTTGGGCGGCTCGATCTTCTGCGGCGTGTTGGCGGGGACCGGCTTGATATCGATGTCCGGCTTGAGGTTCGCCGTGCCCTGCACGATCACCTTATCGCCCGGCGCAAGTCCTTGCGTGATCACCCAGTTCTGCCCGATCGTGCGATCGGCGACGACGGTGCGCGCCACCGCCTTGTTGCCCGGCCCCACGACATAGACGGTCGCATTGCCCTTGGGATCGCGCGACACGCCCGCCTGCGGTACCAGATAAGCTTGGGTATCGATCGCCTGCGCGAACACCGCGCGGACGAACATGCCCGGCAGCAGGATGTTCTGCGCGTTGGGGAATCGCGCGCGCAGCGTGACCGTGCCGGTGCTCTCGTTGACGATCACCTCGGTGAATTCGACCGTCCCGGTGGCGCCATAGTCGCTGCCGTCCTCAAGCTTGAGCCGGACGGTCGCGGTGGCGGGGGCTGTGCCCCCCCGCGCCAGCGCGCGGCGCAACGCCAGCATGTCGGCGCTGGATTGCTGGATGTCGACGAAGATGGGGTCGAGCCGTTCGATCACCGCGAGGGGATCGGCCTGGTTGGCGGTGACGAGCGCGCCCTCGGTGAACAGCGATCGCCCGATGCGGCCGGTAATCGGTGCCGGTACGCGCGTGAAGCGCAGGTTGATCTGGGCGGTCTGCAGCGCGGCGCGGAACTGCGCCACCTGCGCCGCCGCCTGTCGCGCCTGGGCCACCGCGTCGGTATAGTCCTGCTGGCTCACGGCCTGCATCTGGGCGAGCGGCTTGTAGCGATCGGCCCGGATCCGCGCCGCTTCCAGCGTCGCCTGGGCATTTTGCAGGTTCGCCTGCGCTTGTGCGACGCTGGCCTGATAGAGGCTCGGGTCGATCTGGTAGAGCGTCTGTCCCTGGCGGACGACCTCGCCCTCCTTGAACAGCCGGCGCTGGACGATGCCAGCGACCTGCGGGCGGACCTGCGACATCTGATAGGGCGTAACGCGTCCGGCCAGCTCGGTGGTCACCGGCACGCTGCTCGGCTGCACCACGACATAGCCGACCTGCGGCGGGCCCGAGGGACCGCGGCGGCCGCCGCCCTGCTGCTTGCCGGCACCCTCGCCGGAGCTGCACGCGGCGAGAAGCAGGGCCGATGCAAACACGATCAGGCCCGAACGGCCATAGCTGGTCGGAGCGTTCAAATTTCAGAACCCGCTTAGGGGTGGCCCGAAGAATGCCGGACCACCGGTCACTGCCAAACTCGCCATTAGATGGCACGTATCCCACGTGCCACAAAAAGGTTGTCGCAAAATATGTCGAACGGCGTAGCGACTTGCGCGGCGATTTCCCCACGGGCAGGCGCCGAAGCGCCTCAGAACGCGAAAGTCTCGCCGATCGCGCGCTCGCCGACGAGGAAGGCGTCCGCGACCAGCTGGAGCGGACGCACGTCAACGTCACTCTGCTTTGCCGCCACCAGCTCGGCGAAGCGCGCATAAAGCCGGGCATATTCGCGGTCCGGTGCCTTTTGCTCGTCTTCGCCCGGAAGTTGCAGGATGCTGCCGCCCATGCCGAGGCGCAGCGTACCGGAATCGGTGTCGACCTCGATGTCCCAGGTTTGCGGGCCGGTCTGGAGGAAATCGAAATCGGCGGTCACCGGGGCGCCCGCGCAGCGCATGTGGAGCTTGGCGCGCAGCGGCGAGGCGCGCCCTTCGGGCACTTCCATCCATGCTTCGTCGAGCAGCAGCGCTTCGGGCAGGATCGCGGTCACGATCGAGAGCGCGTTGATACCCGGATCGAACACGCCGAAGCCGCCCGCCGCCAGGATCCATTCCTGCCCCGGGTGCCAGCGGCGGATGTCCTCGCGCCAGGTAATGCGCGCGGCCTTGATCTGCTTGCCCTGGAGCCAGGCCTTGGCGGGCTCGACGCCGGCGGCCTCGCGCGAATGCCAGGTGGTGAACAGCGTCACGTCCTTGGCGCGGGCGCGCTCGGCCAAGTCGAAGATTTCGGTCAGCGTCGCGGCCGGCGGCTTTTCCAGCATCACGTGCAGCCCGGCCTCGATCGCGATGCGTGCCTGATCGTAGCGGCCCTCGGGCGGGGTGCAGAGCGAGACGGCGGTGAGATCATGCCCGCCGGCAATCAGCGATTCGATGTCCTTGTGCGCGGCGACCCCGTCTACCGAGGCGTTGCGGCTTGCGGTGGCGACCAGCTCGAAACGGTCATCGCCTTTCAGCGCCGGCAGATGCTGATCGCGCGCGATCTTGCCGATGCCCACCAACCCAAGACGAATCCGCTCCGACATATCAGGCAATCCTTTTATAAGATATATATGCTTCCTATGGGCGTGCGCGGCGGTTATCAAGGTCCGCCTGTACGCCCCAAGTTGCGCCGTAGCGGAGGAATCATGACCGAAGAAGCTGGAACTCGTCGCGCGGCGCTGCGCTCGCGGTCCTGGTTCGACAATCCCGATAACCCCGACATGACCGCGCTCTATGTCGAGCGCTACCTCAACTTCGGGCTGAGCCTGGAGGAACTGCAATCGGGCAAGCCGATCATCGGCATCGCCCAGACCGGCAGCGACCTCAGTCCCTGCAACCGCCACCATCTCGAACTCGCCAAGCGGGTGCGCGAGGGAATTCGCGAAGCCGGCGGCATCGCCATCGAGTTTCCGACCCATCCGATTCAGGAAACCGGCAAGCGTCCGACCGCCGGGCTCGACCGTAACCTCGCCTATCTCAGCCTGGTCGAGACGCTGTACGGCTACCCGATCGACGGCGTGGTGCTGACCATCGGTTGCGACAAGACGACCCCGGCCTGCCTGATGGCAGCGGCGACCGTGAACATTCCCGCGATCGCGCTGTCGGTCGGGCCGATGCTCAACGGCTGGTTCAAGGGCGAGCGCACCGGCTCGGGCACGATCGTGTGGAAGGCGCGCGAGATGCTCGCGGCGGGCGAGATCGACTACAAGGGCTTCATCCAGCTCGTCGCCTCGTCGGCGCCGTCGACCGGCTGGTGCAACACCATGGGCACCGCGACGACGATGAATTCGATGGCCGAGGCGCTCGGCATGTCGCTGCCGGGTTCCGCCGCGATCCCCGCACCCTATCGCGACCGCGCCGAATGCGCCTATCGCACCGGCCTGCAGATCGTCGAGATGACCCTCGCCGACCGCAAGCCCAGCGACGTGCTGACCCGCGAGGCCTTCCTCAACGCGATCCGCGTCAACTCCGCGATCGGGGGCTCGACCAATGCGCCGATCCATCTGAACGCCATCGCCCGCCACATTGGCGTCGAGCTGACCCTGGAGGACTGGGAATCCCATGGCGCCGACGTGCCGCTGCTGGTGAACCTGCAGCCGGCGGGCAACTATCTCGGCGAGGATTTCTACCGCGCCGGCGGCGTGCCCGCGGTGATGGGCGAGCTGTACCGCGCCGGCTTGCTCCACAACGATGCGCTGACCGTCAACGGCCGCACCGTCGGCGAGAATATCGGCACGGCCGAGATCGAGGACGACGACGTGATCCGTCCGCTTGCCGCGCCGCTGCGCCCGGCGGCGGGGCTGACGGTGCTGTCGGGCAACCTGTTCGACAATGCGGTGATGAAGCTCAGCGTGATCTCGGACGAATTCCGCGCGCGCTATCTCTCCAACCCGGACGATCCCGGCGCGTTCGAAGGCACGGCGTTCGTGTTCGACGGGCCGGAGGATTATCATCACCGCATCGACGATCCCGCGCTCGGCATCGACGAGAACAGCATCCTGATCATGCGCGGCGCGGGGCCGGTCGGCTATCCCGGCGGTGCCGAGGTGGTCAACATGCGCCCGCCGGTGGCGCTGATCCAGGCGGGCGTGCACGCGCTGCCGTGCTTGGGCGACGGTCGCCAGTCGGGCACCAGCGGCAGCCCGTCGATCCTCAACGCCGCGCCGGAAGCGGCGGTGGGCGGCGGGCTCGCGCTGGTCCGCACCGGCGACCGGATCCGCATCGACCTCAACACGCGCAGCGCCAACATGCTGGTCAGCGACGCGGAACTGGCGCAGCGCCGCGCGGACCTGGGCATCGACTATGTGCCCGAATCGCAGACGCCGTGGCAGGAGATCCATCGCGGGCTGGTCGGTCAGTTCGATGGTGGTGCGGTGTTCGAGAATGCGGTGAAGTATCAGCGCATCGCCCAGACCAAGGGTCTCCCGCGCGACAGCCACTAAGCGGTCGCGGCAACGGCCCTCCCTTCGTCATTCCGGCGGAAGCCCGAATGCATTGGCGCTGCCGTCGCGGCTCGTGCTGCGGCCGAATGGTGACTGGATCCCGGCTTCCGCCGGGATGACGATGAAGGGGAGGGCGTTCGCTTCCCAATCTCAGGCGCGCCGGGCGGTGGGCCGCCTGCCGAGCTGGTCGAGCGCATCGGCATTGTCGCGCCCCCAGGCATAGAGCAGTTCGACCGGCTCGACGAAGCGGTTGCCCAGCGGTGTCAGCCGGTATTCCACCGCCGGCGGCACCGCGTTCTGCACGATCCGGTCGATCAGCCCCACCTCCTCCATCTCGCGCAGCGTCTGGGTCAGCATCTTCTTGGAGATGCCGGGCAGGCTGCGCAGCAGCACGCCGCTCCGCGCGGCCCCGCCATGCCGGGCGTGGAGCGTGTGGAGCACCATGCTTGTCCATTTGGTGGCGAACAGCGCCAGCACGCGGCGCGGTGCGCAATCCTCCCGCCATTCCGAATCCGCCGTGCCGGGGTGCATAGGTGGGTACCTTCTGGTGCCTAGGTTCCGATTTGGTGCCGTCTAGAAGCCGCGCGACCGGCTGCCTAGCTCGCTCTCCAACGCTTTATGGAGGCAGAAATGGCCAAGACGGCTTTGGTGGTAGGCGCAAGCGGCATCGTCGGCAGCGCAACGGCGGACCTGCTGGTGGCGCAGGGCTGGACGGTGCACGGGCTGGCCCGTCGACCGGTGGAACAGCCAGGCGTGGCGCCGGTCGCCGCCGACCTCACCGATGCGGCCGCGACCGCGCAGGCGCTGGCGGGCGTGAACCCCGACGCGGTGTTCATCACCACCTGGCTGCGGCAGGACAGCGAGGCGGAGAATATCCGGGTCAACTCGGCGATGGTGCGCCACCTGCTCGACGGGCTGCCCAGGCCGACCGGCCCGCGCCACGTCGCGCTGGTCACCGGGCTCAAGCATTATCTCGGGCCGTTCGAGGCCTATGGTAAGGGCAGCCTGCCGCAGACGCCGTTCCGCGAGGAGCAGGGTCGGCTCGACGTCGACAATTTCTATTATGCCCAGGAAGACGAACTGTTCGCGGCAGCGGCGCGCGACGGCTTCAGCTGGAGCGTCCACCGCCCGCACACCGTGATCGGCAAGGCGGTCGGCAACGCGATGAACATGGGAACCACGCTCGCGGTCTATGCGACCTTGTGCCGCGAGACCGGTCGGCCGTTCCGCTTTCCCGGCTCGGCCGCGCAGTGGAGCGGGCTCACCGACATGACCGACGCCGGCCTGCTCGCCCGGCACCTGCTCTGGGCAGCGGAGACGCCGGGCGCGGCCAACGAGGCGTTCAATGTCGTCAACGGCGACGTCTTCCGCTGGCAATGGATGTGGGCGCGCATCGCCGCGTGGTTCGGGCTGGAGCCGGCGCCGTTCGACGGCACCGTCCAGCCGCTCGAGCAGCAGATGGCCGGCGATGCGGACTTGTGGCGCACCATCGCCGAGAGCGAGGGGCTGGCCGAGCCCAACCTCGCCCGCCTCGCCTCTCCCTGGCACACCGATGCCGATCTGGGGCGCCCGATCGAGGTGGTCACCGACATTTCGAAGAGCCGCCGGATGGGCTTCACCGCCTATCAGCCGACCGACGACGCCTTCTTCGCGCTGTTCGAGCGGCTGCGCGCGGACCGGCTGATTCCGTAAGCCTGCGCGCGAGGGCGCGGAAACGAAAAAGGCCCGCCTCCTTTTCGGAAGCGGGCCTTTTTCGTTGCCAGTTGGCGGTGCCTCAGGCGGCGGGCGCCTCGGCCTCGTCGCTCTTCACGGTGCGACGGCGGCGGGGCTTCTTCGGCGCTTCCTCGTCCGCGGCTGGCGCCGCATCGGTGCCGATCGCGGGCGGGAGGATCGCGGCGTCGATGCCGTGCGACGCTTCGGCCTCGACCGGGGCTTCGCGACGCGGGCGACCGCGACGGCGGGGCGCCTCGGCGGCCTGCTCGGCGACCGGCGCTTCGATGGCGGGCGCCTCTACCGGTGCGGCTTCGACGGCATGGCCATTGGCCTGGCCGTTCGATGCGCCGTTGCTGCGCTCGCGGCGGTCTTCGCGATAGCTGCGCTGCTCGCGGCCCTCGCGCGGCTCACGGGCTTCGCGGGGCTCGCGTTCTGCACGCTGCTCACGGTCGCCGCGCGGTTCGCGGGCTTCGCGCTCGTAGCGGGGTTCGCGCTCGCGACGGGGCTGCTGCTGCTGGCGGGAGGCGTCGCCCTCGTCCTCGCGGCCGGCTTCGCCTTCCATCTCGAACTCTTCTTCGTCGCCGTCGAATTCCTCGCGCTGGCGGCGCTGCTGGTTCTGCTCTTCGAAGCGCGAGCGATTCTCGTTCAATACGCGGAAATAATGATCGGCGAACTGCAGATAATATTCGGCGTTGACGCGGTCGCCCTGCATCTGGGCGTCGCGTGCCAGGTTCTTGTATTTCTCAAGCAACTGGGCGGCGTTACCACGGGCGCGGTTATCGATCCGACTACCATTGCCCTGATTGTTCGAGCTTCCGCCCTGGCGCTGTTGCTGGCCGCCCCGGCCGCGACGGCGGCCGGCCTGACGATTGTTGATCAAGGTCTTTGTGTCCTGTCTTTACAAAGCCGTACGTCGATCCATCGAGGTTCCGGATGCAGGGTTACGTTCGCGGGCGGTGCCGGGGTATCCCAGCGCCTACCGCTTGCCATGGCCGCCGGACTGCAGCGGCACACATGACCATGGAGTCGGGCCTCAGCCCTTTATCTCAACAACTTGGTTGAAGGTGCCTCGCCCCGGCCTTCTTCTAGCCGCTGGCGTACCAATCTCCAAGCAGAAATATGTGACGTTTGCGCGTAGTTTCAAGTCAGCCGGACCACGCGCGGTCGTCCACCCATGTCTTTATAGACGCTTGAGGACAGGCCCTGTTCCTGGCCGAGCAAAGAAACTGCATCGCCTTGCGTCCATCCGATTTCGATCACGGCCGCGCCGCCGGGGGCGAGCAGGGCGGGGAGGGCGGGGACGATGCGGCGATAGTCGTCGAGGCCGTCGGTACCGGCGAACAGCGCCTCCGCCGGCTCGTGGTCGAGCACCTGCGGGGGGAGGGGTTCGTCGGTCCCGATATAGGGCGGGTTGGCGAGGATCAGGTCGAACTTGCCGTCGATACCCGTGGTCCAGTCGCCCTGGCGGAATGCGGCGCGGTCCGCCATGCCGAGGGCCTCCGCATTGCGCCGCGCATAGCCGAGCGCGGCCTCCGAGGCGTCGACGCCGAGTCCCCGTGCCTCCGGCCATTCGGCGAGCGCGGCGAGGAGCAGCGTGCCCGGGCCGGTGCCGAGGTCGAGGACGCGCTGCGGCACGCGGGTGCCGAACCAGGCAAGCGCGGTCTCGATCAGCGTCTCGCTGTCGGGGCGGGGAATCAGCACGCCGGGGCCGACCGCAAGGTCGATCGTCCAGAAGGCGCGGGTGCCGGTGATATAGGCGATCGGCTCGTGGGTGCGGCGGCGGGCGAGGAGCGCGGCGAAGGTCTCGGGCGCGGGATCATCGAGACGACCGAGCAGCAGCATGTCGCGGCTGGTGCCCAGCGCGTGCGCCATCAGCAGCTCGGCATCGAGCCGGGGCGTGTCGGAGACGGCTTCGAGCTGGCGGGCGGCGTCTGCGAGCGCTGCGCGTACGGTCACGGCTTGGCGCACCGAAATTCCTCCCCGTACCGGGGAGGAGCTTTAGCCATCCAGCTGCGCAAGCCGGTCGGCCTCGTCCTGCGCGACTAGCGCGCCGACCAGTTCGTCGAGCTCGCCTTCCAGGATCTCGGGCAGGCGGTGCAGCGTCAGGTTGATCCGGTGGTCGGTTACCCGCCCTTGCGGGAAATTGTAGGTCCGGATCCGCTCCGAGCGATCGCCCGAGCCGACCATTGAACGTCGCGCGCCGACCCGTTCGGCTGCCAGCCGCTCGCGCTCGGCCTCATAGAGGCGGGTGCGGAGCACCTTCATCGCCTTGGCCTTGTTCTTGTGCTGCGAGCGCTCGTCCTGCTGGATCACGACGATCCCCGTGGGAAGGTGCGTGATCCGCACCGCGCTGTCGGTGGTGTTGACGCCCTGGCCGCCGGGGCCCGAGGCGCGGTAGATGTCGATGCGCAGATCCTTGTCGTCGATCTGCACGTCCGCTTCTTCCGCCTCGGGCAGCACCGCGACGGTGGCGGCGGAGGTGTGGATGCGCCCGCCCGCCTCGGTGGCGGGGACGCGCTGGACCCGGTGGACGCCGCTTTCGAACTTGAGCTTGGCGAACACGCCGGTGCCGGTGATGCCGACCACGACTTCCTTGTAGCCGCCCGCTTCCGAGGTGCTGGCCGAGATCAGCTCGGTCCGCCAGCCGAGCCGATCGGCATAGCGCTGGTACATGCGGAGCAAGTCGCCCGCGAACAGCGCGGCCTCGTCGCCGCCCACGCCGGCACGGATTTCGAGCAGCGCGGGGCGCTCGTCGGCCGCATCTTTGGGGAGCAGGGCGAGCGCCAGCTTGCGCTCGGCCTCGGCGAGCGTGCCCTCATTGGCGCGGAGTTCCTCCACCGCCATCGCGCGCAGCTCGTCATCGGCCTCCTGCGTCATCTGCTGGAGCGATTCGCCCTCGGCACGCAGCCGCCGCACAGTGCCCGCCGCGACCGCGACCGGCTCGATCTCGGCATATTCCTTCGAGACCTGGACGAAGCGATCGCCGCCGAGCTCGCCCGACGCCATCAACGCCTGCAACTCATCGCGCCGCGCCTCGATCGCCGCAATGCGGTCCGGCGGGATACGGGTCATTCGGTTGGGCCGCCCCAGGCAATGTTGCCGAGCACGGCCTCGATCGCGGCGGCGTCGCCGACATTGACCTTGAGCCGCTTCGACGTGGCTTCGTCTGCGACGCCCAGCGATAGCAGCGCATCGGGATTGCTCTTCACCGCCTTGTCGAACCGCTTGCGGGGCGAGCCGGTGGCGAGCAGTTCGGCGGCCAGACCGGCGCGGCGCAGCGCGGACACGGCACGCACGCCATCGGCCTGCACGCGGTCGTCCTCGACCACGACATAGACCTGGATCGCGGCGGCCTTGGGCTCCTCGATCAACATTGCCAGCCGCTCGACGCCGGCTGCCCAGCCCACGCCCGCGGTCTCGGGGCCGCCGAGCGAGCCGATCAGCCCGTCATAGCGGCCGCCGGCCAGCACGGTGCCCTGCGCGCCGAGCCGGTCGGTGACGAACTCGAACGCGGTGTGGCGGTAGTAATCGAGCCCGCGCACCAGCCGCGCATTGCGCGTCCAGGCGACGCCGGCGGCATCGAGTCCGTCGGTCACCGCCTTGAAGAAGGCGGCGGCTTCGTCGGTCAGGTACGCATCGATGTCCGGCGCGCTGTCGGCGATCGGACGGTCGCGCGGGTCCTTCGAATCGAGGATGCGTAAGGGATTCTTTTCGAGCCGCGCCAGGCTGTCCTCGGAAAGCTCCCCCTTGTGCGCCTCGAAATGCGCGACCAGCGCGGTGCGCCAGGCATCGCGGGTCGCGGCATCGCCCAGCGTGTTGAGCTGCAGCGTCACGCCCTCGGCGATGCCGAGCTCCTTGAGCAGCTGGTCGGCCAGCACCAGCAGCTCGACATCGGCGGCGGGCTCGGGCGCGCCGAGGATCTCGGCGTCGATCTGGTGGAACTGGCGATAGCGGCCCTTTTGCGGGCGCTCGTAGCGGAACACCGGGCCCGAGGTCGCGACCTTCAGCGGCGCGAACTGCTGCCAGCCCTCGCTGATATAGGCCCGCGCGATGCCGGCGGTGAATTCGGGGCGCAGCGTGATCGAATCGCCGCCGCGATCCTCGAAGGTGTACATCTCCTTGGAGACGACGTCCGAGGTCTCGCCCATCGAGCGGGCGAACACGCCGGTCGCCTCGAAGATCGGGATCTCGAGCCGCTGGAAGCAATAGAGCTTGCGCACCCGATCGAACACTTCGAGCACCGCGGCGAAACGCCGCTGGTCTTCGCCGAAAATGTCCTGGGTGCCCCGGATGCGCTGGGGGGTCTGGATACGTGCCATTTGGGCGCGGCTATTAGGCCGGTTTCGGGTCCGCCGCAATGCAGGCGAGGGGAGGTGCTGTCCTGTTGAAGCGGGACGCGCGTGGGCCTAGGGCTCCGCCCATGAGTCGCATCCTGTGTATCCTTGCCGCGCTGCTCGGTTTCGGCGCCGCTTCGCCCGCTTCCGCCTATTGGGAATATGGCCACGAGACGGTGGGCGCGATCGCCTATCGCAACGTGACGCCCGCCGTGCGGGCGAAGATCGATGCGCTGCTCAAGCGGCAGGCGCTGCTCGAGACGCCGACCTGCCCGGCCAACACGATCGAGCAGGCGAGCGTCTGGGCAGACTGCGTGAAGACGCTCGGCCCGCGCTTCAGCTACGCCTATTCGTGGCACTACCAGAATATCGACATCTGCAAGCCGTTCGACCTCAAGCCGCCCTGCCGCGACGGCAATTGCGTCTCGGCGCAGATCGAGCGCGACGTGAAGCTGCTCAAGGACCGCACGGTACCGGTGCGCGAGCGGGTAATGGCGCTGGTGTTCCTCGTCCATTTCGTCGGCGACCTCCACCAGCCGCTCCACGCGGGCGATCACAGCGATCTCGGCGGCAACAAGGTGAAGACCAATTACGGCGCCTTCGCCAGCGCCAGGCTCAACCTCCATTCGGTGTGGGACGGCTATCTCGCCGAGCGCGCGATCTCGCAGCCGCCTTCGCCGGTGCGGGTCTATTCGGCCGCCGAGCGCAATGCGGCGTGGGGCGGCAGCGTCGAGGACTGGAGTCGGGAGAGCTGGCAGGTCGCGCGCGACGTGGTCTATCCGAGTGCGGCGGGCGCGGCGGTGTGCGCGCCGGGCGAGCATCCCGCCCATCTCGACGAGGCAACCATCGCCAAACTGGTGCCGGTCGCCCGCGAGCAGGTGGTGCGCGGCGGGCTGCGACTGGCGAAGCTGCTCGACGAAGCGCTGGGCTGACGTTTCGCTGGTCGGGGCGGGCTGCTATATCCCGTCCATGAAGAAGGAAACGCATGTGCTGGAGAGGCCGCCCGAGGGCGCGGCGGCGGACTGGACGATCCCGCAGGACTGGGCGGCCTATACCGCGGAGGAACACGCCACCTGGGACAGGCTGTTCGCGCGGCAGGCGAAACTGCTGCCGGGGCGCGCCTCCTCGGCCTATCTCAAGGGGCTGGAGGCGCTGCGGCTGTCCGAGTCGGGCATCCCCAATTTCGAGGAATTGTCCGAACGGCTCATGAAACTGACCGGCTGGCAGGTCGTGGCGGTGCCGGGGCTGGTGCCGGACGACGTGTTCTTCGACCATATGGCCAACCGGCGCTTCGTCGCGGGCAACTTCATCCGTCGGCCGGACCAGCTCGACTATATCCAGGAGCCCGACGTGTTCCACGACGTGTTCGGCCATGTGCCGATGCTCGCGGACCCGGTCTTCGCCGATTATCTGGAGGCCTATGGCCGCGGCGGGATGCGCGCGCTGGAGCTGGGGGCGCTCAAGCAGCTCGGGCGGCTCTACTGGTATACGGTGGAGTTCGGGCTGGTCGAGGAAGCCGAGGGGCTGCGAATCTATGGCTCGGGCATCGTGTCGAGCTCTGCCGAGAGCGTGTTCGCGCTGGAGAGCGACAGTCCCAACCGGATCCGCTTCGACATGCAGCGGGTAATGCGGACGGACTATCGGATCGACGATTTCCAGCAGAATTATTTCGTGATTCCCAGCTTCGAGGCGCTGCTCCGCGAGACGCTGGAAACCGATTTCGCACCGCTCTATGCCGAGATCCTGGCACAACCCGACATTCCGATCGCGGCGATCCTGCCGGGGGACGAGGTGATTACGCGGGGTACGCAGGCGTATGCGGAGGGGAAGGCGGCCTCCTGATCCTCTCCCTCGAGGGAGAGGATAGCGTAGCTTGGCGCGTCAGCGCCTAGCGAAGCTTGGAGAGGGTGAGCGGCGCGCCAGCGCCGCGCTACTGTCCGGTGGCCGGACCGCCCCTCTCCCTCCCAACGCCTAACGGCGGGGGGGGCAGTAGCGGGTGGGGAGGGGGTTTAAGGGCTCGCAATCTGAAATCGCTCCCGCTACCCGACCCCTCATGTCGCGTTCGCCCCGCCTTGCCTTCGCCGTAGCTGCGCTCGGAATCGCCAACTACTCGGTGATGGACGCGGTGATGAAAGGCATGTCGATCGCGCACGGCGCCTATAGCGCGGTGCTGTGGCGCTCGATTGGCGCGATCGTGCTGCTCGGGCCGATCTTCCTGCTGCGGCGGACACCCTTGCCCGGCCGCCAGGCACTGAAGCTCCACTTCGCCCGGGGCGTGCTGGCGGGCAGTTCGGTGGTGCTGTTCTTCTGGGGCCTCGCCCGCGTCACCATGGCGCAGGGGATCGCGCTCACCTTTCTCGCGCCGCTGATCGCGATGTTCCTCGCCGCCGCCTTTCTTGGCGAGCGGATCCGCCGCGCGGCGATCGGCGGCTCGCTCGTCGCCAGCCTGGGCGTGCTGACCATCGCCGCCGGCCAGGCGCAGGCGCATGCCTCGACCGAGGTGGTGCTCGGCTCGATCGCGGTGTTCGCCGCTTCGATCCTCTATGCGGGAAGCCTGATCCTGCTCCGCCAGCAGGCGCAGGTCGCCGATCCGATCGAAGTCGCGCTGTTCACCAGCCTCGTCCTCGCGTTGGTGATGCTGCCCGGCGTGCCGTGGTTCTCGGCGATGCCGTCGCTGGCACTTTGGCCGTGGATCCTCGGCGCCGCGCTGGTCGGCTCGATCTCCGCGGTGCTGCTCGCCTGGGCCTATGGCCATGCCGAGGCGCAGGTGCTGGCGCCGGTGGAATATACCGCTTTCGTCTGGGCGGCATTGCTCGGCTATGTCGTGTTCGACGAGCGCGTCTCGGGCTGGACGGTCGCGGGCGCGCTGCTCATCATCCTCGGGTGCCTCGCCGCGATCCGCGGCCGCGTCGCCCCCGCACCCCAGACCGAGGCCGCCGCATGACCCAGATCCGTTTCGCCACCCCCGCCGACGTCCCCCAGATCCTCGGCTTCGTCCGCGAACTCGCCGCATTCGAGCGCGAGCCCGATGCGGTGCTCGCAACCGAGCCGATGCTCGAGGCCGCCCTGTTCGGCCCGCGTCCCGCCGCCGAGGCGGTGATCGCGGAAGACGCGGACGGCGCCCCGCTCGGCTTCGCGCTGTTCTTCCAGAACTTCTCCACCTGGACCGGGCTTCCGGGCATGTATCTGGAAGACCTGTACGTCACCCCCGCCGCGCGCGGCGCCGGCGTCGGCAAGGCGCTTCTGCGCCATTTGGCCGATATCGCGGTCACGCGCGGCTATGCCAGGTTCGAATGGTCGGTGCTCGACTGGAACCAGCCGGCGATCGATTTCTACCGCGCGATGGGGGCCACGGGCATGGACGAATGGACGGTGCAGCGGGTGACCGGCGATGCCCTTGCCAGGCTGGCCGGGCGCTGATGGGCTGGATCTACCTGCTGCTCGGCGGACTGTGCGAAGTCGGCTTCACCACCTGCATGCGCTTCACCGACGGCTTTCGGAACATCCCCTGGACGCTCGCCTTCCTCGCCTTCATCGCGGTGTCGATGGCGCTGCTGGAGATGGCCTCGCGCACCGTGCCGCTCGGCACCGCTTACGCCGTATGGGGCGGGATCGGCGCGCTCGGCACGGTGATCGTCGGCATGCTCTGGTTCGGCGAGCCGGTGAGCGCGGTGCGCATCCTGCTGATCCTCGGCCTGGTCGGCTGCATCGCCGGGCTGCGGCTTGCGGGCGGAGGGCACTGATGGCGCTCGACACCGGCCTGCTCGAATGGGTGCGCGAGGCGCTGGCCCCGGTCGGCACGGTGACGATGCGCCGGATGATGGGCGGGGCGACGCTCTATTGCGACGGCACGGTCTTCGCGATCCTCGCCTTCGACGAACTTTGGTTCAAGGCGGATGCGGAAAGCGACGCCGCCTGGGACGCGGCGGGCGCGGATCGCTTCACCTATGACGCCAAGGGCCGGACGATGGTGATGAACTATCGCCGCGCGCCCGCCGACGCCTATGACGATGCCGACGTGCTGCGCGCTTGGGCGCAACTGGCGATCGCCGCCGGCTTGCGGGCGCCGCCGCGAAAGACCCGGAAAAAGGACTAGGCGCACCCCATCTTGTCTGACAAGATCGCGGCAAGACCATCGCGTCAGAGGAGAGAATGTCCGTGAAAGCCAAGTCGCTTCTGCTGCTGGGGGCAGCGCTCGCCGCGACCATTGCGCCGAGTTTTGCCGTGCAGGCCGCGCCGCTCCAGGCCGCCGCCGCCGAGGGCGCGACGCTGCTTGCGCAAACCCCGACCGGCGCCAGCTTCCGCACCGCGCAGGGGGTGCTCGCGCTCACCCTCTGGGGCGACCGCATCCTCCGTGTGACGATGCTGCGCGAAGGGGCCGAGCGCGCGCCCGATCTCGCGCTGGTCGGCCAGCCTGCCAAGACCGCCTGGACGCTCGACCAGCAGCCCGATCGCTACCTGCTCGCCACCCCGGCGATGCGGATCAGCGTCGATCGCAAGACCGGTGCGGTTGCGCTGCTCGGCGCCGACGACAAGCCGCTGGTCGGCGAGACCGATCTCTACCGCCGCCGCCTGGGCGGCACGCCCGATGGCGAGGGGGCGGTGCGGATGGTCTTCGCCATACCCGAGGGACGGGCGGTCTACGGCCTAGGCCAGCACCAGGCCGGGCTGCTCGACTATCGCGGCACCATCGTCCGGCTGCAGCAGGCGAATACCGATGTCGGCGTGCCGGTGCTGGTCTCGCCCGCGGGCTTCGGGCTGTTCTGGAACAATGCCTCGGTCACCGAGGTCGCGGTGGACACCCCGCAGGCGGGCAACCGCATCTTCTTCCGTTCGCAGGCCGGCGAGGGCGTCGACTATTTCCTGTTCGCCGGGCCCGATGTCGACCAGGTGATCGGCGCCTATCGCCAGCTCACCGGTGCCGCCTCGCTGCTGCCGCGCTGGGCCTGGGGGCTGTGGCAGTCGAAGGAGCGCTATGCCTCGCAGGCCGAGCTGCTGGGGGTGGCGGCCGAATATCGCCGCCTCGGCATCCCGCTCGATGCGGTGGTGCAGGACTGGCAATATTGGCCGGCCGGCCGCTGGGGCAGCCACGAAATGGACCCGGCGCGCTATCCCGATCCCAGGGGCATGCTCGACACGCTGCACCAGCAGCACCTGCACAGCATCGTCTCGGTCTGGCCGCGGCTCGATGTCGGGTTGGAGAATACACGCGCGCTCGACGCGATCGGCGGGCTCTACCCCAAGACCTACCCCAATGTGTATCCGGCGGGCGAGGGCCGCTGGTACGATGCCTTCTCGAGCCGGGCCCGCGCGCTCTACTGGAAGCAGATCTCCGATCGGCTCGGCAAGGCCGGATTCGACGGCTATTGGCTCGACGGCAGCGAGGCCGAGCTGGGCGGTCATTGGGGCGAAATGGCCGAGGTGAACACCGCGGCGGGGCCGGGCGCGCTGGTATTCAACGCTTATCCCTTGATGCATACCACGGCGGTGCACGACGGCATGGCCGCCGACTATGCCGCCAAGCGCCCGCTGCTGCTCACCCGCTCGGCCTGGGCGGGGCAGCAGCGCAACGGCGCCTTTACCTGGTCGGGCGACGTCAGCGGGCGGTGGGACGTGTTCGCCAAGCAGATCCCGGCGGGCGTCAATTTCTCGATGACCGGCAATCCCTTCTGGTCGGCGGATATCGGCGGCTTCTTCGGCCGCAGCCCCAAGGATCCGGCCTATCAGGAGCTGTTCACCCGCTGGCTGCAGTTCGCGGTGTTCAACCCGATGTTCCGCATCCACGGCACCGGCGAGGGCAAGGAAGTCTACAGCTTCCCGGAGAGCGTCCGCCAGCCGCTGCTCGATGCGGTCGCGCTGCGCTACCGGCTGCTGCCCTTTCTCTATGCGCAAAGCTGGCAGGTGGCGGATCGCGGTGCCTCCTTCCTCTATCCGGCGGGGATGGTGTTCCCGGAGGACCGCGCGGCGCAGGATCTGCGCGACCAATATCTGTTCGGCCGCAATCTCTTGGTCAGCCCGGTGATCGAGCCCGGCGCCACCTCGCGCACCGTGTATCTGCCAAAGGGCACCGAATGGATCGACTTCTGGACCGGCACGCGCCACGCTGGCGGAGTGAAGCTCCAGGTCGCCGCGCCGATCGGGCAGATCCCGGTGCAGGTCGCGGGCGGCACGATCCTGCCGCTGGGTTCGCCGGTCCAATATGCCGACCAGTCGCCCGATCGCCCGATCGAGCTGCGCGTCTATCGCGGCGCCGATGGCCGCATCACCCTCTATGACGATGCCGGCGACGGTCAGGGCTGGCGCCGCGGCGAGCGCGCGACGATCGCGCTGGCGCTGGACGACAAGGCGGGAACGCTGACGCTCGGCGCGCGGCAGGGGCGCTATCCAGGCATGGCGAAGACGCGGCGGTTCCGGGTGGTGTCGGTGGCGCCGGGTGTCGGCACCGGCCTCGCCGAGGCGGCCGGGCGCGAGGTGGTGTATGACGGGCGGCGCGTGGTGGTGACCCTGTAAGGGCTGCATGAATCCTGCCCCCCCCCCCGTCCTACAAGACCTCCGTCATCCCGGCGAAAGCCGGGATCCATTGCCCTGTGCGCTAGGGGAAAGAACCGCCACATCAGCGCGAATGGATCCCGGCTTTCGCCGGGATGACGATCGACTCGGAGGTTCCGGTGCGCGCCCCTGGCGGGGGAGGAAGCACTAGCCGCCGTCCTTCAATCTGCTACGATCCCCGCAACATAGGGGGAGGATGGGCAATGCGGCATGCGGTGTGGCTTTTCGCGGTGGCATGGCCCGCGCTCGCGCAGGCGCAGCAGCTGCCAACGCCGGACAAGACCGCGCAGGGCGATCTCGCCATCACCATCTACCAGAACGGCCAGGCATTGGTGCAGGACGCGCGTACCCTCGCGCTCGAGGCCGGCCGCACCCGCCAGGAATTCGCCGACGTCTCCGCCAAGATCCGGCCCGAGACGGTGACGCTCGCCGGACCCGGCATCGGCATCGTCGAGCAGAATTTCGACTACGACCTGCTCACCCCCTACAAGCTGATGGAAAAGGCGGTCGGCTCGGTCGTCACCATCGTGCGGACCAACCCCGCGACCGGCGCGGAGACGCGCGAGCAGGCGCGGGTGCTTTCGGCCAATGGCGGCATCGTCCTCCAGATCGGCTCGCGCATCGAAGTGCTGCGCGATGACGGCCTGCCGGTCCGCGTAATCTTCGACAAGGTGCCCGAGAATCTTCGCGCCCGGCCCACTCTCTCGGTCACGCTGCAGGTGGCGAGCGGGGGGCGGGTGCCGGCGACGCTGAGTTACCTCACCCCGGGGCTCGGCTGGACCAGCGACTATGTGATGCTGTTCGACGAGGCGAAGAGCGCCATTGATATGCAGGGATGGATCACGCTCACCAACGATACCGGCACCTCGTACCAGAATGCCGCAGTGACGCTCGTCGCCGGTGCGCCCAGCGGTGCCCGCGCCTTCGGCCAGCTCGAAGGAGACGACACGACGATCGACCAGCCCGGCACCGAGACCGGCCCCCGCGAACGGCTGGGCGACTATATCTTCTATCCGCTCGCCCAGCGCACCACGATCGCCAACGCCCAGCAGAAGCAGGTCAGCTTCCTCGACGTGAAGGCGGCGCCAGCGCGCAAGACCTATGAATGGATCAATGGCTGGCTGGGTGCCGACACCGATCCGCGCAGCGCCGCCTCGGTGCTCAAATTCTCGACGTCGAAGAATGGCGGCCTGGGCGACCAGCTGCCGAGCGGCACGATCCGCGTCTATATGCGCGACCGCAAGGGCGAGCCGCAGTTCATCGGCGAGAGCCGGGTCGATGCCGCGCCGATGGGCTCGGCCATGTCGATCCGCACCGGCGAGGCGTTCGACGTGAAGGGCGCCGCGGTGGTGGTCGAGCGCAAGAAGCTTTCGGCGCGGCGCTGGAAAACGACGATGCGCTACGATTTCACCAATGCGCGCGCCGAGCCGGTCACCGTCGACCTTGCCCAGACCGGGCTGTGGGGCGACGTTCGCGTGACCGACCAGACCCTCGCCGGTGAGCGCGTCTCCGCCGATCGGATGGAGTGGAAGGTGCCGGTGCCCGCCAACGGCAAGGCATCGGTGACCATGGTGTTCGACAGCCGCTACTGATCCGATGCTCGCGCGCATCGCCTTGGCCCTCGCCGCGCTGCTCGCCGCCCTGCCGGCGGCGGCGCAGACGCTCGTCGTCTCGGACACGCCCGATGCGGTGGCGGTGACCGTCTATCGTGACCCCAACCGCGGCGAGGGCGCGATCCGGCGGAGCTGGCCCGGCGGCTATGCGCTGGTCACCGAGACGCGGACGCTGCAGCTGCCGGCCGGTGCGTCGGTGATCCGCTTCGTCGGCGTGTCCGAAGGGATGATGCCCGAGACCGCGATCGTCACCGGCCTGCCGCGCGGGGTGGGGGAAAAGAACCGCGACGCCCGGCTGCTCGGCCCGGCAACGCTGGTCGACGCGTATCTCAAGCGCCGCGTCACCGTGCGGCGCACCGACCGCGCGACCGGCAAGGTCAGCGAAAGCGAGGCGGTGATTCAGGCAGGGCCGACAGGCGGCGTGCTGCTCACCACCGATGAGGGCATCGAGGCGCTGGGCTGTTCGGGGCTACCGGAGAAGCTGGCCTATCCGGGCGTGCCCGCCGATCTCGCCGCCAGGCCGACGCTGTCGGTGACGACCGACAGCCCCCGCGCGCAGACGGTGACGGTGCAGCTTTCCTATCTGGCGCAGGGGCTCGACTGGTCGGCGACCTATGTCGCGCAGCTGGGGGCGGACGATACGCTCGACCTGTTCGGCTGGATGACGGTGGTGAACGGCGGCAGCCAGGCCTTCGCGGAGGCCCGCACCAGCGCGGTGGCGGGGCAGCCCAACAAGGAGAAGGCGGCGCGGTTGCCGCGCGCGGCCGCCGCCGCGCTTCGCCTGCAGTGCTGGCCGATGGGCAGGACGAGCGATGCGCCGGCCAAGGGTGGTGAAGTCCGCCAGATGGTGTCGCCCGTGCCGCCCCCTCCACCCCCGGCACCGCCCGCACCGTCGGTGGACATTGTCGTCACCGGGTCACGGGTCGCCTTCGCGCCGGTGATGATGGCGGCGCAGGAGGATCTCGGCGACCTCAAGCTCTACCGCATCCCCGAGCCGGTGAGCGTCGCCGCGCGCGCCACCAAGCAGGTCGCGCTGCTCCACCGCGAGCGCGTGCAAATGGCGCGGATCTACGCCGGGACGTTTCAGCCTTTCGCCCATGATCCCGATCGCGACGCCGAGAGCGGGCCGGCCGAGATCGTGCTACGCGTCGAGAACCGCATCGAAGCCGGGCTAGGGCTGCCGCTGCCTGCCGGATCGGTCGCCCTGTTCGCGGCGCGCGGGGAACAGCCGGTGCTGCTCGGCGAGTCGGCGCTCAAGGATCGCGCGATCGGTGACGAGATCGAGCTGCGGCCGGGCGACAGCAGCGAGGTCCGCTACACCATCGTCGGCAAGCCCGGCTCGAAGCGGCGCGCGAACTACCGGGTCGAGGTGACCAATGCGCTTGCCAACCCCGTCACCTTCGAGCTGCCGATTCCCTATCGTGACGCAAAGGCCGGCGCGCCGCTCGTTTCGTACAAGGGCGTCCCCACCTGGCGGGTGACCGTGCCGGCCAACGGCACCGCAAGCCTCGACCTCACGCTCAAGCGCGAACGCTGAGCCGTCAGTCGAGGTCGACTTCGCCCTTGAGCGGGTCTTCCACCTGCGCGTCATGGCCGCTGCCCGAGCTGAGGAACATCAGCCCCATCAGCGCCGCGGCCATCATGATGGTGAAGAACACGCCCAGAAAGGTGGCGATCGCAGTGACGATATGGAGCTCGCCCATCGTCGCCCACAGCCAATATTCGGCTACGCCGGCGGCCAGCACCGCCACCACCGCCATCCCCCACAGGATGCGGCGGAACCGCCCCCAGGCGAAGGCGGCATAACCTGGATCATCGAGTCCGTCGGGCTGTTCCATCGCTTTGCAAGTTGGGCCGATTCGTGGGATAAACAACGCCTAAAAAATGAAAGCCAAGGAGAGAAGGCGATGACCATCGCGGCAATCCTCGAAGGCAAGGGGCGAGACATCGTGTCGATCGCCTCCACCAGCACCGTCGCGGAGGCGGTGGCACTACTCGCGGCCCGGCGGATCGGCGCGGTGCCGGTCCTCGACAACGGGCAAGTCGTCGGCATCTTTTCCGAGCGTGACGTGATCCATTGCATCGAGCGCGAAGGCGCGATCGGGCTCGAACTGCCGGTGGCGCGGGTGATGACCGCACCGGCGATCACCGTCGGCCCCGAGGAGACGGTGCTCGGCGCGCTCGCGCTGATGACGCGGCGGCGCATCCGCCATCTGCCGGTGATCGACGGGCAGGCGGTGGTCGGCTTCATCTCGATCGGCGATCTGGTGAAGTATCGGATCGATCGTATCGAGTCCGAGGCCGAGGCGATGCGCGCTTATATCCAGACGGCCTGATGCAGCTCAGCCGGCGCGGTTGCGCACCAGCGCGATCGCACCGCCGAGCGTCTCGCGCGCAAAGCCGAAGAGCAGCGCGCCATAGCTCGCGCCACCGATGCTCACGAGCAGTGCCAGCCGGGGCAGGGGGGCGAGCGGCGGCAGTTCGCGGTCGACAAGGGTGACGATCAGTCCCATCGCCAGCGCCGCGAACACCGGCGCCGCGATCGCCCGGCCGAGCCCCGCATAGCTGACGCCGATCGCCGGCAGCGTGCGGTGTGCCGACAACCCGAGATACAGCGGATAGGCGACGTACCAGGCAGCGACGAGACCGAGGATTCCCCAATGCACGCCGATCAGGAAGGCGATGGGCAGGCACAGCGCACCGGTCGCACCGTTGCGTGCGCTGATGCCCGGCCGCCCGCGCGCGTCGCTGGCCGGCGCGAAAAGCACCTGCAGCGTCATCAGCGGCATCACCAGCGCCAGGCCATGGACCACCGGCGCCGCTTCCGCCCATTTTGGCCCGAGCACCACGGCGACCAGCGGCTCGGCGGTCGCGGCCAGCCCGATATAGAAGGGCATGGCCGCCAGCAGGATCAGCTGCGCGCCCCGCACGAATGCCGCCGCCACCGCCGCGGGATCGTCGCGCATCCGTGCATAGGCGGAGAAGGCGACCTCGTTGAGCGGCGGCACGAATTTCGAGACGAAGATCTGGCTGAGGAACAGGCTGGTCGTATAGATGCCGAGCAGATGCGGGTCGAACATGCGCCCGGCGATGAAGACGTCGGCCTGGCTCTGCAGGAACCAGAAGACCTGCCCCGCCGCCATCACCCCGCCATAGCGCGCCATGTCCCCCGCGCCGCGAAAGTCGAAGCTCGGCCATACCAGCGCCCGCGCCGCCACGGTCATCCCGATCGCGCGGGTGGCGAACAGCACGATCGGGGCGGCGACCAGCGTCCACACGCCCCAGCCGGCATAGGCCCCGGTCAGCGCGGTGATCGCGCCCGCAAGCGCCGAGACGAAATGGACCTGTGCCTGCTTGGCGAAGTCCATCGATCGCGCGAGCAGCGCATAGGGCAGCGCGATGAAGGGCGTGCAGAGATAGAGCAGCGCCTGCACCCGCAGCAGCTCGGCGACCATCGGCTGGCGATAATAGGCCGCAGCGAGCGGCGCGGCCGCAAGCTGGAGCAGCGCCAGGGCGCCATTGAGCAGCAGCAGCATCCCGAACAGCTGGCGCTGCGCCCGGCGTCCGGCGTCCGCACGCTGGATCAGCGCACTCGCGAGCCCATAGCCGTTGAGCATGTTGAGCAGCACCAGCACCACCTGGGTCATCGCAAACAGTCCGTAATCGGCGGGTGCGAGGATACGGATGACCAGGAACGTGGACGACCAGGTGAGCAGCTGCCCGAGAATCTGCGTGCCCGAACGCCAGATCACGGCCCTTCGTACCTGATTCCGGAGCGATTCCGGGGCCTGATTCGGCGATTCGAGCGTTGATTCGGTCACCAGCGGCATATCGCATGCCCCGATTGAGAAGCCGTAAACCGCGGATTTCCGCCATTTTCGGGGCGGCTGTCACGAAAACGACAGAAAGTTTCATTTTCGTGTTGACGGGTTGGGGTCTCGGGCATAGAAGCCACTCCACCGACGCGGTGCTCCTCACCGGGACGCAGCGTTGGTCACCGAAATTCAGGCGCAGCGGCCGCCCCGAGAAAAAGGGGAAAGGCGCAGCGTCGATTTTTGTCGCTCTTTGACATTGTTGGTTTAGATG
>NZ_JAATJB010000007.1 GCF_011927635.1 Sphingomonas trueperi
CCGAAGCCGAAGCGAACTACTATGCTGCCGCTGAGCAGATCGTTATGGCGGCGTGACTCACATCTAATGGCCTCCGGCAAACCCGGCGCGGTTCAACCTGACGGCATATTTGACGGTATCAGCACTGCGCCGGCGGAGGAGATACCGGCATGCTCACCGATGCAGCCGTCCGTCGAGTCAAACCGCGGGACAAAGCATTTAAGACTCAGGACATGCACGGCATGTACCTCCTCGTTCAGCCTGGCGGTGATTCGGTACTGGCGGTGGGATTTCGTCACGACGGCAAGCCGGGCACGGTGGCGCTGGGCGTCTATCCTAACGTCTACCGGAAGGACCGCGCGAATGCTCGGAAGATTGCCTACCTTGCCCTTAGGGGTAGATTGCCGGCATCCTGGAACAGCAGCGATGCCGGCGATCAGACTTAGAACGGGCTGTTACCTGCCCAGCTGGCGCTCTGGCAGTCTAATGGTAGCGTCAAGGCCCGCGCCACCGGCTGAGGTTGCGCTCGTGAAGCTGTAGGTTGCGGCCGCGAGGTGCCATCCCCGGGGCGTCCAGTCGGCGAGGACCTTCGGCTCGATCTTCACGACCACCGAACGACTCTCGCCGGGAGAAAGTTCGACCCTCGCAAAACCCGCCAGGCGGCGCGTGTCGATGGCGCCCCGCCGGGTCAGGTAGAGCTGCACCACCTCGGCACCGGCGACCTTGCCGACGTTCCGCACGGTCACCGTCGCCTCGGGTTGGGCACCGCCGCGGATCTGCAAGGCGGACTGCTCGAACCGCGTGTAGCTCAAGCCATGGCCGAAGGGGAACAGCGGCCTTGTGCCTTTGGCAGCGTACCAGCGATAGCCCACCTCCGCACCCTCGGGATAGGTCGCCGTAGCCTGCGAACCTTCCGGCTGCCCCCAGCCGGGAATCTCCGCGCGGGGGAGCTGCGTCTCATCCGAAGGGAAGCTGATCGGCAGCCGGCCCGAGGGGTTGACCTTGCCGGTCAGCACGTCGGCGATCGCCGCGCCGCCCTCCTGCCCCGGATACCAGGCCTCGACCACCGCCTTCACCTTGTCCAGCCACGGCATCTTCACCGGATTGCCGGTCTCCAGCACCACGATCGTGTTGGGATTGGCGGCGGCGACGGCGGCGATCAGCGCGTCCTGCCCCTCGGGCAGCGTCATGCTGAAGTCATTGCCCTCGCTGCTCCACGCGGTGGCGAACACGATCGCCACGTCCGACTGCTTCGCGAAGGCCGTTGCCGCAGCAAGGTCATAGCCGCTGTCATACTCCACCTTCGCCCCCGGCATGGCGGCGGCCAGCGCACGCAGCGGCGAGGAGGGCATATAGAGCTGGCGGGCCCAGGCCCCCATCATGCCCCGCCCGCCCAGCGGCAGCACCGTCACCTGGCCCTTGGGCGTCACCTGGCTCGACCCGCCGCCGGACAGCACGCCCAGATCGGCATGGCCGCCGATCACCGCGACCGACTTGGCGCCCGCCAGCGGCAGCGCATCGCCGTCGTTCTTGAGCAGCACGATTCCCGCTGCGGCCACCGCGCGCGCCGCGGCGGCATGGGCGGCTTCGTCGATCGCGCCTTCCGCGAGCGGCGCGTCCGCGCCCACCGCGTAAAGCGAGCGCAAGATTCGCCGGACGCTGTCGCGCACCCGTTCCATCGGCACGCGGCCTGCCGCCACTTCGGCGCGCAGCGGCTTGTCGAAGAATATCTGCTTGTCGAGCTGCGCGCCGGACTGCTGATCCAGCCCCTTGGCGAAATAGCTCACGTCGTGCACCGCGCCCCAATCGGACATCACCCAGCCGGGAAAGCCCCAGTCGCGCTTGAGCACCTGATTCAGCAGAAAGTCGTTGCCGCAGGCATAGTCGCCGTTGACGCGGTTATAGGCGCACATCACCGATCCGGGCTTGCCGTCCTCGATCGCCAGCTGGAAGGCGAGCAGATCGCTCTCCCGGAACGGCTTCTCGTCGATGCGTGCGTCGATGCTGTTGCGCAGCGTCTCCTGGTCGTTCAGCGCGAAATGCTTGATCGTCGAGACGACCTTCTGGCTCTGGATGCCGCGAATGGAGGCGCCCGCCAGCCGGCCGGCGAGCAGCGGATCCTCCCCCAGATATTCGAAATTGCGGCCGTTGCGCGGATCGCGCGCCAGGTTCACGCCGCCGGCGAGCAGGATGTTGAAACCCTTTTGCCGCGTCTCGTTGCCGGCTACCGCCCCGCCCTTGAAGGCGAGTTCGGGGCTCCAGGTCGCCGCCAGCGCGAGGCCGGACGGCAGGGCGGTCGAATAGTCGCCCTTGCGCAGCTGGAGCGGATTGGCGACGCCCAGGCTGGCATCGGTCTCGTACAGGTCGGGTATGCCGAGCCGCGGCACGCCGGGGATCCAGCCGGCGGTGGGCTTCAGGTCCGCGCGCGGCAGCGGCGGCGTGCCCGGAAAGGCGATCGGCATGATGCCGTGGAGCAGCTGGAACCGCTCGTCATCGGTCATCTTCGCCTCGGCCGCGCGGGCGCGCGCATCCGCCGCGTCGATGCTCTTCGGCGCGGTCTGCGCCATCGCCGTGCCGCTCATCAGGCCCAGAACGAGCCAACCCAAACCGATCCTCTTCATGTCCCTCTCCCTGTTTTATCGTCGGATGCGCGGCGGCGGTGGTGCCGCGCAGATGAAATCGCTTTCCTTCGTGCCGTCCCCGCTGCGGTGCAGGGCGCGGGCCGGATAGGCGCAGATCGGTCGGGTCGTGCCGTCGGCGAGCGTGCCGGTGAGCCGCGCGGGTGCCTGCCCCTGCTCCACCCAGCGCTCGATCGCGGCCTGCGCATCGAACCGGTTTGGTCCGTCCCCGCCGCCGCAATGTCCCATGCCCGGCACGAGGAACAGCCGGTACCAGTCCGCTGCCGCGCCCGTTCGCGCGAGCATCGCCCGGCGATAGGTGAGCGTATCGAGCGGCGAGACCACCGGATCGGCAAGGCCGTGATAGACGAGCAGCCTGCCGCCCCGTGCGCGATAGGCGCGCAGGTCCGCATCGGTCGCGTCGATCACCGGCGACAGACGCCGCATCGCGGCGGGCAGGTCGCGCGCATAGGAGAAGCGCCACCAGTTCCAGGCAGGATCGTCGAACGCCCAGACCCGCCAGAAATTGACCCGCATCGGCTGGCTGGGCTGGCGTGGATCCGCCCAATAGGCGCTCCACCCCGCCTCGCTGCCGGGCAGCCAGGGGAAGGTGACCTGCGCGCCGCGCGCATCGCGCACCCCCGCCCGCATCCTGGCGACCGCCGCCACCTTTTCGGCGCTGAGGCAACCGACGGTCTGCCCCGGCCGGCAAAGCAGCGCAGCCGGATCGGGCCGGCACTGGAGCGGATCGTTCAGCCAGCGATCGCCGGGCAAGCCTCCGGCGGCCTTGCCATTGGCACCGCGACACAAGGCGAAGCTCTGCGCAGCGAGCAGCTTCAGGTCTTGCCCGTCGAGGATCGGAGCCTGATCGTCGCCCGCGCGGTGGTTCGACAAATATTGCCAGAGGAACGCGGCGTTGAGGCGAACGCGGTTGGACCCCGGCGCGCCGGCAACGATGCCGTCGAAGTCGCGCGGGAAACGCTGCGCCTCCATCATCGCCTGGTGGCCGCCGGTCGAGCAGCCGTTGAAATAGCTGTGCGCCGCCGCACGGCCGTAGAAGCGCGCCACCAGCTGCTTCGCGGCCAGCGCGGTCTCATGGACGGCGCGCCATCCCCAGTCGGCGATCGTTTGCGGGCGGCCGCGGGCGAAGTCGGGATCGTCGCCTTCATGCCCCGTATCGGTCGCGACCACCGCGCTGCCGCGCGCCAGCCCCTCCGCCATCGCCGCTTCGGGCAGGGCCGAGGCATAGCCGCCATTGCCCAGCATCTGGAGCCGACCGCTCCAGCTGCGCGGCAGCCAGAGTTCATAGCCGATCCGCGAGCCCTGTACCGGCTGCAGCGTGCCGATCACCCGGCAATGCGCGGGCAAATGTCGTCCGGCTATGACCCGCGCCTCGGCCCATTCGGTGCGACTGTCGGCGATCTGCCGCGAAAGCGCCGCGCAGGCGGCCTCGGGTGCGGCCGGGGTTGCCAATGCCAGGGCGAGGCTAGCGAAGGACATCGCTCTTCTCGGCCTGATCGATCAGCCGCGCACCGTCGTCCGCAAGCAGCCAGCCTTGCGCGATCTGCTCCGCCACCACGGAGCGGACGCGCGCCACGAAGCCTGCATGGTCACGGTAGCGGGCCTCCAGCGACGGGCGCGGATCGCCCCTGGCGCGACGTTCGGCCTCGGTGCGGGCGAAGGGGATGAAGCCGCCGACAAAGCCGCAGTTGCCGCCCGCACCATAGCCGCGCGCCAACTGGTTCCAGCCGGTATAGGTCCCCAAAGGCACCTGCAGCTGCACCGAGGGCACGCCCGCCGTCTCGTTGCCGTCGGCATTCACCCGCGGCACCAGCTGCGGGATCGTACCCCGCACGGCCGGCGGCTGGCGGGTGAGCACGCCGCTGAGATCGACGGCATGGAAGCCGGGGCCGAAATCATAGTCGGGCAGCTGGTTGAGCATGCCGGTGGGGCCTGGCACGCCGGGGATCGCGGGCCAGCCCATTGCCGACGCGGTCGCCTCCACCAGATCGCCGGCGGCCAGCATCGGGTAGCGGCTGGGCGGAGGCGCCTTGCCGGTCTGTACCCAGTCGGCAAGCGCCTTGAGCAGCGCACGCCGGGTATCCATCGAGGGATTGGGATTGAACGCGAGCGTGCAGGCGGGCGCGCCGGGAAAGGCCTTGTCGCCGTCCAGCGGGAAGCCGCCGACATAGGAGCCGCCATGCGTCACACCGGGAAAGTAATAGCGGCGGACATTGGCCGGCAGCGGCACGTCCGCCCTGGCATCGGTACCGATCAGCCCCGGCGACATGCGCAGGCCCCAGAACTCGGCCGAGCCGAAGGTCTCGACGATCTTGGGACAGGTGCGCGTCGCGGTGCAGCGGTCGAGCAGGCTGGAGACGCCTCTGCCTCGCCTTTTGTCGTCATAGCGGCTCCACCACAGGCTGCCCTCGCTGCCCGGCTCGAACATGCCCGCCGCGCCGCCGGGAACGCCGAAACGGATGTTCAGCGGCACCTGCCGTGCGGCGATGTTCGGGTTGGCGCCGTCAAATACCCGGTGCCCGTCCTCCGCCTGGTTGAAGCCGAGCGCGATCAGGCTGCGGACGAAATTGCCCGATTGCGACGTGCCGCTGACGATCGCCCAGCGGATCGTGCCCGCCAGCGGATTGGGCGTGCCGTCATCATCGACCTTGGCGAAGCGCAGGAACGCATTGAGGTCGCGCACCGCGGCGAAGCCGATGCCGAGCACCCTGGGATCCTTGCCGCGATAGACGAGCGTATAACCCTTGGCGGCGTCGAACCCGCCGCGCAGGCAGAGCTGGCGGGGGTCGGGCGTGCCGGGAAAGGGCTGCGTGCGGCAATCGGCAAAGGCCCAGTCCCGCGCAGCCATCGCCTTGCGCGACGCATCGTCGCCCGCCTGCACGAACAGCGTTGCCTGGCGGGTGTCCAGCGACACCGGCAACGGGCGCGGCGTTGGGCGACCGATGCCGCCGTCGATGGGCATGCTGGCCGTGCTGGTGGCGACGCCGGTGAAGCGCTGGAGCACCCAGCCGGTCAGCCCCGCTGCGGTGGGCACCGCGAGGGTCTGGATACCCGGCTGCGGCGCAATGTCCCCCTGCCAGCCGCTCACCACCCGCACATGGCCTTCCGCATCGGCGGCGACGTCGCCATTGCCGCGATTGGGCACGTCGTACAGGAGGAAGCCGCTGGCCCGCGCCGGATCGGCAGGCAAGGCGATGGCGAAGGTCGCGCGGTAGGCGACACGACCATCCTTCCGCCGGGGCGCGGCTGCGAGATCGGTAATGATCGCATTGCGGCGGTCGCGCGGATCGATCGTGCCTTCATAATGGCCGCGCAGGATCACATAGGCCGGCGCGCCGGGCCGCACCGCCGGCACCTCGCGCCGCTGCTCGACGACGAAGCGGGTGACCCGCGCTTCCGCCGCGCCGGTCCCCAACAGGCTGGCCGTGGTCGCCGCCAGCAACAGGTGATGGCGCTTCATTCCGCATCCTCCACGCGCAATGCGTCGTCGATCGGCAGGTCGAGCAGTTGCGCGCCCAGCGACTTGCCATGGGCATCCAGCGCCAGCGAGCGGGTGACGCCGCCGCTCAGCGCGCCTTCGAGCACGAAATTGAGCGCGCCCAGCCCCGGCAGGGCATAGCGGGTCGCCTGCCGCACCCGCAGGCCGGCGAGATGGGCCAGCACGCGCGGCACGGTCACCGCCGCGAGCAGGCGCGGATAATCGGCCGGGTCGAAGGCAATGACCGAGAACTGCGAGAGGTCGCCCTTGTCGCCGGTACGGACGTGCGCGATGTCGCCGAGCAGCATTCAGGCCTCCACCAGCGTGATCGCGGGCCGGACCTGCGCCGCCGGGATCAGCGTCGAGGCGACGGCAAGCACCGGGCGCACCGCCGCCGTCGCGCCGCCGCCGCCGAACGGCCCGTTGGTGTACAGTGCCTCGACCTCCCGCCCGATCAGCGCCGCCGCCTCGGCCGTGGCGGCGCGCCCGACGACGCGCAGCCGCACCTCGCGCGGGTCGACCTCCGGCGGCCGGCCGGTCCGATCGACCGAGTCGAGCCCGATCAGCGTGCTGCGCAGCTCGGTCACCGGGGCACCGATGATCGCCAGCCGCTCCTCGACGATGGCGGCGGCGAGCCGCGCGCGCCCGACCGCGCCGGGCCCCGCATAGGAAATCTGCCCTTCGCCGATAAAGCCGTCGTCATAGCCGATCGAGACCTTGAGCGCGTCGGGTCGCTGCCGACCGTCGCCACCAGAGACCGCGATGCGATCGGGCCCCAGCTCGGCGAAGCGCACCGACCGGAAATCGGCCACGACATCGGCCTGGGCATAGGCGCCCGGATCGAGGATCTCGTACAGCAACTGCTCCTTGCAGCTGGCCAGCGTCAGCGCACCGCCCGATCCTGCGACCTTGCCGAGCACGGCGCTCGCATCCGCCGATACCTCGGCGAAGGGAAAGCCCAGCCGGGCGAGGCCGGGCACCTGCTTGCGGCCGTCATCGGCGAAATAGCCGCCGGTCAGCTGGCCGGCGCATTCGAGCAGATGGCCGATCACGGTGGCGCGGCCGATCAACGGCGCATCGTCCAGCGACCAGCCGAACGCATGCACCATCGGCCCGACGAACAGCGCGGGATCGCCCACCCGGCCGGTGATCACCACCTCGGCGCCTTGCGCCAGCGCGTCGGCGATCGGCCCCGCCCCCAGATAGGCGTTGGCGGAGACGATGCGGGCGAGATCGGCGCTGGTACCCGGACGGTCGATCAGCGGATGCTCGGCGCCGCGGACCAGATCGAGCACGTCGTCGCCGGTGACGGCAGCGATGCGCAGGCCCTGCAGCCCCATGTCGCGGGCAAGCGCGGCGACGGCATGGGCGGCGCCGACCGGGTTGGCGGCGCCCGCATTGGTGACGATCCGCACCCCGCGCGCGCGCGCCGCCGGCAAAACCCGGCGCATCCGTTCGAGCAACAGCGGATCGAAGCCGCCGTGCGGGTCGCTCTGGCGGAGCTGCTGCGCCGCGGCGATGGTGCGCTCGGCCAGGCATTCGAAGACGAGGAAGTCGAGATCGCCCTGCTCGACCAGCTCCAGCGCCGGTTCGATCCGGTCGCCTGCGAAGCCGGCGCCGGCGCCGATGCGGATGGGTTCCGGTCTCACAGCGGGAGCACTCCGATCAGCAGCGCGGCGGCAACCATCACCAGCGTCGCGGCGAACAGCCAGGGGATGGCGAAGCGCTGGTGCGCGCCGAGCTCGATGCCGCTCAGTCCCGCGACGAGGAACGTCGCCGGGGTGAGCGGGCTGACCGGGAATCCGGTGGTCATCTGCCCGAGCAGCGCGGCCTGCGCCATGGTCGCCGGCGCGTGGCCGAACCGGGTGCCGACCTCGGCCAGCACCGGGAGCACGCCGAAATAGAAGGAGTCGGGATCGAACAACAGGCTGAGCGGCATCGAGGCCACCCCGAGCAGCACCGGCAGGCTTCCGCCCACGCCCTCCGGCACGTGCTGCGCCACCGCCTCGGCCATCGCCCGGATCATGCCCGATCCGTTGAGGATGCCGGTGAACGCGCCCGCCGCGAACAGCACGCCCGCCATCAGCAGCGCCGCGCGCGCATGCGCGTCGATCCGGGCGCGCTGCTGGGCGGCATCGGGATAGTTGATCATCAACGCCAGCGCCGTCCCGATCATGAAGGCCACGACCGGCTCGACCAGCCCCGCGATCATCGTGCCCACGACGGCGAGCGTGAGCAGGATATTGAACGGCATCAGCTGCGGGCGGCGCAGGTTGGGATCGTCCGCCATCGGCTCGGCGGCGGCCGCGGATGCCATCGTAGCGCCCGCCGACCTGGGCAGCGGAATGCCGGCGGCGATGCGCCGCTCCTCGCGAAGCCCAAGCCACCAGGCCGCGGTGAAGACGAAGGCGAGCCCTGCTGCCTGCACGCCGATCATCGGCACGAACAGCTGCGCCGCCGGCACCTTCAGCGCCGCCGAGGCGCGCAGCGTCGGTCCGGTCCAGGGCAGGAAGTTGACCCCGGCGGCGAGCGAAGCGGTGCAGGCCAGCACCCGCCGGTCCATGCCGAGCCGGTCATAGAGCGGGCGGAGCGCCGGGATGGTGATCAGGAAGCAGACCGCCCCCGAACCGTCGAGATGGATCAGCAGCGCCAGCAGCGCGGTGCCGATGGCGATATGGCGGGGCCGCTCGCCCACCAGCCGCAGCACCAGCCCGACCAGCGGCGCAAGCAGCCCGGCATCGGTCATGATCCCGAAGAACAGGATGGCGAAGATGAACATGCCCGCGACCGGTGCGATCTTCCCGATGCCGGCCAGCACATAGGCCGGGATCGCCCCGCCCAGCCCGGCGAGCAGCGCCGCGGCAACCGGCACCAGGATGAGCGCGGCGAGCGGCGATGTCCGGTTCGACAAGATGAGCGCGAGCAGTGCCAGGACCGCAAGGGCGCCGATAAAGGCCAGCATAATCCTCCCCACCCGGTCGATGCCGGGCAGCGCAATCATGCGGAGGAGCAACCCATACCGCAATGTCAAACATTCTATTGATCAATGCATATTGTTGATGGGTTGGAGACGGGCGCGAGCCATCAACTTTCCGGATCAATGCTTCCAAACTTTCTATTTTTTAAAAGCGCCTCTGCGTCGCATAGCGGAGCGGCAGGCTCGGGAAGACACCAGCCGAACATCAGGGGAGGTTCTGCGCACCCGCTGCGCCGAGGCCGGCATGTCGCCGGCCGTACAGTCCCCGCCTGCCAAAAATTGAGGGGAGTGCCATGACCAACGCTCGATCGCACCGCCTGTGCGCCAGCATTTCGCTCGCGACCGCCAGCCTTGCGCTGCTGCATGCCGGAACCGCCTTTGCGCAGACGACGTCCGCGCCCGAGGCCGCACCATCCGACACCATGCAAGCCGCGCCGCCCGCCGAGCAAGAGATCATCGTCACCGGTTCCTTCCTTCGCAACGTGCGGCAGGAGGATCGCGCCTCACCGATCCTCTCGGTCAGCGCGGCCGACATCGCGCGCACCGGCGTCAACGCGCTCGCCGACATCACCCGCTATATCCCGCAGAATGTCGGCAGTGCCGGCGGCATCCAGGATCTTGCCAAGGGCGGTGGCGCGGACTCGCGCGACACGCGCTCGGCCAATCTTCGCGGTCTGGGCGCCGGGGCGACGCTGGTGCTGCTCAACGGCCGCCGGGTGGTACCGACCGACGGCTTCGTCAACCTCAACAGCCTGACGCCCGAGATCGCCATCGCGCGGCTGGAGACCGTGCTGGACGGCGCCTCCTCCACCTATGGCGCGGATGCCGTGGCCGGCGTCCTCAACGTGATCACCGATACGCGGTTCGAGGGGGTGAAGCTCACCGGCCAGTATACGCATATCGAGGACACGCCGGCGTTCAACGTGCAAGGCATGGTCGGGCTGGGCGACGACCGCATCCGCAGCGTCACCTCCTTCGCCTATCGCAACATCGAGCGGCTGCAGAATGGCGACCGCGACGTCACCAACTTCTTCAACCCCTCATCGGGCTCCGGCGCCAATCCCGGCGCCTTCGTGCTCTATGCCCGCCCGCGCACCGCGAGCGCCGGCGACGTCGTGATCAACGGCAACAATTATTCGGCATTGTACGATCGCTTCAAGAACGCCGCAGGCACGCTGACCGTCGTCGATCCGGATTGCGGATCGGCCGCGACGCAGAGCCGCTACGTGCCGGCCGCGAACAGCCCCGGCTTCGGCCTCGGCGCGTGCCAGTTCAGCTTCCAGGCGCAGAACCCGATCCGCCCCGCCTCGCAATCGGTGCTCGTCCACAACGACACGCGGTTCAAGTTCGCCCCCGGCCATGCGCTGTACGTCGAGTTCGGCCTCTATCACCAGGATGCGCAGCGCTACGGCGTCCCCTCCTTCGCCCAGAACCGCAACGGCCCCACCCCGCCGATAGTGCCGGGCAGCAACCCGCTCAATCCCTTCGGCGTCGATGTCGGCTTCATCGGCCGCGCGATCGGATCGCAGGGCTTCGCCGGCACGCGCTACAAGGTGCAGCGCGACCAGGTTGACCAGCGGCACCTCGTGGTCGGCGCGGAAGGGGCGATCTCCAGCCGGTGGAATTATGCCGCCAGCTTCACCTGGTCGCGCGGCGAAGTGAATTCGGTCGACAAGGACACCGACATGCGGCTGTTCCAGGCCGCGCTGAACGGCTTTGGCGGCCCCAACTGCAACATCCGGTTCAACGGCGCGGGCTCGGGCGCGGTGCCGGGTTCGGGCAACTGCCTGTATCTGAGCCCCTTCGCCAAGGACAATCTGACGCAGGACCCGTCGCTGCTCTACAACATCCAGACCGAAGAGACCTCGACCAACATCCGCGAATATCTGATCGGCGAGGCCGTGCTGAACGGCACGCTGGTAGAGATCGCGGGGCGGCCGCTGGACATCGCGGTCGGCACCCAGTTCCGCAAGGAGCGGCAGGTGGGCCGCTATTCGGACCTGTTCCAGAACGGCTTCGGCGCCTTCAACGGCCCGTTCCGCGATACCGACCTCAAGCGCGAGGTGAAGAGCGTCTTCGCCGAGGCGAACTTCAAGCCGCTCGACACGCTGACGCTCAATGCCGCCGCCCGCTACGAGGATTATGGCAACTTCAACACCGTCGCGCCCAAGCTGTCGGCGAACTGGCGGATCATCCCGGAAATCGCGATCCGCGCCTCGGCCAGCAAGGCGTTCCAGGCGCCGGCCATCGCCAACTCCAGCAACGCGCTGATCGGCACCAACGTCGCCAACATCATCGATCCGCGCGACGGCTCGCTCGTGTTCCGATCGGTGCTGCAATATGGCAACCCGTCGCTCCAGCCGCAAAAGGCCGACGTCTTCAATATCGGCACGACGCTGCTGCCGGTGCGCGGTGCCAGCCTGTCGGTCGACTATTGGCATTATCGCTATCGCAGCCAGATCCAGCTGCAGAACGGCCAGGCAGTGATCAACGCCGACCCCAATGGGCCGAACGTGATCCGCGATGCGGCCGGCGTGGCGCAGTCGGTGATCGTCACCTCCTATAATGCCCCCAGCGGCACTGCGACCTCGGGCATCGACGTCGCCGGACGCTATGAGGGTACCACCGGCCCGGTCGGCTTCACCTTCCGCGACAACCTCAGCATCCTGGTCAAATACGATGTCGATACCGGTACGCTGGTCTATGATGGCGTCGGCAAGCGCAACAACTACCAGACCTCGCCGCTCACCGCCGCCGCCGCACCGCGCTACCGCAACGTCGCCGGCGTCGACGTCTCGCTGGCCGATCATGCGCTGAGCATCGACTGGCGCTATGTCTCCAGCGTCCGCGATGACTATCAGCAGGTCGTCGGTGCGCCGGAAGTGGCGCGGATCGGCGCCTGGTCGGTGTTCGACGCGCAGTACAATTTCCGGTTCGGCCCGGATCGCCGCTTCGAGCTCGGCGTCGGCGTGACCAACCTGTTCGACAAGGCGCCGCCGCACGCGATCTATACCGGCTACCTCTCCTCGGTCGCCGATCCCTATGGCCGCCAGACCTATATTCGCGCGAGCGCCCGCTTCTAGCGCGTAGCCCGACCCGTTCCCTCCTCAGGGGCGCGCGAGCGATCGTGCGCCCTCTTTTTTGGTCAGCGGGCGACTTTCAGGAAATGCTCGAGAAAGCGCTGCGCCGCCGGCGGCAGCGTCCGGTCGGCCAGCCGCGCCACGCCGATCGTGCGCTCGATCACCGGATCGACCAGCGGGCGCGCCGCGATCCGGCCGCCGTGGAGCATCCGCAAGGTGGTTTCGGGGAGTGCCGTGATCCCCAGCCCCGCTTCGATCAGCGCGCCTACCGTCGCCAGCTGGGTGCAGTCGTACAGCGCCCGCGCGGCGACATTGGCCTGGAGCATCGCCGCGTCGGTAAGCGCGCGGACGCTACTGCGCGGCGCCATGGCGATGAAAGGATGCTCGGCGAAGATGCTCCACCGCGCCGGCTTGCCGGTATCGAGCGGGCCGCCGGCGGGTACCACCAGCACCATGGCATCCTGCATCAGCGGATCGAAGACGAACTTGCCGGCGTCGGGGGGCGTGGTCACCGCCAGGTCGAGCTGGCGCTCCTCCATCGCCTGGAACAGCGCGCCGGACAGGTGATCGCGCAACACGATCTCGACCTGGGGATGCAGCTCGCGGAAGCTGGCGATCGCCGCCGGCAGCGTGCCCGCCGCGACCGACGGCAGCGCGCCGATCACCACGCGACCCCGCGATCCCGCGAAATTCTGCGCCAGTTCCGAAAAGGCGTGGTCGAAGTCGGCGGTCAGCCGCTCGACGATCGGCAGCAGCGCCTCGCCGGCGCTGGTGAGCGCGACATTGCGCGAATTGCGATCGAACAGGCGCACGCCCAATTGCTCCTCGAGCAGCCGGATCGTGCGGCTGAGCGCCGGCTGCGACACATTGGCCGAGCGGCCGGTCTCGCTGAAACTGCCATGCTGGGCGACCTGCAGAAACAGCCGCAGGCTCGTTAGATTCGGCGTCCGCCGCATTCTGCCCTCTCCTCGCAAACCGATCCGCTTTTGTTATCCGATCGGCGGATCATGTTATTGCGTCGATGACGCTTCGGGCAAGTGCGCCCGCCATCGTTTCATTCTTGTAATCAATCGATCCACTAATTCTATTTCTTCGCTGAATAGCAATACGTCATACCTATTTTCGAGCGAAGCCGGTCGACACAGGCCGGGCACGAGAGGGGATTTCTGAAAGCGCACGCGCCGGCACACGCTGCCGCGCCGATCATCGACACGCGCCCGTCCGACACCCGTTCTCGGCCCGCCCATCCGACCGACCCGCTACGGGGCGAGCGATCGACATCGTCCCGCAAGACGAAATGGGAGGATGACGATGGAAGCAACGCGACGGCTGGTTCGGTCCGCGGCGGGCATGAGCATTTTGGCGCTGACGACGGCCCTTGCCGCACCCGCCTGGGCGCAGGAGGCGGTGCCGGAAACGACGGCCGCCGAGCCGCTCTCGCCTGCCCAGGAGCAGGAAATCATCGTCACCGGCACCAACATCTCGGGGGTGAAGCCGGTCGGATCGGAAACCGTCACCGTCAACCGCGACCAGATGCTCGCCACCGGCCTTACCGACGTCGCCTCGGTGCTGCAGACGCTGCCGCAGGTGCAGAACAACCCCAATTCGGGCGGTTCCGGCCCGGTCTATCGCCAGGGCGGCACCGCCGGATATGGCGGCAACTCGACCCAGGGCACCGCGATCAACCTGCGCGGCCTGGGCACCTCCGCCACGCTGACGCTGGTCGATGGCCGGCGGGTGGTGCCGAGCGGTGCCGCGACGACCTTCACCGAAGCGATCCAGCTGCCCATCGCCGCGATCGAGCGGGTAGAAGTGGTGAGCGACGGCAACTCCGCCATCTACGGCTCGGACGCGATCTCGGGCGTGATCAACTACGTGCTCCGCAAGCACTTCACCGGCATCGAGGTTACCGGCCGGGGCACGGTGACGCGCTACAACAACCAATGGGGCGGATCGATCACCGCCGGCTATGATTGGGGCAGCGGCAACGTCCTCGCTACCTATGACTATGATTATCGCGAGCCGTTCGCCAACGGCCGCTCCAAGTTCCTCCGTCGCGACCTCCGCGGCGTCGGCGGACCCGACACGCGTGCGGTGGACGCGACGCTGGGGGTGACCGGACCGACGCTGATCGTCGGCGGCAACGGCAGCCCATACAGCTATTACACGCTGCCGCGCGGGGCCGGCCCGGGGATCGCCTTCGGGCAGCTGACGCCGGGCGCCAATCTGGTCGACTCCGCCGATTACACCGACTTCCTCGGCAAGCAGAAGCGGCACCAGGGGGCGCTGATCCTGAACCAGGACGTGAACGACGCGATCTCGGTGTTCGCCCAGGGCTTCTACACCAAGCGCGACACGCTGAGCCGCGCCTATGGCAACAGCCGGCTCGGCAACAACATCACCATCTGCCAGGGGAGCCCCACCTATATCGGCGGCGCGCCGGCCAACGCCGCATCGTCTAGCGCCTTGTGCGGGGGTGCGCCGGGGCAGCTGATCGCGGTCGATCCGCTGCTGTTCTTCAACGGCCCGTCGGTCACCAGCAATCCGGCCGAGACGATCAGCGTCACAGGCGGCTTTACCGGCAAGCTGCCCGGCAGCTGGAAGGTGGACGGCTATTTCACCTATGCGCACGATTCCACCTGCGGCATCTGCAACTATGACAACAACGCCAATGGCGCGGCGCTGTCGGCCGAGATCCGGGCGGGCCGCATCGATCCGTTCACGACGACGCCGCTCACCGCCGCGCAATACGGCACGTTCATGGGATCGAACGTCCAGCTCGCGTACAACACCTTCTACGACAGCCTGCTGAAGCTCGACGGACCGCTGTTCGCGCTGCCCGCCGGATCGGTGCGCACCGCCTTCGGCGGCGAACTCGCCTATAATCGCCAGCATCTGGTCAACGGCAGCAACAACGCGTTCGAGAACAATCCCGCCAACAACAATTACGCCGTCACCAACGACACGACGGCGCGGCGCACCACCGCCTCGGCGTTCGCCGAGCTGTTCGTGCCGATCCTCGGTGCCGACATGGGGATACCGCTCGTCCAGTCGCTCGATCTCGATGCGGCGGTGCGCTACGACAATTATTCGGACTTCGGCTCGACCACCAACCCCAAGGTCGGCGCCACCTGGCGGGTGAACGACGCGCTTTCGATCCGCGGCTCCTGGGGCACCTCGTTCCGCGCGCCCGCGCTGACCGACACCAATCCGCGCAACTTCTCGGCGGCGGTGATCGGCGTGCCGATCGTCAACGCATCGGGCCGGCCGGACATCGGCTTCGTCTTCCCGGGCAACTCCAGCGCCTACCAGATCATCGGCGCCAATCCCGACCTCCAGCCGGAAACCGCCACGACCTGGTCCGCGGGCCTCGACTTCGCGCCCAAGACGTCGGGCTTCCGGGCGTCGGTGACCTATTACAACACGCATTACAGCAACCAGATCGTCGGCCAGAATACCGGCCTGTTCCTGTCGAACCCGACCTTCGCCTCGCTCTACAGCCGCTACATCATCCCGGTGAACAATCCGGCGACGTGCGTCAGCGGCAGCCCCGCCACCTACGACCCGGTGCTGGCCCGCTTCATCGCCGGACATCCCGCGCTCTACAACGTGCCCGTGCTCGGCGCCTGCTCGGTCAACGTCATCGTCGACGGCCGCTCGGCCAATGCCGCGACGACCTTCCAGGACGGCATCGACGTGCAGCTGAGCTACACGCTGCAGACCGGGATCGGCCGCTGGTTCGTCAGCGCCAACGCCACGCGTATCCTCAACCAGACGCTGCAGACCGTCGCCGGCGGCATGACCCAGGACGTGCTGGATACCTATTATTATCCGGTCAGCCTGCGCGGCCGCGGCCAGATCGGCTGGAACAAGTCGGGATTCGGGGTGAACCTGTTCGTCAACTATGTCGGCAGCTACACCAACACGATCCCGCTGCCCGGCCAGCCGCAATCCGAAGTGCCGTCCTGGACCACCGCCGATCTCGGCATCAGCTATGCCGTGCCCAAGGGCGGCAAACTGCTCGGCGGGTTGCGGCTCGGCCTCAACGTGCAGAACGTCACCAACGAAGATCCGCCGATCGTGTTGACCCGTGCCGGCAGCAATTTCGGTGCCTATGATCCGTCGAACGCCAATATCCTCGGGCGCACGTTCAATTTCCAGATTACCAAGAGCTTCTGACCATGAGACTTTCAACGGGAGATGCGAGCATGAAGGCATGGATGACGTCGCTGGCCTGCGGGGTGGCGGCCTGCGCGATCCCCGCCGCCGCGGTGGCGCAGACGCGCGCGCCGGTGGCTACCACCGACACGGGCAAGGTACAGGGCGCGATTGAGGATGGCGTAGCGAGCTGGAAGGGCATCCCCTTCGCCGCGCCGCCGGTCGGCCCCTTGCGCTGGCGCGCGCCGCAGCCGGCGGCGGCCTGGCAGGGCGTCCGCCCCGCCATCCAGTACAGCCATGACTGCATGCAGAAGCCCTTCCCCAGCGATGCGGCGCCGCTCGGCACCACGCCGGCCGAGGACTGCCTGTACCTCAACGTCTGGAAGCCCGCTGCCGCATCGGCCACCGCCAAGCTGCCGGTGATGGTGTGGATCTATGGCGGCGGCTTCGTGAACGGAGGCGCCTCCCCGCCCACCTATGCCGGCGCCAACATGGCCAAGCAGGGCGTGCTGTTCGTGAGCTTCAACTACCGAGTCGGGCGCTTCGGCAGCTTTGCCCTGCCCCAGCTCACCAAGGAGAATCCGGACGGCGGGCTGCTCGGCAACTACAACTTCATGGACCAGATCGCCGCGCTCAAATGGGTGCAGAAGAACATCGCGGCGTTCGGCGGCGATCCGTCGAACGTGACGATCATCGGCGAGAGCGCCGGCGGCATGTCGGTCCACACGCTGGTCACCTCGCCCTTGTCGCGCGGGCTGTTCAGCAAGGCGGTCGTGATGTCCGGCGGCAACGCGCAGACGGCGAAGAACGCGACGCTCAAGGATGCCGAGGCGATCGGCGAGAACCTCGCCCGCGCCCATGATATCGACCCCGCCGCCCCGGATGCGCTCGCCAAGCTCCGCGCGCTCAGCGCCGAGCAGGTGACCGATGGCCTCAGCATGATGGAGCTGTTCCAGCCCAAGCCGGGGCCGCGCACCTATGGCGGCCCGATGCTCGACGGCAAGCTGCTCGTCGATCAGGAAAAGGCCTATGCCAGCGGCGACTTCGCGCATGTGCCGATGCTGATCGGCGCGACCAGCGCCGACATGGGCGGCAAGTCCGGCTTCATGATCGCTGGCGCGCGCGAGGCGAGCGCGATGGTCGCCGCGCAGAAGGTGCCGGTCTGGGAGTATCGCTTCTCCTATGTTGCGGACTCGGTCGGCCAGCCGGGCGCCGGGCATGCCACTGACATCCCGTTCTTCTTCGACAATGCCCGCATCAAATATGGCGCGGCGACGACGGCGAAGGACGAGCAGGTCGGCAAGACGATCAGCGCCTATCTCGCCAACTTCGCCAAGAAGGGCGATCCCAACGGCGCGGGCCTGCCGGCCTGGCCGCGCTTCACCGCATCGGGCGACGAGATCCTCGACTTCGCCGCGGACGGCAAGGCGGTGGCGGCGCGCGATCCCTGGGGCGCGGAGATCGACGATCTGCAGGCCCGCACCAAAGCGGCGATGACGTCGGGCAAGTATAACAGCCTGACCACGCCGCTGGGCAAGATGCTCGACGATCCCGCCGCCCGGGCGGTACTCGCCAAGCATCTGCCCGACATGGTCAAGAACCCGCAAATCGACATGGCCCGCGGGCAGACGCTGGTCGGCATCCGGGCCTATTTCCCGGCGCTGCTGACCGATGCCAAGCTCAAGGCGATTGATGCGGACCTGGCGACGGTACCCACCAAGCCGAGCTGAACCTCGCCCCCCAGAGCCTTCACCACCGCGGCAGGCGCGGCGCCAAGGGCCGCCCCTGCCGCGAAGGCTCGAGGTCGCGAAGCAAAGCCCCCGGCCCGCTTCATCATACCCGCGATCCGGCCAGCACTGCCTCCGGACGCGGTTCCACATGCCGACATCTGCGAACACGATGGAGAGGATCGCGGCGACCGGGCACCCGCTCCAGGTTCAATGCTGCCGCACGCGCCCGGCCGCGAATTCGCGCGCGAGCGCGATGAACGCTTGAAAGGCCGCGGAAGAATTGCGCCGATTGGAATAATAGAGGCACAATGGAACCAGCGGCGGGGTCCAGTCTTCAAGAATGCGCACGAGCCGCCCCGCCTTTATATCGTCGCAGACATCCGCTTCCATGAAATAGCCGATGCCCAAACCGTTCGTCACCGCGATTCGGGCGAGCGAGGCTTCGTCGAGGGTCATCGGACCATCGACATCGAGCTGCAGCTGTTCGCCGTCCTTCTCGAACCGCCATCTGAACAACGCGCCATTGGGTAGCCGGACACGAATGCAAGGGTAGGCGAGCAGCTCCCGCGGCAGTTGCGGTATCGCCCGGTTCTCGAAAAAGGCGGGCGATGCGGCAATCGCCATGCGTCGGACTTGGCCGAGCGGAATGGCGATCGCGTCGGCGGGTACCAGGTCCGCGCTGCGCACGCCGAGATCAAAGCCCGCCGCGACGACGTCGACAAGCCGCCCCTCCGTCACGAGGTCGATATGAACCTGGGGATATCGCTGCAGATAGCTGAGGATCAGCGGCGCCATGATCTCGCGCGCCGCCGTCGCGAAGGCGTTGATGCGCAAGGTGCCCGACGGCGTCTCCTGCTGGGCGCGGGCCGTGTTCATCGCCTTCTGGATATCCTCGAGCGCCGGCTTGATCTGCGCAACGAACACTCTGCCCGCATAGGTGAGAGAGACGCTGCGCGTGGTGCGATTGAAAAGACGGACCGAAAGCTCGCGTTCGAGTTTGCCCACGGCATTGCTGACGGCGGTCGTCGACATGCCAAGCTCCAGCGCCGCCGCGCGAAACGAGCCGCACCGAACAATGGCGAGAACCGCCTCCAGCTCGATCAGCGAATGGCGCTTCATTATCCCGATTTCCGTAACATGCTATGCCGATTTGTCTCGATTATCAGGCCGAAACGCAAACGCTAAATGCGCCTCGTCACCGTTCAGGAGATGAAGATGCAACCAGATCTACCCAAGCCGATCGCGGACTATATCGAGGCCAACGCCCGTCTCGACGGGGATGGCATGTTGAAGCCCTTTGGCAAGGAGGCCGTTTTCATCGACAACGGCAAGCACTTCGTGGGCCATGCGGCCATTCGCCGGCTCATCGAGGAAGAGGTGATTCCGGTGAAGGCGATCTTCACGCCCGATACGGCTCGGGAAGAAGACGGCGATTTCGTCGTCGAAGGTCCGGTCCATGGTACGTTCCCGGGCAGCCCGCTCCGCTTCACCTACCGCTTCACCCTGGCGCACGGCGCCATCAAGACGCTGGAGGCCACGGTATGAGCGGCAAGGCCGATCCCACGGAGTTCGCCGGCAAGCGCGTGCTGGTCAGCGGTGGCACGAAGGGCCTGGGCCGCGCCACGGTCGCGCGTTTCCTCGCCGGAGGAGCGCGGGTCGTCACGGCTGCCCGCACGGTCCAGGACCCGATCGAGGGCGTCGACTATGTGCAGGCGGACCTGACCACCGCTGCAGGTGGCGAAGCCTTGGCCAGCGCGGCGCTTGCGCGGCTGGGCGGGATCGACATCCTCGTCCATGTTCTCGGCGGCTCGCATGCGCCGGCAGGCGGCTTCGCCGCGCTGACCGAGGACCATTGGCTCGCCGAGCTGAACCTCAATCTGCTGGCGGCCGTCCGGCTCGACCGCCTGCTGATCCCGCAGATGCTCGAGCGCGGCGCCGGCACCGTGGTGCACGTCACCTCGATCCAGGCCGTCCTGCCGCTGCCGGACTCCACGACCGGATATGCTGCCGCCAAGGCTGCGCTGCGGACCTACAGCAAGGCGATCTCGAAGGAGCTCGGTCCGAAGGGCGTGCGGGTCAACGCCGTCTCGCCCGGCTGGATCATGACGGAGGCTGCCGGAGCCTTCCTCGAAAGGCTTCGCGCGGCGAAGGGCGGCACGATCGAGGAGGCGCGCCAGTCCGTGCTCGATGCCCTCGGGGGGATTCCGATCGGGCGCGGTGCCGAGCCCGAAGAGGTAGCCGATCTCATCGCCTATCTCGCCGCCGATCGCGCAGCGGCGATCCACGGCGCCGAGTTCGTCATCGACGGTGGGACCATCCGCACCGTCTGAGGGGGCTGCGCGCACGGCCCTCGAGCGCGGTGTGACCGGACGGCCGGTCGCGCCGCGTTCGATGCGAAGGCGCGGGAGGAAGGCCGCCCCCGCCCCGCACCTTTCCGAGCGCGATTCGACATCAGTCGCTTATCGCGACGTGGATCCCTGCCCCGTGGCGGGCAAGGTGCGAATAGGGGCTGACCCGGTCCGCCTCCTGCACGAGGCTGGCGGCAAGATCGCGCGCCAGCCCCGGCAGGCTGACCGTCAGCCGCACCTCGATCCCGAAGCCGGCGCCGTCCTCGCGCATGCCGAGCCCCACTGCCGCGACCACTGCGCTGTCGTCGGCGAGGACCAGCCGCCGCCGGTTCGCCACGAAGCGCAGTGCGCTCAGAAAGCACGCGGCATGGCTGGTGGCGAAAAGCTGTTCCGGATTGGCGCCGGCATCGTCGCCGCCCAGCGCGCGCGGCGCAGCGAGCGGGATAGCCGGCACGCCGCCCTCGATGGTCGCGCTGCCCGACCGGCCACCGACCACGCGGGCGCGCGCCTCGTACAGGATGTGCATTGCGACCTTCTCACTTTCCTCTGCAGGTCGGCACGCGGGATAGACGGGGCCGCGACGTTCGTCCGCGGCCCCTCCGCTTCAGAAGAAGAAGCGGAATCCGCCGGTCGCGATCACGTTGCTGTAGCGGGTCGAGAGCACCGAATCCAACGTACCGGCCGTCGCATTGAAGCGCTCGACCTGATGCCGCCCGATCCGGGCGTACCGCACATCGGCTACCAGTTCGAGGCCGCCGCCGAGTGCTACCGAAGCGCCGGCAATGCCCTGCAGCGCGACCTTGCCGGAAACGTTCGTCGGAATGTTGATCGCCGGACCATCGGCGGCAACCAGATAGCGCGTATCGTAGTCGATGGCGCCATGGCCGATGCCGGCCCCCAGCGAGAAGCGCAGCCGCTCGGCGATGCGCGGCGTATCATAGATGAGGTTGACCATCTCGGTGGTCACCGAACGACGGCCTTCGAGCAGCGTCCGCTGCTGCCCATTCAGATCGAGCCGCTTGAGCGTGTTGCGGCTGGCCGAGAATTCGGCTTCGACGCGCGCGCGCCCCCAATCTCCGGTAGCGGCCACCGCACCGAGAACAACGCCACCCGTGAGACCGTCTTTCGCATCGGTCTCGATGACGCGCGGCAGGCCGGCGGGAGTCGCGCCGCGCAGGGTCTGCTCGCGGCCGAAGCGATCTCCGAGGAAGCCGCCGACATATATCGATCCGGCGCCGGGCTCTTCTGCGGTCGGCCGCGCCTGCGCAAAGGCAGGCACCGTGACGAACAACGCACCGACAGCGGCGAGTGTAGAAACCAAGTTACGCACAAATCCTCCAGAAACAACTGTTCAGCCCAAAAACGCGGCTGGCCTCGCTCCCGTAGTTTCTGGTAAACATCCGTTAAAGCTGTAATGAGTTTCAATGGTAATGGCAGCTATTGTGATGCATCATAACAAACAATGTATCTGCATTTACTATGTTGTCGGCCAGAGTGTTTACATATTCCCGATGCACGGCGGTTTACCCGGCAGCACATCCCACGGACGTTACCATCGTATTCCTTACGGTGAAGACTGAAGCGGGATGGAAATCCAGCCGCGCCAAAAGGCGCGAGCGACCCGACGCCTCTTCCAGCGGAGGCGTTGCCCTGGCCCGGCGCAGCCCCAGCGCCGGGCCCTTTTTCTTCCGCGTTGCGGCGCCCCGGCGTGCCGCACGCCCGAACGGATATGGATCATGAGAAGAATCGCGAAGCATATCGTCCGGCGCGGACTTTGGCACGGCTTGGCGGCGGCGCTGGCCTGCTCGCCCGCGATGGCCCAGCACGAAGCCGAGCACCAACACCCCCCGCGCGCGATCGCCGGGACGAAGACCCAGGGCAGCCATGTCGAGGTCGACGGTGCCCGCATCTGGTATGCGAGCATCGGCCACGGCACGCCGGTGGTGCTGCTGCACGGCGGAATGGCGAGCAGCCGAAGCTGGGACGGCCAAGTGCCGGCACTGGTCGCGGCGGGGTATCGCGTCATCCTGATCGACAGTCGCGGCCATGGCCGCAGCACGCTGGGCCCCCATCCCCTGCGGTACGAATTGCTCGCCGACGACGTGCGCGCGGTGCTGGCGCATCTCCACCTCGCCCGGCCGATCGTGATCGGCTGGAGCGACGGCGGCATCGTCGCGCTGATGCTGGCGATGCGCGGGAATGCCCGGCCCTGCGCGGTCTATGCCTTCGGTGCCAACATGGACAAGGCGAGCGTGCGGCCGGGCGCGGACGATGCCCCCATTCTCGCCACTATCGTGCCGCGCCTCGCCGCGGACTATGCGGCACTGGCCCCCGATCCGAACGGGTTCGGCCGGCTGGCAGAGGCGACCCGTGCGATGCAGGCGGCGCAGCAGGATATCGGCCCCGCACAGCTGGCCACGATCCGCACGGCGGTCACCATCGCCGGCGCGGAAGACGACGAGTTCATCCTGCCGGCCCATTTCCGCGCGCTCGCCGGTGCCATTCCGTCGGCGCGGCTGGAACTGTTTCCGACCGGCGGCCACTTCGTGCCATGGAAGATGCCCGACCGGTTCAATCGATCGCTGCTGACCTTCCTCGCGCACGCACCGTGCGGGCGACGGCGCGAGGCATTGCAGCGCTAACGCACGTCGCTACCCCGGTCACCACCGCCGCTCGAACGGTAGCACGACGGTAGCCGGGGGGACGGCATCATATGCCGATGAGCAACGATCCCCGCCCGGCCGAGGCCATCGGCACCCTGGACGCCGCGCATTTCGAGCAGGCGCTGCACCGGCTTCCGGTCGACGCGCTCAACGTCGCCCAGCCCGAGCTGTTCGCGGCGGGGCTGGCACCGCACTATCTCGCCCGGCTGCGCCACGAGGCGCCGGTGCATCATTGCGCGGAGAGCCGCTTCGGGCCCTATTGGTCGATCACGCGCCACAGCGACATCGAGGCGATCGAGCTCGATACCGAGACCTTCTCCTCGGCGCACGCCAATGGCGGGATCACCATCGGCTCCAGCGCCGACGACCCGCAATTCTTCCCCGCGTTCATCTCGATGGACCCGCCCCGCCATGCCGAACAGCGCCGGGCGGTGGCGCCGGCCTTCTCGCCCGAGCGGCTGGCGCAGATGGCGCCGCGGTTGCGCGAATGGGCCGCGGACATCCTCGACGGGCTCCCGCGCGGCAGCTGGTTCGACTGGGTCGACCGCGTCTCGATCGAACTGAGCGCACGCACGCTGGCGCTGCTGCTGGGCTTTCCCCAGGCACGCTCGCGCGATCTGATCCGCTGGTCCGACGCGATGGTCGCGCTGCCCGGGCACCCCGCCTTCCTGTCGCTCGAGGACAAGCTGCGGGTGATGCACGAATGCTTCGGCACGTTCGACGCGATCTGGGCGGAGCGGCGCGAGGCCAGCGAAGGCGATGACCTGATTTCGCTCCTCGCGCGGGGCGCCGACACCCGCGCCATGCCGAAGGACGAATTCTACGGCAACATCCTGCTGCTCATCGTCGGCGGCAACGACACCACCCGCAACAGCATCAGCGGCAGCATCCTCGCCATGCACCGTTTCCCCGAGGAATGGCGCAAGCTCCAGGCCGATCGGGACCTGCTGGCCAATCTCACGCCCGAGTTGCTGCGCTGGCAGACGCCGATCGCGCATATGCGGCGCACCGCGACGCGCGACGTGACGGTCGGCGGCCGAACCATCCGTCGCGGCGAAAAGGTGGTGTTGTGGTACCTTTCCGCCAATCGCGACGAAGCGCTGTTCGAACGTCCCGACGACTTCCTCCTCGATCGACACAATGCCCGTCGCCATCTCGCGCTCGGCACCGGCATGCACCGCTGCATCGGCGCGCGCCTGGCAGAGCTGCAGATCCGCACCTTGTGGGAAGCCATGCTGGAACGCGCGCTGTCGTTCGAAGTGGAGGCGGAACCGCTGCGGATACCGTCCACCTTCATTCACGGATATCAGCGCGTCCGCGTGCGGCTATCGTGATCGAGGCCCCTTAGATCTGCCGCAGGCGGTCGGCCTCCCCATCCAGAGACATCCAGTCGCAAAAGGGCGAGCACAGCAGCGCCAATCGGAGCAGCCGTTCCCATTGCGCCACGCCTCCCCGATCGGCATCGCCTCTACGGAGCGATTCTTGTGGCATGTGGGAGACTCCGCCGCGTTCCTCTTTGCAGATACTTCACCGGGATAGTTTCCATATTGGCGAGGAAGCGACGAAAATGACGTTACGTTCGCAGCGACATTGCGATCTGGCACCGTTCGCCGCGCCTTCCCAACGGCTCACCGCTCTTTAAATTGCCGATTCTATCAATATATCGGGCCCCATACCGCGCTAGCAGAGTGGAGACGCCGCAAAGACGTTGCGAGAGGGTCCGGCGGGGGCAGGGAGTCGGAAGCGTGAAGAAGGACATTTTGACCACCGCGGACGCCGCCAAATTGCTGGGGGTCTCGGTGCGCACGGCTCAGGTCCTGATCGAGGGGGGCACGATTCCGTCCTGGAAGACGCCCGGCGGCCACCGCCGGGTCTATCTCGCCGATGTGCGGGCCCTGATCGACAGCAAGCAGCCGTCCGCGGAGGCTGAGGCGTCCGCCGTTCTCGTCGTCGTTGCCGCCAGCGACCGGCTGCCGGACTATCGCGCCGCCGCCGCCAACGCAGCCGATTTCGTGATCGATTATTTCGACGATGTGCTCGCCGCATTGGTCACGATCGGCTCGGCGCGCCCTTATGCCGTGCTGGTAGACTGCACCTCGGGGCTGAACAGCCAGCCGCTGTTGCGCAGCCTCGCGGCGAACAAGACCATCGCGACGACCCGGCTCCTTGCCGTCGGCGGCGACGGCTGCGTTCCGGCAGACCTCGCCGGCCGGGTTTCGCGCGTGGCGACGCCGGCACAGGCACTCGCGCAGTTGCGCGGATCGGCGTTCGTCGCGGAGGATACGGGATTCGCCGACTGGGGCGTCGCCTTCCCGGTTTCGCAGGACGAACGGCGGCGACTGATGGCGGTCGAGCGCTCGGGCCTGCTCCACTCCGAAGCCGAAGAGAGCTTCGATCGGCTGACCTGGCTCGCCGCCCAGACCTTCGATGCGCCGATCGCGCTGCTGACGCTGCTCACCCCCACCAAGCAATGGTTCAAGTCGAAGATCGGCCTCGACATGGCCGACACGCCGCGCAGCTGGGCCTTTTGCAACCATACGATCCTGCAGCGCGACGTGTTCACCGTCGCCGACCTTTCGGCCGACCCGCGCTTCGCCGACAACCCCGCAGTGGCCGGTGAACCGGGCTTCCGCTTCTATGCCGGCGCACCGGTGATCGACGGTGACGGCTTCATCGTCGGATCGCTGTGCGTGATCGACCGCAAGCCGCGGGTGCTCCGCGAGCGCGAGGCGAAGACGATCCAGGCGCTGGCCGCCGTCGCCTCGGACGAGGTGCGGCTCCGCGCGCTGGACCGCAAGCTGCGCTCGGCCACGCGCGCCAGGCGCTAGCCTTCCCGCCGCGCGGCGTTCACGGTCGTGCGCCGTTCCCTTTCCCATCGAAAGCGCTTGCCGATGCATCGATTGCCGCCGCCGTCCGCCTGGATTTCCGCGTTCGTCGCGGCGTTGGTCGGGTTCGGCGGCACGGTCGCGCTGGTGATCCGGGCGCTGCAGGCGCTCGGCGCGACGGGGCCGCAGATCGGCACGGCGCTTACCGCCCTCTGCCTGGGAATCGCGATCGGCAGCGCGGTGCTGTCGATCCAGCAGCGGGTGCCGGTGATCCTCGCCTGGTCGACGCCCGGCGCCGCGCTGCTTGCCGGCGTGTCGGGCGTGTCCTGGAGTGTCGCCGTCGGCGCCTTCCTCTTCGCGGCACTGGTCGGGATCGCGTTCAGCCTGATCCCGGCGCTCGGCCGGCTGGCGGCGGCGATCCCGCACGCGATCGCCGCGGCGATGCTGGCCGGCGTGCTGATGCCCTTCTGCCTCAACCTGTTTCGGCTGGGCAGCGTCGACCCGCTGCTGGTGGCGAGTCTCGTCATCCTCTTCCTCGTCGCCCGACGGCGCTTCCCGGTCTATGCGCTGCTCGTCGTGCTCGCCGCGGGTATCGCGCTGGCGCTGATCCGCGGCCAGGTCGGCGCCGTGGTGCCCGGCGCGGTGTTCGGCAGCCTGGTGCCGGCGCCGATCGCGTTCGATGCCGGCGCGCTGGCGAGCATCGGGCTGCCCTTGTTCTTCGTCACCCTGGTGTCGCAGAACCTGCCCGGTCTCGCCGTGCTGCGCGGCGCGGGATATCCGGCGCGGCCGACGCCGCTGCTGCTCGGCGCGGGACTCGCCAGCCTCGCCGCCGCGCCCTTCGGCGGCCATGCGGTCAATCTGGCGGCGATCACGGCGGCGATCTGCACCAACGAGGAGGCCGATCCGGAACCACGCCGCCGCTGGAAGACGGGCCTGCTCTATGGCGGCTTCTACCTGCTGCTCGCCGCGTTCGCGCCACTGCTCGTACGCCAGTTCCTGGCATTGCCGACTACGCTGATCGCGGCGCTGACCGGCATTGCGCTGCTCCCGCCGCTGGGCGCGGCGATCGGCAGCCTGGCCACCGCGCCGGAGGATCGCGACGCCGCCATTCTCACCCTGCTCGTCACCGCCTCGGGCGTGTCGATCTTCGGCCTCGGCTCGGCGCTGTGGGGGATCGTCGCCGGGCTCCTCGCGCTCTCCGCCGCCCGCCTGCTGAAGCGGCAATAGCCCCGACAACCGCCGGTCCGGGATGCGGAGCTTCTCCGGCTACGCTGCCGTAACATGTCTGTAGCCGTATTTTCAATCCGGCAGTATTGCCATATTTGATAGAAATGATACCCCGGCACCACCGGAGGTCGAAGCACGAATCCCCAATCCTTCGGAACACCGAATGCAGCCAACGTCCCCCTGCTGCTGCGTTCGGCGGCACGATCGAGTTGCGAGCCACCCGTCCCGGGTGCGGCTGGCGGCGTGTCCCACGCCGTCGCCGCGCCAACGAGCAGGCGTGCCTCCTCCCGACGGCGCCTCAGCCATTCGAAGGAGTTTGATGATGACCGAAGCCCATCCTGCCGACCAAGCCGACATCCTGCGCCGCGCCGCCGAGAATCAGGCGCGCCTCACCGCCGAGCTCGAGCCCGCCTACGACTTCATCGTCTGCGGCGCCGGCTCCTCCGGCTCGGTGGTTGCCCGGCGGCTGGCCGAGAATGCGGCCGTTCAGGTCCTGCTCGTCGAAGCGGGCGGCAGCGACGAAGCGGAGTCGGTGCTGAACCCCGCCCTGTGGCCGACCAATCTCGGCACCGAGCGCGACTGGGGCTTCACCGCCGAGCCCAATCCGCACCTGAACGGCCGCGCCTTGCCGATGTCGATGGGCAAGGGCCTGGGCGGCGGCTCCAGCATTAACGTGATGGTCTGGGCGCGCGGCCACCGCAGCGACTGGGAACATTTCGCTGCGGAAAGCGGCGACGCGCGGTGGAACTACCAGAACGTACTCGACATCTATCGCCGCATCGAGAACTGGCGGGGCGCGCCCGACCCGAGCCATCGCGGCACGGACGGCCCGGTATGGGTGCAACCCGCCGCCGATCCGAGCCCGATCGCGCACGCGCTGCTCGATGCCGCCAGCGAACTGGGCATCCCCACCTTCGACAGCCCGAACGGCCGGATGATGGAAAGCGAAGGTGGCGCCGCGATCACCGACATGCTGGTGCGCGACGGGCGTCGCCAGTCGCTGTTCCGTGCCTATGTCCAGCCCTATCTCGATCGCCCCAACCTCACCGTGATGACCGGCGCGACGGTCGAGCGGATCGCCTTCGAGGGCAATCGCGCCGTCGGCGTCGACCTCCTTCATGGCGGCGCGCGCACGCGGATCGGCGCGCGGCAGGAAGTGGTGCTCTCGATGGGCGCGATGCAGACGCCCAAGGTGCTGATGCATTCGGGCATCGGCGACGAGGCGGAACTGCGCCGGGTGGGCATTCCCGTCCGCCAGCATCTGCCGGGTGTGGGCGCCAATCTGCAGGACCATGTGTCGTTCGGCTGCACCTGGGAATATGCCGAGCCGATCGCGCCCCGTAACAGCGGCAGCGAGGCGACGCTCTACTGGAAGAGCCGTCCCGAACTGACCGCCCCCGACCTGCTGTTCTGCCAGGTCGAGTTCCCGGTGCCGAGCGAGCGGACCGCCGCGCGCGGCGTGCCCGAGCATGGTTGGACGATGTTCGCCGGCCTCGCCCAGCCGCAGAGTCGCGGGCGTTTGCGGCTGCGCAGCGACGATCCGGCGGCGGCGCTGCAGATCGATGCGAACATGCTGTCGGACCCTGCCGACATGACCGCCGCGCTGGCGTGCATCGAGCTCTGCCGCGAACTCGGCAACGCCCGGGCGTTCCGACCGCTGGTCCGCGGCGAGGTGATGCCCGGCGATCTGCGCGGAGAGGCGCTGAAGGACTATGTCCGCGATTCGGCGGTGACCTACTGGCACCAGACCTGCACCGCCAAGATGGGTCGTGACAGCATGTCGGTCGTCGACGGGTCGCTCCGCGTCTACGGCGTCGAGGGCCTGCGCATCGCCGATGGCTCGGTCCTGCCGCGCGTCACGACCGGCAACACCCAGGCGCCCTGCGCGATCATCGGCGAACAGGCGGCGGCAAGCCTGCGCGCGGCGCATCAGCTCTGACCCGCCGGCTGCGCCGGGTGTGCCAGCGGATCGCAGGCATATCCGGCACTCCCCACCCGGGCGCACGTCCTTTGCGGAGTTCCACCATGTACCGCTTTCCCACGCATGCATTTCAGGAACAGGTCCACCGCGCGACCAGCATCGGCCGCATTCTCGTCGTCGACGAAGACCAGCGTGGACGCGACCATATCCTCGCCTATCTGCGCGACCATCGCTGGACCGCGATCGGTTCGGGCGCGCGCGATGTCGCCCACCAGCTGCACAGCCGTCAGCTGAGCCTCGTCGTCCTGAGCGCACGCCTGCGCAGCCGCAACGCGCTCGACGTGCTGCGCGAGATCCGCGGCCGCTCGGACGTGCCGGTGATCCTGTACGCCGATGGCGAGGCCGACAGCGTGAGCACGATCGTCGGCCTCGAGCTGGGCGCCGACGACTTTCTCGCGGGTACGCTCAACCTCGCCGAGCTGGTGGCACGCGTCCGCGCGGTGCTGCGCCGGCAGGAGCTGGGCCGCGTCGTCAGCGCCCCCCTCCGCGGCGGCTATCGCTTCGCCGGCTGGGAGATGCGCCATGCCGAACGCGCGCTGATCGCACCCGACGGCACCCAGATCGATCTCACCAAGGGCGAGTACAGCCTGCTCGCCGCCTTGCTCGAGGCACCCGGCCGATCACTGTCGCGCGTCCACCTGATGCGCGCTACCCGCGCCCACGACGACATCTTCGACCGCAGCGTCGACGTGCAGGTCCTGCGACTGCGCAAGAAGCTGGCGCGGGCGCCGGGCGGCGAGGCGCTGATCAAGACCGAGCGCGGGTTCGGCTATCGGCTGGAGGCCGAGGTTGAATCGCTATTCTGAGAGGGGGTCGGTGTCGTCCATGCCGCGCGCGTACACGGCATCGCGGAGGCGGATGATCCGGGCGTTGAGGTCGCCCAGCGCACGCACCGTGTCTCCGGACGCCGCGAGCAGCGCCTCGTTGAGGCAGCGCGCCTGCGCCCGCATCGCGCGCCCCGCATCGGTGAGCGCGACGATCACCTGGCGCTCATTCTCCGGATTGCGCGTGCGCCGCAGAAACCCCGCGGCTTCGAGCCGCTTGAGCAGCGGCGTCAGCGTGCTCGGTTCGAGCGCGAGGCGCTCGGCGATGTGGCCGATCGGCAGCTGGTCGTCGCGCCACAGCACGTTGAGCACCAGATATTGCGGATAGGTCAGCCCGAGCCGGTCGAGCAGCGGCTTGTACAGCCGCTGGATCGCCATGCCCGCCGAATAGACCGAAAAGCAGAGCTGGTGCTCCAGCCCTACCGGCCCTGCCTCCTGATCCGTCACGTCCTGCTCCTCTGGGCACCAATCCGCGAGAATATATATCGCGATAAAAATCTGGTGGACAAGAGCACGTGAATCAGGGATAACGGTTATCGCGATAACTGTTATCCCGGTGGAGGTTGCAATGGACATGCTGTACCAGACAAGCGCCCGTGCTGCCGGTGGCGAGGAGGGCGTGCTGACCATCGCAGATGCCGGCCTGACGTTGCGCATCAGCGCACCGCCGGCGCTTGGCGGCTCCGGCGAGGGGATCAATCCCGAGCAACTGCTCGCCTCCGGATATGCCACCTGCTTCCTGCGTGCGCTCCGCACCGTCGCACGGCGCCGCAAGGTCGCGCTGCCCGTCGACAGCAGCGTCGAAGCCGTCCTTGGCATCGGCCTGCGCCAGGACGCGATCGGGTTCGATCTGTCGGTGGCCTTGTCGGTAACCCTGCCGGGCCTGCCCGAGCAGCTGGCCGGCAGCCTGATCGAAGAAGCCGGCGACATCTGCCCGCTCTCATCCCTCGCCCGCCACGGGCACCGCGTCCAGCTTCCCATCGCCTGATTTGCCAACGAACCGAGAGGAGTAGACCCATGACGACCAACAAGCGCACCTTCATCGCCGCCCTTGGCGCACTCGCCTTCACCGCGGTTGCCGCCGCCCCCGGCGTCGCCACCGCCCGGCAGGCCGCACCGGCGCCGGCCGCTGCCCGCAACGTGGTCCTGGTCCACGGCGCCTTCGCCGACGGTTCCGGCTGGCGCGCCGTTTACGATAATCTCACCCGCCGCGGCTACCGCGTGACGATCGTCCAGAACCCGCTCACCTCGCTGGCCGACGACGTCGCCGCCACCAGGCGCGCGTTGGACCAGCAGGATGGCCCCACCATCCTGGTCGGGCATAGCTGGGGCGGTACGGTCATCACGGAAGCAGGCGTCCACCCCAAGGTGACCGGCCTGGTCTACGTCTCCGCACTCTCCCCCGATGCCGGCGAAACGACGGCCGACCAGTATAAGGGCTTCACCACCCCGCCCGAGTTCGTGCTGAAGACGACGCCGGACGGGTTCGGCTATATCGACCCGGCCAAGTTCCAGGCCGGCTTCGCCGCCGATGCCACCGATGCGGAAGCCGCCTTCCTGCGGGATTCGCAGGTGCCGATCGCGATGGCTTCGTTCGGGGTCAAGCTGCAGAACGCCGCCTGGAAGACGCGGCCGAGCTGGGCGGTGATCGCTACCGACGACAAGGCGTTCGACCAGCGCATGCTGCACAGCATGGCGACCAAGATCGGCGCCGAGGTGACCGAGGTGAAGGCGAGCCATGCGGTGTTCATGACTCAGTCCGCGGTGGTCGCGGACGTGATCGACGGTGCCGCCAAGCACGCCGCGCACAAGCGCAAGTCGAACTGAGCGATAGCGGCAGGGAGCAGGCGCCGCATGCTCCCTGCCCGTGCGCGACGGTGCACTACGATCGTTGGGAAACCGCCCCGCTGCGTGACGCAGCGGTAGCCGCAGCGTCCCAGATTCCGTGCTTCCACTCCAGCAGGAAAGCCTATCGCATGACCTCCCTATCTTCGCTGCTCCCGGCGCGGCTCCATCACGCCGCCTATGTCTCTTCCGACCATGAGCGCACCCGCCATTTCTACGAGGACGTGCTCGGCCTGCCGCTCACCGACTTCTGGATCGAACGGGAAGTGCTGGGCGGCGTACCGCATGCATTCGGGCTCGCCTCCTACGGCCTCGCCGATGGCAGTTCGCTTTCCTTCTTCCACTTCGCCGATGCCGAGCTGCAGGCGCGCTATGCGGCCAAGCGGCAGGGGCTGTTCGTCCATCTCGCGCTGAAGATCGCGCCCGAGCAGCAGGCCGCCTTGCGCGAGCGGCTGGAGAAAGCCGGGATCCCCGCCATGGCGTTCCACCACGGCTATGCCCGCTCGCTCTATGTCGAGGATCCCGATGGCCAGACGATCGAGCTGTGCGTCGATCCGGACCATCCCGGCGCCGACACGCGCGAGGCGCCACGCGATGCGCTGACCCGCTGGCTGGCCGGCGACCGCACGGTCAACAATCACCTTCCCCGCGACGCCTGACGCGCGGGCGCTGGGCGGCGGGCTCCGTTCCCGGCCCGCCGCTCAGGATGCCGTGCCCAGCAGCACGGCCACGCGGCGCATGCGCGCGCGGACCGCGGGTGTCGCGAGCGGCCGGTAACGAAGCCGGACCTTCGCGTCCGCACCGCGCACGACGATGGCGGGCCGAACCTTCCAGCGCGATGCAAGCTGCTGCCATGCGACCAATTCGGCGAGGTCCTCCCCCGGCGCAACACTCCCGTACAGCGATGTGAACGGCGTCTGCCGCAGGCCGCCATAGAGTGCCGCCGCCTCGCCGATCGGACGCCTGGCACCACCGCGCCAGGCAATGCTGCCGACCGGGTTCGCCGCGAGGCCCGGGGCCAGCGCCCTGCCCCCCTCTTTTGCCCAGACTCCTTCGCGGAAGGCGTCCCGCGTCGCCAAGCCGAGCACCCCGTCGACGATATGGGTGCTTTCGTGCAACAGGATATAGGGGACCGCAGGCATCTTCCCGGCCTCGATGCGCACCGTGGTGCCGGAGCCGTCGCCCTGGAACAGCCCCGCCTCCTTGGTGGTGAGGAAATCGCTCAGCGTCTCTCGGAACAGGCCAGCGCGAAGCGTGAGGTCGAACAGCGCCTCTCCGCACGCCGCTTCGACGCGGCTGGTGAGCGCGTTGCCCGCACCAGTGGAGGCCTCGATGAAGCTGATACGGCGCAGGTGCCGCCGCAGGATGTCGCGGTGTCGCTGCGGCAGCGCCGCGATCGCCGCATCCACCTGCTGCCACTCGACGTCCGAAAGCCTGTGCGGCCCGACGCCGGTGGCGCCCGATCCCCGATAGGCCGCGAGAACCTCGGACGAAGGCTCCCCCACCCGCGCGCGCAGTGGCGTCGCCGGATCGAACTGCCTTGCACAGGAGGCCGGAGGATCGAGGAGCGGCGTGGCCGATGCCGGGGGTGCGACGCAGGGCGAAGCGATCATGGCCGCAAGAACGAGGCGAAGGTTCATGGCAAATCTCCTGAGCGATCCACTGGAATCATGCAGGTGCCTCTACGCCCGCCGGCCCGGTGCGGCGATTCCGAGCGTCCGGGATCGGCACGACCAGATGCCCATCGCTTCGTCCTCAAGATGTAGGCAGCACGCTGCGGCGGCAAGCGCAGGACGGGTGCGGGACAGCGCCACGATGCGAGCGAACGCCGCGCGGCTGGCAGAATCGGTTGCCCGCTGCCTGAGCGATGCACCGAGGCGCGCCAGCATGCGCGTGGCACGGGCAAGGTCCTGAATCCGCCGGCAGCGGTGTCGATCATCGACGCACCTCCGGTCGACCATGGGCGGGCGGCTTGTGACGGGCGCGGTCCGGCTGCTCCTGGCGGACCGCGAGGACGGCGACGCAGAGCAGGCCGCCGATCAGGCCTAGATGCTCGGTCGAGACGTGCAGCGCGATGGTCCGGAAAGGCTCGTCGGCGATGGCCCAGAACCGGTGGACGAGCAGGATCGTCAACGCGGTGAACGATCCCAAAGCGCCCGCACCGAGCCAGGCACCCCGGTCGAGGATGATGAGCGCCGATCCCGCCAGTTGCACCACGATCGTCGCGATATTGAAGGCGACGGCAGGTTCCAATCCGGCGCGCGCCATCTCGACGACGCCGGCGTCGAAGAACAGCAGCTTCGAGACCCCGCTGACCCAGAAGGGCAACGTCAACAGCGTGCGGGCGAGGCATGCCATCGCCGGCGCGCGCAGAAGCTTCGTCATACATTCGGGCAAGCTCTTTCTCCAGGATGATGCGCGCGACCAGGCGGAGTGACCATGCACGGCCCCACTCTCGACGGCCGCGCCGCGGTTTCGCTTCGCGGTCCGCGCGTGCAATGCGTCCATCAAGGCCGCCGTCGAAGCCATGGGATATTGGGCATGGTGTTGGGCGCAGAAGCCCAGCAGCAGGGCATCCCAAACCGCGCGTCGTATCCCGCGCGGCCGACAGGAATCAGGCTCGGACATGCCACTCGATTGGCCCGTTGGCGCGACGCTCCGACTACCGGGCACGCACCATCGGCTACAGGTGCAATATGGACGCCCGCCGCACCGAAGTGCGCGTGCGCCCACCAAATTCCGTCGGCAACATGATTCCTCGATTTCGCAGCCTGGATGTAGCGCGACCGGCGCCACCACTGCCGCTTCCTCCCAAACAGGATCGTTCGCATGCAGGATGCAACAGAAGGCTCGCGCGCCCGCGCAGCGCAACCGGCTCCCGTACCCCAACGCGACCGGTTGGCGGCATTGGACGTGTTGCGCGGAGCCGCGCTGCTCGGAATCCTCGTGATCAACATTCAGCTGTTCGCGGGGTCACCCAGCGTCGCCTTCAACGTACCACTGCGCGTCATCTCCTCCTCGGGAGAGCAACCGGAACTGAATCTGGTCGTCATGGCGATCCAATGGCTTCTGTTCGAAGGCAAGATGCGCGCGCTCTTCTCGATGCTGTTCGGCGCCAGCGCGCTGCTTCTGCTGCAGCGCCTCGAGCAGCGACATGATGCGGGCATGGCGGCAGCCATCTTCCATCGTCGCAACTTGTGGCTGCTGCTGATCGGTGCATTGCACGGAACGCTGATCTGGAGCGGCGACGTCCTTCTCTTCTACGCGTCGGGCGCCTTGTTGGTGCTGTATCCGCTCCGTCACCTCCCCGGCCGCCGGCTCGTGGCAATCGGATTGTCGGTGGCACTCGTCGGCGGGACGTTCGGCATCTCGCAGGCGATGAACATCCCGGCCTCTTGGGCAACCGCGCAGCTGGAAGCGGACGGACGGGGCGCGCTCGCACGAGGTGCGCTGCCGACGGCCGCACAGCTGGTCGCGCTGCACGCGGCCGAGGCGGCGCGCAGCGCGCAATTGAAAGCACTGGCCACGCCGATGCCCGAGCAACCGCGTTCCTACGTCAGCAGCCTGCCCGCCGCCGCCTATCGGGAGTTCGTCACGAGCATCTTCGCCTCGGGCTGGATTCTCGAGACGCTGGGGCTTCTCATCGCCGGGATGGGCTTGTTCAGGACGGGGTTCCTCACCGGCCAGCTGACATCGGCCACGTACGCGAAGGTCGCCCTGGCCGGATATGGCATCGCCTGGCCGATCGTCCTCGGGGGGTTGGTCCAAGCCTCGCACTACGACTTCAGCAGCAGCGTCACCACGGTCGCGATGATGCTGCCCTACGAGTTCCAGGCCATTCCGGGGTGCCTCGCCAACGCGTCCATCCTCCTCCTGCTGGTACGCCAGGGCGCGTTGATGCCGCTCCAGCGCTGCCTGGCGGCGGTCGGCCGCATGGCGCTTACCAACTATCTTTTCACCAGCATCCTGTGCCGCACGCTGTTCGCCTGGACCTACCTGCTGCCGGTCGACACGCTGGAACACTATCAGATGATGCTGGTGGTGATCGGCGTCTGGACCTTCAACATCGTCTTCAGCCTGCTCTGGCTCCGCGTCTTCGAATTCGGTCCGCTCGAATGGGCGTGGCGATCGCTGACCTATTGGAAGCGCCAGCCGATTGTCCTCGCGCGCATGCGACCGCGCGCGCCCCTTTGCTGAGCGAGCCCTTGTCGTCGCCTGGGGGCCATTCCCGATGCACTGCACTTCATCCTGCGATCCGAGGGCAATGCGGCGCATCGACATTGCCCTATCCACGCGCTGCCGGAGCGGTTGTGCCCGTTCTCCCGAGGCAGGTGAGAACATGCGCGCGCAGCGGCGCCGGCCGGACGTTCCGGCTGCCCGCACGCACGCCTCAATCGCGAATACCCACGGAGATATCCACTCCGTTCCGCATCAAGTGGGAATAGGGGCAGACCTGCTCCGCCTCCTCCACGAGTTCGGCCGCGATGCTTGGCTCCAGTCCCGGCAAGCTGATCGACAGTGTCACCGCCAAGCCAAAGCCGGCACAGTCCTCGCGCATGCCAATGCCGACCGACGCGACCACGGCGCTTCCCTCCGGGACCACCAGCGGCCGCCGATGGGCCACGAACCGAAGCGCGCTCAGGAAGCATGCCGCATAGCTGGTGGCGAATAGCTGCTCCGGATTCGTCCCGCCGCTGTCGCCGCCGCCCAGCGCGGGCGGGCTGGTGAGCCTGAGCGCAAGCGCACCGTCGTCGATCGTCGCGTTGCCGGTGCGCCCACCTACCACGCGTGCGCGTGTTTCGTAGAGGATCTCCATCACATGCCCTTTCCGGGATCCGGGGGGGCAACGGTGCGCGATGCGTGGTTGCATCCGCTCCCCATCACCCGGCCCAATGGCCCGATCGCGGATGGAAAGCGCCGAGCTGGGCCGCCCCCCTCGCGGGCTTCCCGGGCGAGCCATCGCATCACCTTGCGGCGCAAGCGGGCGATCCTATGCATCTCCGTTCATCCCTTCCTCCATCGACATGGCTTCATCGGCAGTCTGCAGCGGCGCGGCGGGCGGCAAATCCCCGTTCGCGGCTAGCAGGCGCCCGCATGATACCGCATCCCAAGATGGGGTATCGCCGCCCTGATCTTTTGGGCGGTGCCGACGCGGCATGGTCGCGCTACGCGCCCCGGCGGATCAGGGTGCACAGCAAGAGGCTATTCGGATGTACCGGGAGGCGATGTCCGATGGCCGGCAGCATGCGCGAGCAACCGTGGCGACCGTCCCGCTGGTTGGGAACCGTGGACGGCCGAGCCTGGTGCTGCGGGACGACGGGATGGGCATCCCGCCCGAGGTGCTGGCGCAAGACGAACGGCCGCGCCATGATGGATTGCGCGGGATGCGGGAGCCCGCCGAACCGATAGGAGGTCGACTCGTTGTGAACAGTCCTTTGGGCGATGGCACCGAACTGAGGCTCGTCCTCCCCGACAGCACGGCAGATCGGGACGATCCGGCGCGGCGATTTGGCGTCGATGGTTTGATATGTCGCATCGCCCGGCGGGTACGGCCATGACGTCGAAGCCCATTCGCATCTTGGTGGCAGACGACCATGTGCTGCTGCGACAGGGTATCGCGGGAATAGTTGCGCCTGAGCCCGATCTCGAAATAGTCGGAGAAGCGGCAAACGGTGCGGAGGCGGTCGCGGCATTCGAGCGGATGCGACCCGACATCACGCTGATGGACCTGCAGATGCCGATTCTGCCTGGAATCGAGGCGATCAGCCGGATCCGTGACCTTGCGCCCAATGCGCGCATCATCGTCCTGACCACCTATCCCGGCGATGTTCAGGCGGTAAAAGCGCTGAAGGCCGGAGCGTACGGATACCTCCTCAAAAGTTCTCTGATCGACGAACTGCTGACCGCGATCCGGACCGTACATGGCGGCCGCCGGTTCATCCCCGCGGACGTCGCCCAGGAAATCGCGCTACATTCCGCCGAAGAGCCGCTCAGCGATCGCGAGGTCGAAATTCTCACCCTTGTGTCCGCAGGCAAAGCAAACAAGCTCGTGGCCCATGAGCTACGCGTCTCCGAACAAACCGTGAAAGCGCATCTGCGCACGATCTTTCAGAAGTTGGGCGTCAGCGATCGAACCCAGGCGGTGACGACCGCGCTCAGGCGAGGGATCATCAACCTTTGACGCCACCGCCGCTTGGAATAGCCGCATTGCGCTGCCAGCTACGGACGGCACCGCCACGCGCGAAAGAGGGCGGCACGGCACTCTCCCCATAGCGCAGCGGCGCGAGCGACGTTGCGAACGCTTCGGCCCAGCCTCCTCTCAGCCGCCCTCTTCCGACGCAAGGGCGTCCGGTATCTTGCGCCAAGCGATGATCGCACCACAACCCCGCTTCGGCAAAAGCATCAAATTCGCCGGCACGGCCGCATGGTTCTTGCGGCGCACGCTTCGCAAATCCAACGAATGATTAGTTCCACTCGGACACAATCAACTTGACTCTCCTTTTCCTCGTAAATACCCTTCCACACAAACATAGCAAGAATCATTGTCATATCACTTGTCTGTCAAAAAATTGCCAGACTGTGATGCGCTGCGTACAAATCGGTCGCCCGTTTTAATGCCGCATTTCTCGCACATTTACAGATATTATCCGTAAAAGCGAAATACTCGGTCGGGGCGTCAGGATGAATCCCTTGGCAGATATGGTCGATACCGTGTTCGTGACCGTGCCCGGGTTGCGCATTATCGATAGAGGCGAGACGATTTCGGTAGCCAATCTGGCGGCGGGCACCGAGAAGAGCTTCCACCGGGATATAGTGGAACTTCTCGAATTTTTCGCGCGACCCAGGCCGCTTCATGAATGGTTCGGACGGGCGCAGGCTCAGGCGCGAGACGTGCCGACGGCGATCCGCCACGCGCTGCTGGTGGCGGCGGACCAGCTACTCACCCAGACCGCCGCCGCAATTGGCGGTCCGCTGACCCTGTCGAAACTCCTCGAACCGGGAAGCAAGCCCGACATCGTCCTCTTCGGCGCGCCGACCGATGTCGCATCGAGCGGTCGCGGTGGTGCACGTGCAGGCCCGTCCGAGATACGCCGCCACGCGCAGGTCCCGTTTGCCGCGCCTTCCGCGGCGGCTGGCAAGGACCGCGTCTGTCTCGATTTCGAGATGCGTCGATCCTATGCTGCCTCGCTTCCATCGGTCGGGGATCTTGGCGACGTCGCGGGACTGGTCGGCGAAGGCATCGCCAGCTATGGGCCGCGCCTCTCGCTGTTGAGCGAGATCCTCCTGTCGCAGGGCTGCGTGCCGGCGATGCTCGGCGGGGATCATTCCTGCACCGCCTTCGCGATCGAGGCGCATCTTCGCCACTGGCCGGCGCTGGGCATTCTCCATTTCGACGCGCATCACGATCTCTGGCCGCCCGCGGGCGCACAATTTCACTATGTCACGCACGCCAACGTGTTCCACCGCGCGCTGGCACGGCCGAACCTGCGCGTGTTGCGGCAGTTCGGGCTGCGCACGTTCGAAACGGCCGCTGCCGCCAGCCTGCACCACGACCCTCGAGTCGATTATGTCAGTGCGCGCGAGCTGCGACAGCTTTCGACGGATGCGGTTTTCGCCGGCCTGCCGCGGGACATTCCCTATTATCTGAGCTTCGACATCGACTGCATCGACCCGATCCATGCGCCGGAGACGGGCACCCCCCTCCCCGGCGGCATCAGCTATCACCAGGCACTCGACCTGGTGGACGCGGCGGCACAGCGATTCCGGCTGGTCGGCTGGGACATCGTCGAGGTGGGCCAGTCCGAGCGCGCGACCAACGGCGCCGCACTTTGCGCTGCGGGGCTGCTGCGCCGGTTGCTGCTTGCCGGCGTGCCCTTCGATCCCCTCGCCTCCTATACGCGGCGAACGACCGGTCCGGCGGAGGGGGCGACGGGAAGGACGGCGCCCACTGCGACGTCGGTACCGTCGTTGGAGCCTGCCGACCATGCATAGCCTGACCGCAGACCCCGTCGTCGAGCAGGGCAGCCTTGCCGCCGCGTTCGACCAGATCGCGCCGCTGCTGCCACCGCTGCTGATGTCCCCCACCAGCTTCGACCATAGCCGGCGGGTCGGCGCGCTGTTCCCGCTCCACGCCGTCCAGTTCTTCGGGTTCGAATGCCGCCTGGGGGAAGGCGCCGCGCAGTCGACCGATTGCGCGCTGAACCTTTCCCCGAAAGGGGCACGGCTGCTGGCCGCCGATGCGATCGGCTCGGGCACCGGCACCTGGCAACGCATCGGCCGTTTCTATCGGCATTGGCAGCAAACCCATGCCGATCCCTTTGCCGATGCCGCCTCGACCTGGCTGGAATTCGATGCGGGCGAGGCGGATCCCGCGCCGAACCTGCTGTTCGGCTATTGGCCCGACGAGCCGCAGACGGCGCGCCCCTGGGAGTGGATGCAGCACACGCTGTTCCCCGAACTGTTCGACGGCGCGTACAGTGCGGCGCTGCACGACAGCCTCGATCGCGCCTTCCGCGCCTGCCCGGCGGGCACCGGGGATTTCCAGATCGGGGTGATGCTGAGCCGGCCGATCCAGGCGGTTCGCCTGTGCATCTTCGACCTGCCGCTCGCCGCCGTGCCGGCCTATCTCGATGCGATCGGCTGGGCCGGGGATCGCGCCGCGCTCGACCATTGGCTGGCGGCGCTGGCGCCACATTGCGATTTCATCGGCCTGCACTTCGACATCGCCGCACAGGTGTTTCCGCATATCGGCATCGAGCCGAACTTCCGCTCGGGAAGCTGGTCGCGCCAGCCGCATCGCGAAGGTCGCTGGGCGGGGATCTGGCAGGCGCTGTCCGACGGCGGCGTGCTCACGCCCGCCAAGCATGCGGCGCTGCTCGACTGGACCGGGCATCAGCACGTCGTGCTGGACGGGGTGCCGCGGTTGCTGCTGCGCGGGCTGAGCCATGTCAAGCTGGTGCTGGCCGGGGATGGCCGCGCCCAGGCCAAGGGCTATTTCGGCATCGCGCTGCGCGACGTGGAGCAGGGCGGATGACGGCGCTGCTCGATCGGCAGGCGGACATCGGCGCCGCCGCAGCGCGTACCGTGGATTTCCTGCTGGCGCGGCAGGATCCAGGCGGCAGCTGGCGCGACTTCCTGCTGCCCGCGGGTCTCAGCGACAGCTGGGTAACCGCCTATACGGCCGAAGCCCTGCTCGGCGACGGAGAGGATACGGCACCGCGCGCCGCGGCGGAGCGAGCCTGGCGATTCCTGCGGGAACACAGCCTGCCAGAAGGCGGCTGGAGCTATAACCCAGGCGTCCCTGGCGATGCCGATAGCAGCCTCTGGGCCCTCCGCCTGGCCGATGGGCTGGCGCAGGCGGAATCGCCGGCGGCGCAGCGCGGCTTTGCGTTCCTGGCGCGCCATGTCCGGCCCGATGGCGGACTGGCCACCTATGCCGATCCCGCCGCCATTCGCGGCTATGTCGGCCTGCCCGCCTTCATTTCCTTTGACGGCTGGACGCAGTCGCACGCCTGCGTTTCCGCCGCCGGCGCGCACCTTGCTCCGCATGCGGATACGCTCGCCCCCTATCTGCTGGACCGGCAGGCGGACGATGGCAGCTGGCCCGCCTATTTCTGGTTCGACCGCGAATATGCCACGAGCGAGGCGGTGCGGGCACTGGCCAAGCTGGACGCCACGGCCCACCGCCCGGCGATCGAGCGCGCGACCGGCTGGCTGATCCGCCGGGCCTCGCTGTTGGCGGCGGCGCAGGGCGCGATCCGTCCGGCCTTTGCCCTTGCCTGCGCCACCCATGCGCTCGCGGAAGCATCCGATCAGGCGGACGCGCGCCGTGCCGCCCGCGCCGGTGCCGCTGCGCTCGCCGCGTGGCAGCGAGACAGTGGCGGATGGGGGCCGACCGCCCGGCTGCGGGTGCCCCCGCCGCACGCGATCGACCCGCCCGAGGACGTCCGTTGGACGCGCTGGCAAGGCATGCCCGCGGACCCACCGGCATCGCTGGAGGGGCTCGCCGCGACCTTTACCAATTTCAGCCCGGACCATCGCGGCATTTTCGGCGCGGCGACGGCGCTGCGCGCGCTGCGGGCGGTCACCAAGGGAGCAGCCGCGTGACTGCCGCGACGCTGCTCACGCGCGCGACCGACACGCTCGAGATCGGCACCTTCGTCGATCAGGGCCATTGCATGCTGCCCGGTGCCGCGCCGCGCGAGGCCGTTCTCGCCGCAGCAGCACCGCTTCGTGCCTATGTCGCCCAATGTCATGCCGAGCTCAACGGGTTTGAGCGGTCGCTGGGGGCAAGCGCGACCCGCACGGTGTTCAGCCTCGCCGCCGCGCCGGCGGCGGTGCGCAGCCTGGTCTGCGCGCCCGTGCTGGGCAGGATCGCCGCGCAGGCGCTGGGGGCGCCGGCGGTGCGCGTGCTCCACTTCAACGGCTTCTACAAGCCGGCCGGGGGCATGGCGACGCCCTGGCACCAGGACATGGGCTATATCCCCCTCGCCTGCGATGCCGTGGTGACGCTGTGGCTGCCGCTGGTGCCGGTTGGCGAGGACAGCGGCGCGCTGACCTTTGCCAGCGGTTCGCATCGCGCGGGGCCGATCGACCTCGCCGGCATCGAGACCCGCTATCCGCTTTTCACCAATCCGCCGATGCAGCCCGGCGACGTCTCGCTGCACAGCGGCTGGACCGCGCATCGCTCCGCGCCGAACCGGTCCGACCATCCCCGCGAGGCGCTGGCGATCAGCTATTTCCCCGATGGCGCGCTGGTCCGATCGGCCGAAGGCGGCCCGCCGATGATGGCGAGCCTGCTGGCAGCGGCACTGGGCGGCCTGGAACCCGGTGCGCCTGCCCGCGGCGACGCGGTTCCCCTGGTCTATCGCGACCCCGATATCGAAGCTGGAGGAGTGAGATCATGACGCTGCTCGTGGACCCGCCGCCCCTCGACGGCACGTTCGCCCTCGCGCCCGAGACGATCGCCAGCTTCCAAAGGGATGGCCATGTCCTGCTCCGCAACGTGCTCACGCCCGACGAGATCGCCGCCTATCGCCCCGCGCTGAAAGCGGCCGTCGCCCGCTCGAACGACGACCAGCACGCGATGGAGCAGAAGGTCGCCGGCAATGGCAAGAACTGGATGTTCGTCAACAATCTGTGGACGCTCGATCCGGTCGCGCGGCTGTTCGTGCTGGCGCCGCGGCTGGGGGAGATCGCCGCCGACCTGATGGGTGTCGATGCCGTCCGGCTTTTCCGCGACCAGAGCTATTTCAAGGGGCCGGGCGGCGCCAACACGCCGTGGCACCAGGACGCCTATTTCATGCCGCTCGATACCGATCAGATCGTCACCATGTGGATCCCGCTGACCGACATCGTGCCCGAACTGGCGCCGATGAGCTATGTCACCGGCTCGCATCGCCACGGCTTCATCGCGCCCTCGACCGGCGACGACGAAGCGATGGACGCGTTCGAGGCGGACATGCGCGCGCGGGGGCTTGCGATCCACAATTACGGCCGGCTCGACGCGGGGGACATCGCCGTGCACTCGGCCTGGACGATGCACAGTTCGCGCTCGAACACCGCCGAGCAGCTTCGCGAGGCGATCGTGATCGTGTTCTTCGCCGATGGCGCAAGGCTGGCAGCCGAGCGGCCGATGACCCGCGATGCCCCGCCGCAGGACTTTTTCGCGCGCCTGATCCGCAAGCAGAACCGCGACACGTCGCTACCCGGCCTCGCGCCGGGCGAGATCGCCGCCGGCCCGATGACGCCGCTGGTGTTCGCGCGCTGAACGCAATCCGGACCATCCATAAGAGGCACTCCGACATGAAGCTGGCCGCAACCGCTGCGCCCCATCTCCCCGCTCCGGCGGAGGCCGAGCCTTGCGCGCCCGAAGCGCTGCGCTTCGACGACCTGATCTTTCCGCTGTCCCGCGACGCATTCCTCGCCGACTATTGGGAGCGCAAGCCGTATGTCGCGCCGGCCCGATCGGCGAACATGTTTCGCGCGCTCTTCTCCAGCCGCGACGTCGACACCTTCATCCATTACCAGCGGCCCGAGCCCGGCAGCATCGACCTGGTCAGCGACGAAGGGTTCGTCCGCGACAATTTCCTCAACGCCGACGGCACCGCCAACCTCAATCTCGTCTACCAAAGCTATCTCAAGGGCAGCACGATCATCCTGAGCGGGCTGGAGATGCGCTGGCCGCCGCTCGCCACCTTCTGCCAGCAGCTCGAGGGCGACCTGAACCACCGGATAGGCGTCGCGGTGTACCTTACCCCGCCGCGCTCCAAGGGGGTGAAGCCGCATTTCGATACGCAGGAGGGATTTCTCGTCCAGGTCGACGGGACGAAGCGGTGGAAGGTCTATGCCCCGCTGCAGGAAGCACCGAAAGTGGAGGGATCGTACACGCCGGTCGACCGCGCCCAGCTCGGCGAGCCGATCCTCGACACGGTCCTGTCCCCCGGCGCGGTCCTCTATATCCCGCGCGGCTTCCCACACGAAGGGGTGGCCGAAGACGATAGCCCGTCGCTCCACATCACGCTGGAAATCCATGTCCGCTCCTGGTTCGACCTGATGCACGATGCGCTCGCCGCGCTCGCCGATCGCGACACCCGGTATCGACGCTCGCTGCCGCTGGGCTTCCTGCACGATGACGCCGCCATGGAGGCGCTGCGCGAGCAGTTCGAAGGGTTCAAGCAGCACCTCCAGCAGGAAGCGACGCTCGACGATGCCGTCCACAAGCATGTCGAGCATCTGGTCGTGGAGCGCCCGCCGCTGCCCGACGGGCATTTCGCGGTGCTGTTCGAGCCGATCCAGCTCGGCACCCGCCTTGAGCGGCGATCCATCACGCTCGCGCGCCTGATCGAAACGGAAGCGCAGGCCGGGCTGCAATTCTCCGGCAACAGCATCCTCGGCCCGGCGAAGATCCGCCCGGCGCTGGCCTACATCGCCGCGAACCCGCGCTTCGCCGTGGCAGACCTGCCGAGCCTGGCCGATCGCGAGAAGCTGGTCCTGGCGCGTCGGCTGGTCGCCATCGGCCTGTTACGGCTGGCGTAAGCGATGCTGCTGCTGGAACCCGAGCAGGATACGGCATCCCGACCGATCCTCGACAGCCTCACCGCGCCGATTTCCGCGCGCGCCTTTGTCGACGACTATTGGGAGCGCCGCTCCCTTGTCGTCCCGAGCGGTGATCCCGCGCGATTCACCCGTCTGTTCCGGCTGGAGGACATCGGGCGGCTTCTCCACTATCTGAAGCCCGCGCCGCCCGAGGGCATGCTGCTCGTCAAGGACAGCCAGCATTACGGGCAGCGCTGGACCAATGTCGACGGCACCCCGCGGCTCACCGCGGTGCGGGCGGCGCTCGGCGAAGGCTATTCGCTGATCGTCAACGGTATCGACAAGCTGTGGGAGCCCGTCGAGCGCTACGCAATGGCGTTGCAGGCCGAGCTGCAGCATCCGGTCGACGTCAATCTCTATGTCACGCCCCCGGGTGCGCGCGCCTTTTCGCACCATTGGGACATCATGGACGTGTTCATCCTGCAGGTCTCCGGCAGCAAGGCCTGGCAGGTTCGCACGGCGGCGACGGACCGGCCGCTGCGCGACGAACACGCCCCGGTGACCGGAGAATTGCCGCCGCTGGTGTTCGACGGCGATCTCACCGCCGGGGGCATGCTCTACATCCCGCGCGGCCACGTCCATTCGGCCGCCGCGACCGACTGCATGTCGGTACATCTGAGCATCGGCGTCCATCCGAGGACATGGCTGGATCTCCTGCAGGCCGGGATCAAGGCGGCGCGCGCGGACGAGCGGCTGCGCGGGGCGCTACCGCCCGGCTATCTGGACGGCAGCGGGATCCGCGAGGAATTCCGCGCGCTGGCCGCCGCCCTGCCCGCCTTGCTCGATCCCGATCGCGCGCTGGGGCAACTCGCCGAGGATTGGCTGGTCGAACGCGCGCCACCGCCCGGCGACGACTTCCTGCACGCGCCACCGGCGCTCGGCGAAGACACGATCGTCCGGGTGCGGGAGGGCATCGCCTGCCAGGTGTTCGAGGCAGCAGGCATGGCCTGCATCCGCTATTCGGGCGGGCGCATCGCCGGCCCGGCCAAGATCGGCCCGGCGCTCCACCATCTTTCCCGCCACCGCCGCGCCGCGATCCGCGACCTGGATCCCGGGCTGAGCCTGCGGGAGGCGCAGGTGCTGGCGACGCGGCTGGTGCGCGAAGGCCTGCTCGAGGTCGAACCCGTCGCCGAGCACCGGTACGATGGCTGACACCCCGGGGGAGGCATATCTGCGGCAGCTCGTCGTCGGTGCCGCGACCGTCGCCGAACGCCTGCACGGCCCCTTCCGCCCGGTCGACAGCCCGGCATCGGCCGAGCTCGCACAGGCCCGCCTGGCGCAGTGGCGCGCCAAGATCGGCGGGGCCGATCCCTCGGCCTTCGCCCGTCGGCTGGCCTGGCTCGACACCACGCCGGAAGCGGCGCAGCGCCGCCTCGGCCTGCTGCATCACACCGGGCCGCTGCCGGACTGGACCGACTGGATCACGCGGTCGCTCGCGGCGATCGAGCAGCATCCCACCAAGGTACCCGCCTGCCCCTTCGGTGCGCTGGTAGCGCCGTTCGTCGCCGAAGCGCGCCGCGCGCTCGCACCGGTGCTGGCGCCCGGCTTTACCGAGGCGGCGACCGACGCCCTGTTCGGCGACCTCGCCGAAGCGCTCAGCCATCTCGCCGCACCCGCTTTCTATCTGAAGTTCGCAGCCCGGCGCAGCGCCGCCGGGAGGGACGCGGCGGCAGCATCCTCGACCGCCTGCTATGACGCGTTCGTCGCGGAGATGCTCGCGGGCGGCATGCACGGCTTCCTGCTCGAATATCCGGTCCTGGCGCGGCTGCTCGCCACGACCCTCGCCGATTTCGTCGCCAACACCACCGCCATGGCCGAAGCGCTGGCCGCCGACCGGGCGGACATCGCCCGTATCTTCGCCGGCGGCAGCGCGCCGGGGAGGGTCGCGGGCCTCCGCACCTCGCTGTCGGACCGGCACAATGGCGGCCGCACCGTTTCGATCCTCACCTTCGAGCGCGGGCTGACGATCGTACACAAGCCGCGGAATATCGATGTGGAGCGGGCATGGTTCGCCTGGCTGGCCGACCTCAACGACAACGGTGCGCATTTCGGACTGCTGCGGGTATTGTCCCGCGAGAGCCATGGCTGGGTGGAATATGCCGCCCCTGCCCCCTGCGCGGATTCGGGTGATCTGCCCGCCTATTATCGGCGCGCCGGCATGCTGCTCGCGCTCCTCTACGCGGTCGAGGCATCCGACTGTTTCTTCGAAAACATCGTCGCGCGCGGGGCGTATCCGCTGCTGATCGACATGGAAACGCTGATGCATCCGGTGATCCGGGGCCCCAGCGATCTCTCCCCGGCCGAAGCGGTCGCCGGCGACATGCTGTTCAATTCGGTGTTTCGCGCCGGTTTCCTGCCGGCGTGGGAAATGGGACCAGCCGGGCACTGCGTCGACATCAGCGGCCTTGCTGCGGCACCGGGGCAGGTCACCTCCTATGTCCGTCGGGTCTGGCGGGACGCCGGTACCGACGCGATGACCCTCGCGCAGGAGCCGATCCTCGTCGACAGCAGCGACCATCTTCCATCGGCACACGGGGTACCGGGGCATGCCGCCGACCATGTCGACGCACTCGTGGAAGGCTTCGCGCACATCTATCGACGCCTGATGGCCGAGGCGCCGCGCTGGGCCGGGACCGGTGGCGACGGGCTGGCAAAGCGCTTCGCCGGCAGCGAAATCCGCTTCGTCTTCCATGCCACGCGGATCTACGGACTGGTCCTCAAGCGGCTGGGCGCCCCACGGCATCTGCGCGACGGTGCCGAACGCAGCATCGAGATGGACGTGATCAGCCGCTTCTACCTGGAAAGCCACAAGCAGATGCGCTTCCGCCCGCTGCTCGAAGCCGAGCTCGCGGCGCTCGAACGGCTGGATATCCCGAAGTTCGCCGTCCGCACGACCGAGCGCGGCTTGCGGCTGCCCACCGGCATCGCGCTCGACGACCTGTTCGAGCAATCGGCGATCGAGCGGGTGCAACGCCGCATCCGCTCGCTCGACGAAGCCGATCTGCAGCTGCAGCAGGAATTCATCCGCGCGTCGCTGGGGCTGGCGCAATCGGTGGTGCAGCATGTGCCCACGTCCGCGACTTCCGACGCGGAACCGACCCCAGCGGCGGCGCCGCGGGAGCTGATCGAAGCAGCGCGCAGGATCGGGGAGGAACTGGCGGGCAAGGCAATCCTGTCGGGCGGCGCGGGGACCTGGATCGCGCCGCAGCTCCTGCCGGGTGCCAATCGACACGAATTCCGCCCCCTGCGCATGGACCTCTATTCCGGCATCGCCGGCGTGGCGCTGTTCTTCGCCGCCCTGGCGCGCGTGACGGGATCGGGGCGCGACCTCGCCATCGCTGCCCTAGCGACACTGCAACGCCATCTGCACGCCGCAACGCCCGAACAACTGGTACGCGAAGGCTATACGCTCGGCGCCGCGACGGGTGCGGGCGCCTTCGTCGCGACGCTTGCCTGGTGCGGCGAACTGCTCGCACAACCCGACCTCTACGTCGAGGCCATCGCCTTCGGCAGCAGGATCAGCCCGGCCTGGATCCGCGACGACACGGCGTTCGACATCATGTCCGGATCGGCCGGCGCGATCCTGGGATTGTTGTGCCTGCACCGCCGCTGTCCCGATCCGGTGCTGCTCGACAAGGCCCTACAGTGCGGCGACCACCTGCTGGCCAGCGCGATCCGGAGCGGTGCGGGAATCGCCTGGCCCGCTCCCGGCGGAGGACCTCCGCTGACCGGCTTCTCGCATGGCGCGGCCGGTATCGCCGCTGCCCTCGACCGGCTGGCGAGGGCAACCGGCGAGGCGCGCTTCGCGGCCGCGGCGGCGCAAGCGATCGCGGCGGAGAACGACGCCTTCGATCTGGCCGAGGGCAATTGGCGCGACCATCGCCATGGCGGCGGCGACCTTGCGACCGCGCCGCGCTATATGACGACCTGGTGCCACGGCGCGCCCGGGATCGGCATCGGGCGTGCGTCGCACGGGGCACCAGCCGAGCACCGGCGCGATCTGGAAGTCGCGCTCCGCACGACAGAACGCCACGGCATCGGCGATCGCGACGGACTGTGCTGCGGCGCGCTCGGCCGGGCCGAGCTTTTCCTGCTGCCGGCGGCCCGCCTGCTCGATCCTGCGGCGCCCGCACGTGCGCAGGCCTGGGCCGGCCAAGTACTCGCGCGGCGGCGCCAGGCGGGCGGCTACCGGCTGGCCGGACGCGGGGGGCAGGAGTTTTTCGACCCCTCTTTCTTCCAGGGATTGTCAGGCATCGGATACCAGTTGCTGCGGATCGCCGCGCCGCAGACGCTGCCCTCGGTCCTTGGCTGGGAATAGCGCCATGGATGCGCAGAGCCTGCACGCGGTGGAGGATGCGGCCTGCGCGGCACCGGCAGAGGATGCGGACCGGCTTCTGATCGATCGGGCCTTGCGCGCCTTCGACCAGATCTGCGTGCACCTGCCCGATCGGCGTGCCCAAGGAATCGATCCGCTGGCTCGGTTGCGGGCACTCGCTGCCAACCCGCCCGCGCCGCGTACCCACTTGTATCGCGCATTGATGGGAGTCTTCGCGGCGTTCGGGGATCGCCACACCCGCCTCGTCCTGCCGCCCGCCGAGAGCCAGCGCTTCGCCGCCCTGCCCTTCACCGTCGCCGCATGCTGGGACCAGGGGGGCATGACGTTGCTCGTCACCGGATCCGCCGACCCGCGGCTCCGGCGCGGGGACCGGCTCCATGCCTGGAACGGCCAGCCGATCGTAGCGGCGCTGGATGCCCATGGCACTGGGCAACTCGGCGCGAACAGCGAAGCTCGCCGCGCCAAGGCGATCCAGACGCTCACGATCCGGCCGCTCGGCCTCCTTCCACCGCCCGAGGAGCAGGCCGTCGCCATCGAGGTGGAAACGGCCTCGGGTGCCCGCAGCATGACCGTCGAATGGCAGGTCGCGAGCGCCGAGGAGCTGGCCCGCGCATGCGCCGCCTGGATTCCGCCCGAACCGGACTTCGAGGCGGTCACCGGCGACCTGCGCCATCGACGGATTGCCACGCCGGGCGGGGATATCGGCTGGATTCGCATCGCCTCGCTCCAGGCGCCGGCCGACCCTTTCCTGCCCATGCTCGCCGAGGTGCTGGATCGCCAGCCTCGCACGGGCGTGGTGATCGATCTGCGCGGCTGCGAGGAAGGCTTTGTCCAGACCGGCGAACGCATGCTCGGCCTGTTCACCGATCGACCGATCACACCCCTCGGCTTCGCGCTGCGCTCGACCGACTGGATGCGCGATCTCGCGAACCACTGCGCAGCCTTGGCGCCCTGGCGCGAGCCGATCGAGGCCGCCAGGCGGGCCGGCACCTCCCACACCGCCACGCGCCCGCTCACCCCGTCGCCGACCATCGGCCCGCACGTCCGGCCCTATCCCGGGCCGGTGATCGTGCTCGTCGATGCGCACACCTACAGCACGGCGGAGATGTTCGCCGCCGGCGTGCAGGACCACCGCATTGGCAAGGTGATCGGAGTCGCGCCGCGCACGGGCGGCGGCGGCGGCGCGGCCTGGTCGCAGCAGCTGATCCACCGGCTGAGCGGCGACCCGTTGTTCGCGCCGGACGAGGACGCCGCCAGCCTGCGGGTCGCCGTGCTGCGATGCCACCGTACCGGCGCGCAGGCCGGACGGCCCATCGAGGGCGGAGGTGTCGTGCCCGATGCGGTCCATGCCCTGACCCGGCGGGACCTGCTGGAAGGCGAGGCCGACTTGATCGAACGGGTGATCCACGAATGCAAAATGATGCAGTGAGCAACGGCTATCACGATACCGGTTTCGCCCATCTTCGCGGTGTGCTGGACCCGGCATTGGTCGCCGCCTGGCGACCGCAGCTGATGGAGGCCGCCCACGATTTGCCCAACCGCGCGAGCGGGCAGGAAATCGCAGCGGTATTCGAACCCCATCGCGCGGCGCCGGCGATCGCGCACATCCTCACCGCGCCGGCGCTCGGCAGAATTGCGGCAGACTGGCTGGGGACCGAGGCGGTCCGGCTCGTCGCGGCGGCCGCCTATATCAAGCCGCCGGGCGCTCCGGCCACCTTCTGGCACCAGGACCTGTGGTTCTTTCCGATCGTCGATGCGACGATGCTGACGCTCTGGCTCCCGCTCGCCCCGATCGATGCAGCGCTCGCGCCGATGGTCTACGCCGCCGGATCGCATCGCGACGGGTTCACCGAAGCATCGTACGACACGCCACCGGAAGGAAAACTGCTGCTTCGCGCGGCGCCGATGGCGCTTGGCGACGTTGCGATCCACGATGGCTGGACGCTGCATGCCTCGGATCCAAATGGCGGAATGACGGCGCGCGAGGCAGTCGGCCTGTCCTATATTCCGGCCGATACCCGCTTCGCGACGCGGGATGCCCTGCAAGCCTCGCCCGCGCGCTGGCAGTGGCTGGCGCCGTATCTGGACGACGCCAATTACCGCGAGGGCGCGCCGGTGGACGGGCCGGCGTGCCCCGCCATCGCCTTGTCCTGATCGGCGCACAGGGTCGCCCTGCGCTCGAAGCGCAGATCCCAGACGCGCTCGGTGCTGACCAGCATCGCCGCGACCGCGCCGGCCGCGTCGCGTTCGAAGCGGATCGAGAGGCCACCCGCACAGGCGAAGTCGTCCTGCCTCAACGGCATCAGCGGGTGCGCGCCGCGCCGGCCGCGGTCCAGCACCAGCGCCTCACCTTGCAGCGCTACCCGGTACGCGACATCCAGTTCCGCGCTGTCGTAGATCCCGACATAGTCCGTGACGGGTGCCGGCGTCCCCGCGGCTTCGGGAGGCACCGCCTCCAGCGAGGCCGTCTGGGTGCCGCCATAAAAGGTCCGGAATTGCATCGGCGCACCGGGTTCCACCAGGAATTCGCAGGTCGCATCCAGGCCGAGGAAAGCAAAGCTCGCCGGGCCGGTGGGTGCGAGCTCATAGTCGGGGCCGCCCGGCGGACAGAGAAACAGGCGGCCGTCGCGGTAGCGCACCTCGACGCGATCCTGCCCCCCCGGCTCGCGATAGCTTCCGCAAAAGGCGAGCAGCGCATCGCCCGCCGGCATCTCCGCTCCCACCGCACGGCTCGCTTGCGCGGGCGCGGCGGCACGATCCGCGGCGGCCCCGAACGCGTCGGCCAGCAGATGATCGGCGATCTTCCGGGCGATCTGGCCCGGTGGCGCGGTTGCCGTGTTGCAGAAGATCGCGACGGCCAGGCGCTGCACCGGAAAGCGCAGATAATGCGCGCGGAAGGCAGCATCGCCCCCGGCATGTTCCGCGACCTCCAAGCCTCGATAGCGTCCGATCGCCAGGCCGAAGCCATAGCCGGTCGACTGCCCGTCGTTGAGCAGACCGGGGCGATGCATCGCCGCGATCAATGCCTGCGAACAGATTTGCGGCTGCAGCAGATGCTGCTCCCAGGCGGCGAAATCGGCGACGGTGGTGAACAATCCCGTCGGCCCCGCCGTCGCATAGGCGGGGTTGTTGATGCGCAGCGTGCCGTCCGCCGCGCGCGCATACGCATCGGCCCGCCCCTGCAGCGGCAGGTCGAAGGCATCGCGGAAACAGGTTCGGTGCATCCCCAGGGGCACGAACAGCGCCTCGTGCGCAAAGGCCCGCAACGCCATGCCGGTGACGCGCTCGATCGCCGCGGCAAGGATCGTGTAGCCGCTATTGATGTATTGGAAGCGCGTGCCCGTCGCGAAGTTCAGCGCGCGCTGCCGGCCGCATAGCCCAAGGATATCGGCGTCGTGCTTCACGTCCTCGTGCCGCCAGCCCGCCAGATCGAGCAGCCCCCATTGATCGCGCAGCCCGCTGCAATGGTGGAGGATCTGGCGCGGCGTGATCTCTCGTGCGATCGGGATTTCCGGGAACAGCGCCCCGAGCGGCTGATCGAGGTCCAGCATCCCGCGCTCGGCAAGCAGGGCGACGCAGAACGCCGTCACCTGCTTCGACAGCGACGCGACATGGAAGACCGTGCCGGGCGTTATCGGCATGCCATGCTCGACATTGGCCAGGCCGAAGCCGCGCAGCAACAGCGGCTGGCCGTCCCGATAGATACCCAGCGCCGCACCCGGCCCATCGTTGGTGGCCCAGGCAAACAGGCTGGTCAGGAAATCAGGACCAATATCGGCTAGAGCCATATCGGTGCAAACACGCGGAACGGGAAATGGGGGAGCGTCACAACAACGCCCCTCCATTCCATCAACGCCTGCCATCCGGGGCGTGCCTGGATTGCACGTCGCCGCTCAGCACCCCTTGTTGCAATTGGCACCCCAGGAGCACGATCCTTCCGCCATCTGCAACAGCTGCTCGTCGGTCAGTTCCTCGCCTAGCATCAGATCGATCTTGGCTTCTTCCACGCGCTCCACGCCCGTGTCGACGCCCGTATTTGATTGCACGTTCATGCGTAATTCTCCCTCAAACCAAATTGCGCTGGCAGGGACTCATCTCACCTCGACGCCCTGATCCGGACCAAAACGGGATCCTTTCGCTTCTCGGTCTCAGCAACCGCCCCGAGCGAGACCCCAATTGCCTCCTCGCGTTGCGGGGGCGACGGATCGGGCGTAGGAGTGGGCTCTTGTCAGTGCGTCTTGGTAGTATCTGCCGAACTGCCAGCAATAGGAGCATCCGGCTTCCCCAATAGCTTGCCTGCCGAGATCAGCCGCGGCAGTTGGCACCCCAAGAACAGGAACCCTCGGCCATCTGGAGCAACTGCTCATCCGTCAGCTCCTCGCCCATTTCCTGTTCGAGCGCGAGCTCCGCGATCTTGCGCGAGTCGACGTTGGTATCGATGATCTGTCCGCTTTCCATGTCCTATCCTCCAGATTGTGGATCAAGCAAATCCTTCATCCCATACAAGAATACATGCATGTATCGAATCATAGTTCTTCAATAGGTCCGCGCCGCTGCACCGGACACATGTGCGACAGTCGCACCAAGGGCGAACCATATCACCTCTGCAGGCACCGATTCCGGCTTCTCCTTGATGGTGAATTCAGCCGTCTTCTTCCCCGGATCATAGCTATACCCGACTACGGTCTTGCCCAGCCCCGGCGTATCCGTCGTTGCCGTTCCGGAATTCTCGCCATCGTACACGGTGTTATGCTGAGTCTTGCTGATTGCTTTGAGGCCGGCCCATTCTTCAGCCGAAAGGTCGGTAACGGTGTTTGTGCTCATCATCCGACTCCCAAGTTGTTTGAATCCAAAAGACTTGGATTCGATTATATATATAATTTCTCCGTGCCGTGATGGTCAACGTATAAACCGATCCGATTCACGCATATTCATGACAATTGCTTGCATGACGATCACGACATCTAGCTGCTTTGCGGGCCGTTGCGGCCAGCCTTCATGCAAGCACCTCCTCCAAGGCGGCATGATCTTCGTACCAGGCCCTCAGATTGGTCGTTCCGCCGGGGAAGTCGGCCGGACCATCCGGGATGGGGGCAAGCTGGCGCAGCGCAAGCGCGAGGTATCGGCCATTCTGCTCCAGCAGGAGCTCCCGACGCACCAGATCGGCGAGAACTTCGCGGACCATTGCTTCGTCGACCGGCAGCGAATCCGAAGCGAGCAGCGTCATCAGTTGCGCCAAGGAAATGATGCCGTCGCACGCGGCATAGAGCCTCGCGGCGAGCCCCGTCAGCCGATAGCCGGCCGCCGGCGCTCCCGGCCGCGTGTCCGCAACGACCAGGTCCGCCCCGTCGGGCTGGACCAGCAACGCCGGGCGGTCGGCGGGATCCTCGCGGTCCCATGCCTGCTTCCAGCTGCCGACGATCCGCACCACGCGCTTCAGCTGCCGGCGCTCGGCCAGCATCCGGGCCGCCGGCGGCCGCCCCACGGCATCGAAATAATAAGCGAGCTCCTTCAGGTCCGCCGCTGCCACGGGGTACACCGATTCATAGCTGGGATATGGTGCCAGGGTGAGCCCGAAGTCCGCCGCACGCTGATGATAGGGGCTGAAGCGGTGGAACTGGATCCGGTCGATGCCGGGCGGCTGCAGATGCGCCACCCGCGGCAGCCAATCAGCCATCTCGCCATACCATCCGTCGCACTCGCCCGGCACATCCCACAAGAAGTTCCAGGTGATGAAGATCCCGAGCTCGCGCGCCCATTTCAGCAGTTGCACATTCTGCAGCGCGGTCGTGCCCTTGTCGATCAGCCGGAGGATCTCGTCATGCATGGTCTCGATGCCGGGCTGCAGGCGCCGGATACCTGCGGCCGCGATCAGTTCCAGATGGTCGCGGCGGAGATTGGCCTTGGTTTCGAAAAACAGCCTGTAGGGCTCCTCCTCGGCCAGTTGCGGCAGCAGCGTCCGGAAATACTTCATGTCGAGGATGTTATCGACGACGTTGAACTTCCGAATCTGGTGACGCTCCGACAAATGCCGAAGCTCGCCGAGCACGCGCTCCGGCGCTTTCGAGCGGAACGCCATGTTGCCGCCGTTCAGCCCGCAGAAGGTGCAATGCTTTTTCGCGCCCCACCAGCACCCGCGCGACGTCTCCACCGCCAGGCCGGGATCGATATAGGGGCGCAGCGGCGACGCCTCGAGCGCCGCGAAGTAATCGTCGAAATTGGGCGCGGGGACGTCGTTCATGTCCCGCACCGATGCGCGGGGAGCGGCGGCGCCGGTGCCGACCCGGTCGATATTCGCCGCCCCCACCACGCCGTCCGCCAGCGCTTCGGCCGGAAGATCCCGCCCTTCCGCGAGCAGCCGCGCGCACAGTTCGGGGAACAGCGTGTCCGCTTCGCCCGAGACGACGAAATCCACCCATGGAAAACAGCGGCGGGTAGCGACGCCCATCGCCCCTTCGCAATTGGCACCGCCCATCACCGTGATGACGCTCGGGTCGAGTGCGCGGATGCGGCGGAGCAAGGCGAGCGACGCGCAATGCTGGAAGAAAGTCGACGTACAGCCGACGATCCTGGGCCGTACCGAGAGAATCTGGCGCGCGGCACGATCGACGAAGTCCGGTGCCGCCGCCCGCGCCCGCAGCAGCGCGCTGCGGGGATCGTCGCGAAACCCGCTGCGCAGCAGCAGCCCGCGCGACACCGCCGCCGAAAGCACCGTGTCGAGATAGGCCTCCTGGTCGGGCGCGAACTCCGGAAAGGCCGCCCCGGCGAAGGTCCACTCACCGACCAGAAACTCCTGCTTGCTGTCCGCAATGAACGAGAAGACGTCCAGGCCAATCTCCTCGGCGAACCAGAGGCAGGGAAACCAGCTTCGGGTGGCAATGCCGCGATGCTCGAGCGCGCTCTGCAACAAGCCCAGCGCAACCGATGGCTGGTCGATGACCGGATAGGGCATCGAGACGAGGCAGACGTCCTTCCGCCCCACCTGTCCGCCACCCGCGATGCCCGCACCCTCGGCTTCCAGTCCGCCCCCCAGGAAGGGGACGGCCGGCGCGCGCGCAGACGCTGCACCGCCCTGTCTCATCCCTCTAGCAGCGCGCGAAGATAGGGGTTGTAGAAGGTGCCGCCTGGATCCTGCGACTGGCGATAGGCGGCAAACGCCTTCAGCGGAGCTCCCCGCCGCTCGCGCAGCTCGGCGAGAAAATTGGGATTGAATGCTGCCGTGTAGTTGCCGGGCGGCCCCTTGGGATCGTAGAAGCCGTACATCTTGCCGTTGTGCGGCAGCCCCCCCATTGCCACCCATGCACGTTCGACATCGGCGAAGAACTGCAGCAGCGCAGGCGGATATTGGTCGGTGCTGACCGCCTCGACGAACCCGATCAGATCGAGATTGACGAAGAGCGTGCCGGGATCGGCCGTGTACGTCCCCGCCATGGCCACGTCGCTGCCCGTCACGAAGCGGAACTCCATCGGCGCGGCGATGTAGAAGGAGCTTCCCTGCTGCATGCGCTTGCCCACGACCTGCAGGCTGTCCCACACCCTGCCCAGCGATTCCGCATCGATGGCGGGCATCGGCAGGAAATAGGACATGAACATCACCCGCGCGGCTTCGGTCAACCAGAGATCGGAATGCGCGGCCGCCGCCTCGGCGACAGACTTGCTGATCGACGCGATCCCGGCAACGGTAAGGCCGCCGGCCGACAGCTTGGCCTTTTGCGCCTCGATCGCCACCCACTCGGCAACCGCCTCGCCCGGCAGCAAAGGCGCGCCGAATTCGTCCTCCTGCGCCAAGGTACAGGCATCCTGTGCCGGTACGGGCTGGTTGGGCAGTTTTTCCGCAGGATCGACGACGTCCCAGCAGGCGGCGAAATATTCGTTGGTGATCGGCCACACGAAATAGGGATTGTAGAAGACCTCGACGCGATCGTGGCTGGTCAGCAGTTGCTGGAAACGCTGGGCGAACGCGTCCCGACTGGTGGCATCGAACGAAACGCTGCTCGCCTGGAGCGTCGTCGCATAGGGGCGATCGAGCACATCGATCGTCACCGAGGTGACGATGCCGAGCCCGCCGAGATTGACGCGCGCGAACTGCATCGGCTTCCAGCCGTCCACCGCGCTGCTGGTCTCGTCGATCGTAACCACCGTGCCGTCGGCGCGCAGAATCGTGAAGGAGGAGACCGTGCCGGCGAAGATCGGCGCATCGATGGTCGCCCCGTGCACGTCCACCGCGGTCATGCCGCCGATGCTGAAAAAGCCGCCTGCGGTCACGGTGCGCAGCATCAGGTTGTTGCGGGTCAACAATTCGTCGACCTGATCTTCGCGAACACCGGTATTCACGGTGATGCGCTTGTTCACGACATCGACCACCATCGTCTGGTCGCCTGAAGGCCCTAGGTCGGCATAACAGGACATGTCGACCAAATAGAGCGGGCGGCCGGACGGGTCCGACGTGCCGATCACCAGGGGCGGCTGCGAATGGCGCTGCCCGGACACGCGCAAGACGGCATTGTCGGAAACGGCCTTTTTCAAGACCTGCTTCAGCTCGCCCAAGTTCTTCGGTGTGAAATAATATCCCCCACCCCCTACAGGCGGCTGGTAGGTGATATTTTTTGTCCAGTTGCTCCAGGCAGTACTAGACGATGCCGCGACCTGCGTGCCCGTCATAAAGCCCCCCTCCGAGTCGAACATCAGATACATTGATCATTATCATGAATTATCGCGAGTCGCAAAATCACCCCGAAGACATGACCGAACTCCGAACGAACTCATCGGAACGCCACTACATGGCCATGCATCCATATTGGCAGTACCGCGCCCGTCCTATCTTGCACCGAAGCTGCGATATCATGTTCCACACACACCAAGGGAAGCCTAAGAGGCCGAACAGGTGCGCTAAATCTCTGCGGCGTACGCACCGCGACCTAGGCTTCACCTTGTTGCGGAAGGCAATTTGGTGCATTCGCTATGGCTTGGCGGCCCAAACCGCTCCGATCGCCCGCCCCCGGAACGGCCGATCGAGGCGCGCACCTTCGCCGATTTCGGCGACGCGATCATGGTAGCGATAGCGGCTGCGCGGGGATTGCAGACCAGATAGAGTCCACGTGCCATCGGGAGACCGTGCGAGGCTCCATGCCGAGCGCCGCGCGATCGCCCGGCTAAAGATGCCGGGAAGGGCGACAGGCCGAGGCGGGGCCGTACCAGCCTATGCTTTTCACCGACCGGCCCGACATTTACCGCCTGGCACAGGTATCGCTCGGTTCGGCTGGTTACAATTGCTATACCGGCCACAAAAATTGATTGTTTAAACGTTTTTCAGATACCAATTTATGCAAACGTTCGATCAACTGGCGCCTGCGCGGGCGCCGCCATGATCGCTCCGCACGGGACGCGGTGCGGAGCGGGGCGAGGATGCAAGCGGCGCGGAGGTGTCATGTGGTTGATGCTCGATGATCGCCTATAGCCTGCCATTCTCGCATCGGCCGCGCGCCGTGCCTTGGGTATGGCCGCTCCTATGACCGCCGCGGTCTCGCACGCCTTGCTGACGATCGCGGCGGATTTCGGGGCAGCCGTCGACGTCGATCAGCTTTGCGTGCGATTCGCCGCCGCCGTCGCCAGCGTCGGAAACTTCCACTTCGCCCTGGGGCGCTTCGGGCCCAACATGCAGCGCGCCGAAGAGGTGATCTTCGTGCACTATCCCGAAGCCTGGCAGCGCCATTACCACGCCAACGACTACATCAAGATCGACCCCACGATCAACGCGATCGCGCATCAGGACATACCGTATAGCTGGACGGAACTTGGCGGCCTCGACGGCGCCCAGCGCCGGTTGCTCGAAGAGGCGCGGGCCTTCGGCGTGGTGGCCGGGTTCACCGTGCCGATCCACATGACCGACGGGACGACCTTCGTGGCGAGCTTCGGCGCGGGCGACGTCGATGCGCTGAATCGCGCCCGGCCGTTCCTCAGCATGATCTCGGCGCAGTTCCTCGAACGCTACAAGGCGCTGGCCGGCACGCCCAAATCGCCGATCCGCCTGACGCCGCGCGAACGCGACTGCATGACCTGGACCGCGCGCGGCAAGAGCGCGTGGGAAATCGGCGTCCTGCTCGGCATCAGCGAGAACACGGTCAATTTCCACGTCAAGAATGCCTGTGCGAAACTAGGCAGCAACGGGCGGATGCTGGCCGTGGTCAGCGCGATCATGCTGGGCGTCATCTCGCCCTGACCATGTCGCGCCGCTCCGGGCCCGCAGCGTGCTGGGCCGGGCCTATGCGAGCTGGCGGGCTCGACCGGTCTGCACCGCCGGCAACACGCCCCAGCGCTCCAGGGCATGGGTGGCATTCTCCATCCCCGTCTCGGCCCGGAGCAGGCTGCCGAGCCGTTCAGCCGCCGCGCGAACGCCTTCACGCTCCGCCAGGAAGATCGCATCGGCAAGGTCCTGCGCCGTCATCGTCCGGCGATCGAGCAGGACCGGATTGACCCCGGAGCGCTCGAGCCGCCACGCCCAGTAGAACTGATCGGCCAGAAACGGCACGACGACCTGCGGTAGCCCTGCCCGCGTGGCGGCTGCCGTCGTTCCGGCGCCGCCGTGATGCACGGCGAGCGACACCCTCGGGAACAGCCAGTCATGGGGTGCATCCCGGAGGAACAGCACGTTGGGCGGCGCCTGCGCCGACTCCAGCGCGCCCCAACCGGTCGCAACGATCGCGCGACGACCGGTCCGCCGAACCGCGTCGAGAACCAGACGGGTGAAGCGCTGCTGATCGCCGCTGAGCATGCTGCCGAACCCGACATAGAGGGGCGGCGGCCCGGCATCGAGGAAGTCGCGCAGCGCCGGTGGCGGCGTCCAGTCGTGCCCCTGATCGAGCGACCAGAAGCCGACGACCGCCGCCCGCCCCGGCGACCAGTCGGCCGGCTGCGGCTGCAGGTGCCTGCTGAACGCGTAGAGGACGGGTTGCGGCCGTACCCGTTGCTCGCGTTCGTACCACGGGCCGAGGAGCGGGAAGGCGCGCAGCCCCAAGGCCTCGCGCAACGCATTGGACGGCCGCGCCATCAGCCGCCACATCGCGATTCGCAACGCATGCGAGAGGGCGAGATTGGCGGTACCGGGCAGGCGCAGGCCGGGTAGCGGCCAGATCGGCGCCAGGTGCCGCGACGGGGTCAGCGGCATGAACTGCGCCTGGACGAACGGCACGCCGATCCTTTCCGCCACCGCGGCGCCGAGGATCGTGCCCGAGCCAGAGCCGAGGACGAGATCGGCGCCCCGGGCCGCTTCCATCCCCTGCCGCGCCCATTGCGGCGCCCAGGCCATCATCGTCGCGGCGACCGACCCGGCGATCCTCAACTGGTTCCCGCCATCGATCAGCGCCCGCTCGCGCGCCATCAACGCCGCATAGTCCGATTCGATCGGGGCCAGCCGCAGGCCCACCTGGTCGATCAGCGCGCGGTGACGGTCGCTCGTGGCGATCGTCACCGCATGGCCGAGCGCCTGGAGATGGCGGCCGAAGGCGGCGAAGGGCCGTACGTCGCCCTGCGTCCCGATGGTGAAGATGGCGATGCGCATGTCGTGCCTCCGTCGCCGTGCCGCCACCGCCCGTTAGGGCCGTTCGACCGCGACCAGCGCAGAGTCCTGCGCCAGCGCATCGAGGTGGCGGGTCAGGATGCCGCCGATCCGCGCCGCATGGGCGGGCAGCATCATGTCCTGATGCCGGCAGTCGACCTCATGGATGGCGAGCGTGCCCGCCAGATGGCTGCCCCACACGGTGGGGCTGTCACGGATCACCGCACCGGCGCCGTCGCCGCCGCGCAGGGCCGCGCGGAGGAACAGCGCATCGGTGTCTGCATGGCCGGGCCGGTATCGCCGCGCCAGGCCGAGATTGTACAGGGTCACGGCGCGGAGACGATCGATGAACGCCGGCACGTCGCCGATTTCCTGCCCGAGCGTCGCCGGCAGCGCGCCCATGTCGATCGCCGCGGCGATCAGTTCGACCAGCGCGTCCGCGGTTTCGGGCATCGGCGCACCCTGGGCGGGCTGCAGCTGCAGGAAATCCATCGCGGCGCGGATGAGGACGATCTCTTCCATGTCCTCGGGATCGGCCTCGGTGCCGAGGAAGGGATAGGAATCGAGCAGCGCGAGCAGGGCCACGTCTTCGCCCGCGCTGCGCAGGCGAGAGGCGATGCCATGCGCGATCAATCCGCCCATCGACCAGCCGATCAGGTGATAGGGACCGGCCGGCTGCACCGCGCGGATCTGCTCGAGATAGATCTCGACCAGGGCCTCGATCGAGGCAGGGCGGGCCTCGCCCTGGAGCAGCCCGATATCCTGGAGCGCATAGACCGGGTGACGCTGGGGCAGATGCGGCGCCAGCGTGGCGAAGCTCCACCCCACGCCCAGCACCGGATGGAGGCAGAACAGCGGCGCGGCATCGCCTTCGCTGCGAAGTGGCAGCATCAGGTCGAGAAAGCCGGAGCCTTGCGCGCTGCCGTCGAACAGCGGCGCGAGGCCCGCGATGGTGGGTTCGGTGAACAGATGGCCGATCGAGAGATCGGCGCCGAGGTCGGCCAGCGCGGTCACCAGATGCACCGCGCTCAGGCTGTCGCCGCCGAGATCGAAGAAGTTGTCGTGGATGCCGATCTCCTCGACCCCCAGCACCGACCGCCAGATCTGCGCGAGCATGATCTCGGTGGGCGTGCGCGGTTGCGCCGAAGCCGCGCTTTCGATGACGTCCTGCTTGCCCGGACGCGGCAGCGCGCGGCGATCGAGCTTGCCGTTCGGCGTCCGCGGCAGCGCGTCGAGATAGTGGAAGCGCGACGGGATCACCTGCGGCAGCAGCATCGTCGAAAGCGCCCGGCGCAGCTTCGCGGGTTCGGCGGGCAGGTGCCCCTCGCCGGCGACGAGATAGGCGACCAGCATCGCCCCCTCGTCCCCGCGTTCGAGCACGACTGCGGCCTGTTCGATCCCGCTCAGCCGGAGCAGCGCGGATTCGATCTCCGCCGGCTCGGCACGGACGCCCTTGATCTTCACTTGGTCGTCGTTGCGCCCCAGCGTCCGCACCACGCCGTCGGCATCGCGCACCGCGCGATCGCCGGTGCGGTAGAGCCTGGCGCCGGCCGCGTCGGTGAAGCGATCGGGCGGAAAGCGTTCGGCGGTCAGCGCCGGCTGGCCGAGATAACCGGTCGCGACACCGTCGCCGCCGATCGCGAGTTCGCCGATCGTGCCGTCGGGCAGCTGTATGCCATAGGTATCGACGACATGCAGCTGGGTGTTGGCGAGCGGACGGCCGATCGCCGGGAGCACCAGGTCCGCCGTGCCGATCTGCTGCGCCGTCGACCAGATCGTCGTCTCGGTGGGGCCGTACAGGTTGAACACCGCGCGCCCGAGGCCGAGCAACCGCTCGGCGAGCTGGCCGGACAGGACTTCGCCGCCGGTCAGCAGCAGCAGCCCGCGCAATGCCTCGCCCTGGCCGGCGCCGAGGATCGCCTGCCACATGGTGGGCGTCGCCTGGAGCGCGGTCACGCCGTGGCGCGCGATCGCCTCCGCCAGCCGCTTGGGATCGCCCGCCTCCTCGCGCGTGGCGACCACGACGGTCCCACCGGCGACCAGCGGCAGCAGCAGCTCGAGCACCGCAATGTCGAAGGTCACCGTGGTGATCGCCAGCAGGCGCTCGTCGGGCGCGACCGAGAGGATTTCCCGCATCGACAGCAGCAGGTTGCGGAGGTTGGCGTGGGAGACGACCACGCCCTTCGGCCGCCCGGTGGTGCCCGAGGTATAGGTGACATAGGCGGTGCCGGCCGGAACCCGCGGGGCCGGATCAGCATCGCCGCCATGAAGCACGCCTGCCGCGCCGGCGCGTGCGAGCACCAGACGCGGAACGGCGATCGGCAGGTCCATGTCGGCGTCGCACAGCACCAGCGACGGGCGCGCGTCTTCCAGGATGGCGTGCAGGCGGTCGACCGGGCCGTGGCCGTTGAGCGGCAGCCAGGCGGCGCCGCTCTCGGCGATGGCGAGCAGCGCGGTGACCAGCCGCCGGTCGCGCGGCAGCACGACCGCGACCAGGTGGCCCGGCCCCACCCCCGCTGCGGCCAGTTGGCGCCGCAGTGCTTCGACATCCGCACCGAGCACGCGATAGCTGAGCGCTCCCGCTGTATCGATCACCGCAGGCGCATCGGGGCGATCCGCCGCCTTGCGGCGCACCAGCGCAGGTGCGTCGTCGGCGGGCCAGGCACGCTCGGCCGCGCGGACCTGTGCCGCCCAGCGCTGGCGCTCATCGCCGCCGATCAGGTCGTGCGCGACCAGCGCGACCTCCGGATCGGCGAGCACCGCGGACATCAGCCGTTCGACCCGTGCGAGATGCGCGTCGAGTTCTTCATGCGTGTAGAGCCCCGGATTGGCATCGAAATCCATCCGGATGCCTTCGCCGTCCTGCCGGTCGAACAGGAAGACGGTCAGGTCTTCCATCGCCCCGTTGCTCAGATTGTGGCTGCGGGCGGTGGCGCCGCCGAAGCGCAGCGCATAATCGAACGGCTCGATGTTGACGCTGAACCGCGCGAGGTGCTGGTTGATCTCGTTGAATCCCAGCTCGCGGCGCAGATCCTCGTAGCGGAATTGCTGGTGCCGCAACGCGCTCTGCAGCACCCGGCGGGACTGGGTGAGCAGCTCGACGAAGCTGGTCTCGCGCACCGGCCGGAAGCGCAGCGCGACCACGTTGGCGACCAGGCCGGGCACCTGGCGCAGGGTACGGCTGCCGCGCCCGGTCATCGGCATGCCAACGACGAAATCCTCCTTGCCGGTCATGCGGAACAGATAGGCGGCGAGCATGGCGGTGAGGCCCTGCGGCAGCGTCGCGCCGTGGCTGCGCACCAGCACGCGCAGGCGCTCCACCATCTCGGCCGGGATCGTCCAGGACCGTCGGATGAAGCCGCCATCGGCGCCCGAGGCGGCGGTATTGCGGCGATCGAGCCGCATCGACAGCGTCGGCGCATCGGGCACGTCGCGCAGTTGCTCCACCCAGTATTTGCGATCGGTTTCGCGGCGATCGGAGTCGCGATAGCCCTGCTCCTGCTCGACGAGCAGGGCGATCGGCAGAAAGCCGTGCGGCTCGGGCGCGCGCTTCTCGACGAACGCGGTGTAGACCTCGGCAAGCCGCGCCGCGAGCATGCCCCCGGTGAAGCCGTCCAGCGCGATATGGTGGCAGCATTGCAACCACATAAAGCGCTGCGGGCCGAGCTTCAGCAGCGCGCTGACCCATAAGCCATCGCGCTCCAGATCGAGCTGCGCGAGGATACGGGCGCGCATCCAGGCCAGCGCCGCCGCGTCCGGATCGGGTTCGCCGCTCACATCGACGAACGGGAATTCGGTGCGCATCGACGGCACCACCCGCTGCATCGGGCCTTCGGGGGTCTGGACGATCTGGATGCGGGTAGTCTCCGCTTCCTCCGACACTTGGGTGATCGCCGCCACGAACAGATGCGGGTCGATATCCCCCAGGATCTCCACCGCCTCGGCGATGTTGAAGGTGGAACCCGGCGGCGCGATCTGGCTGCCGATCCACAGGCCGCGCTGGGCGGTGGTCAGTGGCAGTAGTTGCTCGGATCCATGCTGCATCGCGTCGACTCCCCCTTGTATGCCCCAATTGTCTGAAACTGCGTCACGTCGGCCGCTTCGCCCGATCGGCGGCCGGCGCCGTGCTCGACCGGTCGACGGCTGCGCCGCCGGCGGAGCGCTCCGCATGCGCGAGTGCCGCGGCCACCTCGTCCAGCGCGGCGGCCTTGGCCTCGCGCTGCAGGTAGCGCAGCGCTTCGGCCATCCGGCTGGCGATCTTGCGGCGTTGCGGCAGGTGCATGGTCACGCCGCCTGCACGACGGGGTGGCAGACGCCGCCCTGCCGATCGGCGAGCACCCGATGCTGCACGCCCAGCCGCTGCCGCGCGACCATGAGGATCTGTTCGGACACCCGCACATAGGCGCTCGCCACCGGCCAGCGACCGAGCGTGTCGGTCTGCTGCAGCAGGCGGTGCGGCAACCCGGCCGCAGCCAGCGCGCCGCGCAACACCCAGAGCGGCGAAATCAGCAGATAGCGCTCGATCCCTTGGCAGATTCCGAATTCCAGCGAGGCCAGGATGAGCTCGCTCGTCACCATCCGGCGCAGCGGCGCCGGCAGCGCGCGGTCGACCGCGAAACGGGTATTCTCCCAGACCGTCTCGGTGCGCGGCGGCCCCTCTTCGGGTGCGAGTTCGGGCCACAAGGTCTCGGTCATGTAGGGGCGCGTGGTGGGGAGCAGCCGCACCATCCCGCGGACCCGCGTGGCATGGTCCCGCCACAGCAGATAGCGCGCGGCGGGGGTGTCGAACTGGTCATATTCCATGCCGTCGAAATGCGGGACGTTCCACCCGGACCGGACGACGAACTGGTCATGCCGGAAGCGATATTGATCGGCGAGCGCATCGCCGAGCAGATGCGCCGATTGCCACGTCACCAAGTCGATCATGACCGCCCCTCGTCGTGTTCGCTGCGGCGCACAATCGGTGTTGGAGGGCGCCGCGCCTACTCCCAGATCTGGTAGGGTCGGGCGCCCGGCCGCCCGTTTCCGAGGAGTCCCAGGGAGCGGAAGGCCTTGGAGGTGCGGGTGCGCCGCCGCGTTTGCGGCAGGCGGGCGCATCGGACCCTGTATCGGCGCGGTGGCGCCTGTCCGCATACATCCGCACAGCCGATGGCGCAGGGGGTGCGGAAACGATTTCATCGGCCTATCGCCGTAGCAGGTTTATCGAACGAGCAGATCAGCTTTCGGGAATGGACGGAAAAGAGCAAAGGACCGGCATGCGGTGGAGACGACGTAACCTGGCCTCGATGAGCGCCGATGTCGGCGACGGGCTGGCACCGGCGGTGGAGGCGGTCACCACGCCGACCAAGGCGCCCCCTGGCGGCGGCAGCGGCTACCGCGCGATCGCGCTCGTCGTCGCGGCCGCCCTGTTCATGCAGCAGCTCGACGGCACGGTGCTGACCGTAGCGCTGCCGACGATGGCACGCGACCTCGGCACCTCCGCCACCAGCCTCAGCCTCGCGCTGACCAGCTACCTTCTGGCCCTCGCGCTGTTCATTCCGGCGAGCGGCACGCTGGCCGACCGATTCGGCTCGCGCACCATCTTCTGCGTGGCGATCGCCATCTTCCTCGCCGGTTCCATCCTCTGCGCGCAGGCCGGCACGCTGCCGATGCTCGTCGCCGCCCGCTTCCTGCAAGGGATCGGCGGCGCGATGATGGTGCCCGTCGGCCGGCTGGTGCTGCTGCGCAGCGTCGCCAAGGAAGACATGGTCCAGGCGCTGTCCTGGCTGGTGATGCCCGCGCTGATCGGGCCGATCCTGGGGCCGCCGCTGGGCGGCTTCATCGTCACCTGGCTCGACTGGCGCTGGATCTTCTACCTCAACCTACCGATCGGCATCGCCGGCATCGTCGGCGCGCTGTTGCTGGTACCCGAGATCCGCGGCGACTCGCGGCCGCGGTTCGATACCAGCGGCTTCTTCCTCTCCGGCGTGGCGCTGGGCTGCCTGTTGTTCGGCTTCGAACTGTCGAGCCGCCCCGGCACCGGCCGCGTGGCGCTGGCGCTGCTCGGCATCGGCCTGGTCTTCGGCCTCGGCTATGTCCGGCACGCCCGGCGCACCAGCGACCCGATCCTCGATCCGCGGCTGATGCGGATCGACACCTTCCGGCTGTCGGTGATCGCCGGTTCGCTCACCCGCATCACCCAGGGTGCGCAGCCCTTCCTGCTGCCGCTGCTGTTCCAGCTCGGCTTCGGCCTTTCCGCCGCGACCACCGGCACCATCACCATGGTGGGCGCGATCGGCGCGCTGGCGATGAAGGCGCTGGCGCCGCGCGTCCTGCGCCGCTGGGGCTTTCGCGACAGCCTGATCGTCTCTGGGCTGGTGAGCAGCCTCGGCTATGCCAGCTGCGCGCTGTTCCGGCCGGACTGGCCGGTCGCCGCGATGGTAGCGGTGCTGGCGCTGTCGGGCTTCTTCACCTCGTTCCAGTTCACCGGCTACAACGCCATCGCCTATGCCGATGTCGAGAAGCAGGAGATGAGCGCGGCGACCAGCCTATACGCGACCTTCCAGCAGCTGACCCTGTCGCTCGGCATCTGCACCGCCGCGACCGCGCTGGAGCTGGGGCCGCGGCTGGCGCACCGCGAGGCGCTCCACCTCGGCGACTTCTCGCTGGCCTTCGTGATCGTCGCCGGCATCTCGGCCTCGGCGCTGTTCTGGAACCGCCGCTTCGCGCACGACGCCGGCGCGGCGATGAGCGGCCATCGCAGGCATTCGGAGACGAATGGCCGCACCGCCGGACAGGGCTGACGGCCTCGCTACCCTATGGCGCGACAACCGGCATGCGGCTAGCGTTGCCCCAGATTGGGGGATCATGAAGATGCGGCGTGTGCGTTCGGGCGTTTCGGCGATGGTGTTGGCCGCATTGCTGGCCGGCTGCGGCGGTGGCGGCAGCAGCGGGCCTGGTACCATCGTCCAGCCCGGCACCGGCACCGGCACCACCACCCCCGCCCCGACCTCCAGCGCCTGTACGCTCCGCGCCCGACAGGACTGGATCCTGGCGACGATGCGCGAATGGTATCTCTTCCCGGAGACGCTGCCGACGAGCCTCAACCCTTCCGGCTACGGCACCGCCGACGAGTATCTCGACGCGCTCACCGCCACCGCCCGCGCGCAAGGGCGCGACCGCTACTTCACCTACCTCACCTCGATCGCCGAGGAGACCGCCTATTACACCAGCGGCTCCAGCGCCGGCTTCGGCTTCCGCCTGGCCAGCGACGGCAGCAGCACGCTGACCGTGGCCGAGAGCTTCGAGGGCGGCAACGCGCTGCAGGCCGGCATCGATCGCGGCACCCAGATCCTCGCCATCGGCACCAGCAACGGCGACCTGCGCGACGTGAGCACGCTCTTCAGCACGCAAGGGACGGCCGGCGTGCAGGCGGCGCTGGGTCCGGACACCAACGGCACCACCCGCGTGCTGCGCGTGCGCGATCCGAACGGTGCTGTCCGCACCGTCACGCTCGCCAAGTCGGACTTCACCCTCACCCCGGTGTCGAGCCGCTACGGCGCGCAGATCCTCACCGACCCGAACGGCGGCGGCCGCGTCGGCTATGTCAATCTGCGGACCTTCATCGACACGGCCGATCCCGCGCTGCGCAGCGCCTTTGCCAATTTCAAGGCGCAGGGCATCGACAAGGTGATCGTCGACCTGCGCTACAATGGCGGCGGGCTGGTCTCGATCGCGGTCCTTTTCGGCAATCTGCTCGGCGGCGGACGCGCCACGACCGACGTGTTTGCCTATACCAGCTTCCGGCCCGAAAAGTCGGCGAACGACAAGGTCGACAGGTTCGCGCCCCAGCCCCAGTCGCTCGCCCCCACCCGGATCGCCTTCATCGGCACGCGCAGCACCGCCTCGGCCAGCGAGTTGGTGATCAACGGCATGCTCCCCTATTTCCGCGCCAATCTGGGGCTGATCGGCACCAACACCTATGGCAAGCCGGTGGGCCAGGTGGCCATCGACAAAAGCGAGTGCGACGACCGGCTGCGCGTGATCGCCTTTGCTACGCAGAACGCCAATCGCCAGGGCAGCTATTTCAACGGCCTCGCCAGCAACGTCGAGGCGAGCTGCGCCGCCAGCGACGACCTCTCGCAGCCGCTGGGCGACGTGCGCGAGGCTTCGGTGAAGGCGGCGCTCGATTTCGTCGCGGGGCGCAGCTGCAGCGCGATCGGCGGCTTCGCGATGGCGCGCGCCGCCTCCGTGCCCAACGAACTCCTCTCGCCCGAACGGCCGAACACCGCGCAGCGCGAGGTGCCTGGACTGTTCTGAGAGACCGTTTGAGAATGGGTTGATGGGTCGGCTCTGGCGTGATTCAAGCTCGGGATGTGGACGCGAGAGAGCCGAGGCCGGATGGCTGGATTTGAGCGGCGAGCGAAACGCTATCCGATTTGACGGATGAGGCGCGGCGGTTCATCCAGCCGTTCCCGTCATCGGTTCCGAAACGCAGGCGAAAGGCGAAGACCGATCTTCGCGAGGTGCTCGACGCATTGGGGTACCTTGCCCGGACGGGTGGCGGCTGGCGGATGCTGCCAAACGACTTTCCGCCCTGGCAGACGGCATATTGGTGGTTCCGCCGCTTCGTGCGCCGGTTGCTGTTCCGCACGATCCACGACGTCACGCTGATGCTCGATCGCGAGCGCGAAGGGCGCGAGCAGAGCTCGAGCGCCGCCCTTATCAACAGCCAGTCGATCAAGGCGCCAGCGGCGGGAAAGCGTGGGTTCGATGCCGGCAAGAAGGTCGTCGGTCGCAAGCGCCACACGCCGTCGAGACAGACGGCAGGCTGCTGACGGTCAACCTCACCACCGCCGACATTTCCGACAGTGCCGATGCCCAGGCGATCGTGGCGGCCATCCGCAAGCGGTGGCCGTGGCGCAAGCACCTGTTCGCCGATGGCGCCTACGATCGCACCCGCCTCATGGATGCTGCCGCGTATCGCCACTTCGTGCTGGAGATCGTCCGTCGCACCGACAAGGGTCCCGGCTTCAACGTCCTGCCCAGGCGCTGGGTCGTCGAGCGCACCTTCGGATGGATAACCAGATGGAAGCGCCTCGTCCGCGAGTACGAGCAGCGCCTCGACGTCTCCCATGTCATGATCCAGGTGGCTCTCAGCAGCCGCATGCTGCGCCGGATCGTACATCCCCGAATATTCTCAAACCGACTTTTAGAGTCGAATGCCAGAAAGATTTGCTGCAAAAACGACACAATGTCGGGTGCTGCTGTAGCGAACCAAAGTGGTTCTCCGCCGCCGACTCCCGCGACGTCGTCGCGCTTCATAAATCCGCACCCCGGTGCCAAGCGCCGCCTCCAGCCGTTCCAGCCGCTCGATCGGCGCGGGGTGGGCGAGCAGCGATACCGCGCCGTGGCATGTCCGCAGCGCCTGGGAATCGGGGCTCATGCGACGCCGAACGGCACGACGTGGTTGGTCGAGACATGCCCGATCGCGCAGCGGCCGAGATAGGGGACGCCCATCTCCTTGCACCAGCGCAGGATCATCTCGTCCACCGTCTCGCCGAAGGGCGGGTCGTTCTCGGCGATCGCGGTCACCGCGCCGAGGCGGATGCCGGCGATGCCCTTCAACTGCTCGGCATGGGCCATATTGAACAGCATCCGGTCGATCCGGTAGAGCGGCTCGTCCACTTCCTCGATCATCAGCACATGGTCGGTGAGGTCGGGCAGGTACTTGCTGCCGATCAGCGCGGTCAGGATCGCGAGGTTGAAGGCGGCGGCGGGGCGCCCGTCGGCCAGCGCAGGGTCGAGCCCGCGGCGGTCGCGGTCGATCAGCCAGCCGAGCGCCCAGCCGGTATCGACGCCGGCATCATTCTTGCCGATGCTGCTCGCCATCGAGGCATGGACCGGATGGCCGATTCCGCGGGCGTAGAGCGCGCCGAGCAGGAAGCCCATGTCGGAGAAGCCCATGTACGTCTTGCGCCGGGCCGCGTCGCCGAGGTGCGGCATCACCGCGTCGAGGATGCGGTTCGAGCCATAGCCGCCGCGCGCGAACCAGATCGCGTCGATCACGGGATCGTTGGCGAACTCCAGGAAGGCCGCCGCGCGCTCGGCATCGGTGCCGGCGAAATGGCCCGCCGAGAGATAGCATTGCGGGTGGAACACGATCTCGTGCTCCGGGTAGGTGAGCGCCATGAATGCCGCCATGCGGGCAGACGATTCCCGGGTGACTGGCCGCGCCGGCGCGACGACTCCGATCCGCATATGCTTGTATGGTCTCCTCGCTTCGCCGATAGCGTGCCCATGCAGCATGGCAAAGCAACCTTCTTCGTAGGAATCGGCGGTTCGGGGATGATGCCGCTGGCGATGATCCTCGCCGGCCGGGGTGCCCGGGTCTCGGGTTCGGATCGCAGCCTCGACGGCGGGCGGCTGGCGGCCAAGTTCGACTGGCTGCGCAGCCGCGGCGTCGGCCTGTTCCCGCAGGACGGCAGCGGGGTGCAGTCGGCCGAGCAGGTGGTCGTCGCCTCCGCCGCGATCGAGCCGACCGTGCCGGACATGGTGCGCGCCGCCGAACTGGGCTGTACGCGGATGTCGCGGGCCGAGTTGCTGGCGAGCCTGTTCAACGCCTCGTCGTTGCCGATCGGCGTGGCGGGGACCAGCGGCAAGTCGACCGTGACGGGGATGATCGGCTGGATCCTCCACGCCTGCGGGCGCGACCCCACCGTGATGAACGGCGCGGTGATGAAGAATTTCGCAGGACCCGATGCGCCGTTCGCGAGTGCGCTGGTGGGCGCGGGAGACGCCTTCGTCAGCGAGGTGGACGAGAGCGACGGCTCGATCGCCAATTACTGGCCGCGGATCGCGGTGCTCAACAATGTCAGCCTTGATCACAAGTCGCTGGAGGAATTGCGACTGCTGTTCGGCGCCTTTGCGGGCAAGGCGGCGACGACGGTGGTCAATGTGGGCGATGCCGAAAGCGCCGCGCTGGCGGCGGGGCTCGATCGCGGGCGGACGCTGACCTTCGCGGTGGAGGCGGACGCAGATCTGATGGCGCGGAACCTGGCGCCCGAGGCCTTTGCGATCGGCTTCGACCTGGTGCATGGCGAGACGGTGCGGCGGGTGCGGCTGCAGGTGCCTGGGCGGCACAATGTCGCCAATGCGCTGGCGGCGATCGGCGCGGCGACGGCGGCCCGCGTGTCGCTGGCGGATGCGTGCACGGCGGTCGAGGGCTTCACCGGGCTGCGGCGGCGCTTCGAGCTGGTCGGCACGGCCGGCGGGGTGTCGGTGATCGACGATTTCGGGCACAATCCGGACAAGATCGCCGCGACGCTCGATACGCTCCACGCCTTTCCGGGAAGGTTGCTGCTGCTGTTCCAGCCGCACGGCTATGGCCCGCTCAAGGTGATGCGGCGCGAACTGGTCGCGATGTTCGCCACGAAGCTCGGGCGCGAGGACCTGCTGGTGCTGCCGGACCCGGTCTATCAGGGCGGAACCGTAAGCCGGGAGGTGACCAGCGCCGACATCGTCACCGATGTCGCGGCGACCGGCGCGCAGGCGCTGCACATCCCCGGCCGCGAGGCGGCGGCGGCGCATCTGGTGGCGCAGGCGCGCCCGGGCGACCGCATCGTGGTGATGGGGGCGCGCGACGATACGCTCAGCCAGCTCGCCGAGGACATGGTGGCGCGGCTCGGCACGTAAATTCCTCCCCGGCACGGGGAGGACCTGGCATTGTCAACTACGCTTGACATGTAAAGCGTGGTTGACGTAAAGCTTGCTTGTCATCGGACAGGAGCTTGCCATGCAGCTGAAAACCCCCGCCGCCCGCCGCTATCTCAAGCGCTTCGTTCCGACGATGATCGGCTATGTCGTGACGGTGATGACGACGAGCCTTTTGGTTGCCTGTTTCCAGCCGACCGGCGCTGCGTTGATCGCGCTCTCGATCCTGCTGGCGATATCCATCATCGCCATGCTCGTGGTGATCGGGCTGTACGTCCGCGAGGAAACCGACGAGTATCTGCGCCAGCGGATCGTCACCGCGATGCTGTTCGGCATCGGCGTGGTGCTCGCCGTGTCCGCGGTGCTAGGCTTCCTCCAGATCTACCATGCGATCGGCCAGATCGACGTGTTCTGGGCGTTCCCGATCTGGTGTGCGAGCTGGGGCGCCGCCCAATGCCTGATGGCTTGGCGTGACCGGGTAGGATTCGACGCATGAACAACTGCCTCCGCGTGCTCCGCGCCGAGCGGGCGTGGAGCCAGCAGCATCTCGCCGACCTGCTGGAGGTTTCGCGCCAGAGCGTCAACGCCATCGAGACGGGCCGCTACGATCCCTCGCTGCCGCTCGCCTTCAAGATCGCCGACCTGTTCGGTCTCGCGATCGAAGAGATTTTCGTCAATCCAGCCAAGGAGCCTGGCCAATGAACCGCCATCTGCGCTGCCTGTGCCGCCGGGACAACCGGCTTCCCTGGTTCGCCATCCTCCTTGCGCTGCTGGTGGCCAACGCCTTCTTCAAGCACGCGCATGCGGCGCCGGTGCGGGCGATCGCCACGCCCGCCGACACGCTGGTGCAGATGGACCATATCTCGGTGCAGGTGCTCGGCCGCGGCAGCCCGGTGGTGCTGATCCCGGGCCTGTCCAGCCCGCGCGCGACCTGGGACGGGGTGGTGCCCGAGCTGATCAGGAGCCACCGCGTCTATCTGGTGCAGGTCAACGGCTTCGGCGGCGAGGATCCGCGCGGCAATCTGCAGCCCGGCATCCTCGACGGCATCGTCGCGGATCTCCACACGCTGATCGCGACCCGCAAGCTGGGCGCGGTGCCGGTGGTCGGCCATTCGATGGGCGGGCTGGTGACGCTGATGCTGGCGCGCGCGCATCCGGGCGATGTGCAGAAGGCGCTGGTCGTCGATGCGCTGCCGTTCATCGGCACCCTCTTCGCCCCCGCTGCCACGCCGGAATCGATCAGGCCCCAGGCGGAGATGATGCGTGCCCAGATGACGAGCCTGTACGGCAAGCCCATTCCCGAACAGGTCGGCCGGATGATCGCGCGGCAGAATGCGCTGAAGCCCGCGTCGCAGGAAACGGTCGCCGGCTGGTCTGCCCGGGCCGACATGCGGGTGAGCGGACAGGCGCTTTACGAGGACATGACCACCGACCTGCGGCCGGTGCTGCCCAAGATCCTCGCGCCGATTACCGTGCTCGTGCCCTGGACCGAGGCGCGCGGCGGCGAGGAGAAGGTCCTCGGGCTCTACCGCGCGCAATATGCCGGGGCGCCCAACGCTACGATCCGCGGCGTGGGCGACAGCGGGCACTTCCTCATGCTCGACCAGCCGGCGGTGTTCGAGCGGGCGCTGATGACCTTCCTGAACTGACGAAGCAGGAGCGCGGCGAGGCCCGCGCTCCTGCCAACGACCTCACACCGCCCGCAATGCATTCTCGAAGTCGGCGATCAGGTCGTCGGCATCCTCGACGCCGATCGAGATGCGGACGAGGTTGTCGGTGATCCCCAGCGCCTGCTTGCGGTCCTCGGCGACCGACAGGTGGGTCATCCCCGCCGGGTGCGAGGCGAGCGTCTCGGTGCCGCCCAGGCTGACCGCCAGCTTGGCGATCTTGAGCGCGTCGAGAAAGGCGAACGCCTCCTTCTCGCCGCCCTTGAGGTAGAGCGAGAAGGTCGATCCCGCGCCGGTGCAGTGGCGGCGATAGATGTCGGCCTGGCGCTTGTCCTCGCCGCGCTCGAGGAAGCCGAGATAGCCGACCTTCTCCACCTTGGGATGTGCCGCGAGGAATTCGCACACCTTCGCGGCATTCTCGCCCGCGCGGCTCATCCGCAGCTCGAGCGTCTCCAGCGAGCGGAGCAGCATCCAGGCGGTGTTGGGGTCGCAGATCGTGCCGATCGTGTTGCGCATCAGGCGGATGGTGTTGATGTGCGCCTTGGTGCCCAGCACCCCGCCCGCGACCAGGTCCGAATGGCCGCCGGCGTACTTGGTCAGCGAGTAGACGACGATGTCGGCGCCTTGGCGCAGCGGCTGCGCCCAGAGCGGGCCGAGGAAGGTGTTGTCGATCGCGATCGGCGGCTTGGTGTCGCCCGTGAAGATCGCGTCGCGACTGGCGGCGACCGCCTCCACGTCGACCAGCGCGTTGGTCGGGTTGGCGGGGCTCTCCAGATAGATCAGCGCGACGTTTCCGGTCGCCGCCTTGGTCAGCACCGCGTCGATTTCCTCGCGGGTGGCGCCCGCCGGGAAGTCGAGCCAGTTGACACCGAAGCGGCCGAGGATCCGCGCGATCAGTGTCTCGGTCGCCGCATAGAGCGGGCCGGAATGGACGATCGTGTCGCCGGGCTTGACCATCGACAGGAACAAGGTGGCGATCGCCGACATGCCCGAGGAAAAGGCAAGCGCGTCCTCGGCCTCTTCCCAGATCGCCAGCCGGTCTTCCAGGATCTCCTGGTTCGGGCCGTTGAAGCGCGAATAGACCAGGCCCTCGGCCCCGCCCGGGCGCTTGCCGGTCACGCCCTCGAAGTGGCGCTTGCCCGCCGCGGCATTGGGGAAGACGAAGGTGGAGGTGAGGAAGATCGGCGGCTTCAGCGCGCCTTCCGAGAGCATCGGATCATAGCCATGCCCCATCATCATCGTCGCCGGCTTGAGCTTGCGGCCGCCGATCGTCTCCACCTCGCCCTCGGGGCGGGGGCGGGGGGTGCCGCCGGTCAGATCGGCTTCGGTGGCGTCGGTCATGTGCAAGCTCTCCGGTGCTGTGTTCTACGATTGGTTACGAGTGTAACCACTTCGGGCGGGCAAACCAGCCAAGTCGGTAACCGCCATCGCGCAACATCGTTTCGTCTGCGCGACATGGCAGACCCCTATCCGTTCGGATATACTGACATGAGCGGCGGGATCGATCAGTGTGGATGGACTAATCCATTTCATCGATCGCTCTGGCCGTGCGAGGCTTTGCGCAGATCATAGCCCGAACCGCAAGGAGATGCCCGAATGAACGCCGAATCCCAATGCCCGATGCATGGCGGCAAGATGGAGGGTAACGCCGTCCTGTTCGAGATGACGAACCGGACCTGGTGGCCCAACCAGCTCGACCTCACCGTGCTCCACCAGAACCCGCCCGCCGGCGATCCGATGGGCGCGGACTTCGACTATGCCGCCGAATTTCAGAAGCTCGATCTCGCCGCGGTGAAGGCCGACATCTTCGCGCTGATGACCGATTCGCAGGATTGGTGGCCGGCGGACTTCGGACATTACGGCCCGCTGTTCATCCGCATGGCGTGGCACAGCGCTGGTACCTATCGCGTCGGCGACGGGCGCGGCGGCGCGGGCTCGGGCACGCAGCGCTTCGCACCGCTCAACAGCTGGCCGGACAATGCCAATCTCGACAAGGCGCGCATGCTGCTCTGGCCGATCAAGCAGAAATACGGCCGGGCACTGTCCTGGGCCGATCTGCTGATCCTCACCGGTAATTGCGCGCTCGAATCGATGGGCTTCAAGACCGCCGGCTTCGGCGGCGGCCGCGCCGATGTGTGGGAGCCGGAGCGCGACATCAACTGGGGCCCCGAGCGCGAATGGCTGCAGACCAGCGAGAAGCCGGGCGGCCGCTATTCGGGCGAGCGGGACCTGTCGAACCCGCTGGCGGCGGTGCAGATGGGCCTCATCTACGTCAATCCGGAAGGCCCGGACGGCAACCCCGATCCGCTGCTCGCCGCGCACGACATCCGCGAGACCTTCGCGCGCATGGCGATGAACGACGAGGAGACTGTCGCGCTGATCGCGGGCGGCCACACCTTCGGCAAGACCCATGGCGCGGCGGACCCCAGCCAGTATATCGGCCCGGAGCCGGAAGGCGCGGGACTGGAGATGCAGGCGCTCGGCTGGGCGAACAGCTTCGGCAAGGGCAATGCCGGCGACACGATCACCAGCGGCCTCGAAGTCACCTGGACCGAGACCCCGACCCAATGGGGCATGGGGTTCTTCAAGAACCTGTTTGAGTATGAGTATGAGCTGACCAAGAGCCCGGCCGGCGCGCACCAGTGGGTGGCGAAGGACGCGGGCGAAGTGATCCCCGATGCGCATGATCCGTCGAAGAAGCATCGCCCGACGATGCTGACCACCGATCTCGCGCTGCGCTTCGATCCCGCCTATGGCCCGATCTCGCGCCGCTTCTACGAGAATCCGGAAGCGTTCGCCCATGCCTTTGCCGAGGCCTGGTACAAGCTGACCCACCGCGACAGCGGCCCGCATGCCAAGCTGCTCGGGCCGGAAGTGCCCGCCGAGCCGCGCCTCTGGCAGGATCCGGTGCCGGTGGTCGACCACCCGCTGATCGACACGGCGGACGTGGCGGCGCTCAAGGCCGAGATCCTCGGCTCGGGCCTGTCGATTTCGCGACTGGTGAAGACCGCCTGGGCCTCGGCCAGCACCTATCGCGGCACCGACAAGCGCGGCGGCGCCAATGGCGCGCGGATCCGGCTTGCCCCGCAGAAGGACTGGGCGGTGAACGAGCCGGCCGAGCTGGCCAGGGCACTGGGCGTGCTGGAGGGCATCCAGGCGAAGTTCAACGGCGCCCACACCGGCGGCAAGAAGGTATCGCTCGCCGACCTGATCGTGCTCGGCGGCACGGCGGCGGTGGAAGCGGCGGCGAAGAAGGCGGGGCACGCCCTGGCGCTGCCCTTCGTGCCGGGCCGCACCGATGCGACGCAGGATCAGACCGACGCGCACAGCTTCGAAGCCCTTGAGCCCAAGACCGACGGCTTCCGCAACTATGCCGGCGACACGATGGGCTGGTCCGAAGAGGAACTGCTGGTCGATCGCGCCGCGTTGCTGACGCTCACCGCGCCGGAGATGACCGTGCTGGTCGGCGGCCTGCGCGTGCTCGGCGCCAACCATGGCGACTCGAAGCACGGTGTGTTCACCGATCGCCCGGAAACGCTGACCAACGACTTCTTCCGCAACCTGCTGACCACCAGCTTCACTGCCAAGTGGACGGCACAGGGCGACGGCAGCTTCGTCGCGACCGATCGCAAGACCGGCGCGGCCAAATGGACCGGCACCCGCGTCGACCTGGTCTTCGGCTCCAACTCGCAGCTGCGCGCGCTGGCCGAAGCCTATGCGACCGACGATGCCGAGGCGGCGTTCGTCGAGGCGTTCGGCAAGGCGTGGACCAAGGTGATGCACGCCGACCGCGTCGATCTCTGATCCAAGCAAAAGGGGCCGCCTGGCAATGCCGGGCGGCCCCTCTTTTCGCTTCAGGTGCCCTTAGTAGGTGCCCTTGAAGCTCGAATTCAGATTACCCGTCGTGCTCCAGTCCTGCGACCGGCTGTCCGTGGTGGTCTGATCCGTGGTTGTCGCCGTCGACTTGGACTTGTCCTCGCCGAACATCGCGCCCGACTGTTCTTCGTCGCGCCAATGGTTCTTGGCTTCGTCGGCGGTCTTGCGCAGCGTCACCTTGTCGTCGACGGTCTGGATCCAGCGCGACGGGATCGAGTGGTGGCGACCGTCGGCATCGGTGTCGTTCTTGGTCAGGATGATGCGGTCACCCCGCACCTTGTCGACCGTGCCGACATGGCTGCCGTCCGATCCCAGCACTTCCATATGCTCGGTCACGCGGCGGAGCGCGTCGCGCTGGCCGGTCCGCTCGGTGCGGAAGCTGTCGAACTCGTTGTGGAAGCGCTGCGCGTTCTCCCGACGATATTCGTCATAGTCGCGGTCGAATTCCTGGATCCGGCTGCGGCGCCATTCGCCATAATGGCTGTCCGACGCGCCTTCGTTGCGGGCCTGCTGCTCGTCATTGCGCTGGTCCTGGCGGCGGCGGCGTTCAGCTTCCTCGTCGCCGAACCACGAGCGGACCTCGTCGCCGGCGCGGTCGAAGAAACCGCGGTCGCGGTCATAGCCGCGCAGGTCTTCGCCGCGATTGCGGTCATAGCCATAAGCGCTGCGGCCCTGGTCCTGGCGGCCGTAGCGCGACCGATCCTGGTCCTGCTGGCCATAGCTGCGCGCGAACGAGTCGCGGCTGCCCCAGTCGCTGTTGCCATAGTTGCGCTGGCCATAGTCGCGGTCGCGGTCCTGGCCCGAATAGCTGCCGCCATAATTGCTGTAGCTGCGCGAGCCGGTGTCGCTCCAGTCGTTGTCACCACCGTCCCAGCCGCTGCGCGCCTGGTCGCGCTGGCCATAGCCCTGCGCCCCGTAGCGCGAGCGATCCTGGTTGCTGCGCTCGCTGCGCCCGCGGTTCCAGTCGTCGCGCTGGTTGCGGTCGCGCCCGCGGCCATATTCACCGGCGGCGGCATAGTCGCGCGCGCTGCTATAGGTGTAATCGCGGCCCGCGCCGTAATCGCGACCATAGTCGCCCTGGCTGCTGCTGTCGTTATACCCGGTGGGGCCATAGGGGCCGTAGCGATTGTTGCGGTCGTCCATCGTATCTCTCCTGCTGAGATTTCGGCGGCTGCGGCATGCTTGCCGTCACGCATCGTCCAAGCGAGCGGAGGGGCGGATGGGTTCCCCGAATTTTAACCTGCGTCACAGGCACTTCGTCGCCGGCGATACGAATCCTGCGCGAAGATGCGACAAGCCAGTTGCATCGCCCGTTTGGGCTCGCTAAGGGGAGCGCCTCCCGGGCCAGCCCGGGACCAAGGCGGCGGGGCTGTAGCTCAGATGGGAGAGCGCTGCAATCGCACTGCAGAGGTCAGGGGTTCGATTCCCCTCAGCTCCACCAGCCGCCTTTTCCTTCTCCCGGACCCCTGAAGATCAGCCCGCGAGCGCCAGTCGCAGCGCCACGCGCAGCCCCGGCCCGGCATCTTCCAGCGCCAGCGTGCCGTGATGCAGCCGCGCGATCGCCAGCGCGAGCGGCAGGCCAAGGCCATGTCCGCGCGTGTGCCGGCTCGCATCCAGCCGGCCGAAGCGGCGCAAGGCGCGCTCGCGTTCCGCCAGCGGGATGCCCGGGCCGTCGTCCGCGACGCAGAGCAGCGCCGTGTCGCCGTCGCGGCGCACGTTCAGCCGGATCGTCGTGCCCGGGGGCGTGTGGGTCACGGCATTTTCGATCAGGTTGACGATCAGCTGGGTAAGGAGGCGCGGGTCGCCGTCCACCGGCACGGCCGCCGCCGGTGCAGGCGCCGCGAAGGTTCGGCCGTTCTCGGTTACCAGCAGTTCCAGGCCCTCGCCCACCTCGGCTGCGAGCGCCGCCAGATCCAGCCGTTCGAATCCCGCCCGGCGTTCGCCGCCCTCGATCTCGGTGATGCGCAGGATCGCGGCGAAGATGGCGAGGATCTCCTCGCTCTCGGCTACCGCCTCGCCCAGTTCCTCGCGCACCGGTGCCGCCTCCGGGGCGTCCGCCAGCGCCGCCAGCCGGCCGTGCAGCCGGGCCAGCGGTGTGCGCAGGTCATGGGCGATGTCGTTGGAGATGCTGCGCATGCCGGCCATCAGCTCGCCGATGCGATCGAGCATGCGGTTGAACGTCACCGCCAGTCCGCCGAACACGCTGCCCGGCTGCTCCACCGGCACGCGTGCGCGCAGATCGCCATCGATGATCGCCTCCGCCGTGCCGCCGATCGCGGCGATGTTGACTCGGATCGCGCGGATCAGCGCGAAGGTGCCGATCAGCAGGAGCGTCATCACGGCGCCGAAGCCGATCGCCAGAATGCGTCCCCGCTTATGGTCATGCTGGTCGATCGGCTCGCTCTCCGCCACCAGCGCGAGCGTGTCGCCGCCCGGCAGCCGCTTCACCCAGGCGCGACCCCGGCTGAGGCCCGGGATCGCAGCGTCGCCCGTTACCGTCGAGACACCGATGGGCAGCGAATGCGCCGGCGTGATGTTGCCGGCGATCACCCGCCCCTGGGGGTCGCGCAGCAGGAAGCCGATATCGGCGCTTTCGCGCTCGGTGCGTTCGCGGGCGATGCGGCGGACGATCTCGGGCACCCCCGCGCCGCCCTCCAGCAGCTCGCGCGCCTCGCCCTGCAGGCGGAGATCCACCTGATGGTCGATTGCATCGAGCAGCGCGAGATAGACGCCCAGCCCGGCAAGCGCCGTCGTCGCCGAGAGCGCAAGCGCAAAGGCGATCGCGATCCGGCCGAGCGAACGGAGGCGTCGGCGCGGCACCGCTCAGGCGCGGAACATATAGCCGACCCCGCGTACCGTCGCGATGGGATCGGGCAGGCCCGGCATCTCCAGCCGCTGGCGCAGCTTGAGGATATGGACGTCGACGATGTTGGTGGCCGGCACGAAGTCATAGCCCCAGACGCGTTCGATCAGCATCTTGCGCGAGAGCACGCTGCCGGCCTCGCGGACCAGTTCGGCGAGCAGCCTGAGTTCGGTCTTCTGCAGCTCGATCGGCTTGCCGGCGCGGGTGACGCGGTGGCGGAGCACGCTCACCGTCACGTCGCCCGCGGCCAGCGTGGCATTGTCGGCGGCGGGAGCACTGCGGCGGCGGAGCACCGCGCGGATGCGGGCGTTGAGCTCGTCGATCTCGAACGGCTTGACGATATAGTCGTCGGCGCCGGCCTCCAGGCCTTCCACCCGCTCCTGGGTGAGCCCCAGCGCGGTGAGCAGGATCACCGGCGTCTCCACGCCCTCGGCGCGGATGCGGCGGAGCACCTCGACGCCCTCGATCGCGGGCAGCAGGCGATCGAGCAGGATCGAGTCGAACTGCGCCTGGCCCAGCGTGGCGATCGCGGCGCGGCCGTCGGCGACCGCTTCCACCGTGTAGCCGAGTGTGCCCAATTGCCGGACGAGCAGGGCGCTGAGCTGGGCATCGTCCTCGACGACGAGGATGCGAAGGGCGGCGGGGGACGGGTCGGACGGGGACTGCATGATCGGCATCCTTAGGGCGGACGCCTGTTCCTAACCTTACAGTCCGTGCAGGTCGACCCGCCGCGCGCGGGCCGGCGCCGCGTCGAAATTCGCTCTCTCAGCCCTTGGGCCGCTGGGCGAGCAGGCCGATATGACGCTGGACGATTGGCACCGCCGCGGCGGCAAGCGCCTACGGGCGACGGCTCGCGTTCTTCGCAGTGCGGCGGTCACTCCGCCAACACCCGTCCCACCCGCACCAGCGCGCCATCGGGATCCGACACCGCGAACTCGTACGTCCCCCACGGCATCGCATGCGGCGTGCCGGGCTGGATGATCGCCTCGCGCACGCGGTCGGCCACCGCGTCAACGTCGTCGACATAGAGGTACAGCCCGAAGGGATTGTCCGGCGCCTGGGGCGTGTTCGGTTCCTCCCGCAGGTGCAGGTGCCAGCCGCGGCCGTCTTCCAGGATGCGGTAATGGCCATGGTCGCTCGCCACCTCCAGACCCAGGCGGCGGTAGAAAGCGGTGCTCGCGTCGAGGTCGCGGCAGGGCAGGATGGCGACGATGTGGTGGCTGGCGTCCATGCCCGCAGGCTATGCCCGCGCTGCCCCCCGCACTACCCCGAAATCCCCCCGCCCCTGCCCTTTTCGCCAGCGCTTGCCTATATCGCACCCGCGCGGGCATAAGCCGCGCTCCATTCACACCCAAGAGAAGGGTTCTTCCCGTGTCCGAGATGTTCCGCATTACGCTGCCCGACGGTTCCGTCCGCGAGGTAGCCCCGGGGACTACCCCGGCGGACATCGCCGCGGCGATCGGCCCCGGCCTCGCCAAGGCGGCGCTCGCCGCGCGCGTCGATGGCGAACTGCGCGACATCGGCCGCCCGTTCGAGGGCGATGCGCAACTCGCGCTCGTCACCGCCAAGGACGAGGCCGACGCGCTCGAGCTCGTGCGCCACGACTATGCGCATATCCTCGCCGAAGCGGTGCAGCATCTGTTCCCAGGCACGCAGATCACCTTCGGCCCGTCGACCGACGACGGCTTCTACTATGACTTCGCCCCCAAGGACCGCCCCTTCACCGAGGAGGACCTGCCGGCGATCGAGGAGGAGATGCGCCGCATCATCGCGCGCGACGAGCCGCTGATCCGCGAAGTCTGGTCGCGCGCCGACCTGATCGCACGCTGGACGGCGCAAGGGGAAAGCTTCAAGGCCGAATGGGCCAAGGAGCTCCCCGAGGGCGAAGAGCTGACCGTCTACCGCGCCGGCAAGGGCGAGGACGCCTGGCTCGACATGTGCCGCGGCCCCCACCTCGCCTCCACCGGCAAGGTCGCGGCGGATGCGTTCAAGCTCACCCGCGTGTCGGGCGCCTATTGGCGCGGCGACCAGAAGAACGCGATGCTCAGCCGCATCTACGGCACCGGCTGGCTGAACAAGAAGCAGCTCCAGGAGCATCTGACGCGCCTGGAAGAGGCCGCCAAGCGCGACCACCGCAAGCTCGGCGCGGAGATGGACCTGTTCCACCTCCAGCAGGAGGCGCATGGCTCGGTGTTCTGGCACCCCAACGGCTATGTCATCTACCGCGTGCTCGAGGATTATATGCGCCGCGCGGTCAACGGCGCGGGCAGCAAGGAAGTGAAGACCCCGCAGGTGATGGACGCGCGCCAGTGGGAGCAGTCCGGCCACTGGGGCAAATATCGCCAGAACATGTTCGTCATCCCCGACGAGACCCCGAACATCGAGGACGAAGGCCCGATGGTGTCGGACGACGTCCAGTGGATGGCGCTCAAGCCGATGAACTGCCCGGCGCACGTGCTGATCTTCAAGCAGGGGATCAAGTCGTATCGCGACCTGCCGATGCGGCTGGTCGAGAATGGCTGCTGCCACCGCAACGAGCCGCACGGCGCGCTGCACGGGCTGATGCGCGTCCGCCAGTTCACCCAGGACGACGGCCACATCTTCTGCCGCGAGGACCAGATCGTCGACGAGGTGAAGGCGTTCTGCGCGCTGGCCGACCGGGTCTACAAGCATTTCGGCTTCACCTATGCGATCAAGCTGGCGCTGCGGCCCGAGAAGCGCTTCGGCACCGAGGAGATGTGGGACCAGGCCGAGAACGAGCTCCGCGACGCGGTGGTCGCCGCCGGCCTCGCCACGCCCGAATATGGCTGGGAAGAGCTGCCCGGCGAGGGCGCCTTCTACGCGCCGAAGCTGGAATGGCACCTCACCGACGCGATCGGCCGCACCTGGCAGGTCGGCACCATCCAGTCGGACCGGGTGCTGCCCGAGCGGCTCGATGCATCCTATGTCGGCGAGGATGGCGAGCGCCACCGGCCGGTGATGCTCCACCGCGCGATCTTCGGCTCGTACGAGCGGTTCATCGGCATCCTGATCGAGCATTTCGCCGGCAAGCTGCCGACCTGGCTCGCGCCGGTGCAGGCGGTGGTCGCGACGATCGTGTCCGACGCCGACGACTATGCCCGCGAGGTGGTGGCGAAGCTCCAGGCTGCGGGCATCCGCGTGGAGAGCGACCTGCGCAACGAGAAGATCAACTACAAGGTGCGCGAGCACTCGCTCGCCAAGGTGCCCAACCTGCTGGTCGTCGGCAAGCGCGAGGCCGAGGAGAGCACCGTGGCGCTCCGCGTGCTCGGCAGCCAGGGCCAGACCATGCTGACGCTGGACGAGGCGATCGAACGCCTCAAGGCCGAAGCGCTGGCGCCGGACCTGCGCTGACCGACCCCGCAATCCCCCTCCCGCAAGCAGGAGGGGGATTGCTGGAGGCGAGCGCTACGCTACCTCGCCTCGTCACTGCAAAACTGCTATCCTCCGCCCATGACGCTGTTCCAGAACATGCGCCGGGGCCTCCTCCCCGCTCGCCTCACGGTCGAGGAGATCTACGATCTCACAGAAGCCGGGATATTGCCCGAGCAGGATGATTTCGAGCTGATCGAAGGGGAGATCATCCCGATGGCAGGAGCAAAGGCGGATTGGCACGAGATCATGAAGTCTCGGCTGAATCGCGCCCTTGTGCCGGCGATGGCCGGCGATGCTCGCCTGTTCGTCGAGGCGTCGGTCACCCTGTCCGAAGACACGCTCGTCCAGCCGGATCTGGCAGTGTGGACACGCGACATACGGCCCCGCGCCGTGCGAGGCCCTGATATCCTGCTGCTGATCGAAGTCGCCGACAGCTCCCTGGCCTATGACCTGCGCGTCAAGGCGCCGCTCTATGCCAGATACGGCGTGCGCGACTATTGGGTGGTCGACGCGATCCGCCAGACGATCCGCATCCACCGCGCGGCCGAGCATGGCGTCTACATCGATGTCGAGGAATATGAGGGGCACGATCCGGTCACGCCGCTGCTCTTCCCGGACGTGACCATCCGCCTCGACACGCTGGATTGAGCGGGCGGCACGAAAGCGCACCGCCCGCCGATCGTTCAGAACCGGTATTTCAGCCCGACCTGCAGAATCGGATAGACGGGGTAGTCGTCGGCGCGGTCCTGCAGCTTGCGCCTCTGCTTGCCCAACTCGGTTCGATAGGTGTCGCCGGCAATGGTCTGGTCGGCCGCCAGCGTGCCGTTCGAGGTGAAGTCGCGAATGCGTACCGCGCCCTGGAACAGCGCCCCGGCCTCGATGTGAAAGCTCAACCCCTTGCGCAGCCCGCCGCCATAGCCGAGCGTCAGTTGCGGCACGAATTCGCGGACATCTGCGCGGCCAGTGATGGTGCCGATCTCGGTCGGCGTGTAGACACGGTCGCCGATCTGGGTCGCCCCGGTCGGTGTCGCGCGGACGCGCGCCTCGTTGCCGTTATACCGCGCCCCGGCGGACAGCCGGAACCCGCCGCCGAACGGATAGACGTCGACGATCACCCCGCCCGAGCTCAGCTTGGCATGGCCGCGATAGTCGATCCCGTCGGACGTGAAGCTGTGATCGATGCCGAGAAAACCGCCGTTCGCGCGCACCCCGACCTGCTGGTTGAAGCGATAGCCCACTTCCGGACCGACACCCAGCGTCCCCGCGGTCACGCCCAAGCTCACCCGACCCTCGCCCGCCGTGGACTGCGCCAACGCCGTACCCGCACTCGTCATCGCGGCGACACATGCCGCCGTTCGCACCATCCACTGCATAGACGACCCCCGTTGCTGGCCGCGCGTGCACGCGCGCCTCCCGGCATTATAGGAAAAGGATGGAGTAACCCAGCAGCCCGCTGGGCTTTTTCGGGCAAAGCCGCTGCCGCGCAATATCGCTGCAGAATGGGCTCGAGGAGACCTTCTCTCGCGACGGATTCATGTCTATATAGGACGCTGATCAACTACAGGAGCCAGTCTTATACGTTCTCCCATGCCCCGGCGCCCGATGGCGCCCGCGATGCCGCTGAACGGGCCGCGGTTTAACGAATTCATCCAGTCGCCCAAGGTTCGCGTGATCGACCAGGACGGCGAAAACCTTGGCGTGATGTACACGCGCGAGGCGATGGCGCAGGCTGCCGAGGTCGGGCTCGACCTCGTCGAAGTGTCGCCCAACGCCGACCCGCCCGTCGCCAAGTTCCTCGATGTGGGCAAGTTCAAGTACGAGGCGCAGAAGAAGGCGAACCTCGCACGCAAGACCCAGAAGACGCAGGAGATCAAAGAGATCAAGATGCGTCCCAACATCGACGACCACGATTACGACGTGAAGATGCGCAACGTGCTGAAGTTCATCGGCGAAGGCGACAAGGTGAAGATCACCCTGCGCTTCCGCGGCCGCGAACTTTCGCATGGTCAGCTCGGCATGCAACTGCTCCAGCGCGTCCAGCAGGACTCGGCGGAAGTGGCCAAGGTGGAGAGCTATCCGCGCATGGAAGGCCGTCAGATGCTGATGGTGCTCTCGCCCAAGTGATGCGCCGGCGGCGGTTCGCACGCGCGGCCGCCGCCGCAGCCTGGTTCCTGCCGGCAGCGGCGGTCGCGCAGACCGCCGCCCTGCCGCCCGTCCCCGCCGCGACCAGCGAATCGATCGCCGTGCCCAAGGGCGCGCGACTCGTCTGGGCGGACGAATTCGGCTCGAGGCCTCTGCCCGATGCGAAACGCTGGGCCTATGATACCGCCCGCAATCGCGAGGGCTGGTACAACCAGGAACTGCAATATTACGCCGCGAATCGGCCCGAGAATGCGCGGGTCGAGAAGGGCCATCTCGTCATTGAGGCGCGCCGCGAGCGGCTGACCGGCCAGTCCGACTATGGCGGCCAGGACTATAGCTCGGCCCGCCTGTTCACCCGCGGCCTTGCCAGCTGGACCTATGGCTTTATCGAGGTGCGCGCCAAGCTCGCCTGCGGCAAGGGGCTATGGCCGGCGATCTGGCTGCTCGGCACCGATGGCAGCGGCGGCTGGCCGCGGCTCGGCGAGATCGACATGATGGAGCTGGTCGGCTGGGACCCGCAGACGGTCCACGGCACCATCCATACCGGCGCCTATAACCACGCCCAGCACACCCAGAAGGGTGCGACCACCCGGGTGGCGGACGCCTGCACCGCCTTCCATACCTACCAGCTCGACTGGACCCGCGACCGCATCCTGATCGGCGTCGACGGCCATGCCTATATGCGCTTCGACAACGACCATCAGGGCGATCCCGCCACCTGGCCGTTCGACAAGCCGCAATATCTGCTGCTCAACGTCGCGGTGGGCGGCTGGGGCGGCACCCACGGCATCGACCCCGCCGCTTTCCCGTCTCGGATGGAGGTCGACTATGTCCGCGTCTGGCAAATGCCGAAGCGGTGACCGCACCCTTTTGTCATTCCCGCGAAGGCGGGAAGCCATTGGCGCTGAAGCCGCGGTTCCTTCCCCCGGCGCACAGGCGAATGGATCCCCGCCCTGGCGGGGATGACAGCGGGGGTGACAGCGGGGGTGACAGGTTCCCCCTCCCCGCCCGTCCTCAATCCTCGGCGGCGATCCGCACGCGCAGGCCGTCCAGCGCATCGGTGAAGGGCAGCTGGCACGACAGCCGCGAGGTCGCGTCGCGATCGCTCGTGCTGTCGAGCAGATCATCCTCGTCCATGCTCATCTTCGGCAGTTTGTCCGCAAATTCCGGGTCGACATGGACATGGCAGGTGGCGCAGCTGCAGCAGCCGCCGCACAGCGCCAGCAGCTCGTCGAAACCATTGTCGCGAATCACCTCCATCACGCTGAGACCGGCCTCGCCGGTTACCGTGCGTTCGGTTCCGTCACGCGTCACGACCGTAAGCTGGGGCATCTGCATCTCCTTGGTTCGCCGCGTCCATGCCGGTGAACCGGGCCCGTTTCAAGGAGCCATTCCATGGGCTTGACCGCCGACCAGCTGAAGGGGTCGATCGACGCATTGGCAGCACTCGAACCCGCCTTCGCCGCCGCATTGGAACGCGCCGGCTATCCCGAGCCGCGCATCCGCGCGCCCGGCTATGCCACGCTGCTGCGCACGATCGTGGGCCAGCAGGTGAGCGTCGCCGCTGCCACCGCGGTTTGGAACAAGCTGGATGCGGTGCTGGGCGACGCCGAGGATCCCGCGCTGCTCGCGGCGGCCAGCGACGAGCTGCTGCGCGGCGCCGGGCTGTCACGCCAGAAGATGGGCTATGCCCGCAGCCTGTCCGAGCAGGTGACCAGCGGCGCGCTCGATCTCGCCGCGCTGCCCCAGGACGACGAGGAAGCGATCGCCGCGCTCACCCGCATCAAGGGCATCGGCCGCTGGTCGGCGGAGATCTACCTGCTGTTCGCCGAGGGGCGGCCCGACATCTGGCCCGCGGGCGACCTGGCGGTGCAGATCGAGATCGGCCGCATCCTCGGCCATGCCGAGCGCCCGAGCGAGAAGCTGACGCGCGAATGGTCCGAGGCCTGGCGCCCGCACCGGGGCGCGGCGGCGATCTTCGCCTGGCACCATTATGGGATGATCAAAAGCGCGATCTGAAGCGCTCAGCGGGTTGCCCCAGCCCCATCGCTTCCCGCATGCCCCGCCAGCCGGCGATCGGCATCGTCGCGCGATCCTCGGCCCGTATCGGCGGGGTCAGCACCTCCACCCTGCGGTCGCCCTCGTTGCGGGGACCTGCAGCGAACGGGAGCTGCGACCAACTCTCGCCCCATGGCGAGCAGATGCAGCAGACCCACGGGTCGGAGCAGGGATGGAGGCCGCCGGACTGCGCAAGCGGTGACCGCCCGCCGCGCCTGAACGCCTGAAAAACATGCGGCCCCACATCGGGGTGCGGGGCCGGGCAGCCGTGGATCAACCCTCGGCGCTGTCCTCGTCCTTGGTCGCGGCATCGGCCGCAGCCGCCTCGCCGCCGCTCTGGAACCAGGCCTCGACCGGGCCGACCAGCTTGATCGTCAGCGGGTTGCCCTTGCGGTCGATCTTCTTGCCGAGCGCCACGCGCACCCAGCCTTCGGAGATGCAATATTCTTCGACATCGCGGCGCTCGACGCCCTTGAACTTGATGCCGACGCCGCGCTCCAGCAGTTCGCGGGTGAAATAGGGGCTGCTCGGGTTGACCGACAGACGATCGGGAGGGGTATCGCTCATGCCCGGCTCATGCCGTCATTCGGTCGCGGGTTCAAGATAGCGGTGGATGGCCGAGACCACCACCGAACCCTCGCCCACGCCCGAGGCGACGCGCTTCACCGATCCCGCCCGCACGTCGCCCACCGCGAACACGCCGGGCGCCGTCGAACAGAAGAAGGTCTCGCCGCTCCCCGTGCGCACGAAACCGCGACCGTCGAGATCGACACAGCCTTCCAGCCAGGTCGTGTTGGGTACCGCGCCGATCATCACGAACAGCGCGCCGACCGTGCGATGTTCGACGGCGCCGGTCTGGCGGTCGGTCCATGCGAGCCCGGTCAGCGCGCGCTCGCCCTCGAGTGCGGTCACTTCGGTGAAGGGATGGAGGGTGATCCGGTCCGAGGCCTCGATCCGGTCGATCAGGTAGCGCGACATCGTCGCCGCCAGCCCGGGTCCGCGGACCAGCACATGGACATGGGCGGCATGGCGGGCGAGGAACACCGCCGCCTGCCCCGCCGAATTGCCGCCGCCGACCACCACCACCTCGGAGCCGGCGCACAGCCCGGCCTCCATCGCGGTGGCGGCGTAATAGATGCCGTTGCCCTCGAGCTCGGCATAGCGCGGCAGGTCGAGCTTGCGGTAGCGCGCGCCGGTCGCGACCACCACCGCGCGCGCCTGCAGCGTCGCGCCGTCGTCGAGGTGCAGGCGCAGCGGCCGCTCCTCGCATTCGATCCGCACCACCGCGCGCGAGACGAGCAGCCGCGCGCCGAACTTCTGCGCCTGGACCTGCGCGCGCCCCGCCAGCGCCTGACCAGAGATGCCGGTGGGGAAACCGAGATAATTCTCGATCTTCGAGCTGGTGCCCGCCTGGCCGCCGGGCGCCACCGCCTCGATCACGATCGTCTCCAGCCCCTCGGACGCGGCGTAGACCGCCGCCGCCAGTCCCGCGGGCCCGGCGCCGACCACCGCGACGTCATGGACATGGTCCGGGTCGAGCGCGGTCGCGAGGCCCAGCGCGTCCGCCAGCGCAGCATTGGTCGGGTTGCGCAGGACCCGCCCCTCCAGCACCACCACCGGCAGGTCCGCTTGCATCAGCGCCAGGCATTCGAGAAAGCCCGCCGCATCGGGATCGGTATCGGTATCGATCCGCCGGTGCGGCATCGCGTTGCGGGTGAGGAAGGTCTCGATCCGCCCCATGTCCGCGCCGTGGCCCGGCCCGGCCAGCGCCACGCCGGCATCGCTGTGGCGGAGCAGCCCGACGCGGCGCAGGATGAAGGCGCGCATCACGATCTCGCCGATATCGGGCTCGGCCGCCATCATCCGGCGGAAGGCGCCGCGCTCGATCCGCACCACCCGCGTGCCGGGCAGCGCGCGCGCGCTCACCAGGATCTTGCGGTCGTTGAACAGGTCCAGCTCGCCGGTGAACTGGCCCGCCTCATGGACGTGAAAGACATGCTCGGCGCCCTCGCTGTCGGTATCGACAATCGAAATGCCGCCGGACAGGCACAGGAAGAAATCGACGCTGTGGTCGCCGCGGCGATACAGCATCGCGCCTTCTTCCACCGCTTCCTCGGTGCCGAAGGCGGCCACCCGCGCGATCATCTCCGCGGTCAGGACCGGGAAGGTCTGGGCCGATCGCGCATAGGGATCGGCGGGGTCGAGCGATTCGGAGGGTGCCATGTGCCCACCCTAACGGGCCTTACGCGGCGCGCGACCCATCTCTAGAGATAGTCGCGCGCCTGCACGCTCAGTCGCAGTAGCGCACCAGCACCGGGCGACCGAGATACGGATCCCATACGCGCCGTACGCTGCAATATTCATAGTAGCGATAGCGGGGATAATTGTCCCGGTACCAATAGCCGTCGGTCGGGTAATAGCCGCGCTCGCGATAGAAGCGCCGGTCGTAGTCATAGCGCCGGTCGTTCGAGATCGCCGCGCCGATCGCCAGGCCCGCGATACCCGCCACCAGCGCCGCACCGGCGACGTCGCCGCCGCGATCGCGGTAATAATGCCGACGATAGCGCCAGTCCTGCGCCTGCGCGGGCGCCACCGCCGCCAGCAGGCTCGCGCCCGTGGCGATGCCCAGCACCAGCTTCTTCGCCAGTTGGTTCATGCTGTTTGCTCCTCACCTCGGGGCGCCGGCGAGTCGCTCGGCGCCGATGGCCCTCCGATACGCAATCGCGGCTTAATCGGTACGGAACCGGCTGTTCAGCCGCGGTTTAGCTGGGTAACGGGCGGCATGGCCTACTGGATCCTTCGCTCCGAACCCGATGTCTATGGCTGGGATGACCTGGTGCGCGACGGCAGCACCGAATGGAACGGCGTGCGCAACTATACCGCGCGCAACTTCCTCAAGGACATGGTCCCCGGCGACCAGGCGATCTTCTACCATTCGAACATCCAGAAGGCCGCGGTGGGCATCATGGAGATCACCCGCGCCTGGCAGCCCGACGGCGACGACGGGAAGTGGGCGAGCGTGGAAGTGAAGGCGCTGCGCCCGCTGGCCAAGCCGGTGCCGCTGCCCGAGATCAAGGCCGAGCCGCGGCTCAAGGACCTCGAGATGGTCCGCCAGTCACGCCTGTCGGTGACGCCGGTGCGGCCGGAGGAGTGGGCGGTGCTGCTGGAGATGAGCGGAACGGCACCGGATCGCTGAGGTCGATCGGCACGCGCTTCGACTTGTCGGGCTTCTTCTTGAACGCGCGCCCGACGCCCTTGCCGGCATCGCCGATCAGCTTGAAGAAGTTCCGCGATTCGCCCGGCTCCTCGCAGCAGCTGTCCGGGCTGATCACCTTGCCAACGCCGCGGACCAGCGTGGTCGCCGCGCCGAAGATGTCGACCCCGACCTGGCACCCGCCCACCCGCGCGGCGCAGGGCGTCTCGACGACGTTGAGCGCGCCGATGCCGGTGCGATCGGGATTGCTCGGCATCGGCCGGTCGGGCGGCCCGCGCTCGGCCGGCAGCGGCAGCCGCGGTGCATCGACGCCCTTGCCGCACACCACGATCTGATCGGCGCCGGTCTGGGCGGAGGCACAGGGGTCCGCCAGCACCGACCAGCGCTGCGACCCGTCCGCCGCCTGCTGCGGGGCGTCCACCGTCGCGGCGGTGGCGGGCGCGGCCGCCTGGTCCTGGGGCGAGAGGCCCATCAACAACGCGGCCAGCAACATGATACACCCTCCGGCAGTACGCGCTCCTTAGACCATGCCGGGGGGGCCTAGCGGAAGCGCGTTCGGCGAGCGAGGCCAGCGCCTACTGATATTTTTTCCATTCAAACTCGCGTTTACTGATCTTCTTCACTTCCACGGCCCCACCGCCCCCGCCAATAGCTGCCACATTACGCTGAAGGCTAGCCAAATCCAATGAGCGCTTAATATACACGGCCGAACCATCCGTATAATCAGGAGCATGCCAGTCGGGATACATCTCCTTCAATTCTACCATATCAGCATCGTTGCCCGTAGTAATTCTTAAAGAGTAATAAGGCATGCGACCTCCTTAGCCATGACGCAAATATAGGAAGCAACAGCGAGCATGCCGAAGCGTCCGCTCCAGCTTCTGCCGGTACGGTAGTTACATGTCCGTAAAACGCCGCGATAAGCCCGATCACGACAACGGTGACCAGAAACGTTGCAGCGGCGGCGGGGAAGAATGACATCGCCGCGAAGCTCCCCAGTCAGTTGCCCATATCTCCCTCGGCGCGTCCAACCATTCCGGCGCGCTTAGCCATCCCACCCCCCCTCATCCTCCGACTGTCCCGGAAACTCGATGACGCCGCGATAGGGCAGCGAATCCTCGCCCAGCCGGATGAAATGCTCCTCCGGATCGGCTTCCAGCGCGTCGATCGCGTCCTCGCCGCCCAGCGCGATCTGCGCGTCCGCCGCCGCCCGGCGCGCGGCACAGGCCTCCAGCGCCGCGTTGATCGCCGCCTGCGCCTCGGCATCGAGCGTCACCCCGGCAAAGGACTCCAGCGCAGCCGCCGTCCGGTCGTCGCGCGCCGCCATGCTGTCGCCTGCCCCATCGCCGGTGATCACCGTGCGCACCGTCGTCGTGCTCGCCGCCGCGCCCGCCCCGCCTTCGCCCGTTCCCGCCGCCGCGCGGGCGGAGAAATAGTTGATGGTGGTGCGCTTGCCGTTCGCATCCTGGCCGTAATGGCGCAGGCAGAACATCAGCAGCGCGTCGTTGCGCTTGCGGCGAAAGCCCATCAGCTTGCCGCGGTCGAACACCGGGATCAGCTCGCCTTCGATCGCGCGGGTGAACGCCTCGTCCTTCAGACGGGCGAGACCGAAGTCGAGCGCCGCGTCCCAGGCGCGGCGAAAGCCCTCCGCGCCTGCCGCGCGGCGCAGCGCATAGGCATTGGCCTGCGCCATGTTGACCATGTTGGCTGCGCGCCGCACCGATCCGGTATCGGCGAGCGCTTCGATGAACGCCTTTTGCCGCTCGGGCGTCCAGCCATCATGGCGATTGCGCTGGCGCGGCACCGGATCGAAGTCCGGCAGGTCGCGCGCCGCGCGCGGGACGGGCACTCGGTTCTGCATTGCTTCCGACTCCCTGAAGATGGGAAACCGGAAAGCCTGTACCGATTTTACCTGCTGTAGGACAGAATTTTGTTCCCGTTAGGTTCCATCTGCGGCACTTGCGTCTCCGCCGTTGCCGTCCGCGAACGGGTCATAGACCCGCAGCGCATCCGCCGCGTACATCAGCGCCGGGCCGCCGCCCATGGAAACGCTCTGGTGGAGGACGCCCAAACTCCCAAAAGAAAAAGCCCCCGCCGTCGCCGGCAGGGGCCCTTTCTTCACCGTATCGGAAGTGCTTACGCGGCCGACTTCGCCCGGCTCTGGCGCTTGCGCTCGTTCGGATCGAGGAAGCGCTTGCGCAGACGGATGTTCTTCGGGGTCACTTCCACCATCTCGTCGTCGTCGATGTACGCGATGGCCTGTTCCAGCGTCATCTTCTTCGGCGGGGTCAGGCGGATCGCGTCGTCCTTGCCTCCGCTAGCGCGGAAGTTGGTCAGCTGCTTCGCCTTCATCGGGTTGACCTCGAGGTCTTCCGTCTTGGCGTTCTCGCCGATGATCATGCCTTCATACAGCGCCTCGCCATGGCCGACGAACAGGATGCCGCGCTCTTCGAGCGGACCCAGCGCATAGCCCTGTGCTTCACCGGCGCCGTTGGAGATCAGCACGCCGTTCTTGCGGCCTTCGATCTTGCCCTTGTACGGCCCGTACTTCTCGAACAGGCGGTTCATGATGCCGGTGCCGCGGGTGTCCGACAGGAACTCGCCGTGATAGCCGATCAGGCCGCGCGACGGCGCCGAGAAGGTGATGCGGGTCTTGCCGCCACCCGACGGACGCATGTCGGTCATCTCGGCCTTGCGCTGGTTCATCTTGTCGACGACCGTGCCCGAGAATTCCTCGTCCACATCGATCACGACCGTCTCGTACGGCTCTTCACGGCCGTTCTCGCCGTCGCGGAACAGCACGCGCGGACGGCTGATGCCGAGCTCGAAGCCCTCGCGGCGCATCGTCTCGATCAGCACGCCGAGCTGGAGTTCGCCGCGGCCGGCGACTTCGAAGCTGTCCTTCTCGTCGCTCTCGGTGATCTTGATCGCGACGTTCGATTCCGCCTCGCGGAACAGGCGGTCGCGGATCATGCGGCTGGTCACCTTGCTGCCCTCGCGGCCCGCCATCGGCGAGTCGTTGACGGCGAAGCGCATCGACAGCGTCGGCGGATCGATCGGCTGCGCCTGGAGCGGCACGCTGACCGAGGTGTCGGCGATGGTGTTCGACACGGTGGCGACGGCGAGGCCGGCGAGGCTGATGATGTCGCCCGCCTTGGCTTCTTCCACCGGCACGCGGTCGAGGCCGCGGAACGACATGATCTTCGAGGCGCGACCGGTCTCGATGATGTTGCCTTCGTTATCCAGCGCGTGGATCGGCTGGTTCATGCGCACCGTGCCGCTCTCGACGCGGCCGGTGAGGATGCGGCCGAGGAAGTTGTCGCGGTCGAGCAGCGTGACGAGGAACTTGAACTCCGCGTCCGGGTCCACCTGCGGCGGCGGCACATGGTCGACGATCTTCTGGAACAGCGGGGTCAGCGTGCCCTCGCGCGCTTCGGGATCGTCCGAGGCATAGCCGTTGCGGCCCGAGGCGTAGAGCACCGGGAAGTCGAGCTGCTCGTCGGTCGCCTCCAGCGTCACGAACAGGTCGAACACTTCGTCGAGCACTTCCTGCACGCGCGAATCGGCGCGGTCGATCTTGTTGACGACCACGATCGGACGCAGGCCCAGCTTCAGCGCCTTGCCGGTCACGAACTTGGTCTGCGGCATCGCGCCTTCGGACGAATCCACCAGCAGGATCACGCCGTCGACCATGCTCAGGATGCGCTCCACCTCGCCGCCGAAATCGGCGTGGCCGGGCGTGTCGACGATGTTGATGCGGATGCTGTTCTCTTCGGTGCCGTCGGGCGACCAGTCGACCGAGGTCGGCTTGGCGAGAATCGTGATCCCGCGCTCCTTCTCGAGGTCGTTCGAGTCCATCGCACGCTCTTCGACGCGCTGGTTGTCGCGGAAGGTGCCGGACTGGCGGAAGAGCTGGTCGACGAGGGTGGTCTTGCCATGGTCGACGTGTGCGATGATCGCCACGTTACGGAGGTTCATGCGATTTCCTGATTGGCGCGGAAGCGCGCGTACGGGCGGGCCCATAGCGGAAATGGTGCGTCGCGGGAAGGCCCCCGTATTTCCCGTTAGAGGATTCGATGTATCGTGATCCGCACCGCCGGCCCCTTGCCCTCTGGCGGGGTGCCGATCGTGCCGGTGAAGATCGACTGGTTGAGCCAGCCATGGGGACCATCCGGCACCTCGAACCAGGGAGTCGTGCGCACATAAGGGCGCTTGGGATCGCGGCTGATCAGCCCCTTGTTGATCACATGGATCAGCGTGCCGTCCTCGACCTGCATCATATAGTCGGCATGAATGTCGAGCATCCCGTCGGGGCGCTCCAGCTGCCAGTCCATGCCGCCCGCCAGCACGGTGCCGCGAATGCGCGGCCCCTCGAAGCTGCCGCCGGTGATCGGGATGCGGTTGCGAACGCCGTACGGCGTGCGGCCCACGGGGGTCGCCGCGCCGAGGGTGACGATGGCGTCATAGGCGAACTCCAGCGCCAAGCTTGCCTCCGGCGGCGCCTCCGCATCGGGGGCAATACCGCCCGCCAGCCCTGCGAGTCCCATCGCCCCCAGCATGTCGCGTCGCTGCATCCGCCCCTCCCCTTTGCTATGCGCCAATACAATGCGCGGGGTCTCGGCCGGTCAAGTTGCAATCGCGGGTGCCCTAGCTACATGACACACTTGCGGGATACGTGCTTCGCCTGCATGGTTATCCCCTCGGAGTTGGAGAGAGAAGCGACGATGGCGACTGTGACGGATACCGCAGAACAGGGTCTGGTGCTCACGCCCCCCGATCCCGTGCCTGTCGTGGCGCCCGAAAAGGCTGCCGGGCTGGTGCCGGTCGAAGACGCCAAGAAGTCCGAGCTCGACAAGCGCGTCGACGGCTTCATCGACGATCTGATCGCGCAGGACGTGAACTCGCCCGAGTTCGGCAAGCGCGTCGATGCGATCGCGGCGATGGGCCAGAAGGAAATCCGCGACGCCGCCGGGCAGTCGAACCGCTTCCTCGATCGGCCGGTCCGCGCGATGGGCAGCGAAGGCGGCGTCGGCGCAGACCTGCTGGCACTGCGCAAGACGGTGGAAGACCTCGATCCCTCGCGCAACGGCAAGCTGATCGGCGGCAAGGACGGCTTCCTGTCGAAGATCTTCGGCGGCGGCGGGCTGACCAACTATTTCCGCAAATACCAGTCGTCGCAGAGCCACATCAACGCGGTGCTCAAGAGCCTGGCCAACGGCAAGGACGAGCTGCTGCAGGACAATGCCGCGATCGCCACCGAGCGCGCCAATCTGTGGAACGCGATGGGGCGGCTGGAGCAGATGATCTATCTGTCCAAGGCGATGGACGAAAAGCTCGAGGACAAGGCCAACGAGCTGGACCACACCGATCCCGCCAAGGCCAAGGCGATCCGCGAGACCGCGCTCTTCTACGTCCGCCAGCGCACCCAGGACCTGCTCACCCAGATGGCGGTGACGGTGCAGGGCTATCTCGCGCTCGATCTGGTCAAGAAGAACAATGTCGAGCTGATCAAGGGCGTCGACCGCGCCTCGACCACCACCGTCTCGGCGCTGCGCACCGCGGTGACCGTCGCCCAGGCGCTGAACAACCAGAAGCTGGTGCTCGACCAGATCACCGCGCTCAACACCACCACCGCCAACCTGATCGAATCGACCGGCCAGCTGCTCAAGAGCCAGACCGCAGCGATCCACGAACAGGCGGCGAGCGCGACGATTCCCGTGGAGACGCTGCAGCGCGCGTTCCAGAACATCTACGACACGATGGACGCGATCGACACCTTCAAGCTCAAGGCGCTCGACAGCATGAAGGTGACGGTCAACACGCTGTCGAGCGAGGTCGAGAAGTCGAAGGGCTATATCGCCCGCGCCGAGGGTGCCGAGCAGAACCGGCTGGGCGGCCCGACCGACGGCTTCAAGCTGGAGGCGATGTAAGCCGCGATGCCGAGTGACGTGGACCGCCTGCTCGCCCGTGGCGAGGAACTGATCGAGCGTTCGCGCGCCCGCACCGAAGGCGCGCTCGCCACCCGCACCCGCAAGCGGCGCGAGGCGGAGATCCTCGCACGCCTCGGGCGGATCGCGGCGGCGGATGCGGTGATTCTCATCGCCGCGATCACGATCGGCATGTTCGTGCCGCTCGGCATGTTCGGCGCACTCGCGGTGATGGCGCTGCTGATCCTGGCGACGCTGGTCTTCGCGTCGCTGCCGGTGACCAGCGCGCCGCGCGTCGAGCAGCTGGTGCAGGTGCCGCTCAAGGCGCTGCCGTCCACCACCGAACGCTGGCTGGAGACGCAGCGGCTGGCCCTGCCCGCGCCTGCCCGCACGCTGGTCGACTCGATCGGGGTGAAGCTGGAAACGCTGGCGCCGCAGCTCGCGCGGCTGGACGAGGCCTCGCCGGCGGCGAACGAGGTCCGCAAGCTGATCGGCGAGCAGCTGCCGGAGCTGGTCAAGGGCTATGGCCGCGTGCCCGAGCCGCTGCGCACCGTGCCGCGCAACGGCATGACGCCCGACCAGCAGCTGGCGCAGGGGCTGCAGGTGATCGACGAGGAAATCGCCGAGATGACCGCGCAGCTCGCCCAAGGCGATCTCGACGCGTTCGCGACCCGCGGCAACTTCCTGCAGATCAAGTACAAGGACGACGAACTGGGCTAAGCGAGGCGCGCCCCTCTCCACCCGCGCTCCCCTCCCGCTTGCGGGAGGGCTCGGGGGAGGGACTGACGAGGAGATGGCGCGGCCCAAGCTGCAACGTCCCCTCTCCTTGCCCCTCCCGCAAGCGGGAGGGGAACATGCACCATCAGAGCAAGGCGAGCAGATACCGGATCAGGTCGGCGATCCCGCTCGCGCTGACCGGCAGCAGCAGCAGGACCAGCGCGTAGACGAGGAACATCCGCGTCAGGAATCGCTCGCGCCGGCCCGGCGGCAAAGGCACGGGCCGCGGCGGTTCCGGCCGGGGCCAGACGCGATTCTCGTCGAAGAACATCGCTGGCCAAGGTGCCGTATCCCGCCAAAGCCCGCAACCGCCCCTTGGGCCAGCGGAGCGCATCATCGGACCGGCCGACCCCCTAGGAGCTTTGCGTAGAGACCCCGCCGCCGCGCCGTGGCAGGCGATGCGATCAGGCGCGCTCCATGACCACTCCCTCCCCCATCCAACGCCCCAGCGTGTTGCTCGTCGAAGACGATGACGGCGTGCGCCGGTCGACCCAGCTGCTGCTGCACGGGCAGGGCTATCAGGTGCGGGCGCACAGCGTCGCCGGGGCCTCGCTCGCCGATCCCGCGTCCCTCAGCGCCGACTATCTGGTCGCCGATTACTGCCTGCCCGACAGCGACGGCATCGCCCTGCTGCGGGCGCTGCACGCGCGGGGCTGGACCGGCCGCGCGGTGCTGATGACCGGCTATCCCAGCCCCGGGCTGACCGCCGAGGCGGAAGCGACCGGCTATGCCACACTGCTCGAAAAGCCGCTGCGTATGCACGAACTTCTCGGCGCGCTGGGCGACTGAATCCGATGGATGCTCCCCCGCCAGGGGGAGGATCCATCGCTAGGCCACCACCTCGGCATCCTCGCGCTTTTCCGGGCGGATATAGATCGAGCTGAGCTGGGGCAGCGCCGCCTTGAGCTTGGCCTCGATCCGCTCGATCAGCGTCTCGGCCTCGCCCATCGCCAGGCCGTCGTCGAAATCGGCGCTGATCGCCACGAACACGCGATCGGGGGCGGTGTGGATGGTGCGGACATGGTTGACGGCGGTGATGCGCGGCTCGGCCTCCAGCATCGTGCGAACCTGGGCGATCAGCTCCGGGTTGGCGCGCTCGCCGATCAGCAGGCCCTTGGCCTCGCGCGCCAGCAGCGTCGCGACCGCGGCGAGGATCAGCCCGATCACGATCGAGGCCGCACCATCGATCCGCGGGTCACCCCAGGCATGGCTGGCCCAGACGCCCACGCCCGCGACGACCAGCCCGGCAAGCGCCGCCGAATCCTCGAACAGCACGATGAAGCCGGCGGGGTCCTTCGATTCCCGAATCGCGTTCCACCAGCCGCAATCGCCCTTGCCTGCGCGAAACTCGCGGATCGCGATGACCCAGCTGGTGCCCTCCATCGCGGTGGCGATGCCGAGCACGATGTAATTGACCAGCGGGTCGCGCAGCGGCTCCGGGTCGAGGATGTGGAGCCAGCCCTCATAGACCGATACGCCCGCGCCCAGCCCGAAGATCAGGATCGCGACGACGAAGGCCCAGAAATAGAGTTCGCGGCCATAGCCGAAGGGATGTTCGGCATCAGGAGGGCGCTTGGCGCGGCGCTGGCCGTAGAGCAGCAGGATCTGGTTGAAACTGTCGACCAGGCTGTGCACGCCCTCGGTGAGCATCGAGGACGAGCCGGTGATCGCCGCCGCGACGAACTTCGCGACGGCGATCCCGACATTGGCGGCGAGCGCCGCATAGAGAACGATATTGGCGCGCCAGCCCGACGCGGGAGACGCGGCCATACGCGCCGGCCTCAGTCGAGGCCGAGCTTGTGCAGGGCCTTGTCGATCAGGCCCTTGTCCTCCTTGCCCTCGGCGCGATCGGCTTCCGCCTTAGCGTCATAACCCGAGCTTTCCGGAATGTCGTTGTTGTGCACCGGCTGGGTCGAGGCGGGCGGATCGGAGGCGTCCATCGACTCGTCGAGCGCGCGATCGAGACGGGCTTCCTTGCTCGCCGGATCGCGGGCGAGCCGCTCCTCGATCGAGGAATCGGTGCCGGCATCGGCGGAATGCGCCGCGCCCTTGGCGTCGTCATCGGCGCGGGGGTCGGGAGCGACCGACATCCGGTCCATCGCAGGGTCGAGGGGATTGTTGGTCATGCTGCACTCTCCTGAGCGTTACCCGGATTAAACGGACATGCCGGGAGTCGCGTTCCGTGCCTGCCCGGCCACGCAAAACAAAAGGCCCGGCGGATCGCTCCGCCGGGCCCCTTTGTCTTCCGTTCCGCGCGGGATCAGTCGCGCGAGCTGCCGAACAGGCGCAGCAGGAACAGGAACATGTTGATGAAGTCGAGATAGAGGTTCAGCGCCCCCATGATCGCGACCTTGCCCTGCTCCGGCGTGCCGGCGACATAGCTGTAGATGCTCTTGATCTTCTGCGTGTCATAGGCGGTGAGGCCGGCGAAGATCAGCACGCCGACGACGCTGATCACCAGGCTCATCACGCCCGACTGCAGGAAGATGTTGACGATCGACGCGACGAGCAGCCCCACCAAGCCGATGATCAGGAAGGTGCCGAAGCCCGACAGATCCTTCTTGGTGGTGTAGCCATAGAGGCTCAGCGCGCCGAAGCCGGCGGCGGTGCCGAAGAACACCTGGGCGATCGACATGTCGGTATAGGTGGTGAAGATCGTCGAGAGCGACGCACCCAGCAGGCCGGCATAGGCGAAGAACAGCACCTTGAGCGTGCCCTCCGACATGCGGCTCTGGCCGAAGCTCATCGCGAACACGATCGCCAGTGGCGAGAGCATCGCCACCCAGCCGAGCAGCGTCGGCTGCAGCGACAGGCCGCGGCTGGTTTCCACCACCTGGAACAGCAGCGCCTGCAGCGAGGCGACCTTGCCGAACGCCAGCGCGACGATGCCGGTCAGCAGCACGCCGGACAGCATGTAGTTGTAGACCGACAGCATGTACGACCGGAGCCCCGCGTCATGCGCCGCGGCGCGTGCACTCGCGGTCGCGAAGGGCGACTCGCTCGTGCGGGGATCGGACCAGTTAGCCATTCGAAAAACTCCTTTGCCCGGCGCAGTGCCGGATGGCTGGAATATCGGCCTCGCCACAGGGGTTTTCAAGCGAAACCGGGCCCAGCAACGTTTCGAAACAGAGGCGGCGAAGACTTCTCGTTCGCTTTGAACAAGCTAGCGGGTCGGCTAGAATATTGGTGATGCATCGTCTGTTCGTCGGCTTCCGCCCTCCGTCTGCGATTCGCGCGCAATTGCTCGGCCTTGCGGGCGGCGCGCCCGGCGCGCGCTGGCAGAGCGACGAGCAACTCCACTGCACGCTGCGCTATATCGGCGAGGTCGAGCGGCCGGTGGCGGAGGACATCGCGCTCGCGCTTGGCGCGGTCCGCTTCGCGCCGTTCGAGCTGGCGGTCGCCGGCGTCGGGGAGTTCGACTCGCGCGGGCGGCCCAACGCGCTCTGGGCCGGGCTGCGGCCGCACGAGACGGTAACGCAGCTCCACCACAAGATCGACCAGGCGCTGGTCCGCGCCGGCCTGGCGCCCGAACGCCGCGCCTATCTGCCGCACATCACGCTGGCCCGGATGAACGCACAGGCAGGCGCCAACGAGCGCTTCCTCGAGGCGCATGCCGGGCTCGCCAGCGCGCTCTTCACCGTCGACAGCTTCCTGCTCTACGAAAGCCATCTCGGCCGCGAGGGCGCGAGCTACGAGGCGATCGAACGCTACAAGCTGCGGGGCTGAGCGCCCGCAACGCCGTCCGCCACCAGCGCCATCGCGGCGCGGACCATGCCGTCCTCGGCGGGCACCTTGCCGTCGAGCGCCAGCGTCGACAGGCCATGCACCACCCCCCAGGCGGCGAGCGTCGCCGGGCCGGGATCGCCGCCCGTCAGGCTCGCCACGCGGCGCGACAGGATCGCGAAGGCCTCGCCATAGTGCTTGGGTTGCACCGCGCAGCCGGGATTGCCGCCGAACATCAGCCGGAACATCGCCGGGTGGGCCTGCGCGAACCGGAAATAGGCGATGCCTTGCGAGACCAGTGCCGCCTTGGCCGGCTCGGCGCGGTCTGCTTCGGCCAGCACCGCCGCGAGTTCGGCGAACCCCGCCTCCGCCACCGCGCCAAGGAGGGCCGCCTTGTCCGCGAAGTGCCGATAAGGCGCCATCGCCGATACGCCGGTCACCTTGGCCAGCGCGCGCAGCGTCACCCCGGCCTCGCCCTGCTCGTCCAGCAATGTGGTCGCGGCGTCGATCAGACGCGCGCGCAGTCCGTCCGCAGTTTCCATCTTGTTTACACCGTAAACTGCCCGTATCGTGTACAGTGTAAACAAGGAGACTCGCCATGCAAGCCAACACGCTCCGCGAGACGGTCGATCTCGCGGCCTATCCGGAACTGATTGTCGTGATCCTGGGATTCAAGCTGCGCCGCTGGCGCGCACTTCCCGCGATGCTGCGGATCGGCCGCGGGCTGGCCGAGATCAAGAAGAACCCGCCCGACGGGCTGCTCGCCGAGGACGGGATGCTGTTCGGCTGGAACCATGTCGGCTTCCGCCAATATTGGCGCGACCTGCCGAGCCTGGAGGCCTTCACCCGCAGCGCGCCGCACAGCATCTGGTGGCGCGAGTTCCTCAAGGACCCGCAGGGGGCCGGCTTCTGGCACGAGGCCTATAGCGCGCGCGGCATCGAGGCGGTGTACGTCAACCTGCCCGGCCAGCGGCTCGGGCTCGGCATGTTCGCGCCGATTGCCAAGCCGGTGGGCACGCTGATGTCCTCTCGGCAGCGCCTCCACGCCCATATGGGGATGGAGGGCTAAGCCGGGCGGGCGTCGTCAGAACGACGCCCAGTCGCCGTCCGCCATCGCGGGAGCCGGGGCTGGCCGACCACCCGCGCCGCCGCGCTTCGACAGATTCGGGCGCTGCAGCGGCAGGCTCATCCGCGGATTGTGTCCCTCGCCCACGTTGAAGGCCTGGGCCGAACGCTTCAGCGCCTCGACTTCACCGCTCAGGTTGCGGGCGGCGGCAGAGGTTTGCTCGACCATCGCGGCGTTCTGCTGGGTCGCCTGGTCCATCACCGTGATGGCAGTGCTGATCTCGCCGATCGACGAGGCCTGGGCCTGGTTGGCAGTCGCCATGCTGCCGAGCAGGCCGTGCACTTCGCGCACGTCGGTGGCGATCGCGGCGAAGGCATCGTCAACGCGCTGGACCATGCCCACCGCCGCGGTAACGTCGGCCTGGGTGGTGGTCAGCTGATCCCGGGCGCGGCCAGCCTCCTCCTCGGCGCGCATCGCCAGGGCGGAGACGAGGTCGGCGACCACCGCGAAGCCGCGCCCGGCCTCACCGGCGCGACCGGCCTCGACGGCGGCGTTCATCGCGAGAACGCGCGTCTGAAAGGCGATCTTGTCGAGACCCTCGATCACGTCGTCGATGCCCTTGGCGCTTTCCGACACCCGGCTCATCGCCGACACCGCCTCGTCGGCGACGTCGCGGCCGGCCTGGACCGACGCGATCGCGCCGTCTGCGCGCGCCACCGTCTGGCTGGCGCTGCCGGCGGTGCTGCGCAGCCGCTGATCCATCTCGGCGATCGAGTGGACGGTTTCCTGGAGGCTCGCAGCGGCACTTTCAGTGCGGCGCGAGAGATCCTCGGAGGCAACCGCGATCTGGGCGGAGCCGGTGCTGATCGTCTCCGCCGACGTCGCGACCGAGCGTACCAGTTCGCGCAGTGCGGCCAGCGCTTCGTTGAAATTGGTCTTGAGCACCGCATTGGTGCCGGGGAAATCGGCGGTGACGTCGGCGGTCAGGTCGCCCTTGGCGAGCCGCTCGAGCGACTGGCCGAGCACCCGCACGACCTCGGCCTGCTGCTCGGCGGCCTCGCGCTGCGCGACGGCGGCATCGCGGAAGACGAGCATCCCGCGCGAGATGCGGCCGACGCAATCCTCATATTCGGTATGCGCGATGGGCGCGGCGAGGTCGCCGGCGGCGAGGCCCTCCATCCGCACGACGGTCGCGACATAGGGATCGGCAATCACGCGGGCGAACATGCGGGTGAGCACGAAGGCGGTGGCGATTACCACCACGTTGAGCCCCAGCATCACCCAGTGCGGCAGCACCAGGTTCAAAACGGCCAGGACCACCATGATCCCGATCATCGCGCCGAAGGTGACCTTCAGCTTCTCCCGAATGGGAGCCTTTACTTCCAACCAGTGCAGCATGTTCGTCCCTAACCCGTCGGGTGCCGGACTTGCTCCGCCGGCCCCGCGTTGCGCCCACCCAGCTGCATTGTAGAGGAGTAGAGGTTGATAAAGTTCATTCTGACATGTGTCGGAAACAATTTGTCTGAAACCCTCAACCCGAAATGAGAGGGTGGCCCGGGTCAACCCCGCCCGGGATCGATCAGGAACTTCTCGCCGGTCGCCTTGCGCTCATAGGCGCGCAGCACGTCCGGCTGCAGTGCCTCCGCGAGCCCGATGGTGCGGGTGTAGCGGCTGGCGAAGGTGGTGGTGAGCTCGGCCAGGATGCGCTGCCGCATCGCCCCCAGCGCCTCCATGCCCGCGCGGCGCAGGAACGGCGTCAGCAGCCAGCCCGAGACGCTCCACTGGAAACCGAAGGCCAGCCGGTTGAGCGTGGTCGGTGCCATGTCGAGCGCGCCGTAGATATAGAGCTGCTTGAACTGTTCGGATCCATAGCGGCTATATTCGGTCATCTTGCGCACCGCAGCCGCTTCCATCGCCTGGAGGATGTCGCTGCCCAGCGAGCCGCCGCCGATCGCATCGAAGGCCACGGTGGCGCCGGTCTCGGCCACCGCATCGGTCAGCTTGGCGCGGAAATCCTCGTCGCGGCTGTTCACCACATGGGTGGCGCCGATGTCGCGCAGGATCGCCGCCTGTTCCTCGGAACGGACGATGTTGACCAGCGGCACCCCGTCGGCGAGGCAGATCTTCTGCAGCATCTGCCCCAGGTTCGAGGCCGCGGCGGTGTGGACGATCGCACTGTGCCCGTCGCGCCGCATCGTCTCGACGAAGCCGAGCGCGGTCAGCGGATTGACGAAGATCGCCGCGCCGTCCGCCGCCGCCGTCCCTTCGGGCAGTTCGACAACGTCGCGGGCCTTGAGCACGCGATAGTCGGCGAACATCGCGCCGCCTACCGCCGAAACGCGCTTGCCCATCAGCGCAGCGGCATCGGCCCCGGCGGCGACCACGGTACCCGCGCCTTCATTGCCCACCGGCATCGACTGGCCGAGCCGCGCCTTCATGCTGCCGAGCCGGCCCTTCGGCACTTCGAACACGAGCGCATCGCCGTCTGTACGCAGCGTATCGACCTGCGCGGGGCCGAGCAGCAGGCCGAGGTCACTCGGATTGATCGGTGCCGCCTCGATGCGGACGATCACTTCGTCCGCGGCCGGGTCGTCATAGGTCACCTGCTCCAACGACAGCCGCAGCGTGCCGTCCTCGCCCAGCGTCGAGCGCAGTTCGCGTCCGGTGAATGCCATGGATTCCTCTCCTTCGGTTTGTTCAACGCGTTTGTACGAGTTCTTCTACCAGCCGGTCGGCCGCCGTACGCACCTCGGCCCAGGTGCGGTCGAAGCCCTCCGGCCCGCCATAATAGGGATCGTCGACGGCGCGGCCTTCCCAGCCGGGTACCGCATCGAGCAGCAGCCGCAGCCGGGCGCGAGCGCCGTCGGGCGCGATCCGGCGCAGGTCGGCGAGGTTCTGCGGATCGAGCGCGAGGATATGGTCAAACCGGTCGAAATCCTCGCGCGTCACCTGGCGTGCGCGCTGGCCGGTGATGTCGATGCCGTGCTTGGCCGCGGCTGCGATCGAGCGGCGATCGGGCTGCTCGCCGGCATGCCAGCCGCCCGTCCCCGCCGAGTCGGCGATCACCGCCACACCCGCATCTTCCGCCGCCGCGCGAAACGCCGCCTCAGCCAGCGGCGAGCGGCAGATATTGCCCAAGCAGACGAACAGGAACGCCGGTTCGGCCATCGTGAAAATCATCCTTTCGTAAAACGGGTACGCTCTGCTAGCCTGACTGGCAACGGCACGCACAACGCCGAAGGAGAGGATATGGTCAGCATGCCCCCACCGCCCGACGGGGCGAAGGCGACCCCCTATGCGTGGTATGTGCTGTCGCTGCTGCTGCTCGTCTACATCCTCAACTTCATCGATCGGCAGATTGTTGCGATCCTCGCCGACGACATCAAGCGCGACCTGGGGCTGCGCGACCAGGATATCGGCTTTCTGTACGGCACCGCATTCGGGGTGTTCTACGCGCTGTTCGGCATTCCGCTGGGGCGGCTAGCGGACAATTGGCACCGGGTGCGGCTGATGACGGCGGGCCTGGCGCTCTGGTCGAGCATGACCGCGCTGTCCGGCTTCGCGCGCACCGGATTGGTGCTGGGGCTGGCGCGGATGGGGGTCGGCATCGGCGAGGCGACCGCCGGGCCCGCCGCCTATTCGCTGATCTCCGACTGGTTCCCGAAACGGCTGCGCGCCACCGCGCTCGCGCTCTATTCCTCGGGCGTCTATCTCGGCGGCGGCCTGTCGCTGTTCCTCGGCGCGCTGATCGTCCAGCGCTGGGACCAGGCCTATCCGGGCGGCGGACCGCTGGGGTTGGTCGGCTGGCAGGCGGCGTTCCTCGCGGTCGGCGTGCCGGGGCTGCTCGTCGCGGCGTGGATCGTCACGCTGCGCGAGCCGCCGCGCGGGCTTTCCGAGGGCATGGAGACCCCGCCCCACCCGGCCCCGTTTCGCGCCTTCTTCCAGGAGCTGCTGACCATCATTCCGCCCTTCACGCTGATCGGCGCCGCGCGGCTGGGTCCGGCGGCACTGGCGCGCAACCTGGCCGTGCTCGCACTGGTCGCCGGGCTGGTCGCGCTGCTCGTCCATCTCGGCGAGCCGCCCGCGCAATGGATCGCGGTGGGGATCGGCGTCTATGCGGTGTTCAGCTGGGCGACCGCGCTCAAGCGGCGCGACCCGCCGACCTATGCGCTGATCGTCGGCACGCCCGCCTTTCTGTGCGTGGTACTGGCGTACGGCCTCAACACCTTCCTCGCCTATGCGATGGCCGGGTTCGCGCCGAGCTTCCTCCGCCGCGCCTTCGATATCCCGCCCGAGCAGCTGGGGTCGCTCGGCTTCTGGATCGGTGCGCCGGTGGCGCTGGCGGGGTTCCTCGGCGTGACGATCGCCGGCCGCCTCGCCGATGCGCTGCGCGCGCGCAGCCCGGTGGGGCGGATCCACATACTGCTCTTCGCCTGCCTGGCGCCGATCCTGCCGATCATGCTGCTGTTCACCGCGCGCGACCTCAGCACCGCCTATGTGATGCTGCCGCTCGCGCAGTTCCTGATCTGTGGCGGGCTCGGTGCCGCCGCAGCGACGACGCAGGACCTGGTGCTGCCCCGCATGCGCGGCACCGCGACCGCCGCCTTCTTCATCGGCACGACGCTGATTGGCCTTGCGCTGGGCCCCTATTGCGCCGGGCGGATCGCGACGCTCACCGGCGATCTTGCGACGGGGGTGCTGGCGCTGCTCGCCAGCGTGCCCCTCGCGCTCGCTGCGATCGGAGCCGCCTATCGGCTGCTGCCGGCGGCGGAGGCGAGCAAGCTCGCCCGCGCCCGCGCCGCCGGGGAGGCCGTGTGACCGCTCAGACCGTCTGGAACACGCCGCAGGCGATGCGGCCGCCGCTGTTGCCGGCCGGATCGCTCTTGTAGTCATCCTCGCCGGCATGGACGACCAGCGCCGCGCCGTCCTGGTCCATCAGCTGCTCGAAGCTGCCGCCGGCGAGCGTGAAGCGCAGATGGCCCTGGCCCTTCTCGTCCACCTTCATGTTGGGCAGGTCGCCGGCATGCGGACCCATCGGATTCTCCTTGCCATGCTTGGTGGCGCCCGGGTTCCAGTGCCCGCCGGCACTGGCGAAATCGGGCGGCGTGCAGACGCCGGTGGTGTGGACATGCACGCCGTGCGGCCCGGGCGAGATGCCGTTCACGTCGACCAGCACGCGAATCGATCCCTCGACCTGCTCGGCCACCGCGGTGCCCACCACCTTGCCGCCCGCATCGTGCAGTTCCGCCTGGGCGCGGAAATGGCCGGCCATGTAGCGTTCGTTCTGCTGCGTCGTCGCGCAGCCGCCCAGCAGCATCCCGATCGCTGCCGCGCCTGCGCCGATTCCCCAAGCCTTCATCTTCAATCTCCCGGCGATGTCCTTGGTGCGTAATGGGCCTTCTTGCCCGCGGTTCCAAGGGCCTCGCGGGGTGGTTCGGTCCATCCGCCAGTCGCGTACGACCGATTGCTTCGGTTCGCCGCACCAGATCACACGCCCACCGCAGCTTTTACTTTTCGTTAACCTTCATTTACGACTTTGCTTCGTGGGACTGTCGCGGCAAAGCGCCTCCCGCAGGTTCACAGGGCCAAAAGTTTCACAGGGGAAGTATCATGCACCGGCTCGCCTTTGCGATGCTCGCTCTGCCCATGCTCGCCGCTTGCCAGGCGGCCACGACCAAGACGGATCTTCGCCCGATCGCGGTCGTCGAGATGCCGCCGCCGCCCCCCCTGTGGCGCACCCGCATCGCCGAGGCCGACATGCCGCGGCTGGAAAACCTGCCGGCCAGCTGGCGCCAGCTGTACGAGAATGTGCGCGCGCCGGTGCGCAAGCTGCAGGGCGCGGTGCTGGATCCCGATGCCGGCCAGCCGCACCCGGCGCTGCCCCCCGGCTCCTATCGCTGCCGCACCCTGCACCTGAAGCCCGGACCCGCCGGCCGCGCGCTGGTGCAGCCGAGCCCCGCCGGCTTCTGCTATATCTCCGCAACGAATGAGCTGAAGGACGATGCCCCGCTCGGCCTCGCCAAGCAGACCGGCACCGACATCGTCGCCGGCTATGTGTTTCCGGACGGCAAGCGCTACGTGTTCCTCGGCGCGCGCCAGGCCAAGCCCGGCGCCAACGACATCGGCTATGGCAATTCCGGCGCGCGCGACGTGGTGGGCATGGTCGAACGGTTCGGCACCTTCCGCTGGCGTCTCGCGGTACACGGCGCGGTGCCGGGCAGCGTCGACGTCTATGAGTTGACGCCCGTGCCGGCGGACGTCCAGCCCAAGGGTCGATCCTGACTGGGGCCGATCGAAACGTTTGTTCATCGGGGCGACAGAAACCGTTGCCGCAGTGCAACACCTTTGCCGCAAATGCTGCGCGGCGATGCAACCTTGGACGCAGCCCGGGCATTGTGCGCCCATCTCCGGCCGCTCCGCCTGTTGTGGCGGGCCCGGGCCGGAAGATGTGTGTTTCACCAGCGTAGAGGTTATCCCCCCATGCGTAAGATCATTGCCGTCGCGGCAGCAGCTGCCGCGCTCCCCTTCGCCGTCCCCGCCTTCGCGCAGGACACCACCACCGGTTCCGGCACGATGGAGACGACCGCCGCGCAGGACAGCGGCACCCCGACCTCGCCGGACGGCTCCAAGGCCTTCGGCATCGAGCCCTATGTCGGCGTGCTCGGCGGCTGGGAGCAGTTCGACCGTCAGCCGAACGCCGGCATCCCGATCCAGCCGAACCGCTATCGCCTCGACGGCGCGATGGTCCAGGGCGTCGCCGGCGTGAACGTGCCGCTCGGCCCGGTCTTCGTCGGCGCCGAAGGTAACGTCGCCAAGGGCGTCAGCGGCGATATCGACTGGGAATATGGCGCCGCCGGCCGCTTCGGCCTGCGTGCTGGCGACAGCGGCCTGATCTACGGCAAGGTCGGCTATCAGTGGGTCAATTTCGACAAGAACGCCAACACCAACCGTGACTATCACGCGATGACCTACGGCGTCGGCGTCGAAGTCGGCCCGAAGGACATCGGCCTGGGCGGCATCACCGGCAACAGCGGCCTGCGCCTGCGCCTCGAGATGAACACGTTCAGCGATGCGAAGAGCTTCCGCCCGATGGCGGGTGTGATCGCGCACTTCTGATCGGGTCCACCGCCCTCCCTTCATGGGGAGGGCGGCATCCCCTTGATTCCCGTCAAGCCGCACCCGCCATTTTCGGCTAGGGCGCGTTGCCATGTACGAATCGTCCCTCCCCTTCGACCGCGTCGGCGGCGAGGAATCCGTCCGCGCCATCGTCGACCGATTCTACGACCTGGTCGAGCAGGACCCCGCCTATGCGGCACTCCACGCGATGCACCAGCCGGACCTGACCGCGCTCCGCCACTCGCTCACCCGCTTCCTGGTCGCCTGGCTCGGCGGCCCGCGCGACTGGTTCGAAGCACGGCCGGGCATGTGCATCATGGGCTTCCACCGCCAGCTTGCCGTCACCGCGCAGACCGCGGCGCAATGGGCGCACGCGATGGACCGTGCGATTGCCGCCGATCCGGGCATAGAACCCGAAACCGCCCGCCAGATGAGCGAGGCGCTCCACCGCATGTGCCGCGCCATGGCGGTGCAGGCGCGCACCGCCGCCGAGGCCGCCGCTACTGCCGCCGCCGCGGGTTGATCCGCTTCGGAGCAGGTCTCCGCCGCCACCCTCATCGGATGCGCTACAAGGGGCCGCGTGATGAACGCGCGGATCACCCCCGTCGATACGCCGCTGGAAGTCGCCTGTGAACATTGCGGCCGCCTGGGGGTGACCCGCGAGGCGTGGGCGGAATGGAGCGTGGCCGAGCAGGCATGGGTGCTCAGCCACCTGTTCGATTTCGCCTTCTGCCACCACTGCCATCGGCCGACGCGGCCGGTCGAACGACCGGTCAGCGACACGGACCCGGCGGCGAAGGGAGCGGTTTGAAACGGGCGGCGCGGGTTAACCCCCTCTCGTGCTACCCGCAGCGCGCAAGCGCGGGGGACGGGTCTGCCGGGCGTTGAACCCCGGCAGGCCCGCAACTCCGGGGGTGGGGCAACCGGCACAACGGGCGCTGCGGCGGGCCTGCGCCGGGCGCTGCCCGGCACCGACACCGCCGCCCCCGCCGCCGCCCCGCAGCAGCAGCAGCAGCCGGGCCCATTGGCGGCGAACGCACGGCGCTGCGGTAAGGCTTGCGCCTCGCTGCTGGGCACCGGGCGCGCGCGCCCCTGCATCCGACCGCTGCCCGCCACCGCACGGGGTCAATCGGCCGAGATCGGCTGCTCGCCATCTGCCCCGGGCGGTTCGAGCTGCTGCATCGGACGCCCGCCGGCGCCTGATGCCTGCGTGTTTCGAAAGCCACCGCGGAAAGTCTCGACGAGGTGATCGACGAAGCTTCGCACTTTCAGGGGAAGGTAGCGCGTCGCGGGATACACGGCCTGGATCGCGAGATCGGCGGTCTCGCCTTCGGGCATCAGCGCGACGAGCCTGCCGGCTGCAAGATCGTCGTCGAACACGAAGCTGGGGCCATAGGCGATCCCCAGGCCGTCCCGTGCGGCGGCGAGCAGCATCTTCATGTTGTTCGCCCGCAGCCGAACGGGCCCGTCGATCCCCTGTCGCCCACCGTCCGCGATACCGATGCTCCAGTCGCCCGGCGACACTGCATCGCTGAACACCAAACGCGGCGCCTCGCGCAACGCCTCGATCGTCTGGAGAAGGCCGTGCCGCCCGATGAAGTCCGGGGCAGCACAGAACAGCATCTTGCAGGACGCGAGACGCCGCGCGACGAGATCGGAGTCGCGGAGCTGGCCGATCCGGATTGCAACGTCGATCCCCTGCGCCGGCAGGTCGACATAGCGATCGTCCAGCAGCACCTCGACCGAGACCTCGGGATGGCGCGCCATGAAGCGGCCGATCGCGCCGCTCAGGTGCATCTCGCCAAAGGTGAAGGGCGCAGCGACGCGCAGCACGCCGCGGACCGTTTCGCGCGCATCCGCGGCTTCCCGCCGCGCATCCGCATAGTCTTCCAATATCCGCTTGCTGCGGAGGTAATAGGCGCGTCCGGCCTCCGTCAGCACCAGGCTGCGCGTCGTTCGCTGCATGAGCCGCACGCCGAGATCGGCTTCGATCGCCGCGACATGCTTTCCCGCCATCGAGGCGGAAAGACCGAGCCGCCGCGCGGCGGCGATCAGACTGCCGTCGTCGGCCGCGGCGACGAAGACGGCCATGCTGGTGAAGCGATCCATGCGACGGCAATTATATCCAATGGTTATCAGATGATGATAACAATCCGCCGATTATATACCAGTCCCACGCGTCCTACATCCCGCCCGACGGCAGACAGCCGCCGCAACATCGGGAAGGCACAAGCATGAAGGTCGCGTCCAACGGCATCCGGATCAACGTCGAGGACCAGGGGAGTGGCGCGCCGGCGCTGGTCTTCCTCCACTATTGGGGTGGTTCGGCACGGACATGGCGGCACGTCACGGCGCGGCTTGCGGCGCGCTTTCGCACGATCGCGACAGACCATCGCGGGTGGGGAGATTCCGATGCGCCGCCGAGCGGCTATGCGCTGGCGGATCTCGCGGCCGACGCGCTGGGCGTGATCGATGCGCTGGGCCTGGAACGCTATGTGCTCGTCGGGCACTCGATGGGTGGGAAAGTGGCGCAGTGGATCGCCGCGCAGCGCCCGCACGGGTTGCTCGGCCTCGTCCTGGTCGCGCCGGCACCGCCGACGCCGATCGCGCTGCCCGATCTCGCCCGCGAGATGATGGCCGGCGCCTATGATTCGGAGAGCGCTGTGGCAGAAACGATCGATCGGGTGCTCGCCGGCAACCCGCTGGATCCGCGCGACCGCGCGCAGGTGATCGCGGACAGCCTCCGCGCCGCGCCGCAGGCGAAGAAGGCCTGGCCCAGTGCGACGAGCCTGGAGGACATCACGGCCATGGTGGGACGGATCGACGTGCCGACGCTGGTCCTCGCCGGCGAGCGCGATCGCATCGACACCCCTGCGGCGCTGACGGCCGAACTGCTGCCGCGCATTCCGCACGCCTCGTTCTACATCCTGCCGGACACCGGTCACCTGTCGCCGCTGGAGGCACCGGCTGTCGTCGCCCGACACATCACGGACTTTGCCGCGCCGCTGGTTTGAACACCGGGATGCGGGCCGCCGGACGGGAAAGCCGTGAGTTCCAGCTCGCCCATCCGCATCACACGCGCCCGGCGGCGTCCTGCCGCCGCGCGGCACGGCGTTCCAGCCGCGCCGCGCAACGCCTCTCCCCCTGGCCCCAAGCTTCGTGTAGGCCCGCCGGCGATGTTTCGCCGTCCGCTGCTCGCCTCGCTCCTTCTCGGCATCGCCTCCGCCACCGGTTTCGCGCCGCTGGGCTGGTGGCCGCTTGCGCTGCTCTGCTTCGCCGGGCTGTTCGCGCTGGTCCATGCCGCGCCCACGCTGCGCAGCGCGCTGCTCCGCGGCTGGCTGTTCGGGCTCGGCCACTTCACGCTGGGCGACAACTGGATCCAGCACGCCTTCGATTTCCAGGACAAGATGCCGCCCGCGCTCGGCTATGCCGCCGTCGTGCTGCTGGCGCTGTACCTCGCCGTATATCCGGCGCTGGCGATGGGCGCGGCCTGGGCGTTCGCGCGCAAGGTGAAGCCCCGCTCGGGCTGGGTCGAGCCGGACCTCGGCTATGTCCTCGCCGGCGCTGCCGCCTGGACCGTCACCGAATGGCTGCGCGGGGTGGCGTTCACCGGCTATCCGTGGAACCCGCTGGCCGTGGTCTGGGTGCCGGTGCCGGGGGTGCGCAACCTCGCGACGCTGATCGGCACCTACGCGCTGTCGGGCGTGACGGTCGCGGTCGCCGGCAGCCTCTACCTCGCCTTCCAGCGCCAGTACCGCCCTCTGCTCGTCGCCGCCGTGGCGCTGCTCGCACTGAACCTCGCCTGGTCGGATCGCTGCGACCGGATCCGCTGCATCAGCACCGCCAGCGGCAAGGAGGTGGTGATCGTCCAGCCGAATATCGGCCAGGACGCGGTCGGCCGCCCCGACTATGCCGAGTATCTGCTCAACCGGATGATCGCGCTCAGCGGCAAGCCCGGCGCGCTGCCGCGCCTCTTCGTCTGGCCGGAAGGCATGGTCGATTACTTCGTCGAGGACGGCTATCCGGTGCAATGGTACCGCCAGGACCCGCGCCTGGTCCGCGCCCGCATCGGCGCGGTGCTCGGTCCCTGGGACCAAGCGCTGATCGGCGGCAACGCGCTCGAGTTCGGCCGCGACAACCAGCTGCAGGGCGCGGGCAACTCGGTCTGGGCGCTGGGGCCCGACGGCATGCTCGGCGGCCGCTACGACAAGGCGCATCTGGTGCCCTATGGCGAATATCTGCCGATGCGCACCCTGCTCGCCCCGCTCGGCCTCGCCCGGCTGGTGATGGGTGATGTCGACTTCCTGCCCGGCCCCGGCCCACGCGCGATTGCCGTGCCCGGCTTCGGCAATGCCGGCATCCAGATCTGCTACGAGATCATCTTCTCGGGACAGATCGTGGACGAGGCGCATCGCCCCGACTTCCTGTTCAATCCCTCCAACGACGCCTGGTTCGGCAGCTGGGGCCCGCCGCAGCATCTGGCACAGGCCCGGCTGCGCGCGATCGAGGAAGGCCTGCCGATCCTTCGCTCCACCCCCACCGGCATCTCGGCGCTGATCGATGGCCATGGCCGGTTGCTCGGCACGATCCCACCGAACCAGGCGGGCGCGATCCGCCTGCCGCTCCCCCGCCCGCTGCCGCCGACGCTGTTCTCGCGGACCGGCAACTGGATGGTGCTGCTGGTCGCGGCGCTTACGGGGTTGTTCGCGATTGCATATCGGCGCTTCGCCCGCTAGGGAGCACATATAAGGAAAGCTTTATATGGGCATGGCAACGGCCCGGCGATCCTTCCCAACCTGAGGAATTTACATGCGTTCCAACTATCTCTTCACGTCCGAGTCCGTTTCCGAGGGCCATCCCGACAAGGTCGCCGACCAGATTTCCGACTCGATCGTCGACCTGTTCCTGTCGAAGGATCCCGAAGCCCGCATCGCCTGCGAGACGCTGACCACCACCCAGCTGGTCGTCCTGGCCGGCGAGATCCGCTGCAAGGGCGTCTACGAGAACGGTGCCTGGGCCCCGGGCGCGCAGGAAGAGATCGAGAAGACCGTCCGCGAGACGGTGAAGCGCATCGGCTATGAGCAGTCGGGCTTCCACTGGCAGACCTTCCGCTTCGAGAACAACCTGCACGGCCAGTCGGCGCACATCGCGCAGGGCGTGGACGCGAGCGGCAACAAGGACGAAGGCGCCGGCGACCAGGGCATCATGTTCGGTTTCGCCTGCGACGAGACCCCGGACCTAATGCCGGCGACGCTCGACTACAGCCACAAGATCCTCGAGCGCATGGCCGCCGACCGCCACTCGGGCGCAGCGCCGTTCCTCGAGCCGGACGCCAAGAGCCAGGTCACGCTGCGCTTCGAGAACGGCAAGCCGGTCGCCGCGACCGCCATCGTCGTCTCGACCCAGCACGCCCCGGGCTATGACCAGGGCGAGAAGGAAGCCGAGCTCCACGCCTATGTGAAGAAGGTCGTTGCCGACCTGCTTCCGGCCGAGCTGCTCTCGGACGCGACCGAGTATCACATCAACCCGACCGGCTCGTTCGAAATCGGCGGCCCGGACGGTGACGCCGGCCTGACCGGCCGCAAGATCATCGTCGACACCTATGGCGGCGCTTCGCCGCACGGCGGCGGCGCATTCAGCGGCAAAGACCCGACCAAGGTCGACCGTTCGGCGGCGTACATCACCCGCTATCTGGCGAAGAACATCGTCGCGGCCGGCCTCGCCAAGCGCTGCACGATCCAGCTCGCCTACGCCATCGGCGTGTCCAAGCCGCTGTCGCTCTATGTCGACACCCACGGCACCGGCACCGTCGGCGACGACAAGATCGAGCAGGCGATCCAGGGCATCGAGAAGCTGGGCGGCCTCACCCCGCGCGGCATCCGCACCCACCTGGGCCTCAACAAGCCGATCTACCAGCCGACCGCTGCCTATGGTCACTTCGGCCGCAAGCCGGAGGGCGATTTCTTCCCCTGGGAGCGCACCGACCTGGTCGAGGACCTGAAGGCCGCACTCGCCGCCTGATCGGGCTTTCTGATCCGAAGATGAAAAGAGCCCCGCCGGCACCCGCCGCGCGGGGCTTTTTCATGCCCTCCCATCCCCTTGTTTCGCCTGCGACCTATAAGGCCTTGTGGGCCCGTCATGGTTAACACGGGCAACGGAGGGAGTAGCAATGGTTCTCGACACGGAGGACTGGCAGGCCGCGTCGGCACCAGGCCTGCATCTCGCATTTCGACCGGTACATGATGTCATCACCGCCCGCGTTTTCGCCTATGAGGCGGTGCTACGCGGCCCCGACGGCGAGGAAGGCGACGACATCCTCGCCCGGATCCCCGCCGACCGCCATGCCGAGCTCGACCGCCGCGTCGCCGCCGGCGCGGTCACCAGGGCGATGGAGATGGGTCTCGGCACCACCACCGCCCGCCTGCTGATCCCGATCCATGCGCCCAACGCCGCCCCGGCGGGCGCCGCGCTGACCGCCGCCACCCTGGCCGGGCAGCGCACCGGCCTGATCCCCGAGCGGATGATCTTCGGCATCCACGGCTTTGCCGACGTGCCCGGCCAGCAGCTCGCCGACCTGGTCGACGGCCATGCCCGCGCGGGCGCGCTCACCGCCTTCCTCGGTCTCGGGCACGACCCGATCGGCTTCAGCCCCTGCGTGCGCTACCGCCCGGCGATGGTGCGGCTCGATCCCGATCTGGTCAACGGCATCGACGCCAGCTGGTCGCGCCGGCTGATGCTGGAGGAGCTGGCGCCGCGCCTGCGCGAACAGGGCATCCGCGTGATCGCCGACGGCGTGTCGCACGAGGGCGTGCTACGCCGGCTGCGCAGCTTCGGCATCTTCCACCTCCAGGGCGATCTGGTCGCGCCGCCGATGCCCGGCATGCTCCCGCCCACCCGGATCGAACGCCCGGCTGCAGCCGCCTGATATGGTGTTAGCCCGAGCGTCACCATCAACGCTCGGGTAATCACTTCCGCCTACCATTCGAGCCAAGGGGATCCAGCTTGGAGATGCCCCATGCTCGACCAAATCGCCCCCGCTCCGCTTCAGGAAGCGCTTCGCCGGGACTGGTTCGCGATGGCGTTCCAGCCGGTCGTCAACACCTCCACCCTGATCGTCACGGCCTATGAGGCGACGTTCCGCGGCCCGGACGGCGAAAGCCCTGCCGCGTTCGTCGAGACGCTGGCCGAGGACAAGCGTCCCACCTTCGACCTGCGCTGCCGCGTCGCGGCGATCGAACAGGCGATGGCGCTCGGCATCACCGAGCGCCATACCCGCCTCGCGATCAAGGTGATGCCGCGCTACATCACCGATCCGGTCGCCGATGCCGATCGCATGCTGCGCATCGTCCGCCGCCTCGGCTTCCCGGCGCGCGAGCTGGTGTTCGAGTTCAGCGACCGCGACGATCTCGAAAGCGACAAGATGCTCGGGCTGATGAAGGCCTATCGCAAGCTCGGCTTCCTCATCGCCTTCGACGATTTCGGCGCGGGCGACATGGGGCTCGACCTGCTCTCCGCCTTCACCCCCGATACGCTCAAGCTCGCCCCCGAACTGGTGCACAGCCTGTGCAGCAGCTGGGCCAAGCGAATCGTCGTCGAGCGCGTCGCGGAGATCGCGAAGAAGAGCCGCATCCGGCTGATCGCCGAAGGCGTCTCGACTCGCGCCGAGCATGATCGGCTGCGGTCGCTGGAGGTGACGCTGATGCAGGGCGACCTGATCGCACCGGCCCAGGTGGGCGCGTTGCCCGCCCCTGCATTGCGGCTCAACGCGGCGGCATGAGGCCCGAATCGGGGAATCGTTTGCAACTGCCGAAAGCAAGCACCGTAGATTCCCCAACCGGTTGAATCCGCTGCGGCGACGCACGGAATGGGAGGGTCGGGTCGAATTGGGTACCCAACATTCAGGTTCACAAGAATCGCGTTGAGGAGCACACCCCATGGCAACCACGATGGATCTTCGGATCGACCTGCAGCCGATCACGGCGCAAGGCAGCACCGAACCCTTCGCCTGGCATGCCGGCATCCAGGCACGCGCCCAGGCCTTCCACACCGTCGATGCGATCCTGCTGCGTGAGGACCGGGCCGAACTGGAAGGCATCCGCCTCGATCGCGCGCTCGCCGCCGCTGCCGCGGCCGGGCTGGCCGATGCCGGCACGCTGCTGGCAGTGCCGGTCCAGGTCCGCGCCGGTGCGCCGGATCGCCTGCTCGGCCACCTGTTCCGCGCCGCGCTGCGCCACCGCTTCCCACTCGACCAGATCGTCGTCGAGATCAGCGCCGACGAATCGACCGATCGCGATGCCGCCGCCGCGATGATCCACGCCTGCACCGATCGCGGCATGATGATCGGCCTGAGCGACTTCGCCGCCGGCCCGCTGGCGCTGGGCCTGCTCGCCCATTGCTCGCCGCGGCTGATCCGCCTCGCCCCGGCGCTGGTCCACCATCTCGAGGCCGCCCCGGCGCGCGCGCGCCTGGTCGAAGGCGTGCTGCGCCTCGCCGGCGGCATGGGCGTCACCGTGATCGCACCGGTTCCCACCGCGGAAGCCGGGCAGCGCGCCGCCGCCGCCGCCGGGCTCCGCCACTTCCAGGGCACACCGAACAGCGCGCCGCACGTCCGCCGCTATACCCGCCCGGTCCGCCGCTGGGGTGCGCCGATCGCCGCGACCCGCCTCGCCGCCTGAACGCCCCGGATTTGCCAGCACGCGGCGGCGCGACTATGCGCTGCGCCCCATGGCCGATCCCATCACTCTTCGCCGTCTTTACGGCCGCCGCCAGGGCCACAAGCTCCGCCAGGGCCAGTCCGCGCTCGTCGAGGAACTGCTGCCCAAGGTGAGCGTGCCCGATGCCGGCCCGCTCGATGCGCGGACCCTGTTCGGCGACGATCGCCCGCTCGAATTCGAGATCGGCTTCGGCGGCGGCGAGCATCTCGCCGGCCAGGCGACGATGCGCCCCGATCACGGCTTCATCGGCTGCGAGCCCTTCCTCAACGGCGTGGTCGGCGCGCTCAACCATATCCGCGACGGCGAACTCGCCAATGTTCGCCTGCACATGGGCGACGCGCTCGAGGTGATGGAGCGGCTGCCCGACGCGAGCCTGTCGCGCGTCTACCTGCTCCACCCCGATCCCTGGCCCAAGGCGCGCCACGCCAAGCGCCGCATGGTCAACCACGGCCCGCTCGACCTGATCGCGGCCAAGCTCAAGCCCGGCAGCGAATTCCGCCTCGGCACCGACGATCCCACCTATTGCCGCTGGGCGATGATGGTGCTGGGCCAGCGCAAGGACTTCGTCTGGCAGGCGCAGACCGCGCAGGACTTCCTCACCCGCCCCGCCGACTGGCCCGAGACCCGCTACGAGCGCAAGGCGCGCCGCCAGGGGCACGAGGTCTGGTATTTCCGCTATGTCCGGGTCTGAGCCCGGCCACCGCATCGAACGCGTCGAGACGGTCTATCAGGGGTGGGGCCGGCTGCTGCTGGCGACGCTGCGCACCCCCGACGGCAGCGTCATCACCCGCCAGATCGAGGACCATGGCGATGCCGTCGCGGTGCTCCCCTATGATGCGACCCGCGGCACCGTGCTGCTGGTCCGCCAGTCGCGCCCGCCGCTGATCTTCCGGAGCGAGCACGAGTCGGTCTACGAGGCGCTCGCCGGGCGGATTGATCCGGGCGAGGACGCCGACACCACCGCCCGCCGCGAGGCGATGGAAGAATGCGGCGTCGCCCTCGGCGCGATCGACCTGGTCGGCCATTTCTTCGCGATGCCGGCGGTCTCGACCGAGCGGCTGAGTCTCTATCTCGCGCCCTACAGCCTTGCCGATCGCACCAGCGCGGGCGGCGGGCTTGCCCACGACCATGAGGATATCGAGGTGATCGAAATGCGGCTCGATGATCTTTGGGAGAAGGGCATGGCGGCGCTGGCGGACATGAAGACCGCGATTTTGGTTCTTGCCCTGCGTGAGCGCCTCGACGCTCAGGCCTGGCCGCCCGCCGCCTGACCGCTGCGGCGCCAGGCCCCGCGCAGCAGCCGCGCGGCAAGCGCCTCCAGCCCCGGCCGCACGAAGATCCAGTCGCGGATCGCCGGGCCGGCGGTGGCGCCCATGGTCTGCTTGTAGCCGCTGTCGCCCGCGCCCCAATCGACCAGCCTCACCCCGCGCTCGCGGGCGCGCAGCAGGTTGCGATACTGGAGCAGCTTGCCCGGCGAATGCTTCGCCACCGCCGGATCATAGCTGTTGGCGATGGCATAGCAGCGCGCGCCGGTGACGAGATCGAACGAGAAGGCCATCGGCCGCCCGTCGATCCGCAGCATCGCGGCGGAGAGCATGTCCGCCAGCACCGGATCGTGCAGCGCCGCCTTCCAGAAGGCGCCATGCCCCTCGGCGGTGAACTTGGCGTCGCGCCCGTCGGTGCGCTCGGCGATCCAGCTGTGCCGTTCGATCTCGGCGAGCGTGTCGACATCGGGCGGGCCCCATTCCCAAGCGAGCGTGCCCGTGCTTGCCAGATGCTTCTCCAGATGCCGGTTCTTGCGAAGCGTCGATCCGCGCGGCCAGTCTTCTGATGCGATATCGAGCAGGAAGCTGTCCGCCACGTGCCGGTCGAGCAGCGTCCAGCCGGCCGCAAGCGCACGCGCCTTGAGCCAGTCGAGCGCCAGATCGCAGTCATAGACCGGCCCGATCCGCAGCGCCCGCACGCGTCGCGCCAGCGCGCCGAGCAGCGCATCCGCCGCCGCCGCGCTTGCGCCTTCCACCACGGGGAAGCTGCGGAACGGCCAGTAGCAGCCGGGAATCTCCGCCAGCCCCAGCCAGCCCGGCCCCTTGGCGACCAAGGGCAGCGCCGCCACCGGCACGCCCGCCTCCTCCACCCCCAGCGTTCGCGCCGTCCCGCCATAGGCCTGCAGCGCCGCGGCGTACCAGGCGCGGCGGAGGAAGCGGTGCCCCTCGGCCGCACGCATGGCGGCGTCGTCCAGCGCATCGGCAAGGCCGGCTTCGAAGCGGACGACGGGAGCCATGCATCCACTCTACCCCCTCACCCGTTACCATCCGGTGCAGCCCCTGCTTGCGCCGCACGCACCACCCCTTGCATAAGGAGCATGCATGGAAGGTCCCTATCTCTCCACCGTCTCGGATACGATCCAGGCCGCGATCGCGCCGGTGTTCCTGCTCGCCGGCATCGGCGCGTTCCTGAACACCATGGTCGGCCGGCTCGCCCGCATCGTCGATCGCGCGCGGGTAATCGAGGAGCTGCACCCGCGCTCCAGCGGCCCCGAGCATGACCGCCATGTCTGGGAACTCCGCATCATCGATCGCCGCATCTCGGTGATCAACAACGCGATCTTCCTGTGCACCGCCAGCGCGCTCGCCATCTGCCTGGTCGTCGCGCTGATGTTCGTCTCGCGCCTGGCGAACCTGCATGTCGGCATCTGGGTAGCCGTCGCCTTCATCATTTCGATGCTGCTGCTGATCGCGGGGCTGCTCTATTTCCTCGTCGAGGTGCGGATGTCGCTCAAGGCGATCCATGTCCGCGAGGAACTGCTCGAACTTGATTCCTAGACCATTGCCCTGAAGCCCCTGCCTGACTAACACCCCGCTTCCATTCCACGGTCGGGCAGGCAATGGCGGACGCACCTCTTATCGGCATCATCATGGGCAGCACCTCCGATTGGGAGACGATGCGCCACGCGGCCGACATTCTCACCGAACTGGGCGTGCCGCACGAGACCAAGGTCGTCTCCGCGCATCGTACCCCGCAGCGGCTCTATGACTATGCCACCGGCGCGGCCGACCGCGGCCTCAAGGTGATCATCGCCGGCGCCGGCGGCGCGGCGCACCTGCCCGGCATGGCGGCAGCGATGACGCATTTGCCGGTGCTCGGCGTGCCGGTGGAATCCAAGACGATGAAGGGGCTCGATAGCCTCTATTCGATCGTCCAGATGCCCGGCGGCATTCCCGTCGGCACGCTGGCGATCGGCAAGGCCGGCGCCAAGAACGCCGCCTTGCTCGGTGCCGCGATCCTCGCCACCTCGGACGAAGCGCTCACCGAGAAGCTGATCGCCTGGCGCACCGCGCAGACCGACAGCGTCGCGGAGGAACCGGCATGAGCGGCGCGCTTCCCCCCGGCTCGACCATCGGCATCCTCGGCGGCGGTCAGCTCGGCCGGATGATCGCGGTTGCGGCCGCCCAGCTCGGCTACCGCACGCACGTCCTCGCCCCCGACGAGGAAAGCATCGCCGCGCAGACCGCCTCCAGCTTCACCCGCGCCGATTATCACAGCCATATCGTGCTCGACGAACTGGCGTCCCACGCCGACGTGATCACCTACGAGTTCGAGAATGTCGCGCTCGCCCCCGTCGCGCACTTGGCGAGCAAGGTGCCCGTCCGCCCCGGCGCCCGGAGCCTGGAGATCGCGCAGGACCGCGCCAACGAAAAGGCGTTCGTCGCCGAGCTCGGCGGCCGCACCGCGCCTTGGGCGCTGGTCACCACCCGCGACGAGCTGCACGCCGCGATCGCCAGGATCGGCGCGCCGTCGATCCTGAAGACGCTGCGGCTCGGCTATGACGGCAAGGGCCAGGTGCGCCTGCACGACGCCTCCGAGGCCGAGGCGGCCTGGGCGGCGATCGGCGAGCGGCCGGCGATCCTCGAAGGCTTCGTCACCTTCAGCCACGAATTCTCGATCATCACCGTGCGCGGGCTCGACGGCACGCTCGCCAGCTATCCGCCGCCCTGGAACGAGCACAAGGACGGCATCCTCGCCCGCTCCACCCTGCCCGCCCCCGCCGAGATCGCCCGCCACTGGACCGAGGCGGCAGCGCTCTCCGGCCGCGTCGCCGAGGCGCTGGGCCATATCGGCGTGCTGACCTGCGAGTTCTTCGCCACGGAGGACGGCCCGGTGTTCAACGAGATGGCGCCGCGCGTCCACAATAGCGGCCACTGGACGATCGAGGGTGCCGAGACCTCGCAGTTCGAGAACCATGTTCGCGCGATCTGCGGCCTCCCGCTCGGCTCGACCGCGCTTACGGGCACGCATGTGGAAATGGAAAACCTGATCGGCGACGAGGCGAACCGCTGGCCCGAGCTGCTCGCCGAGCCGGGCACGCACCTTCACCTCTATGGCAAGGGCCAGGCCCGGCCGGGGCGCAAGATGGGGCATGTCACGCGGGTGAAGCGGGGCTAGCCCCCCGTCACCCGCGCGCGACGGCTCAGTTGCCCTCCGAGTCCACGACGAACACCTCGGGCTTGCCCCGCGACAGGGGATCCCAGCCGGCCGACAGCGCGGAGCGAACGCAACGCGTGATCGTCGCATCGTCCAGCTGGAGACGGCCGCGCGGCAGTCCCTTGAGCAACCGCTTGGGCGCCGGGAACTCCATCCACGCCTCGCGCTTGGCATCGCGCTGGGCGACCGCGATGGTCATCCCCTTCCAGCCCTCGTCGTCGGACAGATGGGGCTCGCGCTGCAGACGCCAATCATAGGTCACGCCATCCAGATCGATGGCACCGCTGGTGCTCAGGGATTTCGACATCGGAAGCCCCTAGCACGGGAACCGCGCCGACGCACGGGCGCAGGTCCGTCGCGCTACTGCACCAGCCCCGCCACGATCGGCAGCGCCGAGGCGAAGATCGTCGGCAGGCCGTTGTGGATGTAGATCCACTTCGCATAGTCCAGGAAGACGTCGGTGCGATAGGCGGTCACGTCGTTGCCGAAGGTGAACAGCGCATAGTCGGTGCCGAGCCGCTCGGTCAGCGCACTGCTCTCGGCGGGATCCATGCACTGGATCTCGAAGTGAATCACCGCCGGACGGCAGCCATGGTCGAGCACGTCGTCGATGATCGCCTTGTCCATGCCTTCGGCGTCGATCACCAGGATCTCCGGCATGCGGCCTTCCACCTGCGCGGCCAGCGCGTCGAAGCCGGTCACCGGCACGGTGACGCGTTCGATGCAGCTCTGGATGCGGCGCGTCGTCTCCGCATCGATGGTGAGGCCGCCGATCGCATTCTTGTCGTCATAGACGGACGAAATGCCGAGCACCCAGCGCGGCAGGCCCGCCGCTGCCGCCTTGTCCGGGTTGATCGCGTTGAGCACCAGCGGCTTTCCGTCGGCGCTATAGGCCTGCTGCAGCAGCACGGCGTTGCGGTTGTTGGCATAGCCGCGTTCGAGCATGCCGAACATGTACGGGTTGGGCTCGAGCAGCAGCGCGGGCGGATCGTAATTGACCATCGCCGAGCGCAGCGGATCGACGAGGACGCCGTCCGCCGCGCCGATCTGCCACACCATGCGATCGCGGTCCTGGTCGAGCAGCCAGTGGACGATCTTGTCGAATGCGAAGGCCGGGCGGTCCGCCGGCGCCACCGTCAGGCTGCCGCCGAGAAACTGCGCCGCCTCGGCGGCCATGGCGCGCGAATCGGCCATGACCTTGAGCACGACCTGGAGATTCGCGGCCCATTCGTCGTCGAAGCCTTCCAGGATGCCGGCCGCGTCCACCAGGTCGCCCCTGGCGAGCAGGTCGAGCGCCTTGCCCTTCTTCTGCTCGGGCGGCAGCCAGGCACCGCCCCACACATGGATGCCCAGCGTCTCGCCGAGGTCCTTGCGGCGGATCGAGGACAAGGGGGCATCGTACAGATAGGGGTAGAAGCTTGCCGGCGGCAGCCGCCGATGCGCGTGCTTCGCCAGATAGCTGCCGAACAGCCAGGGGCCGGTCGTGACGTTCGGGCGCGATTCATCGGGCTCGGCGGCGAGGATATGGTCGATCAGGTCGCGGAAGATCGGATGCCCCGCCGGCGCGCCGATGAAGCCGATCGAGCAATATTCGGTGGCATCGGTCTCGTTGCAGACGGTGAGTTCGCGGCACAGCGCCGCCGGCTCGAAATGCGCATAGGGCATGATGTCGCAATCGAGATAGATGCCGCCATGCGTGTAGAGGATCTCGTAGCGCGCGAGATCGGCGCGCGAGACATGGCTGGCGAAACGATCGAGCGCCGGCCGCGACAGCGTCAGCTCGTCGAGATCGCGGTCGGTCCAGGTGCGGAATGCGCAGTCGGGGAACTGGCGCTGCCAGGCTTGCCAATAGGCTTCGTAGGAGTCCGGAATCGGCCGCGTGCCGAACCAGATCCGGTGGAAGACAGTGGGCGCGTTCGGCGCGCCGCCCAGAGCGGGAACGGGGTTCGGGCGCACCGCGGCTGCCGGGACCGGCTTGCGGTCGACCGGGGCTGCGACCGGGGCCGGCTCCGGGGCTTGCCCGGTCACCACCTGCTGGTGCAGCTGGTCATAGATGTCCAGCGTGCTGCCCCATAGCTGCTCGGCATAGACCGGCCCGGGGCCCTCATATTTCACGCCGGAGAAATGCTCGGGGATGAAATAGTGGCTCGGGTAGATGCGCAAGCCGTGATAGCGATATTCGCGATAAGAGTCGGTGAGACGCTTCGGGCCGACGCTTTCCCACGCCATCCGGTCGACCACCGTCGGCTCCTGATAGATGTCGCCGATGATCTGCGCGACGAACGGGTTCTTCGGCTGCGCGGCGAAATAGCCCGCGGCGATCAGCCCGGGCCGCGTCATTTCGTTTTCCCAGCAGGCGAAGGCCTCGCAGTCGAGCAGATGGTCGTCGAGCGGGCGTACGCACACGCTGTCGGCATCGACGACGAAGCCGCCATGCTCGTACACGATTTCCCACCGCATCATGTCGGCGACGCCGTTCAGCTCGCGCTCGGACATCTCGCTCATGTGGCGGCCGTTGATCCAGCCGCGCTGCTGCAGCGACTCATTGCCCCAGATCCTGATCTCCCAGCCGGGATTGCGGGTGCGCCAGGTGTCGATGCAATTGTCCGGCCGCTTGGTTTCGTCCCCCACCCAGATGAAATGCAGAATCTTGGGTATCATGCAGCAGTCCTTCGATCCGATGGCCGTCGCGCGCGCAGCGTGTCCGTCCCCAATTCCCAGCGGCACGGGCGCGCGGAGGCCGTGGCCGCGCACGTCCGGAAGCATGGAGTAGCTGTAGGTCTTATAGACGCGGGGCACCGCCAGGGTCGGCCCGGATGAAGACTTGATTCAGCATAGTCACTAACCGCGCGCCGCTCGGACCGCGACTGCGGCGCCTCAGCGCTTTCCCGGATCCACCCGGTCCGCCAGCCGCGCGACTGCGGCGGCGTGGATGCCCTGCGTCGTCGCCAGCACGCCGTACGCCTCGCCCGCGGGGGTGTTGAAGCCCAGCGCCTGGCCCAGTGCATCGGTGACCGCCGCACCCGCCTCGCGGGCGAGCAGCACCGCGGCGGCGATGTCCCATTCATGCCCCCAGCGCAGCGTCGCGACGAGGTCGGCCTCGCCCGCCGCGACCATCGCGATGCGCAGCGCGATCGAATTGGGCTTGGGCACCGCTACCAGGTCGCGGTCGACCCTGGGGAGCTGGTCCGCCGGCACCCGCGCGCCGGGGAGCTCCGCGCGTTCGGCGGCCCGCAAGGCCATGCCGTTGCGCCATGCCCCCGCTCCGGCCCGCGCCGTCCACACCTCGCCGCGCGCCGGTGCGTCGAGCACGCCGATCACCGGCTGGCCGTTCTCCACCAGCGCGATCGAGACCGCCCAGCCGGGCCGCCCGCGCAGATAATCGCGGGTGCCGTCGATCGGGTCGACCACCCAGAGCCGCGACAAGGCAAGCCGGTCGGCATTGTCCACCGTCTCCTCCGAGAGCCAGCCGGCCTCGGGCAGCAGTGCCCCGAGCCGTTCGCGGAGCAGCGCATCGACCTCCAGATCGACGGCGCAAACCGGGTTGCCCGGCCCCTTCTCCCAGCGCGCGAAATCGCTCTGCCAGCGCGCCATCGCGTGCCGGCCCGCCTCGGCGGCGATCGCCGCGACCTCGGCGGCCAGCTCAGGCACCGGCGATCGTCATCCCGTCGATGCGGACCGTCGGCGCGTTGATGCCATAGCGGAACTCGAGGTCGTTGGCAGGCGTCAGCGCCAGGAACATGTCCTTGAGGTTGCTCGCGATCGTCACTTCGGAAACGGGGACGGTGAGCTCGCCCTTCTCGATCAGGAAGCCCGCCGCGCCGCGGCTGTAATCGCCGGTCACGCCGTTGACGCCCTGGCCGATCAGCTCGAACACATAGAGGCCATGCTCGATTTCGCCGATCAGCGTCTCGGCGGGCACATGGCCCGCTTCCATATAGAGATTGCTCGGCGACACGCCGGGCGCGCCGCCGCCGCCGCGCGTGGCATGGCCGGTCGGCTCGAGCCCGAGCTGGCGGGCAGCGGCGCTCTCCAGCAGCCAGGTCTCGAGCAGCCCCTCGCGGACGATCTGCATCCGACTGACCGGCAGCCCCTCGCCGTCGAAGGCACGCGAGCGCATCCCGCGCGGGCGGTGCGGATCGTCCCAGATCGTCACGCCGGGGGCGAAGATCTGGGTGCCCAGTGCATCGAGCAGGAAGCTGGTCTTGCGGGTGATGGCGGCGCCCGAGATCGCCCCCATGAGATGGCCGAGCAGCCCCGAGGAGACGCGACGATCGAACACCACCGGCATCGCGCCGCTGGCGATCTTGCGCGGGTTCAGCCGCGCCACCGCGCGCTCGCCGGCCAGCCGCCCGATCGCCTCGGGCGAGTCGAGCATCGCCGCATGGCGGGCCGAGTGGTGCGCATGGTCGCGCTCCATCGCGCCGTCGCTGCCGGCGAGCACGCTGGCGGAAATGCCGTGGCTCGACTGCGCATAGGCACCGTGGAAGCCGTGGCTGGTGACGAGCGCGAGCTGCACCCGGCTCGCGCCCGCGCCTGCACCCTCGCTGTTGGTGACGCCCTCTACGCCGCGCGCGGCTTCCTCGGCGGCGAGCGCGCGCGCCTTGAGCGCGGCGGGTTCCACCTCGGCGCCGTCGTCGAGGTCGAGATGCGGCGGCAGGCCGTGCATCAGCCGGTCCTCGGGGGCGAGGCCCGCCCATTGGTCCTCGGGCGCCTCGCGCGCCATCGCGACGACGCGCTCGACCAGGGCGGCGATCGCGTCGCTGCTCAGGTCGCTGGTCGAAACGCTCGCCGAGCGCTTGCCGACGAAGACGCGCAGGTCGAGCTCCTCGGCCTCGGAGCGTTCGACATCCTCCAGCGCCCCCATCCGGACGGAGACGGAAAGCGAGCGGTCGGCGGAGAAGACGGCGTCGGCGGCATCGGCACCGGCACGGCGGGCACGTGCCACCGCATCGGCGGCGCGCTCCAGGGCCTGATCGTTGTTCAGCATCCCCGCGACTTAGGGGCGCGGGGGCACAAAATCAAAGTCCGGACATCCCCACGACCGCGCAGGCGGCGAGCATCAGGAACCCGGCATCGCGATTGGCGCGGAAACGGCGCAGCGCATTGGCCCCGTCGGCGGGCTTGAGCGTGGCGAGCTGCCAGACGAAATGCACCGCCACCGGCAGCAGCGCGAGCAGCGCCAGCGGATCGGGCCGCACCGTCCACAAGGCCGCCGCCCACAGCGCCACCGCGCCGATATAGAGCAGCCCCACGCCGCCCCGCACCTGCGCGCCCATCCGCCGCGCCGAGGAACGCACGCCGACGATCGCATCGTCCTCCACGTCCTGCAGCGCGTAGATCGTGTCATAGCCGATCACCCACAGGATCGTGCCGGCATAGAGCCACCACTGCGCCCCCTGCCGGCTGGCGAAGGCCGCGACCGGATCGCCCGCGACGAACCCCACCACCGCGCCCGATCCGAACACGATGCCGAGGAACGCCTGCGGCCACCAGGTGATGCGCTTCATGAACGGATAGGCGGCGACCACCGGCAGCGTCGCCAGCGACCAGAGCTTGGCGGGGGTGGGCATCGCCAGCCACACGGCCAGGCCGATCGCCAGCAAAACGGTGAGCCAGGTCCAGGCCGCGCGCAGCGAGACGGCACCGCTCGGCAGCGGGCGGCTGCGGGTGCGCTCCACCTGCGCGTCGAGGTCGCGATCGACGATGTCGTTGTAGACGCAGCCCGCGCCGCGCATCGCGATCGCGCCGAGCAGCATTGCCCCGATCCGCCACCAGCCGCCCTCAGGCAGCCCGGACAGCAGCGCCCCCCAGGCGCAGGGCAGGAACAGCAGCCACCAGCCGATCGGCCGGTCCAGCCGGGCGAGCAGCGCATAGGGCCGCCAGCCGCTGGGCAGCAGGCCGATGAAGCCGCGATGTTCGGTATCGGGGGTGATGGGGGTGGCGCCGGTCATGCGCCGCCTGCTGCCACAATCCGCCGCCCTCCCCCAGAAATTTTTCGGGCATAATTTCGCGACAATCCGGGCATAGCGGGACGGATGGATTTCACCGGGAGGGAAAGAATGCGGGGATTGCTGGTCGCGGGTTGCTTGCTGCTGGTGTCGGGAGTCGCGCAGGCGCAGGACGCGCCACGCCCGCGTGGGCTGTTCGTCAGCCCGATGGGCGAGCCGTTCCGCGGCACCCCCGACGGCAAGGCGCCGCAGGACGCCTGGTTCGACGGCGCCGACGCCGATCATGACGGCGCGCTGACGCTCGACGAGTTCCGCGAGGATGCGATGCGCTGGTTCAAGGTCCTCGACCGCAAGGGCGACGGCGAGATCGACCCCGCCGATATCGAGCGTTACGAGACCGTCCTCGCCCCCGAGGCGCGCGGCGGCGGCTTCGAGACCGGCGGCCCGACGATGGGCGACAATGGCGAGGTGAAGGCGGCCGATATCGGCTCCACCCGCGTGCTGAGCGGCCTCGCCCGCTTCAACTATCTCGGCAGCCCCGAGCCGGTGACCGCCGCGGACACCAGCCTCAACGGCGGCGTCAGCCCGATCGAGTTCATGAGCGCCGCCAAGCGCCGCTTCGACCTGCTCGACACCAACCATGACGGCAAGATCACCAAGGCCGAGCTGCCCGAGCTGCGCACCGGATCGATGAAGCGCCGCGGCGGGCGTGGCGGCGGCGGTCACCGCGGTGGCCATATGGGCGGATCGATGGGCGGCAGCATGGGCGGCTGAGCCAAACGCCGGCGGAAGCACGGCTCAGGCAGCGTCCCTCCATCGACATCGCCTTGGTCAGCGCGCCGATCGCGCCGCCGATCCGGGGCTCGGCAGCCACGGGTTCCACGGCCCCATCAGGCTGCCGCCCGCGTCCACCGCGACGAAGGCGTCGAAGTTGGAGGAAATGCCACGCTGCATGTCGTCATAGCGCGGCTTTTGCTGGTCGGAGAGCTGGTCGCGCTTCAGGAGAGGCAGGCGCAGGGTCGTGCAGCACTTCGAAAGGCGCGGCGGAGATGCGCGCTGCACAAGCCCTAAGGTGCGCGCGCTGCTCCCCCGATCCTACCCGAGGATCGTCACAGAACGCGCCGCACCCCCGGGATCGCTCGCAACGCGCTGGCAAGCGCGAATGCACAGATACAAGCTGCTGCGGAGACCCCGATGAACTTGATCCAAGGCGCAGCGGGGATCGTCGCCGCCCATCGGCTGAGCGCGCCGACGACCGGCGGATGCACGATGAATGCGCCGAACGCATTTGCCGCGAACCACCGCGCCACCGGGCCCGAGCGCCGGGCCGGCGCCGCGGCCCAGGCGAACAGCGTCAGGATCACGCCGGTCGCGACGAACGGCTCCCACAGCGCATAGTAGAGCGCGTTCCAATTCCACCCACCTTCGAAGCCACCGGCGGCGCCGTGCAGGGCGATCACGACGGGCAGCGTCACGATGGCGAGAACCGCGACGGCAAGCCAGGGCAGGGCCGCACGCATGCCGATCCGCTCCAGAAGCCGGTTCGGCGCAGCAGCGATGCCGGCGAGAAACAACAGGATATAGCCCGGAAAATAGCCGAGCTGCAGCCACAGCACCTCGTGCCCGACCGGGATGACCAGCCGCACCGCGAAGGCCACCAGACCGATCCCGAGCATCGCCAGCAACAGCGTCCCCGGCCGCGGCAGTGCTGCCGCCGCTCGCCCGCTCGCCGGAAACGCGCCCGCCCAGCGCAACAGCGCATAGGCATGGGCGAAGATCAGCAGCGCCAGCGCGAACCAGAGCGGGCCCGGGCCATGCGTCCCGCCCATGATCCCCCGCCCCCACCGCCGCAGCAGATCCTCGCCACTCACGGCGTCGGCGATCGCGACGGTGAGCGGGAACAGGACGAAGAAGAACGCCAGCAGCGGCAGCCCGAGCCGGATCCCGCGGTCCGCCAGATAGCGGCCGGCGCCCTTCCGGCCGAACGAGGCGGGCGTGTAATAGCCCGCCAGCAGGAAGAACAGGCCCATGAAATAGGACTGGTTGACCGCGTTGAACATCACCAGCAGCGGGTTCGACGCGTTGGGCTCCTGCCGCCAGAACCATCCCCCCGACCCGCCATAGACGATTGCGGTGTGGTGCAGGATGACGAGCATCGTCATCAGCACCCGCACCAGATCGATGCCGGCGTTGCGCTGCGTCGGAGTGGGGTGGGGCGATGCCATCCCCACAATATGAAGCGAATCGTTGCGCTCGCCAACCGAGCTACGGGTGTAGGCCTACCCCGCCGCCAGCGCCGCCCGGATGCCGTCGATCACGAATTGCACCGCCAGCGCCGCGAGCAGCACGCCGAGCAGCCGCGACACCACCGCCTCGATCTTGGCGCCGACGATCCGCATGATCGGCCCCGCCGCCAGCAGCGCCAGCACGCACAGCAGCAGCACCGCCAGCATCGCCGAGAGCACCACCGCGGACTGCTCGATCCCCTTGCTCTGCGCCATCAGCAGCATCACCGAAGCGATCGAGCCCGGTCCGGCGATCATCGGCATCGCCATCGGGAAGATCGAGATGTCGACCGGATCCTCGGCCTTCACCTTCTCGGCGCGGTCCTCACGGCGTTCGGTGCGCTTCTCGAACACCATTTCCAGCGCGATCAGGAACAGCATGATGCCGCCGGCGATGCGGAAGGCGTTGAGGCTGATCCCCAACGCATGCAGCAGCGCCTCGCCGAACAGCGCGAAGCCGAGCAGGATGATCGCGGCGACCATCACCGCGCGCACCGCCATCGCGCGGCGATGCACGGCATTGGTCCCCGCCGTCAGCCCCGCGAAGATCGGCGCGCAGCCGGGCGGGTCGATGATGACGAAGAAGGTGACGAAGGACGAGACGAACAGCTCGATCAAATTGCGTCTGCCTCGAGCGTTACCCCCGCATTGCGGTGCGCGGCGACCAACGTGTTGCGCAGCAGGCAGGCGATCGTCATCGGGCCGACGCCGCCCGGCACCGGGGTGATCGCGCCCGCGACGCTCGCCGCGCCGTCGAAGTCGACATCGCCGACCAGGCCATCCTCGGTGCGGTTGATGCCGACGTCGATCACCGTCGCGCCGGGCTTGAGCCACTCGCCCTTGACGAAGTGGGGGATGCCCACCGCCGCCACGACGATGTCGGCATGGCGGAGATAATGCGGCAGGTTGCGGGTGCGCGAATGGACGAGGGTCACCGTCGCGCTCGCCTTGGTGAGCAGCGCCGCCATCGGCTTGCCGACGATGTTCGAGCGGCCGATCACCACCGCGTCGAGGCCGGACAGGCTGCCCAGCTTGTCCTCGAGCAGCATCAGGCAGCCGAGCGGGGTGCAGGGCACGAAGCCCTCCAGGCCCGTCGCGAGGCGACCGGCATTGACCGGGTGGAAGCCATCGACATCCTTCTCGGGCGAGATGCGCAGCAGCACTTCCTGCTCGTCGATATGCTTGGGCAGCGGCAGCTGGACGAGGATGCCGTCCACGCTCGCATCGGCATTGAGCTGGTCGACCAGCGCGAGCAGGTCCGCTTGGGTAGTATCCGCGGGCAGCTTGTGCTCGAAGCTCGCCATCCCGGCCTCGCGCGTCTGCTTGCCCTTGGAGCGGACATAGACGGCGGACGCCGGGTCTTCGCCCACCAGCACCACGGCAAGGCCGGGCACGCGCCCCGCCGCCGCTTCGAATGCAGGAACCAGGGTCGCGATGCGGGCGCGCAAGCCCGCGGCAAATGCCTTGCCGTCGATGATCTCAGCCGTCATGCCCCTCGCCATAGAGGCTGCGGGCGATCTGTTCCAGCGCCGTAGCGTCTCCGGCGATCGAAAGTCGCTTGAGCCGCGACGTCTCGCCCGCGATCAGCGTCACGTCGCGCTTGGGAACCCCGAACGTCTTGGCGACCAGCGGCACCAGCGCGGCATTGGCGGCGCCCTCCACCGGCGGCGCGGCGAGTCGCGCGGCGAAATGCTCTTGCGTCCCGGCTGCGAGCACGTCGCGCGACGCCCGGGGCGTCACCCGCACGGCGATCTCGAGTCCTGTGGCGCTAGGCCGCCAGGCCGGCACGGCTCAGAGCGCGGCGCCGGCGACCATGATCGCGATCCGCGGGATCACGATGTTCTGGAGGATGTAGAGGATCAGCAGCACGACCAGCGGCGAGATGTCGAGCGCGCCGAAATCGGGCAGGATGCGCCGGATCGGACGGTAGAGCGGCTCGGTCATCCGCTGCAGCGCGGTCCACACCGCACGCACGAAATCGCTGTGCGTGTTGATGACGTTGAACGCGATCAGCCACGACAGGACCGCCTGGATCACGATGATCCACCAGACGATGTTGAGCACCACCTGCACGATCTGCAGCAGCATCAGGCCAATCTGGGTCAATTCACTCTCCGCGACACCGTTTCAGGTGCGATATAGGATGAAATCCGCGCCGGACAATCAGGCGTGGACGAGCGTGCCGACGCCTTGGCGCGTGAAGATCTCCAGCAGCATGCCGTGCGGGATGCGCCCGTCGAGGATCACCGCCGCGTCGACGCCCGCCGCGACGGCGTTCACGCAGGTCTCCACCTTGGGGATCATGCCCCCCGAGATCGTGCCGTCGTCCTTCAGCGCCTGCACCCGCGCCGCATCGAGATCGGTGAGCAGGTCGCCGGTCTTGCTCAGCACGCCCGGCACGTCGGTGAGCAGGAAGAAGCGCTTGGCGCCACACGCGCCCGCGATCGCCCCCGCCATGGTATCGGCGTTGATGTTGTAGGTGTGCCCGTCCGCACCCAGCGCGATCGGCGAGACCACCGGGATGAAGCCCGAGGCCGCGAGCGACTGGAGGATGGAGATGTCCACCGCCACCGGCTCGCCGACAAAGCCTAAGTCGACATGCCGTTCGATGCCCTGCAGCGGATCGGCCTCGGTGCGCTGCACCTTTTCGGCGCGGACGAGGCCCGCATCCTTGCCCGAAATGCCCACGGCCTTGCCGCCGGCCGCCGCGATCCAGGCGACGATCTCCTTGTTGATCGATCCGGCCAGGACCATCTCGGCGATCTCGGCGGTCGCCTTGTCGGTGACGCGCAGGCCCCCGACAAAGGTCGATTCGACGCCGAGCCGCTTGAGCATGCGCCCGATCTGCGGGCCGCCGCCATGGACGACGATCGGGTTGATCCCCACTGCCTTCAGTAACACCACGTCTTCGGCGAAGTCGCGCGCGAGCTCGGGATCGCCCATGGCGTGGCCGCCATATTTCACGACGAAGGTGGCGCCGGCATAGCGCTGCAGATAGGGCAGCGCCTCGGTGAGGGTCTCGGCCTTGGCGAGCAGCGCCGGATGGGGTGCGTGGTCGGTCATGCGCGGCCCTTTAGAGCCGCTCAGGCCCTACGTCCATCGAGAGCGCGACCGAGCGCGACGGCGCCGGTGATCAGGAACGGCACGAGCACGATCGACAGCACCACCTTGGTGAGCATCTGCCCGCCCATCAGCTCCAGGATCGGCCGCGTGCCGAGGAAGGAGATGCTGATGAACAGCACGGTATCGACGATCTGCGACACCACGCTCGCCACCATGCCGCGGAACCAGACGAGGCCGCCCGGCCCGTCCCGCCCGCGCAGCTTGTTGAAGATGAACACGTTGAGCGTCTGCGACGTGCCGTAGGAGATGAACCCGGCGAGCATCATCCGCATCCCCTGCCCCACCACGATCGGGAAGGCGGCGACCGCGGGCGGGTACATGCCCGCATCGGCCGGCAGGATCAGCACCAGCTGGATCAGCGCGGCGGACATCAGCAGCGGCACGAAGCCCAGCCGCACCAGCCCGGTGGCGATCGCCTGGCCGTGCAGTTCGGCAACGGCGCTCGACAGCACGACGAGCAGCAGAAAGGCGAAGATCCCCGCCTCCACCGCCAGCGGCCCGAGCGCCACCTGCTTCACCCCGAGCACGCCCGCCATGCAGACCATGCCGCCATAGAGGATGGCGTAGACGAACAGCGAACGGGGAATGGCGAGCTTCTGGGTATCCATCGCCGGGTGCTAGCGCCAAAGCCCGCCGGGTGGAAGATGGCGTGAGGGGCGGAGGTGTCTCACCGGTTTCTGGATCACGCCCCGCGATCGCCCCGCTTGACGGCGCGCGCCGTCGTCAGCCGTGAAAGAGCGCGAAGTCGCTGGCGTAGAGCTGTTCGACGCGACCGACCGTGACGTTCGACATTTGGATAGGCTCGACGCTCGAGCGATTGAGTTCGGGCAGCACCTCGATCCCGAGCCACCGATTCAGATCGTCCGGCATGCGTCCCTTCTCCATCCGGAAGAGACGATCGACCATGGGGTTGCCGTCGGCGTCACACACGAAATCTGCCTGGGATTGCAGGGTGGTAATCGTCGTCAGCAGCTTGGGGTTAAGGTGAAGGCGCTCGACGAACTGATCGAACGTGTCGGTACCGCGCAACCGGAACATGTCATAGCGACTGACGGCGATCACGTCGGTGCCGCCATATTTGATGAACCGGTACGCAGATTGAAGCCGATCGAGCGGCTCGCGCAGCACGGCGAAGCTGGGAACGGCCGCGATTTCGGCGCCATACATCTCCCGCCAGAAGCTTGCCGTCGCGTGCGGAAGGTTGCGCCCGTAGAGATTGGCGCAGATCGACGTCCCGCCGGTCTTGGGAATGTGGATGAACAGGCGGCCCGCGGCGAGGACGGGCGGCACCATCGCGTTCCGGAACGCACGGCGCCACACCGGGCGTGTCAAGCGCGCGGCCGCCATTGCGGCGCCCAGACCTACGATGCCATGTCGCACCGTGTCCTTGGCAAGCAGAACATGCTCGGGCAGGAACCGCCAATCCACCAGATAGGGCCTATACTTGGCCGGGGTGTCGACAGGCCGCGCAACGGGCGCCACCGAAGCCGAGTCCTCGCCGGACGAGGAGGCGACATCAACGGTTTCGAGCTGTTCGTACCGGTCGCTCAATATGCGCGACTTCAACATCCATCTCCTAACGCAACACAGACCATCAATGCCTTTGCACGCTCGATCAGGAAAACCTTCTCTGCGATAAATTTCCTAGAAATACCCTCTTCACGACAAAAGGTTACGCCTGCGCAACATATAATATCATTAATGCTGCCGATACAGTATGTATTTCCGCGTAGCTTACGCTTTAGGGGAAGATCTGCAATCCCAATCAGATCATCACGAAAATCGTTCACCATTTCACTTGGTCGGCCGGACGCGGATCGGGAAGCCGGTCGCCGCCGAAAGCGCTTGAGCCTGTCCGAAACCGGCCGCTGCGCCCGCCGGGTTGCCGTCCGATCCGGTACCCACCACGCCGCTTGCCGCGCCTGACGCCCCGGCTATGCTGTCCGCGCAACCATCCCCGGGGGATTCCGCTTCGATGCCGTCCATGCGCCTGCTCTGCACCACTGCCCTGATCGCGCTCGCCGCGCCTGCCCTGCCCGCCGTCGCCCAGCAGGCGCCCGCCGCTACCGCACCCGCACCGCTTTCCACGCTCGTCGATCAGGTGAAGCTCCCCTATGAACAATTCACCCTCGCCAACGGCCTGCGCGTGATCGTCCATACCGATCGCAAGGCGCCCGTCGTCGCGCTCTCGGTCTGGTATGATGTCGGCTCGAAGCACGAGCCTGCGGGCAAGACGGGCTTCGCGCATCTGTTCGAGCATCTGATGTTCAACGGCTCGCAGAACGCGCCGGGCGATTTCTTCGAGCCGCTCAAGCAGGTCGGCGCCACCGATCTCAACGGCACCACCTATTACGACCGCACCAATTATTTCGAGACGGTGCCCAGGCCCGCGCTCGAACGCGCGCTGTTCCTCGAAAGCGACCGGATGGGCTGGCTCACCCCGGCGATCACCCAGGGCGTGCTCGACGAGCAGCGCGGCGTCGTCCAGAACGAGAAGCGCCAGGGCGACAACCAGCCCTATGGCCTGGTCGACTACACGCTGGTCGAGGGCCTCTTCGGCAACGGCCCCTATGGCCATTCGGTGATCGGATCGATGGCCGATCTCGACCGTGCGAGCGTCGCCGACGTGAAGGGCTGGTTCCGCGACCATTATGGCCCGAACAACGCGGTGCTCGCGCTCGCCGGCGACATCGACGCGGCCGAGGCGCGGCCGCTGGTCGAAAAGTACTTCGGCAAGATCCCGCGCGGGCCGAAGAGCGAACTGCCCAAGGTCAGCATCCCCACCCTGCCCGCGGCCAAGACGGTGGTGCTCAAGGATCGCGTTCCCGCGATCCAGGTCACCCGCAACTGGGCGATCCCCGGCCTCAACGATCCCGATGCCGCCGCGCTCGACGTGTTCGGCCAGGTGCTGGGCGGCCTCGCCAGTTCCCGGCTCGCCAATGCGCTGGTCCGCGAGGAGAAGCTTGCGGTGAGCGCCTATGCCTATGCCGAGACCTTCTCGCAGGCGGGCACCTTCACCATCGGCGCGACGCTGCAGCCCGGCGTCGACCCGGCGAAGGTCGAAAAGCGGATCGACGCGATCCTCGCCGAGCTGATCTCCAAGGGCCCGACCGCAGACGAGGTGCAGCGCGTCGCCACCACCAGCGTCAGCGATACGATCAAGGGCCTGCAATCCACCCGCGCCCAGGCGGCGGCGCTGGCCGAGGGCGCGCTCTACTCGAACGATCCCGGCTTTTTCCGCAAGCGGCTGGAGGAAGTGGCGAAGATGACGCCGGCCAAGGCCCGCGCCGCCGCCGCCAAGTGGCTCACCCGCCCCGCCTTCACGATCATCGTCGAACCCGGCGAGCGCGAGGCCTATCAGGAGGCCGCGGCGGTCGCGCCGGCCAAGCCCGCCGCCGAGGAAGCGATCCCCAAGGGCGATCGCGGCGCGATGCCCGATGTCGGCGCGATCCGCGACATCCGCTTCCCCACCGTCACCCGCACCCGCCTGGCGAACGGGATCGAGCTGATCTACGCCCAGCAGACCGCGGTGCCGGTGACGCGCATGGTGCTGAGCTTCGATACTGGCGCCACCGCCGATCCGGACGGCAAGCCCGGCACCCAGAACCTCACCTTGTCGCTGATGGACGAGGGCACGACCAGCCGCAATTCGATCGCGATCGCCGAGGCCAAGGAGCGGCTGGGCGCGGAGATCGGCGGCGGCAGCTCGGCCGACCGCACCTATCTCAGCCTCGGCGTGCCGAGCGCCAATCTGGGCGGCGGCGTCGAGCTGTTCGCCGACATCGTCCGCCACCCGGCCTTCGCGCCGGCGGAAGTGGAGCGGCTGCGCGCCACCACGCTCACCGCGATCCAGTTCGAGCTGAGCAGCCCGAGCGGGCTCGCCAACCGCGCGCTGCCGGGGCTGCTCTATGGCCCGGCCAACCCGTACGCCAAGCTCGCCAACGGCTCGGGCGACCCCGCCGTGGTCGCCAAGCTGTCGCGCGACGAGCTGGTCGCCTTCCACCGTGCCTGGATCCGGCCGGACAAGGCCAAGGTGTTCGTGGTCAGCGACCTGCCGCTGGCGCAGGTTAAGGCGGCGCTCGACGCGCGCTTCGGCGACTGGCAGGGCGAAGGCGCGGGCGGCGTCAAGGCGTTCACCGCCAAGCCGCAACAGGCGAGCCCGCGTATCGTGCTGGTCGACCGGCCCAATTCGCCCCAGTCGCTGATCGTCGCCGGGCAGATGACCCCGCTCGATCCGGCCAGCGACCTGCTCGTCGCGATCACCGCCAACCAGGTGCTGGGCGGCGGCTTCCTCTCGCGGATCAACATGGACCTGCGCGAGGCGCGGCACTGGTCATACGGCGCCGGCGGCGGGTTCAACTGGCTCGAGCATGCCGTGCCCTATGCGGTGAACGCGCCGGTCCAGGCTGATCGCACGGGCGATTCGATCAAGGCGATCCGCGACGATGTCCGCGCCTTCCTGACCACCAGCGGCGTCACCCCCGCCGAGCTCGCCCGCGAGATCACCGGCAGCACCCGCGAGCTGGCCGGACGATTCGAAACCGCCAATGCGGTGCTCGGCGCGATGCAGCAGAACGACATCCGCCACCGTCCGGACGATTATTACGACAGCATCGCGCAAAAATATCGTGCGCTCACCGCCGCCCAGCTTGACGCTGCGGCACGCGGGGCACTCGACGTCGATCGCTTCGTTTGGGTGGTGGTGGGCGACGCCGCCAAGGTCCGTCCGCAGCTTGACAGCCTCGGCCTGCCTGTCGAGGTGATCAGCGCGAGTTCTCTGGCGGGGAAGGCCCCGTCGGCAACCAAGTAATCACGCGAAGGAGAGATCCAAATGGCGAATGTGGATGGCAACTGGAACACCGTGACCAAGTCGCCGCTGGGCGACCAGCAGGCGACGCTGAGCGTTACCAGCAACGGCGACAGCTTCACCGGCAGCTTCAACGGCGCGATGGGCCAGACCGAGATCAAGGACGGCAAGGTCAATGGCGACACGCTCAGCTGGTCGCTCGACATCTCGGTGCCGATGCCGATGACGCTCACCTGCGAGGCGACCGTCAACGGCGACAGCCTCGACGGCACCGTCACCGCGGGCGCGTTCGGCAGCTTCCCGATCACGGGCACGCGGGCGTAACGGCACCCTCCTCCTCCTTGAGGGGGAGGATAGCGAAGCTTGGAGGGGCTGAGCGGCTGCGCAAGCCGCCGCGCCACCGCCCCTCTCCCTCCCACCGCCCAGCGGCGGCGGGCCCCTCCCTCTCCCCGGAGGGGAGAGGGGTGCAGGGGACTTGCCCCCGCCCCACGACTTCCTACAACGTCGCCATGAGCGAAAACCCCACGCCGCCCGTCGCCGCGACCCGCCCGCACAGCGTCACCCACCACGGCATCACGATCGAAGACCCCTGGGCCTGGCTGCGCGACCCCGGCTACCCCGACGTCACCGACAAGGACGTGCTCGCCTATCTCGAGGCCGAGAACGCCTATTTCGAAGCGATCATGGCGCCCCACAAGGCGCTTTCCGAGACGCTGTTCCAGGAGATGCGCGGCCGCATCAAGGAAGACGAATCCACCGTCCCCCAGAAGGACGGCGACTGGCTCTACTGGACCGATTACGAGACCGGCGGCGAATATCCGCGCTGGTGGCGCAAGCCCGTCGCCGGCGGCCCCGACGAGCTGATCCTCGACGAACCCGCGCTCGCCGCGGGCAAGGAATATTTCCGCGTCGGCGCGGTCAGCATCAGCGAGGACGGCACGCTGATGGCCTATTCGACCGACGACAACGGCTCCGAACGCTATACCATCCGCTTCAAGGACCTGGGCACCGGCACCGCGACGGAAGAAGCCATCCCCGGCGCCGCCGGCCGCTGGGGCGATGTCGCGATCGAAGGGTCGATCGGCAATCTCGTCTTCACGTCCGGCGGCGACGCGCTGCTCTACGGCCTCACCGACGAGCATTGGCGCACCCGCACGATCAAGCTCCACCGCCTCGGCACCGATCCGGCGGAGGACGTGGTGGTCTATCACGAGGAGGAACTCGGCTTCTCGGTCGGCGTCGAGACGAGCAGCGACCGCAAGTGGATCCTGCTCACCACCAGCGACCATGAGACCAGCGAGATCCGCCTCCTCCCCGCGCACGATCCGCTGGGGCAGGCGATCCTCGTCGCCCCGCGCAAGACCGGCCGTGAATACGACGTCGACACCCACGGCGACACGCTGTTCATCCACACCAACGACACCGACACCAACTGGCGCCTCGTCACCGCGCCGATCGCGGCTCCGTCCGAATGGACCGAGCGCATCGCCCCTTCGCGCCATTTCTACATGACCGGGGTGGCCTGCTTCGCCGATTTCTTCGTGGTCGAGGGCCGCGAGGACGGGCTCGATCAGATCGAGCTGCACCGCTACGACGCGAGCGTGCCCCCGACGCGCCTGCAGTTCCCCGAGGCGAGCTATGTCGCGGGCCTGGGCGACAACCCGGAGTACGCCGTCACCAAGCTGCGCCTCGGCTATGAATCGATGGTCACCCCCGGCACCGTCCAGGATTACGACGTCGCCACCGGCGCGCTGGAGACGCTGAAGGTCCAGGAAATCCCCAGCGGCTATGACGGCAGCAAATATCGCACCGAGCGCCTGACCATCACCGCGCGCGACGGCACCGCCGTCCCCGTCTCGATCGTCTACCCGCAGGACTTCCCGCGCGACGGCACCGGCAAGCTCTATCTCTATGCGTACGGCGCCTATGGCCACGCCATCCCGCCGGGCTTCTCGACCAGCCGCATGTCGTTTCTCGATCGCGGCATGGCCTTCGCCATCGCCCATATCCGCGGCGGCGACGATCTCGGCCAGCACTGGTATCACGAAGGCAAGCTGGAGAAGCGCACCAATACCTTCCACGATTTCGTCGACGTGGCGAAGGGGCTGATCGCGCTCGGCTATACCGCGCCGGGCCGGATCGCCATCGCCGGCCGATCGGCGGGCGGCGAGCTGATGGGCGCGGTGGTCAATTCCGATCCCGCGCTGTGGGGCGCGGTGATCGCCGACGTGCCGTTCGTCGACGTGCTCAACACCATGCTCGACGAGAGCCTGCCGCTCACCCCCGGCGAGTGGCCCGAATGGGGCAACCCGATCGAGGACAAGGCGGCGTTCGAGCTGATCCGCAGCTACAGCCCGTACGACAATGTGAAGGCACAGGCCTATCCGCCGATGCTGATCTCGGGCGGCCTCAACGACCCGCGCGTGACCTATTGGGAGCCCGCCAAATGGGCCGCCCGCCTGCGCGCGACCAAGACCGACGACAACATCCTGCTGCTCAAGACCAATATGGGCGCCGGCCATGGCGGCAAGTCCGGGCGCTGGGAGAGTTTGCGCGAATATGCCGACGAGATGGCGTTCGTGCTTTGGCAGTTGGGGGTGGAGGGGTAACCCTCCACCGCTTCACGCCTCGCGGTCGAAAAGCTCGGTCTGGATCACCGGCAGCGGGAGCTCCCAGCTGCTCACCACCTCGATGCCTTGGGCCCGCGCAAAAGTCGCGAGCCCCTGGTCGTCGGAGTAGATGCGCTCCGCATTGTTCGTGCGGGCGATGGCGATGATCTGCCGGTCGATCTTCACTTTCTGCCAAGGCTCCGCCGAGCCGCCCTTCTTGTCGCCGGCCCGAACAGCGTCGATCGTCATCATCGCGGTCTCGACGGCGGCAAGCTTGTCGAACGGCCGGATCTGAAAGCGGGGGAAGCGCTCCATCTGCTCGACGACTGCCTGGAGCGCAGGCCCGGCGCGCACCAGCACTTCGGCGAGAACGGGCGTGGGCACGATAATCGTGCTGTTGTCGGCCAGACTGTCGATCAGATGCTCGATCCGCTCGCGCGCATGGGTCAGCGGTGCGCCGGTAGCGGGATCGTCAGGGGGACGGGCATCGGGATTGACGAGCAACGTCAACGCCGAGCTGTCCACCACCACGATCACTGGTCGTCATGCCCTTCGTGTCGCAAGCGAGTAACCTCGCCATACGCATCGGGCTCCATCAACCCGTTACCGGCAACACTCCGGATCGCCGCAAGGGCTTCGCCGAGCGGCCGATCGTCCAGCACCTCGAAACGATCCACACGGAAGTCGAGCATGGCCCACACGCCGTTTGCCTGCCGCTCGAACTTGCCGTTGCCATATAGTCGGACGGGAGGACCATAGAGGTAAGGCGCCAACTGCCGTGCCAAGGCCCGCTTCATGTGAATGTGGGCGTGATAGGTTTCACCATCCTGCAAAGCCGCGTGGGCGGTTTCGTCCTTGCCGCCGATCCGCACGATCTGCCCCTGCAAGGTCGTGCTTTCCCGAAAGGCCGGCAAGGTGATCTGCTTCGGCCGATCACGCCCGACGAAAGGCACTACGATTTCGCCGTCGACGGATCGCGTGAGGGTCGCCACGGCGTTGTCGTTCACCAGCAATTCTTCCAGGGCCTTCTGCGCCTGAAGTGCATCCTTGGGCGCGTTGCCGACGCGCACGCCGTTCAAACGCGTTTCAACTTTCGGCGCATCGACAGCATCGACCTGATGCACCAGCTTGGCGCTGCCCGCGTCGAGGCGAACGAAGTGCGTATGCTCGGCATGCCCGAGCAGCTTCGCAAGTGCGCTCAGATATTCTGCAAGCCGGGCCATGGGCATGGTTTCCGGCGTGAACGCATCAATGCGGAAGACATATTCTACCGGTTCCACGGCCGCCTCCCTTCTGCTGCCGAACCGCCGCCCATCGCGACGCCTGCAACGTAATCACCAATTCTCTACAGCGAAAGTGGTTACGGTGTTCTGAGTAGAGCCTCCCAAACCCACGTTGGGGTCAACTGGCCCAGCCTCACATGCCCGCCTCCAGGGGCGCTACGGGCTCGGCGGCGCCTCCACCAACCGGATCGACAGGGGGCGGTCGACGATCACCTCATGATCGGACATGCCAAGATGACCATAGGTGCCACGATACTGGGTACGCCGTCCGACGAAGGTCACCTCGTACACGGCCCCCTCCTCACCCATGAACGCGCCTTGCGTGAACCAAATCCGCTCGCCAGGCGCCGCATCCGAACAGTCAGCGACAGGCTTTGGGCAGAAGCGCTGCCCTTCAAATTCGTTGCGCCACAGCCCGCGCCATAAACGGGATTGCTCCATGCGAACGCACCTATCGGTCGGTCCACTCTCGACCACGGCGGTGTCGCCAAACTTCACCTCGCGTGCGCACGGAAACGGCCGGCCGGGCTTCCCCACACCGGTTCTGGCAATCTCCTGATCGACCGGATCGAGATACGCTTCCGGCGGCAGCCGGTCGAGCGGTCCGACATGAAAGCCGCCGGGCACGATCAGGCCGCAAACCACGACAAGCACGAAGCTAGCGATCTTCCCCATGCGCGTCTCCCCCGTGTACGCAGAATATCCGCGCAATCGGGCACCTCAAGCCCTCAATCCCCCGCAAACCCAAACGCCGTAACCCCGCGCTCCCGCTCGCTCCCCGCCACCGCCCGGCCCGCAGGCGCCGCCGAGCGCTGCGGACATGCCAGCCGCGTACACGCCCGGCACCCCAGCCCGATCGGCGCCGCCCGCCCCGCCAGGTCCACGCCGCGCGCCGCCGCCAGCGTCCCCGCCTCCGCCGCCGGCAGGCCCAGCGCGATCACGAAGCGCGGGCGCACGCCGCCGGGCGCACCCCCATGCGGATGCACGCAGCGCGCGATGGTGAAGGCGCGCGCGCCGTCCTCCAGCTCGACCAGCTGCACCGCCGTCTCGTCGGTCCGCGCAAAGGCGTCATAGGCGTTCCACAAGGGGCACGGCACCGCCGCCTCGACCAGCGCCGATCCGCTGGCGCCGGCATAGCGCTTGGAGACCTGCCCCGCGCGATCGAACCGCATCAGGAAGAAGCTCAGCCCCCGCGCACCCACCCGCTGCAGCGTCGTCAGCCGGTGCGCGACCTGGGACGCGCTCGCGCCGAAGCGCCGCTGGAGCAGCTCCAGGTCATAGCCGCTGGCCTCGCACGCGCGCAGGAAGCGGGCATAGGGCATCATCACCGCGGCGGCGAAATAGGCGGTGAGGTGCCGGCGGAACAGCCGTGCGGCCACCCGGTCGAGTTCGGCGCCGCGGACCAGCGCCTCGATCTCGTCGCGCGCCTCCACCGCCAGCTGCTCGGCCAGCGCAAAGGCGCGCGCGCTGGGATCGAGCGCCTCGGAAAGCTGCAACTGCCGCGCATGGAGGTCGAGCCGCTTGAGCGTATCGACCATCACCTCGGCGGGCAGGATGCGCACGGCGAGCTGGTGTTTCACCCGCAGCCGCTCGGCCATCGCGCCATAGGGATCGCCGGCCATGCGCAGTTCGTCGGCCAGCGCCTCGCCGGCGGCGTCGAGATCGGCGAAATGGTTGCGCCAGCGCTCGATCGCGCGGCGGACCTGGGGGCCGGGATCCTGCGCGGCGCCGGGGGCGAGCATGGCGCTGCCGCCGCCCATCCGGTCATAGGCGCGGGCAAAGGCCTCGGCCCCGTCGGGCGCGCCGGCCAGCCATTCCTCGAGCTGGTGGCGATCGATGGCAAGGTCGGCGAACAGCGGGTCGGCCAGCCGCCGCCGCAGCGCCTCGGCCCCGCCGCCGGGCTCGGCCGCGGCGAGGCGGCGGGGATCGAAGTCATAGGTCTCGGCCAGCTTGAGCATCAGCGCGGCGGAGATCGGCCGCTGGTTGCGCTCGACCAGGTTGAGATAGCTGGGCGAAATCTCCAGCGCCTCCGCCATCGCCGCCTGGGTGACGGCGAGCTGGAAGCGCAGCCGGCGGATGGCGTGCCCGGCGAAGAGTTTGCGTTCGGCCATCGTGTTCCTTCCCTGAAATTCCTCCCCGGTACGGGGAGGGGGACCATGCGCAGCATGGTGGAGGGGCCGCGCCGCGGGCGCGGTGGTTCCGGTCCAACCTCCACCCGCCCCGCCACCGTCATCCCGGCGAAAGCCGGGATCCATTCGCCTGTCCGTCACCCCTCCTGCCGCGCCGGAGCGACAATGGATCCCGGCTTCCGCCGGGATGACAGCTGGAAGGTCGGCGCCTTCTCACTGCGACTTTCCTACACCCCTAGTTCTTGATACGTTCTCATCAAAGGGCCACAGCCCATATGTAAATACTTTACACCACAACAAGGAGGCCCCGCAACCCGCCACACACCCACACCCTGCACGAACCCGACGTTGAATTCCCCACCTGCGCAAACTTTGCCAACTTATGCACACAAGGTTCAGCCAGTCAGTCAAGGAATTCACAATGCCCCAGTCGCTTGGTTTCGAGGATCTCGTCCCCGCCCCCGCCGGGCGATTCGACGGCATCCAGCGCCCCTACACCGCCGCCGATGTCGCCAAGCTGCGCGGCTCGCTGCCGGTGGAGCATACGCTGGCCCGCCGCGGCGCGCTCAAGCTGTGGGAACTGCTGCGCACCGAGGACTATGTCCATGCGCTGGGCGCACTCTCCGGCAACCAGGCGATGCAGATGGTCCGCGCCGGATTGAAGGCGATCTATCTGTCGGGCTGGCAGGTCGCGGCGGATGCCAATACCGCCGGGCAGATGTACCCCGATCAGTCGCTCTACCCGGCCAATGCCGGGCCGGAGCTGGCGCGGCGGATCAACGCGACGCTCCAGCGCGCCGACCAGATCGAGCATCTGGAAGGCGGCGCGACGCGCGACTGGTTCGCGCCGATCGTCGCCGATGCCGAAGCCGGGTTCGGCGGGCCGCTCAACTGCTTCGAGATCATGAAGGCGTATATCGCGGCGGGTGCGGCGGGCGTGCATTATGAGGACCAGCTCGCCAGCGAGAAGAAGTGCGGCCACTTGGGCGGCAAGGTGTTGATCCCCACCCAGGCCCACATCCGCAACCTCGATGCGGCGCGGCTGGCGGCGGATGTGTGCGGCGTCCCCACGGTGATCTGCGCCCGCACCGATGCGGAATCGGCGAAGCTGATCACCTCGGACGTGGACGAACGCGACCACGAGTTCCTCACCGGCGAGCGGACACCCGAGGGGTTCTTCCGCCTGAAGGAGGGAACGGGGGTCGACCATTGCATCCAGCGCGGGCTGGCCTTTGCGTCCCATGCCGACCTGCTGTGGTGGGAAACCTCGAAGCCCAATCTCGACGACGCCCGCCGCTTCGCCGAGGCGATCAAGAAGCAGCATCCGAACAAGATGCTGGCCTATAACTGCTCGCCCAGCTTCAACTGGGAGAAGAATCTCGACAAGGACGATATCGCCCGCTTCCAGCGCGAGATCGGCGCGATGGGGTACAAGTTCCAGTTCGTCACCCTCGCCGGCTTCCACAGCCTCAACTACGGCATGTACGAGCTGGCGCGCGGCTATCGGGACCGCGGCATGGCGGCCTATTCGGAGCTGCAGCAGGCCGAGTTCGCGGCGGAGGCCGAGGGCTATACCGCGACGCGCCACCAGCGCGAGGTCGGCACCGGCTATTTCGACGCGATCGCCCAGACCGTGGCGGGGGGCGCCAGCTCCACCACCGCGCTCGCCGAGAGCACCGAAGCCGCCCAATTCACCAGCGAAGCAGCGTAAAGGAGAGTATTGCCATGTCGAACGAACCGCAGCGCAGCCGCGCCGTCTTTTCCACCGAGGATTTCCGCCTGCTCCGCGAGGCCGTCGGGGCCCATCTGCAGGCGGTGAAGGACAAGCCGGAATCGGTGAAGTTCTCGAACCTCTACCACCGTTTGGGCCGCGTGGCCTGACGTCTTTCCTGGGGAGGAAAGGATGCCCGCCGGAGCTCAAGCCGGCGGGCATTTCCGCGCTCAGTCGGCCCGCGCGCCGAGCTGCGCCAGCCGGGCGGCATGCTCGGCCTTGCCGAAGGGGAAGCGCCGGTAGAAGAACGCCGCGATGGCGCCGAGCAGCAGGTAGACGGCGCAGAAGATCAGCGTGAACCGGTCGATCACGCCCTCCGGCACCGTCCCCGGCTTGGCGCCGTCGGGGAAGCCCGAGAAGCTGAGGATCAGCCCGGTGAGGAAGATGCCGAGCCCGCTCGAGCATTTCTGGACGAAGAAGAAGCCGGCGAAGAACACCCCTTCCGAACGCCGGCCGGTCTCGACTTCGCTATGCTCGACCACGTCGGCCAGCATCGAGGCACCGAGCATGGTCGAGGAGACCGCGAAGGTCGCATTGACGGTGAAGATGGCGAACAGCACCGGCAGCAGCAGCGGGTCTCCCGGCGCCGGGAACAGGCCGACGAGGCGGAGGACATAGGGTGCCACGAGCAGCAGAACGGCGAACACCATCGCCATCGTCGCCGCCCGGGGCTTGCCCATCCGGCGGGCCAGTCTCGGCGCCAGAAGGAAGGCGAAGACGACGCCCAGAAACAGCGTCGCGCCGAGCAGCTGGAAGGCGAGGTTCCCGAAGCGCCAGACATGGGCATAGAGATAGTTGGACATCGAGAAGCTGATGCCCTGCGCGACGAAATAGCTGAGCGCCGCGGTCATCAGTACCAGGAAGGCCGGGTTGCGCAGCGTGGCGAACAGCTCGGCGATGCTCTGGCGCAGCGGCTGGGGTTCGATCTCCACCGGCGGCAAGTTCTTGATCTCGCGGTGCGTGCCCAGCGCCGAGCCGAGGATCGCCACCACCATCAGCGCCGCCCCGCCGATGGCGAAGCCCGGATAACCGGCGCGGTCGAACTGGCCGTGCGGCTGGCCCGCCCGTTCGGCGAGGAACCAGCCATAGGAGAGCATCAGCATCGCCATGCCCCCGCCCCAGCCGAACAGGAAGCGATAGGCCATGATCCGAGTACGCTCCTCGTAATCGGACGAGAGCTCGGGGCTCAGCGCCTGCGACGGCACCTCGAAGGCGGAGACCGCCGTTCGCACCACCACAGCGGTGACGAACAGCCAGCCGAGCAGCGCGCTCTGGCTCCATGCCGGCGGATTCCACAGGAACAGCCAGCCGACCGCGATCGGCAGCCAGGCGGCATACATCCAGGGATGGCGGCGGCCCCAGCGGCTCCGCGTCCGGTCCGAAAGCATGCCGATCGCCGGATCGACGAACGCGTCGAACAGCAGTGCGCACATGATCACGAAGCCGACCTGCGCGGCAGGCAGCCCCACCACCTGATTGTAGAACAGCAGCAGGAAGGTGACGAAGCAGAAGTCCTTCACGCCGTACGCCGCGGCACCGAAGCCATAGGCAAGCATCGTCGGCGTCGCCACGCGCCGGCTCGGCGGTACGGGCGGGGTTTCGGCGGTGCGACCGGCCATCAATCCATTCTCCATCAGCCACCCCGATACAGACGCCGCGCACCTGCCGCAAACGAAACACTTTGGAAGATCGGGTATGGCTTGCAGGGCACCATTACGATGCTATACCTGCCGGAAATTAGAACTGAGAGGATGGCCATGGCCCTCGAACCCGAGCTGTTCGACGCGCTGATCGACACGGTCCGCCGCTTCGTCGCCGAGCGGCTGCGCCCGCTCGAGGCCGAGGTGGAGGCGGCGGATGCGATCCCGGACGCGATCGTCGAGGAGATGAAGGCGCTCGGCCTGTTCGGGCTTTCGATCGCCGAGGAACATGGCGGCCTTGGGCTGACCATGGCCGAGGAAGCTCGAGTGGCGATCGAGTTGGGACGCACCACGCCGGCCTTCCGCTCGGCCTTCGGCACCAATGTCGGCATCGGCAGCCAGGGACTGGTGATCGCCGGCACGCCGGAACAGAAGGCGCACTGGCTGCCGAGGATCGCCCGCGGCGAGATCATCACCAGCTTCGCGCTGACCGAGCCGGACGTCGGCTCGGACTCTGGCGCGGTGAAGACCCGCGCGGTGCGCGACGGCGACGTGTACCGGCTGAGCGGCACCAAGCGCTACATCACCAATGCCGACAAGGCGCAGCTGTTCACCGTAATGGCGCGCACCGGCGAGGAAGCGGGCGGACGCGGTGTCTCCGCCTTCCTGGTGCCGCGCGACCTGCCCGGCGTGTCGATCGGCGAGCCCGAGAAGAAGATGGGCCAGAAGGGCGCGCGCGTCGCCGATGTGATCTTCGAGGATGTGCCGGTGCCCGTCGAGAATCGGCTTGGCGCGGAGGGCGAAGGCTTCCGGATCGCGATGCAGGTGCTCGATCGCGGACGGCTGCACATCGCCGCGGTGTGCGTTGGCGTCGCAGAGCGGCTGATCGCCGACTGCGTCGCCTATGCCAGCGAGCGCAAGCAGTTCGGCAAGCCGATCGCCGAGCACCAGCTGATCCAGGCGATGCTGGCGGATTCCAAGACCGAAACGCTCGCCGCGCGCGCGCTGGTGCTGGAGACGGCGGCGTCGAAGGATGCGAGGGCGAACACGACGATGGAGGCCGCGGCGGCCAAGTACTTCGCCAGCGAGATGGTCGGCCGCGTCGCCGATCGCGCCGTGCAGATCTTCGGTGGCGCCGGCTATATCGCCGATTACGGGATCGAGCGGCTGTACCGCGACGTGCGGCTGTTCCGGATCTACGAGGGCACCAGCCAGATCCAGCAGCTGATCATCGCCCGCGAGACGCTGAAGCGGGGTGGATGAGCAAACCCTCTCCCCACCGGGGAGAGGGTTGGGAGAGGGGCAGTCGGACACACGAGCAACAGGGCCGGATTGGAGGGACTGCCCCTCTCCCCGGCCCTCTCCCCGGAGGGGAGAGGGAGTTTGGCATGGACGTAGCTTCGCTGTTTCGCCTCGATGGCCGGGTGGCACTGGTCACCGGGGGCTCGCGCGGGATCGGGCGGATGATCGCCGAGGGATTCGTCGCCTCGGGCGCCAAGGTCTATGTGTCGTCGCGGCGGGCCGATGCCTGCGAAGCGACCGCCGCCGCGCTGGGCCCGAACGCTATCCCCCTGCCCCATGACGTCTCCACCGTCGAAGGCTGCCGCGCCCTCGCCGCCGATCTAGCCGCACGCGAGCCGCGCCTCGACATCCTCGTCAACAATGCCGGCGCCGCCTGGGGCGAGCCGTTCGAGAGCTTCCCGGAAAAGGGCTGGGACAAGGTGATGGACCTCAACGTGAAGTCCCCCTTTTTCCTCACCCAGGCGCTGCACGACCTGCTCAAGGCAGCCGGCAGCGCGGAGCGACCGGCCAAGGTGATCAACATCACCTCGATCGACGGCCAACGCCTGAACGCGTGGGAGACCTACAGCTACCAGGCCTCGAAGGCCGCGCTGATCCACCTCACCCGGCGCATGGCGGCACGGCTGGTGCGCGACCAGATCCACGTCACCTCGATCGCCCCCGGCGCCTTTCCGAGCGACATGAACAAGGCCGCGCGCGACCATGGCGGCACCGTCGCGCAGGCCATCCCCGCCAAGCGCATCGGCGTGTCCGAGGACATGGCGGGCGCTGCGATCTACCTCGCCAGCCGGGCGGGCGATTATCTGGTGGGCGAAACCGTCACGGTGGACGGCGGGCTCGTCAACGCGGCGCTTGGCGCGAGCATCGACGGCTGACCCGCCGATGCTCCCCGCCTGAAGCTCAGCGGGCGATATCGCCCGCTGCCAGCACCGCCAGCGTCACCAGCTCGCTAGCGGTGGAGGTCATCGGCGCGATCTGCACCGACTTCTCCATGCCGATCAGCATCGGACCGATGGTGGAGTCGCCGCCCAGTTCGCGCAGCAGCTTGGCCGAGATATTGGCCGATTGCAGGCCCGGCATGATCAGGATGTTGGCCGGACCGGAGAGGCGCGCGAACGGATAGTTGGCGAGCAGCTTGGGGTTGAGTGCCACGTCCGGCGCCATGTCGCCTTCGTATTCGAACTGCACGCCGCGCGCGTCGAGCACCTTCACCGCATCGCGGATATTGTCGATCCACTTGCCCTCCGGATTGCCGAAGGTCGAGTAGCTGAGCAGCGCGACGCGCGGCTCATGGCCCATCCGCTTGGCGACCTGGACGGTGCGCTCGGCGATGTCGGCCAGTTCCTCGGCGCTCGGGCGCTCGCTCACCGTGGTGTCGGCGATGAACACAGTGTGCGACTGGCCGACCAGCACATGGATGCCGAAGGGCGTGCGGCCGTCGACCGGATCGATCACGCGGCGGACCTGGCGCATCGTCTCGGCATAGGTGCGGGTGACGCCGGTGATCATCGCATCGGCATGGCCCAGGCGGAGCAGCAGCGAGCCGAAGATGTTGCGATCACGATTGACCATCCGCTCGCAATCGCGACGCAGATAGCCGCGGCGCTGGAGGCGCTTGTACAGCGTCTCCACCATTTCCTCCACCAGCGGCGAATTGACGCTGTTGTGCAGTTCGAAATGGTCCGGGTTGGCGCCGAGCGCACGCAGCTGCTCGTGCACCGATTCTCGGCCGACGAGTACGGGCGTACCATAGCCGCCTTCCTGGAAGGCGATCGCGGCGCGCAGCACCACTTCTTCCTCACCCTCGGCAAAGATGACCCGCTTCGGCTGGGCGCGGGCGCCCTCATAGGCCATGCTGAGCACCGACGTGGTCGGGTTCATCCGCGCGCGCAGCTGCTGGCGATAGGCCGTCATGTCGATGATCGGCCGCGTCGCCACGCCCGAATCCATCGCCGCCTGCGCCACTGCCGACGGGATGATCTCGATCAGGCGCGGGTCGAACGGCGTCGGGATGATATAGTCGGGGCCGAAGCTGTGCGAGGTGCCATAGGCGCTCGCCACTTCCTCGGGCACTTGCTGGCGAGCGAGTTCGGCCAGCGCGCGAGCGGCGGCGACCTTCATCGCATCGTTGATGCCTGTCGCGCGCACGTCGAGCGCGCCGCGGAAGATGAACGGGAAGCAGAGCACGTTGTTGACCTGGTTCGGATAGTCCGAACGGCCGGTGGCGATGATCACGTCCGGACGCACGCGCTTGGCCTCGGGCGGGGTGATCTCGGGGTCCGGGTTGGCCATCGCGAAGATGATCGGCTTGGGTGCCATCTTCGCGAGCAGCTCAGCCGGCAGCGCATTGGCGGCCGAGAGGCCGAGGAACACGTCGGCGCCTTCCAGCGCCTCGGCAAGCGTGCGGCGATCGGTCTTGGCGGCGTGCGCGGACTGCCACTGATTCACGCCTTCGCGGCCCTGGTAGATCACGCCGGTGCGGTCGCACATCAGCAGATTGTCGTTGGGCAGGCCCATCGCCTTGATCAGCTCGGTGCAGGCGATCGCGGCGGCGCCGGCACCGTTGACGACGATCTTTGTCGTCTTGATGTCGCGACCGGTCAGGTACAGCGCATTGATCAGGCCGGCGGCGGCGATGATCGCGGTGCCGTGCTGGTCGTCATGGAACACCGGAATGTTCATGCGCTCGCGCAGCGTCTGCTCGATCACGAAGCATTCGGGAGACTTGATGTCCTCCAGGTTGATGCCGCCGAAGCTCGGCTCCATCAGCTCGACCGCGTCGATGAAGCGCTCGACGTCCTCGGTCTTCAGTTCGAGATCGATCGAGTCGACATCGGCGAAGCGCTTGAACAGCACTGCCTTGCCTTCCATCACCGGCTTGGAAGCCAGCGCGCCGAGATTGCCGAGGCCCAGGATAGCGGTACCATTGGAGATCACGGCAACAAGATTGCCCTTCGCCGTATAATCATAGGCGGTGGCAGGATTTTCGGCGATCGCCAGCACCGGCACGGCGACGCCGGGGGAATAGGCGAGCGCCAGATCCCGCTGGGTCGCCATCGGCTTGGAGGCGACGATCTCGATCTTACCGGGACGGCCTTCGGCGTGATAGCGCAGCGCCTCCCGATCGGAAAACTGGACGTTGCTCTCTTCGGCCATCCGCTCGGCTCCTAACTTCGTTGACTGTTTGCGCTCCTAAAGCAGCCAACAGCAGCGATTGCAAACCGCAGAAGGCGTTTTCCGTGCTTTCCCCTACGTCGCTTTAATATGATGAATTGCGTACAGCGCGCTGTCGCCGGAGCGCCAGATCGGCACGAGCCGCGGGTCACGAACGCCCGCCGGAAGCTGCACGTCGATAAGCCAGAGATAGTCGACCTGGTCGAGCGGCAGCGTCGGCACGAGTTGAGCGATGCCGTGGCGTTGGCGGCCCGCCCCGGTGGTGCCGACGCAATCGGGTGGCGAGACGAGCTGTGAGGGATCGGTCACGAAGCCCAGCGGCGCATAGCGCGATTCCAGCAGGTGGACCGACTTCACGGCCCAATGCGCGTTGACCCACGCATCGCGCTCCAGCGTGGCGAGATTGGCCAGGTGGGTGATCCGCGGGTTGCGCCACGCGCGCACGCCGCAATCGGCGAGGGTGAAGTTCAGCACCCGGCTGCCGCGCGCGACATGGTCGAGCGCCTGCAACTCGCGGTGGTAGCGCTGGCCATAGCCGATGAAGCTCACGGTGGTGACGCCGAAGCGCAGCACCAGCAGCGCGACTCCCGCGGCAGCGACCCAGGCGCGCGGGCGGCGCGGCACGCCGCTCCAGTCCTGCAACGCCAGCGCCAGCATCATGGCATGCGCGATCAGTCGTGCATCGACATTGGCGGTGCCCGAAAGCTGGTAGGGCGCCGCCAGGAACAGTGCGAAGCTCGCCCAGACCGCCAGCCGCCCCCCGCACGCTAGCCGCGCGCCGCGCAGCCGGCCATAGACGAGCACCGCAAAGGCTGCGCCCAGGCTCGCCAGGTCGAACACCATGTTCTGGTCGCGCAGCATGTTGAACAGCGCGTCGATCTTGCCGGAGAAGTCCCAGACGGTCTTGCCGCCCTTCTCCCCGCCGGCGGAGAGAACCACCGGCACCGCTACGAACAGGAAGGGCCAGAGCCTGGCGGTGAGCGCAGCGAGGCCGCGCGGCTGCCACCAGCGCCCGATCTGCTCGGCCTCCCAGGCCGCGACCCACAGCAGCAGCAACGCGCCGCCCTCACCATGCCCCAGGAACAGCACCGGGGCGAACAGCGCGAAGACCAGCGCCCGGAGGGATTTGCGCCGCTCGAGCGCCATCCACAGCGCCCAGCCGCACAGCGACAAGGCCGCGCTCAGCGCATAGTTGACGAAGCCCCACAGGAAGGAATCGTTGTAGACGAACAGCAGCGCGAAGGGCAGCGCCGCCGCACCGCCCGGGTTCATTCGCCGGGTGACCGCCAGCAGCCCCAGCACGGTCAGCGCCGGCACCGCCGCGCAGACCAGCCACATCGCCGCCACCGGCCCCAGCAGCGGATGCAGCGCCTGGACGATAAGATCGGCGCCGAGGTTGAGGGTCGGCCGCCAGGCGAAGACGAAATAGCGATGGAGAATGTTCTCCGCCGGCGCCAGCTGCACCGCAAACCGCCCGATATGGCCCGGCACGTCGACCAGCGGCGGCACGCGCACGAACAGGAAGGGGAGGATCGACAGCATCGACAGCAGCAGGATCCAGTGCCAGCGCAGCACCGCTGCCTTGCCCGTCTGCGCGGAAAAGAAGGTCATGGGCCCGTGCCTTATCCCCAGTTTCCACCAGCGTCACCCCATGGCCGCGACTTGTGCCGCCCCCCATGCTTCCGGTAGCGAGGGTCGATGTCCTCTGCCGCCCCTACCCCGATGATGGCCCAGTATCTCGCGCTCAAGGAAGAGGCGGGGGATTGCCTGCTCTTCTACCGGATGGGCGATTTCTTCGAGCTGTTCTTCGAGGATGCGAAGACGGCGAGTTCGGTGCTCGACATCGCGCTCACCTCGCGCGGCGAGCATGAGGGCGACAAGATCCCGATGTGCGGCGTGCCGGTGCACGCGATGGAGGCCTATCTCGCCCGGCTGATCAAGGCCGGCCACCGCGTCGCCATCGCCAACCAGACCGAGACCCCCGAGGAAGCCAAGAAGCGCGCGGGCTCAAAGGCGCTGGTCTCGCGCGCGATCGTCCGTGTGGTGACGGCAGGCACGCTGACCGAGGAGGCGCTGCTCGACAGCCGCACCGCCAACTGGTGCGTGGCCGTGGGCGAAGCGGGCGGCGGGGTCGCGATCGCCTGCGCCGACATCTCCACCGGCCGGTTCGAGCTGATCGAGACCGATGCCGCGCGGCTGGGTGCCGAACTCGCTCGGCTCGATCCCGCCGAGACGATCGCCTGCGACACGACCGACTTTGCCGAACTGGCGACGGCACTCCGCCCCAAACTCGACTTCGACAGCGCTGGCGGCGAGGCGCGGCTGAAGCGGCTGTTCGGCGTGGCGACGCTCGATGGCTTCGGGCAGTTCTCCCGCGCCGGGCTGGCGGCGGCGGGCGGGCTGGTCGCCTATCTCGAGCATACCGCCAAGGGCTCGCTCCCCTTCCTGCGCCCGCCGCGCGTCAGCCGCGCCGAGGCGGCGATGGCGATCGACGCAGCGACGCGCGAGAGCCTCGAACTCACCGTCAGCGCTGCGGGCGCGCGAAAGGGCAGCCTGCTCGACGCGGTCGACCGCACGGTGACCGGCGCCGGCGCCCGCCTGCTCGGTGCCGATATCGCCGCGCCGCTGATGGACCGTGATGCGATCGACGCGCGGCTGGATCTGGTCACGCTGTTCCACGACGATGCCGGCCTGCGCGAGAATATCCGCGCGACGCTGCGTGCGCTGCCCGATATTGGCCGTGCGCTCGGCCGCCTTGCCGCCGGCCGCGGTTCGCCCCGCGACCTCGGCCAGCTTCGCGACGGGCTCGACGGCGCCTGGCGGCTGGGCGAAAAGCTCGACCGACTGGCCGACGCTCCCGCCCTGCTCCGCGAGCTTGCGCCCCAGCTGCGCGGCCATGGCGCGCTGATCGACCTGCTCAGTCGCGCGCTCGTCCCCGAGCCGCCGGTCGATGCCGCGCATGGCGGCTATATCGCCGAGGGCTATGACGCCGCGCTCGACGACCTGCGCGACGCCGGCGCCGGCGGCCGCCGCGCCATCGCCCTGCTGGAGGCCGAGTATCGCAGCCGCACCGGCATCACCGCGCTCAAAATCCGCCACAACGGCGTGCTCGGCTATCATATCGAAGTCCCCGCGCGCTCGGCCGACGCGCTGATGAAACCCGATAGCGGCTTCACCCATCGCCAGACGCTGGCCGGCGTCGTCCGCTTCAACGCGCCCGAGCTGCACGACGTGGCGGTGAAGGTAACCCAGGCCGGCGCGCACGCGCTCGCCGCAGAGGCCGCGCATCTCGAGGACCTGACCGGCCAGGCGCTCGCCCGCCGCGAGCCGATCGCTGCGACCGCCGACGCGCTCGCCCGGATCGACGTGGCAGCCGGTCTCGCCGAGCGCGCGGCCGAAGGCGGCTGGGCGCGCCCCGACTTGGTCGAGCATAGCTGCTTCGAGATCGAAGGCGGTCGCCACCCAGTGGTCGAGGCCGCCGTGTCGCGCGCCGGCGGCCGCTTCGTCGCCAACGACTGCAGGCTTTCCGAGGATTCGCGCCTATGGCTGGTCACCGGCCCCAACATGGGCGGCAAGTCGACCTTCCTGCGCCAGAACGCACTGATCGCGGTGCTCGCCCAGGCCGGCAGCTACGTCCCCGCCACCCGCGCAACGCTGGGACTGGTCGACCGGCTGTTCAGCCGCGTCGGCGCCTCGGACAATCTCGCCCGCGGCCGCTCAACCTTCATGGTCGAGATGGTCGAGACCGCCGCGATCCTGGCACAGGCGACCCCGCGCAGCTTCGTGATCCTCGACGAGGTGGGCCGCGGCACCTCGACTTATGACGGGCTCGCGATCGCCTGGGCGGTGGTGGAGGCGATCCACGAGGAAAATCGCTGCCGCTGCCTGTTCGCCACCCATTATCACGAGCTGACCCGGCTGGCCGAGCGCTGCGACGCGCTCACTCTTCACCATGTCCGCGCCCGCGAATGGAAGGGCGAACTGGTGCTGCTCCACGAGCTGGCGGACGGCCCGGCGGATCGCAGCTACGGCATCGCCGTCGCGCGGCTCGCGGGCATGTCGCCCGCCACTGTCAAGCGCGCCAAGGCGGTGCTCGACAAGCTCGAGGCCGGCCGCGCCAAGACCGGCGGGCTGGCCGCCGGCCTCGACGATCTGCCGCTGTTCGCCGCCGTCGCGCACGCCGAGGACGAGAAGGTAGACGCGCTGCGCCACGAACTCGACGCGCTCGACATCGACTCCCTCAGCCCGCGCGAGGCGCTGGACGTGCTGTACAAGCTGAAGGGGTTGGCGGCGGAGGCCTAGGCGGCCGCGCGTTCCGTGTGCGCTTCTAGGAAGGCCGCCGCTGCATCAGCCGGCAGCGGTCGCGAGAACAGATAGCCCTGATATTCGTGGCACCCATACGAACGCAGGAAGCCTTGCTGCAATTCGTCTTCCACGCCTTCCGCGGTCACGCCGATGCCGAGCGACTGGCCGATCCCCAGCACCGCCTGGATGATCGCCCGCGCATCCTTCGAACGGGCGAGGTCGCGGACGAAGCTCTGGTCGATCTTCACGCGATCCGCCGCCAGCTTGTGGAGGTGCGAGAGGCTCGAATAGCCCGTGCCGAAATCGTCGAGCACCAGTTGCACGCCCGCCTTGCGCAACCGGCCCAAAACCAGTTCGACGCTGGCATCCATGGCAGCATCGTGCTTTCGGTGACTTCGAGCTGCAATTGCCGGGGATCCATCCCGTGCCGCGCAAGGATGGCGAGGATGCGGGAGTCGATGTCCGGACTGCGCAGCTGGATTGGCGACAGGTTCACTGCCAGCGAAAGCGACGGGAAGCGTACCATCATCGCAGCCGCGCGATCGAGCACCCATTCGCCGAGCGGCACGATCAGCCCGCTCGCCTCGGCAACGGGAATGAAGCGCAGCGGCGGGATCGTGCCTTGCTGCGGATGGTGCCAGCGCACCAGCGCCTCGACCCCGACGACGCGGTGGCCGCCGGCATCGATCACCGGCTGGTAATGGAGGTCGAGCTGGTCACCCACAGCAAGCGCAGTGCGCAGATCCGCTTCCAACGTCCGGCGCGCCTGCACTTCGGCCGCCAGCGCGGCATCGTAGAGGCGAAAGGCGTTGGCCGGCTGGCGCTTCGCCTCGTAGAGCGCGAATTCGGCGCGGCGATGCAGTTCTGCGGGGGACAGGCCGGGTTCCGCCCAGGCGCAACCGACCGAGACGCCGAGCGTGACGGCCCCCGAAGGCCCGACGAGCGGCGCGTCGATCAGCGCGAGCACCCGCCTGCATGCCGCCTCGGCAGCGGCGGCGTCGCCGCAATCCTCAAGCAGCACCGCGAAACTGTCGCCACCGGTCCGCGCCACACGGTCCGACCCGCGGGCAGCGCCCGCGAGCCGGTAGGCGAAAGCTCGGAGCAGGGCATCGCCGACGCCATCCCCGAAAGCGTCGTTGATGTCCTTGAACTGGTAGAGGTCGATCAGCACCAGCGCAGGCCCCGACGGTGGACACGTCGCCAGCGCACCGGTCAGTTGCTCGTTGAGCGCGGCGCGGTTGGGCAGGCCGGTCAACGTGTCGTGATAGGCAAGGTGACGAATACGCGATTCCGCGGCGCGCAACGGCGTGATGTCGGTAAGGATCGTCAGCACCAGCGGCGTGTCGCCAACGATGATCCGGCGGCGGCGGGTGACCAGGTTCCGTACCGTTCCGTCATGGCCGACGAGCAGCTCTTCGGTCTCGAGGTCCTTGCCGGTGGCGAAGACCTGGGCATGTTCGGCGACGAAGCGGGTGATCAGTTTGGGCGAGAGACAGGCCTCAATCGGCGTCGACAGCCAATGCGCCCGGTCTTTGCCGACCAGATCGCAATATGCCTGGTTCACTTCGACGATGCGATCGTCCTGGTCGATCAGCAGCACCGGCGAGGGCAACGCCTCCAGCATCATCCGCATACAGGCGCCGAGCGCCGTGTCCGCGTCTCCCTGCTCTGCCTGCTGCATCGGGCGCTCCGCTGCCAATAATCCCTGGAGCGTGCGGCTCTGCCCTGTCGACTCGGGCGCTGCCTAGTTGGGGTAAATCCATATCGGAAGCGTAATTTTCCGATAACTAAGGGCCCTGGCTGGGCGCCCTTTCGCGGTGGGCCCAAAATGAAAGAGGCCGCCGGGCCCTTCTCCAAGGTACCCGGCGACCCCCGACATGGTCAGCGGCCGGAGAGCTCCAGCCCGGGAGACCATGCGGACCGCATTACCTGCAACTGCCACCGTTGGCTGGAGGAGGATACCTCCCGGCGGCACTATGGATGGAGGGCTTCCATCCACGCGGCAGGATCAGCGGCGCGTCTCCCGAACGAACTGAACCGACCTCACTGCTGAACCATGAGACATCGGATCACCTCCTTTCGCTTGTTGAAGAGCCTGTGCCTCTCGACACACTTGACATGTAGGATGACCGTGAGTCGCAGAACAAGTCTTGTAAAAGATTTTTATCGGTGCGATTCTGGACGTCTGGGCCGAAGCGATGTGCCGCATCGCCTATTTGCGGCAATCCTCCACCACCCGCAGGATCTCCGGCCAGGCCGGAATCACCAGCACCGGCAGGCCGCCCCCCTCGATCACGAACCGCCCGCGGCTGAAGCCAAGCGCGTCGAGAAAGCCGTCGTTCGCCGCAAAGGTCATGGCGATCATGCCGGATGCGCCGATGTCGGGCGTGGCGGGGATGGCCCGCACGGCGCTGGTGGTGCGCAGCGTAAGCGTCGTCGGCGCTTTGCCGGTACGCGACAGCGTCACGCGGCGCGCCGCCAGATCGCAGCGCAGGGTGGCGAGCGGCGCGCCACCAGCGACGCCGTAGGTAGCGCTGCCGGCCCGATAGCGCCAGTCGCCGGGCGTGAGCGGCCAGTCACGCCAGTCCGCCCCGCGCGTCGGAGCGGGCGGCGGCGGCGCGGGTGCAGGCACAGGCAGCGGCCGGGGCGCAGATGCGGGTGGCGGCGTGGAGGGAGCGGGCACGCAGCCGGCGAGCGCGATGAGGCCGACGCCGGCGAACAGGGAAAGCAAACGCATGGCCGGGCTTATGGACGCGTGCGGGGGGCGGCTCAACCTGCGGCTGCAGCGATCACGACGGAACGCAAGCTGGCGGCGATGCGTGGGGCGTCAGGCGGCGCGAGGGACGATCCGATCGAGCGCGCCGTTCATGGCGCGTCTGGCTTCTTCGAGATCGAAGTCCATCTGCAGACCGAGGAAAAAGCCCTCTGACATGCGGAGATAGCGCGTCAGGCGCAGATCGGCGTTGGCATCGACAGGCGCGTCCCCCGCGACAACCGCAGCCAGCTTCACCGGATCGAGACCGGTACCGGCTGCCAGCTCTACCAGTGGGAGGTCGGCGCCGACGAGAAACGCCTCACGCAGGACGTCCCCCGGGTGGACATTGTCCAGCCGGCCATAGTCAGGCGGCAAAGCGGGCCGCATAGATTGCAGGTCGATAGCGCGGTTCCGGTATCGGCAACCCGTTTGCCCGCGCTGCCTCAATCCACCCGTCGATCGCTTCCCGAACATTGGCAAGCGCAAGTTCGGGCGTGTCGCCATGCGTCGTGCAATAACGCAGGTCCGGAACATCGGCGATCCAGCACCCATCCTCGTCCGACCATAGAAGATTGATGTGATAATGCGGCGCGCTCATTCTTCCATACTCAGCCCGAACTCAGCCACCATAGCAAGAAACTGGCGCACCTGATAGCGCTTGGCGTCCTTGCCATCGGGTTGAACGGTCAAAACGAACGGCACCGCCGGGTGGACATATTGGCGATGGCTGCCCTTGGTGCGATCCAGAATGAAGCCGAACGCCTCCAGCAGGCGCTCGAAGTCCCGGAATGCGAGCGCGGCACGCGGATCGCTGAGTAACTGCGCATAAAGCTTAGAAATGCGGACCATGGCTCGCTCACTCGTCAAATAGGCGAGTCACTCAATAATGCTGAACACGCGCGAAAAGCGAGAGCCAAACCGTTCGCTACCCTACCCCCGCCGCGGCCCGCCGAACTTGGTCTTGGTCTGCTTGCCGAACCGCGTCTTGCGCGTACCCGGCTTGCCTTCGTTGCTCCGCCCCATCACCGGCGCCTTGCGCTCGCCCTCGGGGAGTCCAAGTTCCTCCGCTTCCAGCGCGCGGATCTCGTCGCGCAGGCGGCCGGCTTCCTCGAACTCCAGGTTCGCCGCCGCGTCGCGCATCTTCTTTTCGAGTTCTTCGATATAGCCGCGCAGATTGTGGCCGACCATGTGCGGGCGGTCGGCATCGATCTCCACCGTCACCCCGTCCTTCGAGGCGACATGGGCGATGATGTCGCCGATATTCTTCTTGACCGTCTCCGGCGTGATCCCGTGTTCGAGATTGTACGCCATCTGCTTCTCGCGGCGGCGGCCGGTTTCGGCGAGCGCGCGTTCCATGCTGCCGGTCATGCGATCGGCATAAAGGATCACCCGCCCCTCGACGTTGCGCGCGGCGCGGCCGATCGTTTGGATCAGCGAGGTCTCGGAACGCAGAAAGCCTTCCTTGTCGGCATCGAGGATCGCGACCAGCCCGCATTCGGGGATGTCGAGCCCCTCGCGCAGCAGGTTGATGCCGATCAGCACGTCGTACACGCCCATGCGCAGGTCGCGGATCAGTTCGATGCGCTCCAGCGTCTCGGTGTCCGAGTGCATGTAGCGGACCTTCACGCCCGCCTCATGCATGTACTCGGTCAGGTCCTCGGCCATGCGCTTGGTGAGCGTGGTGACGAGCGTGCGATAGCCCTTGGCCGCGGTCGCCTTGCACTCCTGGATCAGGTCCTGCACCTGTTCCTCGACCGGGCGGATCTCCACCGGCGGATCGATCAGCCCGGTCGGGCGGATCACCTGCTCGACGAACACGCCGCCGGTGCGCTCCATCTCCCAGTCGCCGGGGGTGGCCGAGACATAGGTGGTCTGCGGCCGCATCGCGTCCCATTCGTTGAAGCGCAGCGGCCGGTTGTCGATCGCGCTCGGCAGCCGGAAGCCGTATTCGGCGAGCGTCAATTTGCGCTTGTGGTCGCCGCGCGACATGCCGTTGATCTGGCCGATCGTCTGGTGGCTCTCGTCGACGAAGAGCAGTGCGTTTTCGGGCAGATATTCGAACAAGGTGGGCGGCGGTTCGCCGGGCAGGCGGCCGGTGAGGAAGCGGCTGTAATTCTCGATGCCCGCGCAGGAGCCGGTGGCCGCAATCATCTCCAGGTCGAAATTGGTGCGCTGCTCCAGCCGCTGCAGCTCCAGCAGCTTGCCCTCGGCTTCCAGTTCCTTGAGCCGCTCGGTCAGCTCGTGGCGGATCGCCTCCATCGCCTGCTTCAGCGTCGGCCCCGGCGTGACGTAGTGGCTGTTGGCATAGACGCGGACATAGTCGAGGCTCGCCACCTTCTTGCCGGTCAGCGGATCGAACTCGACGATCTCCTCGATCTCGTCGCCGAAGAAGCTGATCCGCCAGGCGGTATCCTCATAGTGCGAGGGGAACAGCTCGAGGTTGTCGCCACGCACGCGGAAGGCGCCGCGCCCGAAGGCGGCGTCGTTGCGCTTGTACTGGAGGGCCACCAGCTTGCGGATGATCTCGCGCTGGTCGACCACCTGGCCCTTCTTCAGGTCGAAGATCATCGCCGAATAGGTCTCGACCGAGCCGATACCATAGAGGCACGAGACCGAGGCGACGATGATCACGTCGTCCCGCTCGAGCAGCGATCGGGTCGCGGCGTGGCGCATCCGGTCGATCGCCTCGTTGATCGAGCTCTCCTTCTCGATATAGGTGTCCGAGCGCGGCACATAGGCCTCGGGCTGGTAGTAATCGTAATAGCTGACGAAATATTCGACCGCGTTTTCGGGGAAGAAGCTCTTGAACTCGCCATAGAGCTGCGCGGCGAGGATCTTGTTGGGCGCGAGGATCAGCGCGGGGCGCTGCAGTTCCTCGATCACCTTTGCCATCGTATAGGTTTTGCCAGACCCGGTGACGCCGAGCAGCACCTGGTCGCGCTCGCCCGCCAGCGCCTGCTCGACCAGCTCCGGAATCGCGAAGCGCTGATCGCCCGAGGGCTGGTAATCGGAGACGAGCTTGAACTTCTTGCCGCCCTCCGCCTTTTCCGGGCGCTGCGGGCGGTGGGGGATGAAGGCCTGCCCCGTTTCGGGCTCGGCAAGGTTGGTCCGGATCTGGATCGCCATGGCCGGAATATGGGGTGCGGGGCGCCGTCTGAAAAGCGGCCTTTCGACCAAGAACTTGGGCGATCAGGGTGTTGGCCGGTACGCGATGCGCCACATCGCAAGGCCGATGCCGCCCGCGAACAGTGCCACCGCCATCGCTTGGGCGAGCTTGAACGCCAGCCCCAGCAGCCAGCTGCGCGTGTCGATCGGCGCCAGGCTGAACAGGCCGCCGCCGCTCTGCGCGCCGACGAACAGGCCGAGCGCGAGCAATCCCGTCACCCCGGCGGCATAGCGCCCTCGGCGCAGCCCGATCGCATGCAGCAGCAACCAGATCGGCCCGCCCACCGCGGCGAGCGCCAGTCCGGCGAACAAAGTCCCGATCGCCCAGCCTGCCAGCAGCGCCAGCGGCGCACGCTGCCCCGCCGCGATCAGCAGCATCAGGATCAGCAGCCCACCCAGGCCGCTTCCGGCGACCAGCGCCTTCGCGATCTGCCCGCCGCTCGTTTCAAGATGGCGCCCCGCGCCAATATCGTCGTGCATCCGTCCCCGCCCCTCGCTCCTTCTTAGGAACGGTTGCGAAGCGTCTCAACCTCAGCGGAAGCGGTCGAAGCGCCCCTCGGCACGGCACGTCGCGATGCCCTGGTCGCTCGGCGCCGGTGGTGGCATGCTGATCGCAGGCACGTCGAAGCTGCGGCCGATAGCATGATCGACGAAGCGATCGGCACCGGTCCCGCCACAGCGGAGCATCGCCGCGAGCAGGTCCGGCGGGTGCGATAGGCTTCCCAGGAAAGCCGGAAGGTGCCCCAGTGGATCGGCAGCGCCCAAGGGCGACCGAGTCCGTCCCATACCCGGATCGCGTCGCGCGGGCCGATATGGGCGTCGGCTGCCATCTGGCCCGGCTTGAAACGGAACGCGCCGATCGGAAGCGCGGCGAAGCGCACCGGACCGAGTGCGGCGGCTTCGGCGGGCCACTTCCCGTCACCCCAGCCGGTATCGCCGGCAAAGAACAGGTTGCCGCCGGGCAGCGTCACCACGAAACTCGACCAGAGCGCGCGGTTGCGATCGGCGAACCAGCGGCTGCTCCAGTGATGGTTGCGGGTCACCACGACATCGATGCCGGGCCGCAAGGTCAGCCGCTGCCCCCAGTCCAGCCCGCGCGCCGGCACCCCCGCCTGCCCGATCACGCTGTCGTTGCCGAGCCCGGTGACGATCAGCGGGCGATCACGCTGCCAGATCGTCTTCAGCGTCGCGAGGTCCAGATGATCGTAATGATTGTGGCTGACGACGATCAGGTCGATCCTGGGCAGGTCCGCCAGCCGCACGCCCGGTGCCGCCACCCGCTTGGGCCCGATGCCAAGCGGCCCCGCCACGTCGCTCCACACCGGATCGGTGAGGATGTTCAGACCCTGGCTCTGGATCAGCACGCTGGCATGGCCGATCCAGGTGACCTTCATCGCCTGCCCGTCCACCCGCGCCGGCGGAAGCCCCGGGGTGACCGGCACGCTGGCAGGCCAGGGCGGCTGTTGGGTCATGCTCAGGAAGCGCTGCACGAGAAACGCGAAGCCCGTCGCTGGGACCGGCGCGCTGTCGCCATCGGGGTTGGCAAAGCGCGCCCCGTCGAAATGCGCGGTCTCCGGGCCCCGATAATAAGTGCGATCGAGGAAGGGAGGTACCAATGTCAGGAACAGGCACAGCGCCACCACGATCCAGAGCAAGAGTCCGACAAGTGCCTTGGCCATGGTCGCAATACGCATGGCCGCGGGTGATGGCCGCAAAGCCCCTTGCGATCAACCGCCCCGATCCCCTAGCGCGGGCGCCATGACGCTGCCCCGCACGCAAGAGGAAGCCGCCGCCGAGCTCGAGAAGCTCGCCGCCGAGATCGCGCACCATAATCGCCGCTATCACGATGCCGACGCGCCCGAGATCAGCGACGCGGACTTCGATGCGCTGGTCCGCCGCAACGCCGAGATCGAAGCCGCCTTCCCCGAGCTGGTGCGCGCCGATTCGCCCTCGCGCCAGATCGGCGCCACGCCTTCGGGACCGCTCGCCAAGGTGGCACATGCGCGGCAGATGTTCAGTCTGGACAATGGCTTTGCCGACGAGGACGTGGCCGACTTTCTCGGCCGCGTGCGCCGTTTCCTCAAGCTGGCCGACGATGCGCCCGTCGAACTCACCGCCGAGCCCAAGATCGACGGCCTGTCCTGCTCGCTGCGCTACGAGGACGGGGTGCTGGTGCAGGCCCTCACCCGCGGCGACGGCCGGATCGGCGAGGACGTGACCCCCAATGTCCGCACCATCGCCGACATCCCCCACCGGATCGAAGGCGCACCGCCGGTCTGCGAGGTGCGCGGCGAAGTCTATATGGCCAAGGCCGATTTCGCGGCGCTCAACGCGCGGCTGCTGCTCGAAGCCGAGGAGACCGGCAAGGAAGCCCGGCAGTTCGCCAACCCGCGCAATGCCGCTGCCGGCTCGCTGCGCCAGAAGGACGCCGCCGTCACCGCGACGCGACCGCTGCGCTTCCTCGCCTGGGGCTGGGGCGAGCTGAGCGAACCGCTCGCCGTCAAGCAGTACGAGGCGATCGACCGCATCCGCGCCTGGGGCTTCCCGGTCTCCGACCTGTTCGTCCGCGCGCCCGCGCTGGCGGATGCCCTCGCCCAGTATCGCGCGATCGAGACCCGCCGCGCCGATTTGCCGTTCGACATCGACGGCGTGGTCTACAAGGTCGACCGGCTCGATTGGCAGGAACGGCTCGGCTATGTCGGCCGTGCCCCGCGCTGGGGCCTTGCGCACAAATTCCCCGCCGAGCGCGCGCAGACCACGCTCCAGGCGATCGACATCCAGGTCGGCCGCACCGGCAAGCTCACACCGGTCGCGCGGCTGGAGCCAGTGACGGTGGGCGGCGTCGTCGTCAGCAACGCGACGCTGCACAATGCCGACGAGATCGCGCGCCTGGGCGTCCGCCCGGGCGACCGCGTCGTGCTCCAGCGGGCCGGCGACGTGATCCCGCAGATCGTCGAGAACCTCACCCGCGACGAGCCGCGCGCCGAGTGGCACTTCCCCACCCACTGCCCGATCTGCGAGTCCGAAGCGGTGGCCGAGGAAGGCGAAGTCGATGTCCGCTGCACCGGCGGGTTGATCTGCCCGGCGCAGCGGCTGGAGCGCTTGAAGCATTTCGTCAGTCGCGGCGCACTCGATATCGACGGGCTGGGCGAGAAGACGCTGATCGAGCTGCTCGACCTGGGCTGGATCGCCGAGCCGGCCGACATCTTCCGCCTGGCGCAGCATCGCGACGCACTGCTCGGCCGCGAAGGCTGGCAGGAAAAGTCGGTCGACGGCCTGCTCGCCGCGATCGAGGCGAAGCGCGCGCCCGACGCGGCGCGGCTGCTGTTCGGCCTCGGTATCCGCCACATCGGCGCGATCACCGCGCGCGACCTGCTCAAGCGCTATGTCACCCTCCCGGCGTTGGAGGCGCTGGCCGACGAGCTGATCGCGCTGCGCGAGGCCACGCCGCTCCAGCTTGGCGAAACCGAGGCGAAGCACCGCACGCGACTCGACAAGGCGATGGCCGAACGGATCGGCGTCGAGAATGTCGGTGCCGCCGTCGGCCATGCGCTGGCGGACTTCTTCCATGAGCCGCACAACCGGGCAGTCTGGGCCGACCTGCTCCGCGAAGTGTCGCCGCCGCCCTTCGTGGTCGAATCGCGCGACTCGGAGGTGACCGGCAAGACGCTAGTCTTCACCGGCACGCTGGAAGCGGTGAGCCGCGACGAGGCCAAGGCGCAGGCCGAGCGGCTGGGTGCGCGCGTTTCGGGATCGGTATCCGCGAAGACGGACATGGTGATCGCCGGGCCGGGCGCCGGATCGAAGCTCAAAAAGGCTGCGGATCTCGGAATCCGGGTGATCAGCGAGAGCGATTGGCTGGCAATCGTAAGCGCTTCCGAGTGATGCCTTTTTGCAACGCACCATAGTGGAACGTTGCACACATATTGACTGTCACAATTCCGCAATCAAAGCCAAGCAGGGGGGCAACCAGACAGATGGCGTGCAAAGCGCCACGACTGGTAGCCACAGGCTAAAAAAGGGAACTCTCGATGCGAACGCACTATCTTGCAGGCGTGGCCGCTGCCGCGCTGCTCATTCCGGTTGCAGCACACGCGCAGGAAACGACCTCGACGATTCGCGGCACGGTGACCGCCAACGGCGCGCCGGTTGCCGATGCGACCATCGTCACCATCCACGTGCCGTCGGGCACGCGTTCGCAGGCGAAGACCGACGCGCAGGGCAACTTCACCGTCGCCGGTCTCCGCACGGGTGGCCCCTACACGGTGGAAGTGACGAGCTCGGCCGGCAACCAGACCGTCACCGACATCTACACCCTCGTCCAGCAGGCCTATGCGCTGCCGATCGAGCTGAGCGCCGACACCGGCAGCGAGATCGTCGTCACCGCCTCGACCATCAAGGGCGCCGGCATCACCTCGAACGGTCCGTCGACCGTCCTCGACGCGGTGCAGATCGGCAAGGTCGCCTCGGTCAACCGCGACATCCGCGACATCCAGCGCCGCGACCCGTTCGCTGCGGCCGACATCTCGAACAACGGTGACCGTGGCGGCGCGATTTCGTTCGCCGGCGTCAACCCGCGCTTCAACCGCTTCACCATCAACGGCGTGACCGTCGGCGACACCTTCGGCCTCAACCAGGACGCCAGCCCGAACATCCGCGGCCCGGTGCCCTTCGACGCGCTCGCCCAGGTCTCCGTCTCGGTCGCCCCCTATGACTTCCGCCAGAGCGGCTTCCAAGGCGGTGCGATCGACACCGTGCTCAAGTCGGGCACCAACGAGTTCCACGGCACCGGCTTCTACTCGCAGAATACCGACGGCCTGAGTGGCACGAAGATCGGTAACACCGTCTTCAACCGCCCGAAGTTCAAGTCGGAAACCTATGGCGCCACGCTGAGCGGCCCGATCCTCAAGGATCGCCTGTTCTTCATGGTCTCGGGTGAGCGCAACACCGATCCGCGGCCCTATTCGACCCAGGTCTCGTCGTACCCGAACCCGGCCCTCCTCACCACCGCGATCAACGACATCAGCGCGATCGCCAAGAACAGCTACAGCATCGAACCGGGCACCGCGCTGTCGATCAACGACCGCAAGGACGAGAAGATCGTCGGCCGTATCGACTGGAACGTCACGACGGGCCAGAAGCTGTCCTTCTCGTACGTCAATTCGTACAACGTGCAGGGCAGCCAGAACAACACCAGCACCTCGAGCACGACCTACGGCCTCAGCACCAATGCCTATGCGCTGAGCGAGCTGCTCCGCGCCGGCATCCTCCAGCTGAACTCCGACTGGACCAGCAATTTCTCGACCGAAGCGCGCCTGATCTACCGCTGGACCCGCCGCGGCCAGGAGCCGTTCGGCGGCCGTCCGAACGGCCAGCTGGGCGTGTGCGACGACGCGGTGTCCACCGCTGCATCGTCGGCCACTGCCTGCGGTAGCGGCATTCCGACCGTGTATTTCGGCCCGGACAATTCGCGGCAGACCAACGAGCTGTTCTACGACACCTGGGCCGGCTCGTTCGCGACCCGCTACCAGACCGGCAACCACGAAATCCGCGCACTGATCGACGTCACCCAGAACCGCACGTTCAACAACTTCGTGCAGAACAGCCTGGGCAGCTGGTATTTCGACTCGATTGCCGACTTCCAGGCGCGTCGTGCGAACAGCGTGACCTATGCGGGCATCATCGGCGGCGGCAGCAGCGCCGCAGCGGATTTCCACTACACCGCCTATACGCTGGGCGCACAGGATGACTGGCAGGTGACGGATGCACTCCGCGTCACTGCGGGTATGCGCTACACCATGTACGGCATGCGCGACGTACCGACGCTGAATCCCTACTTCACCCAGCGCTACGGCTTCTCCAATCTCAAGACCTACAAGGGTCTCGACCAGTTCGAGCCGCGCCTGAGCTTCGAGTACAAGCCGGCTGCCAAGCCTTACAGCTTCCGCGGCGGCGCGGGCATCTTCGGCGGCGGTTCGCCCGACATCTATCTGTCGAACAGCTTCTCGAACACCATCACCACCAACTCGCTGACCATTCAGCGCGACGCGTCCTGCAACACCGCGGGCTCGCTCTGCGACATCGCGCTCAACAACGTCACCGGCAAGGCCCCGGCTGCGCTGATCGCCGCCGCGTCCAACGTGACGGGCAGCACCTCGCTGCCGCGCACCAACACCGGCGCGATCGCTCCGGGCTTCCACCTGCCGCGTTCGCTCAAGGCGACGCTGTCGGGTGACCTGAACCTGTGGGGCTTCAACTTCGGCGCCGACTATTACTACTCGAACACGCTCGACACGCCGGTGTTCGTCGATGCGCGCTCGGTGGTGGTCGGCACGCTGCCGGACGGCCGTCCGCGCTACAACGGCCTGCTCGGCTTCTCCGACAACAACTACGACATCCTGGTCACCAGCGCGCACAAGGGCCGCTCGCACATCGGCGTGATCCGCTTCGACAAGAAGTTCGACTGGGGCCTGTCGTTCGGCGGCAGCTACACGCTGCAGGACGTCCGCGACGTCGGCAACGCCACGTCGTCGACGATCAACTCGAACTATCGCAACCAGTTCTTCGCCGATCCGAACTTCCCGGTCCTCGGCACCTCCAGCGATCAGATCAAGTGGGCGTACAAGTATAACATCGGCTTCGATCACGCCTTCTTCGGCGACTATCGCACCGTGATCCAGCTGTTCGGCGAAACCCGCGCGGGACGTCCGTACAGCTACACGATGCGCGACTCGGCGGCGAACCGCACCGACGTGTTCGGCACCGTCCTCACCGGCGGCACCACCAACACCAACCTGCTGTACGTGCCGAAGGCGGGAACCGACGCGATCGTCCAGTACGACAGCGACGCGACCAAGAATGCGCTGGAAGCACTGATCAACAACAGCGCGCTGAAGAACTATCGCGGCCAGATCGCGCCGAAGAACATCGCCCGCAACCGCGCCTTCACGCAGATCGACATCCACCTCGAGCAGGAAATCCCGACCTTCGTGGGCCGTTCGCGTCTGTCGGTGTTCGCTGACATCAACAACCTGCCGAACCTGCTGAACAAGAACTGGGGCGGCCTGCGCCAGTTCGGCTTCCCGTACGCGGCCTCGGTCGTGACGGTGAACTGCGTCACCGCCGCGGGCGCGGTGGTGCCGGCAGGCACCGCGATCGGCACGGCGGCCAACCCGGCCAATGGCTGCGCCAAGTACCAGTATTCCAGCTACCAGGCGCCGAACGACTCTGCCGTCAACTTCAACGGCTCGTTCTACGCCATCCGCGTCGGCGCCCGCTTCACCTTCTAAGCGGCACGACCGACCCTTTCGAAATGCCGGGCGCTCCCCAAGCGCCCGGCATTTTTTTTGCCCCCTCGCCGTCCCGATGGTACAGGCGCAGCGTGGCAAAGACTTCGCTTCCGCAGACCAACACCCGGACCTTGGGCCTTTCCAAGCCCGATCTGTTTTCGCGTCCCTTCTTCGAAGACAAGGGCCGGGCCTTCTGGATTCTCCAGGCGACCGGCTGGAGCGGCTATCTGCTGCTGCGCTCGGTATCTTCGATCTCGAACGGATTTTCGGTCGAGGGGCTGATCAAGGCGATCATCGAGGCGATCGTCGGCTATTGCCTGACGCTGCTGCTCTCCGCGCTCTACGGTTTCTACCGCCGGCTGCCGCGCATCCCGGCAGTGCTGCTAACCCTCGCCACGCTGGGGGCCGCGACGCTGATCTATGCGGTGCTGGAGGCCTTCACCTATTCGTTCACCGCAGCCGAGGCCGGGATCACCGTCGCCCGCGTGATCGGCTACAGCTTCCTCACCTTCACGGTGCTGGCGGGCTGGTCGGCGCTCTATTTCGGGATCAATTTCTACCTGATCGTCGAGCAGCAGATCGACCAGATGCAGATCCTGGAGAACCAGGCCTCCAGCGCCCAGTTGGCGATGCTGCGCTACCAGCTCAACCCGCATTTCCTGTTCAACACGCTCAATTCGATCTCGACGCTGGTGCTGCTCAAGCAGACCGAAAAGGCGAACATCATGCTGTCGCGCCTTTCCTCCTTCCTGCGCTACACGCTAGCCAACGAGCCGACCGCGCACGTCACGCTGGCGCAGGAGATCGAGACGCTGAAGCTCTACCTCGAGATCGAGAAGATGCGCTTCGACGAACGGCTGCGGATGCATTTCGATCTCGATCCGCGCGTCGCCAAGGGCCGGCTGCCGTCGCTGCTGCTCCAGCCGCTGGTCGAAAACGCGATCAAATATGCCGTCAGCACACAGGAGGACGGCGCCGACATCATCGTTTCGGCTCGGCTCACCGGCGATAGGGTGCAGATCGCCGTGTCCGATACGGGTCCGGGATTGATCGAAGCGCGTCCACGGCCGACGCTCTCTACCGGCGTGGGGCTCGCCAATATTCGGGAACGGCTGGTTCAGGCTTTCGGGCCTGACCATCGTTTCGAGACGCGAACGAAACCTGGGGAAGGTTTCAGCGTTGAGATCGAAATACCGTTCCAGCTAGAGGAACCGAACCGAGAGGCCGCATGACCATCCGTACCATCCTCGTTGACGACGAATCCCTGGCGATTCAGGGGCTCGAGCTCCGGCTGCAGGAGCATGAGGATGTCGAAATCATCGACAAATGCTCCAATGGCCGCGAAGCCATCCGATCAATCAAGACGCACAAGCCAGACCTCGTTTTTCTCGACATCCAGATGCCGGGGTTCGACGGGTTCTCGGTGATCCAGGGGCTGATGGAAGTCGAGCCGCCGCTGTTCGTCTTCGTCACCGCCTATTCAGACCATGCCATCCGCGCCTTCGAGGCGCAGGCAGTGGACTATCTCATGAAGCCGGTGGAGCCCTCGCGGCTCGCCGACACGCTCGACCGCGTCCGCCAGCGCCTCACCGAGAAGCGCGGCGTGGAGGAAGTGGAAAAGCTGAAGGAAGTGCTCGCCGAAGTGGCGCCGGATGCGGTGGACGACATCGCCACCGGTGACGGCACCGAGCCGGCCTCCAGCCGCTTCGAGAAGCTGATCAACATCAAGGATCGCGGCCAGATCTTCCGCGTCGACGTCGACACGATCGAGCGGATCGACGCCGCCGGCGATTACATGTGCATCTATACCGGCGACAACACGCTGATCCTGCGCGAGACGATGAAGGATCTGGAGAAGCGGCTCGATCCGCGCCGCTTCCAGCGCGTCCACCGCTCGACCATCGTCAATCTCGACCTGGTCCGTCAGGTGAAGCCGCACACCAATGGCGAATGCTTCCTGGTGCTCAACTCGGGCGCGCAGGTGAAGGTGTCGCGCTCCTACCGCGACGTGGTGGCGCGCTTCGTCCACTGAGGCACCGACCGGGCGGCCCCTTATACGCCGCCCGGCTCGTCCTGCCCCCGATCGGCGGGTTCGGCCGAGGCGTAGCGCGGTGCCAGCCAATGCCCGGCGAGCAGCACCGGCTCGAGGATCGCCATGCCGATCAGCACCGCGACCAGCCGCTCGATACCCGGCAGCACGTCGCCATCGGCATAATTGTCGGGCACCAGCATCACCAGCACCGCCAAGGTGAATTGCGTGCCGACATAGCGATAGCTGTGCGGCCCGTTCTCGATTCCCCGCCCGATCGCCACGCCGACGACCGTGCCCGCGACCAGCACCGGCGCATGGCCCTGGGCGAGGAACAGGCACAAGGCCGATAACGCCGCACCGGCGAGGCAGCCGAGGAAGCGCTGCGCCAGCCGCGCGCTCACCGGCACCAGCCCGCCCGCGCCGAGCCCGTGCACCGGCACCAGCATCACCGCCATCACGCCCACCGCGCTCTGCGCCAGCGCAGGCAATGCGACGGCGCGCGCCACGCCGACCAGCAGCGCCAGCGCGACGCCTGCCTGCACGGCGTGATAGAAGGCCGCGGGATGCCACAGCGCCACCACCGGCGGCGGAGTCGGCGCGGCCGGCCAGCGCCGCCGCACGGTCAGCGCCGAGGCGATGCTGACGGCCATGCAGGCGAGCGTGCCCGCCACCGTCTCAAGGATGCGCGTCTCGACGAACTGGCCGAGCGCGGTGTCCGGCGCGTCGATCTTGTCGAGCAGCACCATCGCAAAGGTGAGGCCGAAGAACAGCCAGGCATAGGCGCGGCGGGCAGTGAGCGCGCGGTAGAGGCTCAGCGTGCCCACCGCCAGCATCGCGATGGCGCTGCCCACCCAGTCGCTCGCGACCAGCGGGGCCAGCACCAGCGCCAGCGCACCGCCCGTGACGGTGCCGACGATCCGCAACAGCCCCCGCACCACCGTTTCGCCGGCGCGGCCGCGCATCACCATGTATCCGGCGAACGCCGCCCAGGCGACGTTGTCGCCGCCGATCGCATGCGCGACGAGGATCGCCAGCAGCACCGAGACGACGCACTCGACGGCGTCGATGGTGCGGGGCGTGATGTGCCCCAACATGGTGGTCCAGGCGGCGCGCAGGCGGTTCATCTCATCCGAACAGCTCGGCGAGGAAAGTGGTCATCGCCTGCCAGCTGCGGTGATCGGCCTTGGGCTCGAACGCGATCGCCGGGTTCTTGCTCTGGACGCGGCTCCGATCGGTGAAGGCGTGGCCGGCATGGCCATAGGCGTGGAGCTGCCAGTCGGCGCCGCGCGCGGTCAGTTCCTCCGCCAGCCCCACCGTGGCGTCGGGCGGGCACAGCGGATCGTCCCAGCCATGGCAGATCAGCAGCTTGGCGGTGATCGGCGCCGCTTCCGGCAGGTTCGGCCGGTCATAGACGCCGTGGAACGAGACGCCGCCCAGGATCGGCAGCCCCGCGCGCGCCATGTCGAGCACGCATTTGCCGCCGAAGCAGAAGCCGATCGCCGCCAACCGGTCCCGATCGACCGGCGCCAGCCCGGCCAGCGCGTCGAGCGAGGCCGCCAGCCGATCGCGCAGCAGCGCGCGATCGGCGTTGAGTTCGTCCATGTAGCGGGCATAGGCGGGATCGCTCATCGCGGTGCGCTTGCCCTGGCCATAGACATCGGCGACCAGCGCGACATAGCCCAGCTGCGCGAGATCCTCGGCCTTTTCGACATCGGCGTCCTTGGCGCCGAGCACGTTGGGCAGCACCAGCACCCCCGCTCGCGGGCCCGAAACCGCATCGTCCCATGCCGCCACGCCCTCGAACGGGCCGCCCGGGCCCTGATAGACCAGCGTCTGTCGAACCAATGCCATGCTCGTCGTCTCCTGCGCTTGTCCCTGTCGCCTCATTCGCTAAGGACGGCGGCGCGCAGTTACAAGGAGCCAACCCATGCCCACCCTCGTCCTGATCCGCCACGGCCAGTCGGCCTGGAACCTGGAAAACCGCTTCACCGGCTGGTGGGACGTCGACCTGACCGAACAGGGCGTGCGCGAGGCGACCGCCGCCGGCACGCTGATGAAGGATAAGGGCCTCGACTTCGACCTCTGCTTCACCAGCTTCCAGAGCCGCGCGATAAAGACGCTGCACCTGGCGCTGGAGGCGATGGACCGCCTCTGGCTGCCCGAGGAAAAGGACTGGCGCCTAAACGAGCGGCATTATGGCGGGCTGACCGGCCTCGACAAGGCTGAGACCGCGGCCAAGCACGGCGACGAACAGGTCAAGATCTGGCGCCGCAGCTTCGACGTGCCGCCGCCGCTTCCCGAAGCAAACTCGCCCTGGGACCTGACCAGGGACCCGCGCTATGCCGGCATCCCGATCCCGCAGACCGAAAGCCTGAAGGACACGATCGCGCGCGTGCTGCCCTATTGGGAGCAGCGCATCGCGCCGGAGCTAAAGGCCGGCAAGCGCGTGCTGATTGCAGCGCACGGCAACTCGCTGCGCGCGCTGGTGAAGCATCTGTCGGGCATCGCCGACGAGGATATCGTCAGCCTGGAGATCCCGACCGGCCAGCCGATCGTGTACCAGCTCGACGACGAGCTGAAGGAAGTAGAGCGCTACTATCTGAGCGAGCGCTGATCGCTCCTCACTTAAAATCCCCTCCCGCTTGCGGGAGGGGAGTATAGAAGCAGGAGGGGCTTAGCTCACCGCCCGCGCGGCCCGAGATCCGCCGGGATCGTCGCCCGGTACTGCGGCGCAACCCGCGCCTTGCTCGCCTGCTCATAGGCATAACCCGCGCGCAGCAGCAGCCCGTCCGCATAGGCCGTCCCGATGAACGACAGCCCGGCCGGCAGCCCGTTCACCAGCCCCATCGGCACCGTGAGGTGCGGATAGCCGGACACCGCCGGCAGCTCGCTCGCGGAGGGGCCCACGAACTGGTCGCCATGCGCCGGATCGCTCAGCCACGGCGTGCCATAGGTAGGCGTCACCAGCACCTCCGCGCCTGCCGCCTTGAGCATCGCATCGATCCCCTCCGGCCCCGCCAGCCGCTGCGACTTGGCGCGCGCCGCCTTGTAGTCGGGATCGTCGAGGCCCTTGGTCGCCTCGGCCTTGAGGAAGGTTTCCTGGCCGAAGAAGGCCATCTCCTCGCCCGAATGCGCCTGGTTGTAGGCGATCGCGTCGGCCAGCGTCCGGACCTTCACCGTTGCCGGGGTGGTCGCCAGATAGGCGGCGAGATCGGCCTTGAGCTCGGTATAGAGTACCAGCCCTTCGGCCTCGCCCAGCCCATCGAGCTTGGGCAGCTTCACCTCAACCAGCGTCGCCCCCGCCGCGCGCAGCGCATCAAGCGCCTTGTCGAAGCGGGCGGCGAGATCGTCGGCCATGTCTGGCCGCCAATAGCCGATCCGCATCCCCTTCAGCGCATCGGCGGCCAAGCCGGCCGCATAGTCCTTGCGATAGGCATTGGCGCCCTTGGTCGCCGGATCGGCGGGATCCTCGCCGACCATCGCCGAGAAGAGCAGCGCGACATCGGCGACGCTGCGGCCCATCGGCCCCGGCGTGTCCTGGCTGTGGCTGATCGGCACGACATGGGTGCGGCTCACCAGCCCCAGCGTCGGCTTGAGGCCGACCAGCCCGTTCATCGCCGAGGGGCAGACCACCGAGCCATCGGTCTCGGTACCCACCGCCAGCGCCGCGAGGCTCGCCGCCGCCGCTGCGCCCGATCCGCTCGACGAGCCGCAGGCGGTGCGATCGAGCGCATAGGGGTTGCGCACCAGGCCGCCGACCGCGCTCCACCCGCTCATCGAATGGTCGGAGCGGATATTAGCCCATTCGCTGAGATTGGTCTTGCCGAGGATCACCGCGCCCGCCGCGCGAAGCTGCGCCACCACCGGCGCGTCGCGGCCAGTGCGATTGTCCTTGAGCGCGAGGCTGCCGGCGGTGGTCGGCAGTTCGCGCGTCTCGATATTGTCCTTGATCAGCACCGGCACGCCGTCCAGCGGGCCAAGCGCCCTCCCCGCCTTGCGCCGCGCATCGCTGGCGCGGGCCTGGGCGAGCGCATCGGGGCTCACCGCGATCACCGCGCGCAGCGTCGGGCCCTTCGGGTCCATCGCCGCGATGCGCGCGAGATAGGCGGCGGTCACCGCCGCGCTGCTGGCCTTGCCCAAGGCGAGATCGGCGGCGATCTTCGTGGCCGGCACCTCTTCCACCCGGACCTGCGCGATCGCCGGGTTCGTCGCCGCCAGCGCCAGCATCGCCACACCCCAAGCCCGCATCGCATCCCCCTTTTGTCTGCTTCGCGGTCAGCCTAGCCTGTGCCGGACCAAGCGCAATCCTGCCCCGATGGACAATTGGGCAAGATCGGTCGGGCAGGCTGCACCCCTGCCGCATAGGAAGGCGTCGCCACGGAGGAAAAGATGCAGACGCCGCTCGCCCGCTACCATGCCCGGATGCTGCGCGTGCTCGACCATGTCGACGCGCATGCCGGGGAGGATCTCGACCTGGAGACGCTGGCGGGCGTCGCGGCGTTTTCGAAGCATCATTTCCACCGCCAGTTCAGCGCGCTGTTCGGGCTGTCGGTGCATCGCTACGTCCAGCTCGTGCGGATGAAACGGGCATCCTATCGCCTCGCCTATCGGCCGGGGGAGCCGATCATCGGCATCGCGCTCGATGCCGGCTATGAAGCGCCCGAGGCGTTCGCCCGGGCCTTCCGCCAGCGCTTCGGCCAGGCGCCGTCGCAGTTCCGCGCGGCGCCGGACTGGCACCCCTGGCACGCGGCGCTCGCGCCGCTCACCCAAGCAAGGAGCCAGACGATGCAGACCCGATTCACCGGTGCCGACGTGACGACGCTCGACTTCCCCGCCACCCCGGTGGCGTTCCTGACCCACCGCGGCGACCCCGCCCGTCTCGGCGACACGATCCGCCGCTTCATCGCCTGGCGCAAGACCAGCGGCCACCGGCCGCCGGCGAGCGCCACCTACACCATCTTCCACACCGATCCGCGCACCACCCCGACCGAAGACTATCGCCTCGACCTCTGCGCCGGCACCGCGCATCCCGTGGCCGACCCCGTGCATGGCATCGAGCCCGGCCTGATCCCGGCCGGCCGCTGCGCGATGCTGCGGGTGGCGGGGCAGGCCGACGATCTCGAGCCCGCCGCGCTGTTCCTCTACCGCGCATGGCTGCCGGAAAGCGGCGAGGAACCCGGCGACTTTCCCCTCTTCGCGAGACGGGTCGCCTTCTTCCCCGATGTGCCCGAGCACGAGGCGGTGACCGAACTCTATCTGCCGCTCAAATAGCCCCCATGGTGCAGCGTGCGCCGCCGCGACCACCAGTGGTTGTGGCGGCGGTGATTCATCCCCCAAAATTTATTTGCAGTTCCATGTTCGTTCCCTTGCCTTTTTGAAAGGCCAGGGAAGTCCGCGCGTCGCGACATGAAGCGGCCGTTAGCCCTGCCACGAGCCGAGTCATTTCAGCGACGAGCCGTTGCAATCCTCGGTGATTTCCGCTCTTGTGCCCGGACTCGGATTGGCACAATCTGTAGTGGTCGCACCAAGGGGCAAGCCCAAGCACTGGTAACCCAACGTTCGCATAGCCATATGCGACTGGGGTAGACTCGTGCCGGCTGCCGGGCCGATGGACACTTTTTGTTCTCGCGCAAATCCGGCTGGTGCTACGATTGCTACCGTGCCCCGAGTCGGTTGTTGCGTATGCAGAAGACAGGGGTCCGAGGTATGGAATTCAGAGATAGTGAGACCAGCGTGAACGAGACCGCCACCATCGAAGCCGCCACCGCCAGCAAGGCGCTCGACAGCAAGGCGATCGTGCCGCAGCCCTATCCGGTCGAGGTCGATCATGCGCGCGACGCGCTGCTCACCGATTTCGGCAAGGAAACGCTGAAGGACCGCTATCTGCTCCCCGGCGAAAGCTACCAGGACCTGTTCGTTCGCGTCGCCTCGGCCTATGCCGACGACCAGGCGCACGCGCAGCGACTGTACGACTATATCTCCAAGCTGTGGTTCATGCCGGCGACCCCGGTGCTGTCGAACGGCGGCACGGGCCGCGGCCTGCCGATCAGCTGCTACCTCAACTCGGTGCCGGACAGCCTCGACGGCATCGTCCAGACCTGGAACGAAAATGTCTGGCTCGCCTCGCGCGGCGGCGGCATCGGGACCTATTGGGGCAGCGTGCGCGGCATCGGCGAACCGGTGGGCCTCAATGGCAAGACCAGCGGCATCATCCCCTTCGTCCGCGTGATGGATTCGCTGACGCTCGCGATCTCGCAGGGCTCGCTGCGCCGCGGCTCGGCCGCCTGCTATCTCGACATCTCGCACCCCGAGATCGAGGAGTTCCTCGAGATCCGGAAACCCTCGGGCGACTTCAACCGCAAGGCGCTCAACCTGCACCACGGCGTGCTGATCCCCGACGCGTTCATGGAAGCGGTGCGCGACGGCGCCGAATGGCAGCTGAAGAGCCCGAAGGACGGCTCGGTCCGCGCGACCGTCGATGCGCGCGCGCTGTTCCAGAAGCTGGTCGAAACCCGCCTCGCCACCGGCGAGCCGTACATCGTGTTCTCGGATCACGTGAACTCGACCATGCCCAAGCACCACCGCGACCTTGGCCTCAAGGTCTCGACTTCGAACCTGTGCTCGGAGATCACGCTGCCCACCGGCCGCGACCACCTGGGCAATGATCGCACCGCGGTGTGCTGCCTCTCCTCGCTCAATCTCGAGACCTGGGACGAGTGGAACAAGGACAAGCGCTTCATCGAGGACGTGATGCGCTTCCTCGACAATGTGCTAACCGACTATATCGAGCGCGCGCCCGACGAGATGGCCCGCGCCCGCTATTCGGCGGCGCGCGAGCGCTCGGTCGGCCTCGGCGTGATGGGCTTCCACAGCTTCCTCCAGGCCCGCGGCATTCCGTTCGAAGGCGCGATGGCGAAGAGCTGGAATCTCCGCATCTTCAAGCATGTCAGCGCGCAGGTGAACGAAGCCTCGATGGCGCTAGCGGTCGAACGCGGCCCCTGCCCGGACGCGGCCGACATGGGCGTGATGGAGCGGTTCAGCTGCAAGATGGCGATCGCGCCGACCGCGTCGATCTCGATCATCTGCGGCGGCACCAGCGCCTGCATCGAGCCGATCCCGGCCAATATCTACACCCACAAGACGCTCAGCGGCTCCTTCTCGGTGCGCAATCCGTATCTGGAGAAGCTGCTCAAGGAGAAGTCGAAGAATTCCGACGCGGTGTGGAACTCGATTCTCGAGCAGGGCGGCTCGGTCCAGCACCTCGACTTCCTTACCCAGGAAGAGAAGGACACGTACAAGACCAGCTTCGAGATCGACCAGCGCTGGATCCTGGAGCTGGCGGGCGATCGCGCGCCGTTCATCGACCAGGCGCAGTCGCTCAACCTGTTCATCCCGGCGGACGTGGAAAAGTGGGACCTGCTGATGCTCCACTTCCGCGCCTGGGAGCTGGGCATCAAGTCGCTCTACTATCTGCGCTCCAAGTCGGTGCAGCGCGCCGGCTTCGCGGGCGGGGTCGAGGCCGACAACACGATCGAGAAGCCCAAGTTCGATCTGGGCGAGTCGACCGATTACGACGAATGCTTGGCCTGCCAGTGAACCCTGGCGATGCAGCGGCGGTCCACCCTCATGCCCTCCTCTCCCGTCTCGGGAGAGGCAAAGGCGCGTGCTGAGGCACGAGAGGAAGCGGTGAGGAAGGCATATGCCTCCTCACCGCCCGCGACATTACGCCTCTTCTTCGAACAGCTCGACCGCGACGTCGGCGTTGGCCGAGAGGCGCACCTTGTCGCCCTCGACTTCGGCGACCAGGCCGCCGGGGATATAATGATGGTGCCCTTCATGGCTGCCGGTGGCACCTTCGACCTGGGCCGCCGAGTCCTTCTTGGTCAGCTTGATGCGGTCGCCATCGACATGGTCGACGGTCCCGACATGGACGCCGTCGGCGCCGATGACTTCCATATGCTCCTGGATTGCGCTCAGATCTGCCATGGGTCTTCTCCTGCTTGGGGTTCGCGCACCGAACGCACGCGGTCGCGAAACGATGCACGCGGGCCTCGGGCGCGTCTGCCATACGCAGGGATAGCTGCATGAAGATCCGCGCCGCCTTTGCCCTTGCCGCCCTCGCCCTGCTCGCCGCCTGCGCGCACCAGGTGCCGAGCGCCGTGGCACCGCAGGCGCCGGGCTTCCTGCTCGGGCTGTGGCACGGCTTCATCTTTCCCGTGGCGTGGGGGCTGTCGCTGATCTTGCCCGACGTCGCGGTCTATGCGGTGCCGAACAATGGCGGCTGGTATGATTTCGGCTTCTTCATCGGCGTGGTGTTCCTCGGCGTCGGCGCGCAGGGTGGCCGCAAGGTCGTCTATCGCGAACGCATCGTCGTGCGCGACGGCATGAAGACCGTCCGCGGACGGGTGATCGACCAATGACGCGCACGCTCGCCCTCCAGGCCGGCCTCGGCATCGCCTCGGGCACGGCAGGACTGATCGTCCTCCTCCGCCCTTCAGTGGCGCGGCGGCTGCTGCGCGTCAAAGCCAGCGAGCCGGCGACCTACGCGCTGCGGATCGGCGGCATGATGCTGGTCGCGCTCGGCCTGTTCCTCACCGGCTTCGCGCTGGCCTTTGCGAGTGCCACGAGGAGCACGCTATGATCGACGGACGTCTATTTTTGTTGATCACCACATTGATATGCGTCGGCGCTTTCCTGAATGGCCTGCGCTTTGCGACGAAATCCGAGAACCCTTGGGCCGGAAAAAAACTGTTCGGCAATAACGTCGGCGGATCTGAACTGAGCATCGCGCAGATCCGCCGAATAGGCCTGCTTCAGATGATCGCCGCGCCCATATTCCTATTGCTTTTCGCTGCCCTCTGCTTCGGTCTTTTCGGCCCTGTTGACGGCATTCAGACCATCAGATTCTAATCCTGCCGGAGTACCCCGATGTCGCTTCTCGAAGCCCGCAAGACCTACAAGCCCTTCGAATATCCCTGGGCCTATGAATATTGGAAGCGCCAGCAGCAGGTTCACTGGCTGCCGGAAGAAGTGCCGCTGGGCGAGGATTGCCGCGACTGGGCGCAGAAGCTGACCGATCACGAGCGCAACCTGCTGACGCAAATCTTCCGCTTCTTCACCCAGGCCGATGTGGAAGTGCAGGATTGCTACCACGAGAAATATGGCCGCGTGTTCAAGCCGACCGAGATCAAGATGATGCTCACCGCCTTCTCCAACATGGAGACGGTGCACATCGCGGCGTACAGCCACCTGCTCGACACGATCGGCATGCCCGAGACCGAGTACAGCGCCTTCCTCCAGTATAAGGAGATGAAGGACAAGCACGACTATCTCGCCACCTTCGGCGTCGACAGCGATGAGGATATCGCCAAGACGCTGGCGATGTTCGGCGGCTTCACCGAGGGGCTGCAGCTGTTCGCCAGCTTCGCGATGCTGATGAACTTCCCGCGCTTCAACAAGATGAAGGGCATGGGCCAGATCGTCACCTGGTCGATCCGCGACGAGAGCCTGCACTGCGAGGGCATCATCAAGCTGTTCCACACCTTCTGCAAGGAACGGAACTGCATGACCCCGAGCGTGCGCGACGACATTCTGGACATGTGCCAGAAGACCGTCCGCATCGAGGACGCATTCATCGACCTGGTGTTCGAGATGGGCCCGGTGAACGGCATGACGCCCAAGGACATCAAGAAATATGTCCGCTTCATCGCCGACTGGCGGCTGGGGCAGCTGGGCCTCAAGCCGATCTATATGATCGACGAGCACCCCCTGCCCTGGCTCGCTCCGCTGCTCAACGGCGTCGAACACGCCAATTTCTTCGAGACGCGCGCGACCGAATATTCGAAGGCGGCGACGCGCGGCCAGTGGAACGAGGTGTGGGACAGCTTCGACAAGCGTCGCCAGGCCAAGACCAGCACGATCGCCAACGAAGACGCGATCGAAGGCGACATGTTCGCCAAGGCGGGAATCGCGGCGGAGTAAGCCCGGCACTCTAAACTCCCCTCCCGCTTGCGGGAGGGGAGTTTAGAAGGAAGAAGCGGCCGTTACCCCAGCGCCGCGATAAACGCCCGCGCATTGGCGCCGACCTGTTCGGCGCTCATCCCCACCTTGTAGAGCGCCGAACCCAGGCCGAAGCCGGGCGCCCCCGCGGCGATCCACGGCGCCATCGTGTCCGGCGATACGCCGCCCACCGGCAGGATCCGCGCTTCGGTCAGCACCGCGCGCATTGCCTTGAGCACCGTCGGGCTCGCCGCCTCGGCCGGGAACAGCTTGAGCGCGGTCGCGCCCGCGTCGAGTGCTGCGAAGGCCTCGCTCGGCGTCAGGATGCCCGGCAGCGAGACCAGCCCCGCCGCTGCGCTCGCGCGGATCACGTCGAGATTGGCGTTGGGCGAGATGATCATCGTGCCGCCGGCCTCGGCCACCGCCTGCACCTGCTCGACCCGCAGCACCGTGCCCGCACCGATCACCGCGCGACCCGCGAAGCGCTTGGCGAGGCGCGACACGCTGTCCAGCGGATCGGGCGAGTTCATCGGCACTTCGATCAGCGTGAAGCCGGCCGCGACGAGTTCGTCGCCGATCGCCTCGACCTCGTCGGGCTTCACGCCCCGCAGGATCGCGATCAGCGGGCAACGGGCGAAGGCGGCGTCGAATTCGGCAACGTGGTTCATGCAATCTGCTCCGCAATGGCGAGGATTCCCGCGACGAACGCGTCATGGCTGCTGGCGATGACCGCCTCGCGGCCCTGCGCGCCAATCGCGGCGGCATAGAGGCCGCCCAGCATCGGGTCGGCCAGAATATGGACGGTGTCGTGCCCGGCATGCTCCAGCCGCGCGGCGACGTCGCTGCCGATCAGCAGCCCGCTGGCGAAGGCCGCCGCATCGGCATCGTCGCGCACGCCCAGCATCTTGGCGGCGCGGATGCCGAACAGCGAGGCGGCGAGGTCGCGCTTGCGCCCCTCCTCCACGCCCGCATGAAAGGCGGGGCCGACATGGACCTCACCGCCGAGCTGTGCCGCCAGCAGGCCGTGCTTGCGCAGCGTGGCAAACAACTCGCCGGTCATCGCGGTGGTGAAGTCGGCGATGCGGCCGTCCACCATCTCGACCCATTTGCAGTGCGTTCCCGGCTGGACGAGCAGCGCATCGGCGGGCGCCAGCCCCGCACGCACCGCGCCGAGCAGTTGGACTTCCTCGCCGCGCATCACGTCCGGACGCCCGGTGACCATCGTGGAGACGCCCGGCACGATCGCGCTGCGCTCCTCCACCCAGAGCAGCCCAGCGGCCAGTTCGGCGATCCCGGCGGGTGCCGCGACATAGGGCGCCGGCGCCCAGCCGATATTGGCGCCGACCATGCCCGCCATCAGCAGCGGCAGGTCGCCGTGGCGCGCGCGGATGCCGGCGGCTTCGGCGGCGAAGTCGGTGACCGAGGTCACGCCCTTGTCGTCGCGCTCGGTGTGGGTGACCGCGCCGTTCTCGATCACGAAGACGCGGCGATTGGTCGTGCCCCAGTCGACCGCGAGGAAAGAACCCGAGAAGCTTACCACCATGTCGCGTACAGCCCGATGAGGATGAGGACGATCACCGCCGCGGCGATGTTGAAGCCGGCGGTGGTGCGGAAGGAAACGCCCTGCATCGTGATCAGGCTGCTGTGCGTCGGCGTGCCCGCCAGCGAGACGATCACCGCCAGCGCGAGCGAGGCGAGGAACACCACGCCCATCCGGTTCATGAACGGGAAGTCCGGCAGCAGCCACCACAGGACACAGGACAGCACCACCGAGGCCACCGCGCCGACCAGCGCCCCCGCCTCGGTCGCGCGCGGCCAGAACAGGCCGAGCAGGAAGATGACGGTGATGCCCGGGGTCACGAAGCCCGAGAATTCCTGGATATACTGGAAGGCCTGGTCGAGATTGCCGAGCAACGGGCGCGCGGTGAGCATCGCCAGTACGATCGCGACGCCCGCCGCGATGCGGCCGACCAGCACCAGCTGGCGCTCATGCCCGGCCTTGTCGGCACCGCCTTCCGCACGGCGCTGCACGCCCTTGAACTTGGCGTAGATGTCGAGCGTGAAAATCGTCGCGATCGAATTGATCTTGGACGCGGTGGACGCGATGATCGCCGCGATCAGCGCCGCGAAGACGAGGCCGAGCAGCCCGGTCGGCAGCAGTGCCATCATCGTGGGGTATGCCTGGTCCGGCTTGGCGAGGTTGGGCGCCAGCACCACCGCGGCGATGCCGGGCAGCACGATGACGACGGGCATCAGCAGCTTGAGGAAACCTGCGAACACCACGCCGCGCTGCGCCTCGGCCAGGCTCTTCGCCGCAAGTGCGCGCTGGATGATATACTGGTTGAAGCCCCAATAGCTCAGGTTGGCGATCCACATGCCGCCGACCAGCACGGCAATGCCGGGCAGATCCTTGTAGTGCGGATTGTCGGGCGAGAGGATCATGTCGAAATGATCGGGCGCGCGGCGGGTCAACTCGTGGAAGCCGGCGAGCACGCCGCCGTCGCCGCCGATCTTGCTGAGCGTCAGGTACGCGACGACGAGACCGCCCAGCACCAGCAGCGTCACCTGGACGATGTCGGTCAGCGCCACTGCCTTCAGGCCGCCGCGCAGCTGGTAGAGCAACGCGAAGGCGCCGAGCCCGATCAGCGCCACGTCCTGGTTGACGCCCGCCACCTGGGTGACCGCGATCGAGCCCAGCCAGATGATCGAGGTGAGGTTCACGAACACGTAGAGGATCAGCCAGAATACCGCCATCACGGTGCGGATGGTCGGCCCGAAGCGCTGCTCGAGGAACTGCGGCATCGTGTAGATTTCGTTGCGCAGGAAGATCGGCAGGAAGAACTTGCCGACGATCAGCAGCGTCAGCGCCGCCATCCACTCATAGGAGGCGATGGCGAGGCCGATGGCGTAGCCCGATCCCGACATGCCGACGATCTGCTCGGCCGAAATGTTCGCCGCGATCAGCGAGGCGCCGATCGCCCACCAGGGCAGGTTCTTCGAGGCGAGGAAATAGTCGCTCGAATCCTTGGTGGCGCCCGCCTTGTCGCGGCTCACCCATTGCGCGAGGCCGAAGATGCCGATCGCATAGACGATCACCACGACCAGATCGATGTTGGATAGACTCATGCCCACTCCTGCCGGTGCCGGCGCGAACGGCATGGCCCGCGCGTCTTGCCCCTCCCCGCCCCAATGCAGGGTTCGACCATTCATTTATCTTATTTATCGGGGTTGTCCAGCAACGCCGCTGGAGTACCATGGGTGCAACAATGCGGACGTGCGCAGCTTCGCACGGACAAGAACAGGAAAGCAATTGCGAGGATGTCCACCTCTCCTTCCCTCCCTGCCGATGCGGTCCGTTCGGGGCTGGGCCGCAACCTCACCTATGGCATGCTCGACGCGCTGGGCCGTGCGATCGTCACCGGCCGCTACGAGACGGAACCCTTCCCCACCGAGGCCGAGCTGGCCAAGCAGCACGGCGTCAGCCGATCGGTGACGCGCGAGGCGGTGAAGATGCTCACCGCCAAGGGCCTGCTGAGCGCCCGCCCGCGCCAGGGCACGGTGGTGCAGCCGGCCTCGTCGTGGAACCTGTTCGACACCGACGTGCTGCGCTGGCTGCTCGAGCGACAATTCTCGGTCGACCTGCTCCGCCAGTTCAGCCAGTTGCGCATCGCGATCGAGCCGGAGGCGGCCGCGCTGGCGGCGCAGTTCGCCACGGAGGAGGATCTGCAGCGGATCTCCGCGGGGCTCGCCCGAATGGAAGCCGCCGAGCGCGGGCTCGACGATACGCTCGACGCCGACATCGCCTTCCACGTCGCGGTGCTGCGCGCCTCGGGCAATCCCTTCTACGCGCAGTTCCGCGACATGGTGGCGACCGCGCTGCGCACCTCGATCCGCTTCACCAACCGGATCAAGGGCCGCAGCGCGAGCGTGGCCGACCATGCCGCGGTGCGCGATGCGATTGCCGCCAAGGACTATACCGCCGCCCGCATTGCGATGCGCACGCTGATCGGCGACGTGGTGGAGCTGATCGAAACGGTCGAGGGCGCCGACGCGGCGGTCTAGCCTTCGCCCCCGCCGGCCGCGTCAGAACGCCGGATCGAAGTTGAAGAAGATCGGGTTGGAGATCGCCACCATCGGCCCGGCGACGTTGGTGAAGTTGTCCACGCCCGGATAGGGCGTCTGCGGCCCCTCCACCTCGACGCGGTAATAGCTGCGGGCCTTGGCGTCGGGGGTGTCGGTGAAGCTGACACTGCCGTCCGCGCCGATGCCGAGCGTCGCGAACACGCCGCCATTCTTGACCACGCGGACGTGGTAGGCGCCGTCCTCGCGCTTGCCCGCCAACCGCGCGGTGAAGCGCACCGGCCCGGCGGGCGCCTTCGCGTTGTCGCCCATCAGCATGTCGGCCTTGCCGTCGCCGTTTACGTCCGCGGTGAGCTCCACCCGCGGCGCATAGGGATTGGCGCTGATCGAGGCGCGCCCGCGGCCGATTGCGGCGATCACCGCCTCGCGCGTGCGGGCCGGCGCGAACACCCAGGTCGTCGGTGTGCCGATATTGTTGGCGGTCGCCTCGATCGCCTTCGGCGTGGTGCTGCCGGGCACGGTGCCATGGTGCGAATCGCTGCCGCCCCGCGCGCCGATCTTGCGGCCGGAGTTCAGCATATCGTCCCACACCATCAGGTTGGTCTTGTTCGGCGCCCGGCGGACGGTGTTCCACACCTCGATCGAATCGACCAGGTCATAGGAATAGCCGAAATGATCCTTGTTGGTCGGGTGGTTGGCCGAGAGATGGACGCCCAGCCCGTCCTTCACCTTTTGCACCTGCACGTCCCGGGCGTCGCGGACGTCGAACAGCGCCTTGTGGTCATAGGGCTTGGCCGACAGGATCACGGCGTGGCCTCGCACGGTCGTCCACTCCGCGCCGTAGAGAAGCAGCAGCTTGTCCGACCGGAATTCGGGATCGGACCATGTGTTATGCGCGACATCTCCGTCGACATGGTTGTCGTGGTCGCTGATCAGCAGGAAATCGAAGCCTGCGCGCTCGGCATCGGCGATGATCCGCGCCTCGGGATGGTTGGTCGAATCCTTGCTGTGCGTCGAGTGGACGTGGAGGTCGCCTTTCATCCACACACCCTCGGTCAGGCTGGCGACGACGAACTTGTCATTGGTCTGGGCAGACGCTGCGGCAGGCACGAACAGCGCGGCGAGCGCGAGGGCGGCAACACGGAACATGGTTTCTCCGGCAGGCTGGCTTCGGGCGGACGCCCGCCCCTCAACTACCGCCGAGAACGTTGATCGTGAAGGCCACCACGCCCAGATTGAACACGAAGGCTGCTAGGCAGTGCAGCGTCACCACCCGGCGCAGCTGCCGCGTCTCGACCGAGACGTCGCTGGTCTGGAAGGTCATGCCCAGGCAAAAGGCGAAATAGAGGAAGTCCCAGTAATTGGGCTCGGGCGTCTTGGGAAACTCCAGCCCGCCCTTGTCGCGCCCGCCCGGCGCCTCGCTGTAGAACAGATGCGCGTAGTGCAGCGCGTAGACGGCGTTGCTGAACGTCCAGCTGAGCGCGAGCGTGCCGATGATCAGCGCGAGCTGCGCGGGCTGGGGCGCCTTGCGCTCCATCAGCTCGCTGGCGATCGCCACCAGAATGACGATGGTGACGGCGCCGGTGACGCCGAGCAGCACCAGCCGGTTCGCATCATTGTTGCAGGCCGAGCGCCGCATCGCATCGGACTGGTGCTTGAGCATGGGCACACACAGCGCGAGGAACAGCGCCGCGCCGATGTCGAAGGCGAGCATCGCGCCTGCCCGGATGCCGAAATGCGGCACCAGCAGCAGCCCCGCCGCGATCGTCGTCGCGGCGAAGGCGAGGAAACGCGGCGGCGCGAGGACATTGCCGACCCCCCGGGGCCGGGCCCCGCGCCGCCGCATTGGCTGGTTCAGGCTGCCTTGGCCTTCTTGGCGGCCTCGATCGCCTCGAGGACGATCTGACGCGCTTCGGCGGCATCACCCCAGCTACCGATCCGCACCCACTTCTCGGACTCGAGGTCCTTATAATGGGTGAAGAAATGCTCGATCTGCTGGAGCACGATCGAGGGCAGATCCGAACGCTCGCCAACGTCCGAATAATAGGGGAAGGTGCTGTCGACCGGCACGCAGACCAGCTTCTCGTCGCCGCCGGCTTCGTCTTCCAGCTTCAGCACCGCGATCGGGCGCGCGCGCACCACGCAGCCCGGCACGAAGGGCGAGCGGGCGATGACGAGCGCGTCGAGCGGATCGCCGTCGGGCGACAGCGTGTGCGGCACGAAACCGTAGTTCGCGGGGTAGCGCATCGGCGTGTGCAGGATACGATCGACGAACAGCGCGCCGCTGGCCTTGTCGAACTCATACTTCACGGGCTCGCCGCCCGAGGGAACCTCGATGATGACGTTCAGATTGTTCGGCGGATCATCGCCGATGGGAATGAGATCGATGCGCATATTTCTCTAACCTGTGGTTGGCGGCTCTGCCCGTCTCAGCGGGCTTGCAGCAGCTTGTCGAGGCCAGCCTCTCCTTCGACCGTCTTGACGAGATGCGGATAGCGCAGCCCATCATGATAGTCGATGGCAACCTCTCGGTAACTATCGTCCCGTTTTAGCGTCAGGCGAATCGGCGCCTTGGTGCCCTTGGCCGCCTTGACCGCCTCGATCAGCGCATCGACCGCGTAGGCGCGGCCGTTCACCGCGACGATTTCGTCGGCGACGGTGATGCCGGCCTTGAACGCCGGACCGTCCCACATCACGCCGGCGATGCCCTTCTTGCCGACCGCGAGACCCAGCGAATAGCTGAGGTCGGCGGTGCCCGGACGGCTCATCTTGTTGGGCACCTCGGTATAGACGAGCTTGTAGCCGTTGCGGGTGAACCCGGCGAGCGGTGCCCGCTCCGACACGTCGTGCAGCCGCGCGGTGAGCAACTTGCGCCAGTCATAGGGCTGGATGCCCTCCAGCGTCTTGACCACGTCGTCGAAGCTGTAGGTCACCTCGCCATAGTCGCCGTCGCGGCCGCCGAAGAAGATTCGCGCGAAATCGTCGATCGACTTGGTGCCCTTGCTCTGCTCGCGGAGGATCGAATCGACCTCCATCCACACCAGCAGGCCCTCGTTGTAATAATCCTCGCTGCGCTGCCAGCTGGTCCAGCCCTTGGGCGCGCGCGCGGTGATGATCGGATCGTTGGTGGTGTCGATCAGCGGTCGCCACTGGCGGCCGGCGCGGTTGTCGAGGCTGGCCATGATGTTGGCATAGCCTTCGAGCGTCTCTTCCTTGGAGACGAGGCCCGAGCGCGCCTGGAACACATAACCCCAGAACTGGGTCTGGCCCTCATACACCCACAGCGACTGGTCGCGCATCGGCATGCGGAAGTCCGGCGTCCACAGTTCGGCGCCGCGGCGATACTTGCCGTCCCAGCTATGGGTGTATTCGTGCGGCAGCAGGTTGCGCGCACCCGCCTGCTCGCCCCATTTGGTGAAGTAGCCGGGCTGCACGCCGTTTTCCGAGCTGCGGTGATGCTCGAGGCCGATGCCGCCCATCTTGTCGCTGATCGACAGGAGGAAGTGATAGTGGTCGTAATGCTGGGCGCCGAAGGTCTTCACCGCCTGCTCGACCAGCCTTTTGTGCGCCTCGATCTGCTCGGGCTTGGCCTCCAGCTCGTCGGCGCTGTCCGCCACCACGTCGAGCGTCACGCGCTCGCTGAGCGGGAACTTGCGGTAATAGCGACCGGCGATGACCGGCGAATCCATCAGGATCTCGTAGCTGGTGGTCTCATAGGCATAGGTCGAGCCGGTCACCGTGGCGGGCACCGCGCCGGCGGCGGTCCAGCCCTCGGGATATTTCACCGTCGCTTGGATCGGAATGCGGCGGGTGAAATAGCCCGCCGGATAGAGGCTGAGCGAGTTGAACTGCACGCTCATCATCTCGGGCGTCATCACGATGCGGCCCTGGTTGCCGTCGGTCGCGGAGACGAACTGGAACTCGGCCTCGACGGTCTTGGCACCCGCCGGCACGTCGACATGGAAGGCGAACACGTCCACCGTGTCGCGCGTCCAGGGGATCCGCTTGCCGTTCGCCTTGATCTGCAGGCCCGCCAGCTTCTCGATCTCGCCGCGCGGCCCGTGCTTGCCGGGCAGCCATTCGGGGAAGAGCAGCGTCAGGCGGCCCGCCTTGGCGACCGGGATCGTCTCGCGCACCCGGAAGATGCCGCGCACCGTATCGGTCGCGTCCACATCGATCTTGAGCGTGCCCGGATAGGCCACGTCGCGCGCCGCCGGGATGGTGTCGACGATCGGCACCGGCTGCGGCATCGAATTCTGCGCGAGCGCAGGCGCGGTGGTGGCCAGCAACAGGCTGGCAAGCGAGAGTGCACGAACCATGAAGTGACGGCCCCTTTTGATGGATCTTCGCGAACGCGAAACGGCGCGGATCGGGCAATATTGTTGCTCGCGAATTTCCGCGAGGCAAGGGGGGTCAGTCGCGCCGGTCCTCGTAGATCGCGACCATGCGCTCGCCGTCTGCCGATACCTTGCCGCGATACATGCCGGGCGTGGTGAAGCTCCAGTCGAGCGCGCCGCCGGGTGCGACCAGGATCACCCCGCCGACACCGCCCATCCCCTTCACGTCGGCCATCACCACGTCGGCCGCCTGCTTGGCGGTCTCGCCCTTGAACCGCATCCGCGCACAGATCTCGTGCGCGACGCCCTCGCGGATGAAGAACTCGCCCGAGCCGGTGGCGGAAACCGCGCAGGCGCGATCATCGGCATAGGTGCCCGCGCCGATCAGCGGCGAATCGCCGACCCGGCCCCAGCGCTTGCCGGTGAGCCCGCCGGTGGAGGTGGCGGCGGCGACATGGCCGTGCGTGTCCATAGCCACCGCGCCGACCGTGCCGTATTTCATGTCGACGTCGAAGCCGCCACCCGCGCTGTCCCCCTTCATCGATTTGAGCTGCTGGCGGCGCTCCTCGGTGCCGAACCAAGCGTTGTCGACCTGCTCGAGCTGATGCTCGCGGGCGAACTGGTCCGCACCCTCGCCGGCGAGCAGGACGTGACGGCTCTTGTCCATCACCGCCCGGGCGAGCGCGACGGGGTGGCGCGTGGTGGTCGATCCCGCGACCGCGCCCGCCGCACGGGTGCGGCCGTCCATGATCGCGGCGTCGAGCGTGTGGCCGCCTTCCCAGGTGAACACCGATCCGCGCCCGGCATTGAAGTGCGGATCGTCCTCCAGCACCTGCACCGCCGCCTGCACCGCGTCGACCGCCGAGCCGCCCGCCTCGAGCACTGCCGCGCCGGCGTCGAGCGCGGCGTTGAGGCCTGCTTCGGCGCCCGACTCCTGCGCCACCGGCAGCTCGCCGCGCCGCATGCTGCCGGCACCGCCGTGGATCATCAGCGTCCAGCGGGGCTTGGGGGTGGCGGTAGACATGGCGGCGGGCTCCTGATGCATAATTCGGGCCGTCCCTAGCAGATCAGGCGAAGCGTCCAAGCCGCAGCGAACTGTATCCTTCCCCTGGCCGGGGAGGAAACCAAGGGACGCCATCTGCCCTAGCCCCGCCGCGCTGATGCGCCTATATGGCCCCCATGTCCGTACGACCCTGGCGCGATATCATCCGGCGGCAAAGCCGTCAGATCATGGTGGGCAACGTGCCCGTAGGCGGCGACGCCCCGGTGACGGTGCAGACCATGACCAACACCGCCACCTCCGACGTGAAGGCGACGATCGACCAGATCCGCCGCTGCGAAGAGGCGGGCGCGGACATCATCCGCGTCTCCTGCCCCGACGTCGAAAGCACCACCGCGCTCAAGCAGATCGTCCGCGCCGCGCGCGTGCCGATCGTCGCGGACATCCATTTCCACTACAAGCGCGCGCTGGAAGCCGCAGATGCCGGCGCCGCCTGCCTGCGGATCAACCCGGGCAATATCGGCTCGGCCGACCGAGTGAACGAGGTGGTCAACGCCGCCAAGGCCAATGGCGCTTCGATTCGCATCGGCGTCAACGCAGGCAGCCTCGAGAAGGATCTGCTCGAGAAATATGGCGAGCCCTGCCCCGAAGCGCTGGTCGAATCCGCGCTTGATCACATCAAGCTGCTCCAAGACCGCGACTTTCACCAGTTCAAGGTCGCGGTGAAGGCGAGCGACGTGTTCCTCGCCGTCGCCGCCTATCAGCAGCTGGCTGATGCGGTCGACTGCCCGCTGCACCTCGGCATCACCGAGGCGGGCGGGTTCGTCGGCGGGACGGTGAAGTCGGCGATCGGCATCGGCTCGCTCCTGTGGTTCGGCATCGGCGATACCATCCGGGTAAGTCTTTCGGCCGAGCCCGAGGAGGAAGTGCGCGTCGGCTTCGAGATCCTCAAGGCGCTCGGCATCCGCAACCGGGGCGTCCGCGTCGTCTCCTGCCCGAGCTGCGCGCGCCAGGGCTTCGACGTGATCCGCACCGTGCAGGCGCTGGAGGAACGGCTCCAGCACATCCGCACGCCGCTGTCGCTTTCGGTGCTCGGCTGCGTGGTCAACGGCCCCGGCGAGGCGCGCGAGACCGATATCGGCCTGACGGGCGGCGGCAACGGCAAGCACATGGTGTATCTGTCGGGCCTGACCGATCACACCGTCGAGGATGCCGACATGCTCGATCACATCGTCAAGCTGGTCGAAGCCAAGGCCGCCGAGATCGAAGCCGCCAGCGCGGCGCCGGCGCAGGCGGCGGAGTAAACCGGACCGTCCTTCCGGCCTGACGAAGCGACAGCGCACAAGCAACTTGTGCGCTGCACAATGGTTGAGTCGGCATGACACAGAAATCCAGCAAGAAACCGCGTTCGGCACTCTCTGATGCGATACAGCCGGAGGATGCCGGTACGCGCCGCAACCTCGGCTGGATCGCTGGAGCCGCGGGTATCGCGGCGTTGGCTGGCAGCGCGCTGTACAACCGTGCAAGCAGGAAGCGGGCAGAAGCGGAGACGCCGCCCGCCGGATCGTTTGTCGACGTCGACGGGATGCGCCTCCATTATGTCGACCGCGGCGAAGGACCGGCGGTGGTGCTCCTCCACGGCAACGGCGTTACTCTCCAGGATTACGAAGCGAGCGGCGTGCTGGGCCTCGCCGCGGCGCAGAATCGCGTGATCGCGTTCGACCGCCCCGGCTTCGGCTATAGCGATCGCCCGCGCACGACGATCTGGACACCGGCGGCGCAGGCGCAGGTGATCGCGGCGGCGCTCAAGCAGCTCGGCGTCGGGCCTGCCGTGGTGGTGGGCCATAGCTGGGGTACGCTGGTCGCGCTGGCCCTGGCGCTGGACGCTCCGGAAACGGTATCCGGCCTCATCCTCCTGTCCGGCTATTATTACGGGACGGCCCGCCCGGACGTCTGGCCGCTTTCCACGCCGGCCCTCCCCCTGGTCGGCGACGTCATGGCGACCACCGTGTCGCCGCTCGCTGGCCGCCTGCTTGGGCCGGTGGCGATCAAGGCCAGCTTCTCGCCCGCACCGATTTCGGAGAAGTTCGCCGCCTTTCCGATCGCGCTGACGCTGCGCCCGTCCCAGGTCCGCGCGACCGCCGCAGACACTGCGCTGATGGTACCCGCTGCGGTCGCGATCAGCCGCCGGTACGAGGCGCTACCGGTGCCGATCATCGTCATGGCGGGCGAAGGCGATCGTATCGCCCATGTCGATCGGCATGCGGAACGCTTCGCCCGCGAAGTATCGGGTGCCGAACTGCGGATCGTACCGGCGCAGGGGCATCTGTTTCACTATGCGGTGCCGGAACAGGTCGTGGCGGCGATCCGCGACGTCGCGGCGCGGACGAGCGCCGGGGCGCCGGCCACGGCCGATCGCGCCGTCCTGGCATGACGCGGTCCGGGCGCGGGTACATGCCTGCCGGCATGCGCCCCGCGCCGGGGCGCGCTCACCGCGTCGGCACGGGCTCCGCACCGGTATAGTCGTAGAAGCCGCGCTTGGTCTTGCGGCCGTACCAGCCGGCTTCCACGTACTTCACCAGCAAGGGTGCCGGGCGGAACTTGGGGTCGCCGGTGCCTTCGAACAGCACGCGGGTGATCTCCAGGCAGGTGTCGAGCCCGATGAAATCGGCCAGCGTGAACGGGCCCATCGGGTGGTTGAGCCCGAGCTGGCACGCCGCATCGATATCGGGAATCGTCGCCACACCCTCGCCGAGCGCGAAACACGCCTCGTTGAGCATCGGCATCAGCACGCGGTTGACGATGAAGCCGGGCGCATCATTGGCATGGACGATCCGCTTGCCGAGCGACTGGCCGAACGACTCCACCGCCGCGACGGTCGCGTCGCTGGTGGCGAGGCCGCGGATCAGCTCGATCAGGCCCATCACCGGCACGGGATTGAAGAAGTGCACGCCCATGAAGCGCGCCGGATCGGGCGCCGCCTGGGCAAGCCGGGTGATCGGGATCGACGAGGTGTTGCTGGCGAGGATCGCGTCGCCTCCCAGCGCCTTGCCGACGGTCTCGAAGATCTGGCGCTTTACGCCCTCGCGCTCGGTCGCCGCCTCGATCACCAGGTCGCACAGCGCCATCGCGGCGAGATCGCCGATGGGGGTGATCCGGCCCAGCGCGGCTTCGGCATCGGCGGCGGTGATCTTTTCCTTCTCCACCGCGCGCGCGAGCTGCTTGCCGATGCCTGCCTTGCCGGCTTCGGCGCGCGCCTGGTCGACATCGGACAGCAGCACGGCATAGCCCGCCTGCGCCGACACCTGGGCAATCCCCGCACCCATCTGGCCCGCACCGATCACGCCTACCGTCTTCATGCCCGTCTCCTGAAAATTTGTTGCGGCCCTCCTAGCCAGTCGCGCCGGGAAGGGCCAGCGCCGGGATCACTCCTCGCCCTCGGGATCCTCACGCGGGGGATCCCGGCGGCGGCGATCGGCGTCGCTGCCGGGCGCGGGGATCCGCAGGTTGCGCGGGATCGCGTCGCGCACCTCGCCTTCGGGCACCAGCTCGCGCACCCGGCCGAGATCGAGCTGGACGCCCTCCTCGTCGACCTGCACGCCGGCGCTGTTCAGCACATCGTCGAGAACGATGCCATTCTCGTCGATCACATTGTCGGGCTCGACGGGCACCGGCGGTAGGGTCAGACCCAGCGCGCGGACCATGAAGTCGCGCCAGATATGCGCCGGCAGCCCGCCGCCAGAGGCGCCCGACACCGGGCTGTTGTCGTCATTGCCGATCCACACCCCGACGACGAGGTCGCCTGCCCAGCCGACGAACAGCGCGTCGCGCCCGTCCTGGGTCGTACCCGTCTTGCCGAACGCGGGTACCGGCAGCGCCGCCGAGCGCCCGGTACCCGACTGGACCACGGTTTCGAGCATCGAGCGCAGGTCTTCGAGCAGCCGTTCGTCGAAGCGGCTCGGCCCGCCCAGCCGGCGCGCCAGCCAGTCGTCGGCCGATTCTTCTTCGTCCAGACCACGGGGACGCACGGGGTAGCTGCCGTTGGCCACCGCCGCATAGGCCGCGGTCAGCTCTAGCAGCGAGCCGGTCGAGGTGCCGAGCGCGATCGAGGCGTCGTTGCCGAGCGGGGTAGAGATGCCAAGGTCGCGCGCCGCCTGGGTGACCCGGCCGACGCCGAGCTTCTGGATCAGCCGCGCGGCCACGACATTGCTCGACTTGGCCATCGCCTGGCGCAGCGTGATGCGGCCGGCATAGCGGCCGTCGCTGTTCGAGGGCTTCCAGTCGCCGATCTGCACCGGCGTGTCGTCGACCATCGTGTCCGGCGTCATGCCCGAACGCAGCGCGGCGAGGTACACGAACAGCTTGAACGCCGACCCGGGTTGGCGCCGCGCCTGGGTCGCGCGGTTGAACGGGCTGGCGGCATAGTTGCGCCCGCCGACCATCGCGACGACGCGCCCGTCCGGCCGCATCGCCACCAGCGCGACCTGCGCCTTGCCGAGGCCCGAGGCCTTGATCACGCGCTCGGCAGCATTTTGCAGGCGGGTGTCGAGCGTGGTCGTCACCGTCTGCTCGGTGGCGACCCCGCCGGCGCGGTCGCGCGCTTCGGGAAGCACCCAGTCGGCGAAATAGGTGCCGTTCGGCAATCTCTCATCGCTGTCCTGCACGTGCAGCATCGCCGGACGCACGCGCCGCGCCTCGGCCGCGGTGATGAACCCGGCTTCCTGCATCGCGCCGATCACCAGCCGCTGGCGCTCGCGGGCACCGTCAAGATTGCCGGTGGGCGCCAGCCGGCTCGGCGCCTTGACGAGGCCCGCGAGCAGCGTCGCCTGGCTCAGCGTCAGATGCTCGGGACTGGTCGAGAAATAATGCTGGGCGGCAGCGCGCAGGCCATAGACGTTGTCGCCGAAATAGACATTCGAGAGGTAGCGCGAGAGAATCTCGTCCTTGCTCAGCCAGGCCTCGAGCCAGAAGGCGATCAGCACCTCCTGCGCCTTGCGCCCGAAGGTGCGGCGGGAGTTGAGGAACGCATTCTTGGCGAGCTGCTGGGTGATCGTGCTGCCGCCCTGCGACCCGCCGCCCGAGCTGACATTGTGGAACGCCGCGCGCGCGATGCCGCGCGGATCGACGCCCCAGTGGTTGTAGAAGCGCCGGTCCTCGATCGCGATGAAGGCCTGGGCGACATGATCGGGCAGCTTGGACACGTCGACGGGCTTGCCGATCACCGCCCCGCGCCTGGCGATGGGCGTGCCGTCAGAGGCCAGCAGCGTGATCGAGGGCGGCGCGGGCGGACGCAGCGACTTGGACAAGGGCGCGGTGATCGCCAGCCAGGCAACCGCGGCGATGAACAGCAGGATGCACACGGCGAGGCCGCGGACGATCCAGCGGCCCCAGCGGATGCCGCGCTTGGCCGGCACGGCGGGCGGCAGGTCGTCGCCGCCGTCGAAGCCGCCGCCTGCGCCGCCATAGCGCCCGCGATAGGGCTCGTGCGGCGCGGTGCTCTCCCCCGCCCCTATGCCGGGCCGCCAGATCGGCTCGCGCTTGTCGCGCCGCCCCTGCGGGCGCCAGCCCTGCGGTTGTACACCATCGTCGTCGGCGCCATCGCGCCGCAACGGGAATCGACTATCGGGAATGCCGGGCTCGCGCGCCATGCATCCGCCTTAGCCGACTATCTGTGTTATCGCAATAACACACTGGGATTTTGCGGAGGGAGGGTCGCTCAGGCCTCCAGCTCGATGTCCCAGTAGAGCCAGTCGCGCCAGGTGTCGTGGAGATGGTTGGGCGGGAAGCGGCGGCCATGTTCCTGGAGCTGCCAGCTCGTCGGCCGGATCGGCTGGATGTAGAGCGGCATGCCGGCCTGCTGGGGGGTGCGGCCACCCTTGCGAAGGTTGCAGGGGGCGCAGGCGGTGGCGACATTTTCCCAGGTGGTGCGGCCGCCCTGGGCGCGGGGAATGACGTGGTCGAAGGTGAGATCCCGGTGCGATCCGCAATATTGGCAGGCGAACTTGTCGCGGAGGAACAGATTGAACCGGGTGAAGGCGGGAAATTGCGAAGGCTTCACATATTGTTTGAGCGCGATGACCGAAGGGAGCTTCAGCACCGCGCTGGGACTTCGTACCTCGCGTTCGTAATAGGAGACCACGTCGACGCGTTCGAGAAAGATCGCCTTGATTGCCGTCTGCCAGGGCCACACGCTCAGGGGATAATAGCTGAGCGGCGTGTAATCGGCGTTCAGAACGAGCGCAGGGCACCCATCCGGATGGCGGATCAGATCGGGATGGTACATGCAAGAACCTCACCCTCGATTTCGGTGCCTCGCCTCTTGCGCAGAAGCGTGACGCCCGCATGACAGCATATGCCGCGACTCGCGGTCAAGAGCCACATTCATGAATATCCACACCCGATTTGCGCCCAGCCCCACCGGTCGACTCCATCTCGGCCATGCCTATTCCGCCCTCCAGGCGCACGACTTCGCGCGGGGCGCGGGCGGTCGTTTCACCCTGCGCATCGAGGATATCGACGGCACGCGCTCGCGGCCCGAACATGTAGCAGCGATCCTCGCCGATCTCGACTGGCTGGGGCTGATACGGGACGAACCGCCGACCTTCCAGTCGCAGCGGCTGGGGCTGTACCAGGACGCGCTCGACCGGCTGCGGGCGATGGGGCTGCTCTATCCCTGTTTCTGCACCCGCGCCGACATCGCGGCGAGCCTCTCCGCGCCGCACGGGCCCGACGGCCCGCTTTATCCCGGCACCTGCCGCGGCCTCGTCGATCCCGACCTGACGCGCCCGCACAGCTGGCGGCTCGACATGGCGAAGGCAGTCGCGCGGACGGGGGCGCTCACCTGGCACGACGCGGAGGCCGGTACCGTCGACGCCGATCCGGCAAGCCATGGCGACGTGATCCTCGCCCGCAAGGATGCGCCCGCCAGCTATCACCTCGCCGTCACGGTCGACGATGCGGCGCAGGGCATCAGCCATGTCGTGCGCGGGGCCGATCTGTTCGCCGCGACCCATGTCCACCGGCTGCTGCAGGCACTGCTCGACCTGCCGACGCCGGAATACCGCCACCATGCGCTGCTCGCGGGTCCGGACGGTCAGCGGCTCGCCAAGCGGCACGGCGCGCCGACGCTGGAATCGCTGCGGCTGGCGGGCGAGGATGGCCGCGCGCTGTCCGACAGACTGCGCAAAGGGGAAGTACCGATTGGCTTCGGACAAATCGAGGCGTAAGGTCGCCGAATGTTGTTCCTCGCGATCCTGTTCCTCGCAGCGGTCCTGGCGACGCTGTTCTTCCTCATCAAGGGGCTGGTCACCATGGCCGGCACCACCACGCAGGACCTGGAAGGCGACGGCCCCAGCGAGCGCGCGCTGCGATCGAACAAGCTGATGCAGAAGCGCATCCTGTTCCAGGCGGTGGCGATCGGCGTCGCTGCGCTGATCCTGCTGATCGCCTCCGCCAAGAGCTGAGGGGTTCTCGAACCAATAGTCGTCATCCCGGCGGAAGCCGGGATCCATTGCCCTGGCCGTTACGGCTCTTGCCCCGGCGGAGTGGCGAATGGATCCCGACTTTCGTCGGGATGACATCTGTGGACGCCCCTTCGGATGCAAGCAGTAAAGTCGGGGTATGTTGGCACGTAGTCGGATGCTGTCATCTGTCCGGCCTCGATGAGCAGCGC
>NZ_JAATJB010000008.1 GCF_011927635.1 Sphingomonas trueperi
CCGCGACGGGTGATCCTTCTCGTGTTCCAGCACCATCCGCACCGCGCGCGTGCGAACCTCAGGCGAGAACTTGTTCGTCGTCTTGCTCGTCATAGACCCTTCCTCTCAGGAGTTGGGGCCTCCGACAAACCCGGCGCGGTTCAAACCGACCCGAGGGCACGTCCTTGAGCGTAGTCCAGCTGTATGCGCGGGATCGCTCCACGCGCGCGGCAAGCTCAGGACTGTCCCTGACATACCCGTCCTTTACGTGGCGCATTTTCACCCGCTCGGTCATCTCGAGGACAATCAGACCGATGGTGACGGCACCAGCTTCCACGAGGGTGAGTCGATCGGGCCGCCATGGCTGCGGATACGGGTCGTACCTATCCCCCTTCATAGGGGCTTCTCGGGGGTCGATACGCAGGCGGCGAGCGGCTGAGTTAAGACCGCTGAGGGTCACGCGGTGACCGGCGTCCTCGAAGGCAGTGTACAGAGCATTCGCGAGCAGCAATGCGCGATCGAGCGTGTCGGACGACGCTTGAATGTCGGGCAGAGCGCGCTTGAACGGACGTAGGAAGCCGTCATCCTTGGTCGGGCGAGTATTGAGGAAATCTGCCTTCCTGCCACGAACGAGGGGATGCATGGTTGGGGGCGCACGATGCTCTGAGGTCGCCTTTTTTCGAGGCGCTCGTGGTCGCGACGGTGCCTTGGGGAGGGCCGAACCCTCGTCGGTCCACGCCACAAGCTGCCCTTCTGCTGGTGGCGGTAGTGGCGGTGCTGGGTCCGCCTTGCCGAGCTCAAGTCGCACCCAGTGGCCCTGTGGTGGCCTCGGGACTCCCAGCGCGGCGCAGATCTGTACCAACTTGCTGTATGATATGCCGAGTTGCTCCGAGGCTTTTGTAATCGGCATTGCCCATACGAGGCGATAAAGTTCCTCACGCGCGACCATGCGCTGCTCCGTCCAAGATCGATCTGCGCTAGTGAGCGCAACGATCCCTGCGAGGGTAGTCTCCCGTCATGAACATGACCGAGGTACTCTACTGCCGCTTCCGATCGCTCCAACGACCGAGGGGACTCGTCACGATCGTAGCGGACAAAGCAGCTGTCGGAGGGGCAGGCCGGTGCGAACGAACCTCAGGAACCGGGAACCGGACGTTCTGCAGATCTTTCTGCTGTCTCAGCCGAAGTTCGTCCTGCCTGTCCCATAAGGCGTCATTACGCGAATCATCGGGAGAATGGCGGATTTCCGCGGCTCGCGAGAATGTGACCACATATGAGAGCGAACTTCACCTCTTATGGGCGAAGCGACAGGACGATGCTGGATGTCTGCGGAGAGGTGAATGGTGCCCGGGGACGGAGTCGAACCGCCGACACTGCGATTTTCAGTCGCATGCTCTACCAACTGAGCTACCCGGGCACACCGGCGGAACCGCCGGGGAGCGCGCCTGTTAGTCGGGGAATTCGTGGCTGTCCAGCCCCGATTGCACATTTGTTTGCGCCGGCTCGCCGGGCACGCGGTAGCCCTCGCCCAGCCATTGCAGCAGGTCGCGATCCTTGCAGCCACGGCTGCAGAAGGGCTTGAAGTCGCTGGCGGTGGGCTTGCCGCAGATCGGGCAGGCGTCGCGGGGCATGCGGGTCACTCCTTGGGGGTCACGAACTGGACCGTGCCGCCCATGCGGCGGGCCAGCGTCTCGGTCCAGTCGGGCTCGCGCGCCAGGCGGCGGGCGATTCGGGCATCCACCATATGGGTGGCCGGCACCGGCGGGGGAAGGCGTTCCAGCCGGCGCAGCTCGGCGCGGGTGGCGGCGCCGACCGGATCGGCGTGGAGCAGCTCGGGCAGCGACGGGCGGGTGCGGCGGCGGACGATCTGGAGGAAGCCGAAGCCGTTCACCGCGGTGCGCTCGAAGGGCTGGGGCAGGGCGGCGTCGATCGCCTCGGCAACGGCGTTGCGCGCGGCCTTGCTGCTCAGCGTGGGGAAGTCGATGCCGATCGAGCCGCCGATGCCGAACCGCAGAATCGCGCGGGCGACGGCGTGGGCAGCGGCGATCGACAGCGGCTCGAGCGGGCCCGCGCCGTCTACGTCGAACAAGGTCATGGCGGGGGTCGGGGACATGCGCAGTGCGCCGCCGGGAAAGGCGATCTCGCCACTATAGGCTTCGTCGAGCAGTTCCGACCAGCCAGCCTCTTCCAGCGCATCCGCCTCGTGGGGGCGGAGCATACGCACCGGATGGTCGCTGGCGGTGATTCGGGCGAGCAGATCCGGGCCGTAGCCCAAGGGAGCTTCAGGGGGGACGGGAACGGCCTTGGGGAGCTTGGCGCGGCCGGGTTCGGGGATCGCCTCGCGGACGATCTTCACCTTGAGCGGCGCGCCTTGCGTGATGCCCTTGGGGAGCGGATCGCACAGCGCCTCGCCGCCCTGGTCGAGCGTCACCTTGCCGGTGGACTTGTCGGCGAGCCTTGCCGCGCAGATCGCGCCGACCTGGGGGCGGGTGCCCGCCAGTTCGATCCTTGCCTTCCAGATCACCCCGCGCGAAACGAGGGCGGCGCGGTTCTCGCCGATCCCCGCCTCGTACAGCCACTCAGCCAAGGGGGTAGCCGGCGCCGGCCAGCAGCGCGCGGGCCTCGAACACCGGCAGGCCGACCACGCCCGAATGGCTGCCGGAGAGGAAGCGCACGAACGCCTCGGCCTTGCCCTGGATGGCATAGCCGCCCGCCTTGCCCATGCCTTCGCCGCTGGCGACGTACCAGTCGATATCGGCATCGCTCAGGCGCTTGAACGCGACCACGGTGTCGGCAACGCGCGTGCGGGCCTTGCCGTCCGGGCCGATCACGCAGATCGCAGAGAGGCAATGGTGGCGGCGGCCGGAGAGCAGCGCGAGCATGCGGCGCAGATCGGCCTCGTCTTCGGGTTTGCCGAGGATGCGGCGGCCGACGGCGATGCTGGTGTCGCCGGCGAGGACGATCTCGTCGTCGGCACGCGTCACCGCATGCGCCTTGGCGGTGGCGACGCGCAGCACATAGGGTCGCGGCAGCTCGCCGGGGCGGACATCCTCGTCCACGTCCGGGGCGGCAACGCGATCGGGCACGGCGCCGATCCGGGTGAGCAGATCGAGCCGTCGCGGCGAAGTGGAAGCGAGCACGAGCCGCATGGGCCGCGCCTGCTTACTTGAAGCGATAGGTGATGCGGCCCTTGGTCAGGTCGTAGGGCGTCAGCTCGACGAGCACCTCGTCGCCCACCAGCACGCGGATGCGATTCTTGCGCATCTTGCCGGCGGTGTGGCCGAGAATCTCATGGTCGTTCTCGAGCCGGACGCGGAACATGGCGTTGGGGAGAAGCTCCACAACCTGTCCACGCATTTCAAGCAGTTCTTCTTTGGCCAAAAAATGCCTCTCAGGGATTAGCGCGCGTAAAAGTGCGTCGCCCTTACAGCGCTGGAAGGAAAAAGGGAAGGCGGCGCGGGATAGGCGCGCGTCTTTGTGTGAGATGTGGGGAGATCGGGCGGGAAGGCAAGATGCGGGAAGCTCCTCCCCTGCCCAGCAGGGGAGGGGGACCGCCGCCGAAGGCGGGGGTAGAGGGGCCGCCGCGATAGCGGCGGGTGCCTCACCGCTCGGTACCCCGCGCCTGGCGGCGCGGCCCCTCCACCATTGGCTGCGCCAATGGTCCCCCTCCCCCAGCAAGCTGAGGGAGGATTTGTGCTCTCAGTGCGTCCCGCCGCCGGCCAGCGCCGCCAGCAGCAGCAGCGCCACGATGTTGGTGATCTTGATCATCGGGTTCACCGCGGGGCCTGCCGTATCCTTGTACGGATCGCCCACCGTATCGCCGGTCACTGCGGCCTTGTGGGCGTCGCTGCCCTTGCCGCCGTAATTGCCGTCCTCGATGTATTTTTTCGCATTGTCCCAGGCACCACCGCCGCTGGTCATCGAGATGGCGACGAACAGGCCCGAGACGATCACGCCGAGCAGCATCGCGCCCACCGTGGCGAAGCCCTGTTCCTTGCCCGCCACCGCGGCGATCAGGAAATAGACGAGGATCGGGCTCAGCACCGGCAGCAGCGAGGGGATGATCATCTCGCGGATCGCCGCCTTGGTGACGATGTCCACCGTGCGGGCATAGTTGGGACGGCTGGTGCCCGCCATGATGCCCGGATTGTCGCGGAACTGTGCGCGGACATCCTCCACCACCGATCCCGCCGCGCGGCCGACCGCGGTCATGCCGAACGCGCCGAACAGATAGGGGAGCAGCGCGCCGAGCAGCAGGCCGACGATGATGTACGGGTTGGACAGCGAGAAGTTGACCGGCCCGGTCAGCCCCAGCGCGTCGCGATAATGGTCGAGATCCGTCGTGTAGGCGCCGAACAGCACCAGTGCCGCGAGCGCCGCCGAGCCGATCGCATAGCCCTTGGTCACCGCCTTGGTGGTGTTGCCCACCGCATCGAGCGCGTCGGTCTTGTGGCGAACCTCTTCGTCGAGGCCTGCCATCTCGGCGATGCCGCCGGCATTGTCGGTCACCGGACCATAGGCGTCGAGCGCGACCACCATGCCCGCCAGCGCGAGCAGCGACGTCGCGGCGAAGGCCACGCCGAGGATGCCCGCGATCTGATAGGTCGCGATCACCGCGACGACGATCACCAGCGTCGGCAGCGCGGTCGATTCGAGGCTGATCGCGAGGCCCTGGATGACGTTGGTGCCATGGCCGGTCACCGAGGCCTTGGCGATGGATTTCACCGGGCGGAAATTGGTGCCGGTGTAATATTCGGTGATCCACACCAGCAGCCCGGTGACGACCAGGCCGATCATCATGCACCAGAACAGCCCCATGCCGGTGACGGTCGGCATCGCCGCCGCGGCGGCCACGGCATCGGCAGAGAGTGTGCTGCCGTCGAGCAGTGCCGAAGGTTCGCCCAGCGAGGCGATCGAGTCCTGCATCCGGCCGCCCAGGACATAGTGGGTGACGCCGTAGATCGCCGGCACCGCGAGGATAACGGTGGTCCAGAAACCCTTGTAGAGCGCCCCCATGATCGACTGGTTGGCACCTAGCCGCACCATGTACGTGCCGACAATTGAGGTTATGATACATACGCCGCCGACCAGCAGCGGTAGCGCCATCAGCCGGGTGAGCAGCGCCGCGTCTACGCCGCGCAGCAGCAGCGCGATGGTGACCATGGTGAGGCCGAGCGTGACGACATAGGTCTCGAACAGATCGGCGGCCATGCCGGCGCAGTCGCCGACATTGTCGCCCACGTTATCGGCGATCACGGCGGGGTTGCGGGGGTCGTCCTCCGGGATGCCCGCTTCGACCTTGCCGACGAGATCGGCGCCGACGTCCGCGGCCTTGGTGAAGATACCGCCGCCCAGCCGCGCGAAGATCGAGATCAGCGAGGCGCCGAAGGCGAGCGTGGAAAGGGTGAGCACGACGATGCGATCGCCCGGTGCATGATGCGCCACCTCGACCAGATACCAGAACAGCACCGCGATCGAGAGCAGGCCGAGGCCCGCCACCAGCATGCCGGTGATCGCGCCCGAGCGGAAGGCGAGGGTGAGCCCGCCCTGCAGGCTGCCGCGTGCCGCCTCGGCGGTGCGGACGTTGGCGCGCACCGAGATGTTCATGCCGACGAAGCCGGCCACGCCGGACAGGATCGCGCCGATCAGGAAACCGACGGTGGGGATGATCCCCAGCGTGAGGAGCAGCACGACACCTACCACGACGCCGACCACGGCGATGGCGGTATATTGCCGCATCAGATAGGCCTTGGCGCCTTCCTGGATCGCGGCGGCGATATCCTGCATCTTGGCGTTGCCGGCGGGTGCGCGCAGCACCTGCTGGCTGGTGATGAAGCCATAGGCCACGGCGATCAGGCCGCAAACGATGGCGAAATAGACGATCGTCATAGAGTGACATCCTCCCCTGCAATTGCGGGTCGCGGCGCACGCCGGGTGTGTCCAGTCTCGTCCGCGACCCGGGAGGGTATAGCAATAAGGGGTTCGCGCAAGGCGGTTGGGGGCGAAGGCCAGGACTGCGGCCACCTCCTACTCCCCGTCATCCCCGCGGAGGGGGGGATCCATTCGCCTGTGCGCTCGCGGCAAGAGCCGATCGGGCGACCCCAATGGATCCCCGCCTGCGCGGGGATGAGGGCTCGTGGGGAAGAGGCGCTTACCGCGCGCCGGCGATGATCCGCCGCACGCCTTCCAGCACCACGCCGTAGACCAGGTGCGACGCCGCGCCGAACGCATGGATCGAGGCCGGCGTCTCGCTCGGCCCGCTGCCGAGACCCAGCGCCGGCACCGCGCCCTCGTCGAGCAGCGCCGAGGTGACCACCCCGTATGCGCCGCCGAAGCCCGAGGCGGCTTCCGGGCGATACTCGGTGATCAGCCCGTAGATGCCGCCCAGCACGCCGCCGACGATATAGTGCACCGCCTGGCCCGAGGCCTCGCGATACTTCTCGGGCACCTTGTCGCCGGTGGTCGCCTCGACCACCACGTCGGCGGCCTTCACCGTCGCCGGATCGCCGTCGCTCTGGTCCTCCTTGGGGATCAGCTTGCTCGCCTGGTTCTGGAACGCGGCCATGGCGGCCGAGGCGACCAAGCCGGCGGCGACGCCCGCGAGCAGGCCGATCAGGGGACGGGGATTCGATGCCATGCGAATTGCTCCGAAAGGGATGCGACACGCGGCCGCACCGGAAGGGGAAACGCACCCCGCCGGAATCGTCAGTAGCGGATGCGCTCCGCCGTCACCCGATCCCTGGCGAGGAACGCCTGGACACTGTCGTTGCCGGCGAGATGGCCGGCACCTACCGCCAAGAACACCGTTCCGGGCGTTTTGAGCCGTGTCTCGATCCATTTCGCCCAGCGCGCATTGCGCTCGGTCAGCAGGATCCGCGCGAGCTCGGGGGTGTCGCGCATGCCTTCGTTCATCGTCGCCCCCAGCGCCTCGGGATCGCCGGCGGCCCATTGATCGATCATCTTGCCCAGCTCGGTGCCGAGCCGGGGATAGTCGTCCACCGCAGAGGTGAGGAAGGCGAGCTGCAACGCAGCGGGCATCGTCGCGAAATAGCCGAGCTGCTGTTCGGCGGTCTCGAGCCCGATCACCGGCTTGCCGCTTTCCTTCGCCGCTGCGGTCAGCACCTTCTCCGCGCCGCTCGCCGGATCATAGCCGAGCTTGGGCAGCCCGGCGACGCTGAGCGTGATGCCCGCCACCCAGGGCTGGAGCATGTCGAACGCCGCCGGCGGCACGCCGATATCGCCCATCGCCTTCAGATAGGCGTCGCGCTTGTCGGGGGGGAGCTGGTCGGCGATCGGCTTCGAACCCGGCGGGGCCAGCGCCATTCCGGCGAGCAGCCCCTGCATCGTCGCGGGATCGGGCTCGACCAGCTCGAGCACCAGCGTGTCGCTCTTGTCGAACGCCGTCTTCACCGCCGAATCGAACCAGCTGAGCCCGGGCTTGAGCACATGAACGGTGCCGAACAGATAGATGGTGGTGTCGGCATCCTTGACTACCCAGAGCGCCGGATCGGCCGGGCGGGTCTGCGCGGCTGGGGCGGCGCCCGGCGCCGCCTGGCCGAAGGCCAGCGGGCTGAACAGCAGCGCGAGCGGCGCGGCGGCGACGGCGAACAGCGACTTCAACTTCACGCCGGAAAACTCCCCCGAATGAACCGGCGCAGCATCGTGCCGCGGCGGTGTGCTGGTCTTATATCACGCTTTCAGTCGCGCGGCATGCCAGGCGACATGCTCGGCGAGGAAGGTGGAGACGAAATAATAGCTGTGGTCATAGCCGGGCTGGAGCCGCAGCGTGAGCGGAATGCCGGCGGCGGCGCAGGCATCGGCCAAAAGCTGCGGGCGGAGCTGTTCGGCGAGGAAGTTGTCGGCATCGCCCTGGTCGACCAGCAGCTCGGGCAGGCGCGCGCCGTCCTCGATCAGCGCGACGGCGTCATGGGTGCGCCATGCCGCGGGATCGTCGCCAAGATAGCCGCCCAGCGCCTTTTGTCCCCACGGCACCTGCGCGGGTGCCACGATCGGCGCGAAGGCCGAGACGCTGCGGAAGCGCTCGGGATTGCGCAGTCCGATGGTGAGCGCGCCGTGCCCGCCCATCGAATGGCCGGTGATGCCCTGGCGGCCCATGTCGGCCATCGGGAACTCGGCCGCGAGCAGCGCGGGCAACTCGTCCTCGAGATAGCTACGCATGTGGAAATGTTCGGACCACGGCGCCTGGGTCGCATCGACATAGAAGCCGGCGCCCTGGCCGAAATCATAGTCGGGTACGTCGATCACGCCCTCGCCGCGCGGGCTTGTGTCGGGTGCCACGAAGATTACCCCAGCTTCGGCGCAGGCGCGGCGATACTCGCCCTTCTCCGTCACGTTGGCGTGGGTACAGGTAAGGCCCGAGAGATACCAGAGCACCGGCAGCTTCGCGCCGTCTTCATGCGGCGGCACATAGACCGAGAAGGTCATCGGCGTGCCCGTAGCGGACGAGGCATGGCGGTACACGCCCTGCACGCCGCCGAACGCCTTGTTCGTGGAAACCGTCTCGAAGCTCATTGAAACACCACCGTCTTGCCCTGGTTGAGGAATACCCGGTGCTCGCCCACCGCATGCACGGCGCGGGCGAGGACCTGGGCTTCGATGTCGCGGCCGATGCGGATCAGGTCGTCCACCGTCGCGCGGTGATCGACGCGCTCGACCGCCTGTTCGAGGATCGGTCCTTCGTCGAGGTCCGAGGTGACGAAATGCGCGGTGGCGCCGATCAGTTTCACGCCGCGCGCATGGGCGCGGTGATAGGGCTGGGCGCCCTTGAAGCCGGGCAGGAAGCTGTGATGGATGTTGATGCAGCGGCCGGCCAGCGCCGCGGTGAGCGCGGGCGACAGCACCTGCATGTAGCGGGCGAGCACCAGATAGTCGGCGCGCGCCTCGGCCATCAGCGCGAGGATGGCGGCTTCCTGCTCGGGCCGGTTGGCCTCGCTGACGGGAAGATGGTGGAACGGCACGCCGTGCCATTCGGCGAGCCCGCGCAACGCATCATGGTTGGAGACGACCGCGACGATCTCGGCAGCCAGCGCGTTGCTCGCGCGGCGGTGGAGCAGGTCGGCGAGGCAGTGCGAGCCCTTCGATACCGCCACCACCATGCGCGGCCGGGCGTCGCCGGGCGTCAGCGACCAGTCGAGCGCCAGCTGTGCGGCGATCGGCGCGAACGCGGTCCGCAGGGTCTCGCCGTCGGGGAAGCGCGGGCCGCCAGCCTGGAAGACGAGGCGCAGGAAGAAGCGCCCCGTCTCGAGATCGGCATATTGCTGGCTGTCGAGGATGAACCCGTCGCGCTCGGCCAGGAAGCCGGTCACGCCGGCGACGATGCCGACGCGATCGGTGCAAGTGAGCGTGAGGATCCAGGTCGACATGCCCGCCGCTTCAGGCTGCCGGGCGATGCAGGGCGCAGATCTTGTTGCCGGCGGGATCGCGCAGATAGGCGAGATAGATCTTGCCGAAGCTGCCTTCGCGCCAGCCCGGCGCGCTTTCGATCGGGGTGCCGCCATGCGCCGCGCCGGCGGCATGCCAGGCGTCGGCCGCTTCGGTGGTCGCGGCCCGGAATCCCAGCGTGCCGCCATTGGCATGGCAGGCCGGCTCGCCGTCGATCGGCTTGGTCAGCATGAACAGGCCGCCATCGTGCAGGTAGATGACGCGGCCCTTGGGATCCATGCGGCCGGGGCCGATCCCCAGCGCACCCAGCGCCGCGTCATAGAAGGCCTTGGACGCCTCGATATCATTGGCGCCGAGCATCACGTGACTGAACATCGTTTCCTCTCCTTTTCTCAGTAGACGACGACGCTGCGGATGCTCTCGCCCGCATGCATCAGGTCGAAGCCCTTGTTGATCTCTTCCAGCGTCAGGACATGGGTGATCATCGGGTCGATGGCGATCTTGCCGTTCATGTACCAGTCGACGATCTTCGGCACGTCGGTCCGGCCCTTGGCGCCGCCGAACGCGGTGCCCTTCCAGACGCGGCCGGTGACCAGCTGGAACGGGCGGGTGCTGATCTCCTTGCCCGCCTCGGCGACGCCGATGATGATAGATTCGCCCCAGCCGCGATGGCAGCATTCGAGCGCGGTGCGCATCACCTCGGTGTTGCCGGTCGCGTCGAAGCTATAGTCGGCGCCGCCGTCGGTCAGCTCGACCACCTTGGCGACGATCTGCTCGCGCGACATGCCACGCGTGTTGAGGAAATGGGTCATGCCGAACTTGCGGCCCCATGCCTCGCGGTCCGGGTTGACGTCGATGCCGATGATCTGGCCCGCACCCGCCAGCCGGGCACCCTGGATCACGTTGAGGCCGATCCCGCCCAGGCCGAACACTACGACCGTCTCGCCCACCTGCACCTTGGCGGTGTTGACCACCGCGCCGACGCCGGTGGTGACGCCGCAGCCGATATAGCAGCTGGTCTGGAAGGGCGCGTCCTCGCGGATCTTCGCCACGGCGATCTCGGGCAGCACGGTGAAGTTCGAGAAGGTCGAGCAGCCCATGTAATGGAAGATCGGCTGGCCCTTGTAGCTGAAGCGGGTGGTGCCGTCGGGCATCAGCCCCTTGCCCTGGGTGGCGCGGATCGCGGTGCACAGGTTGGTCTTGCCCGAGAGGCACGACTTACACTGGCGGCATTCGGGCGTGTAGAGCGGGATCACGTGATCGCCGGGCTTCACGCTGGCGACGCCGGCGCCCACCTCGCGGACGATGCCGGCGCCTTCATGGCCGAGCACCGAGGGGAACAGGCCTTCCGAATCGAGGCCGTCCAGCGTGTAGGCATCGGTGTGGCACAGGCCGGTGGCCATGATCTCGACCAGCACTTCGCCCGCCTTGGGGCCTTCCAGATCGAGTTCGACGATCTCCAGCGGCTTCTTCGCTTCGAAGGCGACGGCGGCACGGGTCTTCATGGCCGGGTTCTCCTGTAGGGCTTGGTTGGGGCGCCTGATCGGTCAATCGGTGGCCGCTTGCAACCCGTCGCGGCTCGTTTCGTTGGCGGCGGGGGCATACGGAAGTGCAGTTGCGCGGATGCGCGGAAAGGCGTTCCATCCGCCTGCTTATGGGAGACCTGCCGATGCCGCCCCTCGTTCTTGCGCTGCTGATTGGAGTCACTGCCGGCATGCGGTCGATGACTGCGCCGATGGCGATATCCTGGGCTGCCTATGCCGGCTGGCTGCCGCTCGGCGGGACCTGGCTCGGTTGGCTGGGCTGGTGGGGGACCCCGTGGATCTTCACGCTGCTCGCAATCGGTGAATACATCGCGGACAAGCTGCCGACCACGCCAAGCCGAAAGGCGCCGCCGGGCTTCATCGGTCGGCTGCTGTCGGGCGCGCTGTGCGGTGCGGCGATCGGGCTGGCGGCGAGTTCGCTCCCCCTGTGCCTCGCCGCCGGCGTGGCGGGCGCGGTGATCGGCACCTTCGGCGGCCATGCGGCGCGGATGGCGCTATCCCGGGCGTTCGGTACCGATCTGCCGGCCGCGCTGATCGAAGATCTGACGGCGATCGGTATCGGCGCGTTCGCCGTGGCATCGCTGTGAGCCGCAGGTTCGACGCGATCGTCATCGGCGCGGGACAGGCGGGGACGCCGCTCGCCGGCCGGCTGAGCGATGCGGGCATGTCCGTGGCCCTGGTCGAGCGGCACCTGCTTGGCGGCACCTGCGTCAACACCGGCTGCAAGCCCACCAAGACGCTGGTGGCCAGCGCCTATGCCGCGCACATGGCGCGGCGGGCCGCGGACTTCGGCGTGACGATCGGCGGAGAGGTGGGCATCGACTTCGCGAAGGTCCGCGCTCGGGCCGACAAGATCTCCGCCGACTCGCGCGCGTCGCTGCGAAGCTGGATCGACGGGATGGCGCATTGCACCCTGTTCTTCGGCCATGCGACGTTCGAAGCGCCGCATCGGGTGCGGGTGGGCGACGAGGTGCTGGAGGCGAACCGCATCTTCCTCAACGTCGGCGGCCGCGCGCTGGTGCCCGACATGCCGGGGGTGGAGGAGGTGCCGTTCCTCACCAACAGCACGATCCTCAAGCTCGATGCGGTGCCGCGGCACCTGGTGGTGGTCGGCGGCAGCTATATCGGGCTCGAGTTCGGCCAGATGTTCCGCCGCTTCGGCGCCGAGGTCACCATCGTCGAGAAGGGCCCCAGGCTGATCGGCCGCGAGGATCCCGAAATCTCCGACGCGGTGCGCGACATCCTGGAAGCCGAAGGCATCGCGATCCGCACCGGGGCGGAGTGTATCCGCTTCGCGGCGCAGGGCCAGGACGTCCTGGTCGGCGTCGACTGCCACGAGGGCAGCCCCGAAGTGCTCGGCAGCCATGTGCTGTTGGCGGTCGGCCGGACCCCCAATACCGATGATCTCGGGCTCGATGCGGCGGGCGTGGCAACGGATACGCGCGGCTATGTCCAGGTCGATGACCGGCTGCGCACCAATGTCGCGCACATCTGGGCGATGGGCGACTGCAACGGCCGCGGCGCCTTCACCCACACGGCCTATAACGATTTCGAGATCGTCGCCGAAAACCTGCTCGACGGTGCCGACCGCAAGGTGACCGACCGCATCCCGGCCTATGCGCTCTACATCGATCCGCCGCTCGGCCGCGTCGGCATGGGCGAGGCGGAAGCGAAGAAGTCCGGCCACCGCATCGAGGTCGGCAAGCGGCCGATGACCCGGGTGGGCCGCGCGGTGGAGAAGGCCGAATCGCTCGGTTTCATGAAGCTCGTCACCGATGCGGACAGCGGGCGAATCCTCGGCGGCGCGATCCTCGGCACCAGCGGCGACGAGGCGATCCACGGTGTGCTCGACCTGATGGTGAAGCAGGGGACGGCCACCGACCTGGCGCACGCGGTGCATATCCATCCGACCGTGTCCGAGCTATTGCCCACCATCGCCGGCGAGCGGAAGCCGGCCTGACAAGGGAAGCGCCCGATGGACGAGGACAGCAAGCTCACCCGCTCGAAGCGCGCCTGGGCCGAGGCGGGCAAGTTCCTCACCGGCCGCACGTCGCGGCCCGAAGCCGAGCGGCTGCCGCCCGGCCAGCATCTCGTCACCAACTGGCCGGTGCTCGATCTCGGCCGCCAGCCCGAGGTGCGGCCCGAGCGCTGGCGGCTCACCATCGACGGCATGGTCGCCCGGCCGCTGACGCTCGACTGGCCCGCCTTCGAGGCGCTGGCCACCGACGAGCGGGTGAGTGACATCCACTGCGTCACCAGCTGGTCGCGCTACGACAATCGCTGGGCGGGCGTCGCCACCCAGCGGCTGCTCGCCATGGTCGAGCCGCGCGACGAGGCCGAGGCGGTGATGCTCCACGGCTATGACGGCTATACCACAAACCTGCTGCTTGCCGATTTCGCCGCGCCCGACGCGTTGATCGCACATCGCTGGGAGGGCAAGCCGCTTCACCGCGACCATGGCGGCCCGGCGCGGCTGGTGGTGCCGCATCTCTATTTCTGGAAGAGCGCCAAGTGGATCGCGCGCATCGAGGTGATCGGGCGCGACCGGCCGGGCTTCTGGGAAGTGAACGGCTATCACCTGCGCGGCGATCCCTGGGCCGAGGAACGCTATTCGCACCGAGCCGGAAGGCGACCAACAAACACCCGAGCGCCAATACGTAGCTATCCGCATGACGCTGCAGATGCGGGCCACATATTTTGGCGGCATGCGTTCTAGCGTCTGCCCTTCTTCCCTCCTTGTACCGCGCGAGGTGCGCGCATGAAGGAAGGCGTCCCCATGCCGAGCCGCGCCCCGCGCGAGCGCGTGCTGCTGGTCGATTCGCAGGACGAGTCGCGCCGCGCGCTGCAATTGCTGCTCCAAGGCTGCGGGATGGAGGTGCGCGCCTTCGCTTCCGCCGCCGCGGCGATGGCGGAAGCGACGCTCGACCAGATCCGCACGCTGCTGATCGCGCGCGAGCTGTCCGACGGCGATGCCATCCACCTGCTCCGGCAGCTGGCCCTGCGCGGCTGGAAGGGGCGGGCGATCCTGATCGGCCATAGCCACGCCGAGCTCGATGACGAAGCCCGTGCCGCCGGGTTCGCGCATGTGGTGAAGAAGCCGGTCGGCCGACTCGAGCTGCTCGGCGCCCTCGCGCGATGAACTTCCCGCTGCCGCAGTTCGACATGCCGGCGCCGGTGACGCTGGGCGACCGGCTGCGGCGGCGCATCCCCGAGGCGATGGCGACGCTGCTGCTGCTCGTCTCCGGCCTGGCGCTGGCGCCGCTCGTCTCGCGCGGCGAGCGCTATGTGCTGGTCGGCGTGCTGCTCGCCTGGGCCGCGGCGATCCTGCTGCTCGCTTCCTACAGTCGCGCGCTGCGCCGCCGCCTGCGCGCCGAAGAGGCCGATGCCCGAAGGCGGGCCGATCGCGCCGACGAACTGGCCGCCGAGCTCAACCTGCTGATCGACGGCGCGGTCGGCTATGCGATCTACACCGTCGATCCCAGGGGGCGCGTCTCCTTCTGGAACGAGGGCGCGGAGCGGCTGAAGGGCTGGCGCGAGGACGAGGTGCTCGGCCGCGATATGGGCCTGTTCTATCCGGCCTCGGCGGTGGCGGCGGGCAAGCCGCGCGCCGATCTCGACGCGGCGCTGCGCGACGGGAAGCTGGAGGAAGAGGACTGGCGCCTGCGCAAGGACGGCAGCGAGTTCCTCGCCCAGGTGCTGATCACCCCGCTGCGCGGCCCCGACGGGCGGTTGCGCGGCTTCGGCAAGGTGATCCGCGACATCACCGAGCAGCGCGCCAGCGAGCGCCAGGCCACCGCCGCCGCCAACCATCTCCGCTCGATCCTGGCGACGGTGCTCGACGCGATGGTGATCATCGACGAGCGCGGCAACATCGTCTCGTTCAGCGCCGCCGCCGAGCGGATGTTCGGCTATGCCGAGGACGAGGTGGTCGGCGCCAACGTCAGCCTGCTGATGCCGGTAGGGGACGGGGCGCGGCACGACGGCTATATCCGCCGCTATCTGGAAACCGGCGAGCGCCGGATCATCGGCACCGGCCGCACCGTCACCGGTCGGCGGCGCGACGGATCGACCTTCCCGATCGAGCTGTCGGTCGGCGAGGCGATGACCGAGGGCGAGCGGGTCTTCACCGGCTTCATCCGCGATTTGAGCGACAAGCAGCGCGCCGAGCAGCGGATCGAGGAACTGCGTTCCGGCCTGATCCACGCCGCGCGGGTGAGCGCGATGGGCACCATGGCGTCGACGCTGGCGCACGAGCTCAACCAGCCGATCACCGCGGTGGTGAACTATGTGCGCGGCGTATTGAACCTGCTCGACGCGGGCGACGCGCAAGACCTGCCGATGATCCGCGAGGCGCTCGACGATACCGCGCAGGAGGCGCTGCGGGCCGGTACGATCGTCCGGCGACTGCGCGAATTCGTTGCGCGCGGCGAGGTGGAGAAGAGCGTCGAGCACATCCCCGATCTGGTCGACGAGGCCTGCAAGCTGGCGCTGATCGGCGCGCGCGAGAAGGGCGTCGTCGCGGAGTTCCTGTTCGATCCCGCCGCCGGGCCGGTGCTGGTCGACCGCATCCAGATCCAGCAGGTGCTGATCAACCTGATGCGCAACGCGATCGAGGCGATGGCGGAAGTATCCGAGCGGCGGCTGACCATCTCCAGCCGGTTGGAGATGCCAGGATTCGTGCGGGTGACGGTGGCGGATACCGGGCCCGGGGTCGCCGCCGAAGTCGCCGAGGACCTGTTCCGCGCCTTTCACAGCACCAAGGTGGACGGCATGGGCCTCGGCCTCTCGATCTGCCGCACCATCGTCGAGGCCAATGGCGGCCGCATCTGGCTGGAGCCGCGCGAGGGCGGCGGCAGCTGCTTCCACTTCACCCTCGTCCATGTAGAAGAAGGGAATCTTCCGTGACCGACAAGCGCCTCGTCCATATCGTCGACGACGAGGATGGCGTCCGCCGCTCCGCCAGCTTCATGCTCAAGACCTCGGGCTTCGCGGTGCAGACCTGGCCCTCGGGCGTCGCGTTCCTCAAGGAGGCGCGCCATGTCGAGCCCGGCTGCGTGCTGCTCGACGTGCGCATGCCCGAGATGGACGGGCTGGAGGTGCAGCAGGAACTCCACGCGCGCGGCATCGCGCTGCCGGTGATCGTGCTCACGGGCCATGGCGACGTCTCGCTGGCGGTGAAGGCGATGAAGGCGGGGGCGGTCGATTTCCTCGAAAAGCCGATGGAGAGCCGCGCGCTGATCGATGCGATCAACCGCGGCTTCGAGCGGCTGGAAGCCGCCGAGGACGTCAAGGCGCGCGCGGCGGATGCCGAAACGCTGCTTGGTGCGCTGACCGTGCGCGAGCGCGAGGTGCTGGAGGGGCTGGCGCAGGGCTATCCGAACAAGACCATCGCCTATGATCTCGGCATCTCGGCGCGCACCGTGGAAGTGCACCGCGCAAACGTGATGGCGAAGCTGGGCGCGAAGAGCCTGTCCGAAGCGCTCAGAATCGCCTTCGCGGCGGGCATGGGCGCAGGTTAAACGATTGCACAGTCGTGCATCTTTGGCGCGGTCGTGTTAGGGTCGAGGGACTCGGGAAGAACACGGAATCACGCACGCTGAGGAGCGGAATGATGACGATGCACTGCGAACCGAACGCCATGGCAGCGGTGCTGCCGGAAGTGGAAGAGAGCCTGCGGTCCTGGTCGTCGGGTCTGTTCACCGCCTGGTGCGACGCGGTGGTGACGCCGTGGAACCTGGTGCCGCAGCCCACCACCCACGATGTCAGCCACGGCGATCGGCTGACCATCCCCGAAGCGCTGGAGAGCGGGACGCTGTCGCTGTTCGCGTGAAGAGGATTGGCGAAGGGCCATCGTTCAGGGCGCGCGCTTACCGGCGCAGATCGTTTCGTCGGTAGAAGTCGGTGATCGCCCGGGGCGAGGCCAGCATGGCCTTGGGCAAGGCGATGTCTTCGAACATCCGTCGATAGCGCGCCCGATTGGCGCGGGTGGCGACGAGGATGTGGTGGAGCATCGCCCATTTCACGCTGTCCCGCCCGCCGGCGAGCGCGCCGTGCCGCTCGCGCTCGAACCAGCAGCGCCGGACATACCGATAGAGGCTGACCGAGGTCGGCACGTCGAGCAGCAGCACGCCGGTCGCCCGCGCCAGGCGTTGCGGCAGCAGCCTGGTATAATTGCCCTCGATCACCCAGCTGTCGCCCCGAATCGCCGCGTCGTGCAGGGCGGCGAAGTCGTCGGCGGGGCGGGGAACCCAATCCGTGTGGGGACGATGGTGGAGCTGATCGAGATGGATCGGCGCCAGCCCGCGCGCGCTAGCGATGGCGACGGCCAGCGTGGACTTCCCGCTGTTCGACGGCCCCAAGATGCAGAGGCGCGGGCCGAGTTGATCGAGCGTCATCGCGGAGGGTCCTGTGCTGTCGATGGCATGTTCGGCGCTCCGTCTGTCGATCCCGCAGCGCGACGCCCGTTTACGGCATTTTCCGCCTGAGCACCTCTCCACGTCGCGGGTGCGGAGAGTCAGTTCCCGGTCGCCGGGGCGGCCGATGCAGGGGGCATCAACGGGCCTGCTCGACGGGATCCGGACCGGCGCTCATGCTGCATTCCCCAGCCAGTCCGCAGTGATCTCGCCCCGATGCCCGTCCGGCGCCAGTGCGGCGCGAAGGGCCTCCAGCAGCGGCGACAGCGTCTGGGTGAAGGCGTAGGGCGGATTGACGATGAAAAGGCCCGCGCCGTTGTAGATGCCGGGCTGGTCGGCATCATACAGCCAATGCTCCACCGACAGGAACTTCGGGATGCCGAGCGCACGCAACTTGGTCTTCCAGCGCTGGTGCGTCGCGCGGTCTTTCAGCGGATACCAGATCACCGTCACGCCGTGCGCCCATTTGCGATGCGCCGCGGCGAGGGTGGCGGTGATGCGCTCGCGCTCGTCCGTCTGCTCGTACGGCGGATCGACCACCACCACGCCGCGCGCCGTTCGGGTCGGAAGCAATGCGAGCCACAGCTCGTAGGCGTCGCGTTCATGCACGGCGGCAGGCGACCCGCGCATCGCGCCGCGCAGGGCGATGGCGTCCTCGGGATGCTTTTCATTCAGGATCAGCAGGTCCTGCGCGCGCAGCAACTGGGCGAGGAACTGCGGCGAACCGGGGTAGAGGCGCGGCTCTGCCCCGACATTCACCGCCCGTACGGCGGCGCGATAGTCGTCGAGCAAGGGGTTCGCGTCGGCAAAGGCGCGGTGCACGCCCTGGGCGGCCTCGCCGGTGCGTTGGGCCTGTTCGCCGCCGAGGTCGTAGAGCCCGCAGCCGGCATGGGTGTCGATCAGGGTCAACGCACCCTGCTTTTGCTGCAGCGCCCGGACAAGGGCGATCAGCAGGCTGTGCTTCACGACATCGGCACTGTTGCCGGCATGGAAGGAGTGGCGATAATTCATTGAGACCCAGAACCCTGCCGATTTGCCCTTGTACGCGCTAGTGGGCGAGCAGCCCGTCGAGGGGCGATGGAAGCACCGATGCGCAGCGCGGGTACGCCGGGCCGGCGACCTCGCGTCCCTCTGCGCGATACCTCAAACCAGCTTTCGCGGTTCACGGCAACCGGCAGCGGGGATGGCGATGGTTTGCGACCCCGCCTGCCGGCTCACCCGTGTCGGCCAGGCTGCGTCACAACTCCCGCGTGCCGCGGCTGCCCGCGCCCGCGACTGCGGTGGAGACCTCCTCGAACTGCCCCGGCGCAATCCCGGCGACAGACCAGTCGCCGATCGACCAGCGGACCAGCCGCAGGGTGGGCAGGCCCACCGCCGCGGTCATTCGACGCACCTGGCGGTTGCGCCCTTCGCGGATGGTGATTTTCAGCCAGCTGTCGGGGACCGACTTGCGCTGGCGGATCGGCGGGTCGCGCAGCCACAGGTCCGGCGGGTCGATCCGGGCGATCTCGGCCGGCAGGGTCATGCCGTCCTTGAGCCGGACGCCCTGCTGCAAGCATTCCAGCGCCGGTGCCTGCGGATCCCCTTCGACCTGCACGAGGTAGGTCTTGGGCATCTTGAAGCGGGGATCGGCGATGCGTGCCTGCAGTTGCCCATCGTCGCACAACAGCAGCAGGCCCTCGGAGTCCCGGTCGAGCCGACCCGCGGGATAGACGCCCTTTACCGCGATGAAATCGGACAATGTCGACCGAAGCGTCGGCGATCCGCGGTCGGTGAATTGCGACAGGACGCCGAACGGTTTGTTGAACAATAGCAGCCGGGGCATCCTGCGCTCATAGCGCCCGGTAGCGGCCGTGTCGCCTGGCGCATGGCAGCCGCAACCTGCCCGCGGATCGCTTTCGGCGGGAGGGGACGGCGGCGTGGCGCGGATGGGGGTCGCCCCACCCGGTGGCGTGGCTGCCAAGCCCCTGATTTGCCCGCCTTCGTGCAGAGCGGCGGTTGGTGCCCGCAGCCGGATCAGCGTCCGCCGGGCGGCAGGTTGGTCTCGAGGTAGCGCGTCATCAGCGTGTAGAGGTGGATGGTGGTATTCTCGCCCTCGTAGATGCCGTGAGTGCGATCCGGATAGGCCATCATCGTGAACTGGCGGTTGGCCCGGATCAGGCGATCCGCCAGCTGCTCCTGGTTCTGATAATGGACATTGTCGTCGCCGGTGCCGTGGATCAGCAGCAGATTGCCCTGCAGCCGGTCGGCGAAGGTGATCGGCGAGCCGTTTCTGTAGCCGTCCGCGTTATCCTCGGGCAGGCCCATGTAGCGCTCCTGGTACACGGTATCGTACAGCCGCATGTCGGTGGGCCCGGCGATCGCGATTCCGGTCTTGTACAGCTCGGGATAGCGGAACAATGCGTTCTGCGTCATCGCGCCGCCGCCGCTCCAGCCCCAGATGCCGATCCGCGCCGGATCGATATAGGGACGGTCCGCCAGCAGCTTGCGCACCGCGGCGGCATAGTCGGCGGAGGCCTGGATGCCGACCTGGCGGTAGATGCTCTTGCGCCAGTCGCGGCCCCGCGGGCTGGCGGTGCCGCGCGGGTCGATGCTGGCGATCAGATAGCCCGATTGCGCGAGCATCCGGTGCCACAGCCCCTGCGATCCCTGCCAATGGTCTGCAACCGTCTGGCCCCAGGGCTCGCCATAGACGTAGAACAGGATGGGATAGCGCTTCGCGGGATCGAAACCGGCGGGCTTGATCAGCCAGCCGTCGAGCTGCGTGCCGCCGCCGATGTCGACGCGAAAGAACTCGGTGGGGGCGAGGCCCGTATCGGCAATGCGCCTGGCGAGCGGCTTGTTGGTCACCAGCGTGCGCAGCGGCGTCTGCCTGGTCAGGTCCAGCATGTCGGTGACCGGCGGGGCATCGAAGCGCGACACCGTGTGCAGCGCCCAGTGCGCGCCCGGTGCGATGTCGTAGCTGTGCGTGCCCGGCTGGCCGGCCGGGGTCAGCCGCTCCACCTTGGGTGCGCCCGACAGGGTGGTGCGGTAGAGATAGCGCTGGGTCGGATTGTCCGGCGAGGCGATGAACCAGGCATAGCCCGCCTTCTCGTCGACCCGGAGCAGGTCGATCACGTCGAACCTGCCCGGCGTGCGCAGGGTGGCGCGGCCGGTGGCGCGGTCGATCGTGTAGAGGTGCCGCCAGCCGTCCCGCTCGGACAGCCAGGTGAAGCTGCGGCCGCCCTTCAGCCATTCGGGGGCGGCATTGGCCTCCACCCAGGCGGCATCGTGCTCGACCATGATTGGCTTCACCGCGCCGGTCGCGGGATCGCCGAGCAGCACCTTGTAGGTGTTCTGCAGCCGGTTTGACTGCTGGAGGAACACTGCGTCGGCGCCGCCCGCCCAGCTCAGCTGCGGCACGTAATTCTGGCGCGGATCGCCCTCCAGCTCGAACCAGCTGGTGCGGCCGTCGGCGACATCGACCGTGCCGACGGTCACCGCCGAGTTGGTCGTGCCCGCCTTGGGATACTGCAGCGGGATCGGCTGCGAATATTGGCCGGCGGTGTTCTTGATCATGAAGAAGGTGCCGACGCCGCGCGTGTCGAAGCGCCAGAAGGCGATGCGCTTCGAATCCGGGCTCCACGCAAAGGCGCGGTGGAGCGAGAATTCCTCCTCATACACCCAGTCGGCGAGGCCGTTGACGACATAGTCGTCGCCGTCGCGGGTCAGCTGGACGGGCGCGCCGCCCTCGACCGGCTCGACATAGAGGTTGTTGCGATGGACATAGGCGATCCGGCGGCTGTCGGGCGAGAAGCTGGCATAGAGCACGCTGGAGGCCGCCGCATCGCCGCCGATCTTGCGCAGCGCCCGGGTAGCGGTGTCGTAGAGCCAGTGGTCGGCAAGCGCGTTGGTGCGCCGGAAGGGGCGGCTGTTGGTCTGGATCAGCAGCAGCCGGTGATCGGGCGACCAGCTATAGCCGTCGATCGCCAGCGGCTTGTCCGCGCCCTGGGGGACCAGCGCGCTCGCGGGGACGACGACGGTGCGCGCGCCGTCCTGGATGCGGTAGCGGACGATGTCCTGGCCGCCCTTGGGCGCGTCTTCCAGCGCGAGATAGCTCTCGCCATCCTCGCCCCACCGGCTGTCGCGCAGCCCTTCGCTGCGCACCGCGCCGCGGCCGAAGATCGAGTCCACGGTGAGCTTGACGGGGGCGGGCGCGGCTTCGCCCGCCTGCTGGGCAATGGCCGGGGCCTGGGCGATCAGCGGCGTGGTCGCAAGCAGGGCGGCAAGCAGCAGGGAGGCGCGCATCGATCGGTCCGTTCGAATCCAAGAAGCCTCTACCGTAACGGTGGCGGAAGGAATCGTATACGGTTTTCTATGGGCCGGCCGCTCGCCATGCGAGGCGATCGGCTGCTACAGCGACGCTTCGAAGCTCGAAAGTCCCCGATGTCCGAACGCCTTGCCGTCCTGTTGCAACATGCGCTGCCGAAGCAGCGGCTGACTCTTCTGGCCGGGCGCGTCGCCCGGGCGCGGGGCGGGGCCGCGACCCGCTGGCTGATCCGCCGGTTCGTCGCACGCTATGGCGTGGACATGGCCGAGGCTGCCGAACCGGAGGTCGCCGGCTATGCGAGCTTCAACGACTTCTTCACGCGGCCGCTGCGCGCCGGCGCCCGTCCGATCGCAAACGCCGATTTCGTCAGCCCGGTGGACGGCGCGATCAGCCAGCTGGGGGCGATCGACGATCATCACATCGTCCAGGCCAAGGGGCACCGCTTCACCACCACCGCGCTGCTCGGCGGCGATGCCGGGCTGGCGGCCGGGTTCCGGCACGGCAGCTTCGCCAACCTCTATCTCTCGCCGCGCGACTATCACCGGATCCACATGCCGTGCGCCGGCCGGCTGACCCGGATGATCCACGTGCCGGGCAGCCTGTTCTCGGTCAACCCGGTGACCGCGCGCGGGGTGCCGGACCTGTTCGCGCGCAACGAGCGGGTGGTGTGCGTGTTCGAAAGCCCGGAGCACGGGACCTTCGCGATGGTGCTGGTGGGCGCGACGATCGTCGGCAGCATGGCGACGGTGTGGCACGGCGTCGTCAACGCCAGGCGAACCGGCAAGCCCAGCGCATGGCGCTATGAGGGTCAGGACATCGTGCTGGCGCAAGGCGCGGAGATGGGCCGTTTCCTGCTCGGCTCGACCGTGGTGATGCTGTTCCGCCCGGGCACGATCACCTTCGAGGAAAGCTGGAGCCCGGAACGCCCGGTACGGCTCGGCGAGCGCATGGGCGATCGCCCGGCCTGAGGCGCCTCAGCCCCGGCCGGGGGCCGTCAGCCGCTGGACGATGTCGCGGATCGCGTCGCGATCCAGCGGGTCGGAATCGATCGAGTTGTGGATGCCGATGCCCTCGACCAGCGCGTCCAGCGCCCGCGCGGTCAGCGGATCGAAGAAGCGTGTCAGCGCGGCGCGGCTGTTGTCCATCCAGCGCCGCATCACCGCCGACACCGCGGGGTGGCGCGCCGCGAAGGCGTAGAGCTCGTAGCTGAGCAGCAGCGTGCGCGGTTCGGCCCATAGGGACCCGGCGATGATGTCGACGATCGCCTCGCAGGCCGCGTCGCGGTCGCGCGCTGCTGCCATGCGGGCGCGGAAGGCGTCGGAAGACTCCTCGGCGAGATGGAGGAACGCCTCGGTCAGCAGCGTCTCCAGCGAGGCGAAATAATAGGTGACCGATCCCAGCGGCACCCCGGCGGCCGCGGCGATGCGGCGGTGGGTGGTATTGGGCACGCCGTGCTCGGCGATCACCTCCAGCGTCGCGGTGATGATGCGGTGCCGCCGTTCGGGATCGTTCCGCCTGGTCTGTCCCTCCGACACGCCAAAAACTCCGTTGCATTCCGATTATGTACAAATGTACACATCGCGCCATGGCTTGGCACTTGCGTTCTGCCGTAGCGAAGATCGGAGGAGAAGGAAGATGGACGAAGCGCACTGGTCGCGCCGCACGGTGCTCGGAGGCGCGGTGGCGCTGGGCGTGCCGTCGATCGCACGCGCGACGGCAGCTGAGACGGCAGCGCTGGGCCGGAAGGGCGGGCGCTGGCTGAACGCGCCGCGCACGTGGAACGCGGATGCCGACGGCGACCTGACGCTGGTCACCGATCGCAGCACCGACTTCTGGCGCGAGACGCACTACGGCTTCACCCGCGACAGCGGCCATTTCCTGGGGTTCCCGACCGGCGACGCCTTCACCGCCCAGCTGCGCATCCGCGGCCGCTACGAGAAATTGTATGACCAGGCCGGCATCATGGTGCGGGTCGACGCGCGGCGCTGGGTGAAGGCCGGGATCGAGCTCTCCGACGGCCGCGCGATGCTGAGCAGCGTGCTGACCGATGGTCGCTCGGACTGGTCGACCGGCCCCTATGCGGGCGACGCCGCCGATTTCTGGATGCGCGCGACGGTGGCCAAAGGGGTGCTGCGGCTCCAGGTCTCGGCCGACGGCAAGACCTGGCCGCTGGTGCGGCTGGCGCCGTTCCCGGTCGCGGCGTCCTATCAGGTCGGTCCGATGGCCTGCACGCCCGAGCGCGCGGGGCTGGAGGTGCGCTTCTCCGATCTCAGCATCACCGCGCCGCTCGGCAAAGATCTGCACGATCTGAGTTGAGCATGGCCTCGCAGAAAGAGCGGATGCTCGCCGGCGCGCTCTACACCGCCGACGATCCCGAGATCGCCGCCGATGCTGCGCGCGCAGCCGCGTGGATGGCGCGCTACAACGCCTCGCTCGCCTGGAGCGCGGCCGATCGCCATGCGCTGCTCGTCGAGGGGCTGGGGCAGGTGGGGGAGGGCGTGGTCGTGCGCCCGCCCTTCCACTGCGACTATGGCAGCAACATCCATCTGGGGACCCGCGTGTTCCTCAACTTCGGCTGCGTGATCCTCGACGTGGTGCGCGTGGAGATCGGCGCAGGCACGCAGATCGGGCCGGGGGTGCAGATCCTCACCGCCGATCACCCGCGCGACCCGGCGCTGCGCGCGCAGGGGCTGGAATCCGGACGGCCGATCCGCGTCGGCGCCAATGTCTGGATCGGCGGCGGCGCGCTGATCCTTCCGGGCGTGACGGTGGGCGATGACGCGATCGTCGGCGCCGGTGCCGTGGTCACGCGCGACGTCGCGCCGGGCGCCACCGTCGTCGGCAATCCCGCGCGACCGATCGAGGCTTGAGCAGCGCGGTCGGGCCGGACGTCACCAGCGGCGGGAAGGCCCTTTTCGAACTGTTCGACGGGCTGCGCGGGTCCGCCGCGCTGCTCGTCGTGGCGTTCACATCCAGGCATCACGGCGCTGGTCCAGGCGGACCGGCTGCTCCGCTGGCGCTCGGCTCCTGTCATCCCGTGTGGGGATTGCACCATTCCGGGATGCGCCGATCCGGCGCAGGCTGGGCCGCCCGCGCACCTCGATCGCGACGCTTGCCTCGCCGGTCGCGGGCGCGCACAAGCGCGTGCCAGGGAGCACGAAACGATGCGGCCGGACAGGAAGCGGGGAGGACAGGGCGAACGCGGCGCGTTGCTGGACCAGCTCGCACGCCGTTATGCGCGGCCGCTGGCGCGCTTCTTCGAGCGTCGCGTCGCCATCCGCGACGACGTGCCCGATCTGGTGCAGGACGTGTTCCTCAAGCTCAGCCGGATGCCCGATCCGGGCATTATCGACCAGCCCGATCGCTTCCTGTTCGTCACCGCCGCCAATGCCCTGAAGGATCGCGCGCGTCGCGAGGCGGCGCGGGGCGACGCCGTTCACGAAAGCTGGGACGACGAGACGCATCCCGGTTCGGATTTTACCGCTCAGCGCGTCTTGGAGGGTAGGGAAGCGGTGATCCGGCTCCGCGATGCCCTGCTGGAGCTGCCCGAGCGCACGCGCGACATCTTCGTGCTGCGCGTGCTCGAAGGGCTGAAGATCGCCGATATCGCCCCGCTGGTCGGCATCTCGACCCGGGCGACGGAGAAACATGTGGCGCGTGCGATGGCGCACGTGACCACGGCACTGGAGGCGTGGCGTGAAGACTGACGGGACCGCCACGACGACGATCGCGACCGAGGCGGCGCGCTGGCACGAGCGGCTGGCGCGCGACCCCGACGCCGCGCCACCCGAGGCGTTCGAGCGCTGGCGTATGGCAGACCCTGCCCATGCCGAGGCTTTCGCCCGGATCGAGGCGACGCACGACTGCGCCCGTTCCCTCGCCGCACATCCCGAGCTGCTGGCACTCCGGCAGGCGACCGCGACCCGCGTCGCGGTGCATCGTGCGCGATCGGCGGCCCGCAAGCAAAAGGCGGGCGCGGCGCTCGCCGCACTGGCGCTGGTCGCGCTGCCGTTGGCCGGCTGGTATGCCGCCGAGCATCGCGGCCCCGCCGGCACCGAAGTCGCACAGACCAGACTGTTCAGCACCGGGGTGGGCCAGCGGCTGTCGATGATGCTCGACGACGGCTCGCGGCTGACGCTCAACACCGCGACGTCGGTGCGCGTCGCCTACACCCCGACCGAGCGCCACCTTATCCTGGAGCGCGGCCAGGCCTGGTTCGAGGTCGCCAAGGGCCAGCCGCGGCCGTTCCGCGTCACCGCCGGTGCGCATGATGTGATCGCGCACGGCACCGCCTTCGATGTCCGGCTCGATGCCGATCGGACCACCGTGCTGCTCGTCGAAGGCAAGGTCACCGTCGGTACCGTCGCGATGGTGCCCAACGACCTGCTGGTCGCGCGCGGCGACCGCATGACGCTCCGCCACGGCGGCGACGCCCGCCAGCTCGAAGCGTGGCGCGAAGGGCTGGTGGTGTTCGCCGACACGCCCCTCGCCGAGGCCGTGGCCGAACTCAACCGCTATGCCCCGCATCCGCTGGTGGTGAAGGATGGTCGTGCGGCCGCGCTGCGGATCAGCGGCGCCTTCCGCACCGGCGAAAGCGCGACCTTCGCTGAGGCGCTGGAAACCAGCTTCCCCGTGCAGGCAGTGACGCGCAGCGACGGCACGATCGAGCTTTCCAGCCGCCGCTGAAGATTTTTTCGCGGGGGCAGGTTCGGGTTTTCGGATCGGCTGCGTCATGGCGGGTAGAAGCGCTGCACCAGACGGCGCCTCGTGAACCGATTTTGGGAGGATCCTGATGCCCCGCACCCTTTCCACGCTCGTCCGCAGCCTGGCGCTCGCCGGCGTCGCCGCCTGCGCCCTCACACCCGCGCTCGCCGCGCCGGTGGCCGAAGCCACCGTCAGCCTGGCGATCGGCAGCCGCGACCTCGGCGCCGCGCTCACCGAATTCGCCCGCCAGAGCGGCCGCCAGATCCTGTTCGCCCCCGACCTCGTCCGCGGCAAGCGCGCACCCGAACTGCGCGGCCGCTACGGTGTCGACCGCGCGCTGGCGATGCTGCTCGCCGGCAGCGGCCTGCGCTATCGCACCACCGCCAGCGGTACCTTCGTTGTCGAGGGCGGCGGCACCGAGGGAGCGGCGGCTGCACCCGCCGCGCGGGCCAGGCAAACGCAGGTCGCCGCGGCGGACCCGCAGCAGGAAGCCGCTGCCAACGACCCCGAAATCGTCGTGACCGGCACCGCCGGCGCGGGCACCCGCCGCCAGGATGCGTCCTTCGCCGTCACCACGATCAACGATGCCGCGATCGAACGGCTGGCACCGGCCAGCACCGCCGAAGTGCTCCGCGTCGTCCCCGGAATCAGCGTGGAGAGTTCGGGCGGCAAGAACGGCGCCAATATCTTCGTGCGCGGCTATCCTTCGGGCGGCGACGCCGAATTTGTGACGATCCAGTCCGAAGGCGTGCCGATCTTCTCGCCGCCGACGCTTTCCTTCCTCGAAAACTCGCAGCTGATCCGCATCGACTCGACCCTCAAGCGGGTTGAAGCGGTGCGCGGCGGCACCGGGGCGCTGTTTTCCTCCGGCCAGCCGGGCCTGACGATCAACTTCGTCCAGCGCGAGGGCGGCGCGACGCCGGACAATCTGCTCAAGCTCGGCGTCGCCAGCTATGGCGACGTGCGCGCCGACGGCTATCTCTCCGGGCCGCTCGGAGCGAGCACGACCTATATGGTCGGCGGCTATTATTCGGCGGGCAACGGCGTGCGCAATCCGCGCTTCACCGCCGAGAAGGGCGGGCAGATCACCGCCAATGTCCGGCATGATTTCGACAATGGCTCGGTGCTCGTGTTCGGCCGTTACCTCAACGATCGCGGCCAGTGGCTGCTGCCGATCCCGGTGGTGCAGAACGGCAAGAAGATCAGCCAGTACGGCAATTTCGATGCCGGCAGCGGCACGCTGGCGGGCGGCGAGACCCGGCTGGGCGTGCTCAACGACGGCACCCGGGTCGATCTGGCCGACGGGCGCGGGGCCGACGTCGTCAACCTGGGCGGCAATTTCGAATATCGGCTGGGCGACGGCTTCAAGCTGCGCGACCGCCTGAGCTGGCTCAAGGGTGATGCCGACACCACCGGCCTCGTCCCCGGCGGCACCCCGCCGCAGAGCGCCTCGGCCTATGCGGCGAGCAGGGGCGGCACGATCGGCAGCCTGAGCTTCGCCAATGGCGGCCAGGCGGTCCCCGGCACCACCCAGGTCGTCGAGGCCGGACTGTGGCGCGTGCAGAAGCGCATCGAGAATTTCTCCAACGATCTCGCGCTCGAATGGAAGAAGGGCGGCAACAGCTTCACCGCAGGCGTCTATTACGCGGCCTATTCCTCGCGCGATCTGTGGAACCTCGGCAACAGCCAGCTGCTCACCGCCGAGCCTAATGCGCGCCGCCTGAACCTGACGCTGGCCGACGGCCGTATCGTCACCCGCAACGGCTTCACCAGCGGATCGACCTTCAACGTCAACGCCGATTATGACGGCAAGGACGCGGCGGTTTATGCGGTGGACGAGCTGCAGGTGAACGACCAGCTCCGCCTCGATGCTGGCCTGCGCTACCAGCACCATTCGGTCGACGGCACGCTGGAGAATAACGGCACCGCGCCGGTGGGCGGGCTCGATGGCAACCCGAACACGCTGTACGACAACAGCGACGCGGTGCTGAACGGCACCTTTTCGACGATCCGCTATCGCGGCGAGAAATGGTCATGGACGGCGGGTGCGAACTACGACTTCACCCGCGTGATCGGGCTGTTCCTGCGCTACAGCCGCGGCAACAGCTTCCCCTTCTTCGACAACCTCCGCGACGGCATCACCGTGGCGCCGCGCGTCGATACCTATGAGGGCGGGCTGAAGGTCTCGACCGATCTGGCGAGCGCCTATCTCACCGTGTTCCACAACGACTTCAACGGCCTCGCCACCACGGTGATCACCAGCGGGGCGCCGATCGCCTCGATCGGCGGGGCGCGCGCGACCGGCGTCGAGCTGGAGGGCGAGCTGCGGCCGGTGCGCAACTTCACCATCGGCTTTTCGGGCACCTATCTCGACAGCAAGTATCGCAACTTTTTCACCGATAACGGCGCGACCAACCTGACCGGTAATCGCGTGCAGCGCCAGCCCAAGTGGCAGTGGCGCGTCTCGCCGGCCTATTCGGTGGAGTTCGGCTCCGAGAGCAAGGCGACTTTGTTCACCTCGGTCACCTATATCGGCGACCGCTTCTCCGACGTGCAGAACGCGCAGCTGCTGCCCAACTATTACAAATGGGACGCGGGGCTGACCGTGGACATCACCAAGCGGATCACGCTCCAGGCCTCGGTCGACAACATCACCAACACGATCGGGCTGACCGAGGGCAATCCGCGCACGATCGGATCGCAGGGCAGCGGGGTGATCCTCGCGCGGCCGATCCTCGGCCGGTCGGCGCTGTTCAGCGCTTCCTACCACTTCTGAACACCCCCGAGGGGCCGGCCGGGCGCAGCGCTCGACCGGCCTCGTGCGTTGTGCGCCCGATGAGGATGACCCGATGATCCGCCGCCTGCTCTCGCTCGCCGCCCTGCTGTGCGTCGCCGCGACCGACCCCGAGCCGCAGAGCCCCGCCCAGCTGTTCGGCCCGCTGTTCGATGCGGTGCAGATGGCGCAGGTATTCCCGGACGGGAAGACCTTCGTCGATGCGGTGCCCAAGGAGGATCCGGCGGCGATCCTGGCGGCCTATCGCAAGGCGAAGCCGAAGACGCGCGAGGCGCTGAAAGCGTTCGTCGAGGCGCATTTCACGCTGCCGGCGCCGGGCAACGGCGCGCCGGTGCCGCAGGAGAAGCTCGGCCTGCGCGCGCACGTCCAGGCGCTGTGGCCGGTGCTGTCGCGCCCGGCGCTGACGCCCGAGCCGGGCAACTCGGCGCTGTCGCTGCCGGCGCCCTATGTCGTCCCCGGCGGGCGTTTCCGCGAAATCTATTACTGGGACAGCTATTTCACCATGCTGGGCCTCAAGGTCGATGGCCAGCAGGCGATGGTCGAGCACATGCTCGACGACTTCGTCAGCCTTATCCAGCGCTACGGCCATATCCCCAACGGCACCCGCAGCTATTATCTCAGCCGCTCGCAGCCGCCCTTCTTCGCCCTGATGCTCGACCTGTCGGACGCGCGCGATCCGGCGGTGCTGCGCACCCGCCTCGCGGCATTACGCAGCGAATATGGCTATTGGATGCGCGGGGCGGGCTGCATCACGGCGGCGCAGGCGGCGTGCGAGCATGTCGTGCGGATGGCCGATGGCAGCCTGCTCAACCGCTATTGGGACGCGCGCGAGGCGCCGCGCGACGAAAGCTATCGCGAGGACGTGAACACCGGCAAGGTCGCGGCGGGCCGCCCGCTCACCGCCGTCTATCGCGATCTGCGGGCGGGTGCGGAAAGCGGCTGGGACTATAGCTCGCGCTGGCTGGCCGACGGGAAGACGCTGGCGACCGTGCACACGACCGACATCGTGCCGGTCGACCTCAACAGCCTGCTCTGGGCGATGGAGCGCGGGATCGCGCAGCGCTGCGCGACGCTCGCCGATGCCGACTGCGCGGCCGATTTCACCCGCCGCGCCGCCCAGCGGCGCAAGGCGATCGACACCTATCTCTGGCTTGGCGCCGAGCAGCGCTACGCCGATTACGACTGGCGTCAGCAGCGCACGACGCCGGTGCTGTCGGCCGCGACATTGTTCCCGCTGTTCGTCGGCGCGGCGAGCGCCGAGCAGGCGAGCGCCGTCGCCACGGCCGTGCGCGCCAAGCTGGTCGCCCCCGGCGGCCTGCGCACCACCGGCAACCGCACCGGGCAGCAATGGGATACTCCCAATGGCTGGGCGCCGCTGCAATGGGTCGCGATCGACGGGCTCGCCGGCTATGGCCAGCGCGATCTGGCGAAGGACATTGCCGCGCGCTGGCTGGCGACGGTCGACCGCGCCTATCGCGCCACGGGAAAGATGCTCGAGAAATATGACGTCGAGGAGCAGGTGCCCGGCGGCGGCGGCGAATATCCGCTGCAGGACGGCTTCGGCTGGACCAACGGCGTGACCAGCGCGCTGCTCGAACGCTATCCGGATCTGGCAGCGGGGCGCTGAGGCGCCCTCCGCGTCAGGCGTCGATCGGCAGGCGGATGCGGAAGATCGAGCCGCCGCTTGGGCGCGGGACATGGTCGATCGTGCCGCCATGGTCCTCGACGATCTGGCGGCAGATCTTGAGCCCGAGGCCGAGTCCGCTCGCCCTGGTGGTGTAGAACCCTTCGAACAGCCGGTCGCGATCGGTCGCGGCAATGCCCGGCCCGCTGTCCTCGACGTCGATCTGGACGAACCCGCCATCGGCCCGCGCCCGCAGCTTCAGCGCGCGGTTCCAGCATTGCGCGTCGGCCATGGCTTGGGCGGCGTTGATCAGCAGGTTGATCAGCACCTGGCGCAACTGCACCCCGTCGGCAGGCACCGGCGGCAGGCCGCCAGCGATGTCGAGCACCAGCGTCGCCTAGCGGCTGGCGAGTTCGGGGCGCAGGAGGTCGGCGGTTTCCTCGATCAGCGGGCGGAGCGCGCAGCGACCGCGGGTTTCGGATCGGCTGGCCGCCAGGCCGCGCAGCCGGGCGACGGTTTCCTCGGCCTTGGCACCGCCGAGGACGATCCTGTCGAGGCACTGCTCGATCTGCGCGAGGTTGGGTTCGGGGCGCCGCAACCAGCGCTGCGCCGCCTGGGCCGAGGCGAGGATGACGCTGAGCGGCTGGCGCACCTCATGCGCGATCGTCGCGGTCATCACGCCGAGGGTGGCGAGGCGGTCGGCATGCGCCCTCTGCGCGCGCTGGCGGGTCAGCGCTTCCTCCGCCGCCACCTGGTCGCTGCGGTCGAGCAGGCCGAAGGTGATCTGCCCGGCCGGATCGGCGTCCTCGCACCAGCTGGTATAGTGGACGGGCAAGGTACCGCCGGGTACCTGCAACGCCAGCTGGGTGCGGAAATACGCATCGGGCTCGCCGCGCCCCCGAAGCGATTCCACCAGCTGGTCGGCCTGTGCGAAGCGCCATAGCGCCGACGCAGCAGATCCTCGCGCCGCGCCTGCGGCAGATCGCGTGCGGCGAGGCCGTCGAGGAGCGCCGCGGCACCCGCGTCGACGTCGAAGCGGCCGAGCGCGAGGCCCATCGCATCCACGGCCCGCGTCGCAGTCTCGAAACCCTGCACCACCGAGGGCTCAGCGCGTGAGGAACTGCAGCAGACCCTGGTTCAGCTGGTCCTTGTGGGTGAGCAGGATGCCGTGCGGCGCGCCGGGATAGACCTTAAGCGTCGCATCCGGGAACAGCGCCGCCGCCTGGCGCGCGGTGGCGTCGAAGGGCACGAAGGCGTCGCGCTCGCCATGGATCACCAGCACCGGCACGTCGAACCGGCCGATATCGTCGCGATAGTCGGTCTCGGCACAGGCGATGACGCGGTAGCCTTGGGATCCCAGGAACATCATCTGGTTTTCCCACATGTCGCCGTTGAGCGACCAGCCCTGCGCGAACACCACCGGCGCGCCCTGGCCCCAGTCCTTGTAATAGAGGCGCGTCCCGTCCTGCAGGTCCAGCATTGGCATCGTCGGTCCCTCCCGGCAGGTCAGTAGCCTAGCCACGATGGTTGAAAGGTCCCCGTCCCGATCGAGGGGCGCGCACGGCCACGAAAGAGGGCGCGAAGCCGCAGTCTGGCGGAGCGGGGCCGTCCGGGATTGATGCGATGCCCGCTTTTTTGGCGATTCCGCACGCCACGTGCGGGGGCCTATCGAATCGGGTTTTGCCGGCGGTCTTGCCGCCCCTGCCTGCCGCTGCCGTCGTGGACGGCCCGATGCTGCAAAACATCTCAATCTCCTTCCACCGCGTCTCAAAAGCCGTTCGCGATCTTGACGCGCTGGGCGCGACGAGGCCTGCCGCGCGAGCATTCGGAGGGGATCATGGGGGCATGATGCCGAGCGGGGGACACGGCGTGGCCTTTCGGGGGAAAGGCCACGCTGCGCCGGTGAACAGGGGGGTCGACGATGGCGCTGCGCGTACCGGGGGCGCGCGCGCCATCGTCGGCCATGTCGCCGCCAGCCCTCTTCCTGAGCCTTCCGATGCCGCTGCGGCTGCGCGTCGCATGCCATTTTCCCTTCGTGAGCGAGTAGAGATCATGCTGACGCGCCGCCGCGCCGCCCTTGCCGACCATCGCAACGCGGGCTGCCGCCTGCGCCGCCTGCTGCTCGGTGCCACCATCCTGGGCGGGGCCGTACCGCTCGCCGCACAGGCGCAGACGATGCTGCCGGGCGGGGGCACCGTCGTCGCGGGCCAGGCGTCGATCGGCGCGGCGGGAAGCACGATGACGATCCGCCAGGGTAGCGACCGGGCGATCATCGACTGGGCCCATTTCTCGATCGGCGAAAAGGCCGGGGTGCTGATCGAGAACGGCTCGGGTGCGACGCTCAACCGGGTGACGGGGAGCGCGGTCTCGTCGATCGACGGGCTGCTGCGCGCGACCGGATCGGTGTATCTGGTCAATCCCAATGGCGTCGTTATCGGCGCGCGCGGGATCGTCGAGACCGGCGGGAGCTTCATCGCCTCGACGCTCGACGTGCCCGATGCCGCCTTCCTGGCCGGCGGCAGCCTCACCTTTGCGGGCACCTCGCGGGCCAAGGTGGTGAATCTCGGCAAGGTCAGCGCGCTCGGCGGCAATGTCGCACTGATCGGTGCGGTGGTGGAGAACCAGGGCAGTCTCTCCGCCGCCAACGGTACCGTGGGCATGATCGCCGGCAGCAAGGTACTGCTCCGCGACGCCGCGCATGACGGCGGCGGGCTGTTCTCCGTCCTGTATGGCGACGCCCAGACCGGCGCGGCCAATGGCGGGACGATCGCCGCCGCCAATGTCGAGCTCCGCGCGCAGCAGGGCAATGTCTATGCGCTGGCGGGCAACAGCGCCGGCACGATCAACGCCACCGGCGTGCGGCGGGGCGACGGCAGGGTCTGGCTGGTCAGCACGGCGGGTGCCACCGAGGTGGCGGGGACGATCCGCGCGCTGGGCGAGGGCGGATCCGCCGGCGCGATCGAGACCTCGGGCGCCCGGCTGCGCATCAGCGCTTCGGCCATCGATGCGGCGGGCGGCACCTGGCTGCTTGACCCCGAGGACCTGGTCATCGACAGCGCCGCTGCAGCCGCGATCAACGACACGCTTGCCGCCAATACCGGCGTGACGTTGGTCAGCGGCGTGGACGACTATGGCTATACGAAGGACGGTCCGGGCGACATCCTGATCAATGCCGGCCTGTCGTGGAACACCGGGGCGACACTCACGCTCAACGCCTATCACGGCATCGCGATCAACGCGGATATCGCCGTACGTGGCGGCGGATCGCTGGCCTTGCGGACCAACCAGGGCGGGACCGGCGGCAACGTGGTGTTCGCTCCGGGGCGCTCGATCACCTTCGCCGATGGGCAGTCGGGCCAGTCGCTCAGCATCAACGATGCCGCATACACGCTGGTCCACTCCTGGTCGGACCTGCAGGCGATCAGCGGGCAGAGCGGCAATTTCGCGCTCGCGCACGATCTGCCTTCGCAGTCCGCTTCCGCGGCGGTCGTCGCCGAACTGAGCGGGGCGCTGGACGGGCTGGGCCATAGCATCTCGAACCTGGCGATACGCGCCACCAATGCCACAAATGTCGGTCTGATCGGCACCGTCAACAGCGGCGCCGCGGTGCGCAACCTCGTGCTCGATACGGCCTTGGCGATCGACTGGTCCGCCAAGGGCAGCAGCAACATGGGGGCGCTTGCGGGCGTCAACTATGGAAAGATCGAGAACATTTCCGGCGACGTGCAGGCGCTAACCGGCGACGGCAGCAATGTCGGCGGCCTGGTGGGGGTGAATCGGGGCGATATCCGCAACGTTACCATCCGCGGGGATGCCGGCGGCAACAACAATGTCGGTGGGCTGGTCGGACAGAATTTCGGTCGGATCAGCGGCGCACAACTGACCTCCCCCGCCGCCACCGAAGGCGCGCATTTCGTCGGAGGGCTGGTGGGCCGCAACGAGGATTCGGGCAGCATCTCCGACTCCTTTGCGAAGACGCCCGTGGGCGCCATCCTCGATTTGCTGACCGAGGTGAAGCAAACCGGGCTGTCCAACCACGCGGGCGGGCTCGTCGGATTCAATTCGGGCCGCATCACGCGCTCTTTCGCCACCGGTGCGGTCAGAGGCTCGGAAAGTGTCGGCGGACTGGTCGGCGAGAATGCCGGCAGCGGCACGATCGATCGCGCCTACGCAACCGGCGCGGTCACGGCAAAGAACAAGAATGCCGGCGGGCTGGTTGGTACCAACTCGGCGGTTCAGGGCAGGATCGACATCTCGTACGCGACCGGTGCGGTCGCGGCGGACACCAATGCGGGCGGACTGGTCGGCTATCATGTCTATGGCGGCCACATGGCCAACGTCTATGCCACCGGCAGCGCCACCGCCCGGGAGATGGTCGGCGGGATCGTTGGCGAAAACCGCGGCCAGATCGATTTCGGCTATGCGTCCGGGAAGGTAACCATCACTTCGAACGCCCTTACCGCGGGCGGCATTGCCGGGCTCGGCAATTTCTACACGAATGTCCGGTGGAACAAGGAAACGACCGGCCAATCGAAACCGACGGGAGGGAGCTACGAACAGCCTTTGGTCAGAGGGCTGCTGACGACCCAGATGGCGTCGGCCGGCAGTTTCGAGGGGTGGGACCTCGATAGTGCCGGCGGCCAGGACAAGATCTGGCGCATCTATGAAGGCGCCACTGCACCGCTGCTCAAGGCATTCCTGACGACGGCGACCGTCTCGTTCAGTGGCAGCACCGCGGCAAGCGGGCTCTACGACGGCACCAACCAGGCGACGCGATTCAGTACTTCGGTTCGGACGGCGAACGGGCAGGCGGTGGACCCGGCAAGGATCACGGGCACCATCCGCTACAGTTGCACGGGCGGGACGGGCAACTGCGTCGACGCCGGCAGCTACACGGTGCGCGCCGCCAGCGGCCTCGCCTCGACGCAGTCGGGCTACGACCTCGTCTATGCCGACATGACCGCGAGCCTGTCCATCACCCCGCGCACGCTCGACGTGACGGCGAACGCCGCGACCCAGGTCTATGGCGACGTCCCGACGCTCAGCTATCTCGTGGGCGGCGACGGGCTGGTCCAGGGCGACACGCTGAGCGGTGCGCTTTCGACCAACGCCAGCGCCACGAGCGGCATAGGTACCTATGCCATCGCGCAAGGCACGCTGAGCGCCAGCAGCAACTACGCACTGCGCTTTACGGGCGCGGACCTCGTGATAACGCCGCGCGCACTGACCGTGACGGCGGAAGATGCGGCGATGGTCTATGGCGAGACCATGCCGACGCTCACCTACCGGCTGGGCGGCGCGGGCCTCGTCAACGGCGATTCGCTGAGCGGCGCGCTTGCCACGGGCGCGAATGGGCTGAGCAACGTCGGCAGCTACGCGATCGGGCAGGGCAGCCTCAGCGCGAGCCCGAACTATGCGCTCAGCTTCGTCGGCGGGGCCCTGTCGATTACCCCGCGAGCGCTGACCGTGACCGCCGCCGATCGGACGATGGTCTATGGCGAGACCGCGCCGACCCTCGGCTACACGCTGGGCGGTGCGGGGCTGGCCAACGGCGACACGCTGACCGGATCGCTGGCGCCGAACGTCAGCACCACCACGGGCGTGGGCACGTACGCGATCGGGCTCGGCACGCTGAGCGCGGGCGCGAACTACACACTGAGCCTGTTGGGCGGCAGCATCGCAGTCACCCCGCGTGCACTGACGATACGCGCGGACGACCGATCGATGGTCTATGGCAACGCCCTACCGGCGCTGACCTACGCGCTGGGTGGCGCGGGGCTGGTCAACGGGGACACGCTGAGCGGCGCACTGGGGACGAGCGCGGGGGTGACCAGCCCGGTCGGCAGCTATGCGATCGGCCAGGGCACGCTGAGCGGCGGGGCCAATTATGCGCTGAGCTTTACCGGCGGCACGCTGTCGGTCACGCCGCGCGCGCTGACCGTGACGGCGCAGGACCGCAGCATGGTCTATGGCGACGCTACGCCCGCGCTGACCTACAGTCTGGGCGGTGCGGGGCTGGTCAATGGCGACACGCTGAGCGGCGCGCTGGCGACGAGTGCGGGCGCGACGAGCCCGGTCGGCGGCTATGCGATCGGGCAGGGGACGCTGGCGGCCAGCGCAAACTATGCGCTGAGCTTCACCGGCGCGACCCTGTCGGTAACGCCGCGCGCGCTGACGGTGACCGCCGACGATCGCAGCATGGTCTATGGCAACGGCACGCCTGCGCTGACCTACAGCCTGGGCGGTGCAGGCCTGGTCAATGGCGACACGCTGAGCGGCGCGCTGGCGACAAGCGCGGGCGTGACGAGCGCGGTCGGCAGCTATGCGATCGGGCAGGGGACGCTGACCGCCGGGGCCAATTATGCGCTGGGCTTCACCGGCGGGACCCTGTCGGTCACCCCGCGATCGCTGACGATTGCCGCGAACGACCGGACCATGGTCTATGGCGATGCGTTGCCGGCGTTGACCTACGCGCTGGGCGGCGCGGGGCTGGTCAATGGCGACACCCTTTTCGGCGCGCTGGCGACGAGCGCGAACTCGGCGAGCGCGGTCGGTACGTACGCGATCGAGCTGGGCGGCCTCAGCGCCGGTTCCAACTACGCGCTGAGCTTCACCGGTGCGACCCTGGCGGTGACGCCGCGGTCGCTGACGGTGACGGCGAACGACCGCAGCATGGTCTATGGCGACGCGCTGCCGGCGCTCACCTACACGGTGGGTGGTGCCGGGCTGGCCAATGGTGACACGCTCAGCGGCGCGCTTTCGACCGGCGCGGCCTTGACCAGCGCGGTGGGCCGCTATGCGATCGGACAGGGCACGCTCGCGGCGAGCAGCAACTATGCGCTCAGCTTCGTCGGCGGGCAGATGGCGGTGACGCCGCGTCCGCTGACGGTGACGGCGGATGCACGGTCGATGACCTATGGCGATGCGCTGCCGACGCTCGGCTATGCGGTGGACAGCGGGGCGCTGGTCAATGGCGACACGCTGAGCGGGGGGCTGACGACGCGCGCAACCGCGACCAGCGGTGCGGGCAGCTATGCGATCGAGCAGGGCACGCTCGCGGCGAGCGGCAACTACGCACTGAACTTCGTCGGCGCGAACCTGTCGATCACCCCGCGCGCGCTGACCGTCACGGCAGGCGACCGCACCATGGTGTACGGCGATGCCGTGCCGGGCCTCGCCTATGCGGTCGATGCTGCCGGCCTTGTCCATGGCGACACGCTGGAAGCCACGTTGCGCGGCGCGCTGGCTACCACTGCCAGCGCGACCAGTCCGGTCGGCACCTATGCCATCGGGCTCGGCACGCTGAGCGCCGGCCCCAACTATACGCTTAGCTTCGGCGGCGCGAGCCTGACGGTAACGCCGCGACCGCTTTCCGTGACCGCGCTCGATCGCACCATGGTCTATGGCGACGCCGTACCGGCGCTGGCCTACAGCGTGGGCGGTGCCGGCCTGGTGCATGGCGACACGCTGCGCGGTGCCCTGACGACCAGCGCGAATGCTGCGAGCCCGGTCGGCAGCTATGCGATCGGCCAGGGGACGCTGACCGCGGGCGCCAACTATGCGCTCAGCTTCGTCGGGGCGACCCTCGGCGTGACGCCGCGCCCGCTGATCATCCGGGCGCAGGACAGCAGCAAGGTACTGGGTACCACACTCGATCCCAGCGTCGTGGGCTTCCAGGCGACCGGCCTGGTCAATGGCGATCGGGTGGACGGGGTCGCGCTGTGGAGCGAGGGCTTCGGCGCGGCAGCCCCCTATGGCCCGGATCCCTATGCGATCGCCGTATCGAATGCGTCGGGAGCCGGTCTTTCCAACTATGCGATCGTCTACCAGAATGCCCCGACCGGTCTCGTCGTCCGCGATCCCAATGTGCGGCCGACGCCCTTGTCGATCCGTCTGACCGGCGACGCGGCACCTGCGAGCGTCTGGCGCGGTGCCGACGGCGCTCTTCGCGGCGAGCGCCCGGATGCACCCATGCCGATGCGGCCTTTCCCCGGTATCTTCTTCAAGCGGCAGAACTGATCCGTGCAGACCATCGATCGTGCGCGCCGTGGGGCGCCCAACACCCGCCTGCTCGCTCGGCTCGCGCCGCTTTCCTGCATGGCGCTGCCACACCCGGCGCTGGCGCAGGCGCTCGAGCGCAACCCGGCGCCCGTGCTCCAGCCCGAGCCGGCGCGGCCGGTGCCGCCGGTCGAGGTTGATCCCGCCGCCGACCCGACCCCGCTGGGCGTGACGCTGCGCGGCGTCACCCTGATTGCCGGTGATGCGGTGGCCACGCCCGACGACAGCGGCATCCGCCTCGCGGGGATCGAGGACGCGCCGTGGCTCGCAGATCGGCTGCGTCGCTTCATCGGCCGCCCGCTCTCGCAGCGGGAGATCAGCGCGATCAAGGCGGCGATCGCCAAGGCCTATCGCGACCATGGCCGCCCCTTCGTCCATGTCTCCGCGCCCGAGCAGGAAATCTCCTCGGGCCAGCTGACGCTGCGGGTCGAGCAATTCCGGCTCGGCCAGGCGCGCATCTCCGGGGTGGGCCCGGGCGAGGCGGCACATCTCTCGGCGGCGATCCGCCAACGCCCGGACGCGACGATCGACGCGCAGGCACTCAGCGACGATCTCGACTGGCTCAACCGCTATCCCTTCCGCCGCGTGGAGGCGGTGTTCGAGCCTGGGCAGCGCCTCGGCACCACCGACGTGACCTATGTCGGCACCCGCGAGCGCCCCTGGGCGGTGGGCGGCGGCTATGCCAATAGCGGCAGCCCCAACACGGGCATCGGCCGCTATTTCCTCTATGCGCTCGCCCATGTCCCGGGGCTGCGCGACGGCTATGCCAGCTATCAGCTGACCACCTCGGGCCAGCGGCTGACCGGGCTCGGCGCCCACCCTGGCGGCAGCAGCCGCTATGTCAGCCAGGCGGGGCGGCTCTGGATGGCGATCGCGCCGCGGACGAGCCTGGAGGCGAGTTTCGGCGACATTCGCTCCAACCAGCCCTTCGAGGCGTTCGATTCCCGCCAGCACACCCGAGAATATGGCCTGACGATCCGCACTGCCCTGGCCAATGTCGCGTCATGCCTGCGCGGGGAGGTCTATGCCGGTCTCGACTGGAAGACCCAGGCGGGCGACCTGCTGTTCGGCACGCTGCTGGTGCGGCCGACGTCGCGCTTCCATGTCGGCCAGGTCACCGCCGGCTATGCGCTGCAGGCCCATGATGCGCTGGGATCGACCACGATCGACATCGCGGTGCATGTCAGCCCCGGCGGAATCGATTCCCACAACACGGCCGCGGCCTTCGAGGCGGCCTCGCAGCGTCAGTTCGGCGCGGCGCGCTACGCCTATGCCAATGGCGTGCTCTCGCGGCGCACCCGGCTGCCCGGCTTCAGCCTGGTCCACCAGCTGAACTGGCAGTTCAGCGGCGTCGCGCTGCCGCAGACCGAGATGCTGGGCATCGGCGGACGCGGCCAGGTGCGCGCCTATACGCTGGACGACGGTGCGTTCGATCGCGGCGCGGTGCTCCGCAACGAGCTGCGGCTCGATCCGCTGCGGATCGGGCGCGGTCGATGGGCCTCGGCGCTCGAGCCCTGGCTGTATCTCGACGCTGGCTATGCCGGCCGGCTGCGCGGTGGCGACGCCGGCCCGGTCGGTGCGACAGGCATAGGCGCCGACTGGGCGGTGGGGCGGCACCTCGCGGTTTCGGGAGATGTCGGGGTCGCGATGAAGACGCTCGGCGCGACCCGGGCAGGCGATGTGCGCGCGAACGTGCGGGCGACCCTGGCGCTTTGAGGCGCCCGCACCGCGTTCAGTCGATGCGCTTCTTGCGCACCGTCCAGGCGGGATCGGTACAGAGCCGGCAGTCCGGGCCCTGAAACCAGCGCGCGGCGGCGGGGTCGCCGCGCAGCTGCCATTCCAGCCAGGCGACGTCGACCGGCGTCACCCGGCCGCCATTGGCATCCTGGAAGGTGCCGCCATGGCCGACATCGAGGCTGGCGAGCATCGCCGGCACGGTGTCGATCCGGTCGAAATCATCGTTGCCGTTGGGCCAGGCGATGTCCGAGGGTCCGCCCATGACGTAGAGCACCGGGGTGTGCAGCCGCCGCAGGGCCGCCTTGTCGATGGTGATGCCGCGGATCGGATTGGTGCCGTCCTTGAACACCCCGCTGTTATGGACGATCACGGCATGCACGCGCGGATCGGCGGCGATCTCCAGCGCCTGGAGCCCGCCGCAGCTATGGCCCGAGACCGCGACCAGTCGCGGATCGATGCGGCCGAACAAGGGGCTGCCGCGCCGCGCGTTCTCCGCCAGCGCCCAGTCGATCCCGGCGGCGACCTGCGCGGTCGTCGTCCTGATGCCGAGCGGGCCGGGCGGGGGCGGCGTTTGCGGGGGCGGCGGTGCGCCGGGGCCGGTCAAAATCCGGCCGGGCGCGATTACCAGATAGCCATGCGATGCGATCTCGGCGAGGTGCAGCCGTACGCTCGCGCCGTCGTCGCTGCACGCACCGTTGCCCCACACCAGCACGCCCAATTTCTTGGCGCCGAGCGCCGAGAGGTCGGCGGGTTGGTAGAGCACATGGTCGGGGAGCGCGGAGTCGGTGCGCTTGACGGCGGGGTAGGGGCCGGTGCCGGGGGTGTCGGACATCGCCGCATAGGCCTGCTGCGACGTCTGCACCGCGGATGCACCCGCCATACCGATCGTGCCCGTGGCGACGATCGCCGCTACCGTTACCGCCAGCTTCATCGCGTTCCTCCCCCATTTCTTGCGCTGGGGCTATACACCGGTTCGCGGCGTCACGAAAAGCGCAGTTCGGGTTCACGGGTTCAGCAGGAACACCACATAGCCCCGGAAGCGGGGATTGGCGGTGAGCCCGGGCGGCGGCGTCCATTCGCCGCCCTGGAGCAGGCCGATCCGGAACGGAATGGGCCATCGGCCCAGCTTGGCGACATAGCCCTGATAGCCTGGGATCACGTGCCGCCCCTGGTAGATCTGTACGACCACCTCGTCGACGACGCCTGACAGCTGTGCCAGGCCTTCGGGATCGCCATTGGCGCTCCAGTCGAGCAGGCCGGTGATGCTCAGCCTGTACCGTGGGGGAAGCTTTGCCCGCAGGCTCTTGAGGAAGGCGGCATAGCGCGACAGATGACGCGTCCGCGCGTCGAAATCGATCTGGATGCCGGCGATCCGGTTCCCTGCCCGCTGCCAGCGATCGAGCGCGGCGCGCAGTTGCGCGTCGATCTGCGGGGGCCAGGCGAGCGTCTCCACCCGCAGCACCATCCACAGCTCGGCATGGCGGACCCGCGGGACCGCCGGGCGCTGCGCGATCATCCGCGGCGCGTCGCCGCCGACCACCGCGCCCTGCAGCAGGTAGATCCGGCGGGCGTGGGCGAGCGCCGGCTGCGGCTTCACCCCCGCCCAGAGCCAGAATGCGTCGTAGCGAGTGGCATCCACCGCAGCGCTGGAGGCCGTCTGGGGCGGCGTCGCCGAGAGCAGCAGCGGCAGTGCCAGCAGCAGCCCGAGCCTCCTACCAATAATAGCGCAGCTCCTGCGCCCAGCGCGACTTGGGATAATCGCGCTTCAGCCGCTGGAACCAGCCCTTGCGAACCGCAGGCTCCACGCCCTTGCCGCCGCAGGCATTGGATGCGCTGGGCGCATAGCAATTGACCGCGCGGAACAGCGCATAGGCCTTATCGTCGGGCGAGGCGGCGGCAGAGGCCATCACCGCCTGATAGGCGTCCAGCCGCGAATAGGGAACGCCGGCGAACCGTGTCGGCGTGCCGCCCAGCTCGTCCCTCGCCGGCTGGCTGTCGAGCAGGAACCCGTCGAAGCCGTTCACGCGGGTGAACTCGCCCAGGCAGAGCATCGCCTTCGCATTGCGAGGCGCAGCGGCGAGGCGGCGCTGCGTTTCGGACAAGGCCGGGCAGCCATAATCGCCCAGCTTCTTGCCCTTGACGAACAGCCCGGTAGGCAGCGGCTTGGCACCGCTGAAGTCGAAATAATAATCGGCTTCGATCGGGGCGCTGGCCGGTACCAGCCGGACATCCTCGACGAAGTCGCGGTGCGAACCGCGCGTCGCTTCCTTGTAGAGCAGCGTGAACAGCGCGACGTCGCGCTCGTGCGCCGAGGCGCTCACCGCCTGCGCCTGCTGCCGCAGCAGCTTCGCGTCGGCGACGTTCATCAGCAGCCGGTCGCGGATCTCCTGCGAGCGGATCGGCGAGTCGGATGCGAACAGGCGCGCGAGGCCGTCGTGCCGCTCGTCGTGCAGCGCCAGCGCCAGCTCGACGACGGGGCGCTGGCGGGGGGCCTTGGCGCCGGACAGGAGGTCGATCCAGAAGCCGCGCACATTGCGGTCGGCCCGTGCCTCCAGCGCCATGCCGCGCAGCATCTGCCGGCTGAACTCGAGATAGCTGAAATTCGCTTGGTGCGACGCATCGGGGAGGAGCTCCAACGCCTGCTGCGGCTGCCCGCCGAGATGATAGGCATGGGTCGCCTGGAGGAAGGCGAACAGCGCGGGCTTGCTGGCGAACTTGGCGCGCTGGGCGTCGAGCGCGGCGCGGGACAGGGCGTCGCAGCAGGTTTCGCCGCGTTCCCCGGTGCGCATGTGCATCAGGTCGAACGCGGCGAGCAGGATGGGGTCGTGCAGCGAGTCCGCAGTGGCACCCGCCAGCAGCTTGGCGTCGATCTCCTGCGCCAGCGACACTGCGTCGATGCCGCGCTTCGCGTCCGGCAGCGCGATCAGCGCGGCATACTCGGCCTCGAGCTTCGCGCGGTCCTGCGCCAGCCAGTAGACGCGGCGCAACAGACCGCGCGCCGAGAAGAAATATTCGCCTTGGGGGTAGGCCTTCATATAGCCGCGCAGCGCGTTTTCCGCCTCGGCGACCAGCGTCGGCGCGACCTTCGCGCCTTGTTTGGGCGAGCCATAGTCGTCGTAATAATCGACCTGCGCCTGGTTCACCGCGACCCGGCCGAGCATGTAGCGCCCGGTCTCGCGCAGCCACGCATCGCGGGCATTGCCGAGCGAGGCGAAGCGCGCCGCTGCGCCGTCATAGTCGCCGGCATAGAAGGCGGCGGCGCCGTCGAGATAGGCGGCGAACGCCTTGCCCGCCTCGGACTTCGCCCCGTTTACCGCGGCGACGAGTGCGGCGCTTCCCGCGGTTCCCTGGGTACAGTCGGGCGCCAGTCCCTTCCGAGCGGCGATCAAGGCGGCGCGTTCGGGCTCGGGCACCTTCGCATTGGCGCGGATCGCGGCTTCGAAGCGTTCTGTGCCGGCCACGTTGCTGCGGCAGCGCGATCCCTCGCCGTCGGAGAAGTACGGGCTGCCGCCATCGGCCGAGCGCGGCATCAGCAGGGCGATATCGAGGAACACCGATGGCTTGGCCGGTGCCACCAGCCGCGCGGCGCCGGGCAGATCGGCGAGGAGCAGCGCGAGATTTGTCCGGCTGTCGTTGCGCGGGCCGAGCATTGCCAGGTCGTCGCAACCGCTATAGGCGGCGTAGCGCAGCTTCCAAGCGGGGCCGCAGCTGTAATCGCCGCTCGCATGCGCGGGCACGCTCCACAGCGCGCCCATCCCGAGCAGGAGGAAGAATAGCGTCCGGATCATGCTGCACGCCCCCGTGAAAGTTGCGGGCGTGCGCCTACCGCAGCGGCAGGAAGCATGCCATGGTCCGTACGATGTCGCGATGGTAGCCGCCAGCCCGCGACCCGGAACCCAGCGTTTCCGGGGGTGCCCTTGCCGATCACGCCACGATGCGCGCAACATCGGGTCGTTGCGCCACCGACTCGGACATCGGGTTCGTGCGCTTCCGTGCGCCGCACCGGGCTGCGCGCGTTCCCGTAGAACGAGGCTGAGCGTGGCAGGGCTGAAACAACGATATAGCGGGATCGCGATCCTGCTCCACTGGGCGCTGGCGCTGCTGCTGCTGTTCCAGCTGGGGCTCGGCTGGGCGCTGGAGGATCTGCCGAAATCCTCGCTGTTCGTCGCCTTCCAGTTCCACAAGTCGGTCGGCATCCTGATCCTGGTCCTGTCGCTCGCCCGGCTGCTGACCCGGCTGTTCGTCGCGCGTCCGCCTGCCGAGGGTGCGCCCGCGCTGAAGCTGCTCGCGAGCGCGGTGCATTGGGGCCTCTACGGCGTGATGATCCTGGGGCCGATCACCGGCTGGATCATCGTCTCTACCGCACGGGTGAAGCTGCCGACGCTGCTGTTCGGCACGATCCCGTTGCCGCACCTGCCGCTGGGCTCGGCGTGGAACGAGCCGGCCGAGGCCATCCACGGCCTGATCGGCTGGCTGCTCGCCGGGCTGTTCGTGCTGCACGTCGCGGGCGCGCTGCGGCACCATCTGCTGCGCGACGACGTGATCGGGCGGATGATGCCGGCGGCGCTGTCGCGGCGTCCGGCGCTGTCGATCGCGGTCGTCGTGGCGCTGGCGGCGTGCGTCGCGGCGTTCTTCGCCGGTTCGTGGCGCTACAAGGGCCATGCCGAGGCGCCGACGCCCTCGCAGCCGCTGCCGACCCCGGGCTCGACGCCCGAGCTGCCGGCCGCCCCGGCGCCGACCCCGGAAGCCTCGGCCAGCCCCGCGCCGACGCCGACGCCGACGCCTTCCGCTTCGCCGACCGACGCCGCCACGCCGGTGCGCAGCTGGAAGGTCGCGCCGGGCGGCACACTTGCCTTCCGCACCGTCTATAGCGGCGAGCCGATCAACGGCCGCTTCGCCCGCTGGACCGCCGACATCCAGTTCAGCCCCGACGACCTCGCCCATTCGAAGATCGCGGTCGACATCGATCTCGCCTCGGTGAGCAGCGGCGACTCGGAGCGCGACGACACGCTGAAGGGCGACGATTTCTTCGGTGTCGCTGCGCACCCAAAGGCGCGCTTCACCGCCACGCGGATCCGCAAGCAGGGCAATGGCTATGTCGCCGACGGCACGCTGGCGCTGGCGGGCGCGGCCAACCCGATGCCGGTGCGCTTCACGCTCCAGATCGACGGCGACCATGCCCAGGCGAGCGGCACTGCCACGGTCAAGCGCCTCGCCTTCGGGGTCGGCAAGGGCCAGTGGAGCGACCCCGGCACCATCCCCGACGCCATTGCCGTGACGTTCCGCTTCGCCGCCGACGCGAAATAAATCGGCCGCGATGCCTCTTGCCTGTCCTGCGATAAAAGCTATGCTACATAACAATAGCACGCAGGACAGGAGAGGTCATGTCTGCAAGCCGAGTTGCGCTGAGCGTGGGCGGTGCCCCGCGCGAGGCCGCACGTACTTTCGATCGCCATAACCCCGTCACCGGCGCGGTGGCGACCACCGCCGCCGCTGCCAGTCCGCAAGACGCGCTCGCCGCCGTCGCTGCCGCGCAGACGGCGTTCCCCGCCTGGTCCGCGCAGGGCCCCAATGCCCGCCGCGCGCTGCTGACCAAGGCTGCGGCCGCGATGGAGGCCCGCGCCGACGCGTTCGTCGATGCGATGATGGCCGAGATCGGCGCGACCGAGGGCTGGGCGCGCTTCAACCTGATGCTCGCCGCTTCGATGATCCGCGAGGCCGCCGGGCTCACCACCCAGATCAGCGGCGAGGTGATCCCCTCCGACAAGCCGGGCTGCATCGCCATGGCGGTGCGCGAGCCGGCGGGCGTGGTGCTGTCGATGGCGCCGTGGAATGCGCCGATCATCCTCGCCACCCGCGCGATCGCGGTGCCGCTCGCTTGCGGCAACACGGTGGTGCTCAAGGCCAGCGAGCAATGCCCGCGCACCCATGCGCTGATCATCGAGGCGTTCGTCGAGGCCGGGTTCGGCGGCGGCATCGTCAATCTGGTCACCAATGCGCCGGAAGACGCCGGCGAAGTGGTCGGCGCGATGATCGACGCGCCCGCCGTCCGCCGGGTGAACTTCACCGGATCGACCGGCGTGGGCCGGATCATCGCGGTGCGGTGCGCGCAGAATCTGAAGCCCGTGGTGCTCGAACTCGGCGGCAAGGCGCCGCTGATCGTGCTCGACGATGCGGATCTGGACGAAGCGGTGAAGGCGGCGGCGTTCGGCGCCTTCATGAACCAGGGCCAGATCTGCATGTCGACCGAACGGATCATCGTCGTCGATGCGGTGGCCGATGCGTTCGTCGAGAAGTTCAAGGCCAAGGTCGCCACGCTGGCGGTCGGTGATCCGCGCGAGGGCAAGACGCCGCTCGGCGCGGTGGTCGACACCAAGACCGTCGCGCATGTGCAGAGCCTGATCGATGATGCCGTCGCCCAGGGCGCCGCGCTGGTGAATGGCGGCGAGGCACACGGCGTGTTGATGCCCGCGCATGTCGTCGACAAGGTCACGCCCGCGATGAAGCTGTTCCGCGACGAGAGCTTCGGCCCCGTCGTCGGCGTGATCCGCGCGCGCGACGAGGCGCACGCGATCGAGCTCGCCAACGATACCGAGTACGGCCTTTCCGCCTCGGTGTTCACCCGCGACGCGGCGCGCGGGCTCCGGGTGGCGCGGCAGGTCCAGTCGGGCATCTGCCACGTCAACGGGCCGACCGTGCATGACGAGGCGCAGATGCCGTTCGGCGGCGTGAAGGCCTCGGGCTATGGCAAGTTCGGCGGCAAGGCGGGGATCGAGAGCTTCACCGAACTGCGCTGGATCACGCTGGAGACTCAGCCCGGCCACTTCCCGATCTGAGCCGAACGCATGACCGACCCCTCCGCTCCGCCGCCCGGCCTCGTCTTCGCCTTCTCGGCTCGTGTCGAGATCGCGCCGCCGGTCGACCGGGGAGCGGTGGATGGCGGCCGGTCGCGCTTCATCGCGATCACCGGCGGCCGGGTCAGCGGTCCGCGTCTGAGCGCGACGGTGCTGCCGGGCGGCGGCGACTGGCAGACGATCCTGCCGGGCGGCGTCACCCGCGTGCTCGCCCGCTATTTCCTCCAGGCCGAGGACGGCACCGTGATCGGGATCGAGAATCCGGGCCTGCGCGTCGCCAGCGAGGCGGTCACCGCCCGGCTGGCGCGCGACGAGCCGGTCGAGCCCGACGCCTATTATTTCCGCACCACGCCGCGCTTCGAGGTGGCCGAGGGGCCGCACGCCTGGCTGGCGCGCACCGTGTTCGTCGCGCGCGGCATCCGCCGGCCGACCCATGTGATCATCGACTTCTACTGCGTCGAATGACGCCGCATTTTTCAGAAAGGCTAAGCAGCATGACCGATCCGATCCAAGACGCCACCGTTGCCTATGACGTGATCGACGGCATCGCCTGGGTACGCTTCAACCGTCCGGACAAGCGCAACTGCATGTCGCCGCGGCTCAACCGGCGGATGATGGAAGTGCTCGACGAACTCGAATATCGCGACGATGTGGGTGTGCTGGTGCTGAGCGGTGAGGGGACCGCCTGGTCCGCCGGCATGGACCTCAAGGAATATTTCCGCGAGAACGAGGTCAAGGGCCTGGGCGCCACGCGCGGTGCCCAGCGCGAGGCCTATGGCTGGTGGCGCCGCCTGCGCTGGTATCACAAGCCGACCATCGCGATGGTCAATGGCTGGTGCTTCGGCGGCGGCTATGGCCCGCTGTTCGGCTGCGACCTCGCCTTTGCGGCGGAGGAGGCGCAGTTCGGGCTATCGGAGATCAACTGGGGCATCCTGCCCGGCGGCGGCGCGTCGAAGGTGATCGCCGAGCTGACCGGCTTCCGCAACGCCATGTACCACGCGATGATGGGTGAGAATATCAGCGGCAAGAAGGCGGCCGAATGGGGTCTGGTCAACGAGGCGGTGCCGCTGGACGGCCTCAAGGCCCGTGTCGAGGAAGTGGCCAAGGTGCTGCAGGCGAAGAATCCGGTGGCGCTCAAGGCGACCAAGGACGCGATCCGCCGGGTGCGCGAGATGACCTATGACAATGCCGAGGATTATCTGATCCGCGCGCAGGAAGCCGCCAACAGCTACGACAATGAAGGCCGCAAGGAAGGCATCAAGCAGTTCATCGACGACAAGACGTACAAGCCGGGCCTCGGTGCGTACGACAAGTCCAAGCACAACGCCTGAGCCGGGGGAGGGCACCGATGACCGTCGATACGCTTTCCCCGCCATCCGCCACCGCCAACGGACTCGCGCTCGATCGGCTGTTGCGGCCGAAATCGGTCGCGATCGTCGGGGCCTCGGACAAGCCCGGGGCGCTCGGCGCCTCGGTGCTCGCCAATCTGGAGCGCAACGGCTTTGCCGGTGCCATCCACCTGATCAATCCCAAGCGGGACATGATCGGCGGGCGTCCCTGCCTGCCTAGCGTCGACGCGCTCCCGGAGGGTGTGGACGCCGCGGTGCTCGCGATTCCGCGTGCCGGGGTGGTGGAGACGATCCGCGCGCTTGCCGCCCGCAAGGTGGGCGCCGCGATCGTCTTTTCGGCCGGCTTCGCCGAAGGCGGCGAGCAGGGCCTGGCCGACCAGCGCGAGATCGCCCGCATCGCGGCCGAGGCGGGCATGGTGATCGAAGGGCCGAACTGCCTCGGCCTCGTCAATTATGTCGAGCGGGTGCCGCTGACCTTCGTCGAGACCATAGTGCCCGAGCGCGGCCCCGGCGCGGGCATCGGCATCGTCTCGCAGAGCGGTGCGATGGCGGCGGTGCTGGCGACGACGCTGCTCAGCCGCGACCTGCCGGTCACGCTGTCGGTCTCGACCGGCAACGAGGCGGCGAGCGGGGTCGAGGATTATGTCGACTATTGCGTCGACGATCCGAACACGCAGGTGATCGCGATGATCGTCGAGCAGTTCCGCAAGCCGCAGCGTTTCCTCAAGGCGGCGCGCAAGGCACGGGCGGCGGGCAAGCTCGTCGTGCTGCTTCACCCCGGCAAGAGCAGCGCCGCACGCGAATCGGCGGCGACGCATACCGGCGCGATGGCGGGCGACTATCAGCTGATGCGGGTGATGGTCGAGCGCGCTGGCGTGGTCTTCGCCGAGACGCTGGAGGAACTCGGCGACATCACTGAAATCGCGGCGCGCTGCCCGGGCTTGCCGGGCGGCGGCACCGCGGTGCTGGGGGAGTCCGGCGCGTTCAAGGCGCTGACGCTCGACCTGTGCGAGGGGCTGGGTGTCGCGCTGCCGGCGCTCGACGACGCCAATGCCCCGGCACTCCGGGCGGCGATGCCGGACTTCGTCGGCGTCAGCAATCCGCTCGACATCACCGCGCAGGGGCTGGTCGAGCCCGACATGTATTATCGCCTGCTCAAGGCGTTGGGCGCGGACGAGCGCTTCGGCTGCATCGTCGCCGGGATCATCCTCACCGATCCCGCGACCGTGTCGATCAAGCTGCCGCCGATCCTGCGCGCGGTGGAGGAGGCGCCGCTCGCCACCCCCCTGATCTTCGCCGGGCTGGACGAAGGCGCGCCGCTGGGGACGGAGAACATCGCCCGGCTGCGCGCGGCGGGGGTGCCGTGCTTCGGTTCCACCGAGCGGGTGTTCCGCGCACTTGCCCGGCTTTCGGCGCATGCGGCGCGCGACTTCACGATCTGCGACGCCGATCCGCTTGCCTGCGACGACCTGCCGCTCGGTGGGGTGGTGCCGGAATATCGCGCGAAGGCGGTGCTGGCGCCGCTGGGCCTGCCCTTCCCCAGGGGCGGGTTCGCCCGCACGGCGGACGAGGCGGTGCAGATCGCCGCGGAGATCGGCTATCCGGTGGTGCTCAAGGCCCAATCGGCCGAGCTCAGCCACAAGAGCGACGCGGGCGGTGTGGTGCTGAACCTTGCCGACGAAAGCGAGCTCCGCGCCGGCTGGCGCAAGCTACACGGCGATGTCGGCCGGCACCGGCCGGACCTGACGTTGGACGGCGTGCTGGTCGAGGGCATGGGCAAGCGCGGGGTCGAGCTGATCGTGGGTGCCAAGCGCGATCCCGAATGGGGGCCGGTGATCCTCGCCGGATTCGGCGGGGTGACGGCGGAGATCCTCCAGGATGTGCGGTTGCTGCCCTGCGATCTGACGCCGGAAGCGATCGAACGCGAACTGCACCAGCTGAAGAGCGCGGCGATTTTGCGCGGATGGCGGGGGGCGCCCGCGCTCGACGTGCCAGCGGTCGCGGCGCTGATCGCGCGGTTGGCGCAGGTGCTGATCGCCGAGCCGTCCATCCGCGAGGTGGACCTGAATCCCGTGGTAGTGCACCCAATGGGCGAAGGGGTGGTGGCGCTCGACGCGCTGATGCTCATCGCCTGAAGAACAAGGGGCGCGAAAGCCCCGAAGGAGAGGTCTGAAATGGCGGAGTCACCCGGAATCCTGCCGCGGCTCGACGAGGCACCGCTCAGCCGCACGCAGGTGATGGGCATCCTGCTCTGTCTGCTGCTCAACGCGCTCGACGGATTTGACGTGCTGGCGATCAGCTTCGCCTCGCCGGGCATCGCGGCGGAATGGGGAATCGACCGTGCGGCGTTGGGGTTGGTGCTGTCGATGGAATTGATCGGCATGGCGGTCGGCTCGGTCGTGCTCGGCAGCTATGCCGATCGTGCGGGGCGGCGGCCGGCGATCCTGCTGTGCCTCGCGATCATGGCGGCGGGCATGCTGGCGGCAACCTTTGCGCGCAACGTCGAGATGCTCTCCGCTTTCCGGCTGTTCACCGGGCTCGGCATCGGCGGCATGCTCGCCTGCACCAATGCGATGGTGGCGGAGCTCGCCAATGCCCGCACGCGCAGCCTCGCGGTGGGGCTGATGGCCTCGGGCTATCCGGTCGGCGCGATCGTCGGCGGGTCGATCGCGGCGCAGCTGCTGGTCGGCGGCGACTGGCGGCACGTGTTCCTGTTCGGGGCGGGCATGACCGCGCTGTTCCTGCCGCTCACCTGGCTCCTGCTGCCGGAGTCGATCCGCTACCTGTTCCAGCGCCAGCCGGCGGGGGCACTGGAGCGGGCGAACCGGCTGCTGGCAAAGATGGGTCAGGCACCGATCGAAACGCTGCCGCCGCGCGCCGAGGCGGGCGGCAAGCTGCCGCTCGCCCAGCTGTTCGCCGGGCCGCTGGCGCGGACGACGATCCTGCTGACCATCGCCTATTTCTGCCATATCATGACCTTCTACTTCATCCTCAAATGGGTGCCGAAGATCGTGGTCGACATGGGGTACCCTGCGTCGCAGGCGGCGGGGGTGCTGGTCTGGGCCAATGTCGGCGGGCTTGCGGGGGCGGTGCTGCTGAGCCTGCTCAGCTGGCGGCTGCCGCTGCGGGCGCTGCTGGTCGTGGCGCTGGTCGCGGCGACCGCGATGGTGGCGCTGTTCGGCCAGGGGCAGCGCGACCTGGGCGGGCTGGCGCTGGTCGCGGGGATTGCGGGGTTCTGCACCAATGCCGGCGTCGTCGGCATGTACGCGCTGATCGCGCAGAGCTTCCCCACGGCGGCGCGCGGATCGGGCACGGGCTTCGTGATCGGCGTCGGGCGCGGCGGCGCGGCGCTGGGGCCGATCGTTGCCGGGCTGCTCTTCTCGATGAACCTCGGGTTGCCGGTGGTGGCGGCGGCAATGGCGGGCGGTTCGCTGGTCGCCGCGGCAGCGCTGCTCGGCCTCAGGCGGGGATAGCCGCGCTGCACTACGCGCGATAGGTTGGCGCGATGCAGATCCGGGAAGCGAGCGTAGGCGACCGCGACGACGTCATCGCATTGTGGCAGGCGGCGGGCCTCACCCGGCCGTGGAACGATCCCGTCGCCGATTTCGACCGTGCGGTGCAGGGGGCTACCTCCGCCATCCTGCTGCTCCGCGACGGCGACGCGCTGCTCGGCACCGCGATGGTGGGCGAGGATGGCCATCGCGGCTGGGTCTATTATCTCGCCGTTGCCGAGTCGGCGCGCGGGCAGGGGCATGGCCGCGCGCTGATGGCCGCCGCCGAAGCCTGGCTGCGCGCGCGGGGCTGCCCGAAGCTCCAGCTGATGGTCCGCGAAGGCAATGATGCGGCGATCGGTTTCTATCGCGCGGTGGGTCTGGAGGTGCAGCCGGTTGTGACCCTCGGCCGTTTCCTTCACTAAGCGCGCATGACCATCGCACTCTACGGAATCAAGAATTGCGACACGATGAAGAAGGCGCGGGCCTGGCTCGACGCCAACGCAATTCGCTATGTGTTTCATGACTATAAGGCCGATGGTGTCGACCCAGCGCGGCTCGATCACTGGATCGCGGCGGAGGGCTGGGAGCCGCTGCTGAACCGCGCCGGCACCACCTTCCGCAAACTTCCGGAGATGGACAAGATCGACCTCGATTCGGCCAAGGCGCGCGCGCTGATGATCGCGCAGCCGTCGATGATCAAACGGCCTGTGCTGGAATATCCGGGCGGTTTGCTGATCGGATTCGCGGCAGAACGCTATGCCCGCGCGTTGCTCTGAGCACGAAAAATTTACACATTCATGGCCTAACCACCGTGTTTATCCTAAATTAACACGATAAACGAGACGGGTTACTGGGATCGCATGGCGTCTTATATTCGACAACGGCCAGCCAGCTGGTTTCGCACGGTCGCAACGATGCTGGTCTTGTGGGGGCTGTTCGGCTGCCTCGTCTTCTATGCGCACGCGACCCTGGCGCCGCAGCGTGGCGACGTGCCAAGCTTCTGGAATTGGGAATATTATCAGGCGGTGCCGCGCTGGTTCCTGGTCGATTACGCGATCGGGGTCGGTGCCAGCCTGCTGGGCTCGCTCGCGATGCTGCGCCGCTCGCGCAAGGCGAATCTGCTGTACGTCGTCTCGCTCGCCGCAGTGATCGTGCAGTTCGGCTATCTGTTCGCCACCGGCGGGCTGTCGGGCCCGGTGCAGGCCCTGGTGATCCCCGCCTTCATCCTCAGTGTTGCGATTTTCCAGATCTGGCTCGCCGGCATGGCGACCCGGCGGGGCTGGCTCCGCTGATCCGGAGCGGGCTGGCAAGGCCGCCCGCGACCCGCTAGACCGCGCGCCATGTCGCACCAGCTTACCCTCGATACCGCCACCAGCCGCGCCAACCCCACGCCCGCGCCGATGAAGCGCGTCACCGTGCCGGCGATCCGCAAGCGCAAGGGCGGCGCACCGCTGGTGATGCTCACCGCCTACACGGTGCGCATGGCGCAGCTGATGGACGAGCAGTGCGACATGCTGCTGGTCGGCGACAGCCTGGGCCAGGTGATCTACGGCCTGCCCTCCACCGTGCCGGTCACGCTCGAGATGATGGCGGCGCACGGTGCGGCGGTGGTGCGCGGCAGCTATCACGCGCTGGTCGTCATCGACATGCCGTTCGGCAGCTACGAAGCCTCGCCCCAGCAGGCGTTCAAGAGCGCGGCGCGGCTGCTCAAGGAAACCGGAGCGGCGGCGGTGAAGCTCGAAGGCGGCGCGGCGATGGCGCCGACGGTCAAATTCCTCAACGAGCGCGGCATTCCGGTGATCGGCCATATCGGCCTGACCCCGCAGGCGATCAACGTGCTTGGCGGCTATGGCGCGCGCGGCCGCAGCGAGGCGGAGCATGCCAAGCTGGTCGGCGATGCGGTGGCGATGGACGAGGCGGGCGCCTTCGCGATCGTCGTCGAAGGCGTGGTCGAGCCGATCGCGGTGGAGATCACTAAGGCCGTCCAATGCCCCACCATCGGCATCGGCGCCTCGGCCCAGTGCGACGGCCAAGTGCTGGTCGCCGAGGACATGCTCGGCCTGTTCGAGCGCACCCCGCGCTTCGTGAAGCGCTATGACGATCTGGCTGGCCGCATTTCCGCCGCGGTTGAAACCTATGCGGGCGAGGTACGGTCGCGGGCCTTTCCGGGACCGGATCAGGTCTATGCGCCGAAGGACTGACGGAGTAGGGCGATTTGCGTTCACGAGACGCGGCGCTAAGGTCCGCGGCCGCATCAGACCCATGGAGTAGATTTTGGCGCTTCCTCCTTCCGGTACCACCGACGAGGCCTTCCTTCGCGAAGTCGACGAGGAATATCGGCGCGATCAGCTGATCCGCGCCGGCCGCCGCTATGGCATCTGGATCGCGATCGGCGTGGTGGCCTTCCTGGTCGCCGTGGCCGGCTGGCTGTTCTACGACCACAGCCAGCGCACCGCTGCCGAAGCACGCGGCGAGGAATATGACGCAGCGCTCCAGCTCGCCGCGCAGAACCAGGTCGGCCAGGCCCAGCCGGCGCTCGACAAGCTGGCGCAGGGCGAGGACGGCTATGCCGCGATGGCGCGCTTTACCCAGGGCAATCTGCTGTTCCAACAGGGCGACAAGAAGGGTGCCGCGGCCAAGTTCGCCAGCATCGTCACCGATAGCAAGCTCGCCCAGCCGTTCCGCGATCTCGCGCTGGTCCGCCAGACCCAGGCGGAGTTCGACACGCTCAAGCCGCAGGACGTGATCCAGCGGCTCGGCACGCTCGCCAACCCTGATTCGCCGTGGTTCGGCACCGCGGGCGAGATGGTGGCAGCCGCCTATCTGAAATCGGGCAAGCGCGGCGAGGCCGCCAAGCTCTATCGCCAGCTCAGCGAAGCCGGCTCCCGCGTGCCGGATTCGATCCGCGAACGCACCGGCGAACTCGCCAAGACGCTTTCGGTGACGCCCACGGCGCCGACCGCTCAGACCCAGGAAAAGCAAGCTAAATGAACACGAAGGTTCGCGTTGTAACGGCAGTTGCGGCACTCGCGCTGGTGAGCGGCTGCGGCGTCTTCAAGGGCGGCGGCAGCAAGAAGACCCCCGTGCTCGGCGAGCGCGTGCCGATCCTGGTGACCGAAAACGACATCACCGCCGACAAGACGCTCGCGGGCATCGAGGTCCAGTTGCCCGAGGCGGCGGTCAACGAGAATTGGAGCCAGCCGGGTGGCAGCGCCTCCAAGGCGATGGGCCATCTTGCGCTCGGCGAAGCATTGTCGCGCGTCTGGTCCAAGCAGGTTGCCAAGCCGTCGAAGAGTCAGCGCCTCGCCGCTTCGCCGGTGATCGAAGGCAACAAGCTGTTCGTGATCGACCAGGCCGGCACCGTGCACGCCATGGCGGCCGATACCGGTTCGGAGCTGTGGAACGCCCGCACCGGCACCGGCGAGGACAAGCGCAGCCGCGGCGCGCTGTTCGGTGGCGGCGTCAGCGTTGACGGCGATCGTGTCTACGCTTCGAACGGCTTGGGCGACGTGGTCGCCCTGCAGGTCGCCGACGGCAAGGAGCTCTGGCGCAAGCGTCCCGGCGGCCCGCTGCGTGGCGCGCCGACGCTCGCCAACGGCAATGTCTATGTGGTGACGCAGGACAACCAGCTGTTCGCGCTGACCCAGGACAAGGGCGAGATTTCGTGGACGGCGACGGCCAGCCTCGAATCGCAGGGCGTGTTCGGCGTCGCCGCCCCGGCTTCGGCGCAGGGCACGGTGATCGCGGGCTTCTCCTCGGGCGAGCTCAACGCCTATCGCTACGAGAACGGCCTGTCGCTGTGGGGTGACGTGCTGACCCGCAACACCATGACCACTTCGGTCTCGTCGCTGTCGGATATCGATGCCGAGCCGGTGATCGACCAGGGCCGCGTCTATGCGCTGGGCGAGGGCGGCCGGATGGTCGCGGTGGACATCACCAGCGGCTCGACCTTGTGGGAGCAGAGCATCGGCGGCCTGGCCTCGCCCTATGCGGTCGGCGAGTGGCTGTTCGTGGTCACCGACGATGCGCGCCTACTCTGCCTGTCGCGCAGCAGCGGCAAGCCGCGCTGGATTGTTCAGCTGCAGAAGTACAAGAACGAGAAGAAGCTGAAGAACCCGGTCGCCTGGAAGGGCCCGATCGCGGCCGGCGGGCGTCTCGTGCTGATCAACACGCTGGGCCAGATCGTCTCGGTGTCGCCCAAGGACGGCAGCATCCTCTCCACCAAGGAGACCAAGGATCCGCTGTCGCTCGCGCCGGTCGTGGCCAACAGCACGCTCTACCTGCTCGACGACAAGGGCCGCCTGAGCGCCTATCGCTGAGCCTGCTGCCCCGGCCGGGTGCCGAGCAGACTATCCACAAAGGGGGCCGGGGCGCAGCGCTCCGGCCCCTCTCGTTTTTCCGGCGACTTTGCGTCGCCCTTTCGACTGCGTTAGAGAATCGATCATGCCTTTGCCCACCGTCGCCATCATCGGACGCCCCAATGTGGGCAAGTCGACGCTGTTCAACCGGCTGGTCGGAAAGCGCCTCGCGCTGGTCGACGACCAGCCCGGTGTCACCCGCGATCGCCGGGAGGGTGACGCGAACCTGCTTGGCCTCGAGTTCCGGGTGATCGACACCGCGGGCTATGAGGACGAGGATGCCGCGACGCTCCCCGGCCGCATGCGCGCGCAGACCGAAGCGGCGGTGCGCGAGGCCGACGTCTCGCTGTTCCTGATCGACGCGCGTGCGGGCGTGACTCCGCTGGACGAGGAAATCGCCCGCTGGCTGCGTTCGACCGATCGTCCGGTGGTGCTGATGGCCAACAAGGCCGAGGGCCGCGCCGGCGAGACCGGTGTGCTGGAAGCGATGGCGCTCGGCCTTGGCGATCCCATTCCCTTCTCGGCCGAGCATGGCGAAGGCGTGGCGGACCTGTTCGAGGCGCTGCTGCCGCATGTCGACCGCGACGACGAGGAGCCGGAGGAGGATCCCGAGAGCCCCGACGCGCCGCTCAAGCTGGCGATCGTCGGGCGTCCGAACGCGGGCAAGTCGACGCTGGTCAACCGCATCCTCGGCGAGGACCGGATGATCACCGGGCCCGAGGCGGGCATCACCCGCGATTCGATCTCGATCGATTACGAGTGGACCGACTTCGAGGACAAGCCGCGCAAGGTGCGGCTGGTCGACACCGCCGGGCTGCGCAAGAAGGCGCGCGTCGAGGAGAAGCTGGAGAAGCTTTCGGTCGCCGATACGCTGCGCTCGATCGACTTCGCCGAAGTCGTCGTGCTGCTGCTCGATGCGACGCGCGGGCTGGAGGTGCAGGATCTCAAGATCGCCGATCGCGTGCTGCAGGAAGGCCGTGCGCTGATTATCGCGCTCAACAAGTGGGACGTGGCGGAGAATGCCTCCAGCCTGTTCAACGGCGTGAAGGGCGCGCTGGACGAGGGGCTGGCGCAGGTGAAGGGCGTGCCGCTGCTCACCGTCTCGGCGGTGACCGGCAAGGGGATCGACACGCTGATGCGCGTGGCGTTCGAGACGCGCGAGGCCTGGTCGCGCCGCGTGTCGACCGGGCAGCTCAACCGCTGGTTCGAGCGCGCGATCGAGGCCAATCCGCCGCCCGCGCCCGGCGGCAAGCGGATCAAGCCGCGCTACGTCACCCAGAACAAGACGCGGCCGCCGAGCTTCGTGCTGTTCGGCACCCGCGTGGACCTGCTGCCGATGAGCTACCAGCGCTATCTGATCAACGGGCTGCGCCGCGAGTTCGATTTCGGCGCGGTGCCGGTGCGGCTGGTGCTCCGCGCGCCGAAGAACCCGTTCGATCGGGAGAAGGAGTGAGAGCGGGGCAGTCTATGACTTTCGCCCCCCAAGCTCCCTCCGGCATTCCCGCAAAGGCGGGAATCCATTTGCCAGGACGCTTCGGCAAGAGCCTCGACGACTCCATCAATGGATCCCCGCTTTCGCGGGGATGACGATGCGGGGCGTCGTATGCCCCCATTTGGTCGCAGCTTACTCCGCCTCGGCCGGCTTGCTGTTGAGCTGGATATAATTTTCCAGCCCCATGCGCTCGATCATGTCGAACTGGCGTTCCAGCGTGTCGACATGCTCTTCCTCGCTGTCGAGGATCTTGAGAAACAGGTCGCGGCTGACGAAGTCGCGCACGCTTTCGCAATGTTGGATCGCGTCGCGCAGCACGGCGATCGCCTCCACTTCCAGCGCCAGGTCGGCGCGGAGCAGTTCTTCCACATTCTCGCCGATGCGCAGGCGGCCGAGCAGCTGGAAATTGGGGAGGCCGTCGAGGAACAGGATGCGCTCTGCCAGCCAGTCGGCATGCTTCATCTCGTCGATTGATTCGTGCCGCTCGAATTCGGCGAGCTTCTGCACGCCCCAATGGTCGAGCATGCGATAATGCAACCAATATTGGTTGATTGCCGTCAATTCGTTCTTGAGTACTTCGTTGAGATACTCGATGACTTTAGCGTCGCCCTTCATTGCGCGAGACTCCTTTCGGAGCCGTACCTACCGCGAATGAAGTCAGAAAAAAACCGTAGAAATCAGCAGCTTTTTACTTGCGAATGTCACGCAGCCGCACGTTCTTCGGCGATGATCGCGCGGGCGAAGGGCACGCACTGGCCGCATTTGGCCTGGCAGCCGAGCGCGCGATAGGCTTGGCAGGCGCTCTGGGCGCCGGACCGCGCCGCTTCCCGTACTTCCCGTTCCCGCAGGGCATTGCAAACGCAGACGACCATCGACGATCCCTCGATTCTCTCGCTGGGAGAGATCTAGTGCGATTGCGAGCGATTCGCAAGGCTATTGCGAATGGGTTGCAGGCTGCCGCGCGCCAGACTGCGCCACAGCCATTCGAGCGGACCATAGCGGAAGACGGACAGCCAGGGCTGCGACCAGAGCAGCAGCAGCGCCCAGACGCCGAGCACTACCGGGTAGAGCTGCCAGCGCGAGAGATAGCCGAACCAACCCAGGCCATAGCCGTCGAAGAACCACACGCAGAGCAGGCTGGTCGCGAGATAGTTGGAAAAGGCCATCCGTCCTGCCGCCGCCACCCGGCGGGTCAGCCAGCCCTCGGGCCGCGCGGCGTAGAGGATCAGGCAGGCCCAGCCGAGGATCATCACCGGCCGTACCAGCCCGGGCAGCGTCACCGCCGCCATCAGCACCGCGAACAGGCTGAACTTCTCGGCGATCAGCCACGTCGCCAGCAGCGCATAGACGGGCAGGGCGATCGCCCAGCAGCGCAGCCACCAGCGGCGATAGGTCGCGCGCGGCCAGGCGCCGGCCAGCAGCCCGGTGCGCAGCGCCGCCATGCCGAACAGCATGTAGCCAAGCGTCTCCCAGCCATAGACGAGCAGCATCGCGAGGGGGCTGGTCGCATAGTCGCCGAAACGCTGGCCGACCATCCCGGCATAGTCGCCGCGATGCACCGCCAATTCCGACGCGATCCGCGAGGGCGGCGGCATCCCGAACGCGTTCACCAGCGCGGTGAACGCGCCCTGCGTCGTGTGCGGGAGCAGCGACATCCGCCAGGCATCGTGCGCGAAGGTGCCGAACAACGCGGTGCTGACCAGCACCAGCACCGTCCCCAGGCTCAGCAGCCGCGACACCGGCAGCGTGCGCAAGGGAAAGGCGAGCATGCCGACCAGTGCATAATGGGCGAGGATGTCGCCGCTCCAGACCAGCCAGAGATGCGCGAGGCCGAACACCAGCAGCCAGCCCATCCGCGCATAATGCGCCCGCGCCGGATCGCGCCCCGCCGCCGCCCCCGCATCGGTGACGATCAGCAGCGAGGCGCCGAACAGGAAGGAAAACAGCCCGCGCATCCGCCCGTCGAAGAAAAGGAAGTTGACCAGCCAGGCGGCGAGGTCCGCGCCGTGCCATCCGCCATAGGCGCGCGGGTTGAAATAGGCCGCTTCGGGCATGCCGAAGCCGACGATGTTGAGCAACAGGATGCCGAGCAGCGCGGTGCCGCGGACGAGATCGAGCGAGAGCAGGCGGGAGGAATTCGCGGGATGCACCCCCAGCGCTTAGAACCAGCTGGCGATCTGATCCATTGATTTGCGTTCGAGGGCGGCCGCCGGCACCGTCGCATCGGCCCCGGCATGGCCGGTGACGATCAGCATTACTGGCCGCTCATGTTCGGGCCGCCGGCACAGCCGGTTGAGGAAGCGCGCCGGCGTGGCGGTGTGGACCAGCGTCGCCAGCCCGGCCATGTGCAAGGTGGTGAGCAGCAGGCCGCAGGCGATGCTCACGCTCTCGACCATGTAGGGGTTCGGGAAGCGATCGGTTTCGGTCGCCTTGGTCTGGCCGAAGGCGACGATGATCCACGGCGCGACTTCGAGATAGGGCTTGTCGGCATTGGTGCCGAGGTTCTGGAGCAGCCCCTGCCATTCGCTGCCGCCGATGCCGCCGTAGAAGTTGCGCTCTTCCTCTTCCACCGCCACGCGCAGCGCCGTCTTTGCGCCGGGCGAGGAAAGCGCGGCGAAATGCCAGGGCTGGCGATTGGCGCCGCTCGGTGCGGTACCGGCTGCGGCGATCGCCGTCTCGATGATCGCGCGCGGCACCGGCGCGGCCGAAAAGCTCCGACAACTGTGGCGCGTTGCCATCCGCTCGCAAAAGGCTGCGGCGTTCGCGATCCGCGCGTCGTCCGGCAGATCGATGTCAGGAGTCCAAGGCCGCATGGAAGGTTTCATAGAGGAATTTGGAGACGAGCGTCGTCGAAGAGGCGTCGCATGTCCACCTGTGTTTTATGCGGAGACGTGCATATGTCGAGCTTTATTCGGTTGCAGGCGTAAGCCGGGGGGTTAGCTTGACCCCCGACCAGCCATCGAAAGCGCAGCGATCACGCGCCTCCCATCCGTGCGCCGCGGCGACGTCGGCGACGGTGTTCTCGCGCAGTTCGGAGGTCCCTTCCTGCTCGGGCCAGGACACCCAGCAGAAGCCGTTGCTGGCGAGCAGCTCGCGCAACGCGCCCAGTTCGCGTTCCAGGTGGTCGCGGCGCGAGGCGAACAGGTGCACGCCCTGAACGCCGTCGGTCGCGCAGCCCAGTTCCTCCAGCGCGGCGCGTTCGGGTGCGATCGCGGCGCGCACCGCCGGCGGCATGTCGTGAAACCAGACGCGCATGCCGGGCTTGAAGCCGAGCCGCGTCGCCATCGGGGTGCCAGAACATTGTTCCATCGTCGCCGCCCTCCTTGGATCAACCTACAGGATGCGGCAGATCGGCGCCAGCGGCCTTGATCGCGGTCAGGCCGGCTGCACGGCGCGGTCGATCGGGATGTTGCGCAGCTCCACCAGCGTGCCGGGGCCGGGGCGGGCGGGGGCGATCCGCAATTCGGCGTCCATGCCCTGCGCCAGGTTCCGCGCGATGCGCAGCCCCAGGCTGTCGACCGCGGCGAGGTCGAAGCCCTCCGCCACGCCCGCGCCGTCGTCGCGGATCGACAGCGACAGCCGGTCGCCCTCGGCGCAGACCTGGACCAGGATGGTGCCGGTCTCGCGATCGGCAAAGCCATGCTCGATGGCGTTGGCGATCCCCTCGGCGACGATCAGCGCCAGCGGGATGGCGCGGTCGGGCGGCAACAGCAGCGCGCTGTTCGCTTCCACCACATGGCGGATGCCGGGCTTGCCGCTGCTTTCGGCCAGGTCCTCGACCAGCGCGGTGACGAAGGCGTCGAGCGCGAGCGGTTCGCCGCGGCTGCCATATAGACGCCGTTGGATGCGGCCGATCAGCTGCAGCTTGGCCGCGGCTTCGCCGATCGCCCGCTTGGCCTCGCCATCGGCAATCCCGCGGCGCTGGAGCGCGAGCATCGCGCCCACCATCTGCAGATTGTTCGAGACGCGGTGCTGCAGCTCCTCGAATAGGATCTCGGTCCGCGCGGCCAGGCTGGCGCTGCGTTCGCGTTCCGCCATCAGCCGGGCGTTGGCAAGCTGCATCCAGTGGACGAGCAGGATGTCCACCGTCACCACGCCGGCATAGAATAGCAGCGCGACGGCGGTGCCCCGTTGCAGCGCGAAGCTGTAGAGCGGCGGGATGAAGAAGTACCAGGCGAGCAGCCCGCACAGGATCGCCGCGATGACGCCCGGGCCGCGTCCGAACAGGAAGGAGGCGAGGATCACCGCCGGGAAGAAGGTCAGGTAAGGAAAGCCCGGCGGGAAGAACGGATCGAGCACCAGCCGCAGCCACCAGGCGATCGCGCAGAAACCTACCGTGATCGCATAGGCCAGCGGTCGCCGCTTCTTGAGCAGCGGAAGATTCTCCAGCGTCCGATGATAGGAGTTCATTGCCACCCGTTGCCCCAGTCCTGCCCCGCGAACGCGGCATCGCTCCCCAGGGATCGGAGCGGCCAAGCGGGATCTCTCATCGTTCAGAAACAATGCAGACGCAAGCGTCCCGTCATCGCACCACGGTCAGTCGAACGGTCGTGCCGACGGGGACGCCGCGGCGTACCTCCAGCATGCCGCCCAGCGCTGCGGCGCGCTCGTGCATGCCCTTGAGCCCATAATGGCCCGGCCGTTCCCCGGCGGCGATGATCTCGGGAGGAATGCCGCGGCCCTGATCGTCGATCTCGATCCGCAGCCGGCCGTCGCTGCTGTTCACCCGCACCTGGGCGAGCAGCGTGCCGGCATGGCGGCGGACATTGGCAAGGGCTTCCTGCACGATCGCCAGGATCTGCTCGAGCTCCTCGGGCAGGAAACGCAGCGGCGGCCCTTCGCGGCTGACGGTGACGATCAGCCCTTCCTCTTCGAGGCAGCGGGCAAGGTCGTCGATCAGCGGCTGCGGATCGCCGGGACCGGTGATGCGGCGGAGCGCCATCACGCGGTCGCGCGCCTCCATCATCACGTCGTCGGCGCGTTCCAGCGCGCTGTCGATCAGCGTCTGCGCCCGGGAGCCCGGTTCGGTCGCATAGGCGGCGGCCTGGAAGCGCAGCATCAGCCCCTGCATGCTCTGGAGCAAAGTGTCGTGCAGCTCGCGGGCGATGCGCTCGCGCTCGGCAAGCTGGGCTTCGGCGCGAGCGCGGGTGCGGGCCAGCTGCTCGCGCAGTCGCCAGGCGTAGAGCAGCCACAGCGCGCCCGCGCCTGCGCCGATCGCCAGCAGCCGGAACCACCAGGTCTGGTAGAAATGCGGGGCGATGGTGACGGTGACGGTCGCGCCCTCGCGATTCCACACCCCGTCATTGTTGGCGGCAATCACCTGGAAGCGCCAGCTGCCGGGGCCGAGATTGGCATAATAGGCTTCGCGCGCGGTGCCTGCGTCGATCCAGCCGCGGTCGACCCCGATCAGCCGGTAGCGGAAGCGCACCCGCTCCGATTCCGCCAGGCTGAGTGCGGTATAGGCGATCCGCAGATTGGCGGTGCCGGCGGGGAGCGCGACGTCGCGCGGGTCGGCATAGCTGCGGTCGTTCGCGGTCAGCCGGAGGATCGTCACCGGCGGCGGCAGCCGGTTGTGGACGATGCGCGCGGGATCGATCCAGCCGATGCCGACATTGTCCGCCACCCAGATGCGCCCGTCGCCGCCGCGCACCGCCGTGCTCTTCTGCGCGCCCTGCTGGGCGACGCCGGGCAGGCCGTCGGCGGCGGTGAAGAGCTGGTGCTGCAGCGCTGCGTGCGGGTCCGCAAAGGCCGCATCGATCGCGGCCTTGCTGGTGCGGACCAGCCCGCGCACGCCGTTGATCCAGACGCTGCCATCGGGTGCCTGGACGATGCCGGTGATGCCGCCAAGCTCGGGCACGCGGCTGTCCGACAGCGCCCGCAGGCGCCCCTGGTCGAGCCGCGCGAGCCCGAGTTCGCCGCCGACCAGCGTGCCCGCCGGCCCCGTCGAGACCATCGCGATGCTGCCCACCCTGTCGCCGGGGATGGCGTGGAGCCCCGCCTGGTCACGTCGATACAGGCGATCCTGCCCATAGAACCAGGTGCCGCCACCAGTGCCCGAGGCGGTGTAGAGGCGGCTCGCCGGCTGGTCGGGGGTGGCCAAAGGGCGCCATCGGCCCGCGGCCAGCTGGAACACGCCGACATCCGCGACCGAGATCCACTGCGTGTCCCCTTGCCGGCCCCAGGTGGCGGCGGGCCCGGGGATTGCCGGGGCCGGTACCGTCGTGAAGCTGTCGCCATGCAGCCGCACCAGCCTGTCCTGGAGCGACACGATCAGGTCGGTGCCGTCCGCCTCGATCATGGCGATTCCCTGACCGAAGCGGCGCAGCCAGCGCAGCGGCTCGCCGGGGCGGGCGCGATAGAGATTGTGGGGGTTGGCGGCGTAGACGGTGCCGTCCTGCGTCGCTGCCAGCTCGAAGCCGCCGAGCACGGTGTCGTTGACCCGCAGCGCGGTGGCGGCGCTGACCGGTCGCAGGCGAAAAAGGCCGAGATTGGTGCCGATCCACAGATTGGCCTCATGATCCTCCAGCAACGGCACCGCGACGAGCGAGGGCAGGCCCTGCGTGGTGGTGAGGCGGGTGAAGCTGGGCGCGGCGCTGCCCGGATCGCGGGTCTGGAGCACCCCGCCGGCAAACAGCGTCCGCCACAGCGCGCCATCCCGCGTGAAGCGCATCCGATCGGCAGCGGGCGGGTGCATGCCCGGCGGCAGCGGCGCGATCCGCACCCCTGCGGCGCGGGCGCCGGTCGCGTCCGCAGGGCTTCCCGAGACCCAGATCTGCCCGTCCGGCGCGACGGCGAGGCGCACGCGGTACATGCTGCGCGCCACGGGGGCGAAGCGCGTGCTGCCGGGGCGAAGCACCCGGATGTCGGTTTCGGCGGCGACCCAGATCGCGCCGTCGCGCCCGGCAACGACGCTGGAGGCGCGGCCTGCGGGCATGCCGCGATCGGGGCCCATGCGCACGATTCCGCCCCGGCCGATGCGGAACAGGCCGCCTTCCAGGCCGGACATCGCCACCCAGATCGTCCCGTCGGACCCGCGTGCGAACTGCTCCACCACCGCATTGGGCGCACCGTAGCGCGACACCCGGTCACCCTGCAGGTGCGAGACTTGGCCGTCGAAATGGCCGATCCACAGGCTGCCGTCCGGGTCGGCGAGCAAGGCGGTGATGTTGCGCGAGGGGAAGCGGCCGAGGCGCGGTACCACCGGCTCGAAGCTGATTCCGTCGAACCGGTACAGCCCCGCGCCGGTGCCGAGATACAGGAAGCCATCGCGTGCCTGGGCGAGCGCCCAGATGTCGGGCGGGGCGCCGTCGACAAGGTGCCAGGCGCGAAGGTTGTACTGGTCGATGCTGCGCTGGGCCGGCGCCTGCGCGGGCGCGGGCGCGGGCGCGGCGGCGAGGATCGCCGGCACCAGCAGCATCGTCCAGATTCGTCTGCGCCGCATCGCTTGCCTATCGCCTCCGCGGCTTCCGTGCCCTGAGAACGTTCCCCCGGCAAGAGCTCGCGCCGAAGCGTGCGGCAGCTACCATGATCCGCATTGCACGGCACGCGGGGAGCATATAGCCTCGCTCGGCCAGCACACGGGAAGACTCGCCATGACGCTCGTGACGACCCCCTTGGATCGATTTTCGGTGATCAGCACCGGCAACGGCCCGGCCCGCGCGCTTTCCGCCTTGTTCGGCGCGCCGCTGCGTGCCGATGCGCATCTCGATTATTCAGAAGCGACGGTGCGCCAGCGCAGCCTGTGGGCCGCGAAGCTCGACTCGGCGATCCTCCATGCCGAACGGCCGGTGCTGCTGATGGCGAACGGCGCGAGCTGCTTCGCCGCGACCTGGTGGGCCCGGCTCTGGCCGCGCGACTATATTACCCGCGTGGCCGGCGCGCTGCTGATCGATCCGATCGCAGGGGAGGGCGATGCTGCGCATTTTGCCTCGCCCAGGATCAAGCTGCCCTTCCCCTCGCTGCTGCTGAGCGGCGACACGCCCGATACGGCAGTGAGCGAACGGGTCCAGGCGCTGGCAACGGGCTGGGGCAGCGCGGTGGGCGGCATGCCCCAGCTGCCGCATGCCCGCCGCAGTGGCAGCCACTGGCAGGGCGCCCGCGATCTCGTGCTGCGGATGACCGCGGGAATCGTCGAGCGCCGCGCCCAGACCGCCGACGCGCTGGCGGCGGTGCTGGCGCCCGAGCAGGACTGAAGGTCGCGCTCAATCCCTTTTGGAGAGGGGGCGGCGCTGGTCGAGGTCGAATTCGTCGCCATGGCTGAGCACGTGCAGGCGGACGTCGTGCATCGATAGCGTCCGCTCCGGGCTGGCCTCGGCGATGTTCGAGCGGGTGACGCCCGAGCCGTCGACGATATAGACCGCGCCGGCCCCGGCGACGCGGAAGCAGCAGCCTTCCAGCACGATCGCGGTATCCTCGTCGATGCCGATGCCGAGCACGCGCGGGTTCTGCGCCACCGCGCCGAGCAGCCGGCCGATGCGACCGCGCTCGGCGAAATGCTGGTCGATGATCACGTCGCGCACCAGCCCGAGGCCGGGCGCCATGTGGAGGTCGCCGATGCGGTGCGATTCGGCGCTGGAGCCCTTCACCAGCATCGTCTCGCTCATCACCGACGCGCCCGCCGAGGTGCCTGCGATCACGCCGCCGCGCGCGTGGATGTCGCGCACCATTCGCTCGACCGGGGTGTCGCCGATCTGGCTGGAGATGCGCAGCTGGTCGCCGCCGGTGAAGAAGATGCCCGCGGCATCGTCGAACACCGATTGCGTCTCCTGCTCCAGCGTCTCGCCGCGTTCGTGGACATAGAGCTCGACCAGATTGTCGACGCCCAGCGCCCCGAACGCCTTCTGGTAGGTGCTGAAATAGCCGTCGGGCTGGTGGCTGGCGACGGTGGCGATGACGAGCTTGCCGCCGTTCACCCGCTGCGCGACCTCCTTGAGGATGGTCTTGTCGCCTTCCTTGTCTTCGTGGCCGCCGATGATGATGAGCGGTCCGCCGGAGTCAGTCATGCAGCAAGTCCTTCAATTCGTCGCGGTGAACGCCCGCGCGCGGGGCATCGAGCCCGTGGGAATGGAGTGCCAGCGCGAAATGATCGCTGTTATGGGCAATGCCGAAGGCGCCCGAGCGCTCCACGACGATCGCGCCCGCCTCGCCGCCGACCCGGCTAAGCCGCGCTATGGCATGCTCCGCCGCCTCGCCGGCCGAGCCGCCGCGTTCGAGCGCGTGCATCACTTGCGCGGCGAGCATCGTCCGCAGGATCGCCTCGCCATCGCCGGAAAAGGCGCAGCCGCCCAGCGTGTCGTCGGCATAGAGGCCCGCACCGGGAACGGGGGAATCGCCGATCCGGCCGGGATGCTTGCCCGGCAGCCCGCCGGTGGAGGTCGCCGCGGCGATCGCGCCAGTGGTGTCGATCGCAACGCAGCCGACGGTGTCGTGTGCCTTGCTGTTCTCCGAGGCGAGCGCCTCCGGAGAGAGCATGGTCTCGGCCTCGACGAGTTCGATGCCGTTGTCCGCCGCAAACCGTTCCGCGCCCTCGCCGGCGAGCAACACCGGGCGGGCGGGGAGCATCGCCCGGGCGACGCTCACCGGATTTCGGACGCGCCGCACGCCCGCAACGCCGCCCAGCGCAAGCTCCGTACCTTCCATCAATGCTGCGTCCATCTCGACGGTGCCGTCGCTGGTGAGCACCGATCCAAAGCCGGCGTTGAACACCGGATCGTCCTCCAGCACCCGCACTGCCGCCTCGGCCGCGAGCACGGCGCTGCCGCCCGCGCGCAGCACTGCCGCACCTGCTTCGGCGGCGGCGGCGGTCCCGGCGCGGTTGCGATCGTGGAGCGCCGGATCGATCGTCTTGGCGCCGCCATGGACGAGGATCGCCCAGCGTGTTGCTTCAGGCATGCAGCTTCTCCCGAACCGCCGCTTCCGGCCGGAAGGCGAGGATTCGGTCCCACACCGCCTGGATCGCGCTGGGCATGATCACCAGCAGGTCGCCGGGGCGCCCCAGTTGCAGCACCATGTCCACCGCCTCCAACTCGTCGACGATGCGGTGCACCTGCTCGGGCCGCATGCCCGCCGCCATCGCGCCTTCGGACATCAGCCCGTTGGTCTCGCCGCGCGGGCGGCCACGGCCGTCGGGCGCCTCGCGGAATACGATCTCGTCGAAGATCGCGCCGGCAAGCTGGCCCATTTCGACGATGTCGCAGTCGCGCCGGTCGCCAGGGATGCTCACCATGCCGATCACCCGGTGGTAGCGCCCGCGCATCCGCTCGATCACCTGGCCCAGCGCCTGCAGCCCGGCGGGGTTGTGCGCATAGTCGAGGATGTGGCGGCGGCCATGCGCATCGTGGAGGTTGAGCCGGCCCGGCGAATCCTCGAACGAGATGCTGAAGGCGCTCAGCCCGTCGCGGATCGTCTCGATCGACAGCCGCTGCGCCGCGCACATCGCAATGGCGGCAAGCGCATTGGCGATGTTGAAATCGGCGATGCCTCCGAGCGTCGCGGGAATGTCGGCGGCGGCCATCACCTCGATGCGCTCGCCGTCGCGGTGGAGGACGATGCAGCCGCCATAACTGCCGGGCTCGCGCACCACCGCCATGCCGCCCTCGGCGATATGGTGGCGGAGGTGGCCGGACAGGTCCGAACCGCCGTTCAGCGAGAACCAGACGATCGTGCCCCGCGCATGGCGGGAGATGCGGTGGCACATCGGATCGTCGGCGTTGAGCACCGAATGGCCCCGGCGCGCGACGCTCTCCACCACCACGCCTTTCACCTGGGCGAGTTCCTCGATCGTATCGATGCCCTTGATCCCGAGATGGTCTGCGGTGACGTTGAGCACCGCGCCGACATCGGCGCCGTCGAAGCCCAGCCCTTCGCGCAGGATGCCGCCGCGTGCCGTCTCCAGCACCGCGACGTCGACCGCCGGGTTGCGCAGCACGGTGCGCGCGCTCTTCGGCCCGCTGGCATCGGCTTCGGCCATCAGATGGCCGTTGAAATAGATGCCGCTGGTGGTGGTCATGCCCACATTCCTGCCGGCGTGGCAGAGGATGCGCGCGACCATCCGGGCGGTGGTCGACTTGCCGTTGGTGCCGGTGATCGCGAAGATCGGGATGCGGCTGCGACGCCCCCGCGGGAACAGCATGTCGATGACCGGCGTGGCGACGTCGCGCGGGGTACCACTGGAGGGCTCCAGATGCATGCGGAAGCCCGGTGCCGCGTTGACCTCGACGATGCCGCCGCCGGTCTCGCGCACCGGGCGGGCAATATCGGGCGAGAGGAAGTCGATCCCGCACACGTCGAGCCCGACCACCGCCGCCGCCTGCTCGGCGATAGCGCGATTGGCAGGGTGGATCGCGTCGGTCCGGTCGACCGCGGTGCCGCCGGTCGAGAGGTTCGCGGTGTCGCGCAGGATTACCTGCTCGCCGGCCATCGGGATCGTCGCGGGGGTGCGGTCGCTCTTCTCCAGCAGCGCCAGCATTGCCTCGTCGATGATAATACGGGTCAGGACATTCTCATGGCCGAAGCCTCGGCGGGGGTCCTGGTTGAGGTCGTCGATCAGCTGGGCGATCGAATGGAAGCCGTCGCCGATCACCTGCGCGGGCACGCGCTCGGCCACCGCGACCAACTTGCCGTTCACCACCAGGATGCGGTGGTCGTTGCCCGGCACCTGCTGCTCGACGATCACGCGGCGGCCATGCTGGAGCGCGAGTTCGAAGGCGGTGCGCAGCGCCTCCTCGTCGGCGATGCCGGTAGTGACGCCGCGGCCGTGATTGCCGTCCAGCGGCTTGACCACCACCGGCCAGCGCAGACGCCTGGCCTCGGCGAGGGCTTCCTCGACCCGGCGCACGACCACACCGCGCGGGACCGGCAGCCCGGCCTCGGCGAGCAGCTGCTTGGTCATTGCCTTGTTGCCCGCGATGTCGACCGCGATCTGCGCGGTGTCGCCGGTGATGCTGGCGCGGATTCGCTTCTGGCGGCTGCCATGGCCGAACTGGATCAGGCTCTGCTCGTTGAGCCGCGCGACGGGGATGCCGCGCCGCTCGGCTGCCTCGACCAGCGCGCGGGTGGTGGGCCCCAAGGCGCTGGTTTTGAGGATTGCCTGCAGCGACGCGATGATCGCGCGGACGTCCTGAGGCGCGTCGAGCGGCGCCACACCCAGCAGCTGAAGACCTTCCACCTTGCGCAGAGGCTCCGGCAGCAGATCGGCGACCAGCCGGATCGCGGCGAGGCCGGCGGCGAGGGCCAGCGTCTCGTCGCGATAGGTGTAGAGGATGTTGTAGACGCCCGGCCGGTCCTTCACCGAGCGGGTCTTGCCGCGCGTCACGCGCGATCCGGCGAGCGTCTGCAGCTCCAGCGCGACATGCTCGATGATGTGACCCATCCAGGTGCCCTCGCGCAGCCGCTCGACGAAGCCGCCGGGGCGCTGGTAGCTGCAGCCATGCACGCCCAGGCCGGGGAGGAGGGCGAGCAGTGCGTCGGTGAAGCCCGGCAGCTTGTCGCTCGGCCATTGCTCCAGATCGCGCAGATCGATCTGGATGCGGATCATCGGGCGCGTGCTGAACAGATGCGGCCCGCGATAGACGCTCCGCTCGAGCACCCGCAACCCGTTCGCCGAAGCCGGGCGCACGAAATCGGCCGGCTGCACCAACGCTGTCATAGTGGACCTCTAGAAGGGACGCCGAGAGCCAGCGTCTGAGCCGATGAAACGACCCAGATTTCCCCGCGTTCCGCGACTGATGCGGATCAACTATTTGAAATAAAACTGTCTTGTCAGGCCTTGAGGATCAGCCCCCTGCGGTCCATCCACCAGCCCACCGCCCAGCACAGCATCGTATAGGCGAAGGCGCAGAGCAGCGACCCGAACGGCCCCGGCGCGATCGCCTGGAAGATGCCCACGCCCGCCGCATCGTACACGCCGCCATGCTCGCCCGCCGGAATCATCCCCAGCACGGTGACGAACAGCTCGGAGAAGAGGTAGATCGCCAGCGGGTTGCGCCCGAGGATGGTGAAGAAGCGGCTGCCGCGCTTGAAGCCGGCAATCTCGATCAGCCAGATCGTGGCCCCCAGCAGCAGCAGGTCGAGCCCGACGGTGAGCAGGACATAGGAGCCGGTCCACAGCTTCTTGGCGATCGGGAACCACGGCGACCAGGCGAGCCCGGCTACGACCAGCGCGACGCCGACGAGCGCCATGCGGCCGACGGTGCGGCGCAGGTCGCTGCCTTGGACGATGGCGAGGCCCGCCAGATAGCCGGCGATCACGTTGACCGTGGCGGGCAGGGTGCCCAGCAGGCCTTCGGGATCGAAGCCGGCGTCCTTCTTGTAGAGATGGCCGGGTCCCAGCAGCCACAGGTCGATCTGCGTGCCGATATTGGCATATTTGTCATAGGCCATCCCCGGTGGGCTGAAGGCGAGCAGGATCGTCCAATAGCCGAGCAGCAGCGCGATGGCGGCGAGCAGCAGCTGGCGGGGCTTGAGCCAGCGGATCAGCAGGGCGGCCAGCACATAGCAGAGCGCGAGGCGCTGGAGCACGCCGGGCACGCGGGTGAGCGCGAAGGGCTTGAGCTCCCAGCCGTTCGCGCCCTGCTCGACGAAGGGGAACCAGTACATCAGATAGCCGAGCACGAAGATGATCGCGCCGCGTTTGAACAGCCGGGCGAGGAACGGCCCGGTCGCCACCGGTTTGCGGAAGGCGAAGCTCATCGCATTGCCCATCGCAAACAGGAAGGTGGGGAACACCAGGTCCGCCAGGGTGAAGCCGAACCACTTGGCATGCACCAGCTGCGGATAGGGCTCGGCGCCCGGGCCGGAGGTGTTGACCAGGATCATCAGGAAGATCGTGGCACCGCGAAACACGTCCAGCGCGAGGAAGCGCGGCTTGCCGGCGAGCGCGGCGACGGTGTTGGCCTGGGTCTCGGTCATCGGGCGTCGCTTTCTGCGAGGAGCGTGCGGGCAAGGGCTAGCGGGGCCGCGGGCCGCTGGCGAGCCCACATCTTGCCGTCCTTGAGCCAGCCAGCCTGCCAGTCGCGGATCGCGGCGGCGGCGGCCTTGGCGTCGAAGTCGGTGTGCGCGGCAGCGGCGGCGCGCTGGGCGGCGAGGAAGCGCTGCCAGCGCGGCCAGTAATAGCCGATGTACAGGCCCTGCCAGGCGCGCGAGGCATAGTCGGAGAGGTGGCCGGTGCCGCCCCACACGGTCACCACCGCCTTGGCCTGTTCGACGAACGCCGCCTTTTCGGCGGGCGTGTCGCCATAGGCGGCAGCGTCGGCGAGCCAGCTGCCCAGCGTCTCCTGCTGGTTGCCGGCGATGGCATCGATGTCTTTCGCCAGCTTCTCGGCTGCCGCCGTGGCGCGGTCGCCGGTGGCGAGGTCGCCGGCCTTGTAGGCGGCGACGGCGGCCTTGATCCGGTCGTCGAGCTTCACGCTGGCATAGTGGCGGGCGAGGTCGACCACGTCATAGGTGTAGAGCGGCTCGCCGGCGTGCTGCGGCGCCTGGGCGAGCAGTGCTTCGATTCCGGCGCGGAGTGCCGCCGGGTCGCCCGGGGCGGCGGGATAGTCCGCGCCGTCGAGGCTGGGGAATTTGAACAGCAGATAGGCGCCGGCCTGCTCGCGCCACCAGCGCGGGGTCCAGTAGCGGGTGGTGTAGGCACCCGCGATCGCCTTGTCCCAGGCGGCGACCAGCGCGGGCGAGGTCTTGCCGTAGCGGGCCTTGGTATAGTCGCCCAGCCACGCATCGAGCGGGCGGGCATCGCCCTTCGCATCGATCTCGCCCCAGGCGAGGTCATAGGCATAGGCATAGGCGATGCTGTTGCTGTGCAGCCCTTCCGGGAACAGCCCGAAGCCACGCATCCGCCCATGGCCCGGGTTGGCAAGCGCGGCGGTCATGTCGCTGCGGTAGAAGTTCAGGTCGCCATAGACCGGGTTGCTGCCGCCGTAATTGTGGACATAGCCGTACGCCCAGCCCTTGCCGTAAAAGGCCTCGGTCGCGTTCCAGATGCCGGGATAACGATCGTTGCCGATGTCGAGCACCAGCATGCGCTCGTCGGGCACCTTGGAGAGGAAAGCGGCAATCGCGTCGGGCGTCCAGAAGGCCTTGTCGGCGCCGAACAGCCAGCCCTGCATCACCCAGGTCGCGCCCGGCGCGGCGGCAGTGATCGAGCGGTAGAGCCGCTCGCCATAGGCTGCGAGGCGGGCGTCGCGCACTTCCTTGGGAAGTGCTGCGGCGCGCGTGGCGGCGGTGTTGGCGATCGCGTCGCCATAGGTCGCGGCGCGGGCGTCGCTGCCGTCCTCGGCGATCGGCGGCACCATCTCGTTGAAGGCGTCGGCGAGGTAATATTCGCCGGGGCCATAGGTCGCGGTGTAGAGCTGGAGGAAGCGCGCGGCGAGCTTGGCGAAGAGCGGGTCGGACGGGTCGAGCCAATAGGTGCCGGGAAAGCCCTCCCATTGCCGCATCTGGTAGATCTTCGCCTCCGGGTGCGCCTTGGCGAAGGCCTCGGGAACATAGCCGGAGAAGGCCGGCAGGATCGGCTTCATGCCAAGCGACCGCATCCGGGCGAGGATCTGGCGCTGCAGGACGCGCTTCTTCTCGATCCAGTTGGCCGAGAGCGGTGCGCGGTAGCCGGCGATATTGCCCATCCGCTGCCAGGGGAGGAAGGGCGCGGCGGAAAGGCCGTAGGCGATCTGGGCGTCGTTCATGCCCTGCTCGCGCCACAGCGCGCGCCAGACATGCTCCTGCCCCTCCATCGCCAGCGGCGTGTCGACGCCGTGCGCGGCCATCCAGTCGATCTCGCGCTCCCAGCGGCCCCAGTTCCACCAGGGGGTGGTGTAGCCATAGGTGCAGGTGTTCAGATACGTCCGCAGCGAGAAGGGCGAGGCGACCACGCCGCTGTCATAGCCGTCGCGCAGCGCCAGCGGGCGATTGCGGACGCCCTCCCAGGAAACGAACAGGCTACCCTGCTGGCCCAGCGCGCGGGCGGCACCGCGCACCAGCGCGACGGGCGAGGTGCCTTCGATCCGCAGCCGCCCGCCTGCGGTGCGGGCGCGGAACTGCGGGGTGGCGCCGGGAGCCAGCGCCAGGTCGATCCTGGTAGTGTCGGCGCCGAGCCGCGCCAGCACGGCGCGCGCGGCGGCGGTCTGCGCTTGCGGCGCGGCGGCGGGTGCCGGCCGGCCGGGCAGCGCCGCGGCGGGGGTGGCAAGGACGAGCGCGGCCGCGACCGGGCCGAGCAGGGGAAGGCGGCGGGCGACGGATACGACCAAGTCAGACTCTCCAGACATCGAAAACGATGGGGGCGGCGCCGTCGTCACGGCGTCGCCCCCGGGTATTGTTACATCTTCAGCGTTGCCGACAGGTAGAAGCTGCGGCCATAGAAGCTGCTCTCCTGCCATACCGCCGGATCGCGGAAATAGGCCTGTTCGCGGCTGTTGTTGAGGTTGATCACCCCGGCCGCGAAACTCAGCCAGCTGTTCGGCGAGTAGCCACCGCTGAGGTCGAACTGGGTGCGCCCCTTCACGACATGGCCTTCGCGGGCGAAGAAGCTGTCGGCGCTGTTCTGCTCGTAGCTGCTGCGGTGGTTGATCGAGAGGCGGATGTTGAACTGCTCGTTCTCCCAATAGGGCGAGACGTTCCACGTCACCTTCGACAGGTTGCGGATCGTATAGCCCGTGCCGATCGCCACCTTCTGCGGATAGACCCGGGTAAAGTTGGCGAGCAGCCCGAGGCCGTCGAGCGGCAGGATACGATCGAACGACTGGTTCCAGCTGATCTCGAAGCCCTTCACGCGGATGGTGCTGGGATCGTTGAGCGTCTGGGTGATGTCGTAGATATTGCCCTTGGCATCGACGCAGTCATTGCCCGCCGTGCTGAGCGCGGTGCCGTTGAACAACGTCGGGCAGATCAGGCGCGAGAAGGTGCCGTTCTTGATCCATTTGTAGAAGCCGTTGAGCGCGATCGTGCTCGAGCGGGTGGGATACCATTCCACGCCGAGGTCGAGCTGGTTCGCGGTCAGCGGCTTGAGACCGGCCTGGCCGAGATCCACCGTGATCGTATTGGTATTCGCCGGGAAGGTGTTGGGCGAACTGCTGGTGGTCTGCGCCATGGACGTGTTCGAATCCATGATCGGGCGGACCAGCACCTTGGCCGCGGCGAAGCGGACCTGCACCGTGCGCGTCGGCTCCAGCACCAGGTTCAGGCTGGGCAGGACATTGTCGTAGCGCTGCTCGACGGCGTACTCGCCCACCTTCTGCTGCACTTCTTCATAGCCGTCGGTGCGCGGGGCGGTGATGTTGCCCTGTACCTTCTGCTTGGTGTGCTCGTAGCGCACGCCGAGATTGCCGCGCAGCGTCATCCCGCCGAGCTGGGTGTCGATGTCCGCCATCGCATAGGCCGAGGGCATGAAGCGATCGACATGGTAGCTGGCTTCGGGCGCGAAGATGTCCGGCACGGTGATCCCGGCCGCGGCCAGCGCCTTGTCATAGGCGCCGAGATCGGGGCCGATCCAGGCGCCGGGGATGCCCGAATCGCCGTTGAGGAAGCCCGAGACCGGATAGTTGCTCGTCGCCATCTGCGGGAAGATCGGGCTGGAAGGCTTCGGCTGGTTGGCCAGCGCGATCATGTCGTGGCGGCTCACGTCGCGGCTGAAGATCTCGTGGCGATACTTGGCACCGACGCTGAACTTGGTGAAGGGGCCGAAGGAGACTTGCTTGTACAGATCCGCCTGGCCCGAGGTTTCGCTCGACGCCATCTGGCGGGTCGCGCCGTTGGGATATTCGTTGCGGGTCAGCGTCGCCGGGGCGTAGAGCGCGGTGCTCGAAAGATCGGTGCCGACGCTATACTTCACCGAGTCCGGGTTCGAGAAATCGATCGTCGCGGTGGGGATGTTCACCCCCAGGATCGCGGCGGCCTCGCGCTGATAGGTGCTGCCCTTGGTGTAGTTGAACACCGTGCGCGCCGACCAGCCATCGTCGCCGGTCCACTTGCCCGAGAGCGTATAGCCCTGGCTGACGAGGTTGCGATCCTCGTGCTGGCGGTTGTTCTCCATGGTGAAGTTGGTCGCGGTCGCCTTGGTGGCGACGCCGTTGACGACGTTGCTGCCGACGATGCTGGAGGTGTTGAACAGGAACACCTGCTGGTTCACGTCGTAATCGGTGATGTCCTTGGCGTAGATCGCGCTGGCATCCACTTCGATCCGGTCGCTGGGGCGCCACTGGACGCCGCCGCTGCCCATCAGCCGTTCGGTATCGCGGTCGATGCGGCGATAGCGCGGGCGGCGGGGGACGGTGACGGTGGCCCCGGCGGCCGTCTGGGTGGCCCAGCGGTCCATCCAGAAATAGTCGGCGCGATCCTTCAGCTTCTGGTAGCCGAGATTGACATAGACGCCGAGCGTGCCGTCGGCGAACTGGTCGACATAGCTGCCGCTGATCTTCGGCGTGATCTTGCCGCCGGCATATTCGGAATTCTGGCCCTTCACCGACAGGACCAGCTGGCGCTCCTTATAGTCGAGCGGCATCGTCGTCTTGATGTTGACCGTGCCCGAAAGGCCGCCCGCATCCATGTCCGCCGTCGGCGACTTGATCACCTCGATCGCGTTGGCGAGTTCGGTCTGGATGATGTCGTAGCGGAAGCCGTCGGTGAAGTCGGCGCTCTTGAAAGTCTGGCCGTTGACGGTGGTCATCGCATATTGCGGGCCCAGGCCGCGGATGCTGATCGTCGCGCCGCGCCCGTTGATGTTGGACATCTGCACGCCCGAAATGCGCTGGATCGCCTCGGTGATGTTCTCGCTGGGGAACTTGCCCAGATCCTCGGCCGAGATGCCGTCGGTGACGCGGATGTCCTTCCGCTTGGCTTCGATGGCGTTGTCGATCGACGCGCGGATGCCGTTGACGACGATCTCGCCGTCTTCCTGCCCTGCCGGCGCGCCGTCGGTCTGCGCCTGCGCGGCGGTGGCGAAGCTGAGCGCGGCGATGCATCCCGACGCGAGCAGGATGGTTTTCGCAATCGTTCTCACTGGCGTGCGAAGGCTTTGATCCGTCGGCATTTCATACCCCCCGAGTGGTTGAACCCAATGTTCGGTGCGCGCCCATGCCCTCCCATGGCATCTGTTCTGAATCAGGCGCTGCGCGGGATATTGGTCGGTATCGGTCCTATGGTGTCAAGGCCAATTTAATACAAAAACAAATGTTGGTATTACCTCTTTGCCTGACCCGTGCTGCCAAAGCGCTGGAAAACGAGCGCAAAAAGGGGTGTCGCCGAACCGCAACAGGTCCGGCGAAACCGCATCTACAGCGAAATGGGTAAGGTCAGGCGATGCGGGGAGCGAGGATTCGCATCAGCGCCTCGCAGCCTGCCGCATCGCCAGCGTCGAAGCGTGCGCGCAGGGGGCTGTCGAGATCGAGCACGCCGAGCAGTTCGCCTTGGTGGACGATCGGCACGACCAGCTCGGAGCGGCTGGCGGCGTCGCAGGCGATGTGGCCGGGAAAGGCATGGACGTCCTCGACCAGCTGCGTCTCCCGCGTCGCCGCGGCAGCACCGCACACGCCCTTGCCGAACGGGATGCGGATACAGGCGGCCTTGCCCTGGAAGGGGCCCAGCACCAGCTCGTCCTTCACGTTGCGGTAGAAGCCCGCCCAGTTGAGATCGGGCAGATATTGGCCGATCAGCGCGGAGACGTTCGCCATGTTGGCGATCGCGTCCGGCTCGTCAGCGGTCAGCGAATCGAGAGCGGCGGCGAGGTCGCGATAGAGCTCGGCCTTGGTGTCGGCGGTGATGTCGAAGCTGTACATGGCCGCGATGTAGGAGATCGCGGCGCTGGGTGCGAGGGGGCTTGCTCCACGACCGTCATTCCGGCGAAAGCCGGAATCCATTGGGGGCTCCGCCATGTTTCCTGCTGCGGCCGAGTGGCGAATGGATCCCGGCTTTCGCCGGGATGACGGCTAAACTGGTCGTGGCGGCCCTCAGTCGAAGCTGACCTTGCCGCGCCCGGCCTTCACCGCTGATCGCCCCTTCTTCGCATCCACCCTGCGCGCCTTGGCCGCCTTGCTCGGCTTGGTCTTGATCCGCTTGGCCTGGCGCTCATGGGCCTTGTCGATCAGCTCGGACAGGCGCTGGCGGGCGTCGGTGCGGTTGGCGTCCTGGGTGCGGTATTGCCGCGCGGTGATCAGCAGCTCGCCGGCCGAGGTCATCCGCGTGCCGGCGAGTTCCTTGAGCCGTTCATAGGCATAGGGCGAAAGCCCCAGCTTGAAGACGTCCACCCGCAGTTGCACCGCGGTCGCCACCTTGTTGACGTTCTGCCCGCCGGGTCCGGTCGCGGCGAGGAACTTCTCCTCGAGGATCGCCGCGTCGGGGATCTCAGCCATGCGCCGGTCGGCCGAAGCCGATATGGTGGAAGCGCGCGGGCAAAGGCGCGTCGCCGTGCACGTCGGGCTTGCCCGGGCGCGGCACGGTGATCGACTGGGCGTGGAGCATCAGCGCCGGGCCGCGCCGGCCGTACACGGGGTCGCCGACGATCGGAATGCCGATGCCTTCCAGCGCATGGACGCGGATCTGGTGGGTGCGGCCGGTCTCGGGATAGAAGGCGACCAGCGCGCGGCCGTCATGGACTTCCATCCGCTTCCAGCGGGTGCGCGCGGACTTGCCCTTGGGATCGTGCGTCATCCGCCAACCTTCTTCGATCGTCGAGACCTTGCCGAGCGGCAGGTCGATCTCGCCGCTTTCGGTTTCGGGCACGCCGTCGAGGATGGCGACATAGCGCTTGGTGACCTGGCCGGCCTCGAACGCCTGGCCGAAACGCTTCATCGCCTTGGGATTGCGCGCGAGCAGCAGGCAGCCGCTGGTATCGCGGTCGAGCCGGTGGACGGGGACGGGCAGCCGCTCGAAGCCGAAGGTCAGCTGCTCGAGCAGATCCTCCAGGCTCTCGCTGCGGTCGCGCGGGCGATCGACGGGCAGGCCCGCCGGCTTGTCGATGATCAGCGCTTCGCCGTCGATGAAGAGTACCCGGTCCTTGAACATGGGCGGGATATAGCGCGCCGGACGAAATGCGCGAGCCCGGATACGAAAACGGCCGGAGCAGGGGGCGCTCCGGCCGTTCTGGGGGCTGCGCGCTACGCTACCGGCGCAGTCCTCGGGGTCACGCCTTCAGCTTGGCCGCGGTCTCGGCGACGCGGCGGCCCTGGTAGCGCGCGCCTTCCAGCTCGACATCGCTCGGCAGGCGGCTGCCGTCGCCATCGGCGATGGTGCTGGCGCCGTACGGGGTGCCGCCCTTCACTTCGTCGACACCCATCTGGCCCTGGAAGCCATAGTCGAGGCCGACGATGGTCATGCCGAAGTGCAGCAGGTTCGTCAGGATCGAGAACAGCGTGGTTTCCTGGCCGCCATGCTGCGAGGCGGTCGAGGTGAAGGCAGCGCCGACCTTGCCGTTCAGCTGGCCCTGGAACCACACGCCGCCGGCCTTGTCCCAGAATGCCGCCATCTGGCTGGCCATACGGCCGAAGCGGGTCGGCGCGCCGACGATGATGCCGTCATACTGGGCGAGCTGGTTGGGATCGTCGAACAGCGGGTGGCTGTCGTCGACGCGGAAGCCGGCGGCCTGCGCGACTTCGGCCGGCGCGGTCTCGGCGACGCGGCGCACGTCCACTTCCGCACCGGCGCTGCGTGCGCCCTCGGCGACGGCATCGGCCATCTTCGCGAGGTGGCCATAGGACGAATAGTAGAGAACGAGGATCTTGGTCATGGCAGTAACTCCCTGTGCGGGTGGAAAGGGCGGGGCGCAGACGCCCGCTTATTCGGAATCGACGAGAACGATCTCGGCGTCTTGAACGGCGGTGATGGTAACGGTCCGGCCGCCCGAAAGCGCCGCGCCGTCACGGGCGTTCACCGCATCTCCGTCAACGGTGATCGCACCGGCGGCGGGGACGAGATAGGCATGGCGACCTTCGCCGACGCTATGCGTGACGCTTTCGCCAGCCTTCAGCGTGGCGCCCAGCACGCGCGCATTGGCGCGGATCGGCAGCGCGTCCTTGTCGTCGGCAAACCCGGAGGCCAGCGCGACGAACCGGCCCGAGCGATCGCCCTTGGGGAAGGGCTTGGCGCCCCAGCTCGGCTGGCCGCCGGCCTCGCGCGGCAGGATCCAGATCTGGAAGATCCGGGTCGCCTCCGGCTCGAGGTTGTATTCCGCGTGGCGCACGCCGCTGCCCGCGCTCATCACCTGCACGTCGCCCGCCTCGGTGCGGCCCTTGTTGCCCATCGAGTCCTGGTGGGTGATCGCACCCGAGCGGACATAGGTGATGATTTCCATGTTCTGGTGCGGGTGCGGCGGGAAGCCCGAATTGGGAGCGATCTCGTCGTCGTTCCACACTCGAAGCGCGCCCCAGCCCATGCGGGACGGGTCGTAATAGTCGGCGAAACTGAAATGGTGCTTGGCCTTGAGCCAGCCGTGATCGGCGCCACCCAGGCTTTCGAAACTGCGTTTGTCGATCATCGCTGATCTCCTTGTGGGTTGCCGCCAAAATAGGCATCGGCATCAGCGCGTAAACGGAAACGTTGGAAACTGATCGTTTCGTGATATGGCTTCGCCCGAGCAGGAGACGCGGGGATGAAGCTACCGGATTTCGAGGCCTGGGCGGTGTTCGCCAGCGTGGTCGAGCACCGCTCGTTCAGCGGCGCGGCGCTGGCGCTCGGCGTATCGAAGGCGACCGTGTCCAAGGCGATCACCCGGCTGGAGGAGCGGCTGGGCACGGCGCTGTTCCACCGCACGTCGCGGCGGCTGACGCTCACCGACAGCGGCCAACAGCTGGCCGAGCATGCCCAGCGCATCCTGGAGGACGGGCAGTCGGCGGAGGAGGCAGCGTTCGAATCGGCCAGCGCGCCCTCGGGCGTGGTGCGGCTGGCGGCGCCGCTGACCTTCGGGTCGCGGCATCTCTCCGGGCTGATCGCCGAGTTCATGATCGCGCACCCGCAGATCAAGGTGGAACTGACCCTCTCCGACGCGTTTGTCGACATCGTCGGCGAGGGGATCGACGTCGCGATCCGCATCGCCGAGCTGCCCGACAGTTCGCTGCGCGCGCGACGGCTGGGGCCGGTAAACATCCATGTCGTCGCCGCGCCCGGCTATTTCGAGCGGGCGGGGCGCCCGCAGCACCCGGCCGACCTCGCCCGCCATGCCTGCTTCGTCTACACCAACACCGCGACGCCGGGCGTGTGGCGCTTCAAGAAGGCGGGCGGCGAGGAAGCGGCGGTGCGCGTCGACGGGCCGCTGCGCACCGATAATGGCGAGGCGATGCTGCCCGCCTTGTGCGCGGGCCTGGGCATTGCGCGATTGCCGGGCTTTCTGGTCGATACCGAAATCGCCGCCGGCCGGCTGGAGCCGGTGCTGACCGACTGGGTCGCAGGTGCGGTGGGGCTCCATCTCGTCACCCCGCCGGGATCGCGCCGGCCGGTGCGGGTGGAAGCGCTGATCGCTTTTCTCACGGAGCGCTTGCGCAGCATCTGCGTTCGGGCTGCGTGAAGCGCCTCGTACCCGATGCTGCCGATGCGCGGTTCATCCGCCGCGTCCTGATCCTTCTCACCGTCGGCGCGGTGGTGGTGGCGCTGGTGCGCGCCGCCGACCTGCTGATCCTAACCTTCGGTGCGGTGCTGGGGGCGGTGGTGATCCGCGCCATCGCCGATCGCTATACGCAGCTCGGTGTGCCGAGACGCTGGTCGGTGGTGAGCGCAATGCTGACGGTACTCGCCGCGATCGCTTTCCTCGTCTGGCTGTTCGCGGTCCAGTTCGGCCCGCAGGTCGAGGCGCTGGTCCGTTCGATCCCGCAGCTGGTCACGCGCATGAAGGTCTGGGCGCAGGAGAGTCCCGTGGCCGCGAAGCTCTACGATGCTGCCGAGGCGGCCTTTGCGGGTTCGCGAGTCGCACGCGATGCCAGCGGCTTTGCGCTGGGCTCGTTCGAGCTGTTCCTCAACGCCCTGCTGCTGCTGGTCGGCGCGCTGTTCATGGCCGCCGATCCGGGCGTCTATCTGCGCGGGCTGCTGCTGCTCGTGCCCAAGGGCGACACGCGCGACGCCGTTGCCGATGCGCTGGCAGACGTGGGTACCACGCTGCGGCTGTGGCTGCGCACCCAGCTGATCCTGATGACCAGCATGGGCCTGCTCGTCGGGCTCGGGCTTTGGATCGCCGGGGTGCCCTCGCCCGCAGCGCTGGGGCTGCTGGCGGGCCTCAGCGAGTTCATCCCCTATGTGGGGCCTACCGCGGCGATGCTGCCGGCGCTGGGCCTCGCCGCGACCGGCGGGCCGGGCGCGCTGATCGGCTGCCTGCTGGTCTTTGCCGGCGTGCGAATCGTCCAGACCAACTTCCTCACCCCCTTCGTGCAGAGCCGGGTGATCGCGATCCCGCCCGCAGTCACGCTGTTCGCAATCATCGGTATCGGATTCGTCTTCGGGCTGTTCGGCCTGTTCTTCTCTGCCGCGCTGCTGGTGGTGATCTTCACGCTGGTGCGCAGCCTGTATCTGCGCGAGGTTCTGGGCGAGGAGATCGAGCCGCGACCGTACGATTCCACATCTAGGTCCGAACCGGATGCGTAGATTCCACGGGGCTTGCGGAACCACCCGACTTACGAGAAATTAACCTTTCGGCTTCATTGACGCTTAGGTTAATGAAGCGTCCAGCGCGTCGGGCATCGGGGCTACGTCGTGTGGTGTGGACAGGGGAACCGGCAATGCGCGTGCTGCTGATCGAAGACGAGCCTAGCACAGCCAAGGCGATCGAACTGATCCTTTCGGGCGAAGGGTTCAACGTCTACACGACCGACCTGGGCGAGGAAGGTTTGGACCTCGCCAAGCTGTATGACTACGACATCATCCTGCTCGACCTCAACCTGCCGGACATGCACGGCTATGACGTGCTGAAGAAGGTGCGCACCGCGCGGGTGCAGACCCCAGTGCTGATCCTCTCGGGCATCAGCGAGATGGATTCGAAGGTGCGCTCGTTCGGCTTCGGCGCCGATGATTACGTCACCAAGCCCTTCCACCGCGAAGAGCTGGTCGCCCGCATCCACGCCGTGGTGCGCCGCTCCAAGGGCCATTCGCAGTCGGTCATCCGCACCGGCAAGCTGGCGGTGAACCTGGACGCCAAGACCGTCGAGGTCGACGGCGCCCGTGTGCATCTGACCGGCAAGGAATATGCGATGCTGGAGCTGCTTTCGCTCCGCAAGGGCACCACGTTGACCAAGGAGATGTTCCTCAACCATCTCTATGGCGGCATGGACGAGCCCGAACTCAAGATCATCGACGTCTTCATCTGCAAGCTGCGCAAGAAGCTTAGCATGGCCTGCGAAGGCGACAATTATATCGAGACCGTCTGGGGCCGCGGCTATGTGCTGCGCGAGCCGGACGAGGGCATGCAGGCGGACAGCCAGGTCGCCTGATCTTCCCGAGATCCCGCAGGGGCAGGGCCGTCGTCACCTTCGCGTGGCGGCGGCCTTTTCGTTTCGGGCTGGTGGGCGGACGGCGGATCGGCCACGCTGGCCGGATGCGGGAATCCAGTGATCCATTCGCTTCGCCGAAAGGCTTCAGCATCGGCGCGCGCCTGAAGAGCTTTCGCTACGCGATCCGGGGGCTGCGCGTGCTGCTGCGTGAGGAGCATAATGCGCGGGTGCATCTGGCGGCGTCGCTTTGCGTGGTAGTGGCCGGCGCCGCGCTGCGGCTGGCGGTCGCCGAATGGCGCTGGCTTTTCCTTGCGGTCGCGCTGGTCTGGCTGGCGGAAGCGTTCAACACCGCGATCGAGGATCTCTGCGACCGGATCTGCCCGGACTTCGACCCCGCGATCGGCCGGATCAAGGATCTGGCTGCGGGCGGGGTCTTGGTGGCATCGCTCGCGGCGGCAGCAATTGGGCTGTTGACGCTGGGGCCGCCGTTGTTGCGGGCGCTACTGTGAAAGCCCCTCCCCTCCAGGGGAGGGGCTTTTGCTTGCTTCACCTGCGCCGCGCTGCTGCGTGGTGTTCGGCCCGTGCCAGTAGCGCGAGCAGATCCTCGCGGCTGACGTCGAACGCTTCGCCGGCTTCCGCCAGCGCCGCGTCGATGTCCTCCGGCAGCAGCCCCGGCGCGGGTGGGGCCGGGGGCACGCGGTGCGGGTAGCTATGCCCGGTCACGCGATGGACGAGCAGCCCGCACAGCGTCAGCAGCACGGCATTGACGCCGATCGGCACCAGCACGAACCCCAGCCCCTGCGACAATATCGCCGGTGCCAGCACCGGCAGCAACACCGTGCCGCCGCCCGGCGGGTGGAGGCTGCGGGTCAGCGACATGACGAGGATTGCCAACCCTACCGCGACGCCCGCCGCGAGCGCGCCGTGCCCCAGCCACTGCGCAACCGCCAATCCGACCAGCGCCGAGACGACGTTCCCGCCAATCACCCGCCAGGGCTGCGCCAGCGGGCTCGACGGCACCGCGAACACCAGCACCGCCGAGGCGCCGATCGGTGCCGCTAGCAGGATAGCGGTAGTCCGGTCGAAGCCGGCCAGCGCCGATACCCACGCCGTGACCCCGATGCCGATCGCGCCGCCCAGCGCCGCACCGATCCGGTCGCGCCACTGCGCGCCGGCCATGACCAAGCGGAACATCGCGCTTAGGGCTTCGCCCCCCAGGCGCGGCGGCCGCCCACCCAGGTTTCGACCACCTTGGTGTCGCGCAGCTCGGCGGGCGAGACGGACAGCGGATCGCGATCGAGGATCAGGAAGTCGGCCCAGAGCCCGGGTGCCAGGCGGCCGATCTTGTCGTCCGCGAAACTGGCATAGGCCGCGCCGATGGTGAAGCCGGCCCAGCCTTCCTCGCGGGTCAGCTTCTCTTCGGGCCGCCAGCCGCCCGGCGGATTGCCGCTCGCGTCCTGCCGGGTGAAGCTCGCCGCCCAGCCGGCCCAGGGGTCGGGGCTCTCGACCGGATAGTCGGAGCCGAACGCGATCCGCGTCCCGTCGCGCAGCATCGTCCGCCAGGCATAGGCGCCGGCGAGCCGGTCCGGCCCCAGCCGTGCTTCGGCCATGGTGCGGTCGCTGGTCTGGTGGACCGGCTGCATCGAGGCGATCGCGCCCAGCTTGGCGAAGCGCGGCAGGTCCTTGGGATCGATGACCTGGGCATGCTCGATCCGCCAGCGGCGGTCGCCCTTGTAGGTTTCGGAGAGGATCTCGATCGCGTCCAGCACCTGCTGGTTGGCGCGGTCGCCGATCGCGTGGACGGCGAGCTGGAAATTGTCCATCGCGCCGCGTGCCATCAGGTTGAGCAGCTGGTCGTCGGTGAGGAAACCCAGTCCCTTGTTGCCCGGCGCGTCGCTATAGTCGGCCTTGAGCCAGGCGCCACGCGAGCCGAGCGCGCCATCGGCATAGAGCTTGATGCCGCCCATCCGCAGCCGGTCGCCATAGAGCCAGGGGGTCGGCCCGGCGCCCGCCACGCGCAGCGCGGTGTCCACGCCGTGGGCATAGCTCAGGATGCGCAGGTGTAGCTGGCCGATATCGGCCATACCGCGCATCGTCTCCCAGTCGTCGATCGTCGTGCCCATGTCAGCCGTCGCGGTGATGCCGAGCGAGAGCAGCTTCTGCTGTGCCGCGAGGAAGGCGGCGTTGCGCTCGCGTGGCGTGGGCTGCGGCACCACCTTGGCGACCAGTTCGGTCGCGGCGTCGACCAGCACGCCGGTGGGGCGGCCGCTGGCGTCGCGCTCGATGCGGCCGCCGGCGGGGTCCTTGGTCGCGGCGGTGATGCCGGCGAGTTCGAGCGCCTTGCTGTTCGCCCAGCCGGCATGGCCGTCGACCCGCTCCAGCCACACCGGGCGATCGCTCACCGCGCGGTCGAGATCGACGGCGGTGGGGAAGCGACCGAGCTTCCAGGCTTCCTGGTTCCAGCCGCGGCCGAGGACCCATTTCGCGCGGCTCTTGCCCGCATAGTCGCCGATGCGGGCGAGCGCGTCGTCGAGGCTGGTGGTGGCCGAAAGATCGAGCTGTAGCTGCTGGAAGCCCAGCCCCATGAAATGGCCATGCGCGTCGATCATGCCCGGCACGATCGTCGCCCCCTTCAGATCAAGCCGCCAGACCAGCTTCTTCGGCCGCTTCTGCCCCTTGGCATAGAGTGCGACCACCTTGCCATAGGGATCGATCTGCAGCGCCTCGAAGCGCACCACCGCGCCCTTGGCATCGAGCGTGATGCCGTTGACATTGTCAACGATTCCATCGGCATTGGCGGCGGGCGCGAGCAGCAGGGCGGTGGCGGCGGCAAGCCGCTTGAGGCGCGTAAACATGGGTCCGGGCATAGGGCCTGTTCCCCTGCCGCGCCAGATGGTCTAGGCGGACAGGATCATGGCTACCAAAGCAGCAAACGCGCCCGCCTCGCTCCCCGTGTCGATCGACGATGTTCGTGCGGCGGCCCAGCGAATTTCGGGCGCGGTGGTGCGGACGCCGACGCTGCACAGCCGCACGCTCTCGCAGCTGACCGGCACGAACGTGTACCTCAAGTTCGAGAATCTCCAGTTCACCGCCGCCTACAAGGAACGCGGCGCGCTCAACACGCTGCTGCAGCTGGACGCCGAAGCGCGCGCCAAGGGCGTGATCGCGGCCTCGGCCGGCAACCATGCGCAGGGCCTCGCCTATCACGCGACGCGGCTGGGCATCCCCAGCACGATCGTGATGCCCAAGAACACGCCGATCGTGAAGGTCACCCAGACCGAAGGGCACGGCGCCAATGTCGTGCTCCACGGCGAGACCTTCGACGCCGCCTATGCCCATTCTCGGGAATTGGAGGCGGAGCGCGGCTTCACCTTCATCCATCCGTTCGACGATCCGCGGGTGATCGCCGGCCAGGGCACCGCGACGCTCGAACTGCTCGAGGACGTGCCCGGCATCGACACGCTGGTCGTGCCGATCGGCGGCGGCGGGCTGATCTCGGGCGCATCGGTCGTCGCCAAGGCACAGGACCGGCCGATCGAAGTGCTGGGCGTCCAGGCCGAGCTCTACCCCTCGATGTACAACCGCGTGCACCACACCGAGATGCCGTGCGCGGGCGACACCCTCGCCGAAGGCATCGCGGTGAAATATCCGGGCAACGTCACGGCGAAGATCGTCGAGGCGCTGGTCGACGACATCGTGCTGGTCGGCGAGCGCCGGCTGGAAGAGGCAGTGAGCCTGCTGCTCCAGATCGAGAAGACGGTGGTCGAAGGGGCAGGGGCCGCCGGCCTCGCCGCGCTCCTCTCCGAGCCCGAGCGCTTCAAGGGCAAGACCGTCGGCACCATCCTGTGCGGCGGCAATATCGACACGCGCCTGCTCGCCAATGTGCTGCTGCGCGACCTCGCCCGCTCGGGCCGGCTCGCGCGCCTGCGCATCCGCCTGCAGGATCGCCCGGGCGCGCTGTTCCATGTCGCGCGGATCTTCCACGAGCAGGGCGTCAACATCATCGAGGTCTATCACCAGCGCGTGTTCACCTCGCTGCCCGCCAAGGGCCTGGTAACCGACATCGAGTGCGAGACGCGCGACCGCAACCATCTCGATCGGCTGATCACCGCGCTGCGCCGCGCGCAATATGAAGTGAGCATGGTCGAGTCCGCCTGATGCGCACGCTGTTTTCGACCCTGCTTTACCAGCAGCCGCTGGGCAACGAGGCGCTGGTCGCCGATCTCGAAGCCTCGTGCCTGCAACTGGCCGAGGACGATAGCGCCGGCCGGCGCTGGTGCCGCGAGAACCACTATCGCGGCTATACCAGCTATGCCTCGCTCGACGACCTGCCGATCCGCGACCCAGCCTTCGCGGACCTGAAGCGGTTGCTCGACAAGCATGTTGCCAAGTTCGCCGAAGCGTGCGCGTTCGATCTCGGCGGGCGCAAGCTCAAGCTCGACAGCCTGTGGGTCAACGTGCTCGACGGCAAGGGCGGGCACGGCGCGCACATCCATCCGCACAGCGTGGTGTCGGGCACCGTTTATGTGGCGCTGCCGCCGGGCGCGCGCGGGCTCAAGCTCGAGGACCCGCGGCTGGCGATGATGATGGCCGCGCCGACGCGGCGGCCCGATGCGCCGGAATCGCTCCAGCCCTTCATCGAAGTGGTGCCGGAGGTCGGGACCGTGCTGCTCTGGGAAAGCTGGCTGCGCCACGAAGTCCCGCCGGGAAATGGCAAGGACAAGCGGATCAGCGTCAGCTTCAACTATCGCTGGTAATGCGCTCCAGCGACGCGACCTGCATCACCGGCCGCACGGGCTTGGCGTGATGCGGCGCGGTGGCGTGGGCGACGAACGCTACGCAGGTGCCGAGGGCGGCACCGATGAGTAGACAACGCGAAATAGCCATGGACGGACTCCTCAAATCACACAGGATCCACGATCCATTATAGTGAAGACCGTGCTTACCATGGGATATCCCCGCGCTTTTACGGTGCGCGCAGGTGACGTCTGGCCGGATCGCCCCTATGTTGGGGGCCAATGGCTAAGAACAGAACAAGCGCAGGGTTGCCGACGCGGCAGCAGATTCTCGATTTCATCGCATCCTCGAACACGCCCGCCGGCAAGCGCGAGATCGCCAAGGCGTTCGGGCTGAGCGCGCAGGACAAGATCCTGCTCAAGGCGCTCCTCAAGGACATGAGCGACGAGGGGCTGATCGACGTCGCCCCCGGTCGCGCCTTCCACAAGATGGGCGGGCTGCCCAAGGTGGCCGTGCTGCGGATTACCGATGCCGATGGCGACAACACCTGGGCGGTACCCGAGCGCTGGGAGGCCGAGCATGTCCCCGCGCCGCGGCTGCGCGTCCGCGAGATGCGCGGCAAGCGCTCGGCGCTGGGCGTGGGCGACCGCATCCTCGCGCGCACCGAAGAGGCCGGCAACGGCTGGATCGCGCATCCGATGAAGACGCTCGCCCGCGGCGAGGAACTGATGCTCGGCGTGCTGCACGAAGAGGGCGGCAAGCTCTGGCTGCAGGGCGTGGAGAAGAAGGAACGGCGCAGCTGGCCCGTCTCCGACGCCGGGGGTGCCGAAGTGGGCGACCTGGTGCTGGCGGAAAAGGCCGGCCGTCCGCCGCGGATCACCGCGCGGGTGGTCGAGCGGCTCGGCGATCCCTTCGCCCCGCGCAGCTTTTCGCTGATCGCGATCCACCGCCACGGCATCCCCAATGTCTTCTCTGAGGAACTGCTCGAAGAGGCCGAGCGCGTCGCCAGGCACCCGCTGGGCGAGGGGCGCGAGGATCTGCGCCATTTGCCGATCGTCGCGATCGATCCCGCCGATGCGCGCGACCATGACGATGCCGTCTGGGCGACGCCCGACGACGACCCCGCCAACGAGGGCGGCTGGAAGGCGATCGTCGCCATTGCCGACGTGTCCTTCTACGTCCGCCCCGGTTCGGAGCTCGATCGCGAGGCGCGCAAGCGGGGCAACTCGGTCTATTTCCCCGATCGCGTCGTGCCGATGCTGCCGGAGGTGCTGTCGGCCGACGTCTGCTCGCTCAAAGAAGACGTCGATCGCGCCGCGCTGGCCTGCCATCTGCAGGTGACCAAGAGCGGCGCGCTCAAGAGCTGGCGCTTCACCCGGGCGGTGGTGCGGCTGGCGGCGAACATCGCCTATGAGGACGCGCAGGCGGCGATCGACGGCGAACTGGAGAACCCGCTCACTGAGACCGCGCTCCGCCCGCTCTGGGACTGCTGGCACGCGCTCAACGCCGCGCGCGACAAGCGCGAGCCGCTCGACCTCGACCTGCCTGAGCGCCGCATCGTGCTCGACGAGAAGGGCCGCATCCTCTCGGTCGCGCCGCGCGAGCGGCTCGATGCGCACAAGCTGATCGAGGATTACATGATCGCCGCGAACGTCGCCGCCGCCAAGGCGCTGGAGGCGAAGAAGACGCCGGTGATGTACCGCATCCACGAGCCCCCGGCGCGCGAGAAGCTCACTGCGCTCAAGGAATATCTGAAGACCTTCGACATCGAGTTCGCGCTCGGCCAGGTGATCCGCCCGGCCACGTTCAACCGGATCCTCGACCGCGTCGGCGAGGAGGAGTTCCGCCCGCAGGTGATGGAGCAGGTGCTGCGCACCCAGACCCAGGCCTACTACGGCCCGGAGAATGTCGGCCATTTCGGCCTGGCGCTCGGCTCCTATGCGCACTTCACCTCGCCGATCCGCCGCTATGCCGATCTGGTCGTCCATCGCGCGCTGGTCGACGCCTATCGGCTCGGGCCGGGCGGGCTGACGGCGGAGGAAGCCGGCAGCATGGACCGGATCGGCCAGTCGATCAGCCAGCTGGAGCGCCGCGCGATGGAGGCCGAGCGCGAGACGATCGACCGCTATGTCGCCGCCTATCTCGCCGCGCATATCGGCGAGGTGATGGAGGCGCGGATCACCGGCGTGCAGAATTTCGGCTTCTTCGCCACCGTCGAGGGCGTCGGCGGCGATGGTCTTGTCGCCGCGCGCGACCTAGGTGCCGAGTATTTTCACTTCGACGAGGCGGGCAAAAGGCTGGTCGGCGAGCATAGTGGCGAGGCATTCACCCTCGGCCAGCGGATCGAGCTGCGGCTGGTCGAGGCGAACCCCGTCTCGGGCGCGCTGCGCTTCGAGCTGCCCGACGGTAAGGGATCGGCAGGCGGCCCGCAGCGCACCGGCCGGCCGGGCAAGGGGGCGCCCAAGCGGGTGATCCAGCGCCGCGGCCGCCCGGGTAACATCCGCCACAACGGGCGCAAGCGCTGAGGCGAGGCGCTGCCGGGGCGGCCGCCTGGCAGCGCTGTCCAAAAACCGTGCAAAGCCGGAACGGCCGCGCTACAAGCTGTCGCAAAGAGCATGTTGCAATGCCGAGATGACGTTTGTCCGCGAGGGAGTGAGAATGGCCGGCCGTCCGACGATCAAGGAAGTCTCGAAGATCGCCGGCGTGTCGTTCAAGACCGTCTCCCGCGTGCTCAACAACGAAAAACATGTCAGCGAAGAGACGCGGCGGCGCGTCGAGGAAGTGGTGGCACAGCTCAACTTCCGGCCCAGCCATGCCGCGCGCACGCTGGCCGGGCGGCGCTCGTTCCAGGTCGCGTTGCTCTACGATAATCCCAGCCCCTATTATGTCTTCCACATCCAGTCGGGCGCGCTGGAGCGCTGCCACGAGCTTGGCTATCGCCTGTTGATGCAGCCGATCGACAGCAGCGCGCCGGACATGGTGCCCGACGTGATGGCGCTGGTCGACGAGGCGCATCTCGACGGGCTGATCCTCTCCCCGCCGCTGACCGAGATGCCCGAGCTGCTCGAGGCGCTGGACAAGCGCAAGCTGCCCTATGTCCGCATCGCGCCGGGGCTGCGCAAGGACCATGGGCTGGCGACGACGATGGACGACGTCGCGGCGGCGCGGGAGATCACGCGGCACCTGCTCCAGCTCGGTCATCGCAGGATTGCCTTCGCGCGCGGGCCGGAAAGCCATGTCTCCTCGGCGGATCGCCTTGCCGGCTATCGCCAGGAACTGGAGGCGCATGGGATCGCCTTTGATCCGGCGCTGGTGATCGCGGGCGACTATAGCTTCGCGTCGGGCGGTGCGGCGGCGCGGACGCTGTTCGCCCGCGATCCCCGGCCGACCGCGATCTTCGCCGGCAATGACGATATGGCCGCCGGCGCGTTGGCCGCCGCGCACGAGGCCGACATCGCGGTCCCCGAGGCGCTGTCGATCGCCGGGTTCGACGATTCGGATCTGGCGCGCGCGGTCTGGCCGCCGCTCACCACCATCCGCCAGCCGGTGCGTGAACTCGCTTATGCCGCGGCGGACCTGATGCTGGCGGGGACGGCGGTAACGCCGCAGGTGATGCTGGAGCACGAGCTGATGGTCCGCGCCACCACCGGTCCCGCGCCCAGGGGCTGACTTGTGCTGAATCGCTCCCTGGCGGGGGAGGATTACGACCGGCGCCAAGCGGATCATCCCGCCCCGGGACGCCGTTAACCACGCTTGCCGCTGGCCGAAATCCTAAACGGCGCGTTAACCTTGCGCCATGCAGCAGCCGTTTGCCCTTCGCGGCACCCGCCGCCATCCGTTCCGCCGCCATGTGCGGCAGGTGGTCGCCCGCCAGCGCAAGGCGAGCGAAGACGGCGACGTGAAGCTCTTCGCGCTGAGCTTCACGGCCTTCTTCGTCTGCTTCTACACCTTCCTGCTATAGGTCCGATCCGCCTCGGCAGGTGTCGCGGCCGCGCGGGACATCGCCTTCCTTGTGCAGCTTGCGTGCGCACCAGGCCGAGGCCAGCGCCAGCACCGCCACCACCCATAGCGCATCCTCGACATTGACGCCCGGGATACGGGTGAAGCCGAAGATGCCCACCGACCCCAGCACCATCGCGCCGGAGTTGACGACGTTGTTCGCCGCCACGGTGCGCGCGGTCTGCGACTTTTCGACGGTGGTGGTCAGGAAGGCGTAGAGCGGCACGACGAACATGCCGCCGGTGGTGGCGATCATGATCAGGTCGCCCAGCGCATGCCACGCCGCCGGCATCTGAACGAAGTCCATCGTCTTGAGCAGCGGGCCTTCGTGGACCGGCCAATAATGGGCGGTGAAGTGGAAATCGATGACGAACACGGTCATCGCCAGCACCGAGGGCACGCAGTAGCGCGCCGAGACATTGCCCTTGAGCAGCTTGTTGATGATCACCGATCCGATCGCGATGCCGATCGAGAAGATGCCGAGGAACACGCTCGCCACGTCCTTCTGGGCGTGGAACACGTTCTTGACCAGCGGCGGGAACAGCACGCCGAGCACCGCCGCGATCGACCAGAACACGCTGATCGAGACGATCGCGAGGAACAGCCGGCGGATGTGCATCGTCGCCGAGATCAGCCGGGCCGAGGCGCGGAAGATGTTGAGGTCGATCTCCAGATGCGTCAGCGGCGGCGCGGGCGGGATCTGCAGCGAGGCGAGCCACCCGACCAGGGCGACGCCGATCACCGCGAAGGCGGCGGCATGCGCGCTGATCAGCCCGCCGGCGATGGTGCCGCACAGGATCGCGACATAGGTGCCCGCTTCGATCATGCCGGTGCCGCCCAGCACGTCGTCCTCGGCCAAGTGTTGCGGGAGGACCGCATATTTGATCGGCCCGAAGAAGGTGGAGTGCACCCCCATGCCGACCAGCGCGACCAGCATCAGCGGCAGGCTCTTGAGGAAGATGCCCGCGGCGCCGACCAGCATGATGCCGACCTCGGCCGCCTTGATGATCCGCATGATCTTGGCCTTGTCATGCGTATCGGCGAGCTGGCCGGCCAGTGCGGAGAAGAGGAAGAAGGGCAGGATGAAGATCCCCGTGGCGATCGCGCTGAACTGCGTCTCCTGCTCCACCGAGTTGAAAATCTGGTAGGTCGCGAAGAAGATCATCGCGTTCTTGAAGAGGTTGTCGTTGAACGCTCCCAGGAACTGCGTGATGAAAAGGGGCAGGAACCGGCGCTCCTTCATGAGCCCGAGCGCACCGATCATTCGATAAAAGCTCCCCTGCTGCGGTCTTCCGCATGGTGAAGGGGCGGCATACCGGGGGGCGGGCGCGGCTTCAATCGATTAATCGGAACGGGGTGGAGGGCAGGTGGAGAACGGGTCGAGAGAAGTCGCGATCGAGCCCATGGCGGTGCCGGCGAGCCTGGCCGGGGCGGTGGCAGGGCGGGCCTGGTTCGGTGACCGCGTCGGCCAGTCGGGCTGCGCTGTCTATCGGCTGGCGCAGGCGGGGGAGGGCGACCTCTATCTGAAGGTGGCGGGAGCTGAGACGCTCTCGGATCTGGTCGACGAGATGGCGCGGCTGCGCTGGCTCGGCGGAAGAGGTTTGGGAGGAGATGCTCGCCGCCATGCCCGCCACGTTCGACCGGGTGGTGACGCATGGCGACTTCTCGCTCGACAATCTGCTGGTGGCGGACGGGGAGGTCACCGGTTGCATCGATCTGGGACGGGTCGGCATCGCCGATCGCTGGCAGGACCTTGCGATCCTCTGGCACAGTCTGGCGGAGTTCGGCGACAAGGCCGCCGCGGCGATGCTCCAATCCTATGGAATCGCGGTTGATCCCGCCAGACTCGCCTTCCATCTCAGGCTCGACGAATTCTTCTGATCGCGCCTGCCTTTGGCCCTCCCGCTCGGCCAATGCCGGTGCTAGGGCTTTGCCGATGCTGACGTTGCCGAACATTCTCACCCTGTCGCGCATCTTCATGGTGCCGTTGCTGGTGGGATTCCTGTGGTGGCCGCATTGGGCGCCGGGATATGCGATCGCCTTCGCGCTCTACTGCCTGATGGGCATCACCGATTATTTCGACGGCTATCTGGCGCGGGCGCAGGGGACGGTGTCGAAGCTCGGCGTGTTCCTCGATCCGATCGCCGACAAGATCATGGTCGCGGCGGTGATCCTGATCCTGGTGGGCAAGGGGGTGATCGCCGACTGGCACGTCATCGCGGCGCTGGTGATCCTGCTGCGCGAGATCGCGGTTTCGGGATTGCGCGAGTTTCTCGGCGGGATTCAGGTTTCCGTGCCGGTGTCGCGTCTCGCCAAGTGGAAGACGACGCTGCAGCTGGTCTCGCTGGGCACGCTGATCCTGTCGGGTGCGGTGCCGGAATGGGGCTGGGTGCTGCTGGTCGGGATCGCCACCCTGTGGGGCGCCGCGGTGCTGACCGCGATTACCGGCTGGGACTATCTCCGCGTCGGCCTGAGCCACATGGACAGCTGATGGCCATTTCGATGCTCTATTTCGCCTGGGTGCGCGAGGCGGTAGGGACCGGCGAGGAGCAGGTCGATCCGCCCGAGGCGGTGCGCAACGTCGCCGACCTGATCGACTGGCTTTCGCAGCAGAGCGACGGCCATGCCGCCGCCTTCGCCGAGCCCGCGAGGCTCCGCGCCGCGATCGACCAGCGCTTCGTGCCGCTCGATGCGCTGCTGGGCAATGCGCGCGAAGTCGCGATCTTCCCGCCGGTGACGGGCGGATGATCCGGGTTTCGGTCGACCCCGCGCCGATCGAGCTCGGCGTCGAAGTCGCGGCGCTGGAGGAGCGGGGCGCCGGCGGTGTCGCCACCTTCACCGGCGTGGTGCGGACCGACGACGGCGTCGAGGCGCTGGAGCTCGAACATTATCCCGGCATGACCGAGGCGGCGCTGTGTGCGCTGGCGGAGGCGGCGATCGATCGCTGGAACCTGCTCGGCGTCACCATCGTCCACCGCGTCGGGCGGATGACCGCGGGCGAGCGGATCGTGTTCGTCGGCACCGCGGCGGCGCACCGGCGCGAGGCGCTGGAGGCCTGCGCCTATCTGATCGACCGCCTCAAGACCGATGCGCCCTTCTGGAAGCGCGAATGGCTGGCGGGCGGCACGCGCTGGGTGGAACCTCGGACGACTGACACGGAGGCGGCTGCTACCTGGGCATAGCTGTACAGGATATTCGATGATATTTGTACGCGCATGACCAAGCCGATGCACCTCAACGTCCGAGTCTCGGGCCCCTTGAGCGAATTCGTCGCCCGCAACGTTGGCGAGGACGGGCTGTACGAGAACGTCAGCGAATATGTCCGCGACCTGATCCGCCGCGACAAGGAACGGGTCGAGCGCGAGATGTTCGAGACGCTGAAGGCCGAACTGCAGCGCGCCTTCGCCACGCCGGACGAGGCGTATGTCGAGGTTACAGCGGACGAGGTGATACAGCGCAACCGGGCGCGGCGCGCCAAACGATGAGCGTCTTCTGCGTCGAACCGACGGCCGATCAACGGCTCGACGAAATTTACGAGTTCACCGCGGATCTTTGGGGTGAACAGCAGGCGGATCTCTACATCCAGCGCCTTTTCGATCGGTTTGCCGCGATTGCCGCGAGGCGGGTCCCGTGGCGTGCACTGCCACCCGACTTCGGTGTGCCGCTCTATTTCGCGCGGGCCGAACACCACGTCGTGTATTGGCGTGAGCGGGCGGATCGTGCGATCGGCATCGTCACCATCCTCCACGAGCGCATGCACCAGCTGGAGCGGCTCCGCGCCGTCTGGGAGCCCTAGGTCCGCGCCGCCGTCAGCACGTCTGCGAGCAGCCTGAAATCACGCTCGCGCGGAGATGCCTTGCGCCAGACCAGTGCGATGTTGCGCGAGGCATTGGCCGAATCCAGCGGGCGCGCCTTGACCGAGGTGTGCTCGAGGATGCCGGCGTCCACCGCCATCTCCGGCAGCATCGTCACCCCCAGGCCATTGTCGACCATCTGCACCATGGTGTGGAGCGATGTGCCGAGCATCGTTGCCTCGGCGCGCACCTCGGGCCGGTTGCAGGCGGCCAGCGCATGATCCTTCAGGCAATGGCCGTCTTCCAGCATCAGCAGCCGCGTCTCGTCGATCGCGTCGGGATGGATCGTCGCGGTCGGGTCCATCTCGCCGTCGCGGAAGGCGACGAACAGCCGGTCGTCGAACAGCCGGGCGCTCTCCACGTCGCCGCAGGAGAAGGGGAGGGCGAGCAGCACGCAATCGGTGCGGCCGTGGCTCAGCGCCTCGCAGGCCTGGCCGCTGGTCTCTTCGCGCAGATAGAGCTTGAGGTCGGGATATTGCTGGCGGAGCCGCGGCAGGATGCGCGGCAGCAGGAACGGCGCGATGGTGGGGATGACGCTCATCCGCATCTCCCCCGAAAGCGGGCGACCGGCGGCGCGGGCGAGATCGCCCAGTTCATCCGCCTCGCGCAGCACGCGGCGGGCCTTCTCCACGATCCGCTCGCCCAGCGGCGTGAAGCGGACCACCCGGCGGGTGCGCTCGACCAGCACCACGCCGATCAGCGTCTCCAGCTCGCGAATGCCGGCCGACAGAGTCGATTGGGTGACGAAGCACGCCTCCGCCGCACGGCCGAAATGGCCGGAATCATTGAGCGCCACCAGATATTGCAGCTGCTTGAGGGTGGGGAGGTAGGTTTGCGCCACTGATCGCCTCTCTCGATGGTCGAGCGGGTATATAGTGGCTGGATCGAACATGGGAAGCGAAAGCTCCCCTCCCGCGAGCGGGAGGGGAGAGGGCTCAGGCGGCAACAGCCTGAAGTTCTTCTTCCGGCAGGCGGATCATGTAGTCGAAGGCCGAGAGCGCCGCAGTCGAACCCGCGCCCATCGCGATGACGATCTGCTTGTACGGCACAGTGGTGCAGTCGCCCGCCGCGAAGATGCCGGGCTGGCTGGTCTCGCCGCGCGCATCGATCTCGATCTCGCCGCGCGTAGTGAGTGCCACCGCGTCCTTCAGCCATTCGGTGTTGGGCACCAGGCCGATCTGGACGAAGATGCCTTCCAGCGCGATGTCGTGCTCGACGCCGCTGTTGCGGTCCTTGTAGCTGAGGCCCGAGACCTTCTCGCCGTCGCCATTGACCTTGGTGGTCATCGCCGAGGTGAGGATCTTCACGTTGGGCAGGCTGGCGAGCTTGCGCTGCAGCACCGCGTCGGCGCGGAGCTGGCTGTCATACTCGATCAGCGTGACGTGCGCGACGATGCCGGCCAGGTCGATCGCGGCCTCGACACCCGAATTGCCGCCGCCGATCACCGCGACGCGCTTGCCCTTGAACAGCGGGCCGTCGCAGTGCGGGCAATAGGCCACGCCCTTGTTCTTGTATTCGTTCTCGCCCGGCACGTTCATCTGCCGCCAGCGTGCGCCGGTGGAGAGGATGATCGCCTTGGCCTTCAGGCTCGCGCCGTTGGCCAGCACGACCTCGTGCAGGCCGCCCTCGCGCTGTGCCGGGATCAGCTTTTCGGCACGCTGGAGGTTCATGACGTCGACGTCATAGTCCTTCACATGCTGCTCGAGCTGCGCGACCAGCTTGGGCCCTTCGGTGTGCGAGACCGAGATGAAATTCTCGATGCCCATGGTGTCGAGCACCTGGCCGCCGAAGCGCTCGGCCGCGACGCCGACGCGGATGCCCTTGCGCGCCGTGTAGATCGCGGCTGCAGCGCCGGCGGGGCCGCCGCCGATGATCAGCACCTCGAACGGGTCCTTCTGTTTGATCTTCTCGGCCGCGCGGGCTTCGGCGCCGGTATCGATCTTCGCGACGATCTGCTCCAGGTCCATCCGGCCCGAGGCGAAGGGTTCGCCGTTCAGGTACACGGTCGGCACGGCCATGACCTTGCGGCCCTCGACCTCTTCCTTGAACAGCGCGCCGTCGATCGCCGTGTGGCGGATATTGGGGTTGAGCACCGCCATCAGGTTCAGCGCCTGCACCACGTCCGGGCAGTTCTGGCACGACAGCGAGAAATAGGTCTCGAAGCTGAACTCGCCCTTGATGTTGCGGACCTGCTCGATCAGTTCCTGTGCCGCCTTGCTCGGGTGGCCGCCGACCTGGAGCAGGGCGAGCACGAGCGAGGTGAACTCATGCCCCATCGGGATGCCGGCGAAGCGCACGCCGAGTTCGGCGCCCTTGCGGCGGATCATGAAGCTGGGCTTGCGGCGGTCGTCGGCGTGGACGAGGTCGATCTTGTCGGAAAGCGCGGCGATGGCCGCCAGCAGCTCGCCCAGCTCGCGCGACTTGGCGTCGTCGCCCAGGCTGGCGACGAGCTCGATCGGCTCGCGGATGTTCACGAGATAGCCCTTGAGCTGCTGCGTCAGAGTGGCGTCGAGCATGGGAAAACTCCTGTGTGTCTCACTAAAACGGCCCGGAGCGGAGGGGGGATCCGCTCCGGGCCGCGAACGGCGCCCGCAAGGGGGGGGCAGGGGCAGGCGCCGTAACCTTTGCTCCTCTCCTTATAGGGGAGGATAGCCTGGCTTAGATCTTGCCGACCAGGTCGAGCGACGGCGCGAGGGTCTCGGCGCCTTCTTCCCACTTGGCGGGGCAGACTTCGCCCGGGTGGGCGGCGATGTACTGGGCTGCCTTGATCTTGCGGAGCAGCTCGGTGGCGTTACGGCCGACGCCTTCCGAGGTGATTTCCATGATCTGGATCACGCCGTCCGGATCGACCACGAAGGTGCCGCGGTCGGCCAGGCCCTGGCCCGCACGCAGAACGTCGAAGTTGTTCGAGATGGTGTGGTTCTGGTCGCCCAGCATGTAGTAGTTGATCTTGCCGATCGCGGGCGAGGTGTCGTGCCACGCCTTGTGGCTGAAGTGGGTGTCGGTCGAGACCGAGTAGACTTCAACGCCCATGCCCTGCAGGGTCGGGTAGATATCGGCCAGGTCTTCCAGTTCGGTCGGGCACACGAAGGTGAAGTCCGCCGGGTAGAAGAAGAAGACCGCCCACTTGCCCTTCACGTCGGCGTCGGTGACTTCGACGAACTTGCCTTCCTTGTAGGCCTGTGCGGTGAACGGCTTGATGGTGCTGCCGATGAGAGCCATGAGTGTTGTTCCTCCAGAACGGGGGTTGCTGTTGCGAAGCCGGATATAGACGGCTGCAACGCCCCTGTGAAATTGGAAGACCCGCTTGGGCTGATCGAGTATATCACTCAATAGCAGACTTTTGATCGATGTTGCGAGGGGAGCTGGTCGCGGGGCGAGAGCTGCAACCCAGCTACCGTGGGCGCCGAAGGCGGCGCGGTCAAGGCGCCGCTGGAAGCCGAAGGATTTGTACCGCGCGGCGTAATCCGGCGGACGCGCGCCTCGCGACAGCAAATTCGGCGCGGTCTGCGAACATTGGGCGGCGACCCGCTGGACTCTCCGCGCCGGACGGTAGCGTCAGGCCGGAACGGTCGCTGCAATCGGATCACGGTCCGCGACGGGCGCCGCGTCCGTGGCAATGGGCGCCTGGCTGCTCGGCCCTTTGCGGGACAACCACTTGCGCGAGGCATCCCGCGCGGGTGCCTCGATCCAGCGATAGGTTGCCGCGGAGACCAGTACCACCACTCCGAGCACGACGAAGACCATCAGGTCGGGCGCGAAGGTGACGATCTTCAGGGTGCCGCCTGTGTTGAAGCGGGTTTCGATCAGCGGGTGGTGCAGGCTGGTGCCGACGAGCGAGAGGACGTCTAGGCTACGCGCGACCACCAGCGTATGGACCATGTAGATCGAATAGGACAGCGTCCCGAGCAGCAGGAAGGGCCGCAGCTTCAGCAGGCGGCTGATCAGGCCCTGTTCGGCCGCGAACAGGATCACCGTTGCAGCGAACAGCAGCGGTGCGAGGACCGGGACGGCGCCCGCTGCGACCATGGCGATGCACGCCGCCGTCGCGATCAGTTCCAGCGTCGTGGCCGGTAGCAGCCCCAGCGCGGGCCAGCGCATTCTCGCGACCAGCATCCAGGCAAGCACGCCCAGCGAGAAGCCGAGGATGCAGCGCGCAAAGCTATACGCGGTCGCCGGGTCCCAGGCGGGCGGACCGGCAAGTGCCAGCACCAGCCCGGCCGAAATGGCGAGCGCAGCGGCCATGGGGGCCGTCCAGCGGGGCAGGGCGCGGAAGAGCACCGCCATCAGCAGATAGGTCCATACTTCCGCGGCGATGCTCCAGCTCGGGCCGTTCCAGACGATCGAGGGGAAGCCGCAGAAAATCTGCACCAGGGCGAGCGAGCCGGCGAGTTCGCCGAGCGTCCGCGGGTCGGAGAAGGGGGTGCGGTGGCTCAGGCCCGCCGTTCCGACGAGCGCGCCGACAATCTCCATTGCAAGGAACAGCGCGAGGATCGCGAAATGGAGCGGGTAGACCCTGCCGAGCCGCAGCAACATGAACTTGCCCACCGAATAGCCGGTGCGCAGCCGCTCAAGATAGCCGCAGGAAATCACGAAGCCGCTGAGGACGAAGAAGAAGTCCACGAACATCCAGCTGTTGTGCACCAGGCTGGAATTGGTGACGCGGCCGGTGGAGTGCAGGTGAAACAGGACGATCATGCAGGCGCAGAGGCCGCGTAGGCTGTCGAGCGCCAGAAAACGGGCTCGAACCGCATGCGCGGATGTGCTGCTGGAGAGTGCCTCCACCATCAAATTCGGCCCCCTGATGTCCCGGTCTGCCATGGCTTATCATTTTTGAGTCCCGAGTGGAATAGAGGCTGGTGCCGCGACATGGCCGTTTCGGGACGAGGGTTTCGCAGCGCGCGGGATCGTCAGGGTGCGGTGGCGGGGATCGGCGAGGCGACAGGACGAAGACGCTCGCCAAGGCGCTTGCCGAAGCGCCAGGCCGGCCGCTCTATCAGCAGATAGGTCACCGCAGTGACCAGCACGATCAGCATCGCCAGCGCCGGGATCAGTAGCGGCAGCGCCGCCAGCGGCAGGCTCCGCACGATCGAGGTCGCATCGACGAACAGCAGGTTGAGCAGGATGCCGTGCAGCAGATAGATGCCAAACGAGATCTCGCCCACCACCGCCGCGCCGGGCAACGAGAAGATGCCGCCGAAGCCGTTCCCCGCCGCCACGCAGCAGAAGAAGAAGGCGAAGGCGAAGAACGCGGGGGTGAGCGCATGGTGGGACAGGGTCAGCGCCGGGATCATCGCCAGCGTGGCGAGGATCGCAGCGAGGGGGGAGGCAAGCCAGCGGCGGATGGCGTCCCGCGCGCAGAGTTCGTACGCCAGCATTCCCGCGGCGAAGAGCGGCCAGAAGGTGACGAGTTTCCCGCCGACATGCGCCACATTGGCGGCGGCGCCCACCGCCAGCACCAGCAGCGGCACGGTCCAGCTCGGCAGCCTGACGATCTTGGCGAGTTGCAGGCCCAGCGCCACGACGGGCAGCAGCAACAGGTAAAACAGCCATTCCTGCCATAGCGACCATAGCACCAGCGCATTGACCAGCCCGCTATCGGCATAGCCCATGATCGGCACTTCGCGGTGCGCGCTGATCCATTCGAGCGCGGCGCGGGCATAGCTGGCGTCGGGGCGCGCGCCGGTCCGCAGCGCGATCACCAGCGAGATCAGCAGGAACGATATGGCGACCAGCGGCACGATGCGGAAGAAGCGCCCGACATAGACCTTCGGCCAGAAGACATGGTTGATGCCTTTGAGCGCGGTGGGATAGAAGACCAGCCCGGTGATCATGAAGAACAGCGCCACCGCGCCGGCGCCGAGCTGGTTGACGAAGGGCAGGTCGGCCGCAGACCAGGGCTGGCCGTACACGACGACATGCGTCCAGATCCAGAAATGGTGGCTGAGCACCGACAGCGCGAGAAAGCCGCGCAAGCCGTCGATATTGCCGAAGCGCGGCCCCTTGGGCACCGGAAAGCCGCCCCGCCGCAGCACGCCGCCCACCAGCACCGCGGCGATGAGGGACACGAAGTAGAAGAAGAGGAAGCTGAGCGTGAAGGCGTCGACCGGCAGACTCACGTAGTTTGACCTCTTTTTCGCGGCGATATTACCCCATCGCTACCATGCAGCGCCTGGCTTTGCACGCGTTGCGCCGCAGCAATGCGGTCAGGCGAGCGCGCGATAGAGGCTGAACGCGCTGGTCGCAGTCAGCACGATGCCGACCAGGCTCAGCAGCAGCCGCACCGGCATGCGCTTGGCGAACATCGCCCCGAACGGCGCCGCGATGACGCCGCCGAGCAGCAGCCCCAGCACCGGATGCCAGAAATCGGGGGTGAAGCCCTGCGCGCCGATATGGAACAGGAAGGTCGCCGAGATGGTCAGCGTCAGGAAGAATTCGGTGGTATTGACCGTGCCGATCGTCGTGCGCGGCTGCGCGCCCTGGACGAGCAGGTTGCTGGTCACTACCGGCCCCCAGCCGCCGCCGCCCGCCGCGTCGAGGAAGCCGCCGGCCAGCCCCAGCGGCTCGACGATCTTCGGCTCGCGGTGGTGCGGCGCGAAGCGGATCGCGCGGAACAGCAGATAAAGGCCGATGGCAGACAGATAGGCCATCACGAACGGCCGAGTCACCGAAGCATCGAGCGTGGTGAGCACATAGGCGCCGAGCACGCCCCCGATAATGCCGGGGATCAGCAGCCGCGCGAACAGCCGCCAGTTGACATTGCGATGGAGGACATGGCTGAGCCCGGAGACGCCGGTGGTCATCGTCTCGACCAGATGGACGCCCGCCGAGGCGGTGGCGGGGGCGATGCCCAGCACGCTCACCAGCAAGGTACTGGAGATCACCCCGAAGGCCATGCCGAGCGCGCCGTCCACCAACTGGGCGGCGAAACCGACGGCGATGTAGGGCAGCATTTCGGCGAGCGTGATTCCGGCGAGCATCCATGCCCCTGTTGCGGCGGTCGGCCTCTCGAAATGGCGGGTTCTGCTAAATCCTACAACCCCGATAGTGTATGATCGGGACGGGCCCGCTTCTGGGCGATGCTGGAAATTTCGCGGACGCTCCCCTATTTTGCGGGCTGCAAAGGGGTCCGGCCATGTACCAGCGTCTCAAGCGCTATCTCGATTCGATTCATGCGCGCGATCCCGCGCCACGCAGCCGGCTGGAAATCCTGCTCTATCCGGGCGTCTGGGCGCTCGGCTATCACCGCATCGCGCACGCGCTGTTCCGCCGCCGCTTCTTCTTCCTCGCCCGGCTGGTCAACCACTGGTCGCGCTGGATGACCGCGATCGACATCCATCCGGGCGCGACGATCGGGCATGATTTCTTCATCGACCATGGCTTCGTCGTGATTGGCGAGACCGCGATCATCGGCGACAATGTGACGATCTACCAGTGCGTGACGCTGGGCGGCACGAGTCCCGACAATGGCGTGGGCGGCAAGCGTCACCCGACGCTGCTCGACGGCGTGATCATCGGCTCCGGCGCGCAGGTGCTGGGCCCGATCACGGTGGGCGAGCGCGCGCGGATCGGCGCCAACGCGGTCGTCACCAAGGACGTTGCCCCCGGCGCGGTGATGGTGGGCATCCCGGCCAAGCCGACGCTGGTCGAGGCGATGACCTGGCAGAAGGACTTCGTTCCCTATGGCACGCCGTGCAGCGACGTGTTCGACCCCGCCAGCCAGAAGCTTGAGCTGATGCGCTGCGAGCTGGATACGCTGCGCAAGCGGCTCGACGCGATGATCGCCGAGCGCGAGGCCGAGGCCGAACGGCGCGATCGGGCCTGATGGGAACCGTCACCCCGCTTCCCCTCGCGCGCGCCGAGCAGGTCGGCTTCGATCGCCTCGAACTCAACCGGATCCTCGATCTCTACGGCCGGATGGTCGCGGCGGGGCATTGGCGCGACTATGCGATGCAGTTCGAGAAGGACTATGCCGCCTTCGCCGCATTCCGCCGCGCTGCCGAGCGGCCCGAATATCGCATCGAGAAGCGGCCGGCCTTGCGCAATCGCCAGGGCATGTGGGCGCTGGTCAACGAAAGCGGCGCGGTGCTCAAGCGCGGGCATGAACTCGGCCCGGTGCTCGCCCCGGTCGAGCGCCGGCTGATGAAGCTGGTGGAAGAATAGGCTAGCCGCCCCTCCCGGCGGTTTCGGCACGCGTCCCCGTCCGGGATTGCTGCGATGCGGTACGTCAAACGCCCCATGGCGGCGCATGCCGTTTCCCCAAAGTCTGCAGGCACAAGCCAGCCGCACACGTGGCGGCCAGGGACCAAAGCAGAAAAAGGGGGCTAGGGTGGCACGATCGATTTCCCGCGCGGCGCTGTTGGGTGCAACCGTTCTCGCAAGCTTCGGCGCGACCCGTGCGGCGGCACAGACCGAAGGCGCAGGCACCGCTGCCGTCCAGCAGAGCGAGGATCAGGGCGGCACCAGCGGCAACGAGATCGTCGTCACCGGCAGCCGCCGCAGCGTGACCCTGCAGGACGCGCCGATCAACATCAGCGCGGTGTCGCAGGAGACGCTGCAGCGCCAGCGCGTCGACGATATCCGCGGGCTCGCCGCCTTCACCCCCGGCGTCACCATCGTCGATACCGGCCCGGCCAGCTCGGGCAACGTCATCCTGCGCGGCCTGTCCTCGGGGGACACCAGCGCGACCGGCGCCAACGCCAATGACTCGGTCGGCATCTATCTCGGCGAAGTGCCGCTGTATCTCGATTTCAAGCTGATCGACATCGAGCGGGTGGAGACGCTGCTCGGGCCGCAGGGCACCTTGTACGGCCTCGGCACGCTGGCGGGCGCGGTGCGCTACATCCCCAACCGCCCGAACACGAGCCGTTTCTCGGTCGACCTTCACGGCCGCGGCTATGCCCAGTCGCACAGCGACGATTTCGGCCGCATCGGCGACGTCACGGTCAACCTGCCGCTGATCGCCGACCATGTCGCGCTGCGCTCGGTCGTCGGCTATTACGACAATCCGGGCTTCATCGATTACGACTATCTGCTGCAGAAGCCCGGCATTTCCGATCCGCAGCCGGTGCGCGGCACCGCCGCCGCCGATGCCTCGCTCGGCACCCGCGCCGATTATGCGCAGAACTTCAAGCGCGCCGCCGACGTCAATTTCGAGCACACCTTCACCACGCGCAACACGCTGCTGCTCGAATATAACCCCAACGTGAAGGCGTTCCTGACCTACGCGCACCAGGATACCAAGACCAACGGCCGCCAGGCGAACGGCGCCGGGGTGCTCGGCACCGGCAACTATGTCGGCCCGTGGCGCTATCTGGAGCCGTTCCACCGCGCGGCGGACCTGTTCTCGGCCGAGCTCAACATCAACCTGTTCAACGTGGTGAACCTGGTCAGCACCACCGCCTATACCGAACAGAAAATCACCAATGTCGACGACAATACCGATCTGTTGCTCGACCTGAACTACGGGTACGAGGCGTTCCCGGCCTTCTCCTCCTTCGCCAACAACCATCGCAAGTACAAGCAGCTCAACCAGGAGGTCCGGCTGGTCTCGTCGCATGGCGGGCCGGTGAACTGGGTGATCGGCGGCTTCTACAACCGGCTGAAGTATGCGAGCGATCGCCAGGAATACACGCCGGGCTTCGCCGCCTTCGCGGGCATCAACCGGCCCGACGACCTCGAATATATCTCCTTCGTCGACACCAAGACGGTGGAGAAGGCGGTGTATGGCGAGGCGACGCTGCACGCGACCTCGGCCTGGCAGGTCACCGGCGGCCTGCGCTACTTCAAGTACGACGCGACCGCGACCGGCGGTACCGACACCCCGCTGTTCGGCGGCGGCCTAACCCGCACGCCCTATCCGCTGATCCAGTTCGATCCCAGCCGGGTGCGCTCCGGCAGCACCGGCGACGACGGCTTCGTGTGGAAGGCGAACACCTCGTACAAGTTCAGCCCCGACCTGCTCGCCTATGCCACCTACAGCACCGGCTACCGGATCGGCGGCGTCAACCGGGTCGCCCCTTGCGTGGTCCCGCTGCCGCCGGGGCAGAATGTCTGCGCGCTGCCCAACGAGCTCGCCTACAAGCCCGACAAGACGCGCAACATCGAGGTCGGCGTGCGCGCCTCGCTGTTCGACAAGCGCCTCCAGTTCACGCTCGATGCGTTCCGGGTGAAGTGGGACGACGTGCAGGTGCCGAGCCAGACGGTGAACGGCGCGGTGGGCATCACCACCAATGCGGGTGCGGCGGTCTCGAAGGGCATCGAATTCTCGGGCTCGTTCCGGATCGTGCCCCGGCTCACCCTGCAGGGCACCTATGCCTATGTCGACGCGCATCTGAGCGAGGACTTCCCCGAGCTGGTCGTCAGCCAGGGCGTCCGCTACGACGCGAAGAACGGCGATCGGCTGCCGGGCTCGGCGAAGCATTCGGGCAGTGCGCAGCTGATCTACACCCAGCCGCTGCCCCAGGGCGGCGAGATCGAGGCGACCTGGGCGGCGACCTATACCGGCGACATCTATTCGCGCGTCGGCCTGCGCGGCTTCGGCGAGGCGATCCCCGACTATATGACCCACCGCGCCTCCGTCACCTATCGCGACAAGACGTACGAGGTGAGCCTGTTCGCCGACAACATCTTCGACAAATACGCCTATACGTCGATCAGCAACGACATCAGCTCGTTCAACCAGACGCGCACCGGCGTGGTCGAGCGTTATTATGCCCGATCGGTGCTGACCCCGCGGCGCGTCGGCATCGACTTCCGCATCCACTACTGACCGCCGCCGCCCCGCGGGGCGGCGCGCACCGACTTGCTCCCGCGGGAGGCGCCCCTCGCGCCTCCCGCTCCCCTTCGTACAAGGTGAAGACATGCTGAAATTGCTGGTTACCCCGCCCGCCGGCGCCCAGACGGTCGTCGAGGCGCAGGAGGGGCTGAGCGTGATGGAGATCCTCCGCGACGCCGGGTTCGAATCGCTGCCGGCGTTCTGCGGCGGCTGCCTGTCGTGCGCGACCTGCCACGTCTATGTCGACCCGGCCTTTGCCGCGCTTCTGCCGCCGATGTCCGACGACGAGGATGCGCTGCTCGACGGTGCCGAGCAGCGCCGGCCGACGTCGCGGCTTTCCTGCCAGATCGCCTTTGGCCCGGCGCTCGACGGCCTCACGGTGGAGATCGCGCCCGACCTGGGCTGACCGGAGTCCGCGTCAGGCGTCCATCGGCCCGAGATCGGCCTCGGCGATCATCGCGAGGCGGTGCGCCTGTACCTTGGCCGCCAGCTGCACGCGGATACCGTCCAGGGCGTCCGCGGGGATGGAGAGCCGGCCGAGGCTGCGGCGCACCGAGGCGCGATTCTTGTGGATCTTGAAGAACAGGATCTGGGTGATCGCTTCGTCCGCCGCCAGTCCGAACGCGGCCATCTCCGCGAACAGTCCCTCCTCAGCAGTCTGACGAACATAGGTGAACTGGAATCGGCCGATTTTCTGGCGCGTGCTGCGCTTGTTGAACAGCGCGATGAAGGGCGCCTTGCCGTTCATCTGGTAGAGCCCGTCGAGCACCGCGAGCACCGCCTGCGCGGCGCCGGCGATCGGCGCCAGGAACGCGGTGATCACGCCGGTGATGGCCTGGTGCACGTCGAGCCCGTCGCCCTTCACGTCGAGCTCGGCGGTGTCGCGCTGCTGTACCAGCCAGCCGAGCCGCATCATCCAGCGGAAATAGGCATCGAAGAACAGCATCGGATCGGCATCCTGGCCGACCTCCTGGAGCGCCATCAGCTGGGCGAACAGCGCGCTGTCCGAGATCGCCTGGCGAAACTGCGCTTCCACGCCAGTCCCGAACGAGACGACATCGGCACCGATCACCAGCGACTGCTCCCTTGCCGGATCGAACTCGGGCAGCCCGCCGCCGGCCGGGGCGTCGGCGGCGAAGGCTTGCGCCGGCGGGAGATGGGCGGCGGCAATGGCTTCGCGCGCTTCGTGGATGGTCGGCATCGAATCTCCCCTTCTGGTCGTCAGAGCACGCGATATTCGAGATACAGGTCGGTTTCGGTGATCCGGGCCAGGAAATCGGCATCGACGTCCGCCAGCTCGGGATCGGCGGCGCGCGACGCGGCGTCATAGTGGCGGTCATTGCGCAGGATGCGGTCCCTGGTGCGCGCGCGCAGCGCCGCCTTCACCCGCGGATTGGGCATCTGCCAGCCGCTGCTGCCCTGCCTCTTGCCGAATTCCTCGTCGGTCGGCACCGCCGCGACCAGATCGTCGCGCGTCATCATCGCCAGGCCTTTCTCGTCCAGCGTGGCATTGTGGCTGCCGTGATGCCCCACCTTGTAGAAGCGGGTGCGGTTGAGGATTTGCTCGGCGCTGTGCTCGGTGCCGGTCTCGTCGCGATAGGATTGTTCGTGCCACGACAGCCAGTTGCCCACCTGCGCATCGGCGGCGAAGACCATCGAGGTGCCGTCGGGCAGGTCGAAGGCGAGCGCCAGGCTGGTATTGTTGGTGTCGCTGTCGAGCTTGAGCGCGAGCGGATCGGCGATGCCCAGCCAGTCGGCGTCGATCCTGCGGCGCGCGTTCATCTTGTACAGCGCCGGGTCGCTCTTCTGCGTGCTTTCGTTGCCGAAATAGCGCGCGGCGAGCCAGGCGGCGTCGTCGGAGTCCAGCGTGCCCTGCTCGACGTCCGCCACGGGGAGCGTGCGATATTGCGGCGCAAACGGCGTGTCGGTGCCGCTACCGAGATCGCCCCCTTGCGCGAAGCGCAGGATCGCGTCGCTCAGTTGCAGGTCGGTGAGATAGGTTTCCTGCGCCTTGCCCGACGAGGGCTTGTCCTTGAACAGGAATTCCTCGTCCCGCGGCGGCCCCAGCACATAGGCGCGCAACGCCGGCCCGCCGGGCTTCGCCGCCGGGGTGGGCAGCACCGTGCCGGGCTCGAGGAACTGGGGCGGGGCCTTCGACTTGCCCTTGAGCGCGGCCATGATCTCGCGGCCCTGCAGGCGCTTGGCGCCGTTGCTCGCCGCCCCGCGAAAGCCCTGCAGCCCCACCGTCTGCGCTGCGGCGGCCGCGGCGGGCGAGGCGGGGTCCTGGGTGATCCGCTCGGCCAGCGCGCTCAGCGCCGCGCCGGTCTTGTCGAAGCGTTCGCGCAGCCGCTGGACCTGGGGATCGCCCTCCTTCTCGGTCCAGCCCATCCACAGATGGGCGATCTCCAGCGTCTCCGCGCCCGTCTCGGGATGGGCCGCGCCGAGAAACACGTCGCGCGCCTGCGAGAAGCCGGAGATGTGATCCCAATGCTCGTGCGTCACCACCAGCAGGTCGAGCACGCCGCCGCTGGTCTGCACGATATCGGCCGCGATCGTCTTCATCCGCGCATCGGCATCGGCGCTGCCGAGCAGCAGCCCGCAATCGATCAGGATGTGCGAGGCCTGGTCGCCCTCGGCGAGTCGGAGCAGGAAACAGTCGCCGAGCATGCCCTTGTACGCGGCGTCGGGCGAGAGCGCCCGGTACATGCGGACATAGACCTGGAGCGGCGCGGTGGCGGCGGTTGCGGTTGCGGTGCTGGCCATCACGACCCCCGATGGATGAAGGCGAAGGGTTCGCGCGGGTTGCCGGTGACGGCGGCGGTCGCGGCGATCATGTCGCCGCTGCGGAAGGCGCGTTCGCGCGCCAGCCGGGCGTCGTCGTCGATGCGCTTGCGCAGCACGCGCAGCAGCCGTCCGTCGCGCAGGTCGATGTGCAGCGTCGCGCCCCCGCGGAACCAGAAGTCCGGGGTCTTCCAGCGCAGCGCGCCGATCACGCCCTTGTCGCCCGAATCGGCGGCCTTCTGTTCCTCGGGATCGAAATAGGCGCGGCGGCGCTGGACGATCTGCGCGATCAGCATGTGCATCTCGGACCCGTCGGGCCCCGTGCGCCGCGAGATCCGGGCCGAGTGGACTTCGACATTGGGCACCGCACCGGGATCGGTCCCGCCGGAGATCGAACGCAGCGCGGCGGGAGCGTTCACGTCCGCCACCCGGGCGCAGGCCGGGGTCAGCTTCACGCCCAGCAGCCGCTCCCAATCGTGGCGATCGGTGGTGCACTGTTCGAGCCATTGGTGGATTGCGCGCTGGTTTTGGGTGACCACCCGCATCGCCAGGTCGCGCAGGTTGCGACCCCCGGCCGGGCCGGAGCGATAGTCCCGCCGCGTATAGGTGACCTTGCCGCTGCTGGCTTGCTCCTCGCTCTCCGCGCTGCGCTCCCCAAGGCCATCGTCCGCCTGATCGAACGCGACGTCGAACTGAAGCCGCTTGAGCATGTCGGCGAACCACCAGGCGAGCGCGTCGTCCGGATCCATTCTCGCCTGGGGCGGGGCCTCGCCCTCCGGCGTGCCGTTGGCGCGCGCTATCAGGGCCGGATATTCCTCGGGGCGCGGCGAGTCCCACAACAGGCTGTCCGGCGCCATCGAGATGCAGCCGGGAACGGTGATGCCCCAGCGCTTGAACGCCTCGACGAAGGCGACGCGGTAGTGGAGCGGATCGTCGCGGACGAGATCGGTGTCGGCGGTGATGATCGCGCGCAGATATTCGCCGAAGGTCATGCCGATCGGCGGCAGATAGTCTAGCGCGCGCACGCACATCCGCAGCACCTGGTCGGCAGCCTTGGCCGCTTCCTGCGTCAGCCGCCCGACGAGATCGGGGCTGAGGCCGTTGCCCGGTACCAGGCCGGGGCGGGCGAGCCGCAGCAGGTCTTCGCTGCGCCGCTCGTAGATGGTGACGAACGCATCGAACACCGCCGCGACCAGGAACCCGCCCCGCGCATGCGGCTCGGTCGTCTCGCGCAGCTTGGCGATGGCGGCGGCGATGCTCTCGGCCGAACCCTGGTGCGTCCGGGCGCGATCGCCCAGCGCCTCCAGCGCGTAGCGGAGCGACTTGCTGCGCCCGATCGCGCGGCCGAACTGCTCGCCCAGCCCGGTCAGCAGCCCCGGCTCCCGCAGCGAGCCGTGGCTGGCGGCGAGCAGCTGGCGCACCACCGGCGCCATCGAGAAATGCTGGAGCAGCGCGACGATGTCGGCAAAGCCTTCGTGGAAGGCGCGGGCGTCGACATGGCTCGGGTCGATCGAGCGCTGGCGCATGCCGTGGAGGATCGCATGCGTGGTCTCGTGCGCGATCACGTCCTGCGACAGGCAGGTGAACACCCAGCTTGCCTGCACGTCGGCGGCGCTTTCCGGTGGCTTGAAATAGCCGAACAGCAGCGCGCGCTTGTCCGGGCTGTAATAGGCATTGGCCTCGCGCAGCGCGTGCGGATAGATCCGCAGCCGCCGGGTGAAGTTGCGCTCGATCGCGCCCGGCGGCAGCTCTGCTGACGAAAGCCTTTCGTCGCGGGCCCACAGCACCACGCGGCCCAGCGCGCGCTCGAAAGCCCGGATCGTCCGCATCACGACCGCGAACACCATCTGCTGGTGGAATTGCGGGCGCCCCTCGGAGGGCTCCAGCCCGCCGTCGCGCAGCCAGGGGTCATCGAGATCGACCGGCGCGTAGAACAGTCCGGCGGCCGGATCGATGTCGATCACCTCGACATAATCGTTGACCGGGCCCTTTTCGAGCGGCGCCTCCCAGCGCTGTTCCCACGGCAGCTCGATGACATAGTCGTTGGCCATCGCCGTGGCGAGCGTGACCGAGGCCTGGGGATCGAAGGCATAGACCTTCAACCGCCGCACGGCCGGCTTCGGATAATTGGTACTCACACGCCTCTCCCCCTCGAGAGCAGTGTTTTGCGACCCAGCGATGAAGTTCTTATGTGCGACCGGCACGTCGTCCCCCGGAAGATGGGCCACCCGGCAAGGCGGCGATCCGGACGAGGTTCGACTCCCTATCGCTGCGATAGCAGGTCAGCGTGACGATGATAAGCGCGCAATCGTCGCCGCAGCCTCAGCCGCGCACGTCCTCCTGGACCATGTCGATCTCGCGCACCCCGCGCAGGCGGCGGGCGTTGCTCACCAGCTCGCGCAGCTTCTCGCGGCGTTCGCGGGCATATTCGACGTCGCGGATCACCAGCGGGCCGCCGCGAGTCGTCTCGTCCGACGAGGTGATGGTGAGCGTCCCGATGCCCGAGATCTGGTTGACGATCGAATAGTCGAGCCGCACGTCCTTCACCCGGTACAGCTCGATCTCGTCGATCGATTTGCGGACGATGCCGCGATAGAGGACGATCCGGTCTTCGGTAACCTCGTACAGCGTCGCCTTGTTGGCGATCCAGCGAACCGCGAGAATGACGAAGCCCACGCCGACCAGGCACAGCGCCACGGTCGCCCAGCCGGCAAACGAGCCCTTGAGCCATCCGGCGGTGGAGGATTGGAAGCGGTCGATCAGCTGCGCCATGCCGCCATCATAGCCGGGCCGGCGGCCGCCGCAACGGGGATGTCAGCCTGCCACGGGGGTGAGGAACCGGACCATCTCCTCGCGGCTGATCTTGTCGTCACGGTTCGTATCCGCCCCGATGAAGCTGCGGTCGATCCACGCCTTCGCCTCCGGCTTTTCAGGCTTGAAGTCGGGGTCCTTGGCGGTGCGCAGCGCAATTAGCCAGCTGCCATATTCGGTCTTGTCGAGCGCGCCGTCGCCATTGGCGTCGTAGCGGGCGAACTGCGCGTCTGCCGGCAGCTTGGCCGGGTCGGGCCGGGGCGTGGGCTGCGCAGTCTCGGCGGCGGGGGGCGGGGCGCCAGGCGCGTCGGCGCCTTGCAGCGGCTGGTCGGCGGGGGTGGGCTGGGTGCCCGGCATCGCCTGGTTGGCGGAGGCGGAGGGTTGGCCATGCTGCGCGGGTTGCGCGGGGGTCTGCTGCGCCGGGGCGGTGACCTGCAGGGTGGCGGCGAGCAACAACGGCGTCAGCATTCGGTGATCTCCTCGCGTCGGACAACGGCCGGGGCGTCGGTTCGGTTGCCGCTGTGGCCGGTTCTTGCTAGGCGCGGCGGCGACCCGCCCGGGCCTGCCGGGCACTCCCATTCCGCACAGAAGGAACGCCATGGTCCCCCGTTATGCCCGCGCCGCGATGACCGACATCTGGTCGCCCGAGACGCGCCTTGCCATCTGGTTCGAGATCGAGGCGCACGCCACGCAGGCGCTCGCCGATCTGGGCGTGGTGCCGCAGAGCGCCGCCAAGGCGCTGTGGGACTGGTGGGCGACCAAGCCGGCGATCGACGTCGCCGCGATCGACGCGATCGAGGCGGTGACCAAGCATGACGTGATCGCCTTCCTCACCTGGGTGGCCGAACAGGTGGGCGAGGAAGCCCGCTTCATGCACCAGGGCATGACCAGCTCCGACGTGCTCGACACCTGCCTCGCGGTGCAGCTCGCCCGCGCCAGCGACCTGCTGCTCGCCGATATCGACGCGCTGCTCGAAGTGCTCGAGCGCCGCGCCCGCGAGCACAAGATGACCCCGACGATCGGCCGCAGCCACGGCATCCATGCCGAGCCTGTCACCTTCGGCCTCAAGCTCGCCGAGGCGCATGCCGAGTTCCAGCGCAACAAGGCGCGCCTGCTCGCCGCGCGCGCCGACATCGCGACCTGCGCGATCTCGGGCGCGGTCGGCACCTTCGCCAATATCGATCCGCGGGTGGAGGCGCATGTCGCGGCCAAGCTGGGCCTGTCGGTCGAGCCGGTCTCGACCCAGGTGATCCCGCGCGACCGCCACGCGATGTTCTTTGCAACCCTGGGCGTGATCGCCTCGTCGATCGAGCGGCTTGCGGTGGAAATCCGCCACCTGCAGCGCACCGAGGTGCTGGAGGCCGAGGAATATTTCTCGCCCGGCCAGAAGGGCTCGTCGGCGATGCCGCACAAGCGCAACCCGGTGCTGACCGAGAACCTGACCGGCCTCGCCCGCATGGTGCGCGGCTATGTCACCCCGGCGCTGGAGAATGTGGCGCTGTGGCACGAGCGCGACATCAGCCACTCCTCGGTCGAGCGCTATATCGGCCCGGACGCGACGATCACGCTCGACTTCGCGCTCGCTCGTCTGACTGGCGTGGTCGACAAGCTGCTGGTCTACCCGGTGCGCATGCAGAAGAATCTCGATCGCATGGGCGGGCTGGTCCACTCGCAGCGCGTGCTGCTGGCGTTGACCCAGGCCGGCGTGAGCCGCGAGGACGCCTATCGCCTCGTCCAGCGCAATGCGATGAAGGTGTGGGAATCGGACGGCGAACTGTCGCTGATGGAACTGCTCAAGGCCGATCCCGAAGTCACTGCGGCGCTGAGCCCCGAGGTCATCGAAGAGAAGTTCGACCTCGGCTATCATTATCGCCACGTTGACACGATCTTCGCGCGCGTTTTCGGCGCCGCATAATTTGAGGCCATTCCGGCCCTAATGGAACACATCCACGGCAAGCGGTTTTTGCTTGTCGTGGATCGCCGCCTCATGAAAAATCTGTCCGCATGAACGCCGCACATCGTCGATTGCGGGAGGCCACGGGCGCCGCGCATGCCCGGGTCGATGCGCTGTTCGGCCGCTTCGACCTCGCCCGTCGCGACGATTATGCCGGGCTGCTCGCCGCCCATGCCGAAGCGTTGCTGCCGGTGGAGGCGCTGCTCGACCAAGGCGGTGCCGAGGCGATCACCGAGGACTGGCCGCAGCGCCGCCGCGCAGGCGTGATCCAGGTCGATCTCGACGCGCTGGGCATCATCCTCCCGGCTCCCGAAAGCGAGGATTCCGTTACGTCGGATGCGGCGATGGCGGGCATGCTGTACGTGCTCGAAGGTTCGCGTCTCGGCGGGCGCTTCCTCGCCCGCAGCATACCGGACAGCTGGCCGCGCGCCTATCTGGGCAGCCACCAGCCGCCGCATATGTGGCCGGAATTACTAGAAAAACTTAATTTGCTCCTGTACGAGCCGGAGGCATTGGAGACTGCCGTCACCGCCGCCAACCAGACCTTCGGGCGGTTCGAGGCCGCCGGCACGAAGTGGCTGGCGAAGGTTGCATAAGTGGACAATGGCGTTTTCCAGGTCGATCTGACCAACTGCGATCGCGAACCAATCCACCAACTGGGGGCGATCCAGCCCTTCGGCTTCCTGATCGCCTTTTCGAGCGACTGGCTGATTAAGCGCGCCTCGGCCAATGTCGCGCAGCATTTCGACCTGTCGGCCGAGGACATGCTCGGCACCCATGCCAGCGACTATCTCGAAGACGAGGCGATCCATGCGCTGCGCAACCGGCTGACGCTGCTGCGCGGTGACGATGCACTGGAGCGGATCTTCGGCATCAAGGCGCTGCGCACCCGCGGCCGCACCTATGACCTCGCGCTCCACATGACCGGCGACACGATCGTGGTCGAGGGCGAGCCGTGCACCTCGGATGCCGCCGGCGACACCGCCAGCACCCTGCGCGCGATGATGGGCCGGCTCGACGAGAAGGAGAAGATCGCCGACTTCTTCCGCGAGGGCGCGCGGCAGGTGCGGGCGCTGACCGGTTTCGACCGGGTGATGGTCTATCGCTTCGAGCGCGACGGATCGGGCGTAGTGGTGGCCGAAGCCGCCCGCAGCGGCATCGGCAGCTTCCTCGACCTTCGCTATCCGGCGAGCGATATCCCGCAACAGGCGCGCAAGCTGTATCTGCGCACGCCGTTCCGGATCATCGCCGACGTGGCGGCCGAGCCGGTGCCGATCGTGCCGCAGCGCGACGAGTTCGGCGCGCCGCTCGACCTGTCACTGTCGGTGCTGCGGTCGGTCTCGCCGATCCATATCGAATATCTCAAGAACATGGGGGTGAAGGCCTCCATGTCGATCTCGATCATCGTCGAGGGCAAATTGTGGGGGCTGTTCGCCTGCCACCATTATGGCGGCCCGCGCTGCCCGGGCTTCGAGCGCCGTTCGATGGCCGAGCTGTTCGGCCAGATGTTCGCGCTCAAGCTGGAGAGCCGCGAGCGCAAGGAACTCTCCGCCTACGAGGCGGCCGCACGCGCGACCAGCGACCGGCTGCTCGCGGCGGTGGCCGGTGACGGCGGGCTGCTCGACGATCCCGAATGGCTGGGTAGTCGGCTCCGGGAAGTGGTGCCGTGCGACGGCATCGCGATCTGGATCGGCGGCAAGGTGGCGTTCAGCGGCATCACCCCGCCGCCCTCGTCCTTCGCCTCGATCACGCGCCGACTGAACGCGATGGCGGCGGGCCGCGTGTTCGCGACCGATCACCTCGCCGAAGTGCTGCCGCAAGCGGCGGAATATGCCGATGTCGGCGCAGGGCTGCTGGCGATCCCGATCAGCCGCTCTCCCCGGGATTATGTGCTTCTGTTCCGGCAGGAACTCGTGCGCACGGTCAACTGGGCCGGTGATCCGCAAAAGCCCGTCGAACTGGGCCCCAATGGCGCACGCCTCACGCCGCGGCAGAGCTTCGAGCTGTGGAGCCAGGAAGTGCGCGGCCGCTCGCTGCCCTTCACCGAGGTGGAACTGCGCATCGCCGAGGTGTTGCGCGCCTCGCTGATCGAAGTGGTGCTGCGCCTGTCCGACGACGCGCAGGAAGAGCGCCAGCGCGCCTCCGAGCGGCAGGAGCTGCTGATCGCCGAGCTCAACCACCGGGTGCGCAATATCCTCGGGCTGATCCGCGGGCTGGTGCGCCAGTCGCGCGCGCCGGGGATGGATACCGCCACCTATATCCGGATGCTCGACGGCCGGATCGAGGCGCTGGCCCGCGCCCACGACCAGATCACCGAGGACAATTGGGGGCCGGCGCCGCTCAGCCGGCTGCTGCGCACCGAGGCGGCGGCCTATCTCGGCGAGCGTTCCGGGCGGCTCGACCAGGACGGGCCGATGGTGCTGCTGCGCCCGGCGGCCTTCTCGACGCTGGCGCTGGTGTTTCACGAACTGATGACCAACTCGGCCAAATATGGTGCCTTGTCGGACAGCGGCACGGTCTCGGTACGCTGGGAGCTGGACGCGCAGGGCGATTGCCGGGTCGAGTGGCGCGAGCGCGGCGGTCCCGTCGTCCAGCCGCCGACGCGCCAAGGCTTTGGCACGACGATCATCCAGCGCTCGGTACCCTATGACCTGGGCGGCAAGGCGACGGTGCGGTATCCGCTAACCGGCTTGGAGGCCGAGTTCTGCATCCCCGCACGGCATGTCGTGCTCGACGGCGACGCAGCCGAGAAGCACGTTCGCGACGTGGAAGAGCCGGTGCCGGTGCCCGTGGGCGGCGAGATGCGCCCGATCCTACGCGGGCCGGTGCTGCTGGTCGAGGACAGCCTGATCATCGCGATGGACGCCGAGGACATCCTGCTGCGCCTGGGCGCCGAGCGGGTGGTGACCGCGGCATCGATCGGCAGCGCGCTCGAGGAAATCGGCGCGGAACAGTTCGACGTGGCGATCCTCGACGTCAACCTCGGCGCCGAGACCAGCCTGCCGATCGCCGATCGCCTTCGCGCGGACGGCGTCCCCTATGCGTTCGCGACGGGCTATGGCGAGCAGCTCCAGCTCGACGCGGACCATGCCGGGGTGCCGGTGCTGCAAAAGCCCTACACGGCGGTGAACATGGCGCGGATGCTGGAAGGGTTGCTGGGCCGATAAGGCCCGAGGACCGATCCCCCCCACCCGAGTGTGGGGGGTAGGTCGGACGCTCAGGCCAGCGCGCCCTGCTGGGTGGGCGGCAGCCGCCGGGCGAGGTCGCCCAGCATCCCCACCGCAGCGCGGCGCATCGGGTGCCAGAAGGCGGAGAGCGACAGCAGCGCCGATCCGATCACCAGCCCGGTGAACGCCGCGCTCAGCTCCACCGCGCCGCTCTGGTGGAACAGCGAGTACATCGCCCACAGCACATAGGCTAGGCTGGAGACGAGCAGCGCGCGCCGGTCGACCGCCAGCGCCACGAAGGCAAAGAACAGGTAGAGCGCAAACACCAAAGCCGCCATCGGCGCGCCGATCTCGCCGTCGAACACGCCAAGCATGTGGAACACCGGGTGCGCGATCAGCGGGGCGGCGGCGAGGTGCAGCCAGAAGGCGACGTCGGCGCGGCGGGTGCGGCGCTCGAGATCGGTCATGTCCCAGCGCATCGCCGCGATGAACGTCGCGATGCCGCCGACCAGCAGGATCGCGTTGACCCAGTCCTTGGCGGCGGGGATCAGCGAGAGGATCAGGCCGACGGACACCCCGACAACGGCGAGCGCGCCGGCTGCGACGGTGATCGGCACCATGAAGCGCCGCCAATGCACCCAGGCCGCAGCTGCGGTGAGGCTGCCCGCCACGGCGGCAATCACCCCGCCGAAGCGCTGCTGCGCGACCTGGCTGGTCAGGTGCAGCGTATCGGTGAGCCACTGGCAGTTGATCACGAACAGGCCCGCAATGGTCGCGCCCGCGCCGCCGACGAAGCCGAGCAGCAGCAGGATCGAGGGCAGGGCGAGCCGGCGCCGCGCGGTGAAATATTCGGCAAGCATCCAGCTGGTCGCCGCTACCGCAGCACCCCCGCCGATGAGGTTGGCACCGATCACACGCGGTTCGGGGCCGCCGCCGGTCAGCATCTCGACCAAGCTGCCGCCCAGCTTGCCAATCGCCAGCAGGATCAGCGCCGCGGCGATGGTGACGAAGATGTCGTTGAAGCCGCTCAGCAGCCGGAAATGCTCTTCGTCCACCGCCGGGGTGGCCCGGCTGGCGGCGACATAGTTGCGGAACGCCGTCGCAGCATCGGGGGTGAGTGCCCCCGCCTCCACGGCGCCTGCCAGTTCGCTTTCGCTATACATCGGCAATCCTCCTTCGCGCATGGGAGAATGCCATGCGTGTATTGCTGATGCAATACGGTGATGCGCGGAGGCCTAATGCTGCAATTTGCTGAGGATCGCCATGGTCTGCTCGGCGCCCGATCCGGGGACGATCTCGCCGGTGCGGTCGGTGATCTGCGCCCATTGCGCGGCGACCGCTTCAGGCGTCGGCTCGGCCAGCACCGCGCCCGGTGTGAGGGTGATATAGGCTGCCTGCACCACGCCCGCGCCGGCGCCGACGATCATGTTGCTCGGCGCTTGCTCGGAGACGAGGAACAGCGCGGCGGGGGCGACATGCTCGGGCGCGAAGGCGGCGAAGGCGGCTTCGGGGAAGAGGTCCTCGGTCATCCGCGTGCCGGCGACGGGCGCGATGGTGTTGACCCGGATGCCGTGCTTGGCGCCTTCGAGGTGCAGCGTCTTGGTGAGGCCCGCGAGGCCGAGCTTGGCGGCGCCATAATTTGTCTGGCCGAAATTGCCGAACAGGCCGGTTGACGAGGCGGTCATCAGGATGCGGCCATAGCCCTGCTCGCGCATCGTCTCCCACACCGCCTTGGTGGCCTTGGCCGAGCCGATCAGATGGACGTCGACGACGAAGGCGAAATCCTCGGGCGTCATCTTGGCGAAGCTCCTGTCGCGGAGCACGCCGGCATTGTTGATCAGGATGTCGATTCGGCCCCAGCGCGCCTTGGCGGCCTCGGCCATCGCGACCATCGCCGCGGCATCGGTGACGCTGCCGCCATCGGCGATCGCCTCGCCGCCGAACGCTTCGATTTCGGCGACCACCGCGGGGGCGGCATCGGAATGTCCGGATCCGTCGCGGCTCGCGCCGAGATCGTTCACCACCACCTTGGCGCCGCGCCGGGCGAGTTCCAGCGCATAGGCACGGCCGATTCCGCCGCCGGCACCGGTGACGATGGCGACGCGGTCGTCGAAGCGGATGGTCATCGGCAATGCTCTCCTACAGAATTTGGGGAGAGCCTAGGGGAGGTTGGCCGCGACGCCAACCTTGCTCCCCGCCCGCGGACGGGAGGGGAGGGAAGGCTTGTGGGCTTACTTGCCGCCGGGCTGGCGACAATGGTCCTTCACGGTGCGCGAGCAGCGCGGATAGCTGGCCGGATCCGACGGCGGCGGCGGTGCGGCGGCAGCGGCCGGGGCAGGCGCAGCTGCGGGCGGCGGTGGTGCCGCAGCGTCCGCCGGTGCCGCCGGCGCGGGCGGTGCGGGCGGCGCGCCCGGGGCAGTCGTGCCCGGCGGCGGGGGCGGCGAGGGGGCGACGCCCGAGCCCGGCGGGGGCGGGGGCGGCGGGGGCGGCGTGGCTTCGCCGGCGCCCGTCGTGCCGGTCATCGGCGCGGGCGGTTCGGCGGGATCGGTCTGCGGGGTCGTCTGGCCCTGCATCGGTGCCGCCGGCGGGGCGGGCTGTGCCTGGGTCTGGCCCGGCGTCGTCTGCTGCGCCGGCATATCCTGCGCGATGGCGGTGCCGCTGAGGACCATCGCCGAGGCGAGAAGCATCCACTTCATCTTGTGTCTCCTTCTTCATCAAAGACGAGGTGCGAACGTCTGCGGCCGCGGATTTGTTGCACCGGTATTTCCGGGAAGGAGCAGGAAGGTGGCAGGGGGAGCGTCATGGCGGCGCCCCCCCCTGCGACGGTTCAGGCGGCGATCATTGGCCTGCCCGCTGGAGGCATTCGTCGGTCTGGCCACGCGTGCAGACGGGATAATGCGCGCGTGCGGGCGGGGGCGGGAAGGCCTCGCTGGGGGTGAGCCGGCTCGGCTCGAACACCACCCGGTCGCCGGGCTGGGGCTGGCCGTTCGCCCACATGGTGGCGGGCGCATAGCCGCCAATCTGGCGGGCGGTGGCGATCGTGCTGACCGGGAAGGTCTGGGCAAGTGCCGGGCTGGCGAGCGTCAACGCGGCTGCAAGTGCAATCAGCTTCATCCGCTGTCTCCTGCAAATCTACACGGGTGTGCAGTTTCACACCCGTTTTGCAGAACGGCACACTGGCTGAAAGTTTCCCGATAAACCGCGGAACACAAAACAGTTCCGCGGTTCATCGTGCGTACAGGTCAGTTGCCCGCGTCGAGCGCATAACCGGCGGAGCGGACCGTGCGGATGATGTCGGGCCGGTTGCCCTTGTTGATCGCCTTGCGCAGGCGGCGGATATGGACGTCGACGGTGCGCGACTCGATGTCACTGTCATGTCCCCACACCGCGTCGAGCAGCCGCTCGCGCGAGAACACCCAGCCCGGATGCTCGAGGAAGTGCTTGAGCAGGCGAAATTCGGTCGGCCCCAGCTGGATCACTTCGCCGCCGCGGCGGACCTTGTGGCCCACCGTGTCCATCTCGATGTCCGAATAAGTGAGCGCCTCGCCAGCCAGCGCCGGACGCACGCGGCGCAGCACCGCGCCGACGCGGGCAACGAGTTCGCGCGGCGAGAAGGGCTTGGTGACATAGTCGTCGGCGCCGGTTTCCAGTCCGCGCACGCGATCCTCTTCTTCGCCCCGCGCGGTCAGCATGATGATCGGCACGTTCGCCGTCTCGGGCATGCGGCGCAGGCGGCGGCACACCTCGATGCCGGAGAGCCCCTCGACCATCCAGTCGAGCAGCACGATGTCTGGCGTCGCCTCCTTGGCGAGCAGCAGCGCTTCCTCGCCGTCGGGGGTGTGCTTCACTTCATAGTCTTCGCGCTTGAAATGCCAGGTGACGAGCTCCGCGATTGCGGCATCGTCTTCCACCAGCAGCATCTTGACCCGTGCCATTATGTTCCCCTCAGCTCCCGCTGCTTTCGCCGGCTTCCGCTTCGGCGAGATAGTGCCCGGTCGCGGCAAAATAGACCATTTCGGCGACGTTGGTTGCGTGGTCGCCGATCCTCTCCAGATTCTTGGCGACGAACAGCAGGTGCGCGACCTGGCTGATCGTCCGCGGATTCTCGACCATGAAGGTCACCAGCGTGCGGAAGATCGAATCGTAGAAATCGTCGAGCGCGGTATCGCTGGCATGGACCTCCGCCGCTGCCTTGGCGTCGCGCGCCGAAAAGGCATCGAGCGCGTTGCGCACCATGTCGGCGGCGAGCTGGCCCATCGCCGGCAGGATCGACACCGCCTCGATCCGCTCCTCGCCCTCGGCATGGATCATCGGCACGCGCTTGGCGATGTTCTTGGCATAATCGCCGATCCGCTCGATCACCGCGGCGATCTTGAGCGCGGCGATCACTTCGCGCAGGTCGTCGGCCATCGGCGCGCGCAGCGCAATGACGCGAACCACGAGCTTTTCCAGCTCGGCCTCCATCGCGTCGATCTGCTTGTCCTTCTTGCGCACCGTCCTGGCGAGCGCCTCGTCGCCGCGCTGCAGCGCCTTCATCGCGTCGTAGATCGCCTGTTCGGCCAGCCCGCCCATCTGCGAGATCAGCGCGCGCAGCTGGCTGATGTCCTGGTCGAACGCCTTGACCGTATGCTCGTGGCCCGATGCCATCAGCCGTACCTTCCGGTGATATAGTCCTTCGTCCGCTCCTCGCGGGGGGCGGTGAAGAGGTTGTCGGTCTCGCCATATTCGACCAGCTGGCCGAGATGGAAGAAGGCGGTGCGCTGCGAGACGCGGGCGGCCTGCTGCATGTTGTGCGTGACGATCACGATCGCGTAGCGGCCGCGCAGCTCGTGGATCAGCTCCTCGATCTTGGCGGTGGCGATCGGATCGAGCGCGCTGGCCGGTTCGTCCATCAGGATCACTTCGGGATCGACCGCGATCGCGCGGGCGATGCACAGCCGCTGCTGCTGGCCGCCCGAGAGCGCGGTGCCGCTGTCGGAGAGGCGGTCCTTCACTTCCTCCCAAAGCCCGGCGCGCTTCAGCGAGCGCTCGACAATGCCTTCCAGATCGCTCTTGGAGGAGGCTAGGCCGTGGATGCGCGGGCCATAGGCGACGTTCTCGAAGATCGACTTGGGGAACGGGTTGGGCTTCTGGAACACCATGCCGACGCGCGCGCGCAGCTGCACCACGTCCATGTCGGCGGCGTAGATGTCCGCGCCGTCCAGCGTGATTTCGCCGGTCACCCGCGCGCTGGCGATGGTGTCGTTCATCCGGTTGAAGGTGCGCAGGAAGGTCGACTTGCCGCAGCCCGACGGGCCGATAAAGGCGGTGACCTTGTCCATGTCGACGTCGATCGACACGTCCTTCACGGCCTGTTTCTGGCCGTAGAACACGCTGACGCCGCGGGCCGACATCTTGTGGGGAGCGGGGGAGGCGGGGGTCATTACCAGCGGGTCTCGAACTTGTTGCGGAGGTAGATGGCGAGCCCGTTCATCGCGAGCAGCACCGCGAGCAGGACGAGGATCGCGGCGCTCGTCTTCTCGACGAAGCCGCGGCTGACCTCGTCGGACCAGAGGAAGATCTGCACCGGCAGCACCGTCGAGGGATCGGTGAAGCCGCCGGGCGCGGTGACGATGAAGGCGCGCATGCCGATCAGCAGCAGCGGCGCGGTCTCGCCCAGCGCGCGGGCCATGCCGATGATCGTGCCGGTGAGGATGCCCGGCATCGCCAGCGGCAGGACATGGTGGAACACCACCTGGATCGGGCTGGCGCCGATCCCGAGCGCGGCGTCACGGATCGACGGCGGCACGCCCTTGATCGCGTTGCGGCTGGCGATGACGATCACGGGCATGATCATCAGCGCCAGCGTCACGCCCCCGACCAGCGGGGCTGAGCGCGGCAGCATCGGGCCGAAGCTGTGCCCGCCGATCTGCCAGGTGCCGAGGAACATCGCGAGCCCGAGCAGGCCGAAGATGATCGAGGGTACCGCCGCCAGATTGTTGATCGAGACCTCGATCAGGTCGGTCCAGCGATTCTTGGGAGCATATTCCTCGAGATAGATCGCCGAGAGCACGCCCACCGGGAACGCGATCAGGAAGGTGATCGCCATGGTGAGCAGCGAACCCTTGAGCGCGCCCCACACGCCGACCGCGACCGGATCGGTCGAGTCCGACTCGCTGAGGAACGTCCAGTTGAAGCCGCGATGGATCGCGCCCTGCCTGGTCAGCCGGGCGACGCCTGCTTCCATCGCCGGGTCGCCGTCCCCGGCCAGCGCCCGGTCGAAGCCGGTGGCGGCGGGGACATAGACGGTCGTACGCCGCTCGAGCAGCGAGGGATCGCGCTTCACCGCGCCGCGCACCGCCAGCCAGGCGCTGGGGGCGAGATAGGTCGCGCCGTCTGCACCGAAGGCGCGGGTCGCGGCATTGTCCACCACGTCCTCCAGCCCCGCGCTTGCGAGCGCGAGATCGGCGGCGGGGGTGGCGAGCTGGCTGCGTTCGATCTTGAGGCCGTCCGCCTTCAGGTCGATCGGCAGCGCCAGTTCGGTGACGGTGAAGCCGCGCCAGCCCTGCGCCACCATGGTGAGCAGCAGGAAGCCGAGGAACGCCGCCGACAGGATCACCGCACCCGCACCCAGCACGCGAAAGCGCCGCTCGGCGGCATAGCGACGGCGGATGCGCTTCTGCATCGCCGGGCTGTTCCAGTCGGTCGGCCGGCGCTCGGCCTGGGCGGCGGGCTTACTCATAGGCTTCGCGATACTTCTTTACGACGCGCAGCGCGACGATGTTGAGCAACAGGGTGATGACGAACAGCGTCAGGCCTAGCGCGAAGGCGGCCAGCGTCTTGGGGCTGTCGAACTCGGCCTCGCCGGTCAGCAGGTCGACGATCTGCTTGGTGACGGTGGTGGCGCTCTGCAGCGGGTTGAGCGTGATCGTCGCGGCGCCCGAGGCGGCCATCACGACGATCATCGTCTCGCCGATCGCGCGGCTGACCGCAAGCAGTACGCCGGCGACCACGCCCGGCAGCGCGGCAGGCACGAGCACGCGCGAGATCGTCTCGCTGGTCGTCGCCCCCATTGCCAGGCTGCCGTCGCGCATCGAGGTCGGCACGGCGGCAAGCGAGTCGTCGGCCATCGAGGAGACGAAGGGGATGATCATCACGCCCATCACGAGCCCGGCCGCCAGCGCGCTTTCCGACGAGGCGAAGGGGTCGCCGAGCAGCACCGCGAGCTTGCGGACGGCGGGCGCGACGGTCAGCGCGGCGAAATAGCCATAGACCACGGTCGGCACGCCCGCGAGCATCTCCAGCGTCGGCTTCATCCAGCGCCGGGTGGTCGCCGAGGCATATTGGGTGAGGTACACCGCGCTCATCAGCCCGAAGGGAATCGCGACCAGCATCGCGATCACCGCGCCGATGAAGAAGGTGCCCCAGAACAAGGGCACCGCACCGAGCGACGCGCCGGGGTCCTTCGCGTCGATCACCTGCGGGCTCCAATGGGTGCCGAACAGGAACTGGGTGATCGGCACCTGCTGAAAGAAGCGCAGCGATTCCCAGAAGAGCGAGACGAAGATGCCGATGGTGGTGAAGATCGCGATCAGCGAGGCGACCAGCAGGCCCATCATCAGCGTGCGCTCCACCTTGGAGCGGGCGCGGAAATCCGCGCGGATGCGGCTGAGCGCGAAGGCGGCACCGGCAAAGGCGAGCAGTACGGCGGCGGCGGTCCCGGTCCAGGCATAGCGGCGGCTGGCGGCGCGCACCACGGGGGCAAGCTGGCGGGCGAGCGGATCGGCCTCGGTCTCGTACGGGTTCTTCGCCACCTCCCGGGCCTGGGCGAGCACCGAATCGCGCTCGAAGGCGAAGTCGGATAGGCCGGCGGCGGCGGGGCTCTGCAGCACGGTCTGGCGGACGAGCCCGGGGCTGATCCCCGACCAGACGACCAGGAACAGCAGCGGCGGCAGGATCGTCCACATGCCGACGAACCAGCCATGCTGCGCCGGCAGCGAATGCAGCCGCTTGGCGCCGCCGCGATCGAAGCGCACCGCACGGGCACGCGCCGTCAGCCAGCCGATCAGCCCCAGGCCGAGGATCAGGAACGATAACGCGAAGGGGTTCACCGGCGGAGCAACTCAGCGGAATGGGGGGCGAGGGGGGGCATCACTTGAGCACGGCCGGATCGAGCGGGGTGAGATCGGCCACGCGCTTCGCCATCTCTGCGCGCATCGCCTCGGGCGCCGCGATCAGCCCGCGCTTCACCAGCGGGCCGCCCGGCCCCCAGAGCGTGGCGTAGAGCGTCAGGAAGTCCTTCAGTCCGGGCACCGCCTTGAGGTGCCGCTTCTTCACATAAAGGTAGAGCGGGCGCGCACCGGGATATTGCCCGTCGGCGATGCTCGCATAGGTGGGCGCGACGCCTTCGATCGGCACGCCGTGCAGCCGATTTTGGTTCTCTTCGAGATAGGAATAGCCGAAGATGCCGAGCGCATTGGGATTCTGCGCCAGCCCCTGGACGATCAGATTGTCGTTCTCGCCCTTGTCGACATAGGGGCCGTCGTCGCGGACGCGGCGGCATTCGGCGTCATAGTGCGCCGGATCGGCCTCCGTCTTCAGCTTGGCGGCGTTCGGATCGGCTTCGAGGCAGCCTGGCGCCAGCATCAGCTCGACGAACGCGTCGCGGGTGCCGCTGGTCGAAGGCGGGCCCATCACCAGGATCGGGATGGCGGGCAGGGCGGGGTTCACGTCGTGCCAGGTGCGCGCGGTGTTGGGCTTGCCCATCGGGTTGGCGGCGAGCGCAAGATACACGTCGCGCTTGCTCAGCCGAAGCTTCGGTCCCTGGTTCGACTCGGCCAACGCCACGCCGTCTAGCCCGATCACGATTTCCAGGATCTCGCCGACCTGGTTCTGCTCGCAGCGATCAAATTCCTTGCGCGTCATTCGGCGCGAGGCATTGGCGATGTCCGGGAACTGCGCGCCCACGCCCTCGCAGAAGCGGCGGAGGCCGGCGCCGCTGCCGATCGATTCGACCACCGGCGCCTTGCGGCCGCTGCGCGCGTTGACGAATGCCTCGGCAACCGCCGTCGTGAAGGGATAGACGGTGGAGGAGCCGACGACGCGGATTTCGCGCGTGGCGCTGCCGTCGCACGCCGAAAGGGCGAGCGTGCCGAAGGCGATCAGCGCTAGACGACCCAGCATCGTCACTTCTTGCTCCCCGAGGATGGCGGTGTTCCGGATCGCGGAGTCTGCGCCTCGCTTCCCACGCATTGCCCATCCGGCAATCGCGTTACGACTTTATGACACTCGGCTCGATCGGCAGCCGCACCGACACGGTGGTGCCGACGCCCACGGTGGAGGCGATATCGAACCGCCCACGGTGTCGCTCGACCACATGCTTGACGATGGCGAGGCCCAGCCCGGTGCCGCCGAGCGAGCGGCTGCGTCCCGAATCGACCCGATAAAAGCGCTCGGTCAGCCGCGGAATATGCTCGGCGGGGATGCCTTCGCCCTGGTCGGCGACGGCGAAGCGGACCATCGTGTCCCCCTCGCTGCGCAGCGACACGGTGACCGGCGTGCCGGCGCGGCCGTACTTCATGGCATTGCCGATCAGGTTGTGGAGCAATTGGCTCAGCTGGGTCCGGTCGCCGCGCACCGGGGGCACCGCCTCGATCTCGGTCACCAGGTCGGCGGCACGCGGGCTGCCCGAAAGCTCCACGCAGACCTGGCCGATCAGGTCGGCGAGCTGCACCGACTCCGCCGGCGCGCGATATTTCTCAGCCTCGATCCGGCTCAACGAGATCAGGTCGCTGATCAGCCGGTCCATGCGCCGCGCCTCGTCGTGCATGATCTTGAGGAAGCGGGCGCGGATCTCCGGCTCCTCCCCGGCGCCGTCCGCCAGCGTCTCGACATAGCCGAGCAGTGAGGCGAGCGGCGTGCGCAGCTCGTGGCTGGCATTGGCGACGAAATCGACGCGCATCCGATCGGCGGTGTAGCTGCCGGTGCGGTCGACGAGATGGACGACGCGCTCGCCGGTCTCCAGCGTGCGGACCCGCATTTCCCAGCGCTGTTCGCGGGTGCCGAGCCCGACCAGGTGGATCGGCGCGCTATGGTCCTCGCCCGGATCGAGCAGGCGTTCGGCGGCAGCGGGGTGGCGGATCGCGAGGCGGACGTCCTCGCCCAGGATATGCTCGCCGAGCAGCGCGCGGGCGGCGGCGTTGGCGGCGATCACGCGGGTGGCGGCGGTCACCAGCACCGGCTCGGCGATCGCCTCGATCACTTCGGCGAAGGCGGGGTCGCGGTCCGCTGCCGCCGCATCGTCGCGGGGGGCGGGGGCGGGATCGCCGCCGATCGCAACGATTAGCACTGCGGCGATCGCGCCGACCAGCAGCACCAGCGTCAGTTGCAGGTCGCCGCCGACCAACAGCCCGACGACCGCCGACAGCGTGGCGACACCCAGTGCGAGGCTGATTCGGAAGCCATGGGCCGAAAGCATGGCGCCTTCTAGCGTGCAATCGTCCCAAGACGAGCCCGTATTTACGATTGCGAAATCGGCGCGGGCGCAGAAGAAGAAGGCGATGGACGATCCCAAATTCGAAGACCTGCCGACCCGTCGGCGCGCGCTGATGCTCGGCGCGGCGAGTGCGGCCGCGATCGTCTCGATCCGCCCGGCGCTGGCGCAGACCAACGCCTCGGTGATGCAGTGCGCGATTCCGGTGACCGATCCAGGCCGCGCGGGCAGCTATATCGCGCCCGACGGTCGCGTCGTGCCGTCGCGCACGCCCGGTGCCTTCCCGGCCCCGGGGCGCAGCTTCAAGGCGCAGGACGTCAAGCGCGCGCTGGGCGGCGGCACGCTGCCGGGTACCGACCCCCAGGCGAGCCGCGCCTATACCAACTATATCCGCCGCCTGCAGCGCGGGACCAGCGGCTTCACCTGCTTCGCCTCGCTGCAGATGCCGCGCGGCTGAGGGCCGGGCGGTGTACTATCGCGCCGCCGATCCTGCGACGCTCCGCATCGTGCCGCTCGATGCGCTGACGCTCATCTATCACCGCGCCTCGGGGATCACCCATATCGTCGATGCGCCGGTGCCGGAGATCCTGGAGATCCTCGGCGAGGGCCCGCGCGACGTGGCCGGGCTGCTGGCGGTGCTGGGCGAGCGCTTCGACCTCGCCGATCCCGATTCCGCAGCGCTGGCGGTTCGGCTCGACGAACTGGTCGCGGCCGGGCTGGTGGAGCGGACATGCGCCATCTGAAGCTGCTGCGCATCGGCCCCTTGGGCTTCCGCATCGGCAGCCATTGGCGCAGCCCCGTCGCCGCGCTCGACGATCTCTACCGCGACTATCCCGCGCCGCAGGACGGCATCGCCGACTTCAACGTCCATCTGTTCGCCGCCCGGCCATGGCGGCGGGTGCTGCGCCCGTCGGTGCACATCGCGGGGGACTTCGTGATCCCCGATGCCGCGCCGCTGCCGCTCGCCCAGGGGCTGCTCGCCGCCGAGATGGGGATGAACCTGCAGGTGGCGCTGGGATTGCGGCGGTACCTGCTGCTCCATGCCGCGATGGTCGAGCGGGGCGGGCGCGCGGTGCTGATGACCGGCATCTCGGGGGCGGGCAAGTCGACGCTCGCGGCGCTGCTGATGGCGCGCGGCTGGCGGCTGATGGGCGACGAGTTCGCGCTGATCGATTGCGCGACCGGGCTCTCCCACGCCTTTCCGCGGCTGGTGAGCCTCAAGAACGAGGCGATCGACGTGGTCGCGCAGGCGCTGCCGGACGCGCGCTTCGGGCCGCTGCTGGAGGGCACGCCCAAGGGGGCGATCCGCCACCTGGTGCCCGATGCGCGCGCGATCGCGGCGATGGCAGTGCCCGCCGAACCCAGCCTGATCCTTTTCCCGCGCTTCGGCTTCGAGGCGGCGGAGCGGCCGGTGCTGCCCAGCGAGGCGTTCGTCCGGCTTACCCAGGCCTCGACCAACTATGTCACGCTCGCCGAGCGCGGCTTCGACGCGCTGACCCGGTTGGTCCAGACGGTGCCCGCGCGCGCGATCGACTATCCCGATGCGGCGACGGCGCTGGCGATGGTGGAGGCGCTGGCATGAACCCGGCGCTGCTGCTCGCCCGCGTGCTGCGCGATCCCGGCGCGATTGGCGGCCTGGACGCGTCCGACTGGAACGCGCTCTGGGCGGTCGCGCGCGCCGAGCAGCTGGCGGGCACGCTTGCGCACCGCATCGCCGGGTTGCCGATGCCGCATGCGGCGGCGCGACTGGTGGAGGATGCCATCGCCTCGGCCGAGCAGGGCCGCACCGCCGCGCTGTGGGAAGCCGAGATGGCGCGCCGCGCGCTCGCCGGGATCGAGGCGCCGGTCGTGCTGCTCAAGGGCACCGCCTATGCCGCGGCGGGGCTGTCGCCCTCGACCGGGCGGGTGATCGGCGATCTCGACATCCTGGTGCCGCGCGACGCGATCGAGGACGTGGAGGCGGCGCTGCTCGCGGCCGGGTGGGAATGGGTGAAGCCCGACCCCTATGACGACGCCTATTATCGCCGCTGGATGCACGAGCTGCCGCCGCTGATCCACCGCGACCGCGACAAGATGATCGACGTCCACCACACGATCCTGCCGCTCACCGCGCGCATCCGCCCCGACGCGGCGGCGCTGCTGGCGGACAGCATGGCGCTGGAGAACGGGCTGCGCATCCTCGCGCCGCAGGATATGCTCTGCCACGCCGCTGCACATCTGTTCGCCGACGGCGATCTCGCAGGCGGGATGCGCAACCTGTGGGACATCCATTGCCTGCTCGGCGAATTTGGCTTCGAGGGGTTGGCCGCGCGCGCCGCACAGCACGGGCTAGGCGCGGCGATGGCACAGGCGGTGCGCCAGTCGGTTCGGCTGTACGGCACCGATGCGCCGGCGGAGTGGCAGGGCTGGGACGCGCTCGACCCGCTGTTCCACCGCCGCCTGACCGCACGTGACACCTGGGGCCGCTCGACCCGCAAGGCCGTCCAGCTCGGCTTCTACCTCCGCTCGCACGCGCTGCGGATGCCGCCGACGATGCTTGCCCGGCACCTGTGGACGAAATGGCGCAAGGGGCACCGGCCGGCCTGAACCCGCCGATGCCCGTTGCGATCAGAAGGTCGCGATCTTCACCATGAAGCGGATGTTGCGGCCCGGCTGGACCACCAGATCCTTGTTGAGCGACGCCGCGTTTCGCACGATCTCGTCGGTCAGGTTCTGGCCGACGATCGCGAACTCGATCCCCGGCTGCGACTTGAACGGCCGCCAGGCGATATTGGCGTTGATCAGGTTGTAGCCCGGCGTCTCGGTATCGAACGCGCCGAACTTGGTCTGCTTGGCGTTGTGGACGAACTGCACCGCGCCGTCGAAGCGGGGGGTGAACAGGTTCATGCCGGCACCCAGGCGATAGGGCGGGATACGCGGCACGTTGCCGCCGTCGTCCAGCGTCGCGCGGGTATAGTCGGCCAGACCGGTCAGCTGGAGCGTCTGGTCGTTCTGGTGGAACAGGTCGAGGCTCGCCTTGCCTTCCAGCCCGCGGAAATGCGCGCCCTGCTGGCGATAGTTGAGCTCCTTCAGGTCGCCGTCGCCGCCCATCGCGCAGGTGCCGTCGTCGTCGCAGGTGCGGCCGGTCAGGTCGCCATAGATATAGTTCTTGAACCAGGTCGAATAGGCGCTGCCGTCGAAGTGGAAGCGGTCGACGTTCACCCGCGCCGTCGCCTCGATCGAGTTGGCGCGCTCGACCTTGAGGTTCGGGTCGCCGGTCTCGAAGGTGTTGGGGCCGTCATGCCCGCCGCGCGCGAACAGCTCGGTGATCGCCGGGGCGCGACCGGTGCTCGATCCGGTGAAGCCCAGCTTCACATGGCTGCCGACGTCGAGCAGCGCGCCGAGGGCCCCGCTCACCGGCGTGAACTCGCGCACGGTGAACACGTTGTTCGCCGGCGTGCCTTCGCTGCGGACATGCTCGACCCGGCCGCTGGCCTGGAGGTGCAGGATGTCCGTCAGCGGCAGCTCGGTGAAGAGATAGGCCGCTTCGCTCTGCGTGGTGGTGGGGAACAGGTAGCTGCTGTCGTCGCCGATCGCCGAGAACTTGCGGTTCTGCACCTCGAAGCCGAGCGCCGAGTTGCGGACCGGGCCCAGCGGGTTGAGCAGGAATTCGAGGTGACCGTCGAATTCCTTGTTGCGGAACGTCGTGTCGATCGTCCCGTCCGGTTCCTTCTCGTCATGCGTATAATCGGCATAGCTGGCGTCGAGGTTGATCGACTTGAGCGGGCCGGCGTTCACCGCGAACACGTCGCGCGACATCACCTTGGTCTGACGCATGTCGATGTAGGTGGTGTCGCTGGGGATGCCGTATTTCGAGTTGTACTGGCTGATCGACAGGCCGACATGGCTCGCATCGTCGCCGCCGAAGAAATAGGAGCCGCCCAGCGCCGCGCCATGTCCGCGGAAGAAGCTGTTCTGCTGGACGCCGAGCGGCGTGTCGTAATCGCTCGCGTCGCGGTAGAAGCCGTCGGCGTGCAGCGCGAACTGGCCCAGCTTGGCATCGACCAGCGCGCCGCCTTCGCCCACCTTCGCGGCGCTGCCATAGCTGCCTTCCGCCTCGCCCGAGATGGGGGCGTCCGGCAGCTGCATCGGCACGCGGTTGTTGATCACGTTGACCACGCCGCCGATCGCCTGGCTGCCATAGCGAAGCGTGCCGGCGCCGCGGACGACTTCGATGCTTTGCGCTGCAAACGGATCCACCGGGATGCCGTGGTCAGGGCCGATGTCCGACACGTCCGAGCTGCTGGCGCCGTTCTCGAGGATGCGGACCCGCGTCGCGTCCATGCCGCGAATGATCGGCCGGCTGGCGCCGCTGGCGAAGCTGGTGGCGGAGATGCCCGGCTCCTGGGCGAGCACGTCGCTGATGCTGGCGCCGCCGGCACGCAGGATCTGGTCACGGTCGACATGGGTGACGATCGTCGGCACCTCGTCGCTGGCAACCGCATAGGGCGTCGCGGTGACGATGATCACGTTCTTGTCGTTGGCCTGCTGCGGGTCGGTGTCGGCAAAGGCATGGGGAACGAACGCGACGATCGCCGCGCCCGTGAGAAGGGCAGTACGCATGAAGAAAACTCCGTGAACCTGGGGTGCGCCGCTTGAGCGGCGCAAGTTGTTGGTCAGGCGGGGAGTTCGGGCGGCGCGCGGCTGCGCCAGGCGTGCGAGCGGACGAGCCGCGGAGCCGGATCGGCGGCGAGGGCCGCGTGCCACGCGCGTGCCGGCAGCGGCGGCACGACGGTGGGTGGTGTGGCGGCGAGATAAGCGGCTGCGGACGCGACCTCGTCGCAGAGCGGGCAATCCTCGTCGTCGTCGTTCTGCTTGGGCGCATGGTGGGCGTGGGGCGTGGCGGCCCAGCCCTGGGCAGGATGCACATGCGCGCGGACAATCCCCGCCTGCCAGCATAGCGCGAACGCCAGCAGCAGCGCCGGCAGCAGCCGTACGAACAGACCAGGGATGCGGAAGACGCGCATCCGCAATGCCGTACTGCAGCAACGCGTATGTTTCAATATATCATTGGTCGATGGCGGCGATGTCGATCCGATTCGTGGCAAGGGCCAGCGAGGCCGGGCGGTGCGAGACGAGGATCAGGCTGGTGCCGGTCGACCGCAGCCAAGCATCGACGCGGCGGACCAGTTCCGCTTCGGTCGCGGCGTCCAGCCCCTCGCTGGGTTCGTCGAGCAGCAGCCAGGGGCGCCCCGCCAGCAGCGCGCGTGCGAGCGACAGTCGTTTGCGCTCTCCGCCGGAAAGTGTGCCGCCGGCCTCGGCAAGCGAGGTCTCCAGCCCGGCGGGCATCGCGCGCACGGTCGCGTCGAGGCAGGCGGTATGGAGCGCCTCCCACATTGCCGCCTCGATGATGCCAGGGCGGGCGACGCGGAGATTGTCGGCGATCGAGCCGGCGATCAGCACCGCGTCCTGCGGGGCGAGGGCAAATTGGCGGCGGAGCGTGTCGGCGCTGCACTGCGCGATCGGCGTGCCGTCCAGCGTGAGCGCGTGCACGGGGGTGCGGAGCCCGGCCAGCGCCTCCATCAAACGGGTCTTGCCGCTGCCCGAGGCGCCGGTGATCGCCACGCGGGCGCCCGGTGCGAGAGCGTGGCTGCCGAGGCCGATCGGTCGGGCGACGGTGTCGGCCGGGGGCGCAGAAACCAGCTCGCCCGGCAACTCGCTGAGCGTGGCGAGACGGGCGAGGCCCTGTTCGACGCTCGCCTGGCGCAGCGCGGTACGGGCAAAGGCGGCCATCACCTCCACCGACGCGGCGGACGCGAGCAGCGCTAGCGCACGGATGGGGGCGCTGGCGTCGGAAAGGGCGAAAACGATCGCTGCGGTCAGCGCGCCATAGCCGGCGAGCAGCCCGGCCACCGCGCCGTCGCCGCGTGCGAGTGCGGCTCGGGCGCGGTCGAGCGGGCGGGAGAGGTCGGCGATGGTGTCCGCCACGCGCGGGGCGAGGCCATAGGCGATGATCTCGGGCCGGGCGGCGGCATAGTCGACGAAGGCGGTGCGCAGCGCGCCGAGCGCTTCGGCGGCCTTGGCGGCGGGGCCGGCGGTGAGGCGGCGCGCGGCAAGGGTGAGGAGCGGCGGCAGCGCGGCGAGGAGCAGCGCCAGCGCGAGCGCAGCCTTCCAGCCGGCCAGTGCCACCAGCGCCACGGCAAACAGCGCGGCGGCGAGGCTTGCCGGCCGGCTGGGGCGGCGGACGACCAGGTCCTCCAGCGCCTCGATGTCGCCGATCAGCCGGGCGCTGGCGTCGCCGCCAGCAAGGTCGGGCGCGGTGCGGCTGTCCTGCGCGGCGAGCTTGCCGAACAGCCGGCCGCGCAGGTCCGCCATCGCGGTGAGCGCAGCCTGGTGCGACAGCAGCCGTTCCCCGTACCGGCCGCCGGTGCGCAGGATGGCGAGGCCGCGGATCGCGGCGCTGGGGATCAGATAGTTGAACGCGGCGACCGCTGCCGTGCCGCTCGCCCCGGCAATGGCGGCGCCGGTGAGGAACCAGCCGGACAGCGCCAGCAACAGGATCGCGGCGAGCCCGGCGATGGTCGCGCAGGCCAGTGCCTGGCGGAGCGTGCGGCGTTCGCGGGCGGCGAGCGGGAAGGGGGTCACAGCGTCACCTCGGCATCGGCGGTGGCGATCAGGCGCGGATCATGGGTGGCGACGATCACCGCGCGTTCCTTGGCGACGTCGCGGAGCAGCGCGGTGATCGCGGCGGCGCTTTCGGCATCGAGATCGGCGGTGGGCTCGTCGGCGAGCAGCAGCGGGCGATCGGCTAGCAGCGCACGGGCGAGGCCGAGGCGACGGCGCTCGCCGCCGGACAGGCCCGAGCCGCGATGGTCGAGCGGCAGGTCCAGCCCGGCGCCGCGGCGGGCGAGCATCGGGCCGAGGCCGACACGGTCGATCGCGGCGAGCAGGTCGGCGTCGGAGGCGTGCGGGGCGGCGAGCGCGAGGTTGTCGCGCAGCGTGCCGGGGAGGATCAGCGGATGCTGCGCGGCCCAGGCGATGGGGTTGGTATCTCCCGATGCCCTTATTCCCCCCTCTCGCACGCGGGAGGGGGACTGATGGCTGAGGCATTCGGGCGCTTCTTCGGGTGACCGGAAGCGCAGGCTGCCCGCGCTGGGCACGATCTGCCCTGCGATCGCCGCCAACAGGCTGGTCTTGCCGCTCCCGGTGGGGCCGGTCAGCGCTACCATGCCCGTCGTGCCCAGCGACACGCTGACCGGCCCGATTGTCCGCCCAGGCCAGGCGATCACCAGATTCTTCGCCTCCACGCCTGCGAACACCTCCGGCGCGGCGGCAGGCGCCACCACCTCCGGCACCGCCGCGATCGCCGTGCGCGCGGCCTCGCCGAGCTGCTTGTCGTGATACGCCGCCGCCAGTCGCCGCATCGGCAGGTAGAATTCCGGCGCCATCGCCAGCGCGAAAAAGGCTTCGCGCAGCGTCAGCGTTTCGGGATCGGGGAAGGGAAGGAGGCCGAGCAGGCTGAACCCGCAATAGACCGCCACCAGCGCCACCGCGAGCGCCGAGAAGAACTCCAGCACCGCGCTCGACAGGAAGGCGACGCGCAGCACCGCGACCGTCCGCGCGGCGACTTCGCGCGTGGCGACGTCTACCTGCCGCGCGATCCGGTCCTCGGCACCGAAATGCCGGAGGATCGGCAGGGTGCGCACCCGGTCGACGAACAGGTCGGAAAGGTCGCCCAGCGCTTCCAGCTGGCGCTCCGAGGCGCGTTTGGCCGCCGTCCCCGCCAGGATCATGCCGAAGACGAAGGGGATCAGCGTGCCGAGCAGGATGCCCGCCGCCACCAGGCTTGCGCAGGCGATGATCGCCACCGCCACCAGCGGCGCGGCGGCGGCCGCGACTCGCGCGGGGACGAATCGCGTATCATAGCCTTCGATCGTTGCAACATGGTCGATCGCCAGCACCGCCGATTGCCCGCTCGACGGCGCCGCGCCGCTGCCCAGCAGCCGTTCGACGAGACTGCGGCGGAGCGGCGCGGTGGTCGCCTGCGCACCGCGCACCGCCAGCACCGGCACGCCCCAGGCGGTCGCCGCACGCACCAGCCCGCCGCCGAGCATTGCTGCGAGTGCCGCACTCGGCACCGCATGCCCGGCGGCTGCCGCAGCCACGCCGTCGGCAATGCCCCAGGCGAACAGCGCCGCGCCGCCCAGGTCGATGATCCAGGCGAGCCCGGCCTGTTTTTGAAGAGCCATATGAGACAATTTGTACAAGCGATTTCGGCCCTGCAACGGAATAGGGGATGTTCCGCATAGGCGGTGGCGCCACCGAAGCCTAGGCCGCGAATACCGGCTCTTTGCTGAGGACAAAACTATGGATATGGCAGTCGTAGAGCTGTCGCGCCTGCAATTCGCGCTGACAGCGATGTACCACTTCCTGTTCGTGCCGTTGACGCTGGGCCTTTCGGTAATGCTCGTCATCACCGAAAGCGTCTATGTCGTCACCGATCGCCCGATCTGGAGGGACATCACCCGTTTCTGGGCCAAACTCTTTGGCATCAACTTCGTCCTCGGGGTCGCTACCGGGCTGACGATGGAATTCGAGTTCGGGACCAACTGGTCCTATTACTCGCATTATGTGGGCGACATCTTCGGGGCGCCGCTGGCGATCGAGGGGCTGATGGCCTTCTTCCTCGAAGCCACCTTCGTCGGCCTGATGTTTTTCGGCTGGGATCGCCTGTCGAAGCGCCAGCACCTGCTGGTGACCTTCCTCACTGCGCTCGGCACCAATTTGTCGGCGCTGTGGATCCTGGTCGCCAATGGCTGGATGCAGCACCCGGCGGGTGCCACGTTCAACGCCGAGACGATGCGAATGGAAGTCACCGACTTCATGGCGGTGATCTTCAACCCCGTCGCCCAGGCGAAGTTCGTCCACACCGTGAGTGCGGGCTATGTCTGCGCGAGCGTCTTCGTCCTCGGCATCTCGGCCTATTATCTGCTGCGCGGCCGGCACCTGGAGCTCGCCAAGCGCAGCTTCGCGGTGGCGGCGGCGTTCGGCCTGGCGGCCTCGCTGTCGGTGGTCGTGCTCGGCGACGAGAGCGGATATGCGCTGACCGACAATCAGAAGATGAAGCTCGCCGCGATCGAGGCCGAATGGCACACCGAGGCGGCACCGGCCGGGATCACCGTGTTCGGCTTCCCCTCGAACCAGGGCCGCGAGACCTATTTCCAGGTCAAGGTGCCCTATGTGCTCGGCCTGATCGGTACGCGTAGCCTGACCGGCCAGGTGGAAGGCATCTATCCGCTGGTCGGCAAGGCCCGGCTGCGCATCGAGAACGGCCTCACCGCCTATGATGCGCTGCAGACGCTGAAGACCGATCGTCAGAACGTCGCCGCACGCGCGAAGTTCGAAGCCGCCAAGGGCGACCTCGGCTATGCCCTGTTGCTCAAGCGCTGGGTCGCCGATCCGCGTCAGGCCACCGAAGCGCAGAAGGATCGGGCCGCCTGGTCGACCGTTCCCAACGTGCCGGCCGTGTTCTGGCTGTTCCGCGGGATGGCGGCGCTGGGCTTCTTCTTCATCGCCTTCTTCGTCGCCGCGCTCTACTATGCCAATACGCGCCGCTTCCACCGCAAGTGGTTCCTGCGCACCGCAATGTGGATCATCCCGCTGCCCTGGCTTGCGATCGAGTTCGGCTGGGTCGTCGCCGAAGTGGGGCGCCAGCCCTGGGCGGTGGACGGCGTGCTGCCGACCTTCCTCGCCACCTCGAGCCTGACCGTGCCCGCCCTGTGGACCACGATCATCGGCTTCACCGCGCTCTACGGCCTGATGGCGGTGATCGAGTTCCGGCTGATGCTGGCGGCGATCAAGCATGGGCCCGAGACCTACGAGCCCTGGCAACCCCGCCACGATCCGGTGCCGAGCGCGCCCGATCCGCGGCCGCTCCACGCCGTTCCCGCAGAATGAGCGCGAGCAAGGAGAAAGAACATGTCCATCCCGCTCGATTATGAAATCCTGCGCCTCATCTGGTGGGCGCTGCTGGGGGTGCTGCTGATCGGCTTCGCGCTGACCGACGGCTTCGACCTGGGAACGGCGGCGCTGCTGCCGTTCGTGGGCCGCACCGATGAAGAGCGCCGCATGGTGATCAACACCGTCGGCCCGACCTGGGAAGGCAACCAAGTCTGGTTCATCCTGGGCGGCGGCGCTATCTTCGCCGCCTGGCCATTCGTCTATGCGGTCAGCTTCTCGGGCTTCTACCTGGCGATGTTCCTGGTGCTGTCGGCGCTGATCCTGCGTCCGGTCGGCTTCAAATACCGCTCCAAGCGCCCCGACGCCGCCTGGCGTTCGCGCTGGGACTGGGCGCTGTTCGTCGGCGGCTTCGTGCCTGCGCTCGTCTTCGGCGTCGCGGTGGGCAACGTGCTGCTGGGTGCGCCCTTCCGGCTCGATAGCGATCTGCGCTCCTTCTACGAAGGCACGCTGCTCGGCCTGTTCACCCCGTTCAGCCTCGTCGCCGGCCTGCTCTCGGTCGCGATGCTGGTGCTGCACGGCGCCGGCTGGCTGAGCCTCAAGGCCGAGGGCAAGGTGGTGGAGCGCGCCCAGCGCTTCGGCACCGTCGCCGCGATCCTCGCGATCCTGCTGTTCGCCGTCGGCGGCGCATTCGTCGCCTATGGCGACATGGGCTATCGCCTGGTCGGCTCGGTCGATCCCAACGGTCCGTCCAACCCGCATCTGGTCCAGACGGTGAAGGCGCCGGGCGCATGGCTCAGCAACTATGGTGCCCATCCGTGGATGCTGCTCGCCCCGGTGCTCGGCTTCCTCGGCCCGGTGCTGGCGCTGATCGGCATCCGCGGGCGCAACGGCACGCTGGTGTTCGCCGGTTCGTCGATCGCCAATGTCGGCATCATCGCCACCGTCGGCCTGTCGATGTTCCCGTTCATCCTGCCGAGCGCGATCGACCCGGCCTCCAGCCTCACCGCCTGGAACGCCTCGTCGAGCCACCTCACGCTGTTCATCATGCTGGTGTGCACGCTCGTCTTCCTGCCGATCGTGCTGGCCTACACCGCCTGGGTGTACAAGGTGATGTTCGGCCGCGTCAGCGGGGAAGAGCTGCGGCTCAACCCCGACCTCTACTGAGGAGTTGAACCCATGTGGTATTTCGCCTGGATCCTGGGGACCTGCCTGGCCGTCGCCGTCGCCGTGCTCAACGGCATCTGGCACGAGTTCCATTCGGACCCGAATTCGGACCTGACGGTCCTCGACTGAGCACCAACGAAAAGGGGCGGCCGCATCGCGACCGCCCCTTCTCCCCGAAGGCCGGTGCGATCCTGACAAGGGATCGGCCGGCCATTTTCGTTGGCTGCTAGACCGGCCCGCCCTCGGCACGGCGCTCGAAGATCGCTGCGAGCTCGAGGTGCAGGCGCTTGTGCCGTTCGTTTGGCGCGCGAGCCGCCCGGTCCCGCTCCTGCTCGGCACGCAGGCGGAAGTGATTCGTGAGGGGCGCGTGGTGCAGGGAGGACATCGACCCGGTCTCGTTTTGGGTTTCGTTCATTGCCTGCCTAATGTCGTACTTATCGCGGTCGGGGGCCATTCCGTAGAAGTCACGGTGTGTATCGCTACGGGACCATGCACTTGCGCTTGACGCATGCTCGATCCGCCCTGCCGTGCCGGACGAATCACCCGGAACCGAGTGCCGCCGCCTCCCGTTACCCGGCCATAGCCACCACGACAGGAGCATGATGTGGAGCGGTTGATCGCCGACCTTCCCGGCTGGGTGACGAGCATCGCGCTGATCGCGGCGGCGATCACGGTGGCGCTGCTGGTGCACCGACTGGCCTTCTCGCTCGCGCGGCGCGCGGCGGCGCACAGCAAGGGCCAGCTCGACGACATCGTCATCCGCCGCCTGTATCGCCCGGCGCGCTGGCTGCTGGTCGCGATCGCGCTTTCGTTCATCCAGCCCGGGCTCGATCTCGGCACGAGCGGCACCCGCGCCTGGGCACAGGCAGCGGGGCTGCTGGTGCCCGGCCTGATCGGCTGGATGCTGGTGGCGCTGCTCGGCGTGATCTTTGACTGGGTGCTGCTGCGCGCCGACGTGACCGTGGCGGACAATCTCCGCGCCCGCCGGCGGCGGACGCGCGCGTCGATTCTGCACCGCATCATCGTGTTCGTCGTGCTGGCGATCACTTTCTGTCTGATGCTGATGAGCATCCCCAGCGTGCGCAGCATCGGCGTGACGCTGATCGCCTCCGCCGGTCTCGCCGCCCTGGCGGTGGGCGCCGCCGCCCAGCCGGCGCTGAAGAACCTGATCGCCGGAATCCAGATGGCCTTTTCCGAGCCGATCCGGCTCGACGACGTGGTGATCGTCGAAGGCGAATGGGGGCGGATCGAGGATATCCGCCTCACCTATGTCGTGGTGCGCATCTGGGACGATCGTCGGCTGGTGGTGCCGGTGTCGCAGTTTCTGGAGAAGCCCTTCCAGAACTGGACGCGCGAGACCAGCCAGCTGCTCGGCAGCGTGTTCTGGTATCTCGATCCCGCCGCGGACATCCCCAGGCTGCGCGCCAAGCTGGAGGAACTCGTCAAGGCCAATCCGCGCTGGGACGGCCGCTTCTGCAACCTGCAGGTGACCGACACCAAGCCCGAGGCGATCGAGGTGCGCGGGCTGATGACGGCCAAGGATGCCTCGACCGCCTTCGACCTGCGCTGCGACATCCGCGAGGGGCTGCTCGCCTATATCCGGCAGGAGATGCCCGAGGCGCTGGTCCGCACCCGCGGGCTGCTGGACTTCACGCCGACGCGTGTGGAGAGTGACCCATCATCCTAGGGTCGTCATCCCGGCGGAAGCCGGGACCCAGTCACCGCTCGGCTGCAGCGAGAGCCTTGACGGAGGCCTCAATGGATCCCGGCTTTCGCCGGGATGCCGGATGCTTGAAATGAGAGCAGCTTCCAGCGCGAAGCCCTTGTATTACGCCTCGACCGGAAGCCGCGTCTCCGTCTCCATCGGGACGCTCCTGAGCTCGTCGGTGAACTTCTTGAGCCACCACATCACGTCCTGTTCGTCGACGCCCGCCTTCAGCGCCTGCCAGCGTTCGATCCGCTCCTCGAGCGACATGTTGAGCGCCTGGCAGATCGCGTCGGAAACTTCCTCCGCGCTATAGGGATTGACCAGCAGCGCCTGCTCCATCTGGATCGCCGCGCCGGCGAACTTGGAGAGGATCAGCACGCCGGGATCCTTGGGGTCCTGCGCCGCGACATATTCCTTGGCCACGAGGTTCATCCCGTCGCGCAAGGGCGTGACGAGGCCGATCTTGGCCGCGCGGTACACGCCTGCGAGCACGTCGCGCGGATAGCCCTGGTTGACGTAGCGCAGCGGCACCCAGTCGAGATCGGCATGCGCGCCGTTGATCTTGCCCGACAGCCCCTCCAGCGTGTTGCGGATGCGCTGATAGGTCTCCACCGTCGCCCGCGACGGCGGCGCGATCTGGAGCAGATACACTTCCTTGCGCTGCTCCGGATAGGTCGTGAGGAAGCGTTCGTAGCCGAGGAAGCGCTCCTCCAGCCCCTTGGAATAATCGAGCCGATCCACGCCGACGATCAGCGAACGGCCGACCGAACTGGTGCGCATCTGCTGATAGGTCTCGCGCGCGGAGCCGCTCTCGGCGAGCGCGGCGAATTCCTTGGCGTCGATGCCGATCGGGCAGGCGACCAGCTTCACGCTCTTCAGGCCGATGCGCAGCACGCCGTCGGGCTGGACCACCGCCTCCATCTCGGCGCGGGCGAAGTCGATGAAGGACTCCATCCATTCCTGGGTGTGGAAGCCGATCACGTCATAGGCGAACAGCGTCTCGATCAGCTCGTGCGCCTTGGGCAGGCTGGAGAGGAGGCGGCGCGGCGGCCAGGGGATGTGGAGGAAGAAGCCGATCCGGTTCTTGCAGCCCCGGCGGCGCAGCTCCTGGCCGAGCGGGAACATGTGGTAATCCTGCACCCACACGACATCATCCGGCTCGATCAGCGGGCGGACGGTGTCGGCGAAGCGCTCGTTGACGCGCTGATAGCCGCCGGCGAACCCGCGCTCATATTCCGCCAGGTCGATCCGGTAGTGGAACAGCGGCCAGAGCGTGCGGTTCGCATAGCCGTTATAATATTCGTCGATGTCCTGCTCTTCGAGGTCGACCGTCGCGGTGGTCACGCCCTCGCTGCGCTGCATGCTGATCTGGCCGGTGAACTGGTCGGTCTGCTCGCCGGACCAGCCGAACCAGATGCCACCATTTTCGCGCAGCGCCGCGGCGAGCGCGACGGCGAGGCCGCCCTGCGCCCCCGAGTTGGAGCCGTTGGGTGCGGTGACGCGGTTCGAGATGACGATAAGGCGGCTCAACGGATCGAACTCCAGGGCTTGCTCAGCAGGACGGCACAGTTGATCATGCCGACCAGCGAGTAGGTCTGGGGATAATTGCCCCACAATTCCCCGGTGACGGGGTCGATATCCTCGGAGAGCAGGCCGGCGGCGGTGCGCCTGCCCAGCATCTCTTCGAACAAGGCGCGCGCTTCGTCGGTACGGCCGGTGATGTGCAGCGCTTCGATCAACCAGAACGTACAGAAGTTGAACGCGGTTTCGGGTAGGCCGAAATCATCCTCGGTATCGTAGCGCAGCATGGTCGAGCCGCGGCGCAGGCCTTGCTCCACCGCCTTGAGCGTGGAGACGAAGCGGGGATCGTCGGGCGCCAGGAAGCGCATCTCCAGCAGCTGGAGCAGGCTGGCGTCGAGGTCGTCGCCCGAGAAGGTGGCGGAGAACCGGTCGGTCTCCTCGCGCCACGCCTTGTCGAAGATCGTCGTGCGGATCGTGTCGGCGCGGTGCTGCCAGAAGTCGCGGCGCTCGGGCAGGCTCAGCACATGCGCGGCGTTGGCGAGCCGGTCGCATGCCGCCCAGCACATCGCCACCGAATAGGTGTGGACGCTCTGGCGGGTGCGGAGCTCCCACAGGCCCGCATCGGGGGAGTCGTGATACTGCCAGGCGCGCTCGCCAACGCGCTCCAGCGATTCGAAATCCTCGACGCTGGCGATGCGATAGAGCCGCTGGTCGAAGAACGCCTGGACGTTCGAAAGGACGATCTGGCCATAGGCATCGTGCTGGACCTGCTCATAGGCCTGGTTGCCGACGCGCACCGGGCCCATGCCGCGATAGCCGGCAAGGTCGGGTGCCGCGCGCTCCTCCAGCGTCGCTTCGCCCAGTACGCCGTAGAGCGGCTGGATATGGCCGCCGCGCGGCTCGGCCCGGGCATCGTCGACGATGTTGCGCAAGTATCCGAGATAGGTCTCCAGCACGTCGAGCGCGCCCAGCCGGTTGAGCGCCTGCACCGTGTAATAGGCGTCGCGAATCCAGCAGTAGCGATAGTCCCAGTTACGCTGCGAGCCGGCATGTTCGGGGATCGAGGTGGTGAGCGCGGCGACGATCGCGCCGGTTTCCTCGTGCTGGCAAAGCTTGAGGGTGATCGCGGAGCGGATCACCACTTCCTGCCATTCCAGCGGGATGGCGAGGCCGCGCACCCAGTGCTGCCATTCGGCGATCGTGTTGAGCAGCATGTCGTCGACCGTCTCGGCGACGTCGCCGCTGAAGCTCTCGTCCGGGCCGAGGAAGAAATGCAGCGGCTTCTCGACACGGAACACCCGTTCCTCGTCCACCATGCCGACCGGCGCGGTGGTGGTGAGGCGCAGCGTCATCGGCTCGACCAGGTAGCGCAGGTGGTTCGAGCCGCCGATGCGGGTGGTGCAGCGCTTGCCCCAGCCGCAGGTGGGCCGCAGCTTCACCCGAATGCGCGGGCTGCCCGCCACCGGCTTGACGATGCGCGCGAAGGCGACCGGGCGGTAGACGCGGCCCAGCCGCTGGAAGCGCGGGCAGAAATCGGTGACTTCGATCGCGTTGCCCGCCGCATCGGTGTGGCGGCTGACGAGGATCGGCGCGTTGCGGAGATAGCGCTGCTCGACCGAGACCACGCCTTCCAGGGCGATGTCCCAATAGCCGGCGTCGGGCTCCTCGCCGCCGACGAGAGCGGAGAAGAGCGGATCGCCGTCGACGCGGGGCACGCAGCCCCAGACGAAGCGTCCGCTGCGGTCGATCAGCGCGCTGACCTGGCAATTGCCGATCGGCCAGAGGTCCAGCGTGGTCATGCATGCACTCCGGCGGCAGTGGCGAGCCAGGCGAGGACGCCCGATACGGTTTCGAGGCGGTAGCGGGCGTCGGTGGGGCGGGGATCGCCGACCAGCACGCCCGCGCCGCCGAGCAGGGCGACCGCGGAAAAGCCGGGCTCGTCGGTGACATCGTCGCCGAGGAACACGGGGCGGCCGGCGGCGAAGCGGGGATCGGCCATCAGCGTGCGGATCGCGCTGCCCTTGTCGCCGCCACCGGTGCGGACCTCGACCATCATCTTGCCGTGCTGGAGATAGAGGCCGTGCTCGGCCGCGAGCCGTTCGCCCAGCGCCATGGCATCGGCTTCGAGCGCCGGGTTCAGCCGGTAATGGACGGCGGCGCCCAGCGGCTTGTCTTCGAGAATCGCGCCGTCATTGGCTTGCGTGAAGGCCCGCATCGCGGCCAGCGCCGCGATCAGCCCGGCGGGGCGCTCGGCCTGTTCGCGGCGGCCGTCGGACCAGTGGAATTCCATGCCGTGGCTGCCGACCACGGACGGCGCGCGATCGCCGAACAGCGCCGTCAGGTCACCGGCCGGGCGGCCGCTGACCAGCGCCAGCCGGCCGTCGAGCTTTTCTTCCAGCGCGCGGATCAGGTCGACCAACACGGGCGTGACCACCACGCCATCGGGGCGGTCGGCGAGTTCGACCAAAGTCCCGTCGAAATCGAGGAACAGGCTGGCAGAATCGAGCAGATCCGCCGGGGGCGGCATCAGCAGAACGGGGTGCCGGTCGGGCATGCAACTCCTCATCGGGGCGCCAGGAAGGGGCGCCCGCCACAGGATCGTTACGCGCGCGGGACCGATCCGTTCCCCGGCTCGTCGGATTCATGCTGCACCTGCGCAGGTTCGGGCACATGGCCGAAGCGCAACGACAGGCCGTGGTACAGCCGTTCCTTGGAAACGATCTGCGCGGTGAAGTCGGCGATCAGCGCGGCGGCGAGCAGCGGCAGCATCAGGCCACGGCTGGCGGTGGTCTCGGCGATGATGATGACTGCAGTCAGTGGCGCGCGGACCACGCCGGTGAAATAGGCGACCATGCCCAGCAGCACGATCGTCCCGCCCGGCGCGGTGGGGAACATCGGCCGGACGAGGTCGCCGACGCCCGCACCCACCGACAGCGACGGCGCGAAGATCCCGCCGGGGATGCCGGCAACGGCGGTCGCGAGGGTCGTCGCGAATTTGGCGGGGGCGTACCACCAGGGGATCGCACCGTTGGTGATCGCGCTGCGGGCCGCGTCATAGCCGGTGCCCCAGGTGAGGCCGGTCGTCACGCCCAGCACCGCCACGACCAGCCCGCAGGCGGCGGCGAAGGCGAGTTTGTGGCGACGCACCGCGACCAGCGGCCGCCAGTCCGATCCGCCGACCGCGAGCATCAGCCGCGCGAACAGCCCGCCGGCAAGGCCGCCCACCACGCCCGCGACGGGCGCGGCGAGGATGGCCTGGCGCAGCGGCAGCGTGTCGCGCATCGCGCCGAAATAGACATAGTCCCCGGCGATGCCGAGGCTGGTCATGCCGGCGATCAGCACCGCGGCCATCACCAGCACCGCCATGCGCTGCTCATAGGCGGCGGCGAGTTCCTCGATCGCGAAGGCGACGCCGGCGAGCGGCGTGTTGAACGCCGCGGCGACGCCCGCCGCGCCGCCCGCGATGAACACCGAGGCGCGGATCGGCACGCGCGCGAGCCGGTGCGCATAGCCCATGATCGAGGCGGCGACCTGCACCGTCGGCCCCTCGCGGCCCGTGGAGGCGCCGACCAGCACCGCGCCGATGGTGAGGATAAGCTTGAGCACCACGGTCCTGGCCGAGGTGAGGCTGGTCATCGCGTCGTCGGGATCGCGGGTGGCGGCCATGACCTGCGGGATGCCCGAGCCGGTGGCGTCGGGCGCGAAGCGGCGGGTCGCCCAGGCGAAGAACGCGAAGCCGGCAGGGGTGAGAAGGAGGGGGAGCCACCACCAGGTCTTTTCGAGGCTGGTAAACCGGCGCGCGGCCCAGTCGGCGGTCTCCGCAAACCCGAAGGCGACGAGGCCGATCACGATCGCACCGCCGAGAAAGGCGACCCGGCGCCGCCAGATCTGCGCGGTGGGGCCATGCCGGCGCACGATCGCGCGGACGCGGCGGGTGGTCCGGTGGTGGTCCATGCACTCCCTCAGCCAGCCCCCGCCGGGGGTGCTGTAGCGGGGGAGGGAGGGGAGCGCCAGCCCAAGATCCTCCCCGGCACGGGGAGGGGGACCGCCGCCGAAGGCGGTGGTGGAGGGGGATCTCCACAAGGGACGTCCCTCGCGGCGATCCCCCTCCACCAAGCCGCTGCGCGTCTTGGTCCCCCTCCCCGTTCCGGGGAGGATCTAGCTCACGCGAACGCGGGCATCCCCGGCAGCAGCTTGTCCAGCGTCACCGGATAGTCGCGCACCCGCACCCCGCAGGCATTGTGGATGGCGTTCGCCACCGCCGCGCCGACGCCGCACAGGCCGAGTTCGCCGACACCCTTCGCCTTCATCGGCGACGTCGTGGGATCGGTCTCGTCGAGGAAGATCACTTCCTGGTGCGGGATGTCGGCATGGACCGGCACTTCGTATCCGGCGAGGTCGTGGTTGACGAAGAAGCCGAAGCGCTTGTCGACCGCGAGCTCCTCCATCAGCGCCGAGCCGACGCCCATCGTCATCGCCCCGATCACCTGGCTGCGCGCCGACTTGGGGTTCAGGATCCGCCCCGCCGCGCACACCGCGAGCATCCGGCGCACCCGCACCTCGGCCGTGGCCGCATCCACCGCGACCTCGACGAAATGCGCGCCGAAGGTCGATTGCTGGTACTTCTTGGCGAGGTCGCCATAGTCCATATAGTCCTCGGCGACGAGCTCACCGCCCTTGGCCGCATCGGCCAGCGCGACGCTGCGGTTGCCCGCGCGGACCTTGCCGTCCTCGAACACGACATCGGCCGAGTTGAAGCCGAGCGCCGCGGTCACCTTGTCGCGCAGCATCGCGCAGGCGGCGTAGACGCCCGCGGTCGAGCTGTTGGCGCCCCATTGCCCGCCCGAGCCCGCCGAGGCCGGGAAGCTGGAATCGCCCAGCCGCACCACCACCGTCTCCAGCGGCACGCCCATCATCTCCGCCGCGGTCTGCGCGATGATGGTATAGGTGCCGGTGCCGATATCGGTCATGTCGGTCTCGACCGTCACGACGCCCTTGCCGTCCAGCCGCACCCGCGCGCCCGAGCGGCCGTTGAGGTTGTTGCGGAAGGCGGCGGCCATGCCCATGCCGATCAGCCAGCGACCTTCGCGGACGGCACCCGGCGCCTTGGCGCGCCTGGCCCAGCCGAACTTGTCCGCGCCGATCCGCATGCACTGGATCAGCTGGCGCTGCGAGAAGGGACGGTTGGCGGCCTCGGGGTCGACCTGGGTGTCGTTCAGCGCGCGGAACGCCACCGGGTCCATCCCCAGCTTCTCCGCCATCTCGTCCATCGCGATCTCGAGCGCCATCATGCCGGGCGCTTCGCCCGGCGCGCGCATCGCATTGCCCTCGGGCAGGTCGAGCACCGCCAGCCGCATCGCGGTCAGCCGGTTCTCGCCCGCGTAGAGCAGGCGGGTCTGGCTCACCGCCGTCTCCGGGCCGCCGCCGGGCAGGTCGCCCGACCAGCTCTCATGGCCGATCGCGGTGATCTTGCCGTCGCTGGTGGTGCCGATGCGGATGCGCTGGATCGTCGCCGGACGGTGGGTGGTGTTGTTGGCGATCAGCGGGCGCTGGAGCGACACCTTGACCGGCCGCCCCGCCGCCTTGGCACCCAACGCCGCGAGGATCGCGTCGGTGCGGACGAACAGCTTGCCGCCGAACCCGCCACCGACATAGGGCGACATCAGCCGCACCTTCTCCTTGGGGAGCCCCAGCGTGCGCGCGACATCGCCCTTGCCCCAGTTGATCATCTGGTTCGAGGTCCAGAGCAGCAACTGGTCGCCTTCCCACTTGGCGGTGGAGGCGTGCGGCTCCATCATCGCGTGCGAATGATCGGGCGTGGTGTAGCGCGCGTCGAGCTGGACGGGGGCGCTGGCAAAGGCGCCGTCGAAATTGCCGACCTTACTTTCGGCCGCGCCGCCGAACCCTTCCTTCGGCAGCGTGGCGCTGGCCATTTCCGCCTCGAGATCGAACCGGCCCTTGCCCCGCGCATAATCGACGCGGATCAGCGACGATGCGGCCCGCGCCTGTTCGAAGGTCTCGGCCACCACCAGCGCGATCGCCTGGTGGTAATGCTCGATCTCCGGCCCGCCGAGCAGGTTGGCGGTGTTGAAATTGCCCTTGGTCAGCTTGCCGGCATTCTCGGCGGTGACGATCGCGAGCACGCCCGGCGCTGCCTTGGCGGCGCTCAGGTCCATGCCCGTGATCCGGCCCTTGGCGATCGCCGAGCCGAGCACATAGCCATAGGCCGCGCCCGGCGCGACATCGTGCCGCTCATAGGCATAGGGCGCGCGGCCGGTGGTCTTGAGCGGACCGTCGATCCGGTCGGTGGCCTTGCCGACCACCTTGAGGCGGTCGATCGGGTTGGTCGTGGCGGGGATATCGAACTTCATGGCTCAGCCCCTTGCTTCGCTCAGCACCGCGGCGAGCGTGCGCTCGGCCAGCGGCAGCTTGAAGGCATTGTCGTGCGTCGGCGTGGCGCCGGCGAAGGCGATCCTGGCGGTGGCGGCAGCACCCTTGGGGAGCGCAGCCTCGGCGGCCTCGACCCGCCACGGCTTGTGCGCCATGCCGCCAAAGGCGACGCGGCCGGTGCCATCCTTCTGCACCACCGCCGCCACCGAGACGAGCGCGAAGGCGTAGGAGGCGCGGTCGCGCACCTTGTGGTAGAAATGCTTGCCGCCCAGCGGCTTGGGCAGGGTGACCGCGGTGATCAGCTCGCCGGTCTGCAGCGTGTTGTCGAGGTGCGGCGTGTCGCCCGGCAGGCGGTGGAAGTCGGCGATGGCGATCTTCCGCGTGGCACCGTCGGGCTTTACCGTCTCCACCGTCGCGTCGAGCAGCCGCATCGCGATCGCCATGTCGCCCGGATAGGTGGCGATGCACGCCTTGCTGGTGCCGATCACCGCCAGCTGGCGGCTGAACCCGCCGATCGCGGCGCAGCCGCTGCCGGGCTTGCGCTTGTTGCAGGGCTGGTTGGGATCGTAGAAATAGGGGCAGCGGGTGCGCTGGAGCAGATTGCCCGCGGTGGTCGCCTTGTTGCGCAGCTGGCCGCTCGCGCCCGCCACGATCGCCCGGGTCAGCACCGCATAGTCGCGGCGGACGCGCTTGTCGGCGGCGAGGTCGGTGTTGCGCACCAGCGCGCCGATGCGCAGCCCGCCGTCCGGGGTTTCCTCGATCCGGTCGAGCGCGAGCTTGTTGACGTCGATCAGATGCGCCGGCGTCTCGATCTCGAGCTTCATCAGGTCGAGCAGGTTGGTGCCGCCGGCGATGAACTTGGCGCCGGGGGTCTTGGCGGCGAGGGCGGCAGCGTCGGCCGGGCTGCTCGCGCGGGTATAGTGGAACGCCTTCATGCCTGCCTCCGCCCCGCGGCCTCGCGGATCGCCTCGACGATGTTGGAATAGGCGCCGCAACGGCAGATGTTGCCGCTCATCCGCTCGCGGATCTCCATCTCGGAGAAAGCCGGCGAGGCGGCGACGTCGGCGGCGACATGGCTGGGGATGCCGGCCTTGATCTCGTCGAGCACCGCGACGGCCGAGCAGATCTGCCCCGGCGTGCAATAGCCGCACTGATAGCCGTCATGCTTCACGAAGGCGGCCTGCATCGGGTGCAGGTCCTCGGGCGTGCCCAAGCCTTCGATGGTGGTGACGCTGTCACCCTCGTGCATCACCGCCAGGCTTAGGCAGCTATTGATGCGGCGGCCGTTGACCATCACCGTGCACGCGCCGCACTGGCCATGGTCGCAGCCCTTCTTGGTGCCGGTGAGGTGGAGATGCTCGCGCAGCGCATCGAGCAGCGTGGTGCGCGTGTCGACGGTAAGCTCCGCCGGCTTGCCATTGACCTTGAGCTGGACGGGCAGGGCGGGGGGCGTCTCCATCGGCGCTACCGGTTCCTTGTTGCTGGCGCTCGCGGGCAGGGCCGTCACGGCGGCAAAGCCTGCGCCGCTCGTCAGCAACCCCCGCCGCGATACGCCGATATCGCTTGGACTATCCATCTTGGGCATCCCCTGTCTGCATGCTCCCGCAATTCCATCGCCTGAACGTGCTTCTGGTTCCGGCGGCGACTTGCGCGGCGGTGTGATTTCCCGGCAACCCTACCGGCTTTACCGAGCGGTAGCAAATGTCTGCGGGGGAAGCCCGGCCGGAGGTACTCAGTCCTGCTGGTCGGACAAGTCCATGAAGTTGCGGGCGGCCTCGCGATCGGCCTCGTCCTCGAAGGTCACGTCGAGGTCGGGCGCGCTGCCGAGCATGAACAGCAGCGCCCAAAGCGCGAAGCGGCGGGCGCGATCGGTCTCCAGGCCGAGATCGACCTTCATCCGTTCGATGCCCGAGGCGAGTGCAGGCGGGGTGAGGGCGCCGAGATCGGCGGTGCCGAAATAGCGGACTAGCTGGTCGTCGAGTTGCATGGCCTCGCGCCTACGCCTGCGCGGCGCGGGCGGCAAGGATACGGGACATTCCCAAGCGACGCGCCTGCCGCAGCGGTGCATGCGCGTGGGCATGTGGACCTATCATCCCGATCTGCTCGCCACGCCGGTGCCGCGCTACACCAGCTATCCCACCGCCGCCGAATTCCACGATGGCGTCGGCCCAGCGGACATGGCCGCCGCGCTCGATCGGGTGGAGGCGGATGCGGAGCTGTCGCTCTATCTTCACATCCCCTTCTGCCACGAGATCTGCTGGTATTGCGGCTGTAATACGGGTGCTGCCAACCGCACCGCGCGGCTCGATGCCTATCTTTCCCGGCTGTCGGAGGAGATCGAGCAGGTCGCGCGGCGGCTCGGCGGGCGCGGGCGGGTGGGGCGCATCGCCTTCGGCGGCGGCAGCCCCAACGCCATCACCCCGCAGGCCTTCCTCCGGCTGGTCGCGCAGGCCAAGGCTGCGTTCGGTGCCGGAAGCCCGGTGCTGTCGGTGGAGGTTGATCCGCGCGGCTTCGACGCGGCCTGGGCCGGCGCGCTGGCCGAAGCCGGAGCGTCGCGCGTCAGCCTGGGCGTGCAGACCTTCAATCCTGCCATCCAGGCGGCGATCGGCCGGGTCCAGCCGCGCGCCGACATCGCGATCACGGTCGACCTGCTGCGCCACGCCGGGGTCGAGTCGATCAATTTCGACCTTATGTACGGCCTGCCCGGCCAGACCGACCAGGCACTCGCCGAGTCGATCGACGACAGCGTGGCGATGGGCGCCGATCGGCTCGCCGTGTTCGGCTATGCCCATGTGCCGCACCTGATCCCGCGCCAGCGCCGCATCGATGCGACCGCGCTCCCCGACGCCGAAGCCCGCTTCGCCCAGGCAGCACGGGCGCACGAGATGCTGGTGGGCGACGGCTACGCCGCGATCGGCTTCGACCATTTCGCCCAGCCCGGCGACGCGATCGCGGTGGCGGCGCGCGAGGGCCGACTGCGGCGCAACTTCCAGGGCTTCACCGAGGACGAGGCCGAGGTGCTGATCGGGCTGGGCGCCAGCGCGATCAGCCAGTTCCCCGATCTGCTGGTGCAGAACGAGAAGAATGCCGGCCGCTGGCATATGGCCATTTCCTCCGGCCGGTTCGCGGCGGCGCGCGGGGTGCGGCGCTCGGTCGACGACCAGTGGCGGGCGGCGGCGATCGAGGAACTGCTCTGCCAGGGGCGCGCCGATCTGGGCGGCATCGCCGGCCGTGCGGCGATCGCGCTGCGGCTGGCGCGCTTCGCGGCGCTCGATCTGGTGCGCTGGGAAGGCAGCGTGCTGCTGCTCGCGCCCGAGGCGCTCCCCTATGCGCGGGTGATCGCCAGCGCGCTCGACGGCCACCGCGGACCGGCCGCCACACGCTTCAGCAGTGCGGTGTGACCCTATCCCTGCTCAGGGAATCTACCCAACCTTGGGTGTATAGCTTCGGTTAATTTCGACCCGTATAAGGCGCGGGCCCGTCACGCGCCGGGGAAACGATCGCGCGTTTCGAAAGAGCATCGATGTCGCGTCCCGTATTCTTCGACCCCACCGGCAGCCGCAAGCGCTGGACGATGCGCACGGTATTCGCGCTGATCGGCGGCATTCTCGTCACCGCAATCGTGTTCGCCGCCACCATCGTCAACGTGCCGCCCGCACAGGACCTGCCGGTGCGGTGGGAGAATGCCAAGCCGGCGGCGCTGCGCTCGCTGAGCGCGCGCGGCCAGCCGCGCTCGCAGCGCTGGCTGCCGGGCGGCTCCGCGAAGAAGCCGGGCGCTCCGCTCACCGTCGGCTTCTACGTGCCCTGGGACCCGGCGAGCGCCGACTCGCTTCGCCGCAACATCGGCGACCTCGACTGGGTGGTGCCGGCCTTCATCTCGGTCACCGGGCCGAACCATGCGATGCAGGTAATAGACGATCCGAAGTTCGCGAGCATCGTCGCCAATGCGCCGCGCCGTCCACGCGTGCTGCCAATGGTGCAGAATGTTTCCGACGAAGCCTGGGACACGGCGGGTTCCGCCAAGCTGATGGCGAGCCCGGCGGCGCGCGCGAAGCTGGCGCGCGACCTGGCGGCGATGGTCAAGGCACGCAACCTCGCCGGGCTGGTGCTGGATTTCGAGAGCCTGCAACCGGGCTCGCTCCCCGGCTATGTCCAGCTCCTCGATCAGATCAACAAGGCGATGCCGAAGGACAAGACGCTCGCGGTCACCGTGCCGGCGGGCGACACCAACTGGGACCTCAAGCGCTTCGCCGCGGTCACCGATCGCGTGATCCTGATGGACTATGACGAGCACTGGCAGGGCGGCGCCGCCGGGCCGATCGCCTCGCAGCCCTGGTTCGTCGAGGAACTGCGCCGCGCCGTGGCCAAGGTCGGCGCCGGCAAGCTGATCGTCGCACTGGCCAGCTATGCCTATGACTATCACGGTGACGGCACCGACGCGCTGAGCATCGAAGAAGCCTGGTCGGCGGCGCGCGACAGCGAGGCCAAGGTGACCTTCGACAAGACCACCGGCAACAGCGCCTTCGCCTATGACGAGGACGGCAAGCACCACGAAGTCTGGATGGTCGACGCTACCGCCACCTGGAACCAGCTACAGGCGGTGCGCGCGGCCGGCGTCGGCAGCGTCGCGCTGTGGCGGCTCGGCACCGAGGATGCCGGCGTGTGGACCGCGCTGCTCGCCTATCGCCATGGCGGCCGGCCCGATCTGAGCCGGATCGTGCCGGCGACGAACGTCGACGTGGAAGGCCCTGGGGAGATCCTGCGGGTAACCAGGACGCCGACGGTGGGCGAGCGCGCGATCAGCTTCGATGCGGCCAACATGATCCGCGACGTGCAATATCCGGTGCTGCCGACGCCCTATGTCGTCATGCGCACCGGCGCCTCGAAGCACGAGATCGCGCTGACCTTCGACGACGGCCCCGATCCGACCTACACCCCGCGCATCCTGGACATCCTCAAGGCCGAGCATGTGCCGGCAACCTTCTTCATCATCGGCGAGAACGGGCTGCAGCATCCGCTGCTGCTGCGCCGGCTGGTCGCCGAGGGGCACGAGCTGGGCAACCACACCTATACCCACCCGAACCTCGCCACCACCTCGGCGGCGAGCACCGCGCTGGAGCTGAACGCCACCCAGCGGCTGGTGCAGGCCTATACCGGCCGCGGCATGCGGCTGTTCCGCGCGCCCTATTTCGGCGATGCCGAGCCGACCACGCCCGACGAACTCGATCCCGCCGTGGTCGCGCAGAAGCAGGGCTATACGGTGGTCGGCCTCCACGTCGACCCGGACGACTGGAAGCGGCCGGGCGTCGATGCGATCGTGCAGGGCGTGCTCAACGACGTGGCAGGCGCCGCACCGGACCATTCCACCAATGTCGTGCTGCTCCACGATGGCGGCGGCAACCGCGAGCAGACCATCGAGGCGCTGCCGATCATCATCCGCGAGTTGCGCGCGCGCGGCTATAGCTTCGTGCCGGTCTCGAAGCTCGCCGGGCTCTCCTATGACGAGGTGATGCCGCCGATCAGCGGTAGCGACCTGCTCGCGGTGCGGGCGGACGTGGCGATCTTCATCGTGCTCGCGGCGATCGCGTCGGGGCTGCGCTGGATGTTTTTCATCGCGATCACGCTGGGCATCGCCCGCGCGCTGATCCTCGCCGCGCTGGCGCTGCGCCAGCGGCTGCGCGAGCGCGGCGAGGCCCCGGTGTACACCCCCACCGTCTCGGTGATCATCCCCGCCTATAACGAGGAGCGGGTGATCGAGTCCTCGGTGCGCCGCGTGCTCGCCAGCGACTATCCGGCGATCGAGCTGATCGTCGCCGACGACGGCTCGAAGGACCGCACCAGCGAAATCGTCGCGGCGGCGTTCGGCGATGATCCGCGGGTGACGCTGCTGACGCTGGTCAATGGCGGCAAGGCGGCGGCGCTCAACCGCGCGCTGCAGCAGGCCAAGGGCGAGGTGATCATCGCGCTCGACGCCGATACCCAGTTCGAGCCCGAGACGATCCGCCGGCTCGCGCGCTGGTTCGCCGACGACAAGATCGGCGCGGTCGCGGGCAGCGCGCAGGTGGGCAACCGGGTCAACCTCGTCACCCGCTGGCAGGCGGTGGAATATATCACCGCGCAGAATCTGGAGCGGCGTGCGCTGGCCGGGTTCAACGCGATCACGGTGGTGCCGGGCGCGGTCGGCGCCTGGCGCCGCGCGGCGCTCGATGCGGTGGGCGGCTATCCCGAGGATACGCTGGCCGAGGATCAGGATCTCACCATCGCCATCCAGCGCGCCGGCTGGCGGGTCACCTACGATCCCGATGCGGTCGCCTGGACCGAAGCGCCGGAGAGCTTCCGCGCGCTCGCCAAGCAGCGCTATCGCTGGGCGTTCGGCACGCTCCAGTGCCTGTGGAAGCATCGCGGCCTCTACCGCGACAAGAGCGCGCGCGGGCTCGCCTGGATCGGGCTGCCCCAGGCCTGGGTATTCCAGATCGTCTTCGCCGCGATCTCGCCGCTGATCGATCTCGCTTTGGTCTCGGCGATCTTCGCCACCGCCGTGCGGATTGCCCAGCATGGCTGGGAGCAGACTCGCGGCGATGTCGGCACCATGGCGATCTACTGGGTGGCCTTCACCACGATCGACGTGGGCTGCGGCTGGGTCGCCTACCGGCTCAACAGTCGGCGCATCCGCTACCCGGCGCTGCTGCTGGTGGCGCAGCGCTTCGTCTACCGCCAGCTGATGTACTGGGTGGTGCTGCGCGCGATCAGCTCGGCGCTCGGCGGCTGGTTCGTCGGCTGGGGCAAGCTGGAGCGCACCGGCCGAGTCGGCACCGCCGGCGCGGCGGCGGCCGAATAGCGGCGCCACCCCTTCGAAGAACGCGGCGTCACACCGCCCGCCTTGCCGTACCGGCGAGGCGGGCGGTTTGCGTTTCCGTGCTCTCGAACAGCATCGGCGAGATGCAAATCGACCTGTGTTATTTCTGCACCACTTTGGATTTTTCCGACCGATGGGATACAAGGGTGGGTGTATTGACCAAGTCTAGGGCATCGTCCTGTTGAGTGAAAAGGCTTGGTTTTCCGATGTTATTATTCAACATGAAGTGAGGATGATTTAACGAGGACTGTTATGCGGCAGTTGATGTAACAATCCTGCCAAATCCTGTGCCTAGGGGCGCCCCGAACCAAACGGAACACCTCGGGGACTCCAGAATGTCAGATCGCTCTACTATCCGCCTCGCGCTGCTGGCCGGCGCCACGTCGCTCGCCCTTGTCGCGGCCCCGGCGATGGCGCAGGCCCAGACCGCCGATGGACCGGCCGCCGGTACCGGACAGCCGGAAGGTCTGGCCGACATCGTCGTCACCGCGACCAAGCGCGAAACCAACCTGCAGAAGACGCCGATCTCGATCAGCGTGCTGAGCACGCAGGCGCTCGAGGACCGCCACGTCCAGAGCCTGTTCAACCTCGCCGACGGTACCGTGCCGTCGCTCCGCGTCGCGACCTTCGAGGCGCGCCAGTCGGCGCTGACCATCGGCATCCGCGGCATCGTTCCCTACGACCAGAACCAGACCGCGCGCGACGGCGGCGTCGGCGTGTACATCGACGGCGTTGCGCTGGGTAAGACCCAGGGCCTCAACGCCGCGCTGTTCGACATCGAGCGCATCGAAGTGCTGAAGGGCCCGCAGGGCACGCTGTTCGGCCGCAACACCGAAGGCGGCGCGCTGTCGCTCGTCTCGCGCGCGCCCACCGGCGAGTTCGGCGGCCGCGTCAACGGCGGCGTCGGCAACTATGGCAGCCGCAGCGTCGACGCGCATCTCGACCTGCCCGCCTTCCACGACGTCGCGATCAAGCTGGACGGCGTCTACCAGCACCAGGATCCGACGGTGGACAACCCGCTGACGGGCGCGACCGGCTGGAACTATTACGACCGCAAGGGCGGCCGCGTCGCCGCGCGCTGGAAGCCGGTGAGCAACTTCACCGCCGACTTCGCCTATGACTATGCGAAGGACGAGAACACCCCGCAGTTCAGCCAGCTCGTCAACTACAACCCGAACGGCTACACCGTCGGCGCGTACAACGCCGGCAAGCTGGTGCTGCCGGGCACCAACACCGCCTGCGGTGGCACCATCACCGCCGGTGCGACCACGCCGATTTGCATCGCGCCCAAGGCGCCGCTGGTCGGCGTGCACCCGGATCGCCAGCGCGTCGCCGATGTCGGCGTGCCGCAGCAGCCGAGTGTCGACATCACGCACGGCGTCTCGTCGAACCTGAAGTACACCGCCGCGCCGTGGCTGGAACTGCGCTCGATCACGGCCTGGCGCGGTGTCAGCACCGACCAGTGGGACAATTCGGGCGGTCCGGAGCGCCAGACCTTCGCACCGTTCGTGCCGAACACGGCCAACCCGGCTGCGATCAACACCAGCGGTACCTTCAGTCGCTACAGCCTGTCGTTCCTGCGCCAGCACCAGTTCAGCCAGGAATTCCAGGCGGTCGGCAGCGTGCCGCAGTTCGACTATGTCGTCGGCGCCTATTATTTCACCGAGCATGCCACGGAATATGCCGCGACGCCGCTCAGCAACCAGTGGAATGCGGACGGCACCGCCTACACGATCCGCAGCCCGATCCCGGGCAATTCCAACCCGATCACCGGCGCCAACTCGGGCTATCAGCAGTATGACCCGTCGTGCAACAACACGCTGGCGGCGACCGTGCCGCAGTTCGCGAACAGCTGCCAGTTCATCACCCGCGCCAGCCAAGCGACCGACCACAACTACTCGCTGTTCGGCAACCTGACCTTCACGCCGGACGCGCTGAACGACGTAGTGCACGTCACCGTCGGTGGTCGCTGGACCAAGGACAAGCGGCACGGCACGCTCTATGTCATCAACAACCGGTCGGACCTGGCGGTTGCGGGCACGGTGTCGCCGTTCGGCTTCAGCAACAGCATCAGCCGGTTCGATCCGATGATCAACGTCGCGTTCGACGCGACGCAGGACATCCATCTCTACGCCAAATACGCGACGGGCTTCCGCGCCGGCGGCGCGAACGATCGTTCGCTGCAGTTCAACGCCTTCGGTCCGGAAGCGGTGAAGTCGTATGAAATCGGCGCCAAGATGGACTTCTGGGAGCACAAGGCACGCCTGAACCTGGCGGGCTACATCATGGATCGGTCCAACACCCAGTTCGACTTCGATTACTACGACACGAACGGTGCGAGCCCGACCCTCGGCAGCCATATCGAGCAGACCACCAATGCCGGCCAGAGCAAGATCCGCGGCATCGAGGCCGACCTGACCGTGGCGCCGGTGCAGGGCCTGACGCTCACCGCGTCCTATGCCTACACCTACTGGCGCGCGCCGTCGGCGGTGAACCCGCTGACCCCGGGTGCGCCGGCGCAGCAGCTGTACATCGTCTACACGCCGAAGAACGCGGCGTCGGGTTCGATCGACTATGCCCTGCCGATCGGCGGCGGCGACGCCACCCTGCGCCTGCACCTCGACGGCAATTATTCGAGCAGCCAGTACAGCTTCCAGCTCGAGCCGACCAAGACCGATGCCGCCTTCATCATGAACGGGCGCATCGCGATCGCCGACATTGCCGTGTCGGATCACAACAAGGTCACCTTCGCCGTCTGGTCGCGCAACCTGCTCGACCACACCTATATCTACCGCCGCTCGTCGGCCAACTCGTCGCCGGTCCTCAATTATGGCGCCAACGGCCAGCTGGTCTCGACCAGCTATGGCGGCATCCTGGGCGATTATGCCAACTTCAACCCCCCGCGGACCTGGGGCGTGGAAGCCAGCGTCAAGTTCTGATGTGATCGTCCCGCCGCTGCGGTGGCGGGACGGTCAACCAGTGCGGCCCGGGCGGGGATCGCCGTCCGGGCCGTTCTGCGTCTGGCGCAGGCCCAGCGCGGACAGCGCGCGGAAGGTGATTGACCAGCGCGGTTGCGCCATCGGCGCGATGCCGTGCTCCCAGGCGTGGCGCACCTCGCCGGAGAGCAGGTAGACCGAGCGCGGGGCCAGGAACTGCTCGGCGCGATCGAAGGCGCGCGGGCCGGTGCGATGGCGGAGGCGCAGCCTGGCGGGCGCGCCGAGCGAGATGCCCACCACCTCCTCGAACACCGGGCGGTCGCGGTGCCAGCCGATCCCCGCACCCACCGGATAGTGAATCAGCAGCGCCTGGACGAGCGCGCCGGGGGCAAGGCCGGCAAAGGCCTCCGCCCGGTCGCGGAGCGGTACCAGCCAGTCGGGGAACGGTTCGGCGCGGGCAAAGCCCCCGTCCTCGAAGTCGTAGCGCCAGCCATAGCTGGTCGTGCGGCGATTACCGGTCCAGCCCTGGAATCGGAAGGGCTCGAGCCCGGCCGAGTCGATCGCTGCGATCGCTGCCGATTCCTCGTTAGCATTCAGGAACTTCTCGCCCGTCCGCAGCCCGGAAGGGCCCGGAACCTCGAACAAATCCGCCTGGCGTGCCGTCATGCTGGCTCAACCTTCGAAGCGCTGGTACGCTCCCGATCGCAGCCGTCGCATGGGACACACACCAGCAAAAATGCGTATATATGATGTCTCATATTGATCCAGGTTTATGAATTCGCTAGATTTTTTGGCTCGTGACGGGTTGCTTGGCATAGGATACACGCATAGCCATGGTCGCCGTGAAAAACGATATGATCGAGGTAATCGACCACGCGTCGCAGTTTTTGAAGGCGCTGTCCGGCCGCAGCCGCCTGCTGCTTCTCTGCCATCTGGTGGATGGCGAGAAATCGGTAGGGGAGCTGGCAAGGCTGACCGGCGCGCGCGACACGGCGGTCTCCCAGCAACTCGCCCTGCTGCGCCGCGAGGGCATGGTCTCGGCTCGGCGGGCCGGCCAGATGATCTTCTACTCGCTGGCCAGCCCCGAGGCACGCCGCATGCTCGAAGCGCTGAACGACCTGTTCTGCGCCAATGACAGCGTGAGCGGCATCCTGCTCAAGCCCGAGGTCGCCGAAACCGCCTGAGCGGCTCCGGCCGGCGTTGCCGCTCGGGCACGTTCAGCGGCGCGGTCGTTCGATCGCGGCGCGTGCAGCGGGGACGATCCATTCCATCGCGCGGTTCGCCCGCATCCGGTGCCAGCCGAACAAGTCGCCGACGGGCCGCCGTGCTTGTTCCCGCGCCACCTCCGCCGTGGCATCCGACGCATCACCAGAGCGGGCGTTGACCCGGGCGATCCGGTCGCGATCGGGCGCCTCCAGCCAGATGCCGGTGAACGGCACCCGTGCCTGCAGCGCCAGCGCTTCGGCAACCTCGCGCTCGCTGCGATTGAGGAACACCGCGTCGAGGATCACGGTCGAGCCGCAGGCGAGATGGTCGTCGGCCGATTCGAACAGCGCCTCATAGGTCTCGGCATCGTTGCGGCGAGTATAGTGCGACGGCGGCAGCCGCGTCTCGGGCGGCAGCCCGGCGAGCCGCTTGCGGAACACGTCGGAACGCAGCACCCGCGCGCCCGGGCGGCGGCCATAGAGCCCGCCGAGCAGCCGCGCCAGGCTCGACTTGCCGGTGCCGGAGAGGCCGCCGATCACGATCAGCTGCGGCGCGGAGGGCTCGAGAAAGCGGTCGGCGGCTTCCGGATCGTCGGTCTGCAGCGACAGCATCAGCGGCAGCAGCGCCCAGCCGGTGGCGCCCTGCGGCGACAGGTCGAGATAGCGATTGGCGAGGATGCTGGCATCGGTCGGGCGCCCCTCGGCGAGCAGCGCCGCCAGCGGCCCGGCGAGATCGAACAGGATGTCGACCGGCGCGCCGTCATCGATCCGGCGTACCCGGCCGGCGCGGGCGCGCCGCTCGATATCGGCGCCGAGCAGGGCGAGCGCGCTGCGCTGGGCGCTGGTGCGGGCACGCTCCATCAGCATCTGGCGGAAGGCAGCGCCGGCGGGGGTGACGGTCGCGCGGCCATGCGTCCGCACGATCCCCTCGGCGAGGCCATGGAGCGCGGCGACGTCGATCGTGCTGGGGAGCGGGAGGTCTCCGCCCGGTCCTTGCCGTTTCGCGGCCGCTGCGGCCATTGCCCTGCTCCCTGATTCCCTCGGCGACTCAGCCACTCGGAACTATCCTATACGCGCAAAATCTGAACGGGAGCGTACCGAGGTTAGCGCCGCGCGGCGGTTTTCATCAATTTCGTCGCAACCATCGTGTGGAGCGGCGTGCGCCGAAAATCGCGGTCATAGGGTGCCACCCGCGGTGCGCTGCCGTCCTTGCGCGGCTTGAAGCCGTTGAGCCAGCTATACTTGTCGCACATCCCCCAGAACAGCATGTCGCGCAGTTGCGGATAGCCGAGCAGGATGTCGAGATATACCCCGGCATAGTCCGCCACCTGGCGGTCGCGCACGGCGATGTCGGTGGGCAGGTGCTGGTCGGCGACGTCGAACTCGGTGATCAGCAGCGCATAGCCCATGCCGGTGACCGCATCGAGGAAGGCACGCCACGGCTTTTCCTGCCGCGCCGCCAGCACGCCGGCGGGGGCATCGCTGAGCGGCTCGATATGCGACTGGACGCCCAGCGCATCCACCGGCACGCCGCGCTTGCGGAAGCCTTCGAGCAGGCGGAGCACGCCGTCGCGGTGCGCCTCGTTGCCGGGCTCCCAGCTCATATAGTCGTTATAGACCAGCTGGGCGTGCGGGGCGGCGGCGCGGGCGGTGTGGAAGGCGTGGTCGAGCATCGGCACGGTGCCGCCGAAGGCGCGCGACAGGCTGGTCTCGCGCAGCGCGCCGGTCTTCTCGTCGACCGTCTCGTTGACCACGTCATAGCTGCCGATCCGATTCGCATAGCGGTGGCAGACCGTATCGATATGGCTGGTGAGCAGCCGTTCGGCCTCGCGCCGCGGGGTCGCGCCGAAATCATAGGCGTTGAGCCAGCGCGGGAAATACTCGCTCTTGTGCCAGAGTAGCGTGTGGCCGCGCATCGCCATGCGGTGCGCCTCGGCCCAGTCGAGCATCGCATCGAAGTGCGCGAAGTCGAACTTGTCCGGGGCAGGGCGGACGGCCTGCCACTTCAGCTGGTTCTCGGGCACGAGCAGGCCGCAATCGCGCTGGAGCAATGCGGCGTAGCGCGGGTTGGCGAAGGAACCGGCATCGGCGCCCGGCGGGCTCCAGGCGAAGGCGGAGCCGATCCGCATGGCCTTCTGCCCGGCGATGGTGTTCAGCCCCGGCAGCTGCGAGGTCGCGCGGGCGGCCAGCGGCAGCGCGGCGGTGGCGGCGGCGCCGGCGAGCAGCGCGCGGCGGTCGATGGGAAATCCGTTGGTCATGAACCCTCTCCTGATCGCGCCCTGGGGCGTCGCTTGTTTGGTAGCGATACCATGTTCGGCCTGCTACACGCTTGTCAACAAACGCGAAGGATCGCGGCAGAGAGAGGGCGCAATGCGGGCGGCATATCAGGCGATTTTGTGGATTTTGGCGACGTTTGCCTTTGCGAATCAGGCACATGCCGAAACCGGCTACGACCTGTGGCTGCGCTATCAGCCGCTCGATGCGAGCACCGTGCAGCGGGTGGCGCCCAAGCTTCGCTATGTGGTGGCCGACGGCAGTCGCCCCACGATCCGCGCGGCGCTCGACGAGCTGGACCGCGGCCTTGCCGGGCTGATCGGATCGGCGCCGGCGCATGCCAGCGCGGTGCGGGGCGAGGGCGGGGTGGTGCTCGCCACCGCCGGCTCGCCGCTGCTGGCGGGGATGAAGCTGCCGCTGGCCGCGCTCGGCCGCGAGGGCTTCCTGCTCCGCACGACGACGATCGGCGGCGCCAAGGTGACGCTGATCGCGGCCAACAGCGACACCGGGCTGCTCTATGGCAGCTTCCGCCTGCTCAAGCTGCTCCAGCTCCGCGCACCCATCGACGCGCTCGACGTGCAGGACGCCCCCAAGCTGCAGCTGCGCGTGCTCGATCACTGGGACAATCTCGATCGCTACGTGGAGCGCGGCTATGCCGGCCAGTCGCTGTGGGACTGGCAGAAGCTGCCGGGCTACAAGGACCCGCGCTATACCGACTATGCCCGCGCCAATGCCTCGATCGGCATCAACGCGGTGGTGCCGAACAACGTCAACGCCAATGCCGATATCCTGACCGCGCCCTACCTGCAGAAGGTGAAGGCGCTGGCCGAGGTGTTCCGCCCCTATGGCATCCGCATCTACCTGACCGCGCGCTTCTCCGCCCCGATCGAGATCGGCGGGCTCAAGACCGCCGACCCGCTCGACCCGGCGGTGCGCGCCTGGTGGAAGGCCAAGGCGGACGAGATCTACGCGGTGATCCCCGATTTCGGCGGCTTTCTGGTCAAGGCCAATTCGGAAGGCCAGCCGGGCCCGTCCGACTATAAGCGCAGCCATGCCGACGGCGCCAACATGCTCGCCGACGCGCTCGCTCCCCATGGCGGCGTGGTGATGTGGCGCGCCTTCGTCTATTCCGAGCATAACGACGCCGATCGCCACAAGCAGGCCAATGACGAGTTCGTGCCCCTCGACGGCAAGTTCCGCGACAATGTGCTGCTCCAGGTGAAGAACGGCGCGATCGACTTCCAGCCGCGCGAGCCCTTCCACCCGCTGTTCGGCGCGATGCCCAAGACGCCGCTGATGCTCGAGGTGCAGATCACCAAGGAATATCTCGGCTTCGCCACGCACCTCGCCTATCTGGGAACGATGTGGGAGGAGGTGCTGGAAAGCGACACCTTCCGCCCGCGCGCCGGCAGCACGGTGGCCAAGGTGCTGGAGACGCCGGTCGCGCCCAAGGCCCTTACCGGCATGGCGGGCGTCGCCAATATCGGCACCGACGTGAACTGGAGCGGATCGCAGTTCGACCAGGCCAACTGGTACGCCTATGGCCGGCTCGCCTGGGATCCCGACGCCAAGGCCGAGGATATTGCCCGCGACTGGGCGCGGCTGACCTGGAGCCCCGATCCGGCGGTGGTCACCCCGATCGTCGCGATGATGCTGGAATCGCGCGAGGCGGTGGTGAACTACATGACGCCGCTCGGCCTCGGCCATGTGATGGCGACCGGCCACCATTATGGCCCGGGGCCCTGGGTGTCGGACCTCGCCCGGCCCGAGTGGAACCCGACCTATTATCACCGTGCCGATGCGGACGGGATCGGCTTCGACCGCACGCCGACCGGGACCAACGCGCTCGGCCAGTACGCGCCGCAGGTGGCGAAGCGCTGGGGCGACCTGAAGACGGTGCCGGACAGCCTGCTGCTCTGGTTCCACCATGTCCCCTGGGACTATCGCCTGCGCTCGGGCGAGACGCTGTGGAACAGCCTGATCGCGCACTACGACACCGGCATCGCCACGGTGGAGGGCATGCAGCGCCGCTGGGCCGGGCTGGAGGGCAAGGTCGACGCCCGCCGCTGGGCCGAGGTGCGCGACTTCCTCGCCATCCAGCGGCAGGAAGCGCAGTGGTGGCGGGATGCCTCGATCGCGTACTGGCAGTCGCTGTCGAAGCGCCCGCTGCCGGCCGGTCATCTGGCCCCGCCGCGCCCGCTCAGCTATTACGAGGCGATCCGGACGCCCCACGCGCCCGGCAACGGCAAATGAGAAACAGGGGAGCAGGATGCGCAAGCGAAACGGGTGGCTGCTCGCCACCTTGATGGCGACGAGTGCGGCTGCGGCGCAGCAGTCGCCTGCGATCGACCTCAACCAGCTGGGGTTCGAGCCGGCCGACGTGAAGCTGGCCGTGGTGCGGGGCGCGGGTACGAAGACGCTGCCCTGGCTGCTGCTGGATACGGATGGCAAGGCGGTGGGCAAGGGCGAGACCCTGGTTTACGGCCCTGACGCAAGCTCGGGTGCGGTGGTGCAGCGGATCGACTTTTCGGGTTTCCGTCGTGCGGGCAAGGGCTATCGCCTGTCGGTCGCCGGGGTGACCAGCGATCCCTTCGCGATTGCGCCGAGCCTCTACCGGCCGCTGGTGCGCGACGCGGCGAACTTCTTCTACCAGCAACGCGCCGGCACCCCGATCGACGCGAAATTCGCCGGTTCCGCCTGGGCACGCCCTGCGGGTCACGCGCACGAAGTGGCGGGCTGCTTTTCCGGCGTCGACGAGCGCGGCACTGTATGGCCGGGGTGCGCCTACAAGCTCGACGTGACCGGCGGCTGGTACGATGCCGGCGACCACGGCAAGTACGTCGTCAACGGCGGCATCGCGCTGTGGACACTGCTCAACGCCTATGCGCGCCGCCCCAAGGCCTTCCCGGACGGATCGCTGCGCATCCCGGAAAGCGGCAACGGCGTGAGCGACCTGCTCGACGAAGCGCGCTGGGAGATGGAATTTCTGTTGCGGATGCAGATCCCGGATGGGGTACGCACGCAGGTGCCTTCGGGCCCGCTCGGCGCGCCCAAGCCCGGCCGCCCGGCCTGGGAAGCGAGCTTCCCGCCCTTCGCCGAAATCGATGCCGGCGGCATGGCGCACCAGAAGGTCGCCGACCGCAACTGGACCGCGCTGCCCATGCCCCCGCAGAACGACCGCGAGGAACGGCTGCTCTATCCGCCGACGACGGGGGCGACGCTCAATCTCGCGGCGACGGCGGCGCAGTGCGCGCGGCTGTGGCGCGAGGTGGACGATGCCTTCGCCGCCCGCTGCCTCACCGCCGCGCGGCGGGCCTGGGCGGCGGCGCAGCGCAACCCCCAGGTCTATGCTACCAGCAGCTTCACCGGCAGCGGCGGCTATGGCGACAACAGCCTGAGCGACGAATTCTACTGGGCTGCTGCCGAGCTCTACGCGACGACCGGCGAGGCGGCATTCCGCAAGGCGGTGACCGGCTCGCCGCACTTCGGCGAAGCGGTCCGCGCGCCTGGCTGGAGCTTCACCGCGCCGCTTGGCACGATCACCCTCGCGACGGTGAAGACGGGCCTCAGCGATGCCGAGGTGCAGAAGCTGCGCGCCACGCTGATCGCGGCGGCGGACGGCATGCTCGAGCAGCGCCGCCAGAACGGCTATGCGATCCCCTACAAGGCGCAGGGCTATCCCTGGGGATCGAACGGTGACCTGATGAACCAGGCAATGCTGCTCGGTGTGGCGAGCGACCTGACCGGCGACTCGAAGTACCGCGGGGGCATCGTCTCCGCGCTGGACTATCTGCTCGGCCGCAACCCGATGGGGACCTCCTATGTCAGCGGCCATGGAGTGCGGTCGCTCAACAACCCGCACCACCGTTTCTGGGCGCATGTGCTGGATGCCAAGCTGCCGGGGCCGCCGCCGGGCGTGCTTTCGGGCGGACCGAACGACACGGCACTGGCCGACCCGGTGGCGATGCAGCTCAAGGGCAAGTGCGTCGCCCAGACCTGCTGGGCCGACGATATCCATGCCTATGCGCTGAACGAAGTCGCCATCAACTGGAACGCGCCGTTCTTCTGGGTGGCGGCGTGGATGGAGGATTGAGCCAGAGGGGAGGGAGCCTTGCTCCCTCCCCGAGCCGCGTTAGCGCACGGTCAGCGTAGCGCTCTTCAGCGTCGCCGAGTTCGGGCCGGACGAAATCGTGAAGGTCCCCGGCTCCACGACATGCTTCATCTGGCTGTTCCACAGCGCCAGATCGTCCGGGGTGAGCTCGAAGCGCACCGTTTTCTTTTCGCCCGGCTTGAGCGTCACGCGCTCGAAGCGCTTGAGTTCGATCACCGGTCGCGTCACCGAGGCCTCGTCGTCATGGACGTAGAGCTGGACCACCTCGTCCCCGGCGACCTTGCCGGTGTTGGTCACGTCCACCTCGATGTTCGCCTTGTCGGCGATGCCGATCGTCGGCGTGCCCAGACGTGGGGCCGAGATGTCGAAGCTGGTGTAGCTCAGACCATAGCCGAACGGGTAGAGCGGGCTGGTGTCGCCGAACAGGTAGCCGCGGCGCGCGCTCGGCTTCTTGTTGTAGTAGATCGGCAGCTGGCCGACATTGCGCGCCACCGAGACCGGCAGCTTGCCGCCCGGATTGTAGCGGCCGAACACCACGTCGGCGAGCGCGGTGCCGGTCTGCTCGCCGAGATACCAGCCCTCGATCAGCGCCGGGGCCTTCTCGGCGAGGTAGTTCACCGCATAGGGGCGGCCGTTGAGCAGGATCACCACGACCGGCTTGCCGAGCGCGATCAGCTCCTTGGCGAGCTGGTCCTGCGGCCCCGGCAGGTCGAGCGTCTCGCTGTCGCCGAGATGGTTGTCGGCCCAGGCCTCGCGGCTCACCGCCTCGTTGCCGCCGAGCACCAGCACCACGACATCGGCGTTCTTCGCCGTCTCCAGCGCCTGGGCGCGGAGCTGGTCGTTCACCGGCGCCGGCACTTGCTTCACCTCGTCCTTCGACCATTCGCGATGGTCGGTGATGCGCACGCCCTCGGCATAGTCGACCGCGAACTTGCCCTTGCCCTCGGCCTGCATGCCCTCGAGCACGCTGACGACATGGTTGGGCAGGTCCGAATAGCCGCCGATCGGGGTGTCCTTGGCGTGGGTGCCGATCACTGCCATGCGCTTGATGCCCCTGGCGTCGAGCGGCAGCAGGCCCTGGGCATTCTTCAGCAGCACGATCGATTCGCGCGCGGCCTGGCGGGACAGGGCGATGGCTTCGGGCGTGTTGGTGCGCGCCGCCGCCAGCTTCACTTCGGGATAGGGGTTTTCGAACAGCCCGCCCTCGAACTTCATCCGCAGCACGCGGCGCACGGCATTGTCGATCTCGCCCTGGCTGACCCGGCCTTCCTTGACGAGCTGGACGAGGTGCGTGAACGCCTCGCCGTCCGGCGTTTCCACGTCGACGCCCGCGTCGAGCGCGCGCTGGGCCGCGTCCTTGGGGTCCTTGAACATGTGGTGACGGGTGATCAGCTCGCGGATCGCGAAATAGTCGCTGACCACGGCGCCCTGGAAGCCCCATTCGCCGCGCAGCACGTCGGTGAGCAGCCATTTGTTGGCATGGCTGGGGATGCCGTCGATCTCGTTATAGCTGGCCATCACCGACATCACCGGCAGCGTCTTCACCGCCTGTTCGAAGGGCGGGAAGAAATCCTCGCGCAGCGTCCGCTCGCCGAGCGAGGCGGGGCCGACATTGGTGCCGTTCTCGGGCTGGCCATGGCCGGTCATGTGCTTGAGGGTGATGAACACCTTGTCGGACTTGAGCGGCAGGGTGGTGCCCTGGAAGCCGCGGATCGCCGCCAGCCCCATCTGGGTGACGAGATACGGGTCCTCGCCATAGGTCTCCTCGATGCGGCCCCAGCGCGGATCGCGCGCCACGTCGACCACGGGGGCGAGGACGAGGTTGGCGCCGCGGGCGCGCGCTTCCCTTGCGGCCATCGAGAAGATGTTCTCGACCAGCTTCGGGTTGAAGCTGCTGGCGAGGCCGATCGACTGGGGGAAGCTGGTCGCGCCGGGCGCGACCAGGCCGTGGAGCGCTTCCTCGTGCATCAGCATCGGGATGCCGAGCCGGGTCTTCTCCATCGCCCATTTCTGCGCGGCATAGACATAGCGCGCGGTTTCTTCCGGGCTGCGATTGACCGCACCGGCTACCGCGCCGGCCGCGTCCCCCTGCCCTGCGACGACGCCGCGGCGGTCATAGGGGCGCGAAATCATGCCCAGGCCGTTGGGGAAGTTGGCGCTCGCCTTGAGGGGGTCGAACTCGCCCCTGGCGTCCTGGACCAGCCCCTTGTTGAGCCACAGCGCCTGGAGCTGCTGGACCTTCTCCTCCAGCGTCATGCGGGCGAGGAGGTCGTCGACGCGCGCCTCGACCGGCTGGCTCGCATCCTTGTACAGCGGCTTGCCGGCGACATTGGTCTGCGCGGCGGCGGGCTGCGCGGCGACGAAGGGGGTCAGAGCGCTCGCAGCGATGGCAAGCGCGGCGACGCGACGGAATGAGCGCATGTTCCTCTCCCTGAAGGCCGGCGACATTGGTGCAGTCGCCTCTTGCCATGTTGGTAGCGCTATCAGCTATAAGGGGGCGTAACGACGCCGGTCAACCGGTGCGGGGTAAGGGCACGCGAACGATTGCAATCGTGATAGCGCGCACTTAAGCGTTCGTGCAGGAGGGGGGATGACCAAACCAAGCCGGCGCAGCCGGGGCAGCATCACCGTACAGGACGTGGCCCGCGAGGCAGGCGTATCCGCCATGACCGTGTCGCGCGTCGTCAACGGCGGCACCAATGTGCGCGAAGCGACTCGCGAAGCCGTGCTCGCGGCGATCGCCAAGCTCAACTACTCGCCGAACAGCGCCGCACGCAGCCTGGCCGCAGGGGAGGCGACCCAGATCGGGTTGCTCTACTCGAACCCGTCGGCCGCCTATCTGTCGCAATTCCTGATCGGCGCGCTGGCCGCGGCGCGGCGGGCAGGGTGCCATCTGGTGCTCGAGGCCTGCGAAGGCGAGCGCGCCGAGGAGCAGGCCGAGGCGACCCGCGGCTTCGTGCAGACGCATGTGCAGGGCGTGATCCTGCCGCCGCCGCTCTCCGAAGTGACGGCGGTGCGCGACGAGCTGGAAGCGGCGGGCATCCCCTGGGTATCGGTGGCGATGGGCCTGCCCCCCGAGGGCAGCCTCAACGTCCGCATCGACGATTTCGCCGCCGCCTGCGCGATGACCAAGCACCTGCTCGACATGGGCCACCGCCATATCGGCTTCATCCGCGGCAATCCCAATCAGACTTCCAGCGCCGAGCGCTATCGTGGCTTCTGCGCGGCCATCGAGGAAGCAGGGCTCGACCTGGCCGCGATGCCGGTGGAGCAGGGCTATTTCACCTTCCGCTCCGGCATCGTCGCCAGCGAGGCACTGCTCGACCTGCCCGACCCGCCAACCGCGATCTTCGCCAGCAACGACGACATGGCCGCGGCCGCGGTGGGCGTGGCGCATCGCCGCGGGTTGCACGTGCCGCAGGACTTGAGCGTCGTCGGGTTCGACGATACCGCGCTCGCCACCACCATGTGGCCCGAGCTTACCACCGTCCGCCAGCCGATCGCCGCAATGGCCGAGGCGGCGCTGACCATGCTCCTCGACGAGCTGCGGCCGCGCGGGCAGATCACCGAGCCCGAACAAGTGCTTGCACATCAGCTCATCGTGCGCGAATCCTGCGCGCCGCCGCCCAAGCGATAGGACAACGCTGGCAGAATCTTGCGTGAACGCAGCTGCCGGCTTGCTTTTCCTGGTTGCACGGGCCAGCGTTACCGCTAACAAATCGGCCCAACTTCCCGGGCTAGGAGAGGGATCGGATGAATCAGACGGCGGAGCGGGCCAATATCGGCCTGATCGGCGCCATCGTGGCCGTAGCCACGATCGGCGGATTGCTTTTCGGATATGACAGCGGCGCGGTGAACGGCACCCAGCCGGGCCTGCAGGCCGCGTTCGCGCTCGATGAAGCCGGGCTCGGCTTCACCGTCGGCTCGCTGCTGATCGGCTGCGTCGCGGGCGCCTTCTTCGCCGGCACGCTGGCGGACCAGATGGGCCGCCGCAACGTGATGCGGCTCGCCGCGCTCCTCTTCCTCGGCGGCGCGCTCGTCCAGGGCTTTGCGCACGACCATACGATCTTCGTCATCGCCCGGATCGCCGGCGGTATCGCGGTCGGCGCCGCATCGGTGCTGTCGCCCGCCTATATCTCCGAAGTCGCCCCTGCGAACATTCGCGGCCGGATGACGACGGTGCAGCAGATCATGATCATCTCCGGACTCACCGCCGCGTTCGTGGTCAACTATTATCTGGCCGGCGCGGCCGGTGCCTCGACCAACAAGTTCTGGGCCGGCCTCGAGGCCTGGCGCTGGATGTACCTGATGCAGGCGCTGCCGGCGGCGGTGTTCCTGGTCGCCTTGTTCTTCATTCCCGAAAGCCCGCGCTTCCTGGTCGCCAAGGGCCGCACCGAGGAAGCTACCAAGGTGCTGACCGACCTGTTCGGCCCGGCCACCGCGCGCACCAAGCTGGAGGAGATTCGCGCCAGCTTCACCGCCGATCACCGCCCGAGCTTCCGCGACCTGATCGACCCGCGCACCGGCAAGATCCGCACCATCCTGTGGGCGGGCCTGGTGATCGCGGTGTTCCAGCAGCTCGTCGGCATCAACGTGATCTTCTACTACGGCTCGACGCTGTGGCAGCTGGCCGGCTTCACCGAAGCGGATTCGCTGCTGATCAACATCGTCTCGGGCGCGGTCTCGATCGCCGCCTGCCTCGTCACCATCGGCCTGGTCGACAAGATCGGCCGCAAGCCGCTGCTGCTGATCGGCTCGGCGGGCATGGCGGTGACGCTGTTCGTGCTGGTCTATGCCTTCGGCCATGGCTCGCTCGACGCCGCCGGCAAGTTGGTGCTCTCGCCCGAACTCGGCAAGATCGCCGTGGTCGCCGCCAACCTTTACGTGATCTTCTTCAACGTCAGCTGGGGCCCGGTGATGTGGGTGATGCTCGGCGAGATGTTCCCGAACCAGATCCGCGGCTCGGCGCTTGCCGTGTGCGGCTTCGCGCAGTGGTTCGCCAACTATCTGATCGCGCAGAGCTTCCCGGTGATGGCGTCCAAGCTCGGCTTGGCCGCCAGCTACACCTTCTACGCTGTCTGCGCGGCGGTCAGCTTCTTCCTCGTCCTGAAGTTCATCAAGGAAACCAAGGGCAAGGAACTCGAGGCGATGGAGGGGTAAGACGAAGGCGCGTCGATTGGGACCCGCCCTTCGTTACGCCGTCATCCCGGCGAAAGCCGGGATCCATTCGCCTCTCGGTCGAAGCAAGAGCGGCGACGGAGGCCATAATGGACCCCGGCTTTCGCCGGGGTAACGTCTTCGGGGAAGCGAGGGGCCCTGATCGGCGCGACCAGCGAGTACCCTTCGAGTTTTGGTTTGGGAGAATATCGTGACCCGCACGCCCGTCCGTCCGTTCCGATCGCGCGAATGGTTCGCCGCCCCCGGCCGCGCCGACATGGCCGCGCTCTATCTCGAGCGGTTCATGAACTACGGCATCACGCCGGCGGAGCTGACCTCGGGCAAGCCGATCATCGGCATCGCCCAGTCCGGCAGCGACATCGCGCCGTGCAACCGCATCCACCTCGAGACGGTGAAGCGCGCCCGCGAAGGCATCCTCGCGGCGGGCGGCATTCCGATGGAGTTTCCGCTCCACCCGATCTTCGAGAATTGTAGGCGTCCGACCGCCGCGCTCGATCGCAACCTCGCCTATCTGGGCTTGGTCGAGATCCTCAACGGCTATCCGATCGACGCGGTGATCCTCACCACCGGCTGCGACAAGACCACGCCCTCGTCGCTGATGGCCGCCTCCACCGTCGACATCCCGGCGATCGTCCTCTCGGGCGGGCCGATGCTCGACGGCTGGCACGAAGGCGAACTGGTCGGCTCGGGCACGGTGATCTGGCGCTCGCGCCGCAAGATGGCGGCGGGCGAGATCGACGAGGCCGAGTTCCTCCGCCGGGCGATGGAGAGTGCGCCCTCCTCGGGCCATTGCAACACGATGGGCACGGCCTCGACGATGAACAGCATGGCCGAGGGGCTGGGCATGAGCCTGCCCGGCTGCGCGATGATCCCGGCGCCCTATCGCGAGCGCGGGCAGATCGCCTATGAGACCGGCCGCCGCATCGTCGAGATGGCCTATGAGGACCTTCGCCCGTCGAAGATCCTCACCAAACAGAGCTTCCTCAACGCGATCAAGCTGCTCACCGCGATCGGCGGTTCGACCAACGCCCAGCCGCACCTCAACGCGATGGCGGCGCATGCCGGCATCACCATCACGCCCGAGGACTGGCAGACCGGCTATGACCTGCCGCTGATCGTCAACATGCAGCCGGCGGGGCAATATCTGTCCGAGCGCTTCCACCGCGCAGGCGGCATCCCCGCGGTGCTCAAGCTGCTGGTCGATGCCGGCATCCTCGACGGCAGCGTCGCGACCTGCACCGGCCGCACCATGGCGGAGAATGTCGCCGAGGCGCGCGTGCTGGATGCGGACGTGATCTTCCCCATCGACAAGCCGTTGATGGAGAAGGCCGGTTTCCTGGTGCTCACCGGCAATTTGTTCGACATGGCGATCATGAAGACCAGCGTGATCTCCGAGCAGTTCCGCGCGCGCTACCTCTCCACCCCGGGGCAGGAGGGCGTGTTCGAGGTCCGTGCGGTCGTGTTCGACGGATCGGACGATTATCACCACCGGATCAACGATCCGGCGCTCGCCATCGACGACAATTGCATCCTGGTGATCCGCGGCGCGGGCGTGCTGGGCTGGCCGGGCTCGGCCGAGGTGGTCAACATGCAGCCGCCCGACGCGCTGCTCCAGAAGGGCATCCAGAGCCTGCCGACGCTGGGCGACGGTCGCCAGTCGGGTACGTCGGACAGCCCCTCGATCCTCAACGCCTCGCCGGAGAGCGCGGCGGGGGGCGGCCTTTCCTGGCTGCGCACCGGCGACGTGATCCGGATCGACCTCAACCAGGGCCGTGTCGACGCGCTGGTCGAGGCCGACGAGATCGCCCGCCGCAAGGGCGAGCCGGCGCCGCCGATCCCGCCGAGCAACACGCCGTGGGAAGAACTGTACCGCGAGAAGTCGGGCCAGCTGCACGAAGGCGGCGTGCTGGAGTTCGCGACCAAGTATCGCGGCACCGGGCTGAAGGTGCCGCGGCATAATCATTGATCGGGAAGGGGTGGGGGTCACCCTTTCCTCCAGTCCTCCGTCATTCCCGCTCAGGCGGGAATCCATTTGCCAGGACGCCGGGGGAAAGAGCCTCGGCATCAGCGCCAATGGATCCCCGCCTGCGCGGGGATGACGATGGTGGTGTGGCGAGCGGCGTCCGCTTGTCTGCGACCCAACCGCACCTCCGGCCCATTCCGGAGATGGAAAGTGTCACTCGCCAGTGATAGTTAACCATCGCCAACAACAGGGGGATGGACGGGGTGGACGAGACGGCACCGGCGAAGCGGCCGCGCAATGCGGCGAATACGCGGGGCGTGATTCTGGCGGCAGCCAAGGCGCTGCTCGCCGAACAGGGCTTTGCCCGCTGGGGCGTGAACGCGATCGCGCGTGCCTCGGGCTATGACAAGCAGCTGATCTACCGGTATTTCGGCGGCATGGATGGGCTCGCCGAGGCGATCGCTACCGATGTTTCCGCTTGGATGGAAACCGCGCTGGTGCGCCCCGAGAACGTGCCTCCGCCGGCCAGCTATGCCGAGATGATGGCGCGCGTCGCGGTGGCGCTGCTCGATGCGCTGCGCAGCGATCCGCTGGCGCAGAAGATTCTCGCCTGGGAGCTCTCCGCCCCCTCCAAGGTCGCCACCGCCTTCACCGAGGCACGCGGCAAGGCGCTGAGCGCCTGGATCGCCCGCGAGCGCGGCACGCTGCAGCGCCCGACCGGGATCGACGCGCCGGTGCTCAATGCGCTGCTGATCGCCGCGATCCAGCAGCTGGTGCTGTCGGGGGCGCAGAGCGGGCGGTTCCTCGGGCTGGACCTGAGCGAGGAAGCCGGCTGGGAGCGGGTTCGCGGCGGCATCGCCGAGCTGACCAAGGCGATGTTTCAGTAAGCGCAAGCGTTTCCTCCCCGAGCTTCGCCCGGGGAGGAATTTGGCTTTACGCCCCCACGCGGATCATCGTGCCCTTCTGCCCGGCCACCGTCACCCGGAAGCGGAACAGGTCGCCCGAGCCCGGCCGTGCGGCCTTGTCCTCGGCCGAGAGGTGCTTGTTCGCCGTGGTGGCATAGACCGTCTTCAGGTCCGGCCCGCCGAACGCGATCTTGGTGATCGCATCGACTGGGAAGGGCACGGTCTCGACCAGCTCGCCCGCCGGCGAATAGCGGCGCACCGCAGAGCCGGCGTACAGGCTCACCCACACAAAGCCTTCGCTGTCGACGCACGGGCCGTCGGGGAAGCCCTCGCCGTCGGCGATGCGGACGAACTCGCGGCGGTTCACCAGCGCGCCCTCCGCGTCGATGTCGCAGGCATAGATCACCTGGCCAAGCGTATCGACATGGTAGAGAATCTTGCCGTCGGGCGAGACCGCCGGGCCGTTGGTGATCGAGACCTTGGGGGCGGAAGCCACGCAGGTCCCGTCGGCGGCGAGGCGATAGATGGTGCCGCTGGCCTCGCTCTCGCCGTCATCCATCGTGCCGAACCAGAGGCGACCTTCGGAATCGACGGTGCCGTCGTTGAGCCGGTTGCCGGGCAGGCCGGGCTCGGGGTCGACCAGCGGGGTGAAGCTGCCGTCGGCGGGGTCGAACTTGGCGAGCCCGGTCTGCAGCCCCGCGACGAAGCCGCCGCTGGCGCAGGGCAGCGCGAAGCCCACCTGTGCCGGCGCATCCCAGCTCTGCTTGGCGCCGGTGGCGGGATCATAGCGGTGGATCTTGTGGCTCTTGATGTCGACGAACCACAGCGCGGCGTCGCGCTCCACCCAGACGGGGCCTTCGAGAAGCGGGGCAGCGAGCCCCCACACGCTCTCCGGCGCCGATACCACCACTGTGTCGGTCATCTTATCTCCAGCCCGCATCCACGAAGAATTCGTGGCTCGTTATCAGGCGCGCGTCGTCCGATGCAAGGAACAGCGCCGCGGCGGCGATGTCGTCGGGGACGAGGCGACCGGGCAGGCACTGCGCCTTGACGATCTCGGCCTCGCCCTCGGGCGTGTACCACTTCATCTGGCGCGGCGTCTTGACGTTGCCGGGGACGATGCAGACCGAGCGGATGCCGTCCGGGCCGAGCTCGCGCGCCAGGCTGCGGGTGAGGCCCTCGATTGCCGCCTTGGCGGTCTGGTAGAGCGTCAGCTCCTCGAGTGCGAGGTGCCAGGAGATCGAGCCGAGGTTGATGATCACGCCGGCGCGCTTCGCCTTCATCGCCGGGATCACCGCCTGCGCCATGAAGAACTGGTGACGCAGGTTCACGTTGATGCGGTTGTCCCAATATTCCGGGGTCACCTGCTCGATCGTGTGGCGGTCGTCGTTGGCGGCGTTGTTGAGCAGCACGTCGAAGCCGCCCTCGGCGTCGATCAGCGCCTGCACCTGCGCCTGCGCGGCGCGGACGTCGGTGAGGTCGACCTTGTAGAAGCGCGGCGCGATCGCGGCGCCCGACAGGCTGGCGACCAGCGCCTTGGAATCGTCCTCGGCGATGTCGAAGAAGGTCACGTCCGCGCCCTGGCGGACGAACCCCTCGACCAGCCCGGCGCCGATCCCCGACCCACCACCGGTGATCAGGATGCGCTTGCCCTTCAGGCTCGGATAGACGGCACGCTCAGCGGCCGGAATCGGGCCCTGCTGGAGATCGGCTTGCGACATGGACACCCTTACGCGTTGGAGAGAAGGCCGCGGGCGGCGAGGTTGCGCATCAGATCGCGGATGCCGAACGTCCAGGGCGCGGCGGCCTTCGACGTGGTGACGCGGTTGACGAGCGTGCCGAGCTTCGGCGTCGAGATGCGGACGACGTCGCCCGCCTTGTGGGTGAAGCCGCGGCCGGGATGGTCGCGGTCCTGCACCGGCGCGAACAGCGTGCCGAGGAACAGCGCGAAGCCGTCCGGATACTGGTGCTCGCTCAGCGTCTGGCGGACGAGATCGGTGGGATCGCGGCTGATCTCGCTCATCTTGTTGGTGCCCGAGAGGCGATAGCCCTCCGGCCCGTCGATGGTGAGGTCGACCACCGCGCCGCGCACGTCGTCCATGGTGAAGTTGTCGTCGAACAGGCGGATGAACGGTCCGATCGAGGTCGACGCGTTGTTGTCCTTCGCCTTGCCGAGCAGCAGCGCGCTGCGGCCCTCGAAGTCGCGCAGGTTGACGTCGTTGCCGAGCGTCGCGCCCTTGATATTGCCATTGCGGTCCACCGCGAGCACGATTTCGGGCTCGGGGTTGTTCCAGTCGCTGTCCGAGCGGATGCCGATCTCGGCGCCCCAGCCCATCGCCGACAGCACCGGCGCTTTGGTGAACACTTCCGCGTCCGGCCCGATCGCGACTTCGAGATATTGCGACCACATGCCGGCATCGATCAGCGCGGCCTTGAGGCTGGCGGCTTCCTCGGTGCCGGGGACGACCGCGCGGATGCCCGAGCCGACCTTGGCCTCGAGGTCGCCGCGGATCTCGGCCGCCTTGGCCGAATCGCCGCGGGCGCGCTCCTCGATCACGCGCTCCAGCGCCGAGACGGCGAAGGTGACGCCGCAGGCCTTCACGCACTGCAGGTCTACCGGCGCGAGGATCGCCGGCGCCGATTCGGTGCCGAGCGCCTCGACGCTGCACAGCAGCTCGCCGCCGAGCGTGGCGATGTCGTCACGCTCCAGCAGGTCGGCGACGGTGGGCGCGGTGGCCGACACGTCGATCACCTGGCCGTCGCGGAGGATCACGGGGCTGGGGCCGGCAGCGGTCTGCACACGACCGACCAGAATCGCCTGCGCATGATCGGCAGGCAGCATGTCTCTAAGCGCTTCCAAGGGACCTCTCACCAACTCGTTTCGGATTGTGATAGCGCTACCATTGGCGCTCGGCCAAGGCAAATGTCAAGAAGGGCATAGCCGGGTTCAGCGCCGTTTCAAATATAAGATAAAATTTCGGCGACGATCGCCTCGGGCGCCCGCATCGCGCCGTCTTCGCTGGCGCGGACGACCTTCCACGGCCCCAGCAGATCGGCGGCGACGATCGTCTCGTAATTGCCGCGCACGCGCTGCTGGAGCGCGATGTCGGCCTCATATTCGTCGAAGCTGCGATCGGTGTAGCTGCGCTGCGCCTTTTGCAGGATCAGCGCGCGGGCAAGATCCCAGGGGGTGTCGAGATAGATCGACAGCCGCGGGCGGGGCAGGGCGAACTGGCCGGTTTCCAGCGCGAGGATCCAGTCCATCAGCGCGCGGCCCTCGTCGCCGCCCAGCTTGGCGCCCTGATAGGCCATGTTCGAGGCAATGTAGCGATCGAGCACGACTACGTCGTGGGTCGCCTGCGCCTCGAGCAGCGCGTCGCGCCACTCGAACCGATCGAGCGCATAGAGCACGGCCGCTGCGTGCGGGGTGACGGGGACGGGAAGTTCGCCGGCGAGCATCTTGCCGATCGTCACCCCGGCGACGGTCTCGCCATAGCGCGGGAAGCCGAGCACGGTGGCAGTGCGGCCCGCGGCCTGCAGCGTCGCGCACAGCCCGCGCGACGCGGTGTTCTTGCCGACGCCGTCGGCGCCCTCGATCGCGATGAGTTCACCCATGCGGGCGCCATAGCATGGTCCGATGGGTTGTCATCAAGACTCCCCTGCGCTCGGCAGGAGGGAAGCGCCGCGGCACAACGATCGTCATTCCCGCGAAGGCGGGAATCCATTTGCCAGGGCGCTGGAGGCAGGAACCACAGCTTCAGCGCCAATGGATCCCCGCCTTGGCGGGGATGACGTTGGGTGTGTGAATGCCGATTCCCTTTTTGCCGCAACCGCCGGAGGGAGTGGCTCCCCTCAATGGAACGACGCCGTCTCCGGCGGCGCGCAGAGCAGCGCGCAGGGGCCTTCGCCGTCGAGCGGCAGGATCGCGGTGAGCGCGGCCTTGCCGCCGGCATGGTCCATCAGCCAGCCGGGCTCGGCCACGGCGGGACGCTCGGGCGAGAAGGCGACGCCGATGCCGTCGGTGATCACGCCGAGCCGGCGGGGCGGGGTGGGCCAGCGGCCGGAGAGGTAGGTGATGCAGGCAGCGGCCGCGTCCTGCAGCGCGCCTTCGTCGCTGTCTTCGGGGCAGAAGCCCTCGGGGGTGGCGTCGATCTCGGCGACCAGGCGGAAATCGTCGCCGCGCCACCAGATCATCCGCAGCGAGCCATCGGTCTCCTGCTGCAGACCCAGAAAAAGCCGACCGCCCGCCGGAAGCAACGGTTGCGCGCAGCGCACCATTTCCTCGGCCAGTTCGGTCAGCTTGTAGTTCGACCGGGGTAGCATCTGCATCGCACCTCGGCCGAGTGTCTGGGGATTTCGGGGCATCGGATCGTTCCGGGAAGGGGTACCCTTCCCTTATAGAACGCTTTTGCCCCGATCGGGTATCAATGCAGCGCAGCGCGGTTCGCAAGCGGGGCGGCGGCGATCGCAATCGCCTCCACGGTCTCGCGGTTCGCCTCGGCTGCAACCACCGTGTCGATGCTCGCGGCGTCGATCGCGACGACGCTGGAGAGCAGGTTGTGCGGCTGGCTGGCGTCCGGCAGGATCGGCGTGGCGTTGCGGGCAGCCGCCGGCTGGCGGCGCTTGGCGGTGGCGGGCTCGCCATATTCGGCCATCACCGAGAAGCGCGGATCGGCGGCGGCGATCTCGGCGATCACCTTGGCGGCGCGCTTGGTGATCTGGCGGACGCGCTCCTTGGTCACGCCGGTTTCCATCGACAGGTCGTCGAGCGTGGCGGTCTGGAACACGCGGCGGGCGACGATCTCGCGGTCGCGCTCCAGCTTGGCTTCCAGCTTCTCCAGCTCGGCCGGATCGATGCCGTGGGTGGCGGTGCGGAGACGCGGGCCTTCGCGGCGCAGGGCGGCTTCTTCCCGCTTCGGGCGGGGACGGCGGCGGAGCTGCTCGATGCCCACCTTGCGGAGGTGATCGACATAGGCCTCGATCAGCGAGGCGATCGCGCCATCGGCGAGATAGTCCGACGCGGCGCTCTCGGTGCGCTCCAGGGCGTCCTCGTCCTCGATCATCGCTTCGGGCGACATTTCGTCGCCGTCCGCCGAGGTGACCATCGCGCTGAGCGAAACGGTGGTGGCTTCGACCTTCTTCGCCGAGGGGCGCTGGTCGGTCATCAGGCGGAAGCGCAGGCTCTGCAGCTCGCCGCGGATCTGCCAGTTGACGAAGGTGGTGAACTGGGCCTTTTCCGGCTCATAGGCCTGGATGGCGCGGTGCACGGCGATCGCGCAGCACTGCTCGGCGTCGTCCCAGTGGGCGGTCAGGCCATACTGGCGGATGAAGTGACGGATGCGGGGAGCGATCAGCTTCAGGATGCGGGCAAAGGCGCGATCGATTTCAGCGCGCTGACGGTTGGTCTGCTTCCCGTCCTTGGGCGCGTTTTCGATGACGGTTTGGACTGCGGCCTCGAGAGCGATCGTGATCTTCGACATCTGTATTCCCCTGGTTCAGCGCCGGTCCGATCGTTTCGGCGCCGTCGACAGGAGACACATTTCGTCTGAAACCTTTAAAGGAGTGCTAATCGCGAGCTTAGGGTCAGGACTCATTGGTCATAGCCAGAAGATGACGGTGGCCGCGAGGGCGACGGCAGAGAAGAAGACGGTTGGGCAGCGGTCGTAGCGAG
>NZ_JAATJB010000009.1 GCF_011927635.1 Sphingomonas trueperi
GACAAGGTCCACGAGGTCGCGACGCTTGCCGAGAGCGCGAGCGAGGAGCCCCCCGCCGTCGGCATGCGCTGGCGCCGCCAGTTCGTCCGCACCCTGGTCCGCCGCGACGACGGCGTCGTCGTCCTCCCCGACCTCCACGCCATCTTCGCCGCGTTCATCGGCAAGGCAACCGCTGGAGTCGGCGCATGAGCCGCAGTCGCATTCCGCTGCCGATGCCGTGTTCGGCCCACGGCGCCGATGTCGTGCGTCCGGCTGCAGCTCGCCTGAGAATTCACGCCGAAGCTGGATGATCCGCGTTCGCGATGATCCAAAATTTACGTCGAACAGCAGTGACGAGAGGATGTTTATGTCGATCAATATTCTTGGCGGCGTGGCGGGCAACACCGTTTTGGCGGAGCTCGCGCGCGTGGAAAGCGCGATGGCGCGCGGCGATATCAGCGAGCGGGCCGATCCCTCGCTCACGAAAGGCCAGACGCGCGAGATCCTCGTCGCGATCAACGGCCTGCTCGACAGGGCCGTGCGGCCGGTGAGTGCGTTCAACGAACGTGTCGCGGAGATGCAGGCCGAGCACGACCGCGGCGATATCGACGTGATGCTGCCCATTGACGAGTTTCACGGCAGCTTCGCCACGATCGCAAAGCGCGTAAATGCGCTGGTCGCCAGTCACATCGCCGTGAAGAAGAAGGCTATGGCCTGTGTCGAGGCGTTCGGGCGGGGCGATTTCGAAGCGAAGCTGGAGCAGTTGCCAGGCAAGAAGGCGTTCATCAACGATACCATCGAGACGCTGCGCTCCAATCTCAAGGGCATCCTCAGCGAGATGCAGCAGATGTACTCGGAGCACGAGAAGGGCGACATCGACGTCATCCTTTCCGTGAACAAGTTCCCGGGTGACTTCGCCGCGATGGCGAAGGGCGTGAACGAGATGGTCGCCGCCCACATTGCCGTGAAGAAGAAGGCGATGGCGTGCATCAAGGAATTCGGCGAAGGCAATTTCGACGCGCCGCTCGATCAGTTTCCGGGCAAGAAGGCCTTCATCAACGACACGGTCGAGACGCTCCGGAAGAACCTGCGCGAGATCACCGCGGAAGTACAGCGGCTGATCGCTGCCTCCACCGCCGGCCAGCTCAATGAGCGCGGCAACGAGAAGCGCTTCGTCGGCGACTTCGCGTCGCTGATTTCGGGCATCAACGGCATGCTCGACGCGATCATGATCCCGATCACCGAAGGTAATCGCGTACTCGGCCTGGTCAGTTCGGGCGACTTGCGCGAGCGGGTCGACATGGCCTGCGAGGGCGACCACCGCCGTATGCGCGACGCGATCAACTTGCTGATCGACAATCTCCGGCTCACCGCCGACCTGGCCAACAAGATCGCGGAGGGCAACCTCACGATCACGCACAAGCCGCTGTGCGACAACGACATGCTCGGCACCTCGCTGGTCCGCATGATCGACCGGCTGCGCGTGATTATCGCCGATACCCGCACTTCGGCCGAACAGGTCGCCTCCGGCAGCCAGGAACTCTCGGCCAGCTCCGAACAGCTGTCGCAGGGCGCCACCGAACAGGCCGCGGCGACCGAGGAAGTCTCCGCCTCGATGGAGCAAATGGCGGCGAACATCCGCCAGAACACCGAAAATGCCGCGCAGACCGAGAAGATGGCTCGCCAGTCGGCGCTCTCCGCCGAAAGCAGCGGCGAGGCAGTCGAACGCGCGGTCGGCGCCATGCGCACGATTGCCGAGAAGATCGGCATCGTCCAGGAAATCGCCCGGCAGACGGATCTGCTCGCGCTCAACGCCGCGGTGGAAGCCGCCCGTGCCGGCGAACATGGTCGTGGCTTTGCGGTGGTTGCCTCGGAGGTGCGCAAGCTGGCCGAGCGCAGCCAGGGTGCCGCCGCCGAGATCAGCTCGGTCTCGTCCGAAACGGTCAAGGCCGCGGTCGAAGCCGGCGAGATGCTGCGCAAGCTGGTGCCGGACATCCGCCGCACCGCCGAACTGGTCAGCGAGATCAGCGCCGCCTGCCGCGAGCAGGACATCGGTGCGGTGCAGATCAACAAGGCGATCCAGCAGCTCGACCAAGTGACCCAGCAGAATGCCGGCGCCTCGGAGGAAATCTCGGCGACCTCGGTCGAGCTCGCCGCCCAGGCGGACGAGTTGCAGGCCAGCATTGCCTATTTCCAGCTGCAGGGCGGCAGCCACCGCGACGTGCCCAAGGCAGCGCGCAGCCGCGCCGCCGAAGCGCCGCGCAGCCGGGCCGCCGCCAAGGCGCCCAAGGCCGCGCCACGCGGCCCGTCGGTCGCGGAGCAGCAGGCGCGCGCGCACGGGTTCGCACTCGACCTCCACAGCGGCGGCCCCGATGCGGACGACTCCGATTTCGGAGTGCAGGCAGCATGAGCAGCGGCGGCGAGCTGCAGATCGTCACCTTTGGCCTGGGGGCGGAAGTGTTCGCGGTGCCGGTCTCGCTCGTCCGCGAGATCCTCGACTATCGCGAAACCTTCCGCCTGCCCAACGGCCCCGATTATCTGCTGGGCCTCACCGACATGCGCGGGCAGGGCGTGACCACGGTGGACCTGCGCCTCCGCCTCGGCCTGCCCGCCAGCGCGCCGACGCCCAGCACGCGGATCCTCGTGGTCGACGTGCCGATCGGCGACCGGGTACTGATGCTCGGGCTGGTCGTCGACCGGGTGCTCGAAGTGTGCAGCGTCGCTACCGATCAGCTGGAGGCGGCCCCTGATATCGGAGTCCACTGGCCGTCCGACTATATCGGCGGCGTCTTCCGGCGCGCCGAAGGCTTCGTCGTGCTGGTCGAAATGGGCCGGATCTTCTCGCCCGACGAAGCCGGAGTGCTCGATCGCCCGGCCGCGGCGGCCTGATCCCGCCGGTGCTCGCTGCATGACCGCCGCCCAGGCCCTTGTCGCCGCCCGCGCCGACACGCTGAGCGCGCGCAACTTCGCGCGGCTGGCCCAGTATGTCTATGAGGTCACCGGGATCAAGCTGGCCGACCCCAAGAAGACGATGGTGGAGGGGCGGCTGCGGCGGCGGCTGCACGCAGTGGGGATCGATACGCTCGACGCCTATTGCGACGCGCTGTTCGCGGGCGCGCTCACCGCGACGGAAACTCCGCTGCTGATCAACGCCGTCACCACCAACAAGACCGACTTCTTCCGCGAGCCCGCCCATTTCGATTTTCTGCTGGAGACGGCGCTGCCGGCGCTGTTGGAGCAGGGCGTTCGCTCGCTGCGGGGTTGGAGTGCCGCTTGCTCGGTCGGGGCCGAGCCCTATACGCTGGCAATGGTGCTCGACGATCATGCCGCGCGCTATGGCGGCTTCGACTTCGGCATCCTGGCGACCGACATAGACACCGACGTGCTCGCCACCGCGCGCAAGGGCATCTATCCGGCGGACATGCTGGCGCCGGTGCCGGCGGCGCTGCAACGCGCTTATGTTCGCCTTCCCAAGGATCGCCGTCGCCGCGAGGTGCGGATCGCCCCGGAGCTGCGCAGCGCGGTTGGCTTCGCCCGCTTGAACCTGATGGACCAAAGCTATCCGGTCGGCGAGCCGATGCACCTGATTTTCTGTCGTAACGTATTGATCTATTTTGACAAGCCAACGCAGCGCGCCGTCCTGACCCGGCTGCTCGATTGCCTGGCGCCGAACGGATACCTGTTCCTCGGCCATTCGGAATCCATCCACGGCATGGGCCTGCCGCTCACGCCGGTGGGCAGCACCGTGTTTCAGAGGAAGCAGGCATGACCGGCGGCAAGATCCGCGTGCTGATCGTCGACGATTCGGCGAGTGTACGCCAGACCATGGCTTCGATCCTGAGCGAGGATCCGGCGATCGAGGTGATCGGCACCGCGGCGGATCCGTTCAGCGCGGCGCGGCGCATCCAGGAAGCGGTGCCCGACGTCATCACGCTCGACGTCGAAATGCCGCGGATGGACGGCATCACCTTCCTCAAGAAGCTGATGTCGCAATGCCCCATCCCGGTGGTAATGTGCTCGTCGCTGACCGAGGAGGGCTCGGAAACGCTGCTCCAGGCAATGGAGGCGGGTGCGGTCGACGTGATCCTCAAGCCGCGCTACGGCGTGGCCGATCACCTGGCCGAGCATCATCTCCAGATCCGCGACGTGGTGAAGGCGGCGGCGCGCGCCAGGGTGCGCGGTCGCGCCGCGGTGCCGACGTTGCGCAGCGAGGCGCCGCCCAAGAAGCTCACCGCCGACGCCATGCTGCCGCCGCCCGACAACCGGCCGATGAGCCGCACGACCGAGATGGTGGTGTGCATCGGCGCGTCGACCGGCGGCACCGAGGCGTTGCGCGAGGTGCTGGAGGCGCTGCCCTCCAACTCGCCCGGCATCGTCATCGTCCAGCACATGCCCGAACATTTCACCCGCGCCTTCTCGCAGCGGCTGGACAGCCTCTGTGAGGTCGACGTCAAGGAGGCGGCGAACGGCGATCCGGTGTTGCGCGGCCAGGTGCTGATCGCGCCGGGCGGCAAGCATCTGATGCTCGATCGCCAGGGCTCGCGCTACTATGTCTCTGTCCGCGACGGGCCGCTGGTCTCGCGACACCGCCCCTCGGTCGACGTACTGTTCCGCTCGGCGGCGCGCGCGGCGGGATCGAACGCGGTCGGCATCATCATGACCGGCATGGGCGACGACGGTGCGCGCGGGCTGCTCGAGATGCGCCAGGCCGGCGCCCGCACCTTCGCGCAGGACGAGGCGACCTCAGTCGTGTTCGGCATGCCCAAGGAAGCGATCGCACGCGATGCGGCCGAGCGGGTCATCCCGCTCGGTAACATCGCCAGCGAACTGCTCGCGGTGGCCAATCGATAAGCGTCGGGAAAGGAGCCTAACGTGTACGTCGGCGACACTCCCGAACCCGATCCCGGCGCCGAGCTGTCGCTGCCCGCGATCGAGGCGAGCATCACCCGCATCGCTGCGGGGCTCGATGCCCGGTTCGTCACGGCCGGCGAAGCGCTGGCCCAGGCGCATGTCATCGTCGAGCAGCTGGTGGCGGAGCTGGAGAGCGTCCTCAACGCGCTGGGCCGTGACGCCGCAGAAGCCGCAATCGCCAACATGCAGGCGACGGCCGACCGGCTGGAACGGCTACCGCAAGTCCAGGCAGCGCGGCGCGAGGGGCTGGAGCGGATCGCCAAGGGCGCGCAGCCGCTCCGCCATCAACTCGGCCAGGTGATGCGCACGCTCGACTTCCTGCGCATCTGCGGGCTGAATATCCGCGTTGCCGCCGCCGGTCAGAACGGCTTTTCCGCCTTCGCCGATACAATGTCCGAGAGACTCGATCTGGGCGAACGCGAGATCGCGGGCATCGGCGACGACATCGAGCAACTGACCGCCAGCATCCCGGCGTTGCTCGAGGTCGACAGCCAGCTGGGCGAGGAGTGTGCGCGGGTGATCCCGCAGGTGCCGCGCAAGCTCGCCGCCGATGCCGCCGCGCTCCAGCGCCACCAGGTGGAGGATGCCGGCCGCGCGGCGCGGATCGCCGACGTCGCGCGCGACATCCGCACCAAGGTAGGCGGCGCGATCGGTGCCATGCAGATCGGGGACATCACCCGCCAGCGGCTCGAACATATCGCCCTGGGCCTGCGCGCGGTGATCGACCTGCGCCAGCAGGGGGATCCCGCCGATCCAGCCCCGGTGCTGCTCGCCAGCGGCCATGTCCTTGCCCTTCTCGCGGCGCAGGCGGCCGATGCGATTGCCGATTTCCACCGCGATTCGCTGCGGCTTGCGGAAAATCTGACCGGCATCGCGCCCAGCACCGCCGCGCTGCTCGAGATCAAGGCGGAAGGCGCGAAGGCGCAGGCCGGCGACGACAAGGCTGCCTTTCTCGCCGCGCTCGAGCAGAGTGTGGCAGACGTGCGCGCGGTGACCACCAAGCTGCGCGACGCCGATGCCCGCGCCCAGCGCCTCGGCGCGTCCACTTCGGCGAGTGCGGAGCGGCTGGCGGCGCGCCTGCGGATCGTCCACCGCGTCAACGAAGACGTGCATCTCATGGCATGGAACACCGATCTGCGCTGCTATCGCCTGGGCGACGAGGGTAAGGCGCTGGCGATGGTCGCGTCCGAGATTCGCGGTTTCGCGACCACCCTGGCGACCGTGTCGGGCGGGATCCGCGCGTCGGTCGAGACGCTGGTCGCAGCGGTATCCGCCCTGCGTGACCCGGATGCGGTGCCGGGGGTGGATCCTGCGGAAGCGCTCGCCGCGTCGCTCGCCTGCATCCACGACGGTGCCGTTCGGATGCGCGCGGGCATGGATGGGCTGGAGGCGCACGCGGCTTCGGTCACCGGCATCATCGACACGACGAGCCGCACGATCGACTGCGAAGCCGACTTTGGCGCACTTCTGCGCCAGGCTGCCGAGCAGCTCGCCCTGCTGGGCGTGCCGTGCGACATGCCCGACGAAGCGACGGCGGCGCTGCTTGCTCCGCTGCTCGACCAACTCGCCCGCGCCTACACGATGGCGAGCGAGCGACAGGTGCACCAGCGCTTCGCCATCACGCCGCCGGACGGCGTGCCGCCGTCGCCAGACAAGGATGGCCGGGACGATGACGATGACGATGGACTATTTTGACCAGGCGGGGAGCCGGGGAGGTAGCGCACTGACATCGTCACGTACCCACCCGTCCGCAGCCGGGTTTCCAACGCTTCCGCCGGGGCACCGAGGCGGGTGACGCCCACGATCCGGCCTGCGCTCTTGATCGTGTGCGCCGGCAGGATGGCCGCCTCGAACTCCCCGGCGATCGGCGCGTCGCCCAGCGACTTCAGATGTTTCGTGCGGTCGCTGCGGCAAATCTCCAGCAGCGCCTCGAAGCCGCTGACGGCGTTCCGGGTCTCGTCGAAGATGTTCTGGTCGAACGGCAACACGCGTGGGAGGCATTCGCGTCCGGCCGTCGCGGCGGGGCAGCCAAGGGTTTAAACTTGGGTTCCGGCCGGGCCACGGCCGGTACCGGGGGCGGACATGCGCGGCGGCGGGTGCCGCCGCCGCCGTCTCAAAGCTTGATGCGCACGCCGAAATTGTAGCGCGCGCCGGTCTCCTGCTGGAGCAGATAGCGCTCCTCGATGGCCGACCATTCGTCGATCAACGTGTTCGTCACGTTCACGCCCTGGAGATAGACCTGGAAGTTGGGCGTGAGATCGTAGGACAGGTTGAAATCGAGCTGCCCGTAGGACGAGCGGTTGCGCGGGCGGGACTGGCTGTCGCGGCAATTGCGCAGATAGTCCGAGCGCCAATTGTACGAGACCCGCGCCGAGATGCCGTATTTTTCGTAGAACACGCTGCCGTTCGCCGAATGCGGCGACAGGCCGTTATAGCCGCAGGAGAAATCGCTCAGCGTCTGGTCGCGCTTGGCGCTGCTGGCGACATAGGTGTAGTTGCCGGTCACCCCGAAGCCGCCGACGAAGCCGCCCAGCGCATCCAGCGAATATTGCGCGCCGACCTCGATGCCCTTGATCGTCCCGGTCTGGCCATTGCGCGTGCGGGTGTCCTGATAGGTCCTGCCGAAACGCGAAACCGGCAGCGTTTGCAGTTCGAGGAAGTCGGACAGGTCCTTGTAGAAGCCGCCGACGCTGATGTAGCTGACCCGCGACAGATACCATTCGAGCGACAGATCATAGTTGGTCGAGCGGAACGGCAGCAGATTGGGATTGCCGCCCGACGACAGCGGCACCGCGATGCGGCCGCCATAGTCGTTGTTGACGCCCAGGTCGGTCAGCGTCGGCCGGGTGATCGTCTGCGAGAAGGCGGCGCGTGCGATCAGCTTCTCGGTCAGGCTGTACTTGATGTTGGCGGAGGGGAGGGCGTTGACGTAGCTGCTGCGCACCGCGATCGCGGTCGCGGGGCCATAGGTATATTGCAGCGTGTCGTCGCCGGGCGTGTTGTTGATGCTCGTCACCGGCGTGTCGAAGCCTGAGGACAGCACCTGGGTGCGGATCACGCGCACGCCGGCATTGCCGGTCCAGCGATCGTTGCCGAACTGCATGCTGATATAGCCGGCAGTGAGCCGCTCGCGCACGTTGACGGTGCCGCGCAACTGCTCGCGCACGCCGAAGGGGCCGCCGTCGAGCGCCTGCACCTGCGCTGCGAACGCCGCCTGCTGCGCCGGAGTGCGGCCGTTGGACGGGATGGCGAGCGTGGCGGGATCGTTCAGATAGGCGAGGAAAGCCTGCGGATCGACCTCGAACATCGATGGCGGGATATTCTGTCCGCCGCCGAGCAGGTCGCTCCACTGGTAGGGCTTCAGCAGACCCTGCGCGATCGGCACCTGATAGCCGCAATAGGTGCAGCTCGTATCGCTGTTGTTGAACGAGCGGTTGATCTTGCGCCGCTCGGTATAGGACAGGCCGACCATGACGTTGCGCAGGATCGAGTCGTCGACGTCGAACTTCGTGTCGAAATGATATTCCGATCCGCGATCGCGCGAGCGGTTGGCGTCGATGCCCATATAGTGCAGGCGCATCAAATCGGCATTGTTGATGATGTTGTTGTCGTACGAGATCGACGGGATGCCGTTGCCGCCGTCCAGCTTGAAATCGTAATTGTACGGCAGCAGCGCGCCATAGACGAGATAGGCGTTGGGCGAGCGCCGATTGGCGCCGGTGGTGGAGGCATCGAAGCGCAGTTCGATGTTGTCCGCCGGGTTCCACTTGAGGTTGGCGCCGATCTGATAGCTGTCCGATTTGCGGTTGGTCGTGTTGTAGACGTGGTCGACCTTGGCGTTGACGCCGTTGTTGGTCAGGTCCGGGTTCGCGGCCAGGAACTGCGGATTCTGGGCGATGAAGTCGCGCCCCAGCATGGTCAGGCTGGTGGCGGTGTTGGTGCCGTCGAAGGTCGGCTGGAAATAGGGCGCGGCCATGAAGTTGTCGAGGCGACGCGTTACGCCGGAGATGTTGAAGCGCGAGTAGATGCCGTCGACGGTGATCTCGAGGGTGTCGCTGGGCTTGAACTGGACTGCGCCGGAGACGTTGATCCGCTCGCGTTCCTCCTGCGCGCGCTGATAGTAGAGGCTCTGCGGCAGGTTGGCGTTGCCGGTGACCGGGTAGCGCGGGTCGCTGCCGGTGATCATCGTCGGCACGCCGCCGATCGACTGCACGATGTTCGGGCGACCGTTGATCCAGCCGTCGATGGCGATCGTGTCCGTCTGGCTCTTGCGCTTGGTGTACGAGCCCGCGAGCAGTACGCCGAAGGTCTTGTCCGGGTTGGCGTAGGAGACGGTCGCAGCAAGGTCCGGCGAGACATTCTTGCGCGAGCGATCATAGATGCCGCCGATCTGCGCGGCGGCCTGGAAGCCGCCGGGGCCCTTGAGCGGTCGGGCCGTCACGATATTGACCGTCGCGCCGATGCCGCCTTCCTGCAGCTCGGGCACGCTCGATTTGAAGACATCGGTGCGCTGGATCATGTTCGACGAGAGGACGTCGAACGAGAATTCCCGGCCGGCATTGTCGGTCGCCATGACGCGACCATTGACCAGTACGGTATTGAACTCGGGGCCGAGGCCGCGAACCGTGATGAACTGGCCTTCGCCGCCCGAACGGTCGATCGCCACGCCGGTAATGCGCTGGAGCGATTCGGCAATATTTGCATCCGGGAACTTGCCGACATCCACCGCACTGATGGAGTCGACGATCTGGTTGGCCTCCCGCTTCACCTGCGCGGAGGAACTGAGGCTGGCGCGGATGCCGGTGACGACGATCTCGTCGCGAGTGTCGGTGGTGCCATCCGGGGCGGAGGCGGCGCTATCCTGTCCCACCGCGGCCGACGGCGGCGTCTGGTTCTGCGCCCCCCGTGCGGCGAGAATCGGGGCCGATCCGGTCTGCGCGAACGCGGGGGCCCCCGACAGCACGCTGCCGAGCAGCAGGCATAGTTTTAGCGACGTTGACATGACGCGTTCCTCTCCCATTTGAAACATCACCGCTCGTTGGCGGAAATTATTTTGCTTTTTCAAACTATGAGAAAAACAAGTTGAGATATCAAGGCGAGAATGTAACCGGTTAAATTGTGAGCGCTAACATGAAGCGGTGGCCGATCAGGGGCTTCTGTTCTGGCGGAGAACCTGTGGGCGTGGCGCGTCAACGATGAATTGCCACGGTACGACCGAGATCCCATCCTGCCGCTGCACCGCGCGATGCACCGCGCGATGCACCGCGCGATCCAGCCCGGCCGTCTACTTCCAATAGCGGCGGACGCGACCTGCGAAATCGGAACAGCTTCCGCCACCAAGGTACCGATCCCCCGCTACGCGGCTCCGGCGATCCGCGCGCCTGGCAGGGCTCACCGCCGTGGTCGGGGCGGTAAAGGCCGATCGATAGGCGAGGAGGTCGCGTTGAGCCGCGGCGGATAGGTGTGTGCCGGCGGCTGCAACGACGAAGCCGAATGGGAACTGGTCATCGTCGGAAGCGGGGGCAGGGCCTTGTCCCGTCCGAGAGGCGGCGGCGGCAAGGGCCGTCGTGCACGGCTGGCCTCCGCCAGTGTCGCCGACGGCAGTCGCGGTTCCGGTGGCTGCGCCAGCAATCCGTTGAAGCTCGCCTCGATGGCCTTCGCTTCGGCACTGATGTCCGTCGATGCGGCGTTCACGATCCCAAGCTCCTTGGCGAGCGCATGCGCATCCTTGAACAGGCTCATGAACTGCCGCATGAAACCCAGCGAAAATGCGGCGATGCCGCCACCGGATGGCTGGCCGCTCTGTGTCAGGCGAAGCGCGTCTTCCACCGCTCCGCTGCCGGCCGCGTGGGGAAGCGCCATTGCCGCATTATAGCTCGCCGCGCCTACACCCGCATTGGTCAACAGCGTGAGCGCGCGGTCCGCCAGGAGCACGGCTTTCTCGCGGGAATCCAGCGCCTTCAAGTCGCTGAACGCGCGTTCGACCGCCGCGATCTGCGCCATCTCGCGCTGACATTTCTGCCACGCCTCGGTGATGGTGAACGTGCCGCGCAACCCGTGCCTGCGGCCGGTGACGCCGAACTCGAGCAGCGCAGTGACCTTGTTGCGGAGCGCTACCAGCCGCGCGCCGGACGCCGTCTCTTCGCCATGGGCGTCGATATGGGCGTCGATTTCCTCGATCATGTCGTACAGCTTGCGCGCGAGACGTTCCGAATGCTCGCCGAGATGACCGACTTTGCCCTTATAGGCATTCAGCTCGGTCTTGATTCGGGCAAAGCCCGGTAGAAAGTCGTGCTGCCCCAGCGCCAGCATCTTGCCGATGGTGAGCGCGTGGGCGACCGCGCCCCCCAGCTGCACCGTTCGGCCGAGCGCAGGACTCTTCTGGTACATCTCGCGAAGCTTGCGGATCTCGAGGAGAACCCGCTCGCGACTCTCCTCGGCGGACCGGTAGGTCTCGGTGAACTTCTTGACGGCGTCGGTGAGGCCGCGAACGGTGCTGATCACCGCCAGCACGAGCGACGCGCCCCCGGTGGGCGGTGCGGCAGCAACGCCGGCCGCCAGGAAGATCAGCGTCAGGCCGACGCGCGCGACTTCCTTCTTGCTGTCGACCCGATATGCGTCCCATGCCGCAGATGTTTTGAGGCTTGCGGCGATCACGTCGTTCACGCGCCGTTGCAGGACGGGAAGCTCCGCGAGCATCAGGCGCTCGACCGCATTGCGTATGTTACCGCTCTCGACGGTGTGCGGGCCGACCATCGGCCCGATGCGCGTCAGCACGATCCGCCGAACTTCCTCCGCCAGAAGCAACTGCACCTGGTTGTTGAGTACCGGCCGCTGCAACAGTGCTTCGCGGACCGGGTCTGGCATGTTCGCGGACCATGTAAGCGGGATTGCGTCGAGCGAATCGTGGACAGCGCCGCCCCTCGCGGATCGCAGCATGCGGCCCAATGTGCTCTCGAACAGAATGACGGACTTGGTGGGCATGATCGTTCCTCGCCGAGCGAAAGGGAAGTACTGCGCGAATTGATCCCGCGCTATCAAATGTACGCGTTTCAACTCCGCGAAGCGTAATGCCGCGCTGGGAGGAAATTTGGTTACGGATGACATGGAGGATGCGTGCAAACGGCTCAGTTATACATTGCCGTAACCCGGTGTCGTGCATTGCATGCTATGCGTTACTTCGGACGGGCGGGGTTTCGGTTTCGCTTCCTGTGCGTTTCGGGGGCATTCAGCAAAATCCGCCAGCCTTTGCGGCGTGGGTTGGGGGGGGCTCTGCCGTCAGCGCCCGCCACAATCGCCCGGCGTTGAGGAAGGCCGCCAGGGTGCGCGTCGCCGGTCCGGCGCCCGTCGCGGCCGTGCCGGGACGACACCTCGTCTTCGGCCGAAGCCGGCGCGTCCGCAACGTGGCCCTCCGATGAAACCTTCTCCCGCCGCGCAGCCTTCGGTCGCGATGCAAACCCGGCGCTTTCCAAAGATTTGAGCGGCAACGCTGGCGTCGCCTTTTCCGGTTGGGGGGCGCTTCGGAACCACAGGGCAAACCCAGGGATAGCTTGGATCGCATGAGCGTCTCGCGGAGAGTGGCGGGGACGTGCTGACCGACCGTACCGGCGGCGCCATATGGGAGGGCCGTGCACATCATGGCGGAGCGCCGCTACATCTTCGCGCCGGAGGAGCGGCCGCTCTTTCCCGGCGCGCCCTATTCGCCGCGCCTGTCGAGCGGCGACCGCGTCGTCTATGCGATCTCGGGCGCGGTGCTGGCGCTGGCGAGCGGGCTCGGCAATGCGCTGATCACCACCAATCTCTACGTGATGGCCGGGAACATGGGCCTGTACGTGGCGGAGGCCAATCTGCTCCTCGCGGTGTTCGTCGCGTTCAACGCCACGGCCAATCTGCTGCTGGTCCGGGCGCGGATGCAGTTCGGCATCCCGGCCTGCCTGCACGCGATCCTCGGCACGCTGATCCTCGGCGAACTGATCGCGCTGTGTTTCCCCTCTACCGGCACGACGGTGCTCGCGCGGGCGATCAGCGGCGTCGCCTCGGGCGGGCTGACGACGATGGGGCTCTACAGCGTCTTCCAAGTTTTTCCCATCCGGATGCGGCCGATGGCAGTGGTCGTCGGCTTCAGCCTGCCGCAGCTCGCCATCCCGATCGCGCGGATGGTGCCGCTCGACCGCGTCGCGTCCGATCACTGGGCCGGCGTGCACGGGATCGAACTCGCGCTCGCGCTCGCCGCCTGGGCGCTGACGACGCTGCGGCCGCTGCCGCCCACCGATCGCAGCAAAGTATTCCAGCCGCTCGACGCCCTCACCATCACGCTGGCCATGGCCGGCATGCTGCTCGGCTGCACGGGCCTCGCCTTCGGCCGCTTCTATTGGTGGAGCGACGCGCCCTGGCTCGGCTGGATGTTCGCGGGCGCGCTGCTGCTGCTCGGGCTCGTCCTGCTGATCGAGGATCGCCGCGCACAGCCGCTGCTCCAGGTCCGCTGGTTTGGCACCGCCGACATCCTGCTGATCGCCGGCATTTCGCTCGTCGTGCGGATCGCGCTGACCGAGCAGACCTATGCGGCGGTGGGCCTGCTGGCGCTGGGCGGGCTGACCAACGACCAGATGCACGGGCTCTTCGCCGTGGTGCTGCTGGCGATGATCGGCGGCATCGCGCTGGCGGCGTGGCTGGCCCGGCCGGATCGGGCGCTGCCGATGATGCTGTGCTCGGCCCTGGTCATCGCGCTGGGAGCGTGGCTCGACACCCATTCGACCTCGGATACCCGCGCGACCCAGCTGATGGTGAGCCAGTCTCTGCTCGGCCTCGGCACCGTCCTCTTCCTCGGCCCGGCATTGCTGTTCGGCATCGGCCGCGTGCTCGAGCGCGGGCCGACGCACCTGGTGAGCTTCGTCGTGCTGTTCAGCACCACCCAGAATCTGGGCGGACTGGCCGGCGCGGCCTTGCTCGGCAGCCTCCAGATGATTCGGGCGCGGGTGCATGCCGAGATCCTGGCGGATGCCATGCCGCAGGGCGATCCGCTCGCCGCCCAGCGGATCGCGGCCGGGGCGGGGCAGCTCGCGCCGCTCCTTGCCGATCCCGGTGCCGCCGCCACGCAAGCGCGCGCGCGTCTCGGCACCGCGTTGCAGAACCAGGCGAACATCCTCGCCTTCAACGACACCTTCTGGGTGGTCACGCTGCTCGCGCTCGGGCTGGCGGCGTTCCTCGCCCTCGTCATCCTCCAACAGGAAATGCGGCGGCTGCGCGCCACGCCGCCCGCCGGAGGCGCCGCATGACCCAGCCGACTTCGCCGCCCGCCGCGCCCGCCGCCGCAGCCGAGACGGTGTGGCATCCGCCACGCCCGCGGCCGATCGTCACCGCGCTGTGTGCCCTCGCGCTGCTCGTCGCGATCGCTGCGATCCTGCAGATCTGGGGCATCGGGCCGCTGTCGGGCAGCGCGCAGAAGACCGACAATGCGCTGGTCCGCGGCCGCACCACGGTGATCGCGCCGCAGGTGAGCGGCTATGTCGCGCAGGTGCTGGTCCGCGACTATCAGCCCGTGAAGGCGGGGCAGGTGCTCGTCCTGATCGACGACGCGATCTACCGCGCGCGGGTGGCGCAGGCGCAGGCCAATCTCGACGCGCAGTTCGCCGCGCTCGCGAACAGCCGGCAGGCGCGATCGGCGCGTGCGGCGGACATCGCCGGGCAGGATGCCGCTGCAGCCGAGGCGGTGGCGCAGCTGGTCCGCGCCAAGGCGGACATGGCGCGCGCGCGCGATCTCGCGGTCGACGGCTCGATCTCGCTGCGCGAGCGCGACCAGGCGGCGGCGGCGCTTGCCCAGGCGGAAGCGGCGGTGCGCCGGGCGACCGCGGGCGGCCGGGTGGCGCTGGAGGATCTGCGCACCGTGGAGGTCGGGCGCGACGGCCTCGCCGCGCAGGTCGAAGCGGCGCGCGCCCAGCTCCGCCTCGCCGAGATAGACCTGCTCCACACCGTGATCCGCGCGCCCGAGGACGGGCAGCTCGGCGAGATCCATGTCCGCCGCGGCCAATATGTCACCAACGGCACCGCGCTGATGGAGCTGGTGCCCCCCGATCGCTGGATCATCGCGCTGTACAAGGAGGCGCAGACCAGCCGCATGCGCCCCGGTCAGCCGGTGCGCTTCCGGGTGGACGCGCTCGGGGGCGCGCATCTCACCGGGCATGTCGCCCGGATCGCCCCGGCCACCGGCTGGGAGTTCGCCGTGCTCAAGCCCGACAATGCGACCGGCAATTTCGTCAAGGTGCCGCAGCGGATCGGCATTCTGATCACGATCGATCCCGGCCAGGCGCTGGCGGCGCGGCTGCGGCCCGGCCTGTCGGTGGAAACGCGCGTCGAAACGGGAAGCGGCCGATGAAGCGCGCGGACGGCCTGGCAGCGCTGCTGTTGCTCCACGCCTGCGCGGGCCCGCAGCACCCGGCGCCCAGCGATGCGGCCGTCACGATCCCTGCGGGCTGGCGCGGCGGAGGCGGCGCGGGACCGGTTGCTGCGGATTGGTGGCGCGGCTTTCACGATCCCGCCCTCGACGCGCTGGTGGCGCGGGCGCTGGCCGGAAACCTGGACCTGCGGATCGCGGTCACGCGGATCGAGCGGGCCCGCGCGCAACTGCGCGGCACCGCCGCCGTCGCCCAGCCGAGCGCTGCGCTCGGCGCGACGGGGGGCACTTCGCGCAGCCTCAATCCGTTCGGGATCGGGGTCGATCAGCAGCGCGGGCAGGGCGAACTCGACCTGGCCTATGAGGTGGATCTGTTCGGCAGGCTCCGCCAGTCGACCCAGGCGGCGCGCGACGCGTGGCTCGCCAGCCAGGATGCCCGCGATGCGCTGCGCATCGTGCTGATCGCGACGGTGGTGGAAGCCTATCTCAACCTGCGTGCCGCCGATGCCCGGCTGGCGATCGTGCGGCAGACCGTCGAGGAGCGGCGCCAGGAGCGCGACCTGATCGGCCGTCGCTTCCATGCGGGCTATGCCTCCAGGCTGGAGGATCAGCAGGCGGAAGCGGCGCTGGAGGCGGCGGCGCGGCTGGTGCCCTCGACCTTGCTCGCGCGCACGGTGCAGGAAGATGCGCTGGCGCAACTGCTGGGCATCCCGCCGACCGACATCGTGTCTGCCGGCGAGGCGGTGGCGGGCGTCCCCGACGTACCGGCGGCGCTGCCTTCCGAGGTGGTCCGGCAGCGCCCGGACATCGCCGCGGCGGAGCGCCGGCTGGCGGCGGCGGACCATCGCCTCGCCGCGGCCCGCGCCGCGTTCCTGCCCCGGCTGCAGCTGGCGGGGAGCGCCGGCGGCGTGGCATCGACGGTGCTCGCCGATCCGGTGTCGCTGTTCGCGCTGGGCGGATCGGTGCTCGCCCCGCTTTTCCAGGGCGGTGCCTTGCGTGCGGGCCGCGACGCGGCGGCGGCGCGACGCGACGCGGCGGCCTATGCCTACAAGGCAGCGGTGCTCCAGGCGTTCCGCGAGGTGGAGGACGCGATGGCCTCGGTCCGCTACGTCACGGAGGAGACGGCGGCCGCGCAGCAGCAGGTGGCGGCGCTGGAGCAGGCCTATCGCGCCGCGCGTCGCCGCTATCAGGCGGGCTATGCCTCGTATCTCGAGCAGCTCGATGCCGAGCGTGCGCTGCTGGCGGGGCGGCTGGACGCATCGGATCTCCGGTTCCGGCGGCTGGCGGCGATCGCCGGGCTCAACCGAAGTATCGGCGGCGGATGGACGGAGGCGGGCGCGGGCGGGGAAGGGGGTACTTCCCGTCCGGCGGAGAAGGCGATAGGAGGCGTGTCGACGCCAGCCGCCCAGGCGATCGATCTGGCGACCCCACCGAATTCTTGAAAGTCTCCGCGCGTGTCATCGACCACCGATCCAACTTCCGAAACTGCGCTTCCCCTCGCGGTGCTGACCCCGTCGGCCACGCTGTCGATGGATGAGATCCACCAGCGCTATCCGGCGCGGTCGCTGCCCGAGGGCGCGCGCGTTACGCGATTCGGCCCGAGCCCGACCGGTTTCATTCATATCGGCGGCCTCTATGTGTCGCTGATCTCGGAGCGCACCGCGCACCAGTCGGGCGGGCTGTTTTACCTGCGCATCGAGGATACCGATCGCAAGCGCGAGGTGCCCGGCGCGGTCGAGCTGATCCTCGGTGCATTGAACGACTTCGGCATCGCGTTCGACGAGGGCCCCTCGCTGGCCGGCACCGAGACCGGCGCCTATGGCCCGTACCGCCAGAGCGAGCGCCAGGAACTCTACCAGAGCGTGGTGCGCGAGCTGCTCGTGCGCGGCCATGCCTATGCCTGCTTCGCCACGCCCGAGGAACTGGAGGCGATGCGCACCGAGCAGAATCTGCGCAAGATCCCGCCCGGCTATTATGGCAGCTGGGCGATCTGGCGGAACCGCAGCCTCGCGGACGTGCAGGCGGCGCTGGCCGAGGGCCGCAGCTTCGTCATTCGGCTCAAGGCCCCGGCGGCCGAGGGCAACGGCCGCGTCGAGCTGCCCGACCTGATCCGCGGCAAGCTCAACGTGCCGGCGAACAACCAGGACATCGTGCTGCTCAAGGCGGACGGGCTACCGACCTATCACCTCGCGCATGTGGTCGATGACCACCTGATGGGCACCACCGACGTCATCCGCGGCGACGAGTGGCTGTCGTCTTACCCGGTCCATGCCCAGCTGTTCGATCTGCTCGGCTGGCAGCGGCCGCGCTATGCGCATATCGCGCCGATCGAGAAGAATGTCGGGTCGTCGCGTCGCAAGCTCAGCAAGCGGCATGATCCGGAAGCTGCGGTCGAATGGTATTCGGTCGAAGGCTATCCGCGCCAGGCGGTAATCGAATATCTGCTCAACCTCGCCGACGGCAAGTTCGAGGACTGGCGCAAGGCCAACCCGACCGCGGATTCGGAGAGCTTCCCGCTGCAGGTGGAGCGCTTGAACCGCAGCGGCGCGCTGTTCGATCTGGTCAAGCTGTCGAGCATCAGCCGCGAGGTGATCGGTGCGATGACCGCGGCGCAGGTCTATGACGCGGCGCTGGCCTGGGCGCAGGTCCACGACCAGCCCTTCGCGGAGCGGCTCGCCGCGCATGCCGACTATGTCCGGGCGATCCTGAGCATTGAGCGCGGCGCGGCGCGGGCGCGCAAGGACATCGTCAAATGGTCCGACGTGCCGAGCGACACGGCCTATTTCTTCGATGATCTCTTCGTGCCGCGCGATGAGGCCAACCAGGCGCTTTGGGATGCGCTCGCGCCCGGCTTGGCGGCGATCCTGCGCGAAGTGGCGGAGGGCTTTGACCCGACGATCGATCGCGATGCGTGGCTGGAATGGGTCCGCGGCATCGGCGAGAAGCATGGCTATGCTGCCAACGGCAAGGCGTACAAGGCCGAGCCGGAGCGCTATCAGGGCCAGTTCAGCGCCATCGCGGGCGTGCTGCGCCTGGCGCTGGCCGGCAAGCCCAACACGCCCGATCTGTTCGAGGTGATGACGGTGATGGGGCCGGAGCGCGTGCGGGCACGCCTCTCCGCCGCTGCGGCATGGATCGAGGCCAGGGCGAGCGACCGGGGCTGACGCCCGTTCCCGCACGGACCACCAGGCCCATCTGGAAGCGTTCGACAAATCGTTCGCTACCGGATAGCTCGAGCCTCGTGTCCGTCCTGCGCCGCCTCCTGCTTGAGCATCGCCTGCTGTGCGGCTGCCTGATCGCGGCCGCGCTGCTGATGAAGGCGGTGCTGCCGGCCGGGTTCATGCCGATGCAGTCGGGCGGCACGATCGTGCTCGGTTTCTGCTCGGGATACGGGCCGAAGACGATGGCGGTGGCGATCCCGATGCGGGAAGATCGCTCGAGCCCCGACGAGCACCAGCCCAAGACCGAGATGCCGTGCGCCTTTGCCGGGCTCGCGATGCCGGGCCTCGCCGCGGTCGACCCGGCGCTGCTCGCGCTGGCGATCGCCTTCGTCCTCGAACGCGCGATCCGCACCGCGAGGGTCCTCCCTGCGATCGTCCGCGTCTATCTGCGTCCACCGCTGCGCGGGCCACCGCGCGCCGCCTGATCCCCCGTTGCCCTTTGATGCGTTCGCGCTGTCGCGCGGGCGCACCCGGATCAGGAAGATTTCATGTCCAAGCTCTTGTTTTCGGCGGCCGTCTCGGCCGTCCTGTGCGCGTCTGCAGCGTCCGCGCAGACCTCCGATGACGCACGCCGTGCCGAACTGCTCCGCCAGCGCGCGGCGATCGATGCCGAACTGGCCAGGCTCGATGCTGCCCCCCCGAAGCCGCAAGCCGCACCGCCGGCCATCGCCCCGCCCGGTACCGACGAGATCTTCGTCACCGGCAAGGCGCTGCCGCTCACCACAGGGGTGAGCGGCCAGACGGTGACGACGGTCGCCGCCGCCGCCTTCCGCAACACGCCCGCGACGACCATCGCCGACATCGTCCGGCTCTCGCCCGGCATCGCGGTCACCCAAGGCAACGGCCCGCGCGATGTGGGCGTCTCAGTGCGCGGCTCGAATGCGCGCAACGGTTTCGGCGCGCGCAACCTGCAGGTGTTCGAGGATGATTTCCCCGTCACCCAGCCCGATGGCCTCGCCCGCTTCGACCTCACCGACCCGCATGCCTATGGCGCGGTCGACGTGGTGCGCGGGCCCTCCTCGGCGCGCTACGGCAACTACGCGCTGGGCGGCGCGGTCAACTTCCGCACCCGTTCGGGCCGCGAGATCCAGGGCGTCGAGGCCGGGTTCGACGCGGGCGGCGACGGCTATGCCAATCTCTATGCGACGATCGGGCATGCGACCTCCGGCCACGATATCGCGGTGTTCGGCAGCTATGTCCGCGGCGACGGCGCCACGGGGCATACCGGCTACGAGACCGGGACGCTCAACGCGCTGGCCAGGTTCGAACTCGGCAGCGGCGATCGTGTCGCGGTAAAGCTGATCTACAACGAAGGCGATTTCCGCCTTTCGACCCGGCTTTCGTACAACCAGTATCTGACCAATCCCTATCAGCAGGGCTGCCAGGCGGCGGCGACCGCAGCGCCCGGCTGCGGCACCATCTCGGTGCTGGTCAACGGCATCAACGGCGCGCGTATCTCCCAGACGGCGGACGAGGGCAATCTTGCCCGCAACGATCGCCGGACGATCATCGGCACCCGCTACGAGCATGATCTGGGCCCCAACACCACCTGGCGCACTCAGGCGACCTTCGACAGCCGCGTGGTCAACCAGCCGACCAGCGCGACCCCGTTCAAGGGCACGCTCGACAGCTATAACATCACCTCGGACGTGACCCATCACGGCCGGATCGCCGGGATGGAAACCACCAGTTTTGTGGGCGTCTTCTACAACTATCTCGACAACCAGAGCTACAGCTTCAACAAGACCCCCGCCGGCCGCAACGGCTTCGGCGCGCTGACCCAGACGGTGTTCGGCGACGTGCGGAACGTGGGAGTGCGCGCGCGCGAGGAACTGCAGCTTACCGGCCGGCTGCAGGCGATCGCCGGGATCGGAGCCGAGCGCTCGATCCTCGACGTCCGCCAGACTGCCTATAGCTACCCGGTCGGCGCGAACCCGGTGCTCGCCTTCATTCCCGCCGATCGCCACTTCACCAACGTCGCCCCCGAGGCGGCGCTGTTCTGGCAGGCGGTCGACGCGGTGCGGCTGCATGCGCGGGTAGGGACGGGCTACGGCATCCCCCAGGCCGGCAACCTGTTCGTCACGCCGGCGGGCGTCGCGGGCAACAACGCCAGCCTCAAGGCGCCGCGCAACACTGGCGTCGATCTCGGCGCGAAGGTGGCACTGGGCAGCACCTTCAAGGCCGAGCTGACCGGCTATTACGAATGGTTTACCAACGAGCTGGTCAGCCAATCGGCCGGCGTGAACCTGCTCGCCTACACCTCGAACGTGCCGCGCTCGGTGCATCGCGGCATCGAGCTGGGGGTGAGCTGGAAGCCGCTGCCGGGCCTGCTGCCGGGTGCCAAGCTCGACGCGAGCTACAGCTATAACGACCAATATTATACCGACTTCCAGGAGCGGCTGACCGCCGGCACCGTGTCGAAGCTGCTCGATCGCAACGGCAAGGCGATTCCGGGGGTGATCCCCAATTTCCTCAATGTCCGCGCCGGCTATGACCAGCCGGCAGGGCCGCTGCAGGGCCTGGGCGGCTTTGCCGAGCTCGGCTATCGCGACCGCTTCTTCGTCGACAACAGCAACCTGTTGGCGATGCCGTCGGCGACCTTGGTCAACCTGAACCTGCATTACGCCCCCCCCAATGGAAGCGGACCGCTGTCGCGGCTGAGCTTCTACGCCTCGGTGCAGAACCTGTTCGACGCCACCTATGTGGGCGCCGCCTCGGTCATTTCGAACAGCCTCGCGGCCTCAGGCGCAGAGAACCCGGCATCGGTGCTCGCCAACACCACCGGCTCGGTCTACGCCGGGCAGCCGCGGACGGTCTATGCCGGCGTGAAGGCCCGGTTCTGAGGGGGAGGGACAGATGCAACACTCCCGTCGTCGGCGCTGGCCGAACACCGCAACCGTGTGGCGCTGGCATTTCTATGCCGGCCTGTTCTGCATTCCCTTCGTGCTGTGGCTGGCGGTCACCGGCTCGATCTACCTGTTCCGCCCGCAGGTCGAGGCGCTGATCGACGCGCCCTATGCCAATCTCGCCATCACCGGCCCGCGTGCTTCGGCGGCGGAACAGGCGGCGGCGGCAGTGCGGGCGGTGCCGGGATCGGTGCTCCACCGCTATCAGCTGCCCGAGACCGACCGTCAGGGGGTGCAGATCATCGTCGGCAAGGGGCAGGACGAGACACGCGTCTATGTCCATCCCCAGACGCTGGCGGTGCTCAAGACCGTCGACGAGGACCAGCGGCTGATGCGGGTGGTGTTCCGGCTGCACGGCGAGTTGCTCGCCGGGACGCCGGGCTCGTATCTGGTCGAGCTGGCGGCCTCCTGGACGATCGTGATGCTGCTCTCCGGCCTGTTCCTGTGGTGGCCGCGCCGCGGGGGCCTGGGCGGCATCGTCTATCCGCGGCTGACCGCCGGCGGGCGGCGCTTCTGGCGCGATCTCCATGCGGTGACCGGCTTCTGGGTCTCGGCCTTCGCGCTGTTCCTGCTAATTTCCGGGCTGCCCTGGGCGAAGAGCTGGGGCGGCTATCTCAAGGCGGTGCGCGGGGTGGTGGAGGGCCACCCCGTCAAGCAGGACTGGACCACCGGCCGCGCCGACGAGCTCCGCCAGCGCGCCGCCGCCGATGCCGGCACCCGCGCGATGATGGGCGAGCATGCCGAGCATCACGGCATGGCGATGGCGCACCCGGCGGTCTCCTATGTCCCGCTCGACCGGCTGATCGCGACGCTCGGCCCGCTGCGGCTGGCGACGCCGGTGCTGGTCTCGCCGCCGGCCGGCCCCGGCCAGCCCTGGACCGCCAAGTCCGATGCCGCCAATCGCCCGCTGCGCACCGACCTGACGCTCGACGGCGACACCGGCAAGCTCCTCTCGCGCAAGGATTTCGCGCAGCGGCGGCTGGTCGATCGGCTGGTCGGCTATGGCGTTGCGATCCATGAGGGGCAGGCGTTCGGCTGGCTCAACCAGCTGCTCAACCTGCTGACCGCGCTGGGGCTGATCCTGCTCGCGGTGAGCAGCGTGGTGCTATGGTGGCGCCGGCGACCCGAGGGCGTGCTCGGCGCGCCGCGCGCGGGCGAGCCGCGGCCGGCGGCGCTCGCCTTCTTCGCGCTCTTGATCGCCCTGGGCCTGTTCCTGCCGCTGATGGGGATCAGCCTGCTCGCGGTGCTGGCGGTCGAGCGGCTGGTGCTGGTGCACCTGCCGGGGGCGCGGCACTGGCTGGGGCTGCGCGGGGTGCGTGCAGCAGCCTAGACGGCGTCAGGGTGCAGCGGCTAGCCTCGTTACCGGAGCCTATCGCCGCGCCGTGCCTGCAGCGCAAGTCCGCGATGCGGACCGCAGGGGGAGACGATGCATCCGGTCGATACGTTGGAGCTGTCCTCGTGCTGTTCGCGGCGGCGATCGCGCTGCATTGGGTCGCCGAGCGGCTGTCGTTCCTGCCTTGCACGGACCCGCGATCTCGCCTGATCGGCGTCTAAAGGAACCTTTGCAGGATCGGAGAGCTATGGCTAGGGGCCGCACGGTCAGGCGGCTGGAGCGGGCGTGAACCGAAGCGAAGATGACACCGACGCCGAGGCGCGGCGGAGCAGTGCAGTAGCGCGGGCGAAGCGACGGCGTCGCGTCGCGGTGGCGCTGCTCGTTCTGGTGTCGGCGAGCGTGGCGACGGTATGGCTGCAGCGGCGGACGATCGCGCAGGGCTTTGTCGACCGCGAACTGGCGCAGCGCGGGGTGCCTGCGCGCTATGCGATCGAGCAGCTTTCCCCCTGGCGCCAGCGGCTGACCAACGTCTCGATCGGCGATCCGCGCAACCCCGACCTTACCGCCGACTGGATCGAGTTGCGCACGGCGCTCACTCCGTGGCGCGCCGAGCTGCTGGTCGCGAAGGCGGGGAGGGTGCGCGTGCAGGGACGCATCGTGCATGGCGCGCTGTCGCTCGGGGCGCTCGACCGGCTGATGCCGCCGTCTTCGGGCAAGACCTTTTCCCTGCCGCGGCTCAGCGTGGAGGTGGCGGACGCACAGCTGCGGCTGAACAGCGATGCGGGGCTGATGGTGCTCGGCCTGCGCGGCAAGGGGCTGCTGACCGACGGGTTTGTCGGCACGGTGCGCGCGCAGTCCGGGCAGCTGCATTTCGGAAGCTGCGATCTGGTCGGCCTCGGCGCCGAGATGCAGGTCCGCATCCGCAAGGGGGCTCCCAGCCTCACCGGGCCGCTGGCGGCGCAGCGGCTGGCGTGCGGGGATATCCAGGCCCTGCAGCCGAGCGGGAATGTACGCGTGACGCTCGATGCGGCACTGGCTGGCTGGAACGGCGATGCCCGCCTGGGTCTGGCGTCGCTGCGCGCGGCCTATGGCAGGCTAGGCCGCAGCAATGCCCGGCTTGATTTTGCAGGAGACCTAAGTCGAACGACGGGCGCGGTCGCAGTCCAAGGCACCGATGTGCGGACCGACGCGGTGAGCGCCCGGATCGTCGACGCTTCCGGCCGCTATGCTATCGGCACGGTCATGGCCTTCGATGGCCGCATTCGCGTGCGAGACGCAGCTGTTTCTACGTCAACACGCGCGCAGATTGGTGGCTATCGCAAAGCAGTAGCAGCGACGCCGGTGGCGCCGCTTGCCGCCAAGTTCGCCTCGGCAGTGGATGCCGCGGGGCGGCGTTTCGATGGTTCCGCCACGCTCGGGATCGCCACCCGCGGGCGCGGCGCCACGCTCCGCCTGAACGCCGTCGACCTCGCCGCGCGCTCCGGTGCGCGCATCCGCTTTGCGGGCGAGCAGGGCGCGGTGCTGGATTTCCCCAAGGGCGCGGTCGCGCTTGCCGGGCAGCTGTCGCTCGGCGGCGGCGGGATGCCGGACCTCGCGCTCGATCTCCTGCAGCGCCCCGGCAGCGACCAGCTCCAGGGCACCGGTACGCTGCGGCCCTATGCGGCCGGGCGCGCGCGGCTGGCGCTGTCGAACCTCTTTTTCACCACCCGGGGCGGGGCGGGGTCGGCGCGCACCGTCGCGACTCTTTCCGGCCCGGTCGGCAGTGGGCGGATCGAAGACCTCTCGATGCCGCTGGTCGCGCGCTGGAACGGCTCCAGCGTGCTGGTCAACCCCGGGTGCGAGACGCTCGGCTTCGCGCGGATCGCCGCCTCCGGCATGGTGCTGCGCGGCCATCGCCAACGGCTGTGCCCGCTGGGGTCGGCGATGGTCGCCTGGAACGGCAAGCGGCTGACCGGCGGTGTTCGCACCGGCGCGATCGCGCTGACCGGCAGCATGGGCAGCAACCGGCTGAGCCTCGCCGCCGGCGAAGCGCGACTGGACTTGGCGCGGCAGGCTTTCGACTTCAACGGCGTCGCGGTGCGGATGGGGGCGGACCGGCCGACGCGGCTCGATATCGGCCAACTGGGCGGCACGTTCGGCGCCACGCTCGGCGGCAGCTTCGATACGCTGGGCGGACAGATCGGCGCGGTGCCGCTGGTGCTTTCGCAGGGCAAGGGGACCTGGCAGGTCGCCGATGACGGGCTGGCGCTGCTCGGCAGCTTCCGCCTCGCCGATGCCGAGCCGAGCCCGCGCTTCGAGCCGCTGCTCGCCCCCGCGGGCCGGCTGACGCTGCAGGGCAACCGGATCGAGGCGCAGGCCGATCTGATCGGCACCAAGCGACCGGTGGAAGTCGCCAAGGTGTCGATCACCCATGATCTCGGCCAAAGCGCGGGGCAGGCGGTGCTCGAGGTGCCGGGCATCCGCTTCAAGACCGGCGGACTCCAGCCGATCGACCTCACGCCGCTCACCCTGGGCGTGATCGCCGATGTCGACGGCACGGTCGCCGGCTCGGGCAAGATCGCATGGGACAGCGAGACAGTCACCAGCAGCGGCCGCTTCACCGCCACCAACGTCGCGCTGGCGGCAGCCTTCGGCCCGGTGCAGGGGCTCACCACCGAGCTCAACTTCACCGATCTGCTGGGCGTGCAGACCGCGTCGGGGCAGGTGGCGACGGTCACCGAGATCAATCCCGGCGTGCCGGTGCGCGCAGGCGAGTTCCGCTACCAGCTGCTCGACAGCCGCCGCGTGCGGGTCGAGGGGGCGCGCTGGCCGTTCGCGGGGGGGGAACTCGTCCTCGAGCCGACCACGCTGGACTTCAACGAAGCCGGCAAGCGCCGCATGACCTTCCAGGTGAAGGGCGTCGACGCCGCCCTGTTCCTCAAGGAAATGGCTTTCGACAATCTCGATGCCACCGGCACCTTCGACGGCACGCTGCCGATGATCTTCGACGAGAGCGGCGGGCGTATCGAAGGCGGCGAGCTGCGCGCCCGCAAGGGCGGGCACATCGCCTATGTGGGTGAGGTCTCGCGCGAGAATCTCGGCACCTGGGGCAACATGGCGTTCCAGGCGCTCAAGTCGCTCGACTATCGCAACCTGTCGATCCGGATGAACGGGCCGCTGGCGGGCGAGATGATCACCGACATCAGCTTCTCCGGGCTCAGCCAGGGGCAGGGCACCAGGTCCAACTTCCTCCTCCGCCGGCTGGCGCGGCTGCCGCTCGTCTTCAACGTGCGGATCAACGCGCCCTTCCGCCAGCTGATGGATTCGGTGCAATCCTGGTACGATCCACGCCGCCTGATCGAGCGCAACCTGCCGGCGTTGATCGAGGAGCAGAAACGTGCGCAGGAAGCGGGCCAGCGCTCCGTTCAGCCCGCCGACAGCACAACCCGTCCATGAAAGGCATGTCTATGAGCTTGGAAGCATGAAACATGGTTCGTCTCTTCGGCTGGGGGCATGCGGGATCGCCCCGCTGGCGCTGCTCGGCGGCTGCGTGACGGTGAACGCGCCCGACAAGCCGATCGTGATCAACCTCAATATTTCGATCACCCAGGAAGTGGTCTATCGCCTCGACAACAAGGCGAAGGCCATCATCCAGGACAATCCGGGGATTTTCTGATGCGACAGTTGCTCTCGACCTTCGGCATGGCAGCCGCGATCGCGGCGGGCGGGATCGCCCCGGCCTTCGCCCAGCGCGACCCCGCCTATCAGGCGGCGCGCCAGCAGGGCCTCGTTGGCGAACAGCCCGACGGCTATCTCGGCATTGTCGGCACGGCGACGCCCGAGCTGCAGGCGATCGTCAACAACATCAACATCCAGCGCAAACGTCAGTACACCCAGCAGGCGGCAGCGAGCTCGACCGTCGAGCAGATGGCGTTCGTCACCGGCTGCAACCTGATCCTGCGCACCGCGCCGGGCGAGAAGTATCGCGCGCCCGACGGCCGCTGGCTGACCCGCGGTGCGGACGCGCCGGTGCGCGACGCGCGTTGCCTCTGATCCGCCAGGTCGTGCGGCGTTAGGCTAGCGGTCGAGTTGCGTCGCCAGCCAGCGCGCGGCGGCATCGGGGCTTTGCTTGTCGGTGTCACGGTCGACGCGGTAATTGGCCTGCCGCATCCGCTCGACCGGCACCGCGCCGATCAGCGGGCGGAGTGCGGCCTGGAAGCGGGCATCTTTCGCGTGACGGGGCGCGATCAGCAGCACCGCGTCATAGCCGGGGATCGCGCCCTTGGGGTCCTTGAGCACCGTGAGCCCCTGCGCGGCGATCCGGCCGTCGGAGGAGAAGGCGGGGATCACGTCGGCGGTGCCGCTGGTCAGTGCGCGGTACATGAAGGTCGGCTGATAGGGATTGGCCGCGGCGAAGCGCAGGCCATAGGCGCGCTGCACCGCCTTCCATTCGGAGCGTTCGAGAAACTCGATGTCGGTGGCGAGCTTGAGCGACGGCGCGACCTTGGCGAGATCGGCGATCGTCGCGATGCCGCGCCGCCGGGCATCGTCGCCCCGCATCACGAAGGCATAGGCGTTCTCGAAGCCGAGGCTTCCCAGTAGCGTGACGTTGCTGGTGCGCTTCGCCCAGTTGGCGACGCCGCGGACGATTGCGGCGCGGGGCGGCACGTCGGTGCGGTGCATCTGGTTGGTCCAGATCGTGCCCGAATAATCGACATAGACGTCGATCGCGTCGCTCGCCAGCGCACCATAGGCGACGCCCGAGCCCAGCCCCTCGCGGTAGCGCACGCTATAGCCCGCCGCCTCCAGCCGGGTGCCGATCAGCCGTGCGAGGATGTATTGCTCGGAAAAGCCCTTGGCGCCGATCGTCACCACGCCGCGGCGCGCCGGCCAGGCGGGGGCGAGGGCGGCGAGGGCGCCGACGGCTAGGAGGCCGAGGCTCAGCCAGACAAGCGCGCGGCGGCGATGGGCGATGCCCCATTCGGCCAGCCCGAGCAGTGCGTCGACCGCCAGCGCGAGCCCGGCGGCGGCGATGCAGCCGGCGAGCACCAGCGCCCAGTTCTGCGTCTGCAACCCGGCGAAGATCAGGTCGCCCAGGCTGGGCTGGCCGACGGTGGTGGAGAGCGTCGCCGCGCCGATCGTCCAGACGGCGGCGGTGCGGATGCCGGCCATCACCACCGGCGCGACCAGCGGCGCCTCGACCAGCCGGAGCTTCTGCCAGCGGGTCATGCCGACTCCGTCCGCCGCCTCGCGCACCGCCGGGTCGAGTGTGACCAGCCCGGTCACTGCATTCCGCAGGATCGGCAGCAGCGCATAGAGGGTGAGCGCGAGCAGCGAGGGCAGGAAGCCCAATGCCGGAATGCCGCCGCCGACCAGTGCCGACAGCGACAGCAGCAACGGATAGAAAAGCGCGAGCAGCGCGAGGCTGGGGATGGTCTGGATCAGGCTCGCCAGCCCCAGCGCTGCCCGGGCGACGCCCCGATGCCGGGCGGAGAGCACTGCCAAGGGCAGGCTGATCGCGATGCCGAGCAGCAATGCGGCAAAGGCCAGCAGCAGATGCTGCGCCAGCAATTCGGGCACGCGGGCGAAGGCGCTGGTCATCGGGCGAGCGCCGCCAGTCGCTCGGCCTGCTCGCGCGGCACCGCGACCAGCGCATCGGCCGCGGCGCCACCCTTGCCGGCGAGCAGGTCGCGTGGGGAAGCGTCGCCGACGACGCGGCCGGCTTCCATCACCAGGATCCGATCGGCGAGCAGCAGCGCCTCGGCCATGTCGTGGGTCACCAGGATGGTGGTGAGCCCCATGGTTTCGTGCAGCGCGCGGATCGCCTTGCCGAGCGCGTCGCGGGTAACGGGATCGAGCGCGCCGAACGGCTCGTCCATCAGCAGCAGCTTGGGCGACGTGGCGAGCGCGCGGGCGACGCCGACCCGCTGGCGCTGGCCGCCGGAAAGCGCGTCCGGCAATCGCGCGGCCATCGCCTCGGGGAGATCGACCAGCCGCAGCAGCTCGGCGACGCGTGCCTGTCGATCCGTCGTGCCCGCCAGCTTCAGCCCGATCGCGACATTTTCGCCGACGGTGAGGTGCGGGAACAGGCCGACATTCTGGAAGACATAGCCGATCCGCCGGCGCAGCAGGTGCGGGGGCTCGGCATCGACCGGCTCGCCGTCGATCAGGACGCGACCTTCGCTCGGCGCGATCAGCCGATTGACCATCTTGAGCAGGGTCGACTTGCCCGAGCCCGAGGCGCCGACCAGCGCGACAAAGCTGCCGCCGGCGATCTTCAGCGACACCCCGTCGACCGCCCGCGCGCCCTTCGCATAGGTTTTGCTGACGCCTTCAAGGGCAACGCTGCGCAACGGGTCCGGCATCGCCCATGCTTGTGGGCAATGTCGCGGCAAAGGTCAAAGCTGCCGCTCAGTTCGGCCGGATCGCGATCCCCGCCACCACCGCATCGCCGCCGACAGGCTCGAACGCCAGCACCAGGCGCCCGCCACTGCTCTTCACCTGAAAACTGCGCGTGACGGCCTTGTTGACGCCGCCGGCTGCCTGCAGCGGCGAGAAGGCCTCGATCACCCGCTTGCCATCGGCCAGCACCGCGAAGCTGCGCGCCGCGCCCTTGGCCGCATCGGGCTCGAAGCTGGCGATGTTCACCGTCCAGCTGCCGTCGGGCAGGGGGATGTCGTAGCCGAACTTGCCCTCGCGGTAGCTGCCGAACAGCGCGGGGCTGTCGGTGCCCTCCACCTTGGGCGGCGGGGCGAAAGGCGAGCGGCCGGCGAGCACCTTCGCCGTGCCGCCCCGGAAGAAGTCGTCCGAGCCATAGCGGTCGCCGCCCATCGTGCCGCCGACCAGCGCGCCGCTGTCGATGAACACGCCCTTGCGCGGATTGGGCGCGTTCCAGTCGAGCGCATCGGTGACCTGCTTGCCGCCGATGTTGGCGGTAGCGACGAGATGGTTGGCACCCGGTGCCAGCGCCACGCCCGGCCACACGCAGATTCGATCGGGGCAGGCGACCTCACCCACGGGCTTGCCGTTGACCGACAGCGACACCCGATCGGCATTGGAATAGCCGCGCACGTCGGTCACCGCATAGGCGCGGTCGACATAGCGGCGGCCGTTGAGGTGCAGCACCGGCGCGTCCGACCAGCTGGCCTGGAGGAAATAAAAGGCGTCCTTTCGGGTCTTGCGGTCGTAGGAAACCAGGCCCTTGGTGTTGATGTCGGTGGCGTCGCCTTCGTTGCGCATCGTCGTGGCGAAATCGAACAGGTTCCACAGCCAGCTCGCCGACAGATAGGGCCGCGCGCGGATCTGCTTCCAATTCTCCTCGATCGCGAGGCTCTGATATTCCTCGGGCTGGGGGCGACCATAGGCGGCGACCGGGCCGCCGCGCGGATTGTCGCTATGCTGGGTCATCGCGCCCCCGGCACCCCATTCGCTGAGGCCGATCGGCAGCGCCGGATGCTTGGCATGGAGCGCATCGAGCGCGGGGCCGACGCCGTCCAGATCGCCATAATACCAGCCATAATAGCGGTTGAGCCCCATCACCTGGGTGACGCCGTTGAGGCTGGGTGCCCCCTGCATCGACAGGATCGAGGGCGTGTCCTCGCAGCAATCGGCATAGACGGTCAGCCGGCTCGGGTCTTCGGCGCGCGCCAGCCGATCGAGCCGCTCCAGCATCGAGCGGGACTGGGCAGGCTTGCCGCTGCCCTTCCGCATCGCATCGATCGCCGCGCCGATATCGGCCTCGTTGCCCACCGACCAGAGCAGGATCGAGGGATGGTTGTAGTTCTGGTGGATCAGCTCGCGCAGCTGTTCCTCGGCATTGGCGATCGTCTCCGGCGCGGGCGGCAGGCTGGGCTCGACATTGGCCTCGTGCACGAAGGGGAGTTCGGCCCACACCACCATGCCCGCCTTGTCGGCCTCGTCGGTCCATTCCTGGGCGTGCTGGTAATGCGCGTGCCGGATGGTGTTGGCGCCGAGCTCAAGCGCGAGGGCCATGTCGCGGGCATGGTCCTCGGGGGTGAGCGCCCAGCCCTTGCCGCCGACGTCCTGGTGTCGCGAGACGCCGTGCAGCGGGGTGGGCTTGCCGTTGAGGATCAGGCCCCGATTGGGATCGAAGGCGAAGCTGCGGATGCCGAGCGGCTGGACCTGCCGGTCGATCACCCGAGCGCCGTCGCGCAGCTCGCTGACGACGCGGTAGAGATAGGGATCCGCGCGGCCCTGCCAGAGGTGGGGGCTCGCGAGGGTAAGGCCACGTTCCACCGCCAGCGCCTGGCCGGGCGCGAGCGCAGCCGGCACGCGATCGGTGGCGACGGGCTTGCCGGTTGCGTCCTGAATGGTGGTGGTGAGCGTTAGCGTGCGGGCGCGAGTGCCGAGGTTGCGCAGCAGCGTCTTCGCGGCGACCTCGGCTCGCTCCGCGGAGACCTTCGGCGTGTGCAGATACACGCCCGGCCCGCCATGATCGGCGAGATCGATATGCGCATCCTCCACCGCCACTAGCCGCACGCCGCGATAGATGCCGCCCTGTACGAAGAAATCGCCGCCAAGCGGGATCACATGCTCCGTGCTGCTGCCCGGCGCCGAAGCGCTGTTGTCGGCGCGGACCGCAAGGCTGTTGGCGCCGGGCTTGAGCGCCCCGGTCACGTCGATCCGGAAGCGAGCGAAGGCGCCGGCATGGCGGCCGACATGCGTTCCGTTCACCCATACATCGGCGATCTTCGAGACGCCGTCGAATTCGAGGAACAGCCGCCGTCCGTTCAGCGCGGCGGGGACGGTAAGGCTGCGGCGATACCAGCCCAGGCCCTGCCGCATATCGGCATCCGCCGCGCGGGTGACGGCATAGGTGCCGACCTTGTTCCAGGTGTGCGGCACCGATACCGGCTGCCAGGCCGCATCGTCGAAGCTGGGAGCGGCCGGGCCGGCATCGGCGTCGCCGGAGTGGAAGCGCCAGCCGGTAGAGAGATCGATCGTCGCGCGCGGCTCGGCGGTGGTCTGGCGCGTAGACTGCGGTTGTGCACAAGCCGGTGCCACGATCGCGGCGGAGGACAGCAAGAGGGCGGCCAAAGCCGAATTCGTGCGCATTGCGATGTCTCTCCCATGGCGATCGCTTGCTGCGCCGCCTTATTGGTCATACCACTCGAAGAGAGGTGGTCTGTCAATAAAGAGCATCACAGGGCTGCAAATGCAGCCCCCGGATTATACCGAGCCGCCGAGCGTGCGGCGGTAGAAGTCGACGGTCAGCGCCATTGCCTGGAGGAACAGCGCGGGATCGTAGCGCGGGCCCTCGTCACGCAGGAAAGCGTGCTGGGCGTTGAGCTCGTGCCAGGCATAGGAGGCGCCAACTTCTTCCAGCCGCGCCCGGATCGCCTCGCGGCCTGCGAAGGGAATGTGCGGGTCCTGCCGCCCCCAGACGAGCAGCAGTTCGGCCTTCAGCTCGGCCATCCTCGGCAGGCTGTCGTCGCTGCGGCCTTCGCCGAGCGTGCCCGAGTGGATGTCGGTGGGATAGAAGCAGGCGGCCGCCGAGACGCGCGGGTCGAGCGCCGCGCGATAGGCGAGGTGCCCACCCAGGCACACGCCGAAGGTGCCGAGCTTGCCCGAGCAGGCGGTGTGCGCCGCGAGCGCGGTCAGCGCCGCGGTGGCGTCCGCATCGAAGGCGGCAACCGGCTTGGTGATCTTGAGCGCATTGCCGCGATCGGTGCCCGCCTGATCATAGGCGAGCACCGTGCCCGCCGGCTCGTACTCGTGATACACCTCGGGCACCGCGACGAGCAGGCCATTGCCCGCGAGCATCGCCGCCAGCCGCCGGATCGGCGCGGTGACCTGGTAGATCTCCGAGAACAGCAGCACGCCCGGGAAGCGACCCTCCACCGCCGGGCGGAACAGATGCATCCGCATCGTGCCGCCGCCGGGGACCTCGATGTCCTGGGTCTCGTCGCTGCGGATGATCATGGGCTGCTCCCTTATGCCGGTTCGACGGCGGCTTTACACGAGAGCGGCCGCAGAGGAACCCACACCTCGCCGCCAGCCGTCATCCCGGCGAAAGCCGGGATCCATTGGCGCTCCTTCGCGGCTCTTGCAGGCACCGAGGAGCGACTGGATCCCGGTTTTCACCGGGATGACGATGGCTGGGGAGTGGATCGCGCCCGACGGGCATGAGGGCTATCCACAGATTCGTCGGCGCCCCCGCTGGACAGCCCGGCGCCTGCCCGAATAGCGGCAGGCGCATGCCTGTCATTGCTACCATCATGAATTCGAACACCGGCGAACCCATCCAGAAGATGACGTTCAACCGCATGCCCAAGCCCTGGGCGTCCTTTACTCTTTCGAACGGCGAACTGGTCCAGGCCAGCCGCGTCGACATCGGCAAGCCTGCGCCGGGCAAGGTCGTCGTGCCGGTCCATGTCTGGGTCGCGCCCAAGAAGACCGACCGGCAGGACGATTAAAGCCGGCCGGCCCTAGAGCCACCCGCCCTTGAAGCCAGCGCGCTGCAGCCCGCGACGGATATGCGGGTTGCGGCGCATCACCTCCCAGACGAGGCCGCTGCGCAGGTTCTCGATCATCAGCAGGATCGGCCCCTGGTCGATCCCCAGATGGTCGCCATCGACCCAGCCGATGCCGGGCACGATCTTGCCGTGCTTGAGCGGCGCGGTCGCGCGGGTCAGCGTGGGGTTGAAGCTGTCGAGAAAGCCGTAGCGGCCATAGATGCCGCGGCCATAGCGCGCGTGCATCGTCGCCACCGCGCGGCCGGCCAGTTCCGGCTCGAACGCGATCGAGGCGGCAGCGGCCGTCGGCGCCAGCGTGCCGTCGTCGCGATCGTCGGGCCCGCGTGCGGAGTAGCTGAAGAACTGGCGCTCGCGGCCGCCGATCCGCTGCCTGAAGTCGCCAGGCCCGTCGCAGGCGGTCAGGCCCCAAACATCCGCGCCATAGCCGGTCCAGCCGCCCGGATTGGCGATCGCATAGGCGCGCTGCGCCCGCACCGCGCGGCGGCTGTTCTCGAAATAGTCGATGCCCTTGGCCGCCATATAGGGATCGCGGATGCCGCGGAAATCGATCCAGCAATGGCTGTACTGGTGGATGAAGAGCGGCGCGAAATGGAGGTGCGGCTCGCCCCATTTGTCGCTCCACTGCGCGTCGAAGCGCGCCGTCCACGCAGTCCAGGTCTCGGGCGGCAGCGGATGGCTCGGCGAGCCGAGCGCCAGCACATAGAGCAGCAGTCCCTCGTTATAGATGTTCCAGTCCGAGGGGATGAAGCCGCTCTCGGGATGCCAGCCCATCGACACGAAGGGCGGGCGCGGGGTGATCCAGGTCCAGTCGACCGCGGCATAAAGCTGGTCGGCGAGGGCGCGGATCTCGGCCTCTTGGGACTCGTCGGCATCGAACCAGCTCTGCGCGAACAGCACGCCGCCCAGCAGCAGCGCGGTGTCGATCGTCGACAGCTCGGCGCGGGCGAAGCGGCGGCCCTTGGTGGTGCCGAGGAAATGGTAGAAGAAGCCCTTGTAACCGCTGGCGTCGCTCTGGCCGTCGCCCTGCGGCGCGGTGGCGAAGAAGCGCAGCGTGGCGAGCGTGCGGGTGCGCGCCTGTTCGCGGGTGATCCAGCCATTGGTGACGCCGATCGGATAGGCGGTGAGCGCGAAGCCCACCGCGGCGATCGAGGCGAAGGAGGGGGTGGGCCAGCGATCGGGCGCAAGGCCGGTCTCGGGATCGGTGGTGTCCCAGAAATAGCGGAAGGTGCGTTCCTGCAGGTCGCGGATGAGCGGGTCTGCCGCCGGCGCGGGGCCGGTCCCGCCGAGGCGGGTGCCGGGTTGCGAGCATGCGCCCGCGAGGCCCGCCAGCGCCACCGCGCCGGAGCCGAGCAGTTGCCTGCGATCGATCATGAAACTTGGGTCCTCAAAAAGATGGGGCGCCGCACGGGAGATGCGCCGCCCCAGTAGGAGGGATCAGAAGGAATAGCCGACCGACAGCTTGAAGGTGCGCGGCGGGTTGCCGCCGACGTCATAGCTGCTGCGCGCGCCCCAGTTCGACGAGGCGGGGTCGTTGTTGAAGGTGACGAAGTTATAGTCGTTGAACACGTTCAGCACGTCGACGCGGAAGCGCAGGCGGGTCTGGTCGCTGATGAACTTGATCGGCACGTACTTGGTGAGCGCCATGTCGATCTGGCGCCGACCCCAGCCGCCGCCCGAACCATCGGTCTCACGCCCGACGATCACGCGCTGGAACGGGTTGGACTGGTTCAGGATCGCCTTCTGATAGGCGGCCGATTCGACCTGAAGCTTGGACGAGAAGGAGAAGCCCAGTGGCAGATCGACGCTGCCCGCCATGACGAGGCGATGCCGCGGCACGCCCGACGAGCGCAGCATCGGATAGTCGCTGATCGACGGGAAATCGAGCAGATAGGTCTCGCCGAGCTGGTTCTCGGTGGCTTCGGTGTAGGTGTAGGTGGCATCCAGGCTCCAGGGCGAGGCCTGGGTGTAGGTCTTGGTGACCTTGAAATAGACCGAGTCCGCGTTGGTCTTCAGTCCGTTGGTGCCGAGGATGATGCTGCGATAGCCCGGGGGCGAGAAGCCGAACGGCGGCGCCGGAGTGTCGGTCGGATTGGCGGGATCGTTGAAGAAGAAGCTGCCGTCCGGCCGCCGATTGCCGAGCAGAAAGGCGAAGCCGTTCCTGCTGGCGATATGGCTGTAGCCGAGCTCGAGCCCGAGCTGTTGGAAACGGCCGCGGATGCCCAGGCTGAACTGGTCCGAATAGGGGACCTTCAGGTCGTTCTTGAGGAAGCGGAACTCGCGTCCGCCGCCGACGGCACCGGTGAGCAACTGCTGGCGGCCTTCGGGCGTCAGGTAGATCGGGTTCCAGGTGACGCAGGTGGTTGCATCCGCGCCCTGGCAGGCGTTGTTCGGATTGGAGTCGGCGCCGATGAAGTTGAAGTTGCGAACGGCGTAGGCGCTCTGGTTCACTTCCTGCTGGAGGAAGTCGAACTGGTTGCGGTCATAGGAGCGGCCATAGCCGCCGAACACCGCGAACCGTCCGGCTTCGTCGATGCGATAGGTGAAGCCGAGGCGCGGCTGGAAGGCGCCGGTGAAGGTCTTGCGGTTGCGGCCGTTCGAAATGAAATCGTTGATGTTGTAGTCGGCGTTGACGAGGTTGGGATAATTGGTGGGCGCGATCGCCGCGAGATTTTCCTGCGAGGTCACGAAATTGACGAACGCCGGGGTCCGTTCGTAATCCCAGCGCAGGCCGAGGTTCAGCGTCAGGTGCGAGGTGACGTCCCAGTCGTCCTGCGCATAGACGCCGAACTGGAAGTTGCTGGAGCGCACGTCGACCGGGCCGGTGCCCGTCGGTACGCCGAAGTCGAGCCGATACGGGATCTGGTCGTTGAAGCCGGTCGGGCTGAACGCGTTGATGTCATAGGTGAACTGCGGGTTGGCGCGGTTCTGCTCGATCGAGCGCAGGCGAATGAAGCTCGCCTTGGTGCCGACCTTGATGGTGTGCCCGCTGAACCCGGTCCAGGTGAAGTCGTCCTGGAAGGTCCAGCCCTTCTGGCCCTTGTTCTGCTGGCTGCCGCCGCCGCCATAGCGCAGCAGATCGGTGCGGGTGAAGTTGCCGTTGTTCAGCGTCGAGGCCTGGAAGAAGAAGGCGTTCCCGCTCGTCTCGGGCGTCGGCGCCCATTTCGTGTCCTGGTAGGAGACGCGGGCGTCGTTGATCCAATTGTCCTCGCTGTGCTGCCAGCGGAGCATGAAGCGCTTCTCGTCGACCTTGTTGAGCGTCGCGGTGCTCGGCGCGTTGATGCCGGTCTGGATCTGCGAGCCCGATTCCTTGCGATACTTGCCGGTCAGTTCGACCAGGTCCCTGTCGGTCGGCTCGATATCGATCTTGCCGAAATACAGGTCCTCGTTGAATCGCTGCGAGAAGGTGCCGAAATACTGCTGGTACTGTGACGGGAAGATGCTGGTCGAGACGCCGTTCTCCGGCCGCACGTCATACGGGCTGTCGATCCGCTTGCCTTCGTACGTCACGAAGAAATGTGCGCGGTCCTGGATGATCGGACCACCCAGCGCGACGCCGAACTGCTTGTTGTTGGAGTTCACCTTGTCGCGCTTGACCGGGAAAAGCTCGGTCGGCCGGCGCGTGCGCAGGTCTTGGTTGGTGTAGTCGATGAAGCCTTCGCCGTGGAACTCGTTGGTGCCCGACTTGGTCGCGGCGGTGATCGCCACCGAGCTGACCTGGTCGAACTCGGCCTTGTAGTTGGACGACAGCACCTGATACTCGCCGATCGCGAGCTGGGGGAACGGGTTGCCTGCCGAGCTGTCCTGGCCGGTGATGCCGTTCTTGAGGACATAGTCCTTCTGGCTGACGCCATCGATGAACACGTTGACGGTGTTGCTGGCCTGGGCGCCGCCCTGGATGCGCGACTCCCCATTGGCGCCCTCGATGAAGCGCACGCCCGGCGCGAGGTCTGCGAAGGCGAGGAAGTTGCGGTTGTTCTGCGGCAGCTGCTCGATCAGCCGCTGGGTGATGTTGATGCCCACCTGGCCGCCGTCCAGCGAGCGGATGCGGTTGCCGGTGACGACGATCTCGTCGCCCGTCGCGGGCGCCGCGGTGTCGTCGCCTGCGGGCGCCGCGCCGGCGTCGGCGGTCGGCGCGCTGGTGATGGTCGTCAGGTCGAGGTCGAGGCCGGCATTCTGGCCGACGCGCAGCGTGAACGCGTCCGAATTGCGCACGCCGTTCTGCAGCTTGATCTCGAGGCGATAGGTGCCCGGACGCAGCGAAGCGAAGTTGTAGCTGCCGTCGGCGCCGACGGTCGCGCTACGGCGGATGCCGGTCGACACTTCGATCGCGGTCACTTCGGTGACCGGGTTGTCGGCGGGCGTGGTGATCGTGCCGCGCAGCGAGGCTTGGCCGACCTGGGCCATGGCAGGGGCGGGGGCGAGCAGGGCACCGGTGCCCAGCGCGGTCATCGTCAGCAATGCAGAACGCAAAACGAGCTTGTTCATGGTTACTCTCTATCTCCCCGGCGGATCGGGTTTCCTGTTGTGTTTTTGGGGTGTTGGCGGGTCGATTCCCGCGCGATGACGATCGGCGCACGCCATTCGAGCGTGTCGTCCGAGGCGCCATCGATCAGTCCGGCGAGGCGCACCACGGCGCGCGCGCCGAATTCGGCAATGTCGATGCTGGCGGTGGTGAGCGCCGGCGAAATCAGGCGGGTCAGCGGGATGTTGTCGAACCCGGCCACCGCCACCTGCTCGGGCACGGAGACGCCCGCGCGCTTGAGCGCCATCAGCGCGCCCACCGCCATCATGTCGTTGGCGGCGAACACCGCGTCATAGTCGGCGCACTCTGCCTGGAGCGTGGCGATGGCGGCGGTGCCGCTGTCCTCGTTGAAGTCGCCCTGCACCACGCGCAGTTCTGCGCCCAGCCGGGCGCAGGCCTCGCGGGTGCCGCGCAGGCGCTCCTGCGCGTCGATATTGGCTGCGGGGCCGGCGATATGGACGATCCGGCGGCAGCCCCCGGCGACGAGATGCTCGACCACCGCGACGGCTCCGGCAACGTTGTCGACGCGCAGTTCGGCGCGAACGCCGTCGTGCGGCGCGCAGTTGACGAGCACCGAGGGCATGGTGCGGGGCAGGTGCTGGAACAGCTCGTCCGAAGTGATCTGCGGCGCCATCACCACCAGCCCGTCCACCCGGCCGCGCATCGCGTGGAGCGCGGTGATGCCGCGATCGGCCTCGCCGTGCATCACCATCAGCAGCAGGTGGAGGCCGAGTTCGGACGCCTGGCGGTCCATGCCGCGCAGCAATTCGGAGAAGAACTCGCCGTGGAGATCGGGAACGACGACACCGATCGTCGAGGAGCGGGCGAGGCTCAGGTTGCGCGCACCGGCATGCGGCACATAACCGAGTCGATTGGCGACATCGCGGATGTGATCGCGCAGTTCGGGACGAATGTTGGTCGCGCCATTGAGCGCGCGCGACACCGACGCGACCGACACCGACGCTTCACGCGCGACATCGCGGATCGTGGCGTTCGGCATGGCGGTCTTCGTCCCCTCCTGGGTCTGGGTTGTGACGGCTTGTTTGCCGGTCTTGGCGTCAAGCTCTTGATGTAACCGGTTACATGAAGCAATAGCGGGTTGCAAGATTGTTGATGCAGCGGCCGATGTAGGGTCGCGCTGTGGGAGGAAACGCGTGAAGGACGGCCAGATTTCGAGGCGTGCGGTGTTGATCGGGGCGAGCGCGGCGGCGGCCTGGGCGGCGAGCCCGGCACGCGCGATGCTGCTCCAGGCGGGGGGGAAGAAACTGCCCGCCGCGGTCGAGTCGCTGCTCGCCCAGATGACCGTCGAGGAGAAGGCCGGGCAGCTCACGCTGATGGCGGCCGCCTGGTCGGGTGGGGCGGCGGTGACGCTCAATCCTGCGGGTGCCTCGTCGAACTTCGACGGGCAGCTGGCCGAGGTGCGCGCGGGACGCCTGACCGGCGTGTTCAACGGCAATGGTGCTGCAATGGCCAAGCGGATGCAGACGGTCGCCACGCGCGACTCGCGGCTCAGGATCCCGCTGCTCTTCGCCGCCGACGTGATTCACGGATTTCGTACCGTCTTCCCCGTGCCGATGGGCGAGGCGGCGAGCTTCGATCCCGATCTCGCCGAGCGCACCGCGCGTGTCGCGGCGGTGGAGGCGGCGGCCGCCGGAATCGACTGGACCTTCGCGCCGATGGTCGACATCGCCCGCGACGCGCGGTGGGGCCGCGGCGTCGAGGGCGCCGGCGAAGACGTGCTGCTCGGCAAGCTGATCGCTGCGGCGCGGGTGCGCGGCTTCCAGGGCGCCAAGGGACTCGAAGCGGCGGATGCCGTCGCCGCCTGCGCCAAGCATTTCGCCGCCTATGGCGCGGTGGAGGCGGGGCTCGACTATAATACCGTCGACATTTCCGAGCGGACGCTGCGCGAAACCTATTTCCCGCCCTTCCAGGCGGCGCTGGCGGCAGGTGCGCCGACGGTGATGGCGTCGTTCAACGAGCTGTCGGGCATCCCGGCCACCGCCAACGAATGGCTGCTCACCGAAGTGCTGCGCCGCGAATGGGGCTTCGACGGGCTGGTCGTCTCCGACTATACCGCCGACGAGGAACTGATCGCCCACGGCTTCGCGGCGGACGCGCGCGAGGCGACCAAGCTCGCCTTCATGGCCGGCGTCGACATGAGCATGCAGAGCGGCTTCTACATCAAGCACCTGCCGGACCTGGTCGCGAGGGGGGAGGTCCCGATGGCGCGGCTCGACGAGGCGGTGCGGCGGGTGCTGGCGCTGAAGGTGCAACTCGGCCTGTTCGATGATCCGTTCCGCCGCATCGATCCGGCACGCGAGAAGGCGCGGGTGCGCACGCGTGCCAACCTCGCGCTCGCCCGCGAGGCGGGGTCGCGCTCGATCGTGATGCTCAAGAACGAAGGCGGGCTGCTGCCGCTGCCGCGCGCGGGCAAGAAGATCGCGCTGATCGGGCCGTTCGCGAGCGGGCTGCACGATCTGATCGGCCCGTGGAACGTCTATGGCACCGATGCCGAGGCGGTGGATCTGGCCACCGGCGTCAAGGCGCTGGTCCAGGATCCGGCGCTGGTGAGCGTCACCGCGGGCGCCGGGCTCGACGGCCCGATCCCCGGTGGGATCGAGGCGGCGGTGGTTGCGGCGCGCGCCGCCGATGTGGTCGTGCTGGCGGTGGGCGAGCATGCCCGCATGTCGGGCGAGGCGCAGTCGCGCTCGGCGATCGTCGTGCCCCCGGCGCAGATGGCGCTGGCCGAGGCGGTGGCGGCGACCGGCAAGCCGGTGGTGGTGCTGCTCCGCAACGGCCGCGCGCTGGCGCTGGAGGGCGCGGTCCTAAAGGCACCGGCGATCCTCGTCACCTGGTTCCTTGGCTCCGAGGACGGGCCGGCCATCGCCGACGTGCTGTTCGGGGTGGTGAGCCCCTCCGGGCGGCTGCCGGTCTCCTTCCCGCAGGCGACGGGGCAGGAGCCCTATCACTATGACCACAAGCCGACCGGCCGCCCCAATCCGGCCGGCCCGCTGCAGGAATACAAGACGCATTTTCGCGAGTTCCCGAACCAGGCGCTGTTCCCGTTCGGCCACGGCCTGACCTATGGCGAGATCGCGTATAGCGACCTCGATCTCGGCGGCGGCCAGCTGTCGGCAGACGGCAAGCTCGTGGTGTCGGCGACCATTGCCAACAGCGGGTCGCGCGCCGCGGAGGAAGTGGTGCAGCTCTATATCCGCGACGTGGCGGCGAGCGTCACCCGTCCGGTGCGCGAATTGAAGGCGTTCCGCCGCGTCGCGCTCAAGCCCGGAGAGCGCAAGCAGGTGCAGTTCACGCTGAGCCGTGCCGACCTGCTGTTCATCGGCCAGACGCTCAAGCCCACGGTGGAACCGGGCAAGTTCCAGCTCTGGATCGCGCCTTCGGCCGAAGCGGAAGGCGTGTCGGGCAGCTTCGAACTGGTGTGACCCTCTAATCCTCCCCCTGGCGGGGGAGGACACGCTTGCGGCCAGGGTGGCGCTCCGCCCGCCCGTGCAGTGCGCGCGGGATTGGTTCGGAACCGCTTACCCAACGCTCCGATAGTGGTTGCTTTGTGCTTGGCCGTTTTTTGCGAACAGGGGCAATTAGCTGCCCTCCGGTTGGCACATTAACTTCGCCACATCTCCAGAACGGCCGCAATCGGAAGAGGCAAGTGCGTGGCCGAATGACCGCAACTGATGTCGTGGACGGCTCTCAACCACAGCGCCGCCCGTCGATCGATCCCGATAAGCGAGGGGCCTAGCCAGGAATCAACGCCGCCCCCACAGCGGCAACAACCGCCTTACGCGTCTGCCCAGCGGCGCAGCAGATTGTGGTACACCCCCGTCAGCGCCACCACCTCGGCATGGCCCTGCCCGACTTCGCCGACCAGCCCCTGGATCGAGCGATCGAGGTCGAACAGGATCCGCCGCGCGCCGTCGTCGCGGACCATCGATTGGAGCCAGAAGAAGCTGGCGACCCGCGCGCCGCTGGTCACCGGCGTCACCCGGTGCAGACTCGACGAAGGATAGAGGATCGCGTGCCCCGCGGGCAATTTCACCGACTGCGCGCCGAACAGCCCCTCGATCAGCAGTTCGCCGCCGGCATAGGCCTGCGGATCTTCGAGGAACACGGTCATCGACAGGTCCGAACGCACGCGGAACTCGCTGCCGCGCTGGATGCGCACGGCATTGTCGACGTGCAGCCCGAAATTCTGGCCGCCGGCATAGCGGTTGAACAAGGGCGGGAAGATCTTGAGCGGCAGCGCCGCGGCGATGAACAAGGGCGAGCGCGCCAGTGCGTCGAGGATGATCGCCCCCGCCTCGCGCGCCGCCGGGTGCGTCTCGGGCAGCTGCTCGTTGCGCTTGGCGAGCGCCGCCTGCGGGCCGGAGGTGACGTTGCCGTCCACCCATTCCGCCGCATCCACCAGCGCACGCACCCGCGCCAGCTCGGCGGGCGACAGCAGGTCGGGGATCGGGATCAGCATGCACACACTCCTGCGCGGGAAAACATCCTGCCCTGTGATCATCCCGCGCCCTGCGGGACATGCGCCAGATCAAGGGCGGAGAAAAGAAGCGGCCCCTCCCGGCATGGGAGCCGGAAGGGGCCTAGGCGTCGCGGCCTTCGCGATCAGAAGCGATAGTTGAGCGTCAGCACCGCCGCGCGGCCATCACCCGGGGTCGCCCAGCCATTGTTGCGGATGCGCGTGTAGTAGAGCGAGTCGGTCACGTTCTTCACGTTGACCTGCGCCGACAGGGCACGGGTGATCTCGTAGGAGAGGAACGCGTTGTGGACCCAGTAATCGGGGCTGTAGAGCACCTGCGGCGCGGTCGCCGTCGGCAGGTTGAACGCGGCCTTGCCCTGATAGGTCACGCCGTAGCCGAGCGTGAGCCCGAACGGCAGGCGGTAGGTGCTGAACAGGCTGCCCGAATGATTGGGCGTGTTCTGTAGTTCGGCATCCTTGCCATAGTCGATCGTGCCCGCCGGGCTGTTCTGCGCGATGCTGCGCAGTACCTTGCCGTCGAGATAGGTGTAGTTGGCGGTGATCGACCAGGCCTTGGTGATCTGGCCGACCGCGCCCAGCGCGACGCCGTTGACCCGCGACTTGCCGTCCAGCTGCTGCTCGGGGACCAGCGGGTCGCCGGTCGCCACCTTGTAGTTGGTGCGCTCGTTGCGGAAGAGCGCCGCGGTGAGCAGCAGGCGCCCGCCGAACACTTCGGCCTTGCCGCCCACTTCATAGTTGCGCGCGGTTTCCGGATCGACGTTGCAGGTCGCCGCGGTGCACGAACCGTTGACCGAGGTCTTGGACGGCGTCTTGGAGTTGCCATAGGCGACGTAGAGGCTGATCGCCTTGATCGGCTTGTAGACCAGGCCCGCGCGGTAGGAGAACAGCTTGTCCTTGTTGTAGAACACGGTGCCCGGCGTCACCTGGCCCAGCGTCGCCGTGGTGGTGGAGACGGTATCGGCGCGGTAGCTGCCGTCGTTCGACTCCCAGCGTAGGCCGCCGTTGATCTCGAAATGCTCGCCGAGCTTCATCGTGTCGAACAGATAGACGGCATAGTTGGTCAGCTCGCCGGTCTGCCGCGCGCTTTCGATATAGTTGATCGGGCCGGTATAGACGTTGCTGCCATAGACGCGCGCGATCCCGCTGGCCGCCGCCGGGCCTGTCACCACCGCGTTGGGATTGGCGATGCTGATCAGCGGGTAATAGAGCAGCGGGTTGGTGCCGTTGGCATTGCGCAGCACGTTGCCGGTGGAAAGATAGAATTTCTCCCAGCTCGCCGCGGCACCCAGCGTCACCGAATGCTCGATGAAACCGGTGTTGAACCGCGCCATCAGGTCGACCTGGTCATAGGCGAGCTGGTTGCGCGTGTTGCGGGTGTTCCCGCGCGGGCCCGAGGCATAGTAATAGCCGGCCGGCACCGTGAGCGTGCCCGTGGTCGCGCCGGTGAAGGCGACTGTGCACGGCGTGCCTGTGGGGGTGAGGCCGTTCGCCAGGCACCAGGTGCCCTGGGGCGGATCGACGATGCTGTGCTGGGTCACGTCCTGCCAGCGCGTGACGTTACGGATCGTCACCCGGTCGTTGAAGTGATGCTCGAAGGTTGCGGTCGCCTGGTCGACATTGCTCTGCTGCGTGTCGACGTTGCGGAAGCCGAAATAGCTGGCGCGGCTGACACCCGGCAGCGCGCCGCCGGCGACCTGATAATAGGGCACGCCATATTGCGGCGTGTTGTCGTCCTCCTGGTGGAGATATTGCAGCGTCAGCTTGGTCGGGCTGTCGATGCCGATCGTCACCGCCGGCGCCACGCCCCAGCGCTTCATCGTCTCGACATCGCGGCCGGGCACGTCGTTGTCGTGCTTCATCGCGTTGAGGCGGAAGGCGATCAGCTCGTTGACGCGCACATTGGCATCGACCGTGCCGCGATAGTAATTGTCGGTGCCGATGCCGCCCGAGGCGAGGATGCGGGTGTTCGCCTGCGGCTTCTTGGTCACCATGTTGATCGAGCCGCCGACCGAGCCCGCGCCGTTCTGCACCGAGTTGGGGCCGTTGACGACTTCGAGCTGTTCGAGATTGAACGGATCGGTGCGGGTATACTGGGCGCTGTCGCGGATGCCGTCGACGGTTATGTCAGTATTGGCCGAATAGCCGCGCAGGTTGATCGAATCGCCATAGCCGCCGCCGCCTTCGCCGGCACCGAAGGTGATGCCCGGAACGGTCGACAGCATGTCGCGCAGGGTGAGCAGATTCTGCTGCTCGATCACCTCGTTGGTGAGAATGGTGATGGTCTGCGGCGTGTCCCGCACGGGCCGCGTCGCCTTGGGCGACTGCTGGTGCGGCGAATAGGGTTGGCCGTTGACGATGATCGTATCGCGATCCTGCAAGTCCCCATCGGATGCCGCGCTGGTCGTAGTGCCGTCGTTCGCGTGCTTGTCCTCGGCCTGGGCGGGTGCCGAGACGAGAAAGCCTACACAGGCGAGTGCAACGAAAGCCGGCGCGCTGGCCAGCGTCGCGGAAGTGCGATTCACGTAATTCCCCTTTGAACGTCGTTACGGGAGCGCCTATTGCGAGCAATTCGCATTGTCAATGCGATTGCGAGCGATTTGCATAAACTCCGGCATGGGGTGGCGGTACGCTGGGATTCTGGGGAAGTGCCCGGCGTCGGCCCCTCTAGACCGAGTAATCCACCGAAGTGCCGCCCGCGACGCCAAAACCCACGATACTAACTTTCGAGAACTAATCAGTATTTATATGATTTATTCCCTTTGATCCGAACGCTTCGATCGATCAACAGGCCGATTTAATTGTTGGACAAACGTGATGCGGGTGCTGATACTCGGCCAAAGCAATTAACGGGGAGGATTGGATGCGTTCACATTCGTTGAAACGTCGGCCCGCACTTGCGCTGTGCATGGGCTTCACCCTGGCGACGCTATTCGCCGCGCCGCTGCCCGCGCTGGCACAGAACGACAAGATGACGGCGATCGCCACGCCCGCGCAGCCGAGCGCGATCGAACTCGGCACCGGCTCGCTGCCCGGTGCTACCGCGACCGAGAGCTGGCACAGTCAATATGGCAGCGTATTCGCCCGCAACGTGACGGTGGCGACGCTCACCCCGTTCCTGCCCGATCCCGCCAAGGCGAACGGCACCGCGGTGATCGTCGCACCGGGCGGTGGCTTCACCTCGCTGTCGATGCAGAACGAAGGCTGGGACGTCGCCAAGGCGCTCGCCGCGCACGGCGTCGCCGCCTTCGTGCTCAAGTACCGGCTCAACCAGACGCCGCAGGACCTCGCTGCCTATGAAGCCGCGATGAAGGCGCGCTTCGCCGGCGGCGGGGGCGGGCCCCCGCGCGGTGCCGATCCCAAGGCGATGATGGCGGGCATCGCCACCCAGGTGACCGACGCGCGCGCCGCCTTCGCGCTGGTGCGCAAGCGCGCGGCCGAATGGCACGTCCAGCCGGACAAGATCGGCATGGTCGGCTTTTCGGCGGGCGCGATGCTCACCCTGGCGACGGCGCTCGACGGGCAGGACGCCAAGCCCGCCTTTATCGGCACGATCTACGGCCCGCTGACCACCTTCCAGGTCCCCGCCGACGCGCCGCCGCTGTTCGTGGCGCTCGCGGCCGACGATCCGCTGTTCGGCAATACCGGCTTTGGGCTGATCGATAGCTGGCGCGGCGCCAAGCGGCCGGTGGAGTTCCATTTGTTCGAACAGGGCGGCCACGGCTTCGGCATGTATCCCAAGAAGACGACGAGCACCGGATGGTTTGGCGAATTCGTCAGCTGGATGACGATGCACGACTGGATCAGGGCGGGCGCGTGATCTCCCCATATCCTCCCCCGTCAGGGGGAGGATGGGTCAGGCCAGCGTATCCCGCCGCAGCGGCAGCGCCAGCACCGCCGCCAGCGCGCCGAGCAGCAGCGCCGCCGGTCCCGCGAGCATCAGCCAGCGGATCGCCGCCAGGCTGCTCGCCCCCTGCGGCGCCCCGGCGACGAAGCCGCTCGCCTGGTAGATCGCGCCGATCGCGAACCCCGACGCCGCCAGCGCCGCCTTTTGCGCGAGCGCGAAGGTGCCGAACGCGATCGCCTCCACCCGCACGCCGCTGCGCGCCGCGCCCCAGTCGACGCTGTCGGGCAGCAAGGTCCAGGCGGCGAGCCCGAAGCCTGCGAACGCGACCTGCATGCCCAGCAGGAACAGCGTCGCCGCGCCGACGCCGGGCGCCGGCAGCAGCACGAAGCCGGCGGGCAGGGCCAGTGCGAGCCCGCACGCCGCCAGCCACGCGGCCCGCGCCCCGGCCCGTCGCGCCGCGATCGTCCAGAGCGGCGTCGCGACGAGGCTGGCGAAGGCCATCGCCGCCAGCGCCTGCGGCCCGGCGGGATCGTCGGCGAGCACATAGCGGAAGAAATAGAGCACCGACTGCGTCGTCAGCGCCGCCGCGGCCGCGCCCGCCGCCGCCGCGAGGTTGAGCGCGACGAACGCACGATTGCGCGCGAGCAGCATCAGCGCCGGGCCGATCGCCGGGCGGGTCGCCGCGTCCCCCGATGGCCGCCGCTCGGGCACCATCCACGCGATCGCCAGGAGCAACGGCACGCCGAGCGCAGCGAGGAGCGCGCTCGCCGCGCCGTAGCTCCCCAGCGCCCGCACCAGCCCCGGCAGCGTCCCCGCGACCAGCGTCGCGGCGACGGCGCCGAAGATCATCCGCAACCCCGCGAGCAGCGACCGCTCGGCGCTGGTACCCGCCAGTCGGGTCGTCCAGGCCGAATAGGGGATGTTGGTGAAGGCGTAGAGCGTGCGGAAGCCGAGCTGTGCCGCCAGCGCCGCGCCCCAGCCGCCCACCGGCACCGCGAACATCGCGACAAAGGCGAGCCCCAGCGGCACGGCGCCCCAGCCGATCAGCCAGCGATAGGGCCGCCGCATCCGTTCGGCGATCACGCCCGCGACGAAGTCCGCCGCGCCGTCCCAGGCCGCGCCCACCAGGAACAGCGTGCCGGCCAGCGCGGGGGCCAGCCGCAGCGTGTCGATATAGAAGAACAGCAGGTAGAGATTGACCGCCTGCCAGTAGAGATTGAACGCGAAATCGCCCGCGCCGAACAAGAGGAGTGCGGCGCGGGACGCCGGGGCGGGCGGGGTCATCGAAGCGGCGGATGCGCGATCATCGGCACCGTCTTAGCGCCCGGCCCGCGCCTGTCCACGGCGCGGGTTCAGAAGAAGCGCGGGATCGGGCCCTGCTGCGGCGTCTGGTCGGGCAGGTCTACCTCGATCCCGTCGGCATAGCACCAGCCCCAGCCTTCGGGCGGGTCATAGCCTTCCATGATCGGATGACCGGTTTCCTGGAAATGGGCGGTGGCGTGGCGGTTGGGGGACTGGTCGCAGCAGCCGACATGGCCGCATTCGCGGCACAGCCGCAGATGGACCCACCAGCTGCCGGTCTTAAGGCACTCCTCGCAGCCCTTGGCGCTGGGGGTAACCTCGCGGACCGTGTCCGAATTCATGTGCGTGCAGCGGGTCATGGCGATCTCCTTGCAGGCGGGTCTAGCGGAGACCGGATGCCGGATCGCCTGTACGCATGGATGGGGACGCGAAAAGGGGCCGCACCCCTGGTGCGACCCCTTTCAACGCGGTTTCAGATCGTCTTAGCGGCGGGCGTCGAGGCTCCAGCCGCCGGCGCCGAACGCGACGACCTGCAGCAGGCCGCCCGCCATCGCGATGTTCTTGAAGAAGTCGATGAACTGGTTCTGGTCGCCCAGCGCCGAATGGAAGGCGAGCGCGGTCGCGACCGAGAAGGCGGCGAGGATCCCCGCCACGATGCGGGTGCGATAGCCGAGGATCAGCGCGATGCTGCCGCCCAGTTCGACGAGCAGCGCAATCGCGAAGCCCAGCTGCGGCAGGGGCAGGCCTGAAGACGCGATATAGCCGATCGTCGCGCCCGGTGCGGCGAGCTTCGACAGGCCGCTGAGCAGGAAGATCGCGGCGATGCCGATGCGGCCGACCAGCGGCAGGGCCGACTGAACGTTGGTAGGGGTGGCGGTGTGAGAATAAGGTGCGGTAGCCATGATGTGTCTCCGAAAGAGGGCGGGGACCGATCTGCCTCGCCTGGTGACCGGAAGATGGCCCCGCCGAGATGGCCTGAGAACTGGAATAAAGTCGTCCCATATGTTCGACTATATCGAACAGTAGCTGTTCAACTCCCTCGAACGATAGCGTCGAAACTATCCGGCTGATCGGAAGTGCGTCGCCGGGCTAGAAACGGCCCAACACAGGAGGTTTCGATGGACCGATACACAGCACCCGAACTCAGCCAGACCGAATGGGCCGCCGTCTCGGTGGCCTTCCAGGACGCGGCGGCCTGCGGCTGCAGCGCCGTTGCGGCAACCGAAAAGCCCTCGCTCCTCGGCCGCGTGGCGGACACGCTGTTCGGCGCCCGCCGCCCGACGCCGCTGGCCAACCCGCGGCTGGAGGCGATCCGCCAGTTCGTCTGCACGACGCGCCGCCAGCGCCGGCCCGCCGCGCATCTGGTGCCGGTGCTCGCCGACCATGGCTTAAACCCCGCGCAGATCGAAGCGATCGCGCTGCTGGCGATCTGAGGGCCACGACCATGCTGCACACCACCGCCCATATCGGCCCCGAGGCGATGGAGACCCGGATCCAGGCCGGCAGCCACGCGCTCCTCGCCGACGAGCCGCCGAGCAATGGCGGCCGCGACGCTGGCCCGGCGCCCTACGAACTGCTGCTCGCCGCGCTCGGCGCATGCACCGCGATGACGCTGCGCATGTACGCCGACCGCAAGGGCTGGCGGATCGATTCGCTCGATGTCGACCTGCGGATCCTCGGCAGGCCCGAGGAACGGCACATCCGGCGCGTGCTGACGATCACGGGCCCCGATGCGGCCGCCAAGGCACGGCTCGCCGAGATCGCCGAACGCACGCCGGTGACGCTGACGCTCAAGCAGGGTATCGCGATCGAGACCAACTTGGCGGAGCAGACGGCATGAGCAGCGAAGTGGCCCTGGACGCGATCGCGCGCGATACCGGCGCGGGCAAGTTCCAGGTGGCGGTGCAGGTCGCGGGCGTGGCGCTGATGCTCGACGAGCCGGTGTCGGTCGGCGGCATGGGATCGGGGCCGACGCCCTATCAGATGCTCGCCTCGGCGCTCGCCGCCTGCACGACGATGACGCTGCGCGTCTATGCGCTGCAGAAGGGCTGGCCGGTCACCGGCATCCGCACGCTCGCCGGGCACCAGCGCCAGGCAGGCGTGCAGCCGGCGGACCTTTTTACCCGGCGGATCGAGATCGAGGGCGCCCTCGACGACACCCAGCGCGCCCGGCTCCTCGAGATCGCCGATCGCTGCCCGGTACACCGCACGCTCACCGGCGGTGCACGCGTCGAGACCGAACTCGCCGATGCCGCCGCGCCGACCGAACCCGCCGCCGCCCATGCCGCCGATCTGGAGCATGCGATCCGCGACGCCTGAGGCTTCTGTTTCGAAACATTTCCGACATGGCATCGTTGGGCCCTCCACACGCTCGGGGGATGACATGGTACGCGCTGCACGGATATTGGGTCTTACGACGGCGCTGCTGGCGGAGGGCAATGCCTTTGCCGACGATGATCCCCGCTTCTGCCCGACCCGCCCGAGCATCGGCGCATCGAGCTGCACCACCGAGCCGGGCCGCGTCCATGTCGAGGCCTCGTTCGTCGACTGGGAGCGCGACGACGCCGCCGACCAGCGCGGGGACCGGATCGTCACCGCCGACCTGCTGGTGCGTGCGGGCGTAGGCCCCAAGACCGAGGTGCAGCTGGGCTGGACCGGCTATGGCCAGGACCGCACCCGCGACAAGGCCGGCGCGATCCACCGGGTGACCGGCACCGGCGACCTGCGCTTCGCGATGCGTCAGCATCTCGCGGGCGAGAAGGGCAAGCCTTTTTCCGCCGGCGTCGAGGGCTTCTTCACTGCGCCCACCGGCAAGTCACCGATCGGCGACGGCACCTGGTCCGCGGGCGCCATCGTGCCGGTACAATATGACCTGACCGAGAAGCTCGCTGTGGCCTTCACCGGCGAGGCCGATGCCGCCGCCAACGAGAGCGGGCAGGGGCGGCACTTCGCGGTCAGCGGGATCACCAGCCTGCGCTACAAGCTCAGCGAAAAGGTGACGACGACTGCGGAATTCTCGCTGGAGCGGGACAATGATCCAGAGGGGCACGAGACCCATGCCCTCGCCGCGCTGTCGACGGCATGGAGGCCGACCAAGGTGCTGCAGCTCGATCTGCTGGCGGTGGCGGGGCTGAACCACAACGCGCCGGACGTGCGGCTGGTCGCGGGCGGGGCGGTGCTGTTCTAGCGAGGAGGTCAAACACCAGCGAGATCAATCGCGTGTGTTCATCTTGAAATGGACGATGTATAAGCGAAGAAGCTCAGCGAGTATAAGCTGCGCCTCCGCCGTGTTCAGTGCACGATATCCGCTTTTCTCGATCGCTATGCATACGCCAGCGTCCCCGCTTCGCGCGAACTCGATGCTTCTGCGCAACGCTCCGCGAAAACCTTCGTCTAGATCTGGATATGCCTGGCCGAGACCTGCCATTTCAGCTGCGGCCGTATCCAGAGTGTCTTGGCGAACATAGGCGCCAAAGATTTGCTGAAGCTGTTCGCTCAGATGTGCATCCATGCGCCTCAGATAGGAAATGCGCGCTACTCAGACTATCGTCTCATAGCAAAGACGGCGGCTGCGCAATGCGATTGCGTTCTACGCCTCGCCAAGCCCCTCCAGATCCACATCCTCGCGCCCCACCTCAACGAACCGCGCGCGCAGCCACGACGCCGCCGGTCCGGGCGGCACATCCCGTCGCCAGATCGCGCCGAAGCGATACATGCCGCCGGGGCTCTCCGGCATCGCCAGCCGCACCAGCGTGCCGGCGACCAGGTCCGGCTCGATCAACGGCAGCGGCATGTTGCCCCAGCCGATGCCTTCGCGGAGCAGCGCGTGCTTCGCGCCCAGGTCCGCCAATCGCCAGGTGCGCGGGCTCATCACCGCGAAGTCGCGGCCGGCGGTGAGCGGCGAGCGGTCGGAGAGCACGAGCTGGACATGGTCGCGCCCCGCGCCGGGCGGGATCGGGTCCATCCGGCCGAGCGGATGGTCGGGCGCCGCCACCGGCACCATCGCCACCGATCCCGCCGCCTCGCACTCGATCCCGTTCATGCCCTGTGCCAGCGGCCCCGAGATGCCGAGCACCGCCTTGCCGTCCAGCACCAGACTGGTGATCGCGCCCAGCGCCTCGACATGCAGCCGCAGCGTCACCGTGGGGAATTCGGCGCGGAAGGCACGCAGCACTTCGCCCAGCCGGCGGGTGGGAAGCATCACGTCGACGGCGAGGTTCACCTCTGCCTCCAGCCCGTCGAGCAGGCCCTTCACCTTGGCGCGCAACCCGTCGATGCCCTGCGCCACCGTCCGCGCCTCGGCCAGCACCGCTTCGCCGGCGGTGGTGAGGCGCGGCTTCTTGGTGCCCTCGCGGTCGAACAGCAGCACGCCCAGCTGCGCCTCGAGATTGGCGATGCCGTAGCTGATCACCGACACGGCGCGGTTGAGCTGGCGTCCCGCGCCCGCAAAGCTGCCGCTGTCCACCACGGCGAGGAAGATGCGGAGCTGGTCGAAGGTGGGCGTGCCCGGGTTTGACATTTCTATTTCCTGGAACGTTTGCGTCAAACTTATCCGACTGACTGGAGAAGTCGAGCCCGCCTATATCCCGGTCATCGAAACGGCGCCGCGGCCCGGCGCACCCCCAAAGGGAGACCCACAATGATCGAACTTCGCCCCTTTTCCAGCCTCGGCGGTGCCAACCATGGCTGGCTCGACGCCAAGCACCATTTCTCCTTCGCCAACTATTATGATCCGGCCCGCACCAGCTGGGGCAATCTGCGCGTGTGGAACGACGACACGATCGCGCCGCAGACCGGCTTCCCGCCGCACCCGCACCGCGACATGGAGATCATCACCTATGTCCGCGACGGCGCGATCACCCACCAGGACAATCTGGGCAATCACGGCCGCACCGTCGCCGGCGACGTGCAGGTGATGTCGGCAGGCACGGGCATCGCGCACTCGGAATATAATCGCGAGGACGAGACCACCCGCATCTTCCAGATCTGGATCCAGCCGACCCGCGGCGGCGAGAAGCCGAGCTGGGGCACGCGCCCCTTTCCGAAGACCGACCGCGCCGGCCAGTTCGTGGTGTTGGCGAGCGGTTTCGAGGGCGATGGCGACGCGCTGCCGATCCGCACCGATGCCCGGGTCGTGGGTGCGACCCTGCGCGCCGGCGAGACAGCCGAATATACGCTCGGCAGCGATCGCCGCGCCTATCTGGTGCCCGCCACCGGCGCGGTGGAAATCGACGGCACGCGGGTCAACGCCCGTGACGGTGCCGCGATCAAGGATGTCGAGGTGGTCAAGATCACCGCGATCGAAGACAGCGAGATCGTGATGGTCGACGCGGCCTGAGCAACAGGCGGGCGGTACTTCGGTGCGGCCCGCACTGCCTGCGTGAGACTAAATTGCATTAACTTGTATCATGCTGATTTAAAAAGAATTGTTGCTATCGTCTTGGAACGGCAACAAGCTTGGGTGGGTTCTCTCTGTTGACCGCAACAGGGAAACCGTCCTTGACCAACCATGCCGCAAGCACCCGACCGAGCAGCAACTTCGCGCTGATCTGCTTTTCGCATCTTCGCTGGAACTTCGTCTTCCAGCGCCCCCAGCACCTCATGACCCGCTTCGCGCGCAACATGGATGTGCTGTTCTGGGAAGAGCCGATCGACAACGACAGCCCCACGCCCTGGCTGGAGCTTCGCGACGAAGGGAATGGGGTCACCGTGGCAGTGCCGCATCTGCCCGGCAGCATGGGCGGCGATGCGCGCACGGCGGCGCTCCGCGCGCTGCTCGACGATCACGTCGCAGGCATCGGCGCACAGCTGATCCGCTGGTACTACACGCCGATGATGCTGCCCTTCTCGCGGCATCTGGCGGCCGCCTGCACCGTCTATGACTGCATGGACGAACTGAAGAACTTCCGCTTCGCCCCGCCCGAGCTGATGCCGCTGGAGCAAGAGCTGTTCGGACTTGCGGACTTGGTCTTCACCGGCGGCTACAGCCTCTACGAAGCCAAGCGCGAAAGCCATGCTTCGGTCCACCCGTTTCCCTCAAGCGTGGATGCCGCGCATTTCGCGCAGGGCCGCGCGCTGGTGCAGGACGTTGCCGATCAGGCCGGGCTGCCGCGCCCGCGCCTCGGCTTCTACGGCGTCATCGACGAGCGGATGGACCTCGGGCTGATCGCCGCGCTTGCCGATGCGCGTCCCGACTGGACGATCGTGATGGTCGGTCCGGTGGTGAAGATCGATCCTGCCGAGCTGCCGCAGCGTGCGAACATCGCCTGGCTCGGCTCCAAGAGCTATGCCGAGCTGCCGCTCTATGCCGGCGGCTGGGACGTGGCGCTGATGCCGTTCGCGATCAACGAGGCGACGCGCTTCATCAGCCCGACCAAAACGCCCGAATATCTCGCCGCCGGCCTGCCGGTGGTGTCCACGCCGATCGTCGACGTCATCCGCCATTATGGTGACGTCGCGGGCGTGTTCGTGGCGGATGGCGCGACTGCGTTTGTCGACGCGTGCGACCAGGCGCTGGCCCTGCGCCGCACCGGTGATGCCTGGCGGATCGAGGCGGACACGCTGCTCGCCGAGCAGAGCTGGGACCAGGTTGCGGCGCGCATGCTCGGGCTGATCCTGCAGGTGGCGGAACCCGATCAGCCGCTGCTCAAGCCGGTGCGCAGCGACCACTATGACTATCTGATCGTCGGCGCGGGCTTCGCCGGATCGGTGATGGCCGAGCGGCTGGCAGCCGATGCCGGCAAGCGCGTGCTGGTGATCGACAAGCGGCCGCACATCGCGGGCAACGCCTTCGACCACAAGGACGAGGCGGGCATCCTGATCCACCAATACGGCCCGCACATCTTCCACACGAACAGCGCGGATATCTTCGAGTATCTCTCGCGCTTCACCGCGTGGCGGCCGTACGAGCATCGCGTGCTCGCCGAGGTGCGCGGGCAGCTGGTGCCGATCCCGATCAACCGGACGACGCTGAACGCGCTGTTCGGCCTGTCGCTGGAGACCGAGGAGCAAGCGGCCGAGTTCCTCGCCGCGCGCGCCGAGCCGGTAACCGTGATCCGCAGTTCCGAGGACGTGGTGATCTCGGCAGTGGGCCGCGAACTCTACGAGACCTTCTTCCAGGGCTATACCCGCAAGCAATGGGGGATCGACCCCTCCGAGCTCGACAAGAGCGTCACCGCGCGGGTGCCGACGCGGACCAACACCGACGACCGCTACTTCACCGACCGCTTCCAGGCGATGCCGCGCGACGGCTTCACCGCGATGTTCGCGAAGATGCTCGATCATCCGAACATCGACCTGGAGCTCGGCGTCACCTTCGAGGAGGCGAAGCGGCGGTTCAGCTTCGACCAGATCGTCTATACCGGGCCGATCGACGAGTATTTCGACTTCCGCTTCGGCAAGCTGCCCTATCGGTCGCTGCGCTTCGAGCATGTCCATGAGGATCGCGAATGGGCGCAGCCGGTGGCGGTGGTGAACTATCCGGACGAGAAGGTGCCATACACGCGCGTGACCGAGTACAAGCACCTCACCGGGCAGCAGGCGCCGAACACCAGCCTGACCTATGAGTTTCCGAGTGCGGAGGGGGACCCCTATTACCCGATCCCGCGGCCGGAAAACCAGGCGCTGTTCAAGCAGTACGAGGCGTTGGCCGAGGCGACCAAGGGCGTGCTGTTCGTCGGCCGGCTGGCGACCTACCGCTACTACAATATGGACCAGGTGGTCGGGCAGGCGCTCGCCACGTACCGCCGCCACATCGCCGAGGAACGCGAGACCCCGCCGCTCAAGGCTGCGGCGCTGGCGGAGTGAGGCAGGGAAGGCGGCGATCAGGCCGCCTTCGCCTCGTCGTTCGGCCGGTTCGGATTTGCCTTGCCGTCGTCTACTTCGATCAGCGGCCAGTGCGGCGCCTTGTCGTCGAGCGTGCGCAACAGACGGAGGAACTCGACCTCGGTGGCGTCATAGGGGACGCCGCCGACGTCGAAGATGTCATGGAACCACTTGTCCTTGAGCCCGGCCAGATTCGGGTTTTCCCAGGCCGCCCAGGGCAGGTGGGTCTGCGTCTTGCCGCGCACCAGGCCCCAGCAGAAGGCGCCGACATGGCGCGCCTTGGCGACCGGCAGGATCGCCTCGAAGGTGCTGCCGGCCGGGCGCGCCATGAACTCGGTGCACCAGATCGGCCGCTCGAACACGCTCAGCCAGTCGATCCGCTGGGCGAAATCCTCGGCGGTGCCGTAATTGTGAAACGAGATCACGTCGGACAGGCCGGTCTGCGCCTGCTGGAGAGGCGTGAGCAGCGCGGGCGAGGACCAGTCGCCCAGCCAGATGCCGCTGGTAAGCGGCTGGACCGGGCGCATGCTGCGCGCCCAGCCGAACGCGTCGACCAGCAACGGCAGGACGAGGTCGGCCTTGGCGCCGAGCTCGACCGCGTCGCACAGCGACACCTCCGGGCCGTTGTCCGGCTCGTTCCAGATATCCCAGGCGAGCACCCGGCGATCGGTGCGGAAGCGGCCAACCACGCCCGTGATATAGGCTTCCAGCCGCGGCCGCTGGGCGGGATCGCGCAGCGCCGGGATGCCGGGCGACTGCACCCAGCCCGAATTGTGCACGCCGGGCTTGGGCGCCGGCTGCGGCCCGAGCGCGGGATCGGGGTGCCAGCAGGAATCGAACAGCACCAGCATCACCCGGATGCCATAGCCGTCGGCCACCGCGAGCAGCGTGTCGATGCGCGCGAGAAAGCCCTCCGGATCCTCTGCCCAGAGCAGGTCGTGCAGGTAGACGCGCACCGCGTTCATGCCGACGTCCGCGGCCAGCGCCAGCTCGGCGCGGATCGCCGCGATGTCGAAGGTGGCCGCCTGCCACATTTCCAGCTGGTTGATCGCGTTCGAGGGCGTGAAGTTGCAGCCCATCACCCAGGGCTGTTGCGCGTACCACGCCTTGGCTTCTGCTTCCGTCCAACGCCCAACCATCGTCTCACACTCCGCCGCCGGCATCGCCGGGATCTGCCCATAACCGTTGCTAACCATGTTGTTTTTATAGGCGGAGAAGTGAATTGGGGATGTACCCGCTACGCGCTTCTGCGGAGGGTTTCCGGGTGCTTTTGCGACGAACCGAGCGCGCGGCCTAACCCAGGTTCGCGGCGAACCGCGGCGGGAAATGCATCTTCTCCGCCGTGCAGTCTTTGAGAGGGCCGATGTCACCACTCGAACTCTGGGGCGGTGCCGAATGCACGGTGAATCGCGTCGGCGACCGGTATCGCGATCAGACCATCGAGACCGGGCATCACGACCGGCTGGAGGATCTGGATCGTATCGCCGCGCTGGGCGTGACTGCATTGCGCTTCCCGGTGCTGTGGGAGCGGGTCTGCCCCGACGATCGTGAAGACTGCGACTGGGGCTGGAGCGACACCCGGCTGGCGCGGATGCGCGCGCTCGGCATGCGGCCGATCGCCGGGCTGGTCCATCACGGCAGCGGCCCGCGGCGCACCGATCTGCTCGATCCCGAGTTCGGCGGGAAGCTCGGCGACTATGCGGCGCGGGTTGCCGAGCGCTATCCCTGGATCGCGGACTGGACGCCGGTCAACGAGCCGCTGACGACCGCCAGGTTCGCGGCGCTTTACGGGCATTGGTATCCGCACGCCCGCGACGAGGGCAGCTTCTGGCGCGCGCTGGTGCATCAGGTCGAGGGCGTGGTCTGCGCGATGGCAGCGGTGCGGGCGGTGCGGCCGGATGCACGGCTGATCCAGACCGATGATCTCGGCAAGACTTATGGCACGCCTGGCACGCAGGCGCAGGTCGCCTATGATAATGACCGGCGCTGGATGTGCTGGGACCTGCTGTGCGGCCGCGTCGTCCCCGGCCATGCCCTGTGGGAGCGCCTGGCCGGCTTCGGGCTGGCCGGGAAGCTGGAGGTGCTTGCCGACGCGCCCTGTCCGCCGGACGTGATCGGCATCAACCACTATCTGACAAGCGATCGGTTCCTCGACGAGAATGTCGCAGCCTATCCGCCGGCGATGCGCGGCGGCAACGGCAGCATCGCCTATGTCGATACCGAGGCGGTGCGCGTTCTAGATCCCGCGCCGGACGGGCTGGCCAACGCACTGGCCGAGGCTTGGGCGCGCTACCGTATCCCGATCGCGATCACCGAGGTCCATAACGGCTGCACGCGCGAGGAGCAGATGCGCTGGATGCGGGATGCCTGGGAGGATGCCGAGGCGGCCCGGGCCGCGGGTGTCGCGGTGCAGGCGGTCACGGCCTGGTCGCTGTTCGGCGCCTCGGGCTGGAACACGCTGCTGACGGAACCGGGCATCTACGAGCCCGGCGTGTTCGACGTCCGCGGCGGCGAACCCCGGCCCACGGCGATGGTGCCGCTGCTACGGGCATTGGCTCGAGGCGAACGGCTCGCCCATCCCGCGCTCCACGGGGAGGGCTGGTGGCGGCGCGACCTGCGCGTTACGCATCATCCCAGGCCGCATCCCAATCCTGGCACGCGCTTCGAGAAGACGGGCGAGGTTCGGCGCACGGTGCTGATCGCAGGCGCCACCGGCACGCTGGGGCAGGCGCTGGCCCGCAGCTGCGAGGTGCGCGGGCTCGCTTATGTTCTTGCCAGCCGGGCAATGCTCGACCTCAAGGACGGCGCCTCGATCGCCGCCGCGCTCGGTACGCATCAGCCCTGGGCGGTGATCAACGCGGCTGGCTGGGTCCGCGTCGACGATGCAGAGGACGAGGAAGCGGCATGCTTCGCCGGCAACTGCCTCGGGGCGACCGAGCTCGCGATGGCCGCCGCCGAGCGCCACATCGCGACCGTAAGCTTCTCTAGCGACCTGGTGTTCGATGGCGCACTCGACCGGCCCTACACCGAGGCCGATCCCTGCGCGCCGCTCGGCGCCTATGGCCGCAGCAAGGCCGCGTTGGAGGCGGCGATCGGTGGTCTGCCTGGACGCCATCTGGTCGTTCGGACGGCGGCGTTCTTCTCGCCTTGGGACCAGCACAATTTCGCGGTGCATGTCGTCGAGGCGCTGGCGGCCGGGCGGCGGTTTGCTGCTGCGGACGACCAGGTCGTGTCGCCCGCCTATGTGCCCGACCTGTGCAACGCGGTGCTCGACGAACTGATCGACGGAACGAGCGGCATCCTGCACCTCGCCAACCGGGGGGCGGTACACTGGGCGGACTTCGCTACGTCAGTAGCCGAAGCCTGCGGGCTGCCGGCCCGATTGGTCGATGCGGTTCCCGGCAGAACGCTCGGCTGGAAGGCGCCGCGCCCGCGCCATGTCCCGCTCGCCAGTCAGCGGATGCCGTCCCTCGAGACCGCGCTGCAGGCCTTCGCCACCGCGCCGGAGGTGCTGGAGCGCATCGAGCGAGCCGGGCAGGGGGCTGGCGCGCTGCAATCGGCCTGAGCCCGGCCCCTCCGGCAATGCCCCTCTTGCGCTGGGCAGCCGGAGCGCCGATGTAGTCGCGGGCAATAAACAACCACGAGATCATCCCACATGCATCCGCTTTCCGGTCAGATGACCATCGATCCCGTCACCGGCGCACTCGTTCCTATCGTCATCGAGCAGTCGAGCCGCGGCGAGCGCAGCTTCGACATCTATTCCCGCCTGCTGCGGGAGCGGATCGTGTTCGTCACCGGCCAGGTCGAGGACCATATGGCCTCGCTGATCACCGCCCAGCTGCTGTTCCTCGAATCGGAAAACCCGAAGAAGGACATCTGGATGTACATCAATTCGCCGGGCGGCGTCGTCACGGCGGGCATGGCGATCCACGACACGATGCAGTATATCCGTCCGCGCGTCGGCACGGTGTGCATCGGCCAGGCGGCGTCGATGGGCTCGTTCCTGCTGGCCTCGGGCGAGCCGGGCCTGCGCGTGGCGCTGACCAACGCCCGCATCATGCTCCACCAGCCCTCGGGCGGTGCGCAGGGCATGGCGTCGGACATCGAGATCCAGGCCAAGGAAATCCTGCGGATCCGCGCGCGCATGAACGCGCTGTATTCGAAGTATACCGGCCAGCCGATCGAGAAGATCGAGACGACGATGGACCGCGATTCGTTTTTCGAAGCCGAAGAAGCCAAGGCCTTCGGCATCGTCGACGAGGTCTACGAGAAGCGCCCGGTGCCGAGCGAGGATGCGGCAGCGGCAAATTAACACTATATCCCTATCCTCGGCCGCCTGGCGATTCCCGGTGCATGGAACGTCGGGCGGGCGGGGCGATTTATGGATTGCCGGAATTTCGCCTGCGTGTAGGATGGCAGGCGAGCGTTACGCGCCCGAGGCGCGAAGGATGGATTGAATGACCAAGCTCAGCGGCGGTGACTCGAAGAGCACGCTCTATTGCTCCTTCTGCGGCAAGAGCCAGCACGAGGTGCGCAAGCTCATCGCCGGCCCGACCGTGTTCATCTGCGATGAGTGCGTCGAGCTGTGCAACGACATTATCCGCGAGGAAACCAAGTCCTCGCTGGTGTCCAAGAAGGACGGGGGCGTCCCCTCGCCGCAGGAAATCTGCGACGTGCTGGACGATTACGTCATCGGCCAGAAGAAGGCGAAGCGCGTCCTCTCGGTCGCGGTGCACAACCACTACAAGCGGCTGAACCACGGCGCCAAGGGTGCCGATGTCGAACTCGCCAAGTCGAACATCCTGCTGGTCGGCCCCACCGGCTGCGGCAAGACGCTGCTGGCGCAGACGCTGGCGCGCATCCTCGACGTGCCGTTCACCATGGCCGATGCCACCACGCTCACCGAAGCCGGCTATGTCGGCGAGGACGTGGAGAACATCATCCTCAAGCTGCTCCAGGCCTCGGATTATAATGTCGAACGCGCGCAGCGCGGCATCGTCTACATCGACGAGATCGACAAGATCAGCCGCAAGGCCGAGAACCCGTCGATCACCCGCGACGTGTCGGGCGAGGGCGTGCAGCAGGCCCTGCTCAAGCTGATGGAAGGCACCACCGCGAGCGTTCCGCCGCAGGGCGGCCGCAAGCACCCGCAGCAGGAATTCCTGCAGGTGGACACGACCAACATCCTGTTCATCTGCGGCGGTGCCTTCTCGGGCCTCGAGAAGATCATCGGTGATCGTCTGCAGGGCAAGTCGATCGGCTTCGGCGCGCATGTCGCCGCGCCCGACGAGCGCCGCACCGGCGAGCTGCTCCGCCAGACCGAGCCGGAGGATCTGCTCAAGTTCGGCCTGATCCCCGAATTCGTCGGCCGTCTGCCGGTGATCGCGACGCTGGAAGACCTCGACGTCGAGGCGCTGATCAAGATCCTGACCGAGCCGAAGAACGCCTTGGTCAAGCAGTATCAGAAGCTGTTCGACATGGAGGCGGTCAAGCTCGGCTTCACCGACGACGCGCTTACCGCCGTCTCGAAGAAGGCGATCGAGCGCAAGACCGGCGCCCGCGGCCTCCGCTCGATCCTCGAAGGCATCCTGCTCGACACGATGTTCGACCTTCCCAGCATGGACGGCGTCGATGAAGTGGTGGTCGACAAGGACGTGGTCGAGGGCCGCAAGGAGCCGGTCCGCATCTATGCGAAGAAGGAAAAGGCCGGCAGCGCCGCCTGATCCCGAACGGCAGCATCGAATAAAGGGCGCGTGGGTCCCTCGGCCTGCGCGCCTTCTTGTTTTATGTGGCGCCGCCAGCGCTCCGCCTTTGGCGACCGATGGATGGCTCAGTTTTTGCCGGTGCTTTCCTCTGCCTCGTCCAGTTCGAGCGGCCAGTCGAGGCCGTGCAGCAGCTCGGCGAATGCGGATTCGAGCTTTGCCGCGCGCGACCAGCTTCCGCGCGCCGCCACCAGCCAGGTCCCCCCCGCCGGGCAGAACAGATAGCTTTCGGAGGTGAGCGGCTGCTCCCTGCCGTCAAGCACGCCCTTCATGGTGAAACGTGCGTGATAGCCGACGTCGGGCGTGCGGCCGGACGGGGAGGGCCAGCGGTCTTCCGCCACCAGTTTCACATCGGCATTGCCCTGCGTGACGTTGCGTTCGATCTCGGCGAACGACGCCGCACAGTCCTGGTCCGGCGTCGCCGGGTAGACGTAGAGCGTGACGAAGCCGAGCTCGCCGCCGCGCCGCAGCGAATAGCCGGCGCTGACGTCGAGTTGCTCGGCGTCATAGGCGTGGATCCGGGTGCGCAGCGCGTTGCCCAGCCGCTCGGGGAAGGTCATGCCGCTGGCGCTGTGCGTCCAGTCGCCCTCGACCCGGAGGTCTTCCTGCGCGCCGGCGGGCACCGCCGCGAGCATCAGGGCGGGCCCCAGGATCAGGCCGCGAAACAGTGTCATTCGTCACCCCAGCAGATCGTGCGCGTCTCGTGGCGCGCGCCCAAAGGTCGCAGAGCGTTGCCGACGATGCAAGCCGGGCCCTGCCGGTACGCCCTGCGTGCGGGTCAGAAGAGGCGGGGCACGAAGCGCTTCACGCGCGCGGCATAGGCCGCATATTGCCGGCCGAACCGCGCCTGCAGAAGTGCTTCTTCTTTGATGACGCGGATCCAGGTGCCCCAGGCGAACAGCGGCAGCCCGAGGATCAGCCCGCGCCAATGGCCGAACGCCGTGGCCATCGCCAGCAGCAGGGCGAACAGCCCGGTATAGATCGGATGCCGGATCGTTGCGAACGGGTCCCAGGTGACGAGATCATGGTCGCGGCGGGTGCGCGCGGCGAAGCTCTAGTTGCTGCTCATCGCCGTTGCCGCCGAAAGGAACAGACCGATACAGGTGCCGACGAGGACCGCCACCATGACCGCCTGGCCGAGCGATGCCGCCGATGCCGCCTGCAGTGTCGGCCGCAGCGGGCCGAAGGCAACGCAGAAGAAGCCTGCGCCCTGCAGCCAGATCCCGCGGCCCGATCGGCTGCTGACCTCCGCCCCGGCCTCGCCGCGCCGTAAGCGGCGGAAGCGCACGAACAGCAGCGCCGCGACGAAACCCGCCAGCCCGATCAGCAGCGCGACGAGTGCCGGCACGCCGATCGGCGCGGGTGCGATGATCGCGATCATCGTTCTTTCGCCCAATGCTGGAAGGCATCCACCGCATCCGAACGGCGCAGGATATGCGCGTTCGGATCGAGTACGACATGCGCGGTGGCCGGAATGGTCAGCGTCGCGGTGCCGCCGGGCATCGCCACCTTCTGCAGCTTGCCGTCGATCAGGACGTCCACGGGAAGCGGGAACGGCCTGTCTTCGCGTGTCTTCCAGCGCAGCGTCAGCCGGTCACCGGCGCGCTCGCTGACCAGCTCGGGCAGGTCGGCCTGATAAAGGTAGACGTCGAAGAACCATTGCAGGTCCTGTCCGGTCACCTGGCGGACGATGCCGATATATTCTGGCGTGGTGCCGAAGCGCGGCGTGAAGTTGCCCGGCTTGGGGTCCGGCCGGCCATAGACGATCCGCCGGGTTACTTCGAAGAACTGGTCGTCGCCGATCAGGTAGCGCAGCGTGTGGAGGACCCAGGCACCCTTGTAATAGATGTCTTGGCCTGGGCCGCCCTTGCCTTCCTCATACACCTCTTCCTCGGTGCGGATCTTGCCTGCGACGATCGGCGCCTTGTTGCGGATGGCGAGGCGATACTGGTCCATCATCGCGGCGTAGCGGGCGTCGCCCTCCCGCCACTGACCGTAGAGCGGCTGCATATACTGGGTATAGCCCTCGTGCAGCCAGTAATCGTCCCAGTTTGCCGCGGTCAGCTGGTTGCCGAACCATTCATGGCCGAGCTCGTGTTGGAAGATCTCGTCGAATCCCGATGGCGTCCTGCGGTAGTTGTTGCCGTACGCGTTGATCGTCTGGTGCTCCATGCCCATGTGCGGCGTCTCGACCACGCCGAGCTTCTCGTCGCCCCAGGGGAAGGGGCCGATCATGCTTTCGTAGAAATCGACCGTCGGCGCGAACTCGGCGAACAGCGCCTCGGCCTTGGCCTCGCGGCCGGGCAGGTACCAATAGTGCAGCGGGAAGCTGTTGCCGAAGCGGCTCTTATAGCCGGCGGTCAGCTCCCGATAGGGGCCGATGTTGAGCGCCACGTCATACGGGTTGGGGCTCTTCGCGCGCCAGTGCCAGGTGGTGCGGCCGTCGGCGAGCGTTTCCACCCGCAGCAGCTTGCCGTTGGAGGGCGCCTTGAGCCCGGCGGGCACGGTGATGTGCAGGTCGACCAGCGCGGGCTCGCCCTGCGGGAAATCGAGGCACGGCCAGAACAGGTCGCAGCCATAGCCTTCCGCGGTGGTGGCGATCCAGGGCTTCTTGTCGCCGGGCGTGGTCGCCCAGACGAGGCCGTCGTCCCAGGGCGCGCGCACCGCGACATGCGGGGTTCCGCCATAGGCGATCTTGGCGACCACCGTGTCGCCGGCCTTGAGCGGGCGGGGCAGGGTGATGAACAGCCGGCCTTCGGGGTTGCGCCACTGCGCGGGCGTCAGCGGCTTGCCGTCGATCTTGATCGCGCTGACCGGCAGATTGCGGTCGAGGTCGATCTGCAGTTCGCGCTGCGGGGCGCTGGTGCGCAGGGTGAGCGTGGCGGTGCCATGCAGCGCGTAGCTGGCCGGCAGCACCTCGATCGCGAGATCGGCATGTTCGAGCCGCAGCGCGGTGCGCTCCGGCGCGATCGGGCCGCCCGAGGCCTGGGTCGTCGGCGTGATCGGCGGTTCCCCACGCTTCTGTGCCTGTGCCTGCCCCATGGTTGCCGCGAGTGCGGCCATGGTCATCGCGATCCTCGAAATCTTCAATGCGTCCCCCAAATGACCCTGCGGCCCCGTTCCGTCGGCGAATCGACAGGGTGCGGGCATGATAGCGCTGCCGTTCGGCGAGGCGAGAGGCGTAAGAATGCGGGGTAGGGCTGGAGTTTTCCACCGCAATCTGGGTTAATGCGGCGACGCGATTGATGCGCTCGTTCCAGGCCCCATATATAAGGTCTATGGTGCCCCTCCTCGGGGCAGACCCGGAGTTTTCATGAAGCAGTCCTATCCCGTCCTGCCGCTTCGCGACATCGTCGTCTTCCCGCACATGATCGTGCCGCTGTTCGTCGGCCGTGATAAGTCGGTCGCGGCGCTGGAAGCGGCGATGGCTGCCGACAAGGAGATCTTCCTCGTCGCGCAGCTCGATCCGGCCGAGGACGATCCCGGCCGCGAGGATCTCTACGATACCGGCGTTTCCGCCGAAGTGCTGCAGTTGCTCAAGCTGCCCGACGGCACCGTGCGCGTGCTCGTCGCCGGCAAGGAGCGCGGCAGCCTGACCGGGATCGAGGAGACCGGCGCCTATCTCACCGCGCATGTCGAGCCCGTCACCGAGGCGGACGAGTCGCTCGAGGATGCCGCTGTCGAGCTGAGCGCCGAGCTCAAGGCGCTGATGCGCTCGGTCGTCGAGCAGTTCGAGAACTATGCCAAGCTCAACCGCAAGCTGCCGGCCGAGACCGCCGTGCAGCTGGGCGAGCTGGAGGATCCGTCGCGCCTGGCCGATGCGGTCGCCGCCAACATTTCGGTGAAGGTCGCCGACAAGCAGTCGCTGCTGGTCGAGAATGATCCCCAGAAGCGTCTTGAGATGGTGTTCGCCTTCATGGAAGGCGAGCTGGGCGTGCTGCAGGTCGAGAAGAAGATCCGCAGCCGCGTCAAGCGCCAGATGGAGAAGACGCAGCGCGAATATTACCTCAATGAGCAGCTCAAGGCGATCCAGCGCGAGCTGGGCAATGAGGGCGAAGAGGGCGAGGGCGACGAGGTCGCCGAACTCACCCAGAAGATCGCCACGCTCAAGCTCTCCAAGGAAGCGCGCGCCAAGGCGCAGGGCGAGCTGAAGAAGCTCAAGACGATGGCGCCGATGTCGGCCGAGGCCACCGTCGTGCGCAATTATCTCGACGTGCTGCTGGGCCTGCCCTGGGGCAAGAAGTCCAAGCTGAAGAAGGACATCGCCGAGGCGCAGGGCGTGCTCGACCAGGACCACTATGCCCTGGAGAAGGTGAAGGACCGGATCGTCGAATATCTCGCGGTCCAGGCGCGCACCAACAAGCTGAAGGGGCCGATCCTGTGCCTCGTCGGGCCGCCGGGCGTGGGCAAGACCTCGCTGGGCAAGAGCATCGCCAAGGCCACGGGCCGCGAGTTCATCCGCCAGTCGCTGGGCGGCGTGCGCGACGAGGCCGAGATCCGCGGCCATCGCCGGACTTATATCGGCTCGCTGCCGGGCAAGATCGTGTCGAACCTGAAGAAGGCCGGCACCTCGAACCCGTTGTTCCTGCTCGACGAGATCGACAAGCTCGGCCAGGACTTCCGCGGCGATCCGGCCTCGGCGCTGCTCGAGGTGCTGGATCCGGAGCAGAACAGCAAGTTCAACGACCATTATCTGGAGATCGACATCGATCTTTCGGATGTGATGTTCGTGTGCACGGCCAACTCGCTCAACCTGCCGCAGCCGCTGCTCGACCGCATGGAGATCATCCGGCTGGAGGGCTATACCGAGGACGAGAAGGTCGAGATCGCCGAGCGCCACCTGGTCGCCAAGCAGATCGACGCGCATGGCCTGAAGGACGGCGAGTTCGTCCTCACCAACGAGGGCCTGCGCGACCTGATCCGCTACTACACCCGCGAGGCGGGCGTGCGGACGCTGGAGCGCGAGATCGCCAAGCTCGCGCGCAAGAGCCTGCGCAAGATCCTCGAGGGCAAGGAGACCCAGGTCACCATCACGCCCGAGAACCTTGCCGACTATGCCGGTGTCAGGAAGTACCGCTTCGGGGTGGGCGAGGAGGAGCACCAGATCGGTGCGGTCACCGGCCTCGCCTGGACCGAGGTGGGCGGCGAGCTGCTGACCATCGAGAGCGTCACCGTGCCCGGCAAGGGCGCGATCAAGACGACCGGAAAGCTGGGCGACGTGATGAAGGAATCGGTGGAAGCCGCGTTCAGCTTCGTCCGCGCGCGCAGCCCGAGCTACGGCATCAAGCCGAGCCTGTTCGCGCGCAAGGACATCCACGTCCACCTGCCGGAAGGCGCGGTGCCGAAGGACGGTCCGTCGGCGGGTATCGGTCTGGTCACTTCGATCGTCTCGACCCTCACCGGCGTGGCGGTGCGCAAGGATGTGGCGATGACCGGCGAAGTGACGCTGCGTGGCCGCGTGCTGCCGATCGGCGGGCTCAAGGAGAAGCTGCTCGCGGCGCTCCGCGGCGGCATCAAGATGGTGCTGATCCCCGAGGAGAATGAGAAGGACCTCGCCGAAATCCCTGCGAATATTCGTGAAGGCCTGGAGATTGTCCCAGTTTCGCACGTCGACGAGGTTTTGCGCCTCGCGCTGACCGAGCCGCTCACCGCAATCGACTGGTCCGATGCGGACGAACTCGCTACGCAGCCGCCCGCCGGCGTGCCGGCGATCGGAGATGCTTTGCATCATTGACATGACGTAACTTTTCTGACGCAATTCGCGCCGAAAGACTTTGACTCCGGCGGCTCGCCCGTGCTGACTCGCACGCCAGCGCAGCCGCCGCGACTCATTCGGCTATCCAATCCAATCAACGCGGTATCCCGCACAATATCAGGGGGTTTGCACCAGCATGAACAAGCAAGAGCTGATCGGTCAGGTCGCGGACGTATCGGGCCTGGCCAAGGGCGACGCGGTGAAGGCCGTCGAAGCGGTGTTCGACGTGATCACCGGCGCGCTCAAGAAGGGCGACGAAGTCCGCCTCGTCGGCTTCGGCACCTTCTCGGTCAGCAAGCGCAAGGCCTCCACCGGCCGCAACCCGCGCACCGGCGAGGAGATGACCATCAAGGCGTCGAACCAGCCAAAGTTCAAGCCGGGCAAGGTGCTGAAGGATTCGGTCAACTAAGCACCGAAAAATTTGCGGGCAGGGTGCGAAACGGGGCTGGACAGACCGCCAACCGCACCGTAAAGGCCCGCTTCCCGTTTCGGCCGCAGGGTTCCACCCACAGGCCAATGGGCGCGTAGCTCAGTGGTAGAGCACTGTGTTCACACCGCAGGGGTCGCTGGTTCAATCCCAGCCGCGCCCACCAGGTAGAGAAGCCCGCCGGACCCCAGGTCCGGCGGGCTTTTTCGTTGCTCGCCCCATCAGCCCGCGATAGGCGCGGCAGCATAGCCCATTGGCCGGTTCGTCGATTGCCGCGCGCGGGCGCGGAAGGAGGCGAGATCAATGTTGTGGGCAGGGGCGACGGTCGCGGCGGCGGCCTTCCAGGTGGCGCGCAACGCCTTCCAGCGCGGGATGATGGCCTCCAGCGGCCCTTGGGGCGCGACGCTGGTGCGCTTCCTGTTCGGGCTGCCCTTCTCGACCGCGCTGATGCTGGGTGCCATCGCCGTGGCGGGTCCGGGCAATCTCCACCCGCATCTCGGCTGGGCCTTCTGGTGGCCGGCGCTGCTCGGCGCGCTGGCGCAGGTGCTGGCCACCGCGGCGCTGCTCCAGGCGATGCACCATGCCGGCTTCGCGGTCGGTACCGCGCTCCAGCAGAGTTCGGTCCCGCTGGCGGCGCTGGCGGGGCTGCTTGTCTTCGGGGACACGCTGAGCCCGCTCGGCTGGCTGGGCGTGGCAGTGACGACCGCGGGGCTGGCAGTGCTGGTCTGGCCGCGCAAGGTGGGCGGGGAGGGGCGGCTGCTGCCGGGCGTGGTGTTCGGCACGCTTTCCGGCCTTTTGTTCGGGCTCGCGCTCAACGGCTTCCGCCATGCGGGGCTGGCGCTGGAGCCGGCGCATCCCTTCTTCGCGGCGATGACCAGCGTCACGCTGGTGCAGGCGGTGCAGACCGTCGGCCTGGTCGCCTTCCTGCTGTGGCGCGATTCGGCTGCGCTGCGGGCGGTGATCGCCGGTTGGCGGGGATCGCTCGGCGCGGGGCTGTTCGGCGCGCTCGCCTCGTCGGGCTGGTTCTTCGCGCTCAACCTAGCGCCGGCGGCGGCGGTGCGCTCGCTCGGCGTCGTCGAGATGCCGATCGCCGCGGTAGCCGGGCACCGGTTGTTCCGGGAGGCGCTGAGCGTTCGCCAGGCGCTCGCGGGGCTGGCGGTGTGCGTCGGCGTAGTGCTCACCGCCGGGCTTTGATAGCGTGATGGGGGAGCGCGTCCGCCAAAGTCGTTGCGATTGAACGATTGTGTCGTGCCCCTACCCGTTTGCATCAGCGTGCCGAGGCGTGTCTTCAAACTGTAATTTTATCGTCTTTAATTTGTCTTTGTAACCGCATCATCGAGTCATTTGCCCCGTCTAGTGCCCCGCTTGGGCGCAAGAGGGGCATCGCACGCATCGCCGCGCGCCCGGTTCACAACGAAGACGGGAGAAATTGCGCGATGGCGAGCTTCAAGCGCTACGGCCTAATGTTCATGACGACAGCCGCCACTGCGGCGCTCTCTGCCTGCAACGGCGCGGACAATGTGGCATCGCCGGGGGCAGGCAGCGTCGTGATCGTCGCGCCGACCCCGACGCCGACGCCCACGCCGACTCCGGCGCCGGTTGCGGATATCACCGCCGCGCAGTTCGCGGCAGTGACCACCGTCAACAGCATTTCCATCACCGCCGACGAGCAGCTCGCGCTGGTGAAGGCTGGCACCAATAATAACGTCAATGGCCTGAGCACGGCCATTTCCGGACTGTTCCCGGCGACTGCCACGTCGCTGACGGCCGCGCTCGATCCGTCGTCGCTTGGCAGCTTCTTCACCAGCACCAACTATGTTGGCGCGCTGAATGGTCCGAGCGACACGGCGTTCCAGCAGTGGACCTGCAACTCGACGAGCGCCAACTTCGGCGGCACCGGCGCGAACTGCACGGCGGTTCCTGCGGTAGGCACCGGCGGTTCGGCTGCTGCCTGCCCGGCGGGCACCACCGATGACGGCCTGGTCCAGACCTTCCGTGCCTGCCGCCTGCCCGCGGCGATCACCACCAGCCTGACGCTGCCGAAGATCGCGGGCGTGTTCTACCGCCTGCGCGGCCAGACCGAAGTCGGCACCGATCTGGGCGCAAGCGGCGCCGCCGGTGTCACGCTGACGATCGAGCCAGGCGTCGTCATTGCCGCGGATTCGAGCGAGTCCACCAACGACCTTCTGCTCGTCAACCGCGGCTCGAAGATCCAGGCGGTCGGCACCCGTGAGGCGCCGATCATCTTCACCTCGCAGCAGAACCTCACCAGCAACGGCGTCAGCGACGCGACCCAGGGCCAGTGGGGCGGCATCATTCTGCTCGGCCGCGCGCGTACCGCGGTCTGCGCCTCTGGCACCGGCGGCAGCAACCCGACTCCCTGTCAGCTCGCGATCGAAGGCGTGACCGGCCGCTTCTACGGCGGCACCGACGATGCCGACAACAGCGGCCAGATGTCCTATGTTCAGATCCGCTATTCGGGCATCGCCATCTCGGACGGCAACGAACTGCAGGGCCTCACCCTGGGCGGCGTCGGCTCGGGTACCGTGCTCGACCACATTCAGAGCCACAACTCGGCCGATGACGGCATCGAGATCTTCGGCGGCGCCGCGAACATCAAGTACATCGCGGTCACCGGCGCGGACGACGACGGCTTCGACGTCGACAATGGCTGGCGCGGTTTCATGCAGTTCATGATCGCGGCGCAGAAAATTTCTGGCGCCACCGCCGACTCCTTCTCGACCGAGATCGACTCGAACAACGCCGAGGACCTGCTGCCCCGGACCTGGGGTCGCTACGCCAACTTCACCTTCATCCAGACGGCGCTTGCGCCGGCGGCGATCCGTCTGCGCGGCGGTGCCGACATGACCTTCGTCAACGGCATCGTGAAGACGCCGTCGAACGTCGCCTGCGTCAACCTCGTCGCCGGCGAGACCAGCGCGACCGATCGCTCGACGATCCGCGCCAAGAACGACGCGCTGCAGGACCAGGGCCCGCCGGTGTTCAACTCGGTGTTCTTCGCCTGCAACGGCCGCTGAGGCCGCACGCCCACGCGAACCCGAGCCGGGGTGGTGCTCGCCGCCACCCCGGCATCGCACGTACTTCTAAGACTGGATGACACGGCCATGCAGCGACGCCACGCCTATGCCACGCTTCTTCTTCTGACGTCCCAGCTCGTGCCGGCGGCGGCGCTCGCCCAGAGCGCTGCTGCGCCCGCACCGACGCCGGCAGCCCCTGCGGCCAACCCGCAGGACACGGCCGAGCCGCAGGATGCGCAGCCCCCCGTCGAGGTCTCCGCGCCGGGCTTCGACGGATCGGTGCCGCAGGAGATCGTCGTCACCGGTCGCTACATTCCCAACGTCGTCCGCGCGACGCCGCAGGTCGTGTCGGTCCTCTCGTCCGAGGACATCGCCCGCACCGGCGAGGGCGACATCGCCGGCGCACTCAGCCGCGTCACCGGCCTCAGCGTGGTCGGCGGCGGCTTCGTCTATGTCCGCGGCCTCGGCGACCGCTATTCCTCGTCGCTGCTCAACGGCTCGCCCCTGCCGAGCCCCGAGCCGCTGCGCCGTTCGGTGCCGCTCGACATTTTCCCGACCACGATCGTCGGCTCGGCGCTCGTGCAGAAGACCTATTCGGTCAACTATCCGGGCGAATTCGGCGGCGGCGTGATCAACCTCACCACCAAGGCGATCCCGAAGAAGGACTTCCTGACCTTCGGCGGTTCGCTCGCCGCCGACGACGCGACCACCAGCGAGCTCGGCTACACCTATTATGGCGGCAAGCACGACTGGCTGGGCTTTGACGACGGCACCCGTTCGGTGCCCGATTTCATCCGCAATGCGCCCAAGGGCACGGGCATCATCCCGGCCGAGCAGGTGCTGCAGCTCTCCAACGCGTCGACCACGCTGCTCCAGCGCAACGCGCAGCTGCCGGCGAACTGGTCGGCGGAGATCAGCGGCGGCGGCGCGCTCGACCTGGGGTCGGACCAGCTCGGCATCGTCGCCTCGCTCGGCTACAGCAACACCTGGCGCACGCGGCTGATCACCCAGCAGGACAGCGTCAACACCAATGGCGACCTGCGCAACGATTTCCGCACGCTGCTGACCGATAACCGCGTGATCGCCAACGGGCTGCTCGGCCTGGGCTATGCCTTTGGCGAGAACACCATCCGACTGACCAACGTCTATATCCGCGACGTGCTCAAGCAGGGCCGCGGCTCGGCGGCGGAAGTGTACAATAACGCCAGCGGCCTGCGTTTCCAGCAGAACACCAACTGGTTCCAGCGCGAGCTGTTCGAGACGCAGGGCGTGGCGGAGCTCCGCCCGTTCACCGGCGTGAAGCTCGATCTGCGCGGCGCCTATGCCAATTCGAAGCGCAATGCGCCGTATGAGCGCCAGTTCGACTATCTCTGCTCGGCGACGACCACCACCGGCCAGACTATTTCCTATGACGGCGGCAATGGTGCGACCGGTTTCCAGTGCAACGGCGCCTATCAGGTGACCCAGCGCTTCTCGCCCTTCGCCTCGATCATCTTCTCGGACCTCAACGAGAATCTGTGGACGGGCCAAGGCGACCTTTCCTACAGGCCCGATGCGGTTCCGCTGACGCTGTCGACCGGCTATTACTATTCGGACACCCAGCGCTTCTCGCGCCGCCTGCAGTTCAATTACCAGACCAGCGTCGGCGGCGGCACTGCGCCCGGCTATCCGTACAATCTGCTGCGCCCCGACTATCTGCTGAGCCCGGACGTGGTGAACAACGCCTGCCCGCAGCAGGGCACCGGCGCGTGCACGATCCAGCTGCAGTTCAACACGCCGCTGGGCGCCTATGCCTATGACGCAGGCTTGCGCATCCATGCCGGCTATCTCCAGGCCGAAACCGATGCGATCGACGGCCTCCGGGTGGTCGGCGGCGTCCGCTACGAGAAGGGCAAGCAGTTCGTCACGCCGGTCGACAGCCCGTCGACGCGGCTGGACAACGACTATTGGCTGCCGGCGGTGACGCTCACCTGGAACTTCGCGCCCGACATGCAGCTGCGCGGCAGCTATGCGAAGACGATCTCGCGCCCGCAGTTCCGCGAGCTGGCGCCGCAGCAGTTCCGCGACCCGGACTCGGATCGCCTGTTCTTCGGCAACCCGCTGCTACGTGACTCGACGCTCCAGAATTTTGAGGCGCGCTACGAGTGGTTCTTCGCACGCGAGCAGCGCTTCACGCTGGCCGGCTTCTACAAGCGGATCCGCAACCCGATCGAGCAGGTCGGCTTCTACACCGGCTCGGACGACCGGCTGCAGACCGGCTTCACCAACCTGCCCAAGGCGACGCTGTACGGCGGCGAAGTCGAGGTGCAGAAGTACATCCCGCTCGACGGCCTGAACGGCGCCTTCTTCGCGACGCGCCGGCTCACCGCGATCGCCAACTACACCTATACGCATTCAGAGATCACCGCGGACGACAGCTGCGCGCCCAACGTTCTCAATCAAACGATCGGCACCTGCCAGGCCGGGTTCGGTCCCGCGTCGCTGCAGTTCCGCGACGGTGCACCGCTGACCGGCCAGTCCGATCACCTGGTGAACCTGCAGCTGAGCCTGGAGGATACAAGCCGGCTGTCGCAGCTGACCTTCCTGTTCAACTATGCGAGCGACCGCGTGACCAATCGCGGTCCGTCCAACCTGTCCGGCACCGGCTTCCAGCCGGACGTGATCGAGCGGCCGGGCGTGCGCTTCGACATCGTCGGGCGGCAGGGCTTCGAGATTCGCGGGGCACAGTTCGAACTGAAGCTGGAGGCGCGCAACCTCACTCGCACGCGCTTCAACGAGCGCCAGACCTTCGACAGCGGCAAGATCGTTTACGCCAACCGCTATATCCAGGGGCGCATCTTCAGCATCGGCCTCAGCACGACCTTCTGATCGCGGCCATGCTCAGTATCGAAGCGCCCGGAGGATTTTCCTCCGGGCGTTTCGCATCGCGCGTTCACCAGGCCCAGGGCCGCTCGCGGAACCACTGGGTGATCACATACTTGGTGCCCGCGCGGACCTTCATCGCATGGTGGATGGTCGCCGGATTGACGCTGCCGTCCGGGCGCAGATTGTTCCAGGCGAGCAGCTTGCCGGGCTCGGGCTGGACGATCTTGTCGATCGCCTTGAAGCGGGTGGCACCGCCGGCCTCGACATGGTTGAGGTACAGCATCACCGTCCAGGTCCGCTGGCCGGAGACGGCGCAGAATTTGTGGAAATCGGCGGTACCCGGATCGAAGTAATCGGTGTGCGCCTTGAATTCCTGGCCGATCGCATAGCGCTGGCCCTGCATCGGCTCGGCATGCGCGCCATCGAGCCCGATGAAATCGAGGATGCGCGCCTTGAGGTCGATCGCCAGCGGGTCCTCGGCGGCAAGGTCGCAGGTCTCGCTGGTGCGGAAGGCATAATCGTCGCCGGCATTGGCGAGGGTGGAGGGGCGGCGCTTCTCGTCGATCCGGGCCACCAGCGCGGCACAATCTGCGGGGTCGAGGAAGTTGCGCACCATGAACAGCGTCACCTTCGGGCTCGGCACCTTCTGGACGCCCGGATAGGAAAGGATGCGCGCGACGACCGGTTCGGACGGATGGCCGCTGCCGAGCGTGGGAAGAGAGGACATCTGCATGATCGCGCTTTTGCCAAAGCGGGTGCTTTCATGCCAGCCGGACGCGTGATTGTCATAAAAGTGCAGGTCGATTGTCACAAAGCCTGCGTAGCCGGGCCTCGTCCAGCAGGGGGATGACAGTGCATATCGACGTCGAACGGCATCCCGCGGCGGGCGGAGCAGCGCCCGCCGCACCGCAACTGGAGGCGCTGCTTGCCGAGGCGGCGCGGCTCGAGGCTTCCCATCTCCATGTCGAGCCCGGTGCCAGGGGTGTCGAAATCGCGTTTCGCGTCTCTGGGCTGCTGCACCCCTTTCGCGAACTGGCGCGTGCCGACGGCGATGCGCTGATCGGGCAGATCGCCGCCGCAGCCCGACTCTCGCCGGAACAAGGGCGGCCGCAGCGCGGCGAGATGCGGTGGGAAGGGGAGGTGCTCGACATCTTCGTGCTGCCGGTGGTGCACGGGCAACGGGTGGTGGTGCAGCGTGCACCCCGCCAGGCCGGGCACCGCGAGCTCGAGGCGTTGGGGATGAGCGCGGCGCTGGCCAACCATGCACGCACGGTCCTGGCGCGGGCGGGCCTGGTGCTGGTGGCGGCGCCGACGGGGCATGGCCGCAGCACGACGTTGCAGGCGCTGCTGGGGCTCGCTGCCTCGCGCACCCGTCCTGCGCTGGCGGTGGCGAGCGGCGCGATGCCCGACATGCTGGGCGTGACCCGAGCGGACGCGTCGACCGTCGTCCCGGCGGAGACGCTGCGTGCGGGCATCGAGCAGGATCTCGACATCCTCATGGTCGACTCGCTGGAGGATCGCGCTGCAGCGGCGGCGGCGATGCAGGCCACCCAGGCGGGGCGCCTGGTGCTGGCGGGCATCGACGCGCAGGATTCGGTGGCGGCGATCCAGCAGATGCGCAGCTGGCGCGTGGAGGCCTTCCATCTCGCCTCGGCGCTCAGCCTGGTGATGGCGCAGCGGCTGGTGCGGCGGCTGTGTCCCGAATGCCGCGAGCCGGTGCAGGCGACCGGTTCGGTCTCTGCGCTGCTCGGCTTCGATCCCGGCTCGATCGTCTATACCGCGGGCGGGTGCGTGGTGTGCGGGGGCACCGGCTTCGCCGGGCAGACCGGCGTCTTCGAATCGATTCGTGGCGACGCGACGATCCGGCGCTTGGTCAATGACGGTGGCGATGCGGCAATTCTCGCGCGCCATGCGTTTATCAGCACGCCCAATTTGGGCTCTGCCGCACGCCATCTCGCCCGCACCGGGGTAACGACGCCGGAGGAGGCAGTGAAAATTTCCCGGGGGCAGGGTGCGTAATCATCTTGCGCTCCGCTTCGGAGCCCGCTAAGCGCGCACTCCTTCACGGCGACCATAGCTCAATCGGTTAGAGCGCTGGTTTGTGGTACCAGAGGTTGCGGGTTCGATCCCCGTTGGTCGCCCCATTTTCCCCCTTCATCACAGCGCGGATCCATCCATGATCACCGACTGGGGCTTTCCCGATTTCGACGACCACGAGGGCGTTCACCTCTTCTCGGATCGGGCTTCCGGCCTCAGTGCGATCATCGCGGTCCACTCGACCGCGCTGGGCGCCGCCGCGGGCGGCGTGCGCTTCTGGCATTATGCCGATCACCGCGCCGCGATCACCGATGCGCTCCGCCTCTCGCGGGGGATGAGCTACAAGAACGCGATGGCCGACCTCCCCATGGGCGGCGGCAAGGGCGTGATCCTGGCGGACAAGCCGGGTGCGGAAGTGACCCAGGCGCAGCTGGAAGCGTTCGGCCGCGCGGTCGAGTCGCTCCATGGCCGCTATGTGACCGCCGAGGACGTCGGCATGTCCGAGGCCCGCATGAAGGTCGTCGCGACCCAGACCAAGCATGTCTCCGGCCTGCCGGTGGCGGCGGGCAGCGCGGGCGGCGATCCGGGGCCGGTCACGGCGCGCGGCGTCTATCTCGGTGTCAAGGCGGCGGCGAAGCGTGGCCTGGGCGTCGACTCGATGGCCGGCGTGCGCGTCGCGATCCAGGGCGTCGGCTCGGTCGGCGGCGGGCTGGCCCGGCTGCTGGCGGCGGACGGCGCCAAGCTGACCCTGGCCGACGTGCACGGCGACCGCGCCAAGGCGCTGGCCGCGGAGCTGGGCGCAGAGGCGATCGATGCCGATGCGATCCTGACGCACGAAGCCGACATTCTCAGCCCCTGTGCGCTGGGGGCGATCCTCACCGAACCGTCGATCGAAGCGCTGAAGGTGCGCGTCGTCGCGGGCGGCGCAAACAATCAGCTCGCCACGCGCGAGGACGGGCATCGCCTGCACGCGCGCGGTATCGTCTACGCGCCGGATTATGTGATCAACGCGGGCGGCATCATCAACGTTGCGCTCGAGTATCTGGGGCAGGGCGACCGTTCGGAGGTCGATGCCCGGGTCGAGAAGATCCCGGTGCGCCTGAACCAGGTGTGGGACGAAAGCGAATCGACCGGCGATCCGTCGAGTGAGGTCGCCGACCGAATCGCCCAGCGCCTGATCGGGCGGTAATCCCTTTGAGATCCTCCCTGGCCGGGGAGGCGGACCATGCGCAGCATGGTGGAGGGCCGCGCCGCGAGGCGCGGTCTTTTGCGTTCCGGGCAACCGCCGCGTGCCGCGGCGGCCCCTCCACCACGCGGCTTGCGCCGCGCGGTCCCCCTCCCCTGCATGCGCAGAGGAGGATTACGCTCTCACAACCACCCCGCCGTCTGCGCCGCGAGCCACAGGCCGATCGCGACGAACAGCAGCGCGGCGATGCGATGCACGGTGGTCAGCGGCACGCGGTCGATCACTGCCTTGCCGAGGAACACTGCCGGCACATTGGCGAGCATCATCCCCAGCGTCGTCCCCGCCGTCACCGGCAGCACCGCATGGAAGCGCGCGCCGAGCGCCACCGTGGCGACCTGGGTCTTGTCGCCCATTTCGACCAGGAAGAACGCGATCGCGGTGGTGACGAACGCGCCGAACCGCGCGGGCTTGGGCGCCTCGTCTTCGTCGAGCTTGTCCGGGATCAGCGTCCACAGGCCCATCGCGACGAACGAGGCGGCGATCGCATAGCGGAACCAGATGCTGTCCAGCAGTCCTGCGACCTCGGCACCCACCAGCGCGGCAAGAAAGTGGTTGGCGATGGTCGCGCCGAAGATGCCGCAGATGATCGGCACCGGCTTCTTGAAGCGGGTCGCGAGCAGGATCGCCAGCAGTTGGGTCTTGTCACCGATTTCGGCGAGCGCGACCACCGCGGTGGAGGTGAGCAGGGCTTCCAAGAAAGTCTCCGGGGCCGGGCGGATGCGAATCCAACGACATCGCATCTCCCCGCCCGGCACGAGCGGAGATGCGACGCCATTGGTCTCGCCCGAGCCTTGCGGCTCCGCCTGCGCCATGGCCTCTCGACCAAGTATGTTGACGCAAGCGCCCGGTGCGCGCGGCACCGGCTGGCTACTCCCCAGATGACGCGGCTCGGGTAGCGGAACCTGCACGGCGTTGCAACCCTATGCGCAAGGAGGGGCGGGGACGTGCAATCGCTGCTTGGAATCGGGGGAGAAACCCGGCTACTCCAGCGCCGTGCCGACGCTACACGCCCTCGCCAACCCGGCGCGCTTCCTCAAGATCGCCCGCCCGCTCACGCCCGCCCTGTTCGGGGTCGGGCTGGCGCTGACGCTGTTCGGCGCCTGGGCCGGCCTTACCCAGACGCCCGCCGACTATCTGCAGAAGGACAGCGTCCGCATCCTCTACATCCATGTGCCGACCGCCTGGCTCGGCATGGGCGGGTGGAGCAGCCTGGCGCTGGCGTGCCTGAGCTATCTGATCTGGCGGCACCCGCTGGCGATCGTCGCCGCGCGCGCGATCGCGCCGGTCGGGGCGGTGTTCGCCGCGCTCTGCCTGATCACCGGCTCGATCTGGGGACGCCCGACCTGGGGCACCTGGTGGGAATGGGACGGCCGCCTGACCAGCATGCTCTTGCTTTTCTTCGTCTATATCGCCTGGATCGCGCTCGCCCGCGCCGATGCCGAGCGGAGCGGCGACGGGCGCATTGCGGCGCTGTTCGGCGTCGCGGGGACGGTGCTATTGCCTATTATTCGCTATTCGGTGGTGTGGTGGAACACGCTGCACCAGGGGGAGAGCATCGGGCTCACCCGCAGCAGCATCGATGCGTCGATGCTCTGGCCGCTGTGGTTCACGCTGTCCGGCTTCAGCCTGTTGTTCGGCGCCATCGTGCTGATGCGGATGCGCGCGCTGCTCGCCCGGCAAAAGGTCGAGGCCCGGCTGCGGCGGAGGGCGGCGCAATGAACCATTGGTGGTTCGTGACCGTCGCCTATCTGGTGGTGGCGCTCGGCACCGGCGGTCTCGCTGCCGTGAGCTGGTGGGCGATGCGGCGTGCGGAAGCGACCGCGGACGCGCTCGGGAAACGCGCGTGAAGGCAAAGCATCAACGACTGACGCTGGCACTGCTGGCGGTCGCCGCCATCATCGGCGCGGCGCTGCTGGCGCTCTCCGCGCTCAAGGACCAGGCGGCGTTCTTCTATGCCCCCGGCGACGTGGCGGACAAGCCGCTGCCGCTTGGCAAGGCGGTGCGGCTGGGCGGCATGGTCGAGAAGGGCTCGCTGGTTCGCGCGAAGGACGGCGTGTCGATCGCCTTCAAGGTCACCGACGGCAAGAATGTGGTGCCGGTGCGCTTCCGCGGCGTGACCCCGGACCTGTTCCGCGAAGGATCGGGGGTGGTCGCCGAGGGCCGGTTCCAGCCCGACGGCAGCTTCACGGCCGACAATCTGCTCGCCAAGCATGACGAGCGCTACATGCCGCCGCAGATGGCGGGGAAGATGCACAAGAGCGAGTCGCTGGAGCCATGATCGCCGAAGCGGGACTTGCGGCGCTGTGGCTCGCCACCGCCTTTGCCATTGCGCAGCTGCTGCTCGGCGCCGCCGCTGCGCGCGCGACCGATCCGGCGGCAATGCTGCCGGGCGTCCGCAAGATCGCGCTGGTCCAGGCGCTGTTCGCGCTCTTGGCCTTCCTGATCCTGATCTGGCTGTTCGTCACCTCGGACATGTCGGTGCTGCTGGTGGCGGAGAACAGCCACTCGCTGAAGCCGATGCTGTACAAGATCGCCGGTGCCTGGGGGAACCATGAAGGCTCGATGCTGCTCTGGGTGACCGTGCTCGCGGTCGCCGGGGCGGGCGTCGCGCTGTTCGAGCGGCGGCTGGTGGCCGAGACCCTTTCCGCGACGCTTGCCGCACAGGCGGCGATCGCGATCGGCTTCTACGCCTTCCTCGCCTTCGCCTCGAACCCCTTTGCGCGGTTGAACCCCGCGCCGGCGGACGGGCAGGGGCTCAACCCGCTGCTGCAGGACCCCGGTCTCGCTTTCCACCCGCCGACGCTCTATCTCGGCTATGTCGGGCTCTCGGTCGCGTTCAGCTTCGCGGTCGCCGCGCTGCTGATGCGCGATGTCGGCCCGGCCTTTGCCAAGGCGATGCGGCCCTGGGTGCTCGCCGCGTGGATCTTCCTGACGATTGGCATCACCGCGGGCAGCTACTGGGCCTATTATGAACTCGGCTGGGGCGGCTGGTGGTTCTGGGATCCGGTGGAGAATGCCTCGCTGATGCCGTGGCTAGCGGCGACGGCGCTGCTCCACTCGGTCAACGTGCTGGCGACTCGCGATGGCCTGCGCGCCTGGACGCTGATGCTCGCCGTCGTCGCTTTCTCGATGTCGATGGTCGGGACCTTCCTGGTCCGCTCGGGCATCCTGGTGAGCGTCCATTCCTTTGCCGTCGATCCGACGCGGGGCACTTTCCTGCTCGCCCTGCTCGGCCTGTATATCGGCGGCGCGCTGGCGCTGTTCGGTGCGCGGGTGGGCACCGTTACGCAGGGCGCGACCTTCCAGCTGGTCAGCCGCGAGGCGGCGCTGGTGCTGAACAATCTTCTGCTCAGCGTGATCCTAGGCGTGGTGCTGATCGGCACGCTCTACCCGCTGGTCGCGCAGGCGATGGGCGTCCAGCTGTCGATCGGTGCGCCCTTTTTCGAGAAGACCGCGGTGCCGATCGCGCTGTTCCTGGTCGCGGGCACGGCGGCGGGGCCGTTGCTGCGCTGGCGGAAGGACTCGGCGCAGGCACTACTCTCCCGCGTCACCATTCCGCTGGCGATCACCGGCGTTGCCTTTGCGCTGTTCTTCGCGATGACGGGCTTCGCCTCGCCGATCGCGGTGCTGGTGCTGGCGCTCGCCTTCGGGCTGGCCGCCGCGAGTATCGCGCCGCTGTGGAAGCGCAACCTGCGCCGCACGCCGCTGCCGATCTACGGCATGGTCGTCGCGCATCTCGGCATCGCGGTGAGCCTGGCCGGCATGGCGGCGGATACCCTCTTCAAGCAGGAGCGGCTGGCCGCCGTGGCGGTCGGCGATAACCTCACCGTCGGCCCGTTCAAGGTGACCCTGACGGAGGTACGGCCCACCGTCGGCCCCAACTGGTCGGCGCTGGAGGCGCGGCTGCAGGTGCAGCGGGGCGCCGCCGAGCCGTTCGAGCTCGTGCCCCAGCAGCGCTTCTTTCCCAATCCGCCGACCAACACCAGCGAAGCCGCGATCGCCACGCTGTGGGACGGGCAGGTCTACACCGTGCTCGGCGCGGCCGACGGGGCGGGGCGGTGGCAGCTCCGCCTCTGGTGGAAGCCCTTCGTCACGCTGATCTGGGCAGGCGGGGGGCTGATCGCACTGGGCGGCATCCTGTCGCTGCTCGGCCGGGTGCTCCGCGCCCGGCGAGAAGCACGCGAGCGGGAGGAATGGGCATGAAGAAACTGCTGATCTGGCTGCCGCTCGCCTTGTTCGCTTTGGTCTTCGCGCTGGTGGTGAACGGGCTGATCGAGCCGAGCGACCGCATCGTCCGCTCCGCGATGGTCGGAAAGCCGTTGCCGACGCTCCAGCTACCCGCGATCGTGCAGGGCAAGCCCGGCATCGACACCGCCGCCTGGCCCAAGGGCACGCCGCGGCTGCTCAACGTCTTCGCCAGCTGGTGCATTCCATGTGTTGCCGAGGCGCCGCAACTGCTCAAGCTCAAGCAGGCGGGCGTACAGATCGATGCGATCGCGGTGCGCGACAGCCCCGCCGAGGTGCAGGCCTTCCTCGCACGCAATGGTGACCCCTATGCGCGGATCGGGGACGATGCCGCGATGCGCGCGCAATTGTCGCTCGGCTCCTCGGGCGTGCCGGAGACCTTCGTGATCGACTCGCGCGGCGTGATCGTCGACCAGCATATCGGGGACGTCCGGGCGGAAGACGTGCCCAAGCTGCTCGCCGCACTGGAGAAGGCCAAGTGAAGCGGTGGCTGCTGCCCGTCGCGCTGTTGCTCGCCGGCGCGGCGCAGGCGGACTCGACGCTGCCCGTCTCGCCGCTCGCCTATACGCAGCTGCCCGATCCCGACCAGGAAGCCCAGGCCAAGGCGCTGATGGAAACGCTGCGCTGCCTCGTCTGCCAAGGGCAGAGCATCGCCGATAGCGACGCCGATATGGCGGGCGAGATGCGCGCGCTGGTCCGCCAGCGGATCGCGGCGGGCGAGCGGCCGGCGCAGGTCCGCACATGGCTGATGGAACGCTATGGCGACTATGTCACCTACGACCCGCCGCTCAGCTGGATCACCGCGCCGCTGTGGATCGCCCCGCTGGCGTTGCTCGCCCTCGGGCTGCTGATCGCACGCCGGCTGTTCAAGGGGAAGGCGGCATGATCGGCTGGCTGGTCTTCGGCGGCTTCGCGCTGCTTGCAATCGCGCTATTGCTACTCATTCGCTTTCCGAAGCGCTTCTGGACGGTGCCCGCGATGGCGGTGATGCTGGCGGGCGCCGGCTATGCCTGGCAGGGGCAGCCGAGCCTGCCCGATCATCCGGTGGAGGGCGTCGCCAGCGTGCGCCCGCTCGACCCCGACCTGATTGCGGCGCGCGAGGGGCTCTTCGGCCGGTTCAACTTCGATTACAGCTATTTCATGGCCGCCGATGCGATGACGCGTGCCGGCGCGCCGCAGCTCGCCGCGACGGTGATGCTCGGGGCGGTGCGCAAGGCGCCCAACGACCTCGGGCTATGGGCCGGGCTCGGCCTGGCCCTTTCCGAGCATGATGGCGACCAGCTCTCCCCGGCGGCGCGCTACGCTTTCGACAAGGCCGAGACGCTTGCGCCGAACCATCCTGGTCCGCCCTTCTATCGCGGCGTCGCGCTCGCGCGTGCCGGGGATCTGGAAGCCGCCCGCCAGGCCTGGGGCAAGGCGCTTCGCCTCCTCCCGCCAACCGCAAGCTATCGCGACGATATGGTCGGAGTGATGCTGAAGCTTGACCCCGGTCTTGCGGCGGCAGCGCGATCTGCGCTGCCGGCAAATCCGCCGCCCGCCCGCTAGCCAGTCGTTACCTCTCTCTATTGGAACTGGCATCGCTCGTCGGCGGTGCTTCGAGTTCCAGCGGATACAGGGGCCTGACTAATGCACCTCCAGCGCGGCAAGCCCGCCGACTTCATGCAAGACGGCCTAAACGAAGCGGATCATGCCGCATACGTACAGGCCGAAGACATGCTGTGGGTCATGCTGGAGGACCTCCTCAAGCCGGACGACCGCCCGGAAACCTGAGCTGCCTTTCCGCAGTTTCTGTCAGCCCTGCCGATGTTCTCGCGCGTGGTCCGCAACAGCCATGCCAAGGCGGCCGGCGGCGGCGTGCAGCTCGACATGCGCGTGGCGATTGCCTTGGAAGTGCCGCTGGCGATGCGCGAAGCGCATGAAGGCCAATTGAAACTCGCGATCTCCCGCCTGACGCGCATCGCGACGCTGCAGAACAATTCGATCCTCGCGCAGGGCGCGCTGTTCCTCGTCCACGGCATGGCCGACCCGGAGAATCCCAGGTACAAGCTGGAAGGGCGTTTCTGCGCCAAGTCGTTCCTTGAGCTGCATGTGCTGGGACGCTCCACGCACCAGTGCTGCGCCAGCATACGCGACGGCAGCTGTCGGCACTGCAACAAGATGGCGTGCCCGGCGCTCCACAAGCGCGTGTTCTCGCTGCAGATCAGCATCGACGGCGCCTCCGCCGCCGCGCACGAGCTGCTTCGCCGCGGCGCGCGCTGGGAGGTGATGCAGCAGAATCTCCGCTTCGCGGCGGGCCTGCTCGAGCAGGGCCTGATCGAGCGGCTGTCGCTGAGCTTCACCGTCCAGGCCGAGAATTTCCACGAGATGGGTGAGGGGTCGCTGAACGCGACCAGCATCTATTTCGGCAAGGTGGCCAATTGGGGCACCTTCTCGCCGGCGGAATACGCGGCCAAGGCCGTGTTCCTGCCGGACCATCCGCAGCACCAGGCCTTCCTCGCGGCCATGGCCGATCCGCGCCTGCGCTCGCCGCGCGTGCAGCGGGGCAATCTGCTCGAGTTCCTGCCCGAGAACAGCGCCGTCGCCGCCTGAAGGCCGGTCCCCGCTCGAACGCAGGTCCGAGCGGGGATCTCATCGATCAGCCCGCCCAGGCCTCGAACGGCAGGTCGAGCGCGTCGGCCACCGCCTGGTGGCGGATCTTGCCGCCCGAGACGTTGAGGCCGTTGGCAAGGTGGCGGTCGGCCTTCATGGCGGCTTCGGCACCCTGGTTGGCCAGCTTCAGCACGAAGGGCAAAGTCGCGTTGTTGAGCGCGAAGGCCGAGGTGCGGGCTACCGCGCCCGGCATGTTCGCCACGCAATAATGGATCACGCCGTCGATCTCGAACACGGGATCGTCGTGCGTGGTCGCTCGGCTGGTCTCGAAGCAGCCGCCCTGGTCGATAGCGATGTCGACCAGCACCGAGCCGCGCATCATCGTCTTGAGCATATCGCGGGTGACGAGCTTCGGCGCTGCCGCACCCGGCACCAGCACCGCGCCGATCACCACTTGCGAGGTGCGGACTGCCTCGGCGATCGCGGCCTTGCTGGCATAGGCGGTCTTGATCTGGCTGCCGAAGTGCATGTCGAGCTCGGCGAGGCGCTCGTTGTTGATGTCGTAGATCGTCACGTCGGCGCGCTGGCCGGTCGCCATCTGCGCGGCGTTGATGCCGGAGACGCCGCCGCCGAGGATTGCGACCTTGCACGGTGCCACGCCAGGCACGCCGCCGAGCAGCTCGCCGCGGCCGCCCTGTTCCTTCTCGAGATAGTGCGAGGCGACCTGGACCGACATGCGGCCTGCGACTTCGCTCATCGGCTTGAGCAGGGGGAGGGCCCCCGAGTTCGAGGTCACCGTCTCATAGGCGATGCAGGTGGCACCCGACGCCATCAGGCCTTCGGCCTGCGGCTTGTCGGCGGCGAGGTGGAGATAGGTGAACAGCAGGTGGCGCGGCTCGAGCAGCGCGATTTCCTGCGGTTGCGGCTCCTTCACCTTCACGATCATGTCCGACTGGGCGAACACGGTCTTCGCGTCGGGCGCGATCTGGGCGCCGACCGAAGTGTAGGCGGCATCGTCGAAATCGATGCCCATGCCGGCCTTGGTCTCGACCAGCACGCTGTGGCCGGCATGGACCAGCTCTGCCACCGAGGCGGGGGTCAGGCCGACGCGATATTCGTGATTCTTGATTTCCTTGGGAACGCCGATGCGCATGGAAACTCTCCTAAGTTCAGGTGGCGCTTTATATCGCGACGCCCGACCGCAAGTCCCTGCAAAACGCGTCTGCCAAATCCCCTGATTGCGCATGAAAGTTGCGTATTTTCGATTTTTTCGCGTAATCCATGCGCAATGGATCGAATCGATACGGCAATCCTCAAGCTGCTGGCCGCAGATGCACGCGCGCCCGTCAGCCAGGTCGCGGCGGCGGTGGGGCTGTCGCAATCCGCCTGCACGCGGCGCATCCAGGGGCTGGAGGCGGACGGCCTGATTCGCGGCTACGGTGCCCGGCTCGGCCACCGCCGGCTCGGCTTTCGCGTGACTGCGCTGGTCGACATCACCCTCGGCACGCAGGTCAAGGAAGACCTTGCCCAGTTCGAGCTGGCGGTGGGGCGGATCGACGGCGTGGTGGAATGCGCGCTGGTCTCCGGCAACCAGGACTATCGTCTCAAGATCCTGTGCCGCGACCTCGACGATTACGAGCGGCTGCACCGCGAGCATCTCGGCCGATTGCCGGGGGTGGTGACGATCAACAGCAGCTTCGTGCTGCGCGACGTGCCGACTCGCGGCGAGGGCGACGCCTTGTTCGGCGCGGCGCGTTGACTATCTTGGGGCGTCTTGGAACGGGCAGGGCGCTGATGCGTCTAGCCGCCCTGGACACGCTTGTTGATAGGGCATGTTGCACATGCTAACTGCCCGCATCCTGATGATGATGAGAACACAGGTCTCTATGGCCAGGTCGGTTCGCTACTCTCAGCGTCTGTCGCACCGGTGAATACCGAAGCGACCGGAGACGCTGCCGCGCTCCTCCCCGATTCGGAACCGCATGGCGGGCATGGTCACCACGGCCAGGACCGGACATGGAAACTCGCGCTCGGTGCCATCGGCATCGTGTTCGGCGACATCGGTACCAGCCCGCTCTACGCGTTTCGCGAGACCTTCGCGAACGAGCATCACGAGCTGCCGCTCGACACCCCGCATGTGCTGGGTGCGATCAGCCTGATGTTCTGGTCGATGATGGTGGTGGTGACGCTGAAATACGTCACGATCATCATGCGGGCGGACAACAAGGGCGAGGGCGGCAGCCTGGCGCTGCTCGCGCTGATCTCGGGCCGCGGCGGCCAGCGCCGCTGGACCCAGGGCATCGTGCTGCTCGGCGTGTTCGCCACCGCGCTGTTCTACGGCGATTCGATGATCACCCCGGCAGTCTCCGTGCTGTCGGCGGTGGAGGGCCTTGCCGTCGCCGCGCCGGGCTTCCACCGACTGGTGGTGCCGATCGCGGTTGTCATCCTCGTCATGCTGTTCTCGATCCAGCGGACCGGCACCGCGCGCGTCGGCGCGTTCTTCGGGCCGGTGATGATCTTCTACTTCCTCGTCATCGCGACGCTGGGCGTGGTCAGCACGGTCCAGACCCCGCATGTGCTGCAGGCGCTGTCGCCGCATCACGCGGTGCATTTCTTCATGCTCGACCCGCTACGTGCCTTCCTGGCGCTCGGCTCAGTCGTGCTGGCGGTGACCGGCGCCGAGGCGCTCTATGCCGATATGGGTCATTTCGGCCGCAACCCGATCCGCATCTCCTGGCTGTGGTTCGTGCTGCCGGCGTTGATGATGAATTACATGGGGCAGGGCGCGCTGCTGATCCGCGATGCGGAGGCGCTGCGCAGCCCCTTCTACCTGCTCGCACCGGAGGCGCTGCGGCTGCCCCTGGTGTTCGTCGCCACCGCCGCCGCGATCATCGCCTCGCAGGCGGTGATCTCGGGCGCCTTCTCGGTGACCCAGCAGGCGATTCAACTCGGCTTCGTACCGCGACTGCGTATCGACCATACCAGCGCCGCGACGGCCGGGCAGATCTACATCCCGGTGATCAACTGGGCGCTGATGGTCATGGTGATCCTGCTGGTGCTGAGCTTCCAGACCTCGTCGAACCTGACCGCCGCCTATGGCATCGCCGTCACCGGCGCCATGCTGATCGATAACTGCCTGCTCGCGGTGGTGCTGTTCAACCTGTGGCATTGGAAGAAGCGCTACGCGATCCCGCTGCTGGCGGTCTTCTTCACCGTCGACCTCGCCTATTTCGCGGCCAACCTCACCAAGGTGCCCGATGGCGGCTGGTTCCCGCTGATGGTGGGCTTCATCATCTTCACGCTGCTCACCACCTGGGCCAAGGGCCGCAAGCTGATGATCGCCCGGCTGCGCGAGAGCGCGATGCCGATCCAGATCTTCATCGAATCGGCCGCCAATGCCGCGACGCGCGTGCGCGGTACCGCGGTGTTCATGACCTCGACCCCGGACGGCGTGCCCCACGCGCTTCTCCATAACCTCAAGCACAACAAGGTGCTGCACGACCGGGTAATCCTGCTGACCGTCAAGATCAGCGACGTGCCCTATGTGGCGGAGGACAAGCGCTTGGTGGTGGAGGATCTGGGCAAGGGCTTCCACCGCATGATCCTGTACTATGGCTTCATGCAGGAGGCCGACGTGCCAGCGGCGCTCAAGTCGGTCGACGCCTGCGGGGCCGAGTTCAAGATGATGGAGACCAGCTTCTTCCTGGCCCGCCAGACCCTGCTGCCCTCGTCGCGGCCGGGCATGATGATCTGGCGGGAGAAGCTGTTCGCCTGGATGCTGCGCAACGCCGAAAGCGCGATGGAGTTCTTCCGTCTGCCCACCAACCGCGTCGTCGAGTTGGGCAGCCAGGTGGAGATTTGAGCGGGGCGCCCGCCCCGCTGATCGTCACGGCGCTGTTCGGCAGGCAGGACCAGGCCTGGTTCGATTCGCTCCGCCGCGCGCACTTCCCGCCCGAGCGGAACCAGCTCGACGCGCACCTTACGCTGTTCCACCATCTGCCGCCCTCGGTGGCCGAGGAGCTCAAGCATCGCCTCGCCCGGGAGACCCGCGGGGTGCGGGCCCCGCGCGCGCGGGTGAGCGGGCTGATGTCGCTGGGGCAGGGGGTTGCCTATCGAATCGAGGCGCCCGAACTCGAGGCGATTCGGGCCGGGTTGCTGGAAGCCTTTGCAGGGCTGCTCACCCCGCAGGATGCGGGCCGCTGGCGGCCGCACGTAACGGTGCAGAACAAGGTCCGCCCGGTGCTGGCCAAGGCGCTGCTGCGTGCGCTGGCGGCGGATTTCGCGCCGAAAGTCGTGGAAATATCAGGGCTTGCGAGCTGGTGGTACCGCGGCGGCCCTTGGGAATTGCATTCTCGTCACATGTTCGCTTGACGGATCGCGTCCACCGACATAGATGGCCGCTCTCGCTTCGGGGCGGAGTAGCTCAGTTGGTTAGAGCAGCGGAATCATAATCCGCGTGTCGGGGGTTCAAGTCCCTCCTCCGCTACCATCCCCAAGTGTCTGATATACCGAATAATCTGCGCAGTAGGTTGTTTGGATCGGGCGGACGCTCAGAGCGTTTTTGGGAAGATTTTTGGCAAATCAGCCGGAATCCAGCTTCCGGATCGCGGACTCTGCAAGGCGCTGATCGCGGTTCAGATAGTGCGCATCGAGGATGTCGTTGACGTCGCGCAGCGAGTGGCCTGTGATCGTCGCGATCTCCGGAGGCGTTGCGCCGGCAAGGGGGAGGCGCGTGACAGCCGTGCCGCGCAGATCATGGAAGGTCACACCCTCCACCCCCGCAGCGATACATGCTTTGCGCCACGATGCGCGGAAGCCGCCTTCTTTCCACGGCGTCCCGCGCTCGGTCAGCAGGATCGTCTCGCGCGCGGAAGGGCGGCTCTCCGCAAGCGCGTCCAGGCGCGCCTTTAGCGGCTTCCCAACCGGGATCACGATTCGCTTGCCCGCCTGGCCTTGCTTCTTCCGGATCGTCTTGTGCTGAACCAAGCGCAGATTGGCGCCGCCATAGGCGCCTCAGGTCAGTGCCAGCAGGTCGCCCTGTCGCTGCCCCGTCCAGAGTGCCAGCATCAGCGCCAGGTGCAGATGCTCCGGCGCGCGTGCGTAAAAGGCTGCTTCGTTCTCGGGCGACCACACTCGCTCCGATCGTGCCGCGCGATACACGCGGCCGCCCGCCCGGCATGGATTGACCGGCGCCAAGCCGCGATCCACCGACCAGGACAGCACCCGCGCCAGCACCGAATAGGCATAATGGGCCTGCCTGCGCGATCGAACGGCGAGGCGATCCCGCCACGCCATGAATTCGCCCCGAGTGCGCCGATCGGCGTGCGCGGCGATGGGGAAGTCGCCGTATTCGCCATCGATGATGCGCAGCTGCTTGTTGTAATCGACCCGTGTTCGGTCCGCGAGATCGGCGAAGGCGCTCGAGTCCTGAAACGCATCGAGTAGAGTGCGCAGGGTGTCGGTTGCACGCTTGCGATCTTCGGAATGAGCCCGTTCGTAGCTGGCCAGAAACTCAGGCGTGCCCGGCTTGCCCTCAAGGCGGGGACCGCCCTTCCAGGCATAGAAGCACTCCACGATCTCGCCGTTCGCGGCGCGAACGCGCGTGCGGTTCAGCCCCTTCAGCTTAACCCGCATTGCGGCTGGCCTTCCACGCATCAAAGGGGCTGGCGTGCGGTGCATCGGCCGCCGCAGCGGCGTGGAACAGAATAATGCGGCCGTCGGGGTCGATCTCGGTGCGCGCGATCTCCAGCCCACCCTTACGGGAAGCTCGAATCGCGCGGACCAGATCGGCTTGGCGGAAGGTGGGGCGAGCAGCCATGCGCTTTCCTTGCTTGCTCGCCGATCAGCGCCGCGCCGCCTGGGCGCGGGTGCCGTTCGCTCACAAGCGAGCGGTCAGTCGGCAGCGTGCCCAAAGCACGAACCCGTTTCCCAGAAGGCTTTCGTGCGCCGAAGAGCCCGAAACGCTTTACTCCATCGCCGACGGCACAGGCTGACGCCGATATTGCCGGCAGCGGTATGGGGCACGGGAGTGGTCGGCGCTTGCAGTCTTAGGCTGCGCGCTTGTTTCCAGCCTCGCCGATGCGCTTCCTACGGGCTTTTGGGGCCGATGCGGCGCTATGCTGGGCTTGCGGTGCGGAAGCGGGAGGTCGGGATGCGATAGGATGCAGGGTTGCGTGGTGCAGCGACTGGGTTGCTGCAAGGCCCCAGCTGAAAGCCGCCAGCCTTTGGGCCAGCGGCTTCCTCGCTTGTTGTGGTCGGGAGGTCAGGCGAAGCGGACGGTCGTCTTCACCGCCCGACGGCGGCGGAGCGCGCCCCCTGCCATGCCGACGGCGGCAATCATCATCGCCCAAGCAGTGGGTTCCGGGACCGCGGCTGCGGTGGCAATCTGCTGTACGCCAGCCTGGGAGATGCCACCCCCGAAGTTCTGAACCGTGATGCTGATGCGGTTGTAGCTGCCGCCGCAGAGAGCGCTACCGGTATAGCAGAGAAAGTTGATGGTCGAGCCAACCTGCGGGTTCTGGAACAGAACGGCTCCGGAGCCGGAGAAGTCGAAGAACAGGCCCGTTGCCGTTGCTGTCAGCGCGGGGGCGTTGAAAAACAGAAGTTGTGAATTGGAGGGGCCGTTGATCAGGAACGATCCGCCGACATCGGTGAGGTTGAACTGCCAGTCGAGGACATTGGCACGGGCGAGAAGACCCAACGTCCCGTCGGTCTCGATCGAACCTGTTGCGCTGACGCCGTTGCCCGACACGTTTACGATGTAGGTGGCCGCAGAAGCAGGCGTAGCCATCGCCGTCGCTGCCGCAAATGCAAGCATCTTGATCTTCATCATGCGTATTTCCCCCTCCAAAACGGATGATGTTTCCGTTGCGCGATGTATCTAACGAAGTCCGCACCCATACAATAGCTTGTGATTGTACTAAAATTACAGAGTCTCGAATCGGGATTTTTATGCAGATTTCGGATGGGGTGTTGTTCGCTGGTGGCACGCGGAAAGATAGCGTCTGTAATTTGAAATGTCCGGACGCTGCAGAGACTAAGGGGTTAAAGGTCAGACCCGTTTCGTCAAATGCAGCAGCAGCAGGTCGAGCATTGTACCCGTTTCGGCATTAGTGACGCCGAGCGTAGCGCACCGGCTTCGCCGTGGCAGATGGCCGATCCATCAACCCCTCTTGCGACACGCTGGCGATCTCCGAGGCCCGTCCAGCGAAGTCGATCCACGCCTCACGATCGGTGGCGCCAGCACGCAGGTTGCGCCCCTTGCGGAGCTTGCGGAACATTGCAGTGCGGCGGTACCTGCCCGCGCCCTTGTTCTGCTCCTCCGGCTCCAGGGGTATCCGCGCCGCGACGTCACGCGGCATGCCGCTGGCCTCGACGTCGAAGCCGGTGCAGAGTTTGCCCTGACGTGCCCAGCTTTTCATAAGCATCAGGCGCGCTTCGGCGGCGTCCTTGGCTCCGGCGGCTGGCAGGCCCTCAGACCTTCACGCCTTGCCCGTTCATCAGCGCGCGATAGGCCTCGAGGCGCTGGACGAGATTGACGACGGTGACCTGCGCGTTTGGACCCAGCGTGAGCGGCCTGTCGATCGCCGTGCCTTTGAAATCTCCCGTCGATGTTGCTGCGTAGAACATGTTTCGGGGATCGTTGGCGAGATTGTAGATCAGGTCGTCCACTTCGCGGTTGATGTCGTTCTGATCGTAGCAGCCGCTCGCCATGTACAGAACGACTCGCGGCAGCTCGCCGACCATGAAGTTCCAGGCGTTTTTCGGCTGGCCCCAGAGCGTGCCGTAATAGATCTGGCCCGGAATATGGATCCCGTTGAGCCACTTCGCTGCCGCGGCGACATTTTTCGACTTCTTCAGCGCGCTCAGTACCGCATCGCGGACGTGTTGATACGGAACATAATGGTTGCACACATTCTCGCATCCGTCGTTGATCGCGGCGCTTGGCGAGTTGTATCCGCATAGATAGGCGACGAGTTTCTTCTGGGTGTCGTTGTGGATCTCGCGGCTGTGCCAGCCGCCGACGATCCTGTCCGTCGGCGCGATCTTCACCTTGGTCGCGTAATCGAGCTGGGTTTGGCATTGAATGACCCGTCCGGCCTCGCGGTCCGCCCGGGCGCGCGACGAAGGGATGCCGGCGACAAAGGGTGGGGCAGCCGGTCGCCGGGGCGCCGTTCGACCGGCCAGGTAATCCTCGCGGCCGAGCACATAGGCTGCGGCGCCGATACCCAGCAAGTCCGCTTCGCACTCGAGAGACGCGTCCGCCACGAGCGCCAGAGGCTCGCCTGCGCGGGCAAGGCAGCGGCGCTGCTGCACCACGTGCGCGAGCTCATGGCCGAGCAGATACAGGCCTTCGACCGTGTCCGGCCGGTAGCATCCCGGTGCGAAGACGATGTCGTTCCCGCTGGCGAACGCCAGCGCTCCCATCCTGGTGGCCAAGTCGCTCGAATAGAGGCGGACCTCGCCGAAATCGGTGTCGAAAAAGGACTCCATCGCTTGGCGAAGCGGGCCGGGCAGCCCTTCGCCGCCGCCGGGCGGTGGCGCGACGAAGCGAACCATGAGGTCGAACATGGCAGTCATGGCAAACTCCGGTGGTTCTGGGGAGGACGCGGTGCCGATCTGGCGGCCGCCCAAGCCGGCGATCGATGGCCGGCCGCCGACGGTCCTAGGCAACAGCGGACCGGCTAGTGGGTCACTCCCTTGAGGTTGCGGTGGCCCTGCAACGCCCTGGCGAGCATCGCCGCACTTTCCTGCGCGATGCCGATGCGGGCGTCGCAGTGGATGTTGGTGCAGGCGAGGCTGGCGCCGCTCGTGAGGAGGTCGACATCCAGCACGAGCGGCGCCTGGCAGGCCGGGCAGGGTATCTGCGGAGGCCCGCCCTGCATCAGGCAGCGGCCGCCGTCGGCATCGTGATCGGCGTGATCGCGTTGGTGAAGGCGGTAATGATCGTCTTCACACCATCCGGCAGCGGAAGCTGGCCGGCATGGACGCTCACCGAATATTGTGCCGAGTTGCTCTTTTCGTAATGCGCATCGCGCCCGCTCGAGGAACTCTTGTCATAGCTTGCGCTGCCGGTGACCTCGGCGGAGAAGAAGCCATAGCCGATCTTGGCGGTGAAGCTCGTCGCCCCGGCCATTTTTTCTTCGGTCTTTTCGCTGGTCGTTTCGCCGAAGCTGGACTTCACTTCCATGTCGAACTTGATGGTCACGTCGTCCACCGCGAGCGAGTTGAGCGGAAGGATGGTGAGCAACGGAAGATCGAACTTCGTTTCGACCTGTTCGATCTTTGCCTCGGTCGGAGGTGTGGTCGAAGTGTCTGCGGGGATCAGTACGCCACGAGTCAGGGTCATGCAGATCATGATGGGCGCGTAGCTTTCGGTCTCCTTGCCGGCATCATTCACCGCAAACGCCGTATCGAGCAGGAACCGGGTCTGGCTCACGGACATCATGTTGTTGGCCTCGGCTGCCGCCATCAACGGCGCGCCGATCAGGTCCTTCATGGGCAGCCCGGTGAATTGCTGCGCCATGGACACGAGCGGTGTGTTTACGTCGGGCATGATAGTCTCCTCCTGTTAGATGGTGGACACACATCGGGTCATCCCGGGATCTGCGCACGCAGGGCGCGCTCGTACCCCTCGATGACCTTCCTCAAGCCGTCGGGGGCCTGGTTGCCCTCGACGACTATTTCGAGCGACGCATTGGACGTTGTCGCGCCACCCGCCTCTTTCGCGCTCTCGGAGCCGGCGTGCACGAAGCCCACCTTGAGCGCATCGCCTTTGTCCTGGACGTCGAGATCCGCTCGAAACACCATTCGAGAGAGCTGCACGCCGGAAAAGGGAACCAGTGCGATCAGCGGCACATGGACGGTATGCACGGCCGTCCCGTCCTTCGTGACCGCGGGATAATCGATCGCGACCGTCCTGGGTTGGAGCGCTCCAGTGTTACCCTCCAACGCGGCAGAGGCGGCCGCCAGTGCACTCGCCGTGGCCCGCACGTCCTCGGCGTCCGCATCCTCGGGCAGGTTCGCGGCGCGCTCGGCGGCTTCGCGGAGCAGGCGCTTGGCATCCTCCGTCGACGCCGGCATGACGAAATACTCGGAAAACATCCGGTAATTCGCTTCTTGCAGCGCTTCTTCCGCCTGCGAGGTGCCGACGAGGATCGCCGAAACAAGGGCTGACAGGTCTAGCATGAAACCGCCTTTGCTGAGGCCGGAGGCACTCACGCCCGGGGGCGCGAACGATCCCGGCTGCTGCGACTGCCTCCGGCCAATGCTTGGTACGGATGGGCAGTCCTGTTTCCGCGGCCATTGTGTCTGCTGGCGGGTACGGAGGGAACGCACCTGATTGGGGGTGTTTACGTGCGTTCGAAAACGCGCCGTGTGTCCGACTCGGGTGCGCGCCGGGTGGCGCAGGAGCGACGCATCAGGAGAGAACGTCGTCGAACGACAATTGTCCCTCGAACAGCGCGCGAACCACCAGCTGGACCCGTTTTGCGGAGCCGTAGCGCGATCGAATGGCGCCGATATAGGCATGCACGGTCTGGTCGCTCAGGCCCAATATCTGGCCGATGTCCCAGTCGCTCTTCCCCTGCGCGACCAGCACCAGGCACTCCCGTTGCCGCCGCGTGAGCGGGCGTGTGGCAATCGGCGGCGGCGCGGGTTCCAGGCGGCGCCAGCAATTGCAGGCCTGTGCGGCCACCATCCAGGCAGCAGCGGTAACGGACGGTTCCGTGCGACGCTGCTGACTGCCCGCGAAGCTTACCAGCAACTCGCGCTTCCCCGGCAGGTGCACTGCCATGCTCACGCCCCCGCGCAGTCCGTGGGCTGCCGCCAACGCGAGTGTGTCCGCCTCGGCTGAGGTCAGCGCTGCGGATTCGGCGATCTCGCGCCAGTCGACCGGGCCCACCCGCCGCGTGACCGCAGCGATAACCGGATCTTGCCGGCCGAGCGCGGCACGGTCGTAGCGTCGTCGCCACTCGGCGGGGAAGTTGGTCAGCGACTCGGGGCCGAAGCGCCAGGCGGGCCGTAATGGACCCAGCGCGTACCACGGCAGGCCCGACCAGGCACAGAAACCGCCGAGTGCATCGCTTAGTGCCTGCCTGGTCGATACGTCGTCAAATGCCTCAATCAATGCTGCCGGGTGGGCGCGCTCAGGCATCGGAGGATCGGGCCGGCAGGCTGGCGCGCACCGCGACACCCTCGCGCAGGCTGCGGCAATGCTGCACCGGGCGGCGTGTGCAAAGCGCTGTTACGCCGCTGTGGCCACCAATTGCCACCGCCCGGGTAGTCTATGCGCCGCGGCGACCAATGTCGGCGGTACAACATCGTAGCGACGCTTGACGACAGACGATGCCATCATTGCGAACGGTGAAGGTGCCGGCCCTGCACGCCTTCAGGGTTGGCTCGGGTTCTCGCTCCGGGCTGAAGCGCAAGCTTGGTCGGCGGGGAGGCGCGCGCGGCAGGGTGCGATTGACTTGCACCTTTTGCGGGAGGCGCCGCCCCCGCGCGTCGAGAGATACTGCCGCCCATCGAAATCGACAGAACAAGTTACCCGTAGCATTGCCATTGGAGAACATTGTCGATGCCCCTCTCGAGGACCGTGCAGACATTGCACCAGCCTGTCGCCCCGAATTCCGTCTACTATGCACCAAAATATCTGTGCTTTGGTATTGTTTCCTCACAGAGATGGTTAACCGTGTAGCTTTTCTGAAATTTTCGTCGACTCAACATTGGTCGGATTCTGCAATTTTCGACAAGCGCGGCTTATATCGCGAGGATGTCGGTGCGGATGGATGCGAGACAATTGTCGCGCGACGCAGATATGGCTTGCCCCCGATGGATGTTTTGTTCTGGCCGATGGGGGCATCCGAAAGGAGCATTGTCTCAGGGCAGACTCCACAGATTTGATGGATCTTCGCCACTCTGGTGATGTTGAATGAGCCTTTGCACGCGGTATCAGTCGTCTCGGAGATGATCGTCGACCACTTCCGGGCGTGCTTGCATCGAAGCTAGTCTACAGGGATCCGATCGATATGCCTGCTTGCGCACGTCGTGCTTCCCGGCGTGGCAACGACGACGTGATCTCGACCCTGACCGGCGGTCGCCGTGGCCAGCCCCAAGTCGCTGCTGGCGCCATCGCGTTGGTGGGCCCACCCACGTGCCGGATGATAGGGCAGGCGGCGCTGATCGGCGGGTCGCGAGCATCACACGCTGGCGCGCTTCGGTGCTGCAGATCCCGGGCGGCAACGGTGTGCTGAGCCAGGGTCGGCGCAGATTTTCGCGAATGTCGGGATTTCAAGGTGTGGGGACCGGTCGTAACCGGTCCCGACAACAGCAGATGGCTCCCCGAGTAGGATTCGAACCTACGACCATTCGATTAACAGTCGAATGCTCTACCGCTGAGCTATCGGGGACCACTCTGGTCAACCCCTCTGCGGTGGGTCACCGCGTCGGGAGGCGCGCCTTTAGCACCGGGTTTTCGGAACGCGCAAGGGGTTTTATGCAATAAATTGTTCCATCGTTATCCGGTCGTCCAACGCGTGCTCCGGATCGAAGAGCAGCGTGAGGTCGCGCATGCGGTCGATCTCGACATGGACGCTGCAAACTTCTCGAACCTCGCGCTGATCGGCCACCGCGCTCACCGGGCGCTTGTCGGCCTCCAGCACGCGGATATCGATGCGGGTCTTCTCGGGCAGGATCGCGCCGCGCCAGCGGCGGGGGCGGAAGGGGCTGATCGGGGTGAGCGCGAGCAGCGCCGAGCCGAGCGGGAGAATCGGGCCCTGGGCCGAGAAATTATACGCCGTCGATCCCGCCGGCGTGGCGACGAGGATGCCGTCGCACACCAGTTCGGGAATCACGACTCGGCCGTTGATGGTGACTTCGAGCTTGGCGGTCTGGCGCGTCTCGCGGAGCAGCGAGGCCTCGTTGATCGCGGGGAGCACGCAGGTCTCCCCCTCCACCGTCGTCGCGGTCATCGCCAGCGGAGCGACGCGGAACGGACGGGCGCGCTCGAGCCGCTGGACGAGCCCGTCGAGCCCCCAGTCGTTCATCAGGAAGCCCACCGTGCCCAGGTTCATCCCGAACACCGGCAGCAGCCGCCGGCGCTCCAGCATGGCGTGGAGCGTCTGCAGCATGAAGCCGTCGCCGCCCAGGGCTACGACTTCCTCGGCCTGCTCGATTGGCACCCAGTCATAGGCCTGGCGGAGCTCCTCCGCCGCGGTCTGGGCCGGGGCGGTGGGCGAGGCGAGCAATGCGCGCGGCTTCCCCACGCTCATCCGCCGGTGACGCTCATGTGGCGCGAGACCGCGGGCGCGGCGCCCGCCTCGATGCGGAAATCATGCCGTTCGGGCTTGGCGGCGAGCGCGCGATCGATCGCCGCGTCCACCGCTTCCAGCCCGCCGTCGCGAATCGCTGCCTTCAGGTCCACCGAATCCTCATGCCCCAGGCACATGTGCAACCGTCCGTCGGTCGAGAGCCGAACGCGGTTGCAGCTTGCGCAGAAATTGTTGGTGAGCGGCGAGATCAGCCCCAGCCGGCTGTCCGTACCCCCCACGCGCCAATACCGCGCCGGGCCGCCGCTGTCGTACGAATCGGCGACGAGGTCGAACTGCCCCTTCAGCCGCGCCAGCACCTCGGGCAGCGGCAGGAAGCGATCGGCGCGGTCCTCGTCGATCACGCCCATCGGCATCGTCTCGATCAGCGACAGGTCCATGCCGTGCGCCGCGACCCAGGCGAGCATCGGCGCGATCTCGTCCTCGTTGAGCCCGCGCAGCGCGACCATGTTGATCTTCACCCGCAGCCCCGCGGCCTGCGCGGCGGCGATGCCGTCCAGCACCTGCGCAACGTCGCCGTGGCGAGTGATGTAGCGGAAGGTCTCGGGATCGCGGCTGTCCATGCTCACATTGATGCGGCGGACGCCCGCGGCGGCGAGCGGGGCGGCATAGTGCGCCAGCCGCGTCGCGTTGGTGGTGAGGGTGAGTTCCTTGAGCCCGTCGCCGATCCGCGCGCCGAGCTGCTCGACCAGCGTCATCATGTTGCGGCGGACGAGCGGTTCGCCACCGGTCAGCCGGATCTTGGTGACGCCGCGATCGACGAAGCGGCCGGCGATCGCCGCCAGCTCCTCGAGGCTGAGCACCGCCTCGCGCGGCAGGAAGGTCATGTGCTCCGCCATGCAATAGCGGCAGCGCAGATCGCAGCGATCGGTGACGGAGATACGCAGATAGCGGATCGCGCGATGATGGCGATCGACCAGCGTGGACGGCGTCGCAAGGGCGGGGGCGCTGGCCATAGCCTTCGAGGTAAGGCGTTGAACGGCGCTGCACAAGGCTTGGATGGCGCAGTGCCCGGCGAGCCGCTATCGAAGTTCCATGGAAGAAGGGTTCACGATCGTCCAGGGCACCGCGCCTGCCCCCGAGGTGCCGGTATTCGTACTCTCGTTCCGCCAGCGCGACGAAGTCGCCGCCGCCGCCGCGGGCGGTGGCTGGCGGGTGGTGGCGGCGCGGCGCAGCGAGGGGCTGGAGACCCGCTTCCTGGCGAGCGGTGCCTCGGTGGCGGTGATCGATGCGCGCGGGGCGATGACCGAGGGGCTCGATGCCGCGCGGCTGCTCGGGCCGACGATCAAGGCCTATGGCGCGGCATTGCTGATCCTCGTGTCGCAGAGCGATACCGTGCACATGGGCCGCTTCTACGATGCGGGAGCAACGCATTTTCTCGGCAGCCCGATGTCTTCCGCCGCGATCGCGCACGCCATCCGATTCGCCGAACGCTATGTCGAGCGGCTGTCGGGCTGGGCGGGGCAGGGGACGAGCAATTCCAATCCGCTGGGCTGGCGATTCGACCCTGCTGCGGGCTCGATCGAACTGACCCCGGCACTCGCGCAGTTGCTCGACCTGCCCGAGGCGCCGGGCCCGCGCGCGCTGTTCGGGCGGCTGGCGCTGTCCGACCGGCGGCTCGCCTGGGCTGCGCTCCGGCGCCTGCGCGAGGCGGGATCGACGGCTTTCGCGCACGACCTGCCCGGCAAGGGCCGGGTGGTGCAGCACCTCCAGTACGATGCCGAGACGGGCCAGATCGATGCGCTGGTCGAGCCGCTGGGGATGACCCCCGATGCCGGCGCGGTGGTGCGCGACGTGCTGACCGGCGCCCGCGATGCTCCCAGCGCGCGACGTTGGATCGATCGCGCGATGGAGAAGGGCCAGAGGATCGGGCTGGTGCTGGTGGGCCTCACCCGCTTCGACACTATCAACACCGCCTATGGCCGCCCCGCCGGGGACGAGCTGCTGCGCAGCGTCTCGCGGCGCGTCGCGGAGGCGGCGCGTGAGACGCTGGGGGCCGATGTGGTCGTTGCGCGGATCGGTGGATCGGATTTCCTCGCGGCGGCGGTGGACCCGGGCACCGCTGCGCTGCGCACTTCGGCAAGAAAGATCGAGGAGGCGCTGGCACGGCCCTTCGTCGCGGCGGGCGAACTGGTCCATCTCGGCGCCAAGGTGGTGCTGACCGAAAGCGTCGCGGGCGACGGCGCCGCCAGCCTGTTGCGGCGGGCGAGCGAGACGTTGCTCGGCGAAGGCACCGCGCGCCCGGGCAGCGGCCCTTCGATCGAATCGCTGATCGGCGATCTGCGGCGCGGGATCGAGCGCGGCGAGATCGGCGTGCTGTTCCAGCCCCAGGTCGCGGTCGCCACCGGGCAGATCACCGGGGTGGAGGCGCTCGCGCGCTGGCAGCATCCGCAGCATGGCGAGATCGGTGCCGAGCCGCTGTTCGCCGCCGCCGAACGCGCCGGGCTGTGCGGCGTGCTCAGCGAGCATGTCCAGCGCCGCGCCCTCACCATCGCCGCGCACTGGCCGCGCTCCCTCGGCAGCCTGAGGCTGTCGATCAACGTGACGGCGGGCGATGTCGGCCGGCCCGGCTTTGGCGAGAGCTTGCTCCGCTGGGTGGATGCCACCGGCTTTCCCCGCCACCGGCTGACGCTGGAGATCACCGAGAGCGGCATCATGGCCGACCTGAGCGAGGCGGCGGCGCTGCTCTCGGGCCTGCGCACGGCGGGATGCCGCGTGGCGATCGACGATTTCGGCACGGGTTATTCGAGTCTCGCCTATCTCAAGGCGCTGCCGCTCGATTATCTCAAGATTGACAAGAAGCTGTCCAACGAGATCACCGGATCGCCGCGCGACCGGATCGTGGTACGCGGGGTGATCGACATGGCGCGGTCGCTGGGGCTGGCGGTGGTGGCCGAGGGGGTCGAGACGGAGGCGGCGCTGGATTTGCTCGCCAAGGAAGGCTGTCAGTATTTCCAGGGCTTCCTCTGCTCGCCGCCGATCGACGTGCCGGCGCTCGCCGCGCTGGTGCGCGACTGGTAAGCGCCGGCGTGGCCGTCAGAGATCGGGGCGGGTAAGCGCCGGCACCGCCGCCGCTGGCAGCGGACGATAGCCGCCGAAGCGCGCGCCGGCCTTTTCGGTGCGGAACTGCGAGGCGAGGTTGGCGAGATCGCTCACCTCGTTGGCGAGGTTCTGCGCGGCGGCCGAGGTCTGCTCGACCATCGCGGCGTTCTGCTGGGTTGCGCGGTCCATCGCGCCGACGGCGTTGGAGATTTCGCTGATCGCGGTAGACTGGGCGCCATTGTCGGCTGCCATGCTGCCGAGCAGGTCGTGCACCTGGCTGACATCGCCGGAAATGTTGGCGAGCGCGCCGTCGACCTTCTGCACGGCCTCCACTGCGACGACGATTTCCGCCTGGGTCATGGTGAGCTGTTCGCGCGCGCGGCCCGCTTCTTCCTCGGCGCGCATCGCGAGCGCAGAGACCAGATCGGCGACGACCGCGAAGCCACGACCGGCTTCGCCCGCCCGGCCAGCCTCGACCGCCGCGTTCATCGCAAGCACGCGGGTCTGGAAGGCGATCTTGTCGAGGCCTTCGATAACGCTGTCGGTGCCCTTGGCCGCTTCCGACACGCGGCCCATCGCCTGCGAGGCTTCGTCGGCGATCGAACGGCCCTGGCTGACGGTGGTGAGCGCCTGGTCGGCACGCGCTACGGTGTGCCGCGACGCCTCGGCGGTTGAGCGGAAGCGCGCGTCCATCTGCGAAACCGCGGCGGTGGTTTCTTCCAGGCTGGCGGCATTGCCCTGGGTGCGGCGCGAAAGGTCCTCGGCCGCCTGCGAAATCTCATTGATGCCGGAGCGGATCCGCATCGTGCCGTCGCTGACCGAGGCGATCATCTCGCGGATGCGGTCGAGCGTCTTGTTGTAGCTCTTCTCCAGCGCCGCGAAGCTCGACGGCAGGCCGCTGAGTTCGTTGGTGAGGTCGCCTTCGGCCAGCGCGGTGAGCGCGTTCTCGAAGGCGGTAACTGCGGCTTCGCGTTCGGCCTGGGCTTCCTCGAAATAGATCGACAGCGACACTTCCATGTCGAGCAAGGCGGCCTTCACCAGCGCGATCGTCGCCTTCTCGGTGCTGGGCCCGCGGAACAGGCGGAGCAGGCGCTTGAACGGGTTGTTGAAGCGATGGACGCCGGCGATCAGGCCCTGCAGCACGATCGCATAGCTGCCGACATACCAGCGCGGCTCCAGGCCGATGCGGGCATGGGTGGCGCCGATGCGGCGGGCACTGGCGTGATAGTCTTCGTTGAACTCGCCCGCTGCGATGCGCGCCCAATGCTTTTCCTGCGCCGCCTTTGCCCGGCCCATATGCGCCTGGTCGCGGAAGAAGCGCGAGGTCTCTGGGGTGGCCGAAGCCCGCGCGTAGAAGCGGTCGAGCGCATCGCCCAGCGTCGCCTCGACCCATGGCTGGGTGGCGCGCAGCGTGTTGCGCTGGGCTTCGTCCAGCTCCATGAAGCTGAGCCGCGATTTCATTTGCTCGGGCACGGGACGCATCCTTTTTCTAACCTGCCACCGCGGCTGCCGCGCATGGGGCACGCCGATCCTAAGCATCATAGTATGGCCCGAGGGACAGGTGGTGCGGCTAAGTAGAATTCCGGTGCGGGACGGCTAACTGTCTAGATGAAATATTTTTTCGGCACGTTGATGAAGATTTGCAGGTGTTGGAAGTTGCGCGGTGCGAATATGCCGTACAAGGGGGCAAGTTCATTCAGGAAAGGGGATGGGGATGTTGCTGGCACTTCTACTGATCGGCGCGGATATGGGAGCCGGGGCCGTCGATACGGCAATGGCGCAGAGCGTGTCCGGCTGGAATGCCGGCGATATTGATCGATTCCTGCAGATCTATTCGGACGATCCGAGCACCAGCTTCGTCGCCGGCGAAGGGCTGGTGCGCGGCAAGGCGGCGATGAAGATCCGCTACCAGACCAAGTATGACTTCGCCGATCCGGCCAAGCGCGGCACCCTGATGATCGAGCGGCTCGACTATCGCCCGCTGGGGCGCGACTATGCGCTGTACATCGGCCGCTACACGTTACGCTATCCGGACGGGCACAGCGCTTCCGGCCCCACCAGCGTCGTACTGCATCACGAAGCCGGCGGGTGGAAGATCGTCGCCGATCACAGCAGCTGAGGCGGGTCAGCCCGCGGCGCGTGCGAGCCCGCGGGAAAGCTGGAGCGCGCCGTGCAGCCGCGCCGCCGGGTTCGCCCAGGCGCGGTTGATGACCAGCTTCATGTCCGGCCGCAGCCGCGCGGTCTCGCCCAGCTTCTCGACATAGGCGATCAGCCCGGCGGGGTTGGGGAAATGGTCGTTGTGGAACGACACCAGCGCGCCCTTCGGCCCCAGGTCGAGCTTGGCGATGCACGCCCTCTTGGCGTTGAGCTTGGTCTCGATGAGCCGCAGCAGATTGTCGGTCGCTTCGGGCAGCTTGCCGAAGCGGTCGATCAGCTCGGCGGCGAAGCTCTCGATGCCGTCGGTGTCCTCGATTTCGTTGAGGCGGCGATACAGGCCCATGCGCAGGTCGAGATCGGGGACATAGTCCTCGGGGATGAGGATCGGCGTGTCGACGGTGATCTGGGGCGAGAGGTCCTTGGGCCGGCTCTCGTCGCGCAGGCCCCCGGCCTTGGCGTCGAGGATCGCCTCTTCCAGCATCGACTGGTAGAGTTCGTAGCCGACTTCCTTGATGTGCCCCGACTGCTCGTCGCCGAGCAGGTTGCCCGCGCCGCGGATGTCGAGATCGTGGCTGGCGAGCTGGAAGCCCGCGCCCAGGCTCTCCAGGTCGGACAGCACCTTGAGCCGCTTTTCCGCCGCCTCGGTCATCTGCCGCTGGGGCGGGGTGGTCATATAGGCATAGGCGCGCGTCTTCGCCCGGCCGACGCGGCCGCGCAGCTGGTAGAGCTGGGCGAGGCCGAACTTGTCCGCACGGTTGATGATCAGCGTGTTGGCGCTCGGGATGTCGAGCCCGCTCTCGACGATGGTGGTCGAGACCAGCACCTCGAACTTGCGGTCGTAAAAGGCGGAGATCCGCTCCTCGACCTCCGTCGGCGCCATCTGGCCGTGCGCGACGACATAGCGGACCTCGGGCACCTCGTTGCGGAGGAACGCCTCGATCTCGGGCAAATCGGCGATGCGGGGCGTGACGAAATAGCTCTGCCCGCCGCGATAATGTTCGCGCAGCAGCGCCTCGCGCAGCACCACCGGATCCCAGGGCATCACATAGGTGCGCACCGCGAGGCGATCGACCGGCGGCGTCTGGATCACTGACAGCTCGCGCAGCCCGCTCATCGCCATCTGCAGCGTGCGCGGGATCGGCGTGGCGGTGAGGGTGAGGACGTGGACGTCGGTCTTGAGCGCCTTCAGCCGCTCCTTGTGGGTGACGCCGAAGCGCTGCTCCTCGTCGACGATGACGAGGCCGAGCCGCTTGAAGTCGATATTCTTCGCCAGCACCGCATGGGTGCCGACGACGATGTCGATCGTGCCCGCCGCGAGCCCGTCCTTCACCTTCTTGGTCTCGCCGGCGGTGACGAGGCGCGAGAGGCGGCCGATCTCGAGCGGGAAGCCTTCGAAGCGCGTCTTGAAGTTGTTGTAATGCTGGCGGGCGAGCAGGGTGGTGGGGCACACCACCGCCACCTGCATGCCCGCCATCGCCGCGACGAAGGCGGCGCGGAGTGCGACCTCGGTCTTGCCGAAGCCGACATCGCCGACGACGAGCCGGTCCATCGGCCGCCCGGCGGCGAGATCGCTCAGCACGTCGCCGATCGCGCGATCCTGGTCGTCGGTTTCCTCGAAGGGGAAGCGGTCGACAAAGGCCGGGTAGCCGCCATGATCGGGCTCGGCGATCTCGGCGCCGCGGGTGGCGCGCAGGGCTGCGGTGGCGATCAGCTCGCCCGCGATCTCGCGGATCCGCTCCTTCATCCGCGCCTTGCGACGCTGCCAGGCCTCGCCGCCGAGACGGTCGAGCGTCGCCCCTTCCTCGCCCGAGCCGTAGCGGCTGAGCACTTCGAGATTCTCGACCGGCACGTAGAGCTTGTCGCCGCCGGCATATTCGAGCGCGACGCAGTCGTGCGGTGCCTTCTGCACCGGGATCTGGGTCAGCCCCTCATAGCGGCCGATGCCGTGGTCCAAGTGGACGACGAGGTCGCCGGGGGAGAGCGTCGCCAGTTCCTGGAGGAAGGCGTCGGTATTCTTGCGGCGCTTGGCGCGGCGGACGAGCCGGTCGCCGAGCATGTCCTGCTCGGTGAGCACCGCGACGTCGGGCGTGGTGAAGCCATGGTCGAGCGGCAGCACCAGCAGCGCGACCTGCAGCCCGCTGCCGTTCGGATTGGCGACGCCGAGCGCGGGCTGCCAGCCATCGACCGGCACCGCGCCGGTCAGGCCGTGATCCTCGAGCAGCCCCTTCAGCCGCTCGCGCGCGCCGATCGAATAGCTGGCGAGCACCGGCTTCTTGCCCTGGCTCCGTACCGCCTTGAGGTGCGCGACCACCGCTTCATAGACGTTGCTGCCGGCGGCGCGTTCCGGCGCGAAGTCGCGCGGCCCGTCGACGCCGAACTCGACGACATGGGTAGATTCGGGCTCGTGGAACGGCGTCGCGAGGTGCATCGGCTGCGCGTCGACCTGCGCCTGCCATTCCTTGGCGAGCAGATAGAGGTCGCCGGCCTTGAGCGGGCGGTAGCTGCCCGGATCGGCCGACTGCGCGCGGATGCGGTTGTCCTGATAGTCCTTGATCGCCTCGAAACGCTGCTCGGCGGCGGCGGGCGCACCGCTGTCGCGGACGATGACGGCATGATCGGGCAGGTGATCGAACAACGTCTCCAGCCGCTCCTCGAACAGCGGCAGCCAATGCTCCATGCCGGCGAGGCGACGCCCCTCGCTGATCGCCTGGTAGAGCGGGTCGCCCGTCGCGGTCGCGCCGAAGCGGTCGCGATAGCCGCTGCGGAAGCGCTTGATGCTCTCCTCGTCGAGCAGCGCCTCGCTGGCGGGAAGCAGGGTGAAGCCGTCGACGCGGCCGGTGGTCCGCTGGTCCTGCGGATCGAAGGTGCGGACGCTTTCGATCTCGTCGCCGAAGAAATCGAGCCGCAGCGCCTGCTCGGCGCCGCTGGGGAACAGGTCGACCAGGCCGCCGCGCACCGCGAACTCGCCATGGTCGTTGACCGTTTCGACCCGGACATAGCCGTTCGCCTGGAGCAGGGCGGCGAGCTTGTCGAGCCCGATCCGTTCGCCGGGGGCGAGTCGCGCGACCAGCTGGCGGATGCGGAACGGGGTGAGCGTGCGCTGGGTGGCGGCGTTGACCGTGGTGACGAGCAGGCGCGGCTTCTCGCTCTTGCCCTGCAGCGCGTGGAGGGTGGCCAGCCGCTCGGCCATCACCCGCAGCGTCGGGCTGGCGCGGTCATAGGGCAGGCAGTCCCAGGCGGGGTAGCTGAGCACCTCCAGCTCGGGCGCGAAGAAGGTTGCGGTGCTCGCCACCGCGCGCATGCCCGCCTCGTCGGCGGCGACGAACACCGCCATCCGGCTGGCGCGGGCGACATCGGCCAGCATCCAGGGCAGGAAGCCGCTCGGCACGCCGGCGAGCGTCAGCGGGTGCTTGGCGGAAAGGATCGTCTTCAGGTCGGGCATGGGGTCTCGCGTCGATCAGCGGTGCGGTCACCCTCACCATTCCCACCGCCTCCGGCGGCGGGTCCCCTCCCTCTCCAAAAGGGAGAGGCACTAATTCCCTCTCCCTTTGGGAGAGGGAGGGAGGCGCGAAGCGCCGGGAGGGTGAGGATGAACCGTCAGGTCAAAATCACTCGGAAATAGGCACGTAGTTCAGCGTCTTCAGCGCATCGAGGATCGTGCCCCGGTAGCGCTCCGGGGCGGTGTCGGTTCCCATCGCCCAGGCCATGATGTCGACGTCCTGCTCTTCCAGCAGCGCCTCGAACAGCGCGATCTCTTCGTCGGACCAGCCTTCGCCATGCTGGTCGAAGAAGCCGCCGATCAGCAGATCGGCTTCCTTGGTGCCGCGGTGCCAGCTGCGGAAGCGGAGGCGCTTGAGGCGGGTTTCTCGGTCCATGTGGGCTTTCCCAACGGCAAACGGACGGCAGCGCGCCAGGGCGCGGCCGACACGGGGTTGATCACGAGCCCGGCAGATAGGGATGCCGCTGGCGAAAGGCCAGCGTGGTCTTCCGGGTAGAGATGTGGAAGGCTTGTTAACCGAGGGGGGCTAGGGTCGGAATCTCTTTGGGGTAAAAGGCTAGGGTACGATGAGCGACACTTTGACCAATAAACTGCGCTTCGTGATGCTGAAGTCGATCAACGGCGAGCCGATGCTCGTCAACATCGCGGCAGTGCGCACGGTCAGCACGATCAACATGGCCGGTGAGGATGTCGGCGTGATTTCGTTCGGCAAGGATCATGAAGTCGTGATCGGCTCTTCGGTGCCGGAAGTCGTGATGGCGATCGAAGCCGCGCTCGCCAGCCACAGCCCGATCTTCCTCAACGCCTGAACCACGGCAAGGGCGCTGCGACCAGCGCAGCGCCATTTGTCAGCCGCCCCGCCGCACGATAGGGCGGGGCGATGCGTCCCGAGCTCCTCAACCCATTGTTCGCCGAAGTCACTGCGCTGAAGGGCATCGGCCCGGCGCTGGCCAAACCGATGGAGAAGCTGGGGCTGGCGCGGGTGGTCGACGTCGCCTTCCACCTGCCGACCGGATTCGTCGATCGGATCCCGCGCGACGAACTCGACATGGCCGATTCGGGCAAGGTGATCGCGATCACGCTGACGCCCGTGCAATATCGCTTCGGCGGCGGACCGCGCTCGCCGGCGCGGGTGCAGGCGGTCGACGCCCACGGCAATCACGTCAGCCTCGTCTATTTCGGTGGAAGCTCGGGCTGGGCCAAGAAGCTGCTGCCGCTGAACGAGCCGCGCTGGGTTTCGGGCAAGCTCGAACATTATGGGCAGGACCTGCAGATGGTCCATCCGGACCATGTCCTGCCGCTCGACCAGGTCGAGAGCATCGGCGGGCGCGAGGCGATCTATCCCTGTTCGGAAGGCATCACCTCCAAGCGGATCGCGGCACTCGCGGCGCAGGCGATCGAGCGCGCGCCCGCGCTGCCCGAGTGGATCGAGCCCAGCCTCAAGGCGCAGAAGGGCTGGCCGGACTGGCGCGAGGCGATCGCGCGCATCCATGCCGACCCTGCCGACGCCAAGGCACGCGAGCGGCTCGCCTATGACGAGGTGTTCGCCAACCAGCTGGCGCTGCTGCTGGTCCGCGGCGAGGCGCGGGCCAAGCGCGGGCGTCCGCTCGCCGGCGATGGCCGCCTGCGCGACAAGCTGAAGCTGCCCTATGCCCCGACCGGCGCGCAGAGCCGCACGATCGCCGAGATCGAGGGCGACATGGCGCAGACCCAGCCGATGCTGCGCATGCTGCAGGGCGATGTCGGTTCGGGCAAGACGCTCGTGGCGACCATGGCACTACTGATCGCCGCCGAGGCGGGCGCGCAGGGCGCGCTGTTGGCGCCGACCGAGATCCTCGCACGCCAGCACTACGAGACGCTCAGCCGCACGCTTGGCCCGATCGGGGTGAATGTCGCCATCCTCACCGGCCGCGACAAGGGCAAGGCGCGCGAGGCAACGCTGATGGGGCTGGCGGCCGGCGAGATCGACGTCCTGATCGGCACCCACGCGATTTTCCAGGAGGGCGTGACCTATCGCGACCTGGGGCTGGTGGTGGTCGACGAGCAGCACCGTTTCGGCGTCGCCCAGCGGATGATGCTCCAGGCGAAAGCAGAACGTCCGCCGCACCTGCTGGTGATGACCGCGACGCCGATCCCGCGCACGCTGACGCTGGCCCAATATGGCGAGATGGACGTCAGTCGGCTGGACGAGATGCCGCCCGGCCGCCAGCCGATCGAGACCAGCGTGATCTCCGAGGAGCGGCTCGGCGAAGTCGTCGGCGGGCTGGGTCGACACCTCGCCGGTGGCGGGCAGGCCTATTGGGTGTGTCCGCTCGTCGAGGAAAGCGAGAAGAGCGACCTCGCCGCCGCCGAGGCGCGCGCGGCCGAGCTGCAGGCGCATTTCGGCGGCAAGGTCGGGCTGATCCATGGCCGGATGAAGGGGCCGGAGAAGGATGCGGTGATGGCGCGCTTCTCGGCGGGCGAGCTCGGCGTGCTGGTCGCGACGACGGTGATCGAGGTCGGCGTCGATGTGCCCAACGCGACGCTGATCGTGATCGAGCATGCCGATCGCTTCGGCCTGGCCCAGCTCCACCAGCTGCGCGGCCGCGTCGGGCGGGGCGGGGGGCGCTCGGTCTGCGTCCTGCTGCGCGGCAACCATCTGAGCGAGACCGCCCGCGCACGGCTGGCGCTGATGCGCGAGAGCAATGACGGCTTCCGCATCGCCGAAGAGGATCTGCGGCTGCGCGGCGCGGGCGAGTTGCTCGGCACAAGGCAATCGGGCGACATGCAGTTTCGCTTGGCCGAGCCGGACATGCTGGGGGCGCTGCTGCCCGCGGCCAATGGCGATGCACGGCTGCTGGTCGATCGCGACGGCGGGCTCAAGGGCGAGCGGGGGCAGGCGGCGCGGGTGGCGCTCTACCTGTTCGAGCGCGATGCGGCGGTGGGGCTGCTCCGCGCCGGCTGATCAGCGGGCGCGCATCGCGGTGACGACCGGCACATAGTCGGGGTCGGCGATCGGCTGGAGGAACTGGCAGCCGATCCGGCCACCCAATGCCCAGCGCACCTCCGCGCCCGTCTCGCCGAGGATCGGCAGCTGGATGCGGAGCAGGTCGCCCGCCTCGAACGGCGCTTCGCAGCGGGCCATCAGCCCTTGGGGCGAGACGTTGACGATCAGGAAGGCAGCGGCGCGCGCGTCGGGGCCCACCGCACGGGTGCGATGCTCGACTTCATCGCGATGCACCAGACGATCGTCGGCGCTCGCCAGCTTGGCACCTGTCACGCTCGCACGCCCCTCTCCAAACGCTGGAGGACCGCGAAAACGGTAACCTGGATCAGTGAACAGGTGCGGAACGAGGCTGGTTAACCGCGTCGATACCAGAGTGAAGGCAGCACCGTGCCGCATGCACCTGCCCCGTCAACCCGGCTTTCGCCGGGATGACCTGTGGGGGAAAGGCGTAGGCTCTTGCCTGCCTCCGGGTTAACCCTGCGGCGTCAGCAACCCGTGATGCTTCTTGCCGGCCGAGAGGCGGACCTCGCCCGAGACCGCGATGGTCGCGGCCTCGTCGTCGATCTTCTCGCCTTCGACGCGGGCGCCGCCGCCCTTGATCAGCCGCCGGGCCTCGCCCTTGGAGGCGCAGAAGCCCAAGCCGACCAGCGCATCGACCACGCTGATGCTGCCGCCGCTGACCGCCAGCGTCGGCAGTGCGCCGCCGGCGGCCCCTTCCTCGAAGGTCTTGCGCGCGGTTTCGGCGGCTTCCTCGGCAGCGGCGCGGCCGCGGCACATGGCGGTGGCTTCGTTGGCGAGGATCTTCTTCGCCTCGTTGATCTCGGCGCCCTCCAGCGCTTCGAGGCGGGCGACCTCGTCGAGCGGCAGATCGGTGAACAGGCGGAGGAAGCGGCCGACGTCGCGATCGTCGGTGTTCCGCCAGAACTGCCAATAGTCGTAATGCGGCAGCTGGTCGGGGTTGAGCCACACCGCGCCGGACATGGTCTTGCCCATCTTGCCGCCGTCCGCCGTGGTGATCAGCGGGGTGGTGACGCCGTACACCTCGGTGCCGTCGACGCGGCGCGACAGCTCGATGCCGTTGACGATGTTGCCCCACTGGTCCGATCCGCCCATCTGCAGGCGGCAGCCCGCGCGGCGCGACAGCTCCAGGAAGTCATAGCCTTGGAGGATCATGTAGTTGAACTCGAGGAAGCTCAGCGACTGCTCGCGATCGAGCCGCAGCTTGACCGAATCGAAGCTCAGCATCCGGTTGATCGAGAAGTGCCGGCCGATGTCGCGCAGGAACGGGATATATTCGAGCTTGTCGAGCCAGTCGGCATTGTCGACCATCACCGCGTCGGTGGGGCCGTCGCCGAAGGTCAGGAAATTCTCGAACACCGTCTTGATCGAGGCGATGTTGCTGCTGATCGTGTCGAGCGTCAGCATCTTGCGCGCTTCGTCCTTGAAGCTCGGGTCGCCGATCTTGCCGGTGCCGCCGCCCATCAGCACGATCGGCTTGTGGCCCGCCTGCTGGAGGCGGCGCAGCAGCATGATCTGCACCAGGCTGCCGACATGGAGCGACGGCGCGGTGGGATCGAAGCCGATATAGCCGGGCACGATCTGCTTGGCGGCGAGCGCATCGAGGCCCTCGGCATCGGTCACCTGATGGATGTACCCGCGCGAGGCGAGCAGGCGGAGCAGATCGGAGCTGTATTCGGTCATGATGGGAGGGCGCATAGCCAAAGCCGGGGCCCGCGTCATCCCCGGCCGCTCAGTCCTGCGTCTGCAGCTCCCAGCTGGCGTGCTGGACGTCGTGGCGCTTGTCGAGATGCGCGATGATGCTGTCGAGCTCGGCATCGAGCGCGGCGGTGGAGACGAGGCGGGCGCGCAGCTCGATTCGGTCGTCGGGGCGCTCGATCGTCTCGATCTCGGCGACGGGATAGCGCATCAGCTCGAGATGATCGGTCAGCAGGTCGCGCAGCCGGTCGACCTCGGCGGGGACGGTGGTGAGGGTGACGAAATAGGTCGCCTCCACCTGGCCTCCGGCCAGCGGCACGCGGTTGATCGCGTTGACCACCGGCCGCAGCAGCGTGTTGCCGGCGATGACGAACACCGCCAGGGTCGCGGCCTCCGCCGCCATGTCGCTGCCCGCGCAGGCCCCCACCGCCGCCGAGCACCACAAGGTCGCCGCGGTGTTGAGGCCGCGGACGTTCATCCCCTCCTTCATGATCACGCCCGCACCGAGAAAGCCGATTCCGGAGACGACGTAGGAGATCACCCGCACCGCCTCGAGGTCGCCGGCGATGCGCTGGGCAAGGTCGACGAACGCCGCCGAGCCGAGCGCCACCAGCGCGTTGGTGCGCAGCCCCGCCGTGCGCTGGCGGAACTGCCGCTCCGCGCCGATCGCGGCGCCGAGGATCAGCGCGAGGGTGTAGCTGAGCAGGGTGTCGCAATAGGCGGCGAGGTGGAAGGTGTGGAGAAACTTCATGGCTGCGGCTCTACGAAGGAATTGTTGCGCTGCCATGGCCTTTCGGTGCGGGCAAGTGCCGGGTTGGTGCTGACGACGGCCCCGCTTCCGCGCTAGAGGGGGCCATGCATCATACCCTGCTGTCGCACCCCGCGATGCCGCCCGGATCCGTCTCGTCGGTTCGATGCGCCCTACGGCGGGACAGCGACATGCTCCGCCTGACCTATGGCATCGTGGCAGCGCCGGGCGCGTTGCGCCTTCCGGAACGTGCGCCGCCGGTCCGCGCCGACGGCCTGTGGCGGACGACTTGCCTCGAACTTTTCGTGGCGGACGAGTCCCCGGCCTATCGCGAATTCAACTTCGCGCCCTCGGGGCAATGGGCCGCCTACCGGTTCACCGCGCGGCGCGACGGCATGGCACCCCTCGCAATGCCCGAGCCGCCGGCGATCCGGCTGGCCGGGCAGCAGGGCGAGACGGTCCTTTCCGTCGCTCTTCCCGGCATCGGCACGGGTCCGCTCCGCCTCGGCATCACCGCGGTGATCGAGGAGACGGACGGCACCAAATCCTATTGGGCGTTGCGTCATGGCGGCGATGCGCCGGATTTCCACGATCCCGATTGCTTTGTCGGCGAACTGCCGCCAGCAGACTGACATGCTCTTCGGAATCGATCGCCTCCTCGCCGAACCGGATCTGCGTGCGGCCCTCACGGGCAAGCGCGTGGCGCTGCTCGCCCATCCTGCCTCGGTCACCGCGGACCTGACCCACAGCCTCGACGCGCTGGTAGCGGCGGGCGTAGCCATCTCGGCCGTGTTCGGCCCGCAGCACGGCGTGCGCGGGGACCTGCAGGACAATATGATGGAGTCGCCGGACTTCACCGATCCGCAGTACGGCGTGCCGGTGTTCAGCCTGTACGGCGAGGTGCGCCGGCCCACCGACGCGTCGATGGACATGTTCGACGTGATGCTGGTCGACCTGCAGGATGTCGGCTGCCGCATCTACACCTTCGTCACGACCTTGCTCTACGTGCTCGAAGCCGCGGCAAAACACGGCAAGGCGGTGTGGGTGCTCGATCGCCCCAATCCCGCCGGTCGCCCCGTCGAGGGGCTGACGCTGCTGCCGGGCTGGGAAAGCTTCGTCGGCGCCGGGCCGATGCCGATGCGCCACGGCATGACGCTGGGCGAACTCGGCCACTGGTTCCTCGCGCATTATGGCCTGAACGTGGAGTATCGCGTGATCGCGATGCAGGGCTGGGAGCCCGAGACGGGGCCCGGCTATGGCTGGCCGGCCGAGCGCCCCTGGATCAACCCGAGCCCCAATGCCGCCAACGTCAACATGGCGCGGGCCTATGCCGGAACGGTGATGCTCGAAGGCACGACGCTGTCCGAGGGGCGCGGCACCACGCGCCCGCTCGAGTTGTTCGGCGCGCCGGACATCGATGCACGCGCGGTGATCGCCGAGATGCAGCGCCTCGCCCCCGAATGGCTCGCCGGTTGCACGCTGCGCGACATGTGGTTCCAGCCGACCTTCCACAAGCATGTCGGCCAGCTCTGCGCGGGCGTGTTCCTCCATGCCGAGGGGCCGAGCTACGACCACCAGGCCTTCCGCCCCTGGCGGGTGCAGGCGCTGGCGTTCAAGGCGATCCGCGCGCTGTACCCGGACTACGACCTCTGGCGCGATTTCCCGTACGAATATGTCTTCGACAAGCTCGCGATCGACGTGATCAACGGCGGCCCGGGCCTGCGCGCATGGGTCGACGATGCCGCCGCCACGCCGGCCGATCTCGACGCGCTGACCCAGCCGGACGAAGCGGCCTGGATCGCGGCACGCCAGCCGCATCTGCTCTACTGATGGAGGGCTCGATGGTGGCACCCGAACGCGCGCTCTGCGGCCTGATCTTCGCGGTGGAGGAGGCACAGGACCGACCCGGCACGCTGGTCGCCAGCCTGCCGTTCGGCGGCATGACGCTGCTCGAATACCAGATCCGCCTGCTCGCCGGGATCGGTGCCGAGCAGGTGCTGGTGGCGGTCGGCAAGGTGACCCCGCAATTCCTCGGCGCGATCGAGCGGGCGGGGCGCGGGCGGCTCAAGGTCGACATCGTCCGCTCGGCCGAGGAGGCGGCCGAGAAGGTCCTGCGCGATGCCGATGTGCTGGTGCTGGCCGACGGGCTGGTCACCATCGATCCGGTGATGGAGCGGATGGCCGCCGAGCCGCACGCCGCGCTGCTGGTGACCGACGACTCCGAATCGCCCGCGGCGATCGAACGGCTCGACATGCGGCATTGCTGGGCCGGCATCGCGCGGATCGAGACGCGGCATCTCGCCCATATCGCCGCCATGCCCGAGGATTACGACTTCCAGTCGGCGCTGCTCCGCGTCGCGGCGCAATCGGGCGCGCTGCAGGTGCCGCTGGCGCCCGGCTGGGCCCGCGCCGGCCATGCCGTGGAGCGGAGCGGCGAAGGGCTGGCGGCGCGCAACGACGCGGTGCTGGTGGCGCTGAGCGATCGCCGCACGCTCTGGGCCGATCGCTGGGTGTTCAGCCGCGCCGCCCGGCTCGTGCTGCCGCAGATGATGGCGCGCAACATCCCCGACTGGGCGCCGCTGGCGCTCGGCGGCGTGGTGTCGGTCGCCGCATTGCTCACCGTGCTGGCGGGCTGGGAAGGGATCGGCGCGCTGGTGGCGCTGCTCGCGACCCTGGCCTTTGCGACCGCCGCCTCGCACGCGGCGCTGCGCGGCGAGGAGCCGCGCGCGCGCCAGATCGAAGTCGCGATCCTCGGCCTGTTCGTATTGCTGCTGGCAGCGGGCGGCTGGCGTGAGTTCCGCGCGATCGGCAATGCGACGCCGCTGCTGCTCGCGGCGGGCGGCGTCGGGCTGCAGCTGCTCGCCGAGCGCGTGCCCGTGCCGCGTCGGCGCTGGTGGGCGAATGCAGCGGCGCAGATGCTCGTCTTCACGCCCTTCGCGCTGGTCGGCCACGCGACATTGGGGCTGGCGGCGGTGACGGTCTATGCCTTCGCGACTCTGACCGGGGCGATCGAAAGCCTGCGCGGCAAGTCTTAGCCTCCGATTAAGCTAGCTGCGCTATGTCGTTGAGGCATGGCGCAGGGCGCTCCCGAACCGCGTGGTGGCCCGGCCATCGACGCCCAGGATCTGCTGGCGCGCGCAGCGGCAGCGGCGGGCCACGAGCGCGCGCTGGGCGCAGCAACCGCACGCGACCTGGCGATCCCCGAAAGCCTGCGGCTCGACGAGCGGACCCGTACCGCGATGCTGATCGCGCTCGATCAGATCGTCGGTTCGATCGAAAAAGGCCTCCGCCGCGCGGTGGTACCGGAGGGTTTTCCCGGCATCGGCCCGACGCTGCCGCTGCTCCACGCCGCCGGGCTGGCGGCGGACCGGGCGCTCGTCGACGAACTGCTCGCCCGGATCCGCATCGACCATCTCGCAGCGGGCTTGTCCCATCGCGCGGCCGAGCACCCGGCGCGCCCCAGCCTGCTCGGCCGCCTCGCCGAGCACCCGGCGCCCGAACTGTCGGACGCCGCCCGGGCGCTGCTGCTCGCCGAGAGCCGGGCGCGGAGTCCTGAAGCGGGACGGTGGCGGCTGCCGTTAACCTTGCACCACCGGCTGCTTTGGTGGGTTGCATCGGCCATGCGCGAGCAAGCGGGATCCCTGGCGGGCGTGGCATTGGACGAGGCGCTCTGCGCCGCGGTCGCGGCCGAATGCGCGCTGGCCGAGCGCTGCGCCGAGGAGCAGGTCGAGGCGGTGGCGCTCCGCCTCGCCGCGGCGATCGCCCCCGAGCAGCGCGAACGCGCCCGCGTGCTGCTCGAAGCCCTGCGCGACCGGCACGTAGCGTTATTCCTGGCGGTGCTGGCGCAAGCGGCGAACATCGCCTTCGCCGATGCGCGCGCGCTGCTGCTCGATCCCGGTGCCGAGCGGCTGCTGCTGGTGCTCCACGCGCTCGATCTGCCGCGCGAGGCCATCGCCGAACTCTGCTTCCTGCTCAGCGACGCCGATCCCCGGCGCGATCTTGCCGCGCTGGCGGATTCGATCGACCTGCTTGCCGCGCTCAATGTCGACAAGGCGCGTGACCTGCTCGCCGAGTTGCGGCTGCCCCCCGACTATCGCGAAGCGCGGGCTGCGTTGCGCGGGGTGCGCGCGCGGTGATCGCCATCCCCTCGCTCGATCCGGTGGTGCCGCTGGCGGTGGCGCGGCTGGATGCCAGCGGGCGGCTGATCGATGCCGAACCCCGGCTGCGCGCGCTCAACGACCGTGCCGGCGGCGAGATCGGTGCACCGCTGGCGCTGCCCGGCGTCGCCGCGGTCGCGCAGCTCGCTTATCGGCTGGGCATCGCCATCTCGCGCAGCGTCGTCGCGGCGGACGGGGAGGAAGAGATCGATCTATGGGTGCGCGCCGGGCCCGATCGCGGCGGCGTGCGGCTGGAAGTCAGCGGATGGCGTGTGCGCCCGGCCTGGCGCCCGGCCGGTGATCCTGCGCGCGAAGGCGATTTTCTCAGCGCCGCGGGCGATTGGCTGTGGGAGACCGATGGCGCGCTGCGCTTGACGTTTCTCTCGCCGGAGGCGGGCCAGCGGCACGGCTTCGACATCCGCGAAATGCTCGGCCAGCCGCTTACCCGGCTGTTCGCACTGGCACAGGACGATGCCGGTCAGCTGCCGATCCTTTCGGCCGTCTCCGCCCAGGCGCGGTTCGACGGGCAGCATGCGGAGGTGCGCGGGACCGGGCGGATGGTGCGGCTCGCCGCGACCCCCCGGCACGACCCGCTGGGCCGCTTCGCCGGCTTCATCGGCGCCGCGCGGGTGCTGGACGGCGAGGGCGTCGACTCGCCGCGTCCCGTGTCGCCGGTCGCCGGGAGCGGCTTCCCGCGCGCCTTCGGCAAGCGGCTGGAGCGGGCTTTGCGCGGGCCGCTCGCGCGGATCATCGCCAATGCCGATGCGATCGGCGCGCAGGGCGAGGGGCCGATCCGCGGCGACTATGCGGGGTACGCCGGCGATATCGCCAGCGCCGGGCGGCATCTGCTCGCGCTGGTAGAGGATCTGGTCGACCTTCAGGCGATCGAGCGCGACGATTTCGCGATGACGCGCTCGACGATCGACCTGGCCGATGTCGCGCGGCGCGCGGCGGGGCTGCTGGCGGTGCGGGCGGGCGAGGCGGGGGTCCGCATTGATCGTCCCGGACCCGATGCGGTGCTGCGGGTGCGCGGCGAGTTTCGCCGGGCGCTGCAGGTGCTGGTCAATCTGATCGGCAATGCGCTGCGCTACAGCCCGCGCGGTGCGGCGGTGTGGATCCGGCTCGAAAGCGAGGGCGGCATGGGCTGCGTGATCGTCGCCGATCAGGGCAAGGGCATTGCGCTCGACGACCAGGCACGCATCTTCGAGAAGTTCGCGCGGGTCGATCCGGCCGAGCCGGGCGGCAGCGGGCTGGGGCTCTACATCGCGCGGCGGCTCGCCCGGGCGATGGGCGGCGACCTGATCGTCGACAGCGCGCCCGGCATGGGGGCGCGCTTCGTGCTGATGCTGCCGCTGGTCGAAGACCCGGAGCGCCCGCCTCCTCCTGCGGGCGCTCCGTGAGCCGTCAGCGGCGGCGGCAGACCTCGATGCGGCGGCCATGGCGCCATTCGTTCCAGCAGACGGTGCGGCTGCGATAGCCATAGCCGGCACGGTGCCAACCCGGGCCGCGATCCCAGCCATAGTGGCGGCCGCGATCCCAGCCGCGATGGCGATCCCAGCGATCGTGGCGATCCCAGCGGCGCTCGTGATGGTCGCGATAGCGCCAGTCCTGCGCCTGGGCGGCAGTGGCGCCGACCACACCGGTGGCGACGAAGCTGGCGGCGGCGATCCATTGAACCAGTTTCATGGGGATGTCCTTTCTCCTGTCGATGGAGAAGGATTATGCGAGTCGAGGCATCCGAAGCCTGAACTGGTTTGTAGGCACGGGTTCATCTTCGCATCATGCGCGCGGCGGGCGCTGCGCTGCGGCAAATCGGCAACAGCAAAGCGACGATGTAAATTGTAGTACTGTGTAGTACGATTTTGGCTTGACGGTACGGCGCACGGGCCTAGATGGGGAAGCATACCGAAACGACCCGCGCGCCAAGTGGACAGCGTGGGTTCAGGGAGCCGGGATATACCGGTAGTTCTCGCGGCGGAACGAAGGGGCGATCCCTCGGCAGTTCCGGCGCGGGGTCAAGGTGGAACATATTTCGCGGAACGGCCGGCGATGCCTTTTGGCGTCGTCTCGGGGAGGCCTGCATCCGCTGCATATAGGGAGTGCAGGCGATGGCGTATCTCGATCTAACCGGCTTCGACCGTCAGCCCGCCTCGACGCAGGCGGTTGCCGAACTGACGGCGCTGGAATGGCAGGTCGTGGCGATCGCGCAGCGCGATCGGCTGTCCTCGCTGGAGGCGCCGAGCCGCTGGGCGCGCTTCCTGGCGATCTTCTTCGGCGGCGACAGGGCGAGCCCGCGGCTGGCCGACTCCAAGCTGGAGGCGCTGCGCCGCATCGCCGTGCTCGCCTGGCACAAGGGCTATGCGTTGCCGAAGCAGGAAATCGCCGCCTTCCATGCCTCGGGCTATTCGCTCGAGCATCTCGAGCTGCTGCTCGCCCGGGTGAGCGAAGGCCGTTCGGCGCTCAACGAGGGGCGCGCCCGCTAACCGCGGACGCGCCGTCTTTCCCGCTTACTGCTGCTTCTTTTCCTGGTTCTCGCTGTCGGCGTTGCGATCGATGCGCGAGGTCATGCCGGTGGCGGCGGCGTCCGACTCGGTCTGCTCGCGGTCGCTGAACGGTGCCGGCTTCTCGGTCGGGGTCGCCTCGGGTACGGGCGCGGCGTTGACCGGCTCGACGGCGGCGGGCTCCTGGGTCGACACGTTCACCTCGGCCGGGGTCTCCGGCACGGTGATCTCGGTGACGTTGGCGTCGGGCGCGCTCGGGCCCTCGTCCTTGCTCCCGCAGGCGGCGAGGGTGAGGCCGGCGCCGGCCAGGATCGCGAAAGTGCGCAGCTTCATGGGTGTTTCCTTGGCGTTCGGGTTCAGGAGGCGGTGGCGACGCTGACCGCCGCGCGCGATTCGATCTTCTCGGCGAGCAGCTTGTCCCAGTTATAGGGATCGTCGCGGAAGTTCATCGTGCCGTCGCCGCTCGCGAAGGCGGTCCAGTAGAGCAGATAGACCGCGACCTGGTCGGCATCGGCGAGGCGGACTCGCACCGTCTTGGTGCCTTCCAGCTGCGCGGCGATCGCCTCGGGCTGCCATTCCGGATCGTTCTTGAGCAGCAGCTCGGCGAGCGGGCCCGGCTTTTCCAGGCGGACGCAGCCATGGCTGTCAAGCCGGCTATAGCTGTTGAAGCCCGACTGGACCGGGGTGTCGTGCAGATACACGGCATACGGGTTGTCGAAATCGAACTTGTAGCGGCCGAGCGCGCTGCGCGGGCCCGATTCCTGCTGCAGGCGGCGATCCGGGCCGGTGCCGATCACGCGATAGCCATGCGCCTTCAGATAGGCGGCGCCCTTGGGCCACAGCTCCTTTGCCGCGATGCCGCTCGGCACGTTCCACGGCGGGTTGAGCACGATCGAGTGGATGCGCGACTGGAGCATCGGCGTCTCGTTGCCCGGGCGGCCGGTGACCGCCTTCATCGAGGCGATCGGGCTATCGCCTTCGAACACGGTCATCACCGCGGCGGCGATGTTCACCTGGATGCGCTTGGCCGGCAGCGTCTGCGGCAGCCAGCGCCAGCGCTCCATGTTCGCCATGATCTGGCGGACGCGCGCCTCCACGGGCACGTTGAGCGCGGCGAGCGTGCCGGTGGAGACGACGCCGGTCGGGCGCAGGCCGTAGCGGCGCTGCGCGCGGAGCACCGCGTCCTGGAGGTTCTGGTCGAACACGTCGCCGCTGGTCGCGACCTGCTTGTCCTCGACGGCGAGCCGCTTGCGCAGCGCCTTCACGCGCGCGCCGCTGGCACCTTTGGCGAGATCCGGGCCGGGCGCGAGCTTGGGCCAGCCGCCCGCGGTGAGGATCGCGCGATAGGCGACCAGGCCCTTCTCCAGCCCGTCATAGCCGGCATAGGGCGGCGGGAGCGAACGGATCCAGGCGGCGAGGCGATCGCGCTTCACGGCATCGGCAAAGCCGGGGGCGGGGTCGAACGGGGCGGGGCGCAGACCCCAGTCGTTGATGAAGTCGCTCGAATCGAGCCGGCCGGAATGGACCGCGCGGGCATAATCGAGTGCGGCGCGCGCCATGCCGTCGCTGTCATTGGGCAAAGTGACCGTGCTCGTCATCCGGCGCAGGCCCTGCGACAGGCCGGCATCGGTGAGCAGCTGGCGCAGCTCGGCGATCTGCCTGGCGCTCAGCGTCGGCAGCGGAGTCGCCGCCACGATTGGGGCGGGGGCGAGCGGGGTCGGCTGCACCTGGGGCGGCGCGAGCGTCGGGCGGGGCGTCTGCACCGCCGGCGTCTGGCCCTGCGGTGCCCGCTGCGCGGGCGTCGCCGCGGGACGCGGTGCCTGCGTGCGCGCTGGCGCCTGGGCCTGGCTCACGGGCGTCGCCACCGGCTGCGCGATCGGGGTCGGGCTCGGCTTGGGCTTCGGAATCAGCCGGAACTGGGCCATCGCAGGAGAGGCGATCGCGCTTGCCAGCGCCAGTACGGCTACCCCCTTCGTCAGCACCAACTTCGTTCCCACCGGCTTCTTCGCTTCGTCCACGCGCAATACTCCACTCGCCGCGTCGTTGATCAACGCATCGGCCTATAGGCGATGCCCGCACGAACATGCGAGAAGGAAAACCCATCCCCCGCTCAGCTTGACTTTTGCCAACGTTGTCGGGAAGCGTCGCGCCCACACGCCACCAGGGCAGGAGAGGGATTGCTTGGCCACCGCACGTTCGACGCACACCACGCTGGCATTCGCCGCGGTAACAACGCTGTTCTTCGCCTGGGGGTTCATCACCGCGCTGGTGGACCCGCTCGTCGCGGCGGTGAAGGGCATCTTCACGCTCACCAATCTGCAGGCGCAGGCGAGCGCGTTTGCCTTCTTCTTCGCCTATTTCGTGGTCTCGCTGCCCGCCGCCGCGCTGGTCTCGCGCCTCAAGGCGGTGCCGTCGATCCTGCTGGCACTCTGCACCATGGCAGTCGCCTGCCTGATCATGCTGACCGCGGCGAACCTCGCCAATTACTGGCTGGTGCTGCTCGGCCTGTTCGTGCTGGCGAGCGGCATCACCGTGCTGCAGGTCGCCGCCAACCCGCTCGCGGCGGCGCTGGGTGACCCGAAGGGCAGCCATTTCCGGCTGGTGCTGAGCCAGACCTTCAATTCCTTCGGCACCTTCCTCGCCCCGCTGCTCGGCGCGCATCTGTTCCTCAAGGGCGTCGAGGTGAAGTCGGGCGCGGTGGTCGATCCGGCGGTCCGCGCCGAGGCGCTGGCCGGCATCGACACCGCCTATCTGTGGATCTGCGGGCTGATCCTCGCGCTCGCGCTGTTCTTCTTTCTCAGCCGCCGCGTCGTCGGCGATGCCGCGCCCAAGCCGGCTACCACATCGGGTCTGCTCGATGCCTTCTCCTCGCGCTGGGCAATGTTCGGCGCGCTCGGCATCTTCCTCTATGTCGGCGCCGAAGTGTCGATCGGCACCCAGATGGCGCTGTTCCTCAACGACAACAGCATCTGGGGCCAGTCCGACGCAGCCTTCGGGGTGCCGATCCTCGGTACGCTGATGGGCAGCGACGGCGTGCACGGCGTGTCGCTCCAGGAGGCCGGCAAGGCCGTCGCCTTCTATTGGGGCGGGGCGATGGTCGGCCGCGCGCTCGGTTCGCTGCTGCTCACCCGCGTCCGCGCGGACAAGCTGCTCGCGCTGTTCACCGTGATCGCGGCGGCGATGTGCCTCTATGTCGTCGCGGTCGGCGGCGTCACCGCAGGCTTCGTCGCGCTGTCGATCGGCCTGTTCAACTCGATCATGTTCCCCGTGATCTTCACGCTCACGCTCGAGCGTTCGGGCGCCAGCGAGGAGGCGACCTCGGGCCTGCTCTGCACCGCGATCGTCGGCGGCGCGCTGCTGCCGCTGCTGGTCGGCAAGGTGGCGGATCTGCACGGCTATGCGTTCGCGCTGATCGTGCCCGCGCTCTGCTACGTGGTGCTGTGCGGCTTCGCGATCGCCGCGGGCCGCGCCAAGCCGGTGCGCGCCGGCGGCGGTGCCTCGCTGCATTGATTGGCAGGGGCCGGGCGAGGGTTTGACGCTTCCGAAGCGTTGCGCCACGCTCGGCCCTAACGACCAACGTCTTCTCCAGGAGAATCGGGATGTCCCTCCGCCGCCGTTCGCTGCTCGCCGGCGCGCTTGCGCTGCCCCTCGTCGCCCGCGCGCAGACGCAGGAAACCTATCAGCAGCGCAAGGAACGCCTGTTGCACGAGGATTTCCCCGAACTCAGCCGCTATGCCGCCGACAATGCCCGCATCCTGGCGGCAGGCGAGAAGGTGAACATCGTCTTTCTGGGCGATTCGATCACCGAGGGCTGGAAGAGCAAGCGGCCGGGCTTCTTCACCCCGGGCCGGGTCGGGCGCGGCATCAGCGGCCAGACCACGCCGCAGATGGTGCTGCGGATGATGGCCGACGTGGTCCACCTCAAGCCGCGCTTCGTCCACATCATGGCCGGCACCAACGACATCGCCGGCAATACCGGCCCGATGACCCGCGCGCAGAGCTATGACAATTTCCGCATGATGACCCAGATCGCCAAGGCGAACGGCATCGGCGTGATCCTCGCCTCGGTGCCGCCCGCCGATCATTTCCCCTGGCGCGAGGGGCTCGACGTGGTCGGCCCGATCCGCGAGATCAACGCCTGGCTGCAGGACTATGCCGAGGCCGAGCGGCTGACCTGGGTGGACTATACCCCGGTGCTCGGCGACGCGAAGGGCGCGATGAAGCCGGGCCTCGCCTATGACGGCGTCCATCCCACCGAAGCGGGCTATGACGCGATGGCGACGGTGATCGAGCCGATCCTGAAAGCCCGCCGCGCGTGAAGCGACTGCTCGGCACGGCGGCGCTGCTGGTCGCGGCTCCGGCCGCCGGGCAGACGCTGGAACTGGTCTCCCCGGACGGCGCCAACCGCGTGGTGGTGACGCTCGATCGGCAGGGCGTGCCCAACTATACGGTGCAGCGGCGCGGCGAGCTGGTCCTTGCGCCCGCGCCGATCGCGCTCGATCTCGACCGCGACATGCTCGGCTGGGGCATGGCGGTCACCGGCAGCGAGGCGAGCAGCGCCGATACGCGCTACAAGATCGTCCTCGGCAAGGCCGCCGAGGGGCGCGATCGCTACAACCAGCGCATCGTCCACCTGCAGGAGCGCGGCGGCGCCAAGCGTCGGATGGACATCATCCTGCGCGCCTATGACGACGGCATCGCCTTCCGTATGCTGGTGCCGGTGCAGCCGGCGACCGCCGCGGCGGTGGTGCGCTACGAGCGTACCGGCTTCTATTTCCCGCAGCCCTGGAAATGCTGGGGCTTCAATGTCGGCCGGTTCGGATCGAGCCACGAAGGCGAGTTCGATCCCGTCGACACCACCCGGCTGCGCGACCACAATCTGTTCGACGTGCCTTTCGTCTGCGAAACGGGGAAGGGCGCCTTCGCGATCGCCGAGGCCGACCTGATCGACTTCGCCGCGATGTATCTCACGGGCCGCGGCGACGGCGGGCCTGGGCTGCAGGTGAAGCTGTCGCCCTCGCTCGACGACCCGCGCATCGCCGTGCACACCCGCATCGGCAGCCCGATCGTCACGCCGTGGCGCGTGGTGATGCTCGCCGACCGGCTCGGCACGCTCCAGGAGTCGACGCTGCTCACCAGCCTCTCCAGCCCGAGCCGGATCGAGGACACCAGCTGGATCCAGCCGGGCCTCACCAGCTGGGACTGGTGGAGCGGGCCCGTCATCGCGAAGCTTCCCGGCCAGCGCACCACGACGGCGGTGGCCAAGGCGTTCATCGATTTCGCTGCAGCCAACGGCATGCCCTACACGATGATCGACGAGGGCTGGTATGCTGGCGCGGGCGGCGGCGGGGTGCGGCGGCCCGGCGTCGATATCACCAAATGGGCCGATGCCATCAACCTCCAGGAAGTCGCCGACTATGCCCGCGCGAAGAAGGTGCGGCTGTGGCTCTGGGCGCACTGGCAGGCGCTCGACGAGCAGATGGAGGATGCGCTCGCGCTCTACGAGAAGCTCGGCGTCGCCGGCATCAAGATCGACTTCATGGAACGCGACGACCAGTGGATGGTCAACTGGTACCAGAAGCTGCTGGGGGCGGCTGCTCGCCACCATCTGATGGTCGACCTGCACGGTGCCTTCGCACCGCGCGGGCTCACCCGCACCTGGCCCAACTTCGTCACCCAGGAAGGCGTGATGGGCGCCGAGTACAACAAGTGGAGCACGCGGGCGACCGCGGGCAACGACGTGATGCTCGCCTATACGCGCGGGCTGCTCGGGCCGATGGACTATACGCCGGGCGGCTTCCGCAACGTGGCGCCCGCCGATTTCCGCATGCGCGGCGACCTGCCGATGGTGCAGTCGACGCGGGCGCACGGGCTGGCGATGTATGTCGTCTTTCTCTCGCCGCTGCAGGCGGTGGCGGATAGCCCGGACACTTATGCCGCCAGCCCCGCCGGCTTCGACTTCCTTCGCCAGGTGCCGACCAGCTGGGACGAGACGCGCTTCCTTGCCGGCGAGACGGGTGCGTACATCGTGCTCGCCCGGCGCAAGGGGAAGAGCTGGTATCTCGGCGCGATGAACGACGGGAAGGCGCGGACCGTCTCCGTGCCGCTCGACTTCCTTGGGCCACGCGGCGCCGAGGCGCGGATCTGGAGCGACGGGGCGGTGCCAGATGCGGTGCAGGTGGAGACCAAGCGCGTGTCGCGCGACGCGCCGCTGACGCTCACTCTCGCGGCGACGGGCGGGACGGTGGCAGTGCTTCAGGAGCGCTGATTCGGGCAGTGACTGCCCAGATTCTGCCGCATTTCGTCGCCGCAATTTCTCCGCTCACCTGCAGTTGCCGCAAAGTTCACCCAGGGTTCATGGCCCGATGGGTCTTTTCGGTCGCATGATTGTTGCAATGCAGCGCCCGGAAACCCCGAAGGGGAACGACATGCCGTTTTTGAAGAGCCCGGCTCGGTTCCTGCTCCACTATGTCACGCGGCGGCCGCTGGCCTTTGCGCTGCTTGCGCTGCTCGTCGTGGGCGGCGCCTCCAGCGCGGTGGGCGTGCAGTACGCGATGAAGCTGCTGATCGATTCAATGACGGTCGCGGCGCCGTCGCACGCGGCGGTGTACTTCGCGCTCGCCGCATTTGTCGGCCTGGTGGCGATCGAGAACGGGCTGGTCCGCGGTGCGGCGATGTTGTTGTGCAACATCACCGTGGCGAGCGGGGTGCGCATCCGGCTCGACATGTTCCACTATCTGACCGGCCATCATATCGGCTTCTTCCAGAACCAGCGCGGCGGCTCGCTGGGGCACCGCGTCGGCGCGCTGACCGGTTCGTTCCAGGCGCTCACCCACCGCATCCTGATGGAGATCACGCCCCCGCTGATCGCGTTCGGCGGCGCGCTGCTGATCTTCCTCGCGATCGACTGGCGCATGGCGGTGGCGATTACCGGCATCTTCGTGGCGGCGAGCACCGGCCTGGTCTTCCTCGGCATGCGCGGCGACAAATATCACAAGGCCTTTGCCCGCGCGGCCAGCGAGAGCGGCGGCGAGCTGGTCGACCTGGTCGGCAACATCGCCGCGATTAAGTCGTTCGGCGCGCGTCGCCGCGAGTCCGAGCGGCTCGCCGGCTTCTTCCAGACCGAGGCGGCGGCGCAGAAGCGCGGCTGGATGTTCGTCGAGCGCATCCGCGTCCTGCACGACGTGGCGCTCGTCATCCTCGTCGGCGGCGCGCTGGTCTGGGCGGTCGAGCGCTGGATCGCGGGCGGCATCACCGCGGGCGACGTCGTCGTCGTCAGCGCGATGACCTTCCGCATGCTCAACGGCTCGCGCGACCTCGCCATGGCGCTGATCGATACCAGCCAGCAGTTCAGCTATCTCCGCGAGACGCTGGAGATCGTCGGCGCCCCCCATGCGCTGGAAGACGCGCCCGATGCCGTGCCGCTGCAGGCGACCGAGGGTGAAGTGCGGATCGAGGGCCTCACCTTCGGCCACCATCCCGGCCGCCCGGTGCTGCACGACCTTTCGCTGGAGGTGGCACCTGGCCAGAAGATCGGCATCGTCGGCCCCTCGGGCGCCGGCAAGTCGACGATCCTCCAGCTCGTCCAGCGCCTGCACGATCCGCAGGCGGGTCGAGTGCTGATCGACGGCCAGCCGATCGACCGGGTGACGCAGGACAGCCTGCACCAGGCTGTTGCCGTGGTGCCGCAGGAAGTGCTGCTGTTCCACCGCTCGATCCTCGAGAATATCCGCTTCGCCCGCCCCGACGCGACCGATGCCGAGGTCCGGGCGGCAGCCGAGGCGGCGCATTGCGCCGGCTTCATCGCGCTGCTGCCCAAGGGCTATGACACGATCGTCGGCGAGCGCGGCACCAACCTCTCGGGCGGCCAGCGCCAGCGGATCGGCATCGCTCGGGCCTTCCTCAGCAAGGCACCGATCGTGCTGCTCGACGAGGCCACGTCGGCACTGGACACGGGTTCGGAGATCGAGGTGCAGCAGGCGCTCGACGCGCTGATGGCGCATCGGACCGTGCTCGCGGTCGCGCACCGCCTGTCGACCGTGGTCGGCTTCGACCGCGTCATCGTGGTCGAGCAGGGGCGGATCGTCGAGGATGGCGCGCCGCTGTCGCTGCTGCGCGCGGGCGGGGCCTTCCAGCGGCTGTGGGCGCTGCAGGCCGAGGGGCTCGACGCGCCGATCGAGCGCCGCGAATTCCCGCGCTTCGTCGCCGGTACCGCGCTGCGGATGTTCGGGCTCTCGCCGCGCCCGCCGCTACGGCTGGTCGAGCGGCAGGCGGCCGGATGATCTCCGATGGTTGCAAACTTGGTACGTTGCATAACTGTTATTGACTGAAACAATCTGTCATGCGACCTTTGCCTTGCATCGGGACGTGTAACGATCCCGAGCCAGGGGAGAGGTACGCATGGCAGGTTTTTCGACGCGCATTCGCGTGCGCATCACGTGCGGCTTGGCGGCATTGGCCGCCGCAGGGGCGGGCGGCGTACCTGCCGCCTGGGCACAGACCGAACAGCCCGAGGCTAGCATCAGCGATGCGGTGACGCAGGAGATCGTGGTCACCGCGCGGCGTCGCGCCGAGAGCCTGCAGGACACGCCCGTCGCGATCACCGCGCTCAGCGCCGAGATGCTCGCCGCGCGGCAGATCCAGCAGACCCAGGATCTCGAGCGCGTTACCCCCAGCCTCCAGTTCAAGCCCGCCGGGCAGCTTTCGGGCAACAGCGCCTCGGCGGTAGTGTTCATCCGCGGCGTCGGCCAGGTCGACCCTACCGCGGCGGTCGATCCCGGCGTCGGCATCTATCTCGACGAAGTCTATCTCGGCCGTGCGGTGGGCGGCGCGATCGACTTCGGCGACATCGACGGGGTCGAGGTGCTGCGCGGGCCGCAGGGCACGCTGTTCGGCCGCAACACGATCGGCGGCGCGATCCTCGTGCGCACCAAGCAGCCCGAACTCGGCGTATGGGGCGGCCGCGCCCGCGCCCGGGTGGGCGAGTACAACCTCCGCGAAGGCTTTGCCGCGCTCAACATCCCGCTGGCCAGCACGCTCGCCGCGCGCGTCTCCGGTGGGTATCGCAAGCGCGACGGCTATGTGATCCGCGCGGTCGACGGGCTCGATCTCGGCAACGAGGACGGCTATTCGTTCAACGGCGCGCTCAAATGGCAGCCCTCGTCCGATTTCGACCTGTACCTCCGCGGCGACTATTCGAAGCGGAAGGAGCATGGCGCGCCGTTCGTCTTCGCCGGGATCAACGAGCAGGCGCCGGTCGCGGCGATCGCCAGCGTCGGGGCAGGATGCCCAGGGGCGACCATTCCCTATGCACCGCTCACTGCCGGCGACCCGCGCTTCGGGGCGCCCAACGTGCCGATGATCGCCGACCCGCGCTGCGCCAACGACCTCCAGGCCAAGGGCCCGTTCGTCAACGGCGGCACCGCGCCGGTGCTGAGCAATTCGGAGGTCTGGGGCTTCGGCGCTACCGCCAATATCCGCCTGTCGCAGGTGGCTGCGGTGAAGCTGATCTCGGCCTATCGCAACACCAGCTCGCGCGGCATCCGCGACGGCGACAACACGCCGCTGACCCTGATCACCACCGATGTCGGCGCCGAATCCGGTCAGTTCAGCCAGGAAGTCCAGCTCCAGCTCGACTGGGGCAAGGTCAGCGCGATCCTCGGCGGCTATTATTTCAACGAAGTCACCGACGAGCGGGCGACGGTGTTCCTGGCCTATCCGCCATCCCCCCCGGTGATCCGCTCGATCCTGGCGGGCGGCCCCGGTTCGCGCGATCTCCAGGTCTCGCGGCTCAAGACGGACTCGCTGGCCGGCTTCGGCGAGATCAGCGTGAAGCCGGCGGCGGGCCTCGAGCTCACCGGCGGCCTGCGCTACACCACCGATCGCAAGACCTTCCTCGGCACGGTGTTCAACCTGTTCCCGTCGAGCCAGCCCGACCCCAATCCGCTGCCGACCAAGGCCGTGCCGGAGGGCGGACCGCTGTTCCTCTACCACCGGCCCTTCGCCAAGTCCTTCTCGGCGCTCACCGGATCGGCGAGCGTGCAATATCGCTGGAACAACGCGATCAGCACCTATGCTTCCTATGCGCGCAGCTTCAAGTCGGGCGGGTTCAACACGCGCTACAATGCCGCGCCCGCCGGCAATGTGCCGGTGCCGTTCGACGAGGAGGACGTCACCAGCTATGAGGTCGGCATCAAGACCAATATCGGCCGGCTGCGCTTCAACCTCGCCGCGTTCCAGGCCGATTACGACAATATCCAGCTGATCTTCCGCCAGGGCGTGGTGCCGCTGCTGTTCAACGCCGGCAAGGCGCGGATCCGCGGCGTCGAGGCCGAGGCCAATTTGCGCACCGCCTTCGGGCTCAACATCGACGGCGGAGTCAGCGTGCTCGACGACAAGATCCGCAGCATCACCCCGGTGCCGGGCGCGACCGCGACGGTGACGCCCAACGACGACCTGCCGCTCACCCCCTCGCTCCAGGCCAATCTCGCGCTCGGCTACGACATCGCGCTGGGCAACGGCATGACGCTCACTCCGCGGGTCGACGGCAGCTACACCTCCAAGATCACCTTCATCACCGGCAGCATCCCGCTGATCGAGGAGAACGGCTATTTCGTCGGCAACGGATCGGTGACGCTGAAGTTCAACGATCGCTACGAGGTCAGCGCTGGGGTGAACAACCTCCTCGATTCCCGCTACCTCATCCAGGGCAACGCCTCGCTCGCGACGCTCGGCTATGCCGAGCGGATGTATGCCCGCCCGCGCAACTGGTATCTGCAGCTCTCGGGTCGCTTCTGAGAGGCAGCCGGCGCGCTTCGGCGTGCCGGCTGCACTCCGTTAAGCGTCGCCATTCTCGTCGCCGTCGCCCGCCGGGCTGCGGCGCTCGATCCGGCCGAGCAGGTCGAGCAGCAGCGCGCGCTCGGCCATGCTCAGCTCGTCGAGCATCCGGTTCTCATGCGCCTCGATCCGCGCCATCGCATCCGCCAGCGCGGCGATGCCGGCCTTGGTGACGGTCAGCGAGAAGGCGCGGCGATCGCTCACGTCCACCACGCGATCGATCAGCCCCTTTTCGACGAGATCGTTGATCAGCGCGACCATGTTGGCGCGCTTGATACCCAGCATGCGGCCGGCCGCGCCCTGGTTGATCCCAGGATTGGCCTGCACGATGGCGAGAACCGCCAGCGGCACCTGGCGAAGCCCGGTGCCCTCCATCGCTGCGGTAAAATCCGCAGAAAAGGCGCTTAGCGCCCGCCGTAAATGATAGCCCACCAACGGCGCCAGCGCGCCCAGCATTTCCCCTGACATGGCAAGGGGAAAGCCATGTTTCGCGCGCGGGGTCAATTGGCTGTCGCCGTTCAGAACTCGACAAGGCCGAGGGCGAAGCTGCTTCGATACTGGATCGCGCCGCGCTGATCCGCCGCCAGGGCCATGCCCGGATACACCGGGTCGCCCGGCCCAAGCTTCGCATAGCTGCCCGACCGCAGCGTGTAGAGCGGCGCGCCCGCCAGTCGGTAGCGGCAAATCGGATCCTCGCGTAGCATGGCCGCGCCTTGGGGCAGGCGTCGTATCGAGGGGGACAGCTTGTCCTCCGTCACCTCGACGAAGCGCGGACGGGCGAGCCAGGCGTCGCCGCCGTCCTGCAGCTGGGTGCCGTAGCTGATCTGCGCGGCCAGCAGCGCGGCACGGTGCCGGTGACGACGATATCGTCTTCCGGAGCAGTTGCTGGGCGCGTCGACGCGCCCAAAAGAAAAACGGCGCCCCGCGAAGTGCGGAACGCCGTTTTCTTCAAGCCTGACCCGAGGCGAACCCCGGGAACTGCGCTCAGCGCTGGCTGACGGGCACGTAGTCGCGCTGCGTCGGGCCGGTGTAGAGCTGGCGCGGACGGCCGATCTTCTGCTCGGGGTCCGAGATCATCTCGTTCCACTGTGCCACCCAGCCGACGGTGCGGGCCAGGGCGAACAGCGCGGTGAACATCGTAGTCGGGAAGCCGATCGCCGACAGGATCACGCCCGAATAGAAGTCGACGTTCGGGAACAGCTTCTTCTCGACGAAATAGTCGTCCTTGAGCGCCATTTCCTCGAGCTGCAGCGCGACCTCGAACACGGGGTCCGAAACGTTGAGCGCGGCGAACACTTCGCGGACGGTCTTCTGCATGACCGTAGCGCGCGGATCGTAGTTCTTGTACACGCGGTGGCCGAAGCCCATCAGGCGGAACGGATCGTTCTTGTCCTTCGCGCGGGCGATGAACTCGGGGATGCGCTCCGGACGGCCGATCTCGTGCAGCATATTGAGCGCGGCTTCGTTCGCGCCGCCATGCGCCGGGCCCCACAGGCAGGCGATGCCGGCCGCGATGCAGGCGAACGGATTGGCGCCCGACGAACCGGCGAGGCGCACGGTCGAGGTCGAGGCGTTCTGCTCGTGATCGGCGTGGAGGATGAAGATGCGGTCGAGCGCCTTCTCCACCACCGGGTTCACTTCATACTCCTCGGCCGGAACGCCGAAGGTCATGCGCAGGAAGTTGCCGGTGTAGCTCAGGTCGTTCTTCGGATAGAGGAACGGCTGGCCGACGCTGTACTTGTACGCCATCGCCGCGATCGTCGGCATCTTGGCGATCAGGCGGTGCGACGCGATCATGCGCTGCGTCGGATCGGTGATGTCGGTCGAGTCGTGGTAGAAGGCCGACAGCGCGCCGACGACGCCGCACATCACCGCCATCGGGTGCGCGTCGCGACGGAAGCCGCGATAGAAGGTCGCCAGCTGCTCGTGCAGCATGGTGTGGCGGGTGATTGTGTTTTCGAACTTGGTCAGTTCGTCCTGCGTCGGCAGCTCGCCGTTGAGCAGCAGGTACGAGACTTCCATGAAGCTCGAATTCTCGGCCAGCTGGCCGATCGGATAGCCGCGGTGGAGCAGCACGCCCTGGTCGCCATCGATGAAGGTCAGGCCCGACTCGCAGCTCGCGGTCGAGGTGAAACCCGGATCGTAGGTGAAGGCGCCGGTCTGCGCATAGAGCTTGCGGATATCGACGACGTCCGGGCCGGTGCTGCCCTTGAGGACGGGATATTCGACGTCTTTCCCCGCAACGTGCAGTTTGGCGGTATCGCTCATGTAGTCGTCCTTTCCTTCGACCCGTTTTCACGCGGGCGTACGCATCTGATCTGCGAAGCGGGGAAGGGTCCCCTCGGTTCCCGGCGTCGCCTGGGCGCCGTGGATAGCCGGAGAAGGTCGGCGGCCGGTTAACGCCGCACGTTGCGGCTGCGCCCTGTCGCCGGGCTTCCCGCCCGCTTCGTCCGCGACGGTGCGTACCGCCGCTTCGAGCGCCTCCGTATCCCACGTTACCAATCCGTCAAGCGCGGGATGCAACCGAGGAGCGCGGGGGCGCGGTTCGCCCTCTAGCAGAGCGCCTGCCGCTTCGTCCAATGTACGTGGGCGCATGCGAAAAAGAAGGGCTGGAGGGCGCGCGCCACACGTTGGAAAATCCGAACGAAACCCCGATGTGCGCGTATGCTGCGGTGCAAATTATCGACGCCGAGTCGGTGTTGGCCGGCGCCAATATCCTCGCCTTGTGCGCGACGCGATGCCGGACATTCGTCGGTTAGCGCAAGAAAACCGCAGCGGTTCTCTTCTTATGTCGATTTGTGCCCATCCGGTGGATTGCTGCAGAGGTCCTGCGCGGCGCCGGGATTTGGCTGCGCGGTGCGCTGCTTTCTTCTGTTGCGCGGCTGTGCGCATGCCCGCAGTCTTTCGCGCCATGGTCAGTCCCGCCGCTGCGACCCCCATCCCGGGGGTGTCGAGCCTTCCCTTGGGGGGCTGGTGGCGATTCCCCCAGGGACCTGCCGGCATATGGGGGATGGTCGAACGATGGCTGGAGGCAGAGCGGGGCCAGTTGCCGCTCTGGTTGCCGGTCGCCTTCGGGGCCGGGATCAGCGGTTGGTTCCTGTTGGCCGGGCCACGGCAATGGATCGGCTTCGTCTTAACCGCGCTGGGGGTGGCGGCTCTCGGCGCCGTGCTTCCCGGGCGGAGCGGGCGGGCGTTGCTGGTGGGCGGGCTGCTGGTGGCCGCGGGCTGCGGGGCGATCTGGTGGCGGGCCGAGCATTGCGCCGCGCCGGTGCTGGCGCGGCCGCAGGTGGCGCGCTTCGACGCCGCCGTGCTGCGCGTCGAGTCGCGTCCGGCGCGCGGGCTGGTGCGGCTGGTGCTCGCGCCGGTGCGCCGCGCCGACCTGCCGCCACGACTGCGGGTGAATGTCGACGCGGCGGCGGTGCCACCCGGACTTGTGCCGGGCGCGCTGGTGGCGTTGCGGGCGCGGCTGGTCCCGCCGCCGGGGCCATCGGTGCCCGGCGCCTATGATTTCCGCCGGGTCGCCTGGTTCGACGGGATCGGCGCCACCGGCAAGACGCTCGACCCGGTGACGCTGCTCCACGCGCCGCCCCGGGCCGGACGGGATCTGCGCGCCGCCTTGTCCGCGCATATCGAGTCGCGGCTGCCGGGGAGTGCCGGCGGCATCGCCAGCGCGCTCGCCACCGGCGACGAAGGCGCGATCTCCGACGACGACAGCGAGGCGATGCGACGCGCCGGCCTCGCGCATCTGCTGTCGGTCAGCGGCCTCCACGTTACCGCCGTCACTGGCGCGGCGATGCTCGTGGTTTTGCGGCTGCTCGCGCTGAGCCCGTGGCTGGCGCTGCGCGTGCGGCTGCCGCTGGTGGCAGCGGGGGCGGGGGCGCTGGCGGCGATCGGTTATACCTGGCTGACCGGCGGGCAAGTGCCGACGATCCGGTCCTGCGTCGCCGCGCTGCTGGTGCTGGTGGCGCTGCGCCTTGGGCGCGAGGCGTTGACGCTGCGACTGGTCGCCGCCGGGGCGATGGTGGTGCTCCTGCTGTGGCCGGAGTCGGTGGCGGGCCCGAGCTTCCAGCTGAGCTTCACCGCGGTCGCCGCCATCGTCGCGCTGCACGAGAGCCCGCACATGCGCCGCTGGTTCGAGGCGCGCGAAGAGGGGCTGGCGCGACGGATCGCGCGCGGGGCGGGATCGCTGCTGCTCACCGGCATCCTGGTCGAGCTGGCGCTGATGCCGATCGGGCTGTTCCATTTCCACAAGGGCGGCATCTACGGCGCGGTCGCCAACATCGCCGCGATCCCGCTCACCACCTTCGTGGTGATGCCGCTCGAGGCGCTGGCGTTGCTGGGCGACCTGATCGGGGTGGGCGCGCCCTTCTGGTGGCTGACCGGCCAGGCCATGGCGCTGCTGCTGTGGATCGCGCACAGCGTGGCGAGTGCGCCCGGATCGGTTGCGGTGCTGCCGGTGATGCCGGCGGGGGCCTTCGCGTACATGGTGCTCGGCGGACTGTGGCTCGGCCTGTGGCGGACGCGGGTGCGGATCGCGGGGCTCGTTCCGCTGCTCGTGGGGGCGCTGTGGGCGCTGGCGACGCCCGGCCCGGACCTGCTGGTTACCGGCGACGGGCGCCACGTCGCGCTGCGCATGGCGGACGGCAGTCTCGCGCTGCTGCGCGACCGCGCGGGCGACTTCACCCGCCAGGTGCTCGGCGAGAATGGCGGGGTCGAGGCCGATGCGCTGGCGGCGCTCGCCGAGCGGCCCGATGCGCGGTGCAGCCGCGATCTGTGTGTCGCGGAGGTTGCGCAGGGCGGACGGCGCTGGCGCGTCGCAGCCACGCGCAGCGTCTATCCGGTGGCGTGGCGCGAACTGGTCGCGGTCTGCGCGTCGAGCGACATCGTGGTGAGCGAACGGCGGCTGCCGCGCGCCTGCCATCCGCGCTGGCTGCGGCTCGATCGGCAGGCGCTCGACTCTACCGGCGGGGTCGCGGTGACCTTTGCGGGCGGGACGGTCCGCACCGTCGCCACGACCGCGCGCCAGCCATGGCTTGACCCGCCCACCGTCCAGCCCCCATTCAGCGGCGCGAAGGGAGATCGACGATGATCCGGATTCTGCTTGCCGCCTCGGCACTTGGCCTGGCTTCCCCGGCGCTGGCCCAGCGCACCGACTGGGCCAAGGTGCGCGCCGAGTGGAACCAGCCGATGGCGCCGTTCCGGATCCTCGGCAACGTCCACTATGTCGGCACCGCGGGGATCTCGGCCTATCTGATCACCAGCCCGCAGGGGCACATCCTGATCGACGGCGGCATGCCCGAAAGCGCGCCGCTGATCGCCGCGAACATCGAGAAGCTCGGCTTCAAGCTCAACGACGTGAAGATCCTGCTGGTCAATCACGCGCATTGGGACCACGAGGGCGGCCTCGCCGAGCTCAAGCGCCGCACCGGCGCGCGGCTGCTGGCGAGCGCCGCCGATGCCCCGGCGCTGGAGGCGGGCACGTCCGACTATCGCCCGGACATCAGCATCGCCGCGCCGCCGGTGAAGGTGGACGGGCAGCTCAAGGACGGCGAGGAGATCCGGCTCGGCACCAACACGCTGGTCGCGCATCTGACGCCGGGGCACACCAAGGGCTGCACCAGCTTCACCATGCAGGTCCCCTCGGGCGGGGACAGCCTGACGGTGCTGTTCGCCTGCAGCTTCAGCGTCGCCGACCAGCCGCTGACACCGGGCCATGGCTATGACGCGGCGCCCGCCGATTTCCGCGCCACCTTCGCCAAGCTGCGCGCGACCCAGGCCGACGTGTTCCTGAGCTTCCACGCCGAGCAGTTCGATCTCGCCGCCAAACGCGCCAAGCAGGCGGCGGGCGATCCCGAGGCGTTCGTCGATCCGGGCGAACTGGGGCGTCGGGTGGATGCGGCGCAGAAGGCGTTCGAGGCGGAGCTCAGGGCCCAAGCGCCCAAGTAAGGCGTGCAGCTTGAACGGCGCGCCGGGCCCCGGTCAATCAAGGTGGGCCCTCGGGCGCGCGGGCGCCATCCAAAGCCCGCACGCGCGCAAGGGATGGCCCACGAACGTTCGCTGAACGGCCCCATCCTTCGCACGGCCGACGCGTCCAGACGCGAGGACCGCACCGAGCGTGCAGTCAGTGTTCGGCAAACGGCGGGGGATCTGCCTGTTGCTCCTTGAGGACGCGCTCGACGATCAATCCGCGCGTGCTCCAGGCAAAGGCATTGGCCTGTCCGGCATAGAGGCCGCGCAGATAGCCGCGGTCGAAGGCGGTGAGTTCGCTCGGCACGCGATTGGTATTCCCGTCGAACAGGGACAGGATCGTCTCCGTCGGTCCGGTGGCGCGGGGGCGGGCGCCGCCCAGGGTGCGCATCGCCAGATAATCGGCGATCTGGTTGCTCGTCTTGCCGATCACGGCCGAGCGCTCGACCAGCACGATCGACGCTAGCATGTCCTTGCGCGTGGGCGAGACCAGCCTGGAGGCAATCGGGACGTTCAAAAAGCCGCCCTGGTTGATATGCTCGCCATCGCGGCTGAGGACTTCGCTGTTGCTCCATGCGCGCACGGGACCGCGCTCGCCGACGATGGTGCGGATTTCCGACGGCGTACGATCCCCGAAGAGCCACCATTTGCGCCGCACGAGCGTGTCGATCCCCGTGGCTACGCCGTCGGTGAAGACGACGAGGATGTTGGGCGTGCATCCATCGCCCGCGAGCTTTAGCCCGGCCTGCTCGGCATCTGCCGCCAGGCGGTAGCCGATCATCTCGAGGACGGAGCGCTCGAGCCCGACGCTACCGAAGCAGACGGCGCTTTGGAAGCGGGGCAGCGGTGCATCGTTGGGACTGGGCGGCGTGATCGCATGCACCAGCGCGCTGATGTCCTTCTTGGAAGCAGGCTTGCGTCCTGTGACGATGATGGGATCGGTGGGGCCGGCAGGCGCCTTGCGCCCCTGTGCGCGATCGGTTGTATCCGTGGTAGCCGGCGACTGCGCCGCGTCCTGAGAAGAGGATATGCTCTGCTGCGCCATCCCGAGGCCTGGGAAGAGCAGGCTCATCGCCACCGCCAGAAGAGGTCCACGCATCGGCCCGCGCTCCATCACTTCTTGTGTGCAGACCGTGGCATGAATGTCCGATGCGTAGAAGTAGTAATATCGATGCCTGAAAGTACACCACGCGGATCAGCGCGCCCGAGGTGTGCGGGGGCGGGCGGACAAGGAATGGACGAAGCGTAAGGCGAAGCTGTAGCTGGTGCTTCGCATCGCCTCGTCCCGGCCCCATTCATCAGTAGCGGCGCAACAATCCCGCCAACCGGCCCTGCACCCGCACCTGATCCGGGCGATAGCGCTGGGGCGTATAGTCGCGATTGGCCGGATCGAGCCGGACCATCGCGCCTTCCTTGCGGAAATATTTCAGCGTCGCCTCGGCATCGTCGATCAGCGCGACGACGATCTCGCCGTCCCGTGCGGTCTCGGTGCGGCGGATCAGCGCATAGTCGCCGTCGAGGATGCCGGCTTCCACCATCGAATCGCCAGCGACTTCGAGCGCATAATGCTCGCCCGCGCCGAGCAGCGCGGCGGGCACCGGCAGCATGGTCGAGCCTTCGAGCGCCTCGATCGGCGTACCCGCGGCGATGCGGCCGTGCAGCGGGATCTCCACCACGTCATTGGCCGGCGTCGGGGGCGATGCGGGAGCGGCGGCCGCGCTCGCCGGCTTGGGCGCCTTGGCGACAGGCTTGCGCTCGCCGCGCTCGGGCATGCGCAGCACTTCCAGCGCGCGGGCGCGGTTGGGCAGGCGGCGGATGAACTCGCGTTCCTCCAGCGCGCTGATCAGGCGGTGCACGCCCGATTTCGACTTGAGATCGAGCGCCTCCTTCATTTCCTCGAACGAGGGCGATACGCCCGTCTCGGCAAGACGGTCGGAAATGAAGCAGATCAGCTCGTGCTGCTTGCGCGTGAGCATCCAATCCTCCGTGGTCCAGAACAGACTGGGAACGTTTATGCAATGTTCCGAGGCGCTGTCAAGCGATGTCGAGGATTTCCACCGAGTCGGAGCTATTTGCGGCTGGCGCATGCGGCTCGCGCACGATCAGGCAGGTGCTGCGGGCGAGCGTGCGGAGCATCGAGCTGTCCTGGATCGCCGAGGCATGGACGCGGCCGTCGATCAGCGCGGCGCGGAGATAGTCGGTGCGCGGGCCATTGGCCGGCAGCGGCTCGCCGAGGATCGCCGAGCGCCCGCGCGGGAACGGATCGGCGGCACCGGATCGGTGCGCGATCAAGGGCTTGGCGAAGAGCAGCGCGGTGACGAACACCGAAACCGGATTGCCCGGCAGGCCCAGCACGACCATGTCGCCGCGCGTGCCCGCCATCATCGGCTTGCCCGGTCGGAGCGCGATGCGCCAGAAGTCGATGGTCGCGCCGGCGGCTTCCAGCGCGGGGCGGACGAGGTCGTGATCGCCTACCGACGCGCCGCCGCTGGTGATCAGCAGATCGGCCTCGACAGTGGCGAAGGCATGGGTGAGGGCGCCCAGATCGTCGGGCAGGATGCCGAGGTCGACGATCTCGACCGGCAGATCGGCCAGCTGCGCGGCGAGCATCGTGCGGTTCGATTCGGGCAACTGGGCGGGCCCGATCGGCATACCCGGTGCCACCAGCTCGTCGCCGGTCGCGGCGATGGCGACGCGGACCTTGCGGCCGACGGGCAGTGCCGCATGGCCGCCGATCGCCGCCAGCGCGATCCGGGCTGGCGTGAGCCGCTCGCCCGCTGCGATCAGCGCGTCGCCTTGCGCAAAGTCCAGCCCGCGGCGGCGCGTGTTGCGACCCAGATAGGACGGGCCTTCGCCAGCGAGGCTTAGCTGATCGCCGTCGCGCGCGGCCTCTTCCTGGACGAGCACCGTGTCCGCGCCCGCGGGCATCGGCGCGCCGGTGAAGATCCGTACCGCTTCTCCGGGCGCAACCGTGCCCGCGAAGCCAGACCCCGCCGCGCTCTCGCCGATCACGGCCCAAGGTCCGGGCAGGTCGGCGAAGCGGATCGCATAGCCGTCCATCGCCGAAAGGTCGGTTTCCGGCTGGGTGCGGCGTGCGACCACCGGCTCGGCGGCCCAGCGGCCGACGGCTTGCCCCAGCGGGACCGTCTCGACGGGGGTGGGGCCGGCAAGCGCGAGCAGCCGCGCCTGGGCCTCGGCGATGGGAAGAAGTGCCATGCCGCCCGATTGGCGGTGCGGCGGCGGCGATGCAAGCGGCTTCAGCCGGTGCGGCGGCTCGCGGTGAGCAGGCGCAGGTCACTGTCGCGCAGCGGCATGCGGAATTCGGCGAGCGTCCGGCCATGCCGCGCCCGCACCACCCGCGCCGGGCCGCCGCCGATCTCGGGGAGTGCCACCCAGAGCGAACTGCCCGGCGCGAAGGCCTGGCGCGCCTCGAACTCGACCTGCTGGGCGGTGAGCGCATGGATACGGCAATTCCACCAGCCGACGCCCTCGCGCACCCGCCCAGGCAGGTCGAGGCGCAGCGCCAGCTTGTCCTGCAGCAACCCGTCGGCATCGCTCCCGCCGGCCTGGGGGGCGGGCGCCTGCTGGATGCCGCGGAGCCAGGGGAACAGGGTCTGCCAGCCCAGCTCCTCGGTAAAGACGATGCCGGCGGTCTCGCCCGTGATCCAGCGCACCGTGCCTTCCAGCGGACGCAGCCCGTCGAAGGTCAGCTGCACCGCCTCGTCAACGCCGAGCCCGCGCGCCTCGACGCCGACCCCACCTTGCGAGATGTCGCGGGTGCGCAGCTGCTCGACCTCGCCGCCGCGGTGCACGCCGACGGTATGGCGCAGCTCGATGCGCGGCAGGCGGCGGCGCTCGGCGGCGGCGCGGGCGAGGTTGCGCGCGACCATCCCCAGCACGTCCACCGGTGCGTCGAAAGCGAGCCCCGCCTCGTTGCCGTCGGACCAGAGCGTACGGCCGATCAGCGGCTCGGCGGACCCGAGGTGCAGCCGGATCGGCATCGCCTCGGCCAGTTCACGCTCGACGCGCAGCCGCGCGCCCGCCCGGCCGATCCAGTGGATGCCGCAGTCGAGCAGCTCGCCACCCCAGGCGAGTTGGCCTGCATCGAGCCCGTCCGCCGCCGCGGCGCTGGGCGCGCGCGGTGCGGGCAGGTCGTGTGTCAGGCTGAAGATCGTCGCGGACGTTCGCCCCGAATCCATGCTGTCGTTCCGTCCCAAGGGGGACATCCTGCACGCCCGGCACTGAAACCGCGGTTAAGCGGCAGGGTTGCGAAAAGCCTAACGCGGGGCGTCAGGCGTCGCGCAGGCCCACGCCCATCGCCGCGCGCGCCTGCTCGGATTCCGAGGAGACGACCGGATAGGCGCAATAGTCCGCCGCATAATAGGCGCTGGGCCGATGGTTGCCCGACCAGCCCACGCCGCCGAACGGCGCGGCCGAGGAGGCGCCGTTGGTCGGCTTGTTCCAGTTGACGATGCCGGCGCGGATGTTCGCCCAGAACTGGTCGTAGAGCCGCGGATCCTGGCTCACCAGGCTGGCGGAGAGGCCGTAGCGGGTGTCGTTGGCCTCGGCGATCGCCTCCTCGAAGCTCGTCTTGCGGAACACCTGGAGGATCGGGCCGAACAGCTCGACATCCACCTTTTCCCGCGCCTCGGTCATGTCGACCACGCCGGGGGTGAGGAAGGGGCGGTTCTCGATCAGCCGCTCCATGTGACGCAGCGGGCGGCCGCCCATGGTGGAGAGCGTGAGAAAGCTCTCGGTGAGCATGTCAGCGGTATTGTTGTCGATCACCGGGCCCATGAAGGGCTGGGGATCGGCATGCGGCTCGCCGATGATCAACCGGCCGATCAGCTTGTTGAGCTCGGCCATCAGCGGTTCGAACAATTTCTCGTCGACGATCAGCCGGCGCGCGGCGGTGCAGCGCTGGCCGGCGGTGGTGAAGGCCGACTGTACCACCAGCACCGCGGCCGAATAGAGATCCGGCGTATTCCAGACGACGATCGGGTTGTTGCCGCCCATCTCCAGCGCGAGGATCTTCTCGGGGCGCGCGGCGAACTGGCGGTTGAGCGCGATGCCGGTATTGGCCGAGCCCGTGAACAGCAGCCCGTCGATGTCCGGGTGGCCCGCCAGCGCCTTGCCCTGGTCCGGTCCGCCGATCAGCAGGCGGATACAGCCTTCGGGGATGCCCGCGGCATGGAAGCACTCGACGAGGAAGGCGCCGCTGGCGGGCGTCTTTTCCGACGGCTTGAACACCACCGCGTTGCCCGCGAGCAGCGCAGGCACGATATGGCCGTTCGGCAGATGCGCCGGGAAATTATAGGGCCCCAGCACCGCCAGCACGCCGTGCGGCTTGTGCCGCAGCGCGAGCCGAGTGTTCATCGGCGCTTCGATCCGGCGCTGGCCGGTCCGCTCCGAATAGCTGGTGACCGAGATGTCGACCTTGGCGATCACTGTCTCGACCTCGGTGCGCGCTTCCCACAGCGGCTTGCCGGTCTCGCGCGCGAGCAGGTCGGTAAAGGCGTCGGCGCGCTGCCGCACGACATTGGCGAAGCGGCGCAGCGCCTCGATCCGCACGGCGAGCGGGCGCGCCGCCCAGCCTGCCCAGTTGGCGCGGGCGATGGCAACTTCGGTGTCCGCGTCCCCGATCGGGTGTCGCCACAGCACGGCGCCGGTTGCGGGTTCGGTCGAAAGGAGTTCCTGGTCCGGCATGGGCCTTCTGTATTTTCTGGTTCGTTGCCCCTGTTACGATCGCTTTGCCCGATTTCGCGGCGCTAGGCCAGAGCCTCGCCCATCTCGCGGATCGCCGCGATCTTTGCCTCGATCGGCGCCCAGTCGTCCCGCTCCGCGATCGCGGACCACAGCGATTCGACCTCGTCGATCAGCATCGAACGGGGCGCGCCGCGCCAATAGACGTGGTCGCGCGCCTTGCGCGGGCGATAGTCGGCGAGGCGGCTGCGGACCTCGGCGAACTCCGCGCCATAGCGTTCGGGCAGGGTGCCACCGAATGCGTCGAAATAGAAACGGTGGAGCAGCGTGCCGGTCTGGTTGAGCGCCACCTCCACGGCTTCGGTGAGCGCGCGGTCGCTCGCGTCGTCGCGCGGCTGGACACCGAGGCGCCAGAGAACGGCATTGGCCTCCTCGCGATGATAGGCCGGGGCGAAGCCTTCGAGCGCGGCGATCAGCGGCGCTTCCTCGGCGATCAGGCGCAGCGAAATGGCGAGCTGCATCACGTCCCAATAGATCGCCTCGGGCTGGCGGCCGAAGGCGTAGAGACCGTTCTGGTCGAAATAGGCGGCGGTGAAGTTCGCCGCCCAGCTGGGGGCGAAGCGCCAGGGGCCATAGTCGAAGCTCTCGCCGGTGACGTTGATATTGTCGCTGTTGAGCACCCCGTGGACGAAACCCGCGGCCATGAACTGCCCCGCCATCCGCGCGGTGCGGGCGACGACATGGGCGAGTAGCCGCTGCGGCGCGTCGGGCCCGTCCTGCTCGCCGAAATAGTGGCGCAGCACATAGGCGGTGAGCTTCCGCAGGCCTTCCACGTCCTGGAAATAGGCGAGGCGCTGGAACACGCCGATGCGGATATGGCCATGGTTGAGCCGCACCAGCACCGCGGAACGGGTAGGGGAGGGCTCGTCGCCGCGATGGAGCGATTCGCCAGTCTCGACCAGCGAGAAGGTACGGCTGGTCTCGACGCCCAGCGCCTCGAGCATCTCGGTGGCGAGGATCTCGCGGACGCCGCCCTTCAGGGTCAGGCGGCCGTCGCCGAAGCGGCTGTACGGCGTCTGGCCCGATCCCTTGGTGCCTAGGTCCATCAGCCGGCCGGAATCGTCGATCATCTGCGCGAACAGGAAGCCGCGGCCGTCGCCGATCTCGGGATTGTACACGCGGAACTGGTGGCCGTGATAGCGCAGCGCCAGCGGCTGGGGCAGGCTGCCCTTGAGCGGCTCGAACCGGGCGAAATGGGCGAGCCATTCGGCGTCGCTCAGCCCCTCCAGCCCCACGCTCGCGGCGGCGCGGTCGTTGCGGAAGCGGAGGATCGTCTGGGGGAAGCGCGCGGGCGCCACCGGATCGTAGAAGCCATCCCCGAGTTCGAGGATCGCCTGTTGCGGAGCGAAGGCCATGCGGCGATATGGGGCGCGATGGGTGATCGGCGCAACTACTCCGATGGCGTTTGGTGGTCGAAAGACGGCCTGCGGCTGCATTATCGCGACTATCCGGGGCGCGACGACCGCCCGCCGCTGCTCTGCTTCCCGGGCCTTACCCGCAACGCGCGCGACTTCGCCGACCTGGCGACACGCCTCTCGAGCGACTGGCGGGTGCTCTGCGTCGAATTTCGGGGGCGGGGCGAGAGCGCCTATGCCAAGGATCCGATGAGCTATGTGCCGCTCGTCTATCTGCAGGATGTCGAGGCGCTGCTCGCCGAGCTGAAGATCGAGAAGTTCGTCGCGGTCGGCACCTCGCTCGGCGGCATCGTGACGATGCTGCTCGCCGCGACCGACGGGGGCAAGCTGGCCGGCGCGGTGCTCAACGATGTCGGGCCGGAGCTGAACCCGGCGGGGCTGGCGCGGATCCGCACCTATGTCGGCAAGCAGGTCTGGTACCCGACCTGGATGCACGCGGCGCGCGGCGTTGCCGAGGCGAACGGGGACGTCTATCCGGACTATCGGATCGAGGACTGGCTGGCGATGGCCAAGCGGCTCCACCGGGTGAACAGCCAGGGTCGCATCGTGCTCGATTACGACATGAAGATCGCCGAGCCGTTCCGCGTGCCGGGCAATGAGGCCGGGCCGGACATGTGGCCGACGATCGACGCGCTCGCCGGTCGCCCGTTGCTGGTGGTACGCGGCGAACGCTCGGACATCCTGCGCGCCGAGACGGCGGAGAAGATGGTCGCGCGGGTGCCCGGCACCGAGCTGGTGACGGTGCGGCGGGTGGGCCATGCGCCGACCCTCGACGAGCCGGAAGCCGTGGCGGGGATCGAGCGGCTGCTGGCGAAGGTCGCGGGCTGAACGCACCCACGGCGCGCGGCAGAGGGTAGAAATCGCGTGGGACCAGCCGGGAGGCGGCGATGCGCCGCCCGGCCGTGCGCCCTCAGAACCGCGTGCGCACCGTCAGACCATAGGTGCGTGGCTCGGCCAGAAACGACCCGAACATCGCATTGCCCACGGCAAAGCTGGGCGCGCCGAACGCCTGGACCTGCGAGCGACTGCCCGCGCCCTGGAAGGGAAGGTTGAACGCGACCTGCTGGTAGTCGGTGTCGAGCAGGTTCTGCGCCCACAGCTCCACCGCCCATTTCTCGTCGGGCCCACGCACGCCGATGCGCGCGTTCATCGTCACGAAGCCGTCCTGCAGCTTCTCGACGAACAGGTCCGAGCCGGTGTTGTAATCGCTGGTCATGCGGCCATCGACATAGAACAGCCCGGTCATGCCGTTGCTGCCGATCGGCGGGGTCCAGGTCACCGCGCTGGTCACCGTGTTGCGGGGGGCGTTCGACATCTGGCTTCCGGGGAGCAGGAACAGCGCTGCATTGAGCGGCTCGCCCGCCTTGGAGCCGACCAGATCGCGCTGGTACTTGGCATCGGCCAGCGTGTAGCCGAGGTTCACCGTGAAGTTGGAGGTGGGATAGAAGCCGAGCTCCAGTTCCACGCCCTGGGTCACTACCCCCTTGCCGACGCTGCCGGTGCAGGCGCCGGTGGCCGAGCTGTTGTCGCGATCGGCACCGTTCAGCGCGCTGCTGCACCCGCCGATATTCTGGACGATATAGCTGGTGCCGTTGAAGGTGTTGAGCTGGAAGTTGGTGAACTCGGAGCGATACAGCGCCATGTTCGCGGTTATGTGGCGCGCGCTGTACTTGGCGCCGATCTCGAACGCGTTCACCGTCTCGGGATCGAAGCGCAGGTTGGTGACCGATGCCGGGCGCGGGGTGGCGAAGACCGTCGTGGACAGGTCGGAACGATCGAGATTGTAGCCGCCTGCCTTGTAGCCGCGCGCATAGGAGGCATAGAAGAGCGTGCTCTCCGCCGGCTTCCACGAAAGCACCGCGGTGCCGGTCAGCTGGCCTTCCTTGAACTTGTCCGCGAAGGGCACGCCGGTCAGCGCCGCGGTGGAGTTGCCGGTGCAGGTCAGCGTAACGATGCCGCCCGCCAGCGACTGCAGCGTCGCGTTGGTGCTGACGAGCAGCGGGCCCAGCGCCGCCTGCTGCGCCGGGCAGACCGTGTTGTTGTTGTTGAACGCGGCCTTCAGCGACTTGCTTTCCCGCGTGTAGCGTGCGCCGAGCGTGAAGCTGAGCGTCTTGGTCAGCTTGTAGATATTGTGGGTGAAGAGGGCCCAGTTGTTGCTGGTCTGGTCGTACAGGTCGAGCGTCGAGCCGCGATCGTTGAGCGTGCTGAGGCGATCGATGCCGCCGATGATCTGCGACCCCACCGCCGGGGTGAGCACCGCGCGGCCGGCGGCGCTGAGGCAGCCGGGGCGGGTGGGGTCGCGCAGTGCCGCGGCCGGGTTGATCGTCGCCACCATCCGGCACGCGGCGAAGGCGCCATATTGGGTGCCGAAGCGCAGATTGTCCGCCACGCGCAGCTTCTCGTGGGCGTAATAGCCGCCGACCAGCCAGTCGAGCCTGTCGCCCAGGATCGTGCCCGAGAAGCGGCTCTCATGGCTGAAGGTGTGGAACTGGCGATAGGCGTTGCCGTCATCGGGGCGATAGGCGATGTCGACATTGCCGTAATCGATGTCGCCCGCGCCCGCCGACTTGTACTCGCGGTATGCGGTGAGCGAGGTCAGCTGGGTCGCGCCGAGGTTCCAGCGAACACGCGCCGAGAGGCCATAGTCGGTGGTGAGGTTGGTGTAGGCGCGGCCGGGGGTCTGCGCGATCTGGCGGTTATAAGGAGCGCCTTCGCTCGGCAGCACGCCGCCCATGCTGCGCAGGATCGCGGTGATGCGGTTGCCGGCCGGATTGATCGCGAAGTCGCCGGGCTTGCCGGGGGTGGGGTCCAGCTTCTCGCGCGTGTCCATATAGACCGCGCCGCAGCATTTCTCGTTGCGATGAGTATAGTCGGCGATCAGGCGGATGCCGAGATCGGGGGTGACTGTGAACAGCAGCTGGCCGCGGACGAAATAGCGGTCGCGGTCGTTGTAATCGGTCTTGTTGACCACGTCGTGCAGATAGCCGTCGCGCTTCGAATAGACGCCGTCGAGGCGGAAGGCGACGAGGTCCTTCACCAGCGGACCGGTCAGGGCGCCGGATAGGCGGACGGCGTCGAAATTGCCATAGGTCGCCTCGGCGAACCCGCCGAACTTGAACTCGGGAACCTTGGTGTAGATGCTGATCGCGCCCGCCGAGGAGTTGCGGCCCGAGAGCGTGCCCTGCGGCCCGCGCAGCACCTCGATCCGCTCGATCTCGCCCATGTCGTTGAGGCCCGATCCGGTTCGGCTGCGATAGATGCCGTCGATGAACACCGCGACCGAGCTCTCCAGGCCGGGATTGTCGCCGACCGTGCCGATGCCGCGCACGCGGGCCGAGGCGTTGGCTTCGGAGCCGGTGGAGGAGACGAGCAGCGAGGGAGCGATCTGCGTCATCTGCCGGATGTCCGTCGCGCCCGAATTCTGCAGCGCCGCCTGGCCGAAGGCAGACACCGCGATCGGCACGTTGGACAGGCGCTCTGAACGGCGGGTGGCGGTGACGACGATGTCCGCCGAATTGGGCGACTCATTGTCCGCCTCAGGCGGGGTGTTGGCGGCGGATCCGCGCAGATCCTGCGCCGCCGCCGGTGCGGCCAGGGCAAGCACGCCCGCGGACAGCAACAATGCCCATTTCGACATATCGGCTCCTCTCCTTTTCCAAGCTTTTGCTTTGGTTTGACGGCCTGGTTTGCCGAAAGAGCCATAAATTTCGGTGAACGTCTCCTCGGGGGTTTGCCGGGGTCTGGCTGCACGGCGACGCCGTCATGCGGTCGATCAGCGGGAGCGGCCGGGCTCCAATGCGGTGCTTGCCTTCAAGGCGAACAGCGCCGTCGTCGCGCTGCTGCCATGATCGACCAGAACCGGCAGGCCGGCGGCCGTGCGAGCGAAGCGCAGCAGCGGGCGTGCCTGCCAGCCGGCGGCGCCGGGTGCGAGAATGGCGCGCGCTTCGCCGGCCAGCTCCGGCGGAAGCGCGGTACGGCTCGCCCGCAGCGCGAGCACGGCCAGCGCGGTGGCGAGGGGATCGGCACCGTCGACTCCCCAACCGCGGCCAGGCCGGCGGCTCGTATGCAGAAAGCGAGCGCCGCGCGCGACAGCGGGATGGTTGGGCATCACCGCGCCCAGCAGCCGCAGCGTCAGCCAGGTGCCATGATAGGGGTCGATTCCCGCGGCGGAGCCCCAGCTGCCGTCCGGCTGCTGGCGGTCCGCGATCCAGCGGGCGCCCGCGACGATCATGCCGAGGAACCTGCGCGCGTCCCAGCGCGCGAGCCCGAAGACGAGGCTGGCGACCGTCTCCACCGCGTCGGGTGCGGCATTGTTCGGCAATACCCAGGTGGGGAGCACCCCGTCGGCCTCGGCATAGGCGAGCAACACCGCGAGCGGCGGGGCGCAGTGCGCGGCGATCAGGTCGCGCCTGCTCAGTCGCGCGAACAGCAGCAGGATCTGGGCGAGTTCGCCCACGTCGCCCGACAGGTCATAGTAGCGATCGGCGCTGGTCTGCCGCGCACGGTCGGCTGCCCGGCGATGCCGCACGACCTCCCGCACAACGGTCTCGATTACCGGATGCTGCGCACCGACATCGATGTCGAGCAGCGCATCGGCGATCAGGATCTGGACGAACAGGTCCCGTGCGCCAACGAGGTCCAGGGCTGGTGCCGTCGCGTCGTGTGGAGCCGGTGCTTCGTCGCGGCCTGCACCGGCCCGCTCCAGGACTATTCGTGCGTACGCAACGATCGCCGCGTGCGAGGCCGCCGCTTCCGGGATCGACGGCGCGGCGTCGAGGATGGCCGCATCGTGCGGGGCGGGGCGATGCGACTGGTCCGTCGGCCATCCGGCGTCGGGTGGCGCGGCTGCCAAACCTGGCGCGGCATGTTCCAACGCATCCTGTTCGAATGTCGGCATGTGCACCCACCCCTGACCAGACGTCTCCGGCGCTTCGCACGCTCGATACGCACGCCGGCCAAAACAAGGGCCCGCGGTGCTGGCGCGGAGGGTTTGCATGTTTCTGCTATGTTCACCCCTTCATCGCGGAGCGCGGGCGGTTCGCAAAGGGCAACTTGGTCCGGAATGGAGTGGTAGCGGAGACGCAATGGTGCAGGGAATCGCCCCATGCCCTGACGCGAGCCTCGGGCCACGGCGGCGCTATTTCGAAGCCAATCAGGTGGATGGCGGCGTTGCTGTCGGGCAGCATGGGAAGGTCCGTTGCGGAGCGGACCTTCCCCTGCCGTCATCGCGGCGGGTCAGCCGTCCTGTACCGGCGGCCGCTGCCCGCCCGCGAGCGTCCGCGCCTTGTCCTGCGCGGTCAGCACCAGCTCGGCGGCGAGCAGCGCCTGTGCCTGGTTCTGCGCGATTTCGGTGCGCTGGACCACATCGGTGACGAATTGCGGGCCGAAGGGCAGCGGCACCGTGCTGCAGTCGATATAGCGGGTGCCCTGGCGATCGGCGATAAACAGGTGGTTGCCGCCGGGCCGCCCCTGGATGTCGACGTACTTTCGCAACTCTATGTAACCCTCGGTGCCGAGGATGAAGACGCGACCGTCGCCCCAGGTCGGCAGGCCGTCCGGCGTGTACCAGTCGACGCGGACATAGCCGGTGCCGCCATTGCCGGTCATCATCATGTCGCCGAAATCCTGGAACTTCGGATGGTTCGGCGTGGCGAAATTGCCGACCTGCGATGCCACCACCTGCGCTTCGGTGGAGCCGGTGTAGAAGACGAACTGGTCCGCCTGATGGCTGCCGATATCGGTGAGGATGCCGCCATAGTTGGCGACGTCCCAGAACCATTCGGGGCGGCTGGGCGCGCTCACCCGGTGCGGGGCGATGTTGATCGTCTGCACCACGCGGCCGATCGCCCCGGCATGGACCAGCTCGCCCGCCTTCACCGCGGCGCGCACCTCGAGCCGCTCCGAATACATGATCGCGAACTTGCGCCTTGTCTCGGCGATCGTGCGGCGCACCTCGGCGAGCTGGGCGAGGCTGGTGATGCCCGGCTTGTCCGAGAGGAAATCCTTGCCCGCGCGCATCACCCGCACGCCGAGCGGCGCGCGAAGATTGGGGATCGAGGCACTGGCGACCACTTGGACGCTCTTGTCGTCGAGGATCTCGGCCTCGCTGCGGGCGACCTTCACGTCGCCATAGCGGGCGCGGAAGGGGACCAGCTGCTTGGGGTCGCTCGCATGCACCGCCACCAGCGTGCCGCCGCCGCGGATCAGCGCATCGGTCATCGCATAGATGTGCGAATGGTCGAGCCCGATCACGGCGAAGCGGATGCGGTCCTTGGCAGTCGGGTCCGGCCCGGTCGGCGCGGCATTGGCGGAGACGCCGTTGCCCTGCGCGGTCGATTGCGCACGCGCCGTGCCGGCGAGCCCGGCACCGATAAGGCCGGCGCTGGCGAGGAGCAGGCGGCGGTCGATCATGTCCATGCTAAGGTCCCTTTGGGAGAAGGTCAGAAGGTGACGAGGTCGGCCGGCCAGGCGAGCGCCTGGCCCTGGTCGATGGCCTGCTCGCCGAGCAGCGAGGCGACGCTGGCATAATAGGCCTGGGCGAGCAGGCCGGGCACTTCCTTGCCGCTGCGCACCGCTTCGCCGAAGCCCTCGAACTGGAGCATCGTCTCGTCATATTCGCCCCAGCCGAGCGAGTCGCCGGGGGTGGTGACGGGGAGTTCGGGGAACCAGGTCGCGCCGCCGATCGGCACGGTGTTCTTGCGGCCCGCCTGCACGTCCGCGCGCATGCGGGCGAGCGCGGGGACGGCGCCCGGCTGGACCTCCTGGTAGATTCGGCCGAGCTCTGGCTCGATCGTGCCCTTGCTGCCCTGGATCTGCTCCTCGCAGCCATAGCGGGCATTGTTGAGCATCGAGGTGTAGATCACCTTCCGACCATCGGAGTAATCGTAGATCAGCGCGACCTGGTCGTAGACGTCGCGGCCGTCCTTCCAGAAGCAGATGCTGCCGGAGCCCATCACCCGCGTGGGCAACCCGCCCATGAACCAGTTGGCGACCTGAAGCTGGTGCGTCGCCAGTTCGGTCATCAGCCCGGCCGAGCGATCGCGGTAGAGCCGCCAGTTGATCTCGCGCTCGGTGCCGCCGGGCGGGATCTGGCGGCGCCAGCTGCGGTTGCGGTGCCAGCTGGCGCGGATCTGGGTGATGTTTCCGATCTCGCCTGCCTGGGCGCGCTTGAGCGCGTTGAGATAGGTCGGGTTGAACAGCCGCTGATGGCCGATCTGGAGGATCTTGCCGCGTGCACGGGCGCGGGTGACCATCGCGCTGCAATCGGCGATCGTCCGCGCCATCGCCTTCTCGCAGAACACGGGATAGCCCGCCTCGAGCGCGTCGATCGTGTGGCGGGCATGGAGATCGAGCGGGGTGGCGATCACCACCGCGTCGATGCCCTTGGCCTCGAGCATCTTGCGATGATCGGTGAAAATCGGCGTGTTCGCCGGCACATAGGCGCGCGCCTTGGCCATGTGCGGCTCGAAATTGTCGCAGAGCGCGGCGACGGTGCAGTTGCGCGTCTTGTTGAGGTTCTGGATCAGTGTGCGGCCGCGATCGCCGGTGCCGATCACGCCGATGCGGACGCGCGGGCCCTTGGCGATGTCCTCGGCGGCACGGGCCGCCCAGGGTGCGGCGGCGCTCATCCCTACGCCCGCGGAGGCGAGCAGTACGCGATCGAGGAAGGTGCGGCGGGAAAGCGCGAAATCGTCGTCGGTCATGCGGTAGGTTCCAGTGCTCGCTCGGCGCCGACGGGCGCGGCATGGGGAAAGAGAAAACGTTGTTCGGGGGCGGCGGCGCACAGCCGATCGCGGGCGACGGGGTCGGAGACGAGCAGCGCGGTGCTCAGCGCCTCGGCCTCGGCGCCGGTCGCGGCGGCCGCGATGGCGGTGGCGGCGGTGGTGACGATCGCGCCGTCGGTCGGCCGGATCATTGCGGCGCGGCCCGGTTTGGCGGCACCGGGGCCGATGGTGGACGAGATCGACAGCGCCGCGTCCTGCAGCTCCAGCTCGACCAGCCATGCGCCGTCGTTCGCGGGGTGCGGCACCGCGAGCGGCCAGTCGCCGCCGAGGGGATGCTGGCCGAGCACCGCGATCGAGCTCTCCCCGGCGGAGAGCAGGGCGGAGGGTACGCCCATCGCGCGGAGGGCGGTGACAGCGCGATCAAGCGCATAGCCCTTGCCGAAACCGCCGAAATCGAAGGTCAGCGGACGGGTGCTGGAGACGCGGCGGCTGGCGCGGTCGATCGTGAGTGCAGACCAGTGGCCGAGGCTGGGGTCGAACAGTCCGCCGGTCCCGCGCCACAGCGCATCCACCTGGACCAGTGCGCCGAACAGCAGCCGGTCCTCCACCACCGCGTTTCCGCCGCTGGAGAGCGCGTCGTTGAGCGCCGTGGTGGGCGAGGGGCGGTGGATGGTCAGCGCGTCTTCGACCGAGAGGATCGCGGCCCTGGCGGCGGCAAGCGCGGCGGGGTCGTCGCAGCCGAACACATGCAGCTCGACCCGCGTACCCATGGCGGCGAACCGCGCCACGCTCGCCGCCGCACCCGTCATCTCAGCCGCGCACCTCCCAGCCGGGCTCATAGTCGACCGCCCAGAGCTTCAGCGCGGCGGCTTCCTTCGGCTTGCCGGTGGCGGGGTCGACGGTGATCGCGCCGCCGGTGCGATAGGCCATGTTGCCGAGATGGCAGAGCGTGGTGCTGATATGCCCCTCCTGGATCGGCGAGTGCAGCGCCGTCTCGGTACCGCGGACCACGCCGAGGAAGTTGGCGGCGTGGTAGACGTCGAGCGCGCCTTCGCCGACGGTGCCGGTCGTCTCCGATTCCGCCGGTGCCTTCACCTCGCGGATCCGCTTGCCGGCCAAGTCGTACAGCTCGAAGCCGTTGCGATCGACCACTGCCGAGCCCTTGGTGCCGAGCAGCAGCGTCCCGCGACCCCGGCCATAGCGGAGCATGCCGTTGCAGCTCTCGCCGTCCCAGCGGATCGTCCGCCCGCCGTCGAAGCCGAGGTTCAGCGCGAGCGAATCATACATCTCCCAGTCGTCGCCCTGGTAGAAGCGGCGGGCGCCGCGCGCGGTGACGGTGCTGGGGTAGGTCACGCCCATCAGCCAGCGCGCGATGTCGAGCTCGTGCATCGCGTTGTTGCAGATCTCGCCGGTGCCGTATTGCCAGAACCAGTGCCAGTTATAGTGGACGAGGTTCGAGCGGTACGGTCCGCGCGGCCGCGGCCCCTGCCACATGGCCCAGTCGAGATTGGCGGGGGGCGGCACGATCTGGCCCCTGCCGATCGACTTGCGGTTGTTCGCGTACCAGGTCTGCGCCTCGTAGACGTCGCCCAGCTCGCCGGCGCGGATCAGGTCGAGCAGCTGGCGGGTCTCGACGCTCGAGCGCTGCTGGTTGCCGACCTGGAGCACGCGGCCGGTGCGCTTCTGCGCGGCGATCAGCGCCTCGCCCTCGGCCGGCGCGATGCCGATCGGCTTTTCGATATAGACGTTGCGGCCCGCGTTCATCGCGTCGATCGCGACCTTGGCATGCCAGTGATCGGGCGTCGCGATGGTGATCACGTCGACCGCCTTGGTGTCGAGCAGCCGGCGATAGTCGCCGGTGGTCTCGACCTTGTTGCCGTGCCGCTGGGCGAACTCGCCGGCGCGCTTGGCGAGCACCGCGGAGTCGACGTCCGCGAAATGGGTGACCTGGACATTGGGCTGCTTGGCGAAGGCGCTCATATGCGCCTGGCCGCGGCCGTTGACGCCGACGATGCCGACGCGGATGCGGTCGTTCGCCCCCAGGATGCGCGCATAGCTGCTCGCGCTGATCGCCAGTGCGCCGGTCGCGGCGGCGCCCTTCATCATCGTTCGACGGTCGAACATGGCAGTGCTTCCCCTCGGTTCTTTATAGTCGTGATTGCAACAGTGCGGCGCAGATTCCTCAGAAACGGCGCAGCTTGATCGAACGGAAATCGACCCGGTCGCCATGATCCTGCAGCAGGATCGCGCCCTCGGCCGTGGTGCCGAAGCCGGCGATCTTGGCGAACTTGCTCTGGGCGATTACCGCCTTCAGCGCATCCGATCCGCGCTCATATTCGACGACCTTGAAGCCGTTCAGCCAATGCTCGACATGGTTCCCGCGGACCAGGATCGTCGCGCGGTTCCACTCGCCCGGCGGGTTGTTGCGTTTGCCGGGGCTCGACGGGTCGGAAAGGTTGCGCGCCGGGATCAGGTCGTAGAGCGAGGCCAGCGTGCGGTTGCCGTCGCGGCCCATCCTGGCGTCGGGATGCCGCGCATCGTCGAGCAACTGATATTCGAAGCCGACGCTCGACACGCCGCCATTCTGCAGCGGCGGCAGCAGATACTTGATGCCGCTATTGGCACCCTCGCTCAGCCGGAAATCGACCGAAAGCTCGAAATTGCGGTAGTTGGCTGCGGTGGCGATGTCGCCGCCGCCGCCATTCTTCTCCACCGTCAGGATGCCGTCGGCGATGCTCCAGCCCTTGGCCGGGAAGCCGCCGCCCTTGGCCGAGCGCCAGCCCTTAGACGTGCGGCCATCCCACAACAGCGTCCAGCCCGCGCGGCGCTCGGCGGCGGTCAGCTGGTTCGACTGCCAGCCCTGCTGCTCGACCTTGGTCTCGGGCAGCGCATAGCGGGCGGGCGAGTCGGTGATGATGCGCAGGCCCTTGAAGCGCACCTCGGGGCCCTTGGCCGCAACGTCGTCGGGCAGGGCGTGGACCTGGAAGGCGAGGAAGCCGCGCGCATCGGTATCGTCGACGATGTCGGCGGCGGGGACGCCGTTGAGGAAGGTGCGGATGCGGTTGCCGATCGCCTCGACGCGGTAATGGTTCCAGTCGCCCGATTTGAAGGCCTTGCGCGCGGCCTCGTTGCGGCCGAGCGTGAACAGCCATTGGCGGCGCTGCTCGTCATAGAGGCCGGCGCTCCACGCGCGCGGCGAGGGGTCGATCTCGGCCTGATAGCCGAACACCACGCCGTTGCGGTACTCGGGCCGGCTCTGGCCGCGGATCATCATCCCCGAGTTGAGCGACGGATCGGTCTTGGCGTCGAACTCGACGATGAAGTCGCCATAGAGCTGGTCCGAGACCAGCCAGCTATTGCCCTTGCCGATCACCGCGCGGCCGACCAGTTCGTCGCCCACCACCTCGTAGGTCGCGTTGCCGCCGGTGCGGTGCCACCCGGAGAGGTCCGCCTTGGGCATGAGGTCGCGCCAGGGCGCAGCGGCGGGCGCGGTGCCGACGGGCGGGGCCGCAGCGAGGGGAAGCGTGCTTGCCGGCAGGGCGGCAAAGGCCAATAGTGCGAATGTGCGAACCACAGTCTCTCCCCTCATCCATGAAGTGGCCCCGTCCGCTTCCCAAAGGCTTGCGGCGAAAAGCTCTTGATGGCTAGGCGTAAAACTTGGTCGGGCCACTTGCAAGCGCCTTGTCTGGCAGAAAAACGGCCTGACAACGCTATCTGGCAAATTGGTCAGGCATAGTTGCCAGACACGATGGCGCCTGTTACGCAGTATTGCAGTCGGACACCCGCAGATGGGGGCGACACCACCCGCGCACCGAAACGCTTAGACACAGGTGCGCGCGAAATGGGAGAGGGGATATGGACACCGTTCGTGGCCACAAACGCGCCTTGTTCGCATCGTGCAGCGCACTCGCCGCGCTGATCGCAACTTCCGCCGCCGCCCAAACCGCATCGGAGCAACCCGCCCCGGTGCAGGCGGACGACGCACAGAACAATGAAATCGTCGTCACCGGCTTCCGCGCCTCGCTCAACAGCGCGCTCAACCTGAAGCGCTCTGAGACCGCCGCGATCGACAGCATCGTTGCGGAAGATATCGGCAAGTTTCCCGATTCGAACCTCGCGGAGTCGATGCAGCGCATCCCCGGCGTCGCACTCTCCCGCGGGGACGGCGGCGAAGGGCGCAACATCTCGGTCCGCGGCCTCGGTGCGCAGTTCACCCGCGTGCGGATCAACGGCATGGAGGGCGTGTCGCAGGTCAGCGGCAGCGACATTCGCGGCGGCGTCGCGACCGGCCGTTCGTTCGATTTCGTGACCTTCCCGACCGAGATCTTCTCGGCGCTCACCGTGCGCAAGACCACCTCGGCCGATGTCGAGGAAGGCTCGCTCGGTGCGACCGTGGACCTGCGTGCGCCCAAGCCGTTCGACCAGAAGAAGGACTTCGTCTTCTCCGCCACCGCGCGCGGGATCTACAACGACATCCGCAAGGAAGCCGATCCGCGCCTCTCCGCGCTGGTTTCCAAGAAGTTCGGCGACAGCTTCGGGGTGCTCGGCAGCATCGCCTATTCGAAGCGCCATATCGACGAATATGCCTATTCGGCGGCGGACGTGGTGCCGACGACCGTCTACGGTCTTGCTCAGCCGGCCGGCAGCGCCAATGCGGGCGTGATCTTCCCGTTCTGCACCCCCGCGGGATACCTCTACAAGGGCGCCCCGGTGAACAGTCCGGTGGCCGGCTATACCCAGCCGAGCGGCGCCGCGATCGGCGCGGACGCCAACAATTGCAGCACCAACAACCCGCGTACCGGTACCCAGGCGGCCTATGACTATATCATGAGCCGGACGGGCGTGAACGGAAAGCCCGGCGGCGGCGTCTACCTGCCGCGCCTGCCGCGCCCGGTGAAGGGCAGCCAGAACCAGGAGCGCTTGGCCGGCTCGCTGACGCTGCAGTTCAAGCCCGACGACAATACCGACATCTCGCTCGACGGCCTCTATTCGCGCTTCAAGGTCAAGCGGCTGGACACCATGATCGACGCGCGTTCGTTCGGTCGCGCGATCTCGAACAACGGGCAGCCGCTCACCTCGGTGCGCGAGATCGAGGTCGACGGCAACGGCTCGCTGGTCCACGGCCTGTTCGACGGCGTCGACCTGCGTTCGGAAATGCAGGACGAGCGCTTCACCTCCGAATACAAGCAGGCGAACCTCAACTTCGACCATCGCTTCTCGGACGCTTTCCGGCTGTTCGGCCTCGCCGGCATCAACCAGTCGACGCTCGACGTGGATCGCCTGCAGGTGGCGATCGACGCGAACGACACGCGCAACTGGTCGATCGACTTCCGCGACAATCCGAACATCCCGAAGATCGGCTACGGGATCGACACGACCAACCCCGCGCTGTTCCAGTATGGCCCGCCGCTCGCCAATGGCGACCAGCGCGGCCAGCTCTCCAACTTCATCCGCCGCAACACGATCACCAGCAAGACCTTCGAGCTCAACGCCGACTGGAAGGTGACGCCCGGCTTCTCGATCCAGGCCGGCGGCCAGTATCGCACCAACAAATACACCGCGCGCGAGCGCCAGCTCGCCACCAACACCCCGCTGGCGCTGCCGGCGGGCGCCTCGATCGCCGATTTCAGCTTCGTCACCACCGGTGTCGGCAAGAATCTCGGCGGCAACCTGCAGGACTTCGTCTCGATCGACCCGGACAAGTTCCGCCAGGTCGTCGGGCTCGACAACTATGTGTATTGCAGCATCGAATGCGCCAAGGGCACCTATGGCGGCGTCGACGAGAAATACGCCTCGGGCTATCTGATGGCGAAGTTCGACACGGCGAACATCCTGCCCTTCGCGCTGCGCGGCGATGCCGGGGTGCGCTATGTCCGCACCAGCCTCGATACCTATGGCCCGATCACCACCGCATCGCCGGCGGGATCGCTCTACCCGTCGCGCTTCGTCATCTCCAACGTCAGCCGCTCCTACGAGGACTGGCTGCCGTCGATGAACCTCGCGCTCGACATCACGCCGAGCCTGATCGCGCGCGTCTCGGCGGCGCGGGTAATGTCGCGGCCCTCCTATGGCCAGTTGATCCCGGCGGGCTCGGCGAATCTGGTGATCCAGACCGCGTCGTTCAGCAACCCGTTCCTCGATCCGATCCGCGCCAATACCTTCGACGCCGCGCTCGAATGGTATTTCCGCCCCGGTTCGCTGCTCTCGGTCGCCTATTTCCACAAGGATATCGAGACCTATATCCAGACGACCAGCCAGAGCCTGGCCTTCCAGGACATCGGCCTGCCGCTGTCGCTGCTCAACGGCACCCAGCTCCGCCCGACCGACCAGTTCACCGTCCAGCGCAGCAACAACACGCCGGGCGGCCCGCTGCGGGGCGTCGAGGTGAACGTGCAGCTGCCCTTCACCTTCCTGCCGGGCGTGCTCAAGAATTTCGGCGCGCTGGGCAATTTCACCCGCGTGCGCTCGAACATCAACTACATCATCTCGCCGACGCTCTCGCGTACCGCGCCGCTGGTCGGCCTGTCGCCCGAGACGGCGAGCGGCACGCTCTATTACGAGGACAGCAAGTTCAGCATCCGCTCGACGGTCAACTATCGCTCGTCGTTCCTGACGGCGGTGCCGAGCGGTTCGGTCGATGCGGACTCGACCGCCAATGCCCGGTCGATCTTCGTCGATGCCTCGGCCTCGTACAATCTCAGCGAGCATATCAAGCTGATCGCCGAGGTGCAGAACATCACCAACGAAACCAACCGGCTGACGGTGGATACGGTCCGCAAGGACCCGCTCTACACCGCCTATTTCGGCCGGACCTACGCACTTGCGGTGAACTTCGTGTTCTAACCCGTTGGTGGGGCAGGCGGCCTGCCTGTCCCACCCTGTCCGTCAGCACGCTTGCTCTCCTCTCGCAGCGCGGTATGCGGATCCCGGGGCCTTTTCTGGGATCGAGTGCATGAAGCGTCGGAATTTGTTGCGCGACTCTGGGGGCCGTTCCGTCTGGACGACGGTGGGGCTGGTCCTCGGCCTCGCCTTCTTCCTGATCAGCGGCGCGCTCGCCTATCGCAACGTGCTGGCACTTGGCGAAAGCGACGCGGCGATCCGGCACAGCCATACCGTGCTGATCGCGCTCGACGAACTGCTCTCCACCGTCCAGGACGCCGAGACCGGCCAGCGCGGCTTTCTGCTGACCGGCGGGCAAAGCTATCTCGAGCCCTATACCAAGGCGACCGAGACGCTCGACGGGCGGCTGGACCATCTCCAGCAGCTGGTCAGCGACAATGCGGTTCAGCAAAACAATATCGTCCAGCTGCGCCGAGAGGTCGGTGCCAAGCTGGCCGAGCTGCGCGAGACGATCGAGCTCCGCCGCACCAAGGGGCTCTCCGAGGCACTTGCCATCGTCGAGACCGGTAAAGGCAAGAACAGCATGGACGCGATCCGCGCCCAGCTCGGGGTGATGGCGCAGGAAGAGGGGAGGCTTCGCCAGGAGCGGCTCGCCGACATGGCGGCCGCCTCGCAGGCGGCGATCGCCAGCGGGCTCGTCTCCAGCCTGATCGGCGCGGCGCTGACGCTGATGATCTTCGTGCTGGTCCGCCGCAACCTCCGCGCGCGCGCCCGTGAGGAATGGCTGCAGAACGGCCTGCTCGGCATCTCGGCGGCGGTGCGCGGCGATCGCTCGGTGGAGGAGATCGCCGAGGCGGTGCTCGGCTATCTGGCCGACAAGCTCGGCTTCCAGGCGGGCGCGCTGTTCAAGGGCGAAGCCGGGGTCTTCCGCCGCGTCGCGACCCTGGGCGTCCCCGGCGATGCCGATGTGCCCGAGGCGTTTGGGTTGCGCGAAGGCCTGCTCGGCCGCGTCGCCGCCGAGGGTAAGCCGATCCTGCTCGACGACGTGCCCGACCATTATCTGGAGATCGGCTCGGCCTTCGGCAGCGACAAGCCGCGCCACCTGATGATCGTGCCGGCCAAGGCCGACGACATGGTCAATGCAGTGCTCGAGCTCGGCTTCTTCTACCCGACCGATCCGATGATGCTGGAGCTGCTGGAGCGTGCCTCGCCGGCGATCGGCGTGGCGCTGCGCTCCGCGCGTTTCCGCGCCCAGCTGCAGGATGCGCTGGAGGAAACCCAGCGCCAGGCCGCCGAGCTGCAGACCCAGAGCGAGGAACTCCAGGTCAACAACGAGGAGCTGGAGGAGCAGGGCAGGGCGCTGCGCGAATCGCAGGCGATGCTCGAGCAGCAGCAGGTCGAGCTCGAGCAGACCAACAGCCAGCTCGAGGAGCAGGCCCAGGCGCTGGAGAACCAGCGCGACGAACTCGAACGCGGCAGCGCCGCGCTGCTGGTCAAGACGCGCGAGCTGGAACAGGCGAGCCAGTACAAGAGCGACTTCCTCGCCAACATGAGCCACGAGCTGCGCACGCCGCTCAACTCGCTGCTGATCCTCGCCAAGCTGCTCGGCGACAATGGTCCTGCCACGCTGACCGCCGAGCAGGTGAAGTTCGCCCGCACGATCGAATCCTCGGGCAACGACCTGCTCACGCTGATCAACGACATCCTCGACCTGTCGAAGATCGAAGCGGGGCATGTCGACATCCGCCCCGAGCCGGTGAGTCTGGTGCGGCTCGGCACCGATCTCCGCCAGGTCTTCCAGCCGGTGGCGGAGCAACGCGGGATCGAACTGGAGATCCTCGTCGACGAGACGGCACCGAAGGGTATCGAATCCGATCGGATGCGGCTGGAGCAGATCCTCAAGAACCTGCTGTCCAACGCGCTCAAGTTCACCGAGAAGGGATCGGTGCGGCTGCAGGTCCGGGCGACGGGGGACAAGATCGCCTTCGCGGTGCGCGACACCGGCATCGGCATCTCGCCCGAGCAGCAGAAGATGATCTTCGAGGCCTTCCACCAGGCCGACGGCACGATCAACCGCCGCTATGGCGGCACCGGGCTCGGCCTGTCGATCTCGCGCGAGCTGGCCCGGCTGCTCGGGGGCGGCATCACGCTGGAGAGCCGGGCGGGCGAGGGCAGCACCTTCACGCTGACGCTGCCGGTCAGCTACGACGCGGAGGCAGTCGCCCCGCGCACGCTGCCCACGGCGCCTGCTGCACCAGCCAAGCCGGTCGCCCAACCGGCCCCCGCGGCGCCGCCGGCCGCGCCGCGTCGCGCCGCTGCCGCGGCCGACTGGGTGCTGGAGGATGACCGCGACAGGTTGGTGCCAGGCGGACGCCACCTGCTGGTGATCGAGGATGACCCGGTCTTCGCGTCTATCGTCTGCGACCTGTCGCGCGAGCTCGGCTTCCAGTGCCTGGTCGCGAGCACGGCGGACGAGGCGCTGCAGCTGGCCCGCACCTATCGGCCGAGCGCAGTCGTGCTCGATCTCGGCCTGCCGGACCAGTCCGGGCTGATCGTGCTCGACCAGCTCAAGCAGGAGGACTCCACCCGCCACATCCCGATCCACGTCATCTCGGCAGCGGACCAGAGCCAGACGGCGCTGTCGCTCGGCGCGGTCGGCTATCACATCAAGCCGATCAAGCGCGAGCTGCTCGCCGAGGTGCTGCAGAGTCTGCAGGAACGTACCGCCAGCCGCGTCCGCCGCGTGCTGATCGTCGAGGACGACGACGTCCAGCGCGACGCGGTCTCCCGGCTGCTGCAGAAGGACGATGTCGAGACCGTCGGCGTGCGCACCGCCGCCGAATGCCTGGAGATGCTGCGCAGCCAGACCTTCGACTGCATGGTGCTCGACCTCTCGCTGCCCGATGCCTCGGGCTATTCGCTGCTCGAGACGCTGAGCGAGGAGGACGGATCGCACAGCTTCCCGCCGGTGATCGTCTATACCGGCCACGATCTCAGCGCCGACGACGAGCAGAAGCTGCGCCGCTATTCGAGCTCGATCATCATCAAGGGCGCCAAGTCGCCCGAGCGGCTGCTCGACGAGGTCTCGCTGTTCCTCCACCAGGTCGTGTCCGAGCTGCCCAGCGAGCAGCAGGAGATGATTCAGGCCGCCCGCCGCCGCGACGCGGTGCTGGAGGGTCGGCGCGTGCTGATCGTCGAGGACGATGTCCGCAACGTCTATTCGCTGACCAGCGTGCTGGAGCCGCGCGGGGTGCTCGTCCGCATCGCCCGCAACGGCCAGGAGGCGCTCGACGCGCTGGCCGAGGCCGCGACCGACCCCGAGAAGGGAGTCGACCTCGCGCTGATGGACGTGATGATGCCGGTGATGGACGGCCTCACCGCCACCCGTGCGATCCGCCAGGACCCGCGCTGGGCCAAGCTGCCGATCATCATGCTCACCGCCAAGGCGATGCCCGACGACCAGGAACGCTGTATCGAGGCGGGCGCGAGCGATTATATGGCGAAGCCGATCGACGTCGATAAACTCTTGTCGCTCGTCCGCGTTTGGATGCCGCGATGAACGACGAAACTCCGGAACCCGATGTCGACGATATCGAGATCGACCTGCTGCTCGAGGCGCTATACCGGCGCTATCACTACGACTTCCGCCATTATGCCCGCGCCTCGATCAAGCGGCGGCTGATCCAGGCGCGCGGGCGGCTGGGGATGAGCAGCTTCTCAGCGCTGCAGGACCGGCTGCTGCACGATCCAGACATGCTGGCCAGGCTGCTCAACTACCTCACCGTCCAGGTGAGCGAGATGTTCCGCGACCCCAGCTATTTCCGGGCACTGCGCGAGAAGGTGATCCCGCACCTGCGCACCTATCCCTCGCTCAAGGTGTGGATCGCTGGGTGCAGCAACGGCGAGGAAGTCTATTCGCTCGCCATGCTGTTCCGCGAGGAGGGGCTGGAGCAGCGCACGATCTTCTACGCCACCGACATCAATCCCAAGGCGCTCAAGGCGGCCGAGGCGGGGGTCTATCCGCTCGACCAGATCCGCAAGTTCACCGAGAATCACCAGAAATCGGGCGCACGCACCTCGCTCTCCGACTATTATGTCGCCGATTACGACCGTGCGATCTTCGACAGCAGCCTGCGCGCCAATATCGTCTTCTCCGATCACAGCCTGGCGACCGATTCGGTGTTCGGCGAGATGCACCTGATCTCGTGCCGCAACGTGCTGATCTATTTCGATCGGGCGCTGCAGGAACGCGCGGTCGGGCTGTTCGAGGAATCGCTGGTCCGCCGCGGTTTCCTCGGCCTAGGCCGCAAGGAGAGCCTGCGCTTCTCCGACCACGCCGCCGGCTTTGCCGACTTCGTCCGCGAGGAGAAGATCTACCAGCGGCGCGAGCGATGACCGGCATCGTCGTGATCGGCGCCTCGGCGGGGGGCGTCCAGGCGCTGCTCACGCTGCTGCCGGCGCTGCCCGCGGACTTCCCGCGGCCGGTGCTGATCGTCGTCCATGTCCCCCCCGATCACGACCACGGCCTGGCGGCGCTGTTCGAATCGCGCTGCGCGATGCAGGTGTGCGAGGCCGAGGACAAGCAGATGCCAGCGCCCGGCACCATCTATTTCGCGCCGGCCAATTATCACCTCCTCGTCGAGCCCGACGGCAGCATGGCGCTTTCCGCCGACGATCCGGTCAACCATAGCCGCCCCTCGATCGACCTGCTGCTCGAAAGCGCCGCCGACGCGTTGCGTAGCCGACTGATCGCGGTGCTGCTCACCGGCGCCAACAATGACGGCGCGGAAGGGCTGCGCGCGGTCGCCCGCACTGGCGGCACCGCGATCGTCGAGGATCCGGCCACCGCGCGCGTACCGACCATGCCCGCCGCGGGCCTCGCCGCGAACCCCGGCGCAACCCGTCTGGTGATCGACGCGATCGCCCCACACCTCCTGCGATTGGCCTGAGCCACATGTCCGCCCCAGACCCCGTGAAGTTCCTGCTCGTCGACGATCTCGACGAGAATCTGCTGGCGCTGGAAGCGCTGCTGCGGCGCGACGGCCTGGAGTGCCTCAAGGCGCGCTCGGGCGACGAGGCGCTGGAGCTGCTGCTCGTTCACGACGTCGCGCTGGCGCTGCTCGACGTGCAGATGCCCGGCATGGACGGCTTCGAGCTGGCCGAGTTCCTGCGCGGCAACGAGCGCACCCGGCACGTGCCGATCATCTTCCTCACCGCGGGCAGCGCCGACGCGCAGCGGCGATTCCGCGGCTACGAGGCGGGCGCGGTGGATTTCCTCCAGAAGCCGATCGACGCCGGCATCCTGCGCTCGAAAAGCAATGTCTTCTTCGATCTCTACGAGCAACGCCGCCAGATCATCGCCCAGCGCGACGAACTCGCGCGGCTGACCGAGAGCCTGCGTCTTGCCGATCGGCGCAAGAATGCTTTCCTGGGGATGGTCGGCCATGAGCTGCGCAACCCGATCATGGCGTTCGGCGCCGGGCTGCACCTGCTCAAGCGCCGCGCCGGCGAGGATGCGGGCGAGCAGGTACGTGCGCAGATGGAGCGGCAGGTCACCCACATGGCGCGGCTGATCGAGGACCTGCTCGACGTCGCCCGGATCGACCAGGGCAAGATCGTGCTGCGTGCCGAACGCATCGACCTGGGCGACGCGCTGGCATTGGCGGTGGAGCTCAGCCGACCGCAGATCGAGGCGCGCGGGCATCGCCTGACACTCGACCTGCCCGAGGCGCCGGTCTGGCTGCACGCCGACCAGGCCCGTATCGCGCAAGTGGTGAGCAATCTGCTCTCCAACGCCGCGAAGTATACGCCCGAGGGCGGCGCCATCGATCTGCGGGTTCGGCAGGAAGCAGGGCAGGTGGCGATCGAAGTCGCCGATACCGGGCTCGGTATCCCGCCGGAAATGCAGGGGCAGGTGTTCGACCTGTTCGCGCAGGTGGACCGCAGCGGCGAGCAGGCGGACGGGCTCGGCATCGGCCTGGCGCTGGTCCGGCAGCTGGTGCGCTTGCACGGCGGCAGCATCGTGCTCAAGGAGAGCGTTGTGGGGCAGGGCTCCACCTTCCGCGTGCTGCTGCCGCGCGCCGACTGAGGCGCCCACCTTCGCCTGCCCGCGCCTCGCCCCACAGCCAAGCCGGTGACCGAAGACAAGGGCTTCCACCCCGGGAACTAGCACGATGGCCGAGGCAGGCGGATACCTCGCGTCGGGCAGGTGCCGTGCGACATCCTCGGGCCTGCTGCCCGACCGCCACAATCTCTCGCCCATCACTTCACCGAGGGCGAACTGGAGGGTGCCTTCGCCCGCACGCGGGAGGCGATTGCCCGCGCGGTATCGCTCGCGCAGCCACATCGGGAATATCTGCGAGCGATTGGCGGGCTGGCGAGCGAGAGCCGTTAGGGAGGAAGCACGCGTCGCCGCTCAGCGACATTGCTCGGTTCTGCGGCGCCCGGTTTGGAGGAGCGCCGCATGGTAGCGCGGCCAGTCGCGTCGATCGCGCGGACGTAGGGCGCGGAGGCGGAGCGGCAGCCAAGCCTCGGCGGCGCGGACGGCGGGTTCCTTCGCGATCCGGGCCAGGTCCGCGGCAAAGGGCGCGAAATAGACGGGCTCGCCCATCGCGGCCCGCATCGCGGCCAGCGCCTGGTCGAGGCGCGCGCCGCGTACATGCAGGGCGATGTCCGCGAGGCCGCGGCAGATGCGGAAGAGCATCCAGTGGAGATGGCCCAGCAGCGCGTGCGGATCGGCGAACAGCCCGTCTTCGGCCATCAGCATCTCGGCATAGCTTCCCCAGCCTTCCGTGAAGGCGGCGGCATAGCGCAGCCGCAGCGGATGCGGGTCGGCGTTCGCTTCCTGGGGCAGCTGCGCCATATGGCCCGGCAGCAGTTCGTGCGCGACGACGCTCGGGAGCGAGAAGCTCGGCCGGCGGCGGATCTCCTTCAGGTCCACCACATAGGCGCCGGGCGTCCCCGCGCCGGGAAGGATGCGGTAGCCGCCCTTGCCGGCGGCGATTTCCTCGGCAGTCAGCGCGCGGATCTCGACCTGGCTGCATTCCGGGGGCAGGGCGCCGACCAGTCGCGGCAGGCGGGGCTGGATGGCGGCGAGCGTCGCCCGCATCGCGTCCACGGCGGCGGCGCGCCCGTCGGCGTCGTCCGGGAAGAGATAGCGCGGATCGCGCCAGAGCCGCTCGAAGCGCGCGCCCACCGTGGTTCCGGGGAGGGCGAGGCGATCGAAGGCTGCGGTGGCGCGTGCCAGCAGCGCGCGGTGGGCGGCATGGAGGTCTCGCTCCACCCGCGTCAGCTCGGCATCGTTCCCGGTGATCCGTTGCACTTGAAGGTCGAAGCGTTGCGATTCCGTCGAGGGTGCATGCTCCAGCGCCAGGTCGATGCGCAGCCCTGCGCGTGCTGCCTGAAGGTCGAGGTCGCTGCCGACCGACCCGCTCCTTGCCGGAAGGGGCTGGAGCAGGGCCAGGGCGCGGTCGGGCGGAAGCGCTGCCGCTTCGTCCAGTGCGTGGCGGACGTCGGCATCGTTGGTCGCTTTTGCCCGCAGGGGAGCGAGTGCCAGCACGCCGGCGCCTGCGAGCAGATGGCGCCGCGAGAAGGTCATCGGGCGGGTGTCAGCGTGACGCGGTTGTTGAGGCGGGTGACCTCCGGCGCGTTCTGCGGAAGCGCGACCTCGACGCTTGCCACTTGCTGCTTCGGCGCCGCGATCCGCACTACGGCTGTACGCGGCCGCAGGTCGGTCGGCGCATCGAGGGGCGGGATCGCCGTGGTCGCCAGCACCGCGCCATCGGCGGCGCGCAGCGTGAGCGTGCCGCCTACGACACGCTGCGCCCCGAGGCTGTGCACCGTCACCGCAAAGCCCTTGGGCGTGCGCACCACATCGTCGATGCCGATGCCGAGATCCGGCCGCTGCTCCACCGGCATGGTCGGGACTGCCAGCGCGAAGTCATAGAGGGTGGTGGTATGCGGCGCGAAGACGACCTCGGTGCCGAGGCTGCGCTCGAGTGGCAGCGTGACAGGGGGACCGTCCGCGATCAGCGTTTTCCCGCCGTCGCTGCTCGTCGACCGCTGCACCGTCCAGCTGCCGGCGGTGACGTTCCAGGCGGTCATCTTCGCGCGTTGCGGGCGATCGGTGCGGTTATAGGCGAGCACTCGGAAGCGATCGGGCGTCGCGCCGGGGACGAGGATCGCCACCTGCTCGCCGGCACCGTCCTCGGCGAAGCGCCAGGAGACGCTGTTGCCGGGCCAGGTCTGGTTGCGGCGGAGCGCGATGCCGCCCAGCCGCTCGCGCTGCAGGATCTCGTTGGGCTGCTCGACCCGGTCCGACCACCAATGGCCTTCGGTGTAGAGATATTCGTGCTGCGCCTTGTCCGCGATCGCCTCGGCATGGAGCCGTTCGAGCGGCTTGGTGTCGCCCGTCGCGTCCCAGCGGGCATAGAGCGAGAAGGGATCGGCCTTGGCCGCAGCGACGATGTCGGCGCGCAGCTTGGCGCCGCCGGGAAGCGCCGTGAAGGCGTTCTCGTTGAATTCGGCGAGGCTCGCCGCGCCGCTCTTGGCGATCCGCGCCTCGATCGGGCGGAGATATTTCGCGTCGCCGGTGAAGCGCCACGCGCTCCAGGCGCTCTGCAGCGGTGTGGTGACGCCGCCGCCGTCGCCGGCGCGCTCGGCATCGGTGCCCCAGTTGATCTCGTTGGGGAAGCTCCAGCTGCCGCTCGCATCCTGCCGGCCATGCGCCAGCCACCCGTCCATCACGCCGGTGACCAGCCCGCGCGCCTTCGCGTTGCCGTTGTACAGCCCGATCAGGATCGGCGCGTGCAGCACGGTAAAGCTGTACGGCTTCTGCCAGGCCCAGGCCGGGTCGCGGTACATCGTGCGCCCGCCATACCAGTTGGAAGCGAAGTGCAAATGCCCCGCCGGGTTCTTGAGGATCACGCCCTGCAGCGCCCGCGTCGTCTCCATCAGCCGCTCGACGGCCTTGGGCTCGCCCCAGTTGAGGTAGAGCCGCTCGGCATCGGAATTCAGGCCTTCCTCATAGGCATGCAGCTCGTCGGTGGTGACGGTGCCGAGCCCATCGGTACGCATGCCGTTGGCGAAGACCGCGTCGGACAGCGTGCGCAGCGAGGCGTTGATCTTGTCCGGCTCGATGCCCATCAGCGCGAGCCCCGGCCATTGCTGGGTCAGGTCGGTATCGTCGGAGATGCCGCCGCCGAAATCGCCATAGGGCACCTGCCGCTTGTCGATCCACCAGTCGACGAAGCGGCGGACATAGCGAAGGTCCTCCAGCTGCCGGAACGCCCAGAGCGGCTCGCCCGCCTGGGGGACCGGCTGCGTAAACGCGGGCAGGTTCTCGGGGCGATAGTTGATGTCCGCCCAATAGGTTCGCGCGAGCTTGTTGTCGGGGTCGACGCGCAGCAGGTCGGTCATGTCGGCGAACAGGCGGCGGTAGAGCGCCATCCGCTTCGACGCGGTATGCTCCTCGACCAGGAATGCCCAATTGTCCTTCACCTGGTTGAGCCGGTCCGTGACATGCTCCTGCAGCGCCTCGGCGCGCGGCTTGAACACCAGCCGGATGCGCGCGCCGTCGAGGCTCGTCGCCGAGAAAGCGGGATCGGAGGCGGCGATCGAAAGATAGAGGCTGTCCTGCGACAGGATGCGATCGCGCAGGTCCAGCCAGAGCGTGCGCTTTTCGCCGGGGCGGACGGTGACCGAGAGGTCGATCATGTCGCGCTCGGGCCAGATCGGGTCCTTCACCCGGATGTCCAGCGCGACCGGCCGGGCGCCGGGCAGCGCGGGCAGGTCGATCGCGATGCCGTCCAGCCCGTCATGGATATTCTGCCAGCCATAATCAAAGGCGCGGGCGACGGGCTGGTCGGGCGGGGCGTCGCCCAGGCTGGCAGGCAGGAGGATGTGGACGATCGGCGCCATGCCGGCCGGACGCGCCACCTTGCCGCCGCCGCCCGCCGCGCCAGCACCCACGGCGGCCTTCACGCCCGCGCTCGGCATCGCCACCACGGTCGCGCGTTCGTCGGGTGCGTAGCGGCCGGCGATGAAGGCGTTGAGCGGGGCCAGCGCCGCCAGTGTCGGCGCCATGTCCGCGCGGATGGTGTAGTCGAGCTTGAAGCTGCCTTCGGGCTCCGCGCCCGCGCCGATGTCATAGGCCCAGAGCTCCTGGATCGGCTGTTCCTGCATCACGTTGGTGAAGTGGAGGGTGCCGCCGGTCCGAGGCGCGAACTGGTCGACGCTGCGCACCACGCCCTGCGGCCGCTTGGCCAGCACTTGGTCCTTGCCGTCCCCGCTCCAGCCGAGCGTGCCATAGGCGGCGCCGCGCAGCTCGACCCGGTTGAAGCGCTCGCCTGTCGGCACCGTCAGGTCATAGCGCTTGCCGCCCTCGACATAGGTGTTCCAGTCGGGCAGCTCGAAATAATCGTTGCGGCCGGGCAGGCGCGAGCGGTTGTAGACGCCGGGCCAAGTCGTCTCGGCGATACCGTCCACGCCTTTCCACATCCATTGCTTGAGGTCCTTGGCGTCGGCGAACTCGACCTTGCGCACGCGAGTCACGGGCGCATCGAGCAGCGGCGGCAGCGCCTTGTCCCAGCCATAGCGGTGCAGCCAGGCGGCGCGTTCGGCGGTCCGATCGGGGGCGGGAAGGTGCCCCGGCTCCGCCTTGGCGGCCAGACGTGCGACATTGGCGGCGGACAGCATCCGGTCATAGACGCGGATCTCGTCCACGTCCGATCCGCGCATGAAGCTGTAGCGACTCTGCACCTGGTGCGGGGCGATGACGCGCCCGGCAAGCCCGAACTGGTCGAGCCCGGAGTCGAGATCGGCGCGCTGGTCCTTGCGGGCGACCTCGCGGCCATCGACATAGAGCCGGACGCCCTGCGTCTCCTCCCAGGCGAAGGCGATATGCTGCCACGCGGCGGGATCGGGCAGGCGGTCGATCCGCCACGAGACGCGAATCCGCGAGAGATTGGCGTCGGTGACGAAGGCGTCGAAGCCATGGCCGTTCCAGTCGATCCGCAGGAAGGCCATGTCCCAGCTCGTGTGATCCGCAAATCCCGCGCGGAAGATCACGAACGGCACTTCGCCCAGCGGCTCGCGCGCGCGCCAGAAGAAGGCGAGCGTGCCGCGCGCCGCGCGCATGTTGCCCGGCGCTTTCCACGCGACATAACCGTCGTCCGCCCAGCGCGCCGCGCCGCGGATCGCCCCGTCGGGCACGATGTCGACATGCGCGCGGAAATTGGGGGCGGGGTCGCCCTGCGCCACATCGGCATCGAGCGACGTGTCCGCCGATGCGCGGAACAGCAGACCGGGAGCGGCATCGGTCTGCGCCTGTGCGGGCAGCGACAGGCAACCGACTGCCAAAGCGAGCACGGAAGCGAAGGGGCGGGTGGGCATGGCGGCGATCCTCTCCTGCAACCGGCTCAGATGCTGTAGACTCGGGCGAGGCGCGGGCTCAGCAGATGGACCACCGCCACGGCGAGCAGATAGACGCTGCCGGCGACGGCGAAGATGATGGTGTAGCTGCCCGTCGCCTCGAGGATATAGCCAGTGAACTTGGCCATCATCATCCCCCCGATCGCGCCCACCGTCCCGCCGATGCCGACCACCGACCCGACCGCCGCGCGCGGGAACATGTCCGACGGGAGGGTGTAGAGATTGGCCGAGAAGGCTTGGTGCGCGGCCGTCGCCAGCCCGACGATGGCGACGGCGAGCCAGAGATGGTCGATATATTGGGCGAAGAAGATCGGCGTCACCAGGATCGCGCACGCCAGCATCGTCCATTTACGCGCGGCATTGGCAGTGAACCCGCGCTGCATCAGCCGCGACGACGCCCAGCCCCCGGCGACGCTGCCCAGGTCCGAGATCAGGTAGATCACGATCAGCGGCGGCCCGAAGCTGACCAGATCGAGATGATAGGTCTTGGCGAGGAAATCGGGTGTCCAGAACAGGAACAGCCACCAGATCGGGTCGATCAGGAACTTGCCCAGCGCATAGGCCCAGGTCTCGCGATAGCCTAGCAGCTTGAGCCAGCCGATCTTGCACACCGGATCGGGCATGTCGCTTTCGATATAGGCGAGCTCGGCAGCGGAGAGCTTTTTGCTCTCCTTCGGCCGGCGATACAGCGCCACCCAGGCGACCAGCCAGACCAGGCTGGCGACGCCGGTGACGATGAAGGCCATCCGCCAGCCAAAGGCGATGGTGATCGCCGGCACGATCAGCGGCGTCACCACTGCGCCGACATTGGCGCCTGCGTTGAAGATACCGGTGGCCAGCGCGCGCTCGCGGGCCGGGAACCACTCGGTTACTGCCTTGAGGCCCGCAGGAAAGTTGCCGCTTTCGCCGATGCCGAGGATGAAGCGGGCGACCGAGAACTGGAACGCCGAGCCGACAAAGCCGCACAGCGTATGGCCGAGCGTCCAGATGACGAAGGCGATCGAATAGCCGATCCGCGCGCCGACCCAGTCGACCAGCTTGCCGAAGGTCAGATAGCCGATCGCATAGGCGGCCTGGAACCAGAAGATGACGTCGGCATAGGTGGTTTCCGACCAGCCGAGCTCGCCCGAGATGGTCGACTTCAGCACGCCGATCATCTGGCGATCGACATAGTTGATCGCGGTCGCCGCGAACAACAGCGCGCAGATCACCCAGCGATACCGCCCGACCTTGTCTGCCGCGGCCGCGACCGCCGGCGCCTCCCTGCTAGCCATCGGCTCTCTCTCCTGTGTGCGGCCGCTTGGCGGGCCTTATTGTGCCGTGATCGTGCAGCGTAGCGAAAGCCGGCCGTCGAACCGCGCTTCCACCCGATCGCCAATCGCGACGGGGTGGACGCCGGTGACCGCGCCGGTGGAAATCCATTGGCCCGGCGTGACCGCGATGCCGCGCGCCGCCAGATGCTCGAACAGGAAGCGCGCCGCGCCGAAGGGCCCGTCGAGCATGTCCGCCGCGACGCCGGTGCCGATTTCCACGCCGTTGATGTGGAGCGCGACGGGCCAGCGGTTCAGATCGATTTCGCGCCAGTCGTCGATGGGGGCACCGACGATCAGGCCGTTATTGTTGCCGAAGTCGGAGATGGTGACCATCGGGCCGTGATCGTTGATGCCGGCAAAGGGCGAACTGGCGATCTCGATGCCCACATGCACCGCATCGATCAGCGCGCGCGCCTCGGCCATGCTGAAACGGCGTTGCGCCGGATCGGGCGCCCGGCCGATGCGCAGCAGGAATTCCGCTTCGGCCGCGCCGAAGCCGTCGGCGAAGATCGGCATCGCGACGCCGTCTTCCGTCTCGACCTGATCGGCGAAAATGGGACCCGCCAGCCGGTCGACGCCGTCGACGGGCGGGTTGATTCGCCCGACTTTCCAGCCCGCGACGGCTTTCGGCACCAACGCCAAGGCTGCGTCCTGCACGGCATAGGCTGCAGGCAGGTCCGCTGGAATGGCGCCGGGGAATGCGGCAAGCGGGGAGGCAGTCCGGCGTGCTTTTACGAACGCGCGCGCTATCTGCGAAATATCGCTATTCGGCTCCACTGCCGCCCCTCTCGCTTTGATCGTCCTTTTCCCGATCGGTATGGGAAACCGGTGTCAATGGCAAGCTGCCGCGTGCGGTACGGACGTAAAATCGTTTCGACGGCGACCAAGGAAAGTGGATCGAGCGAGTCGAGCCCCAAGTGTTACATTCATGCAACACACGGAAGTCGAAGCGGATCTCTACGCCAAGACGCAGCAGGTGCACCAGGAGGGTTGCGCACGCTCCTGACACCGGTTACCAATTGGGCCAACCGCTAGACGCGGCGGATGGAGAGGATCGTCATGATCGGCGTTTCCCGATGGGTGCAAGGTGCCTGCCGGTGTCGGCCGGCCTTGTCCTGATCGGCGCATCGACTCCGTCCCGCATGATTTTGAAGGAGTGCCGGATGTTCGACCGTACCTATTACGCCACGCACCCGGACATGATGGCGTGCGTGAGCAATGAGGAACTGCGCGACCGCTATCTGATCTCCGGGCTGTTCCGGGAAGGCGA
>NZ_JAATJB010000010.1 GCF_011927635.1 Sphingomonas trueperi
CCGAAGCCGAAGCGAACTACTATGCTGCCGCTGAGCAGATCGTTATGGCGGCGTGACTCACATCTAATGGCCTCCGGCAAACCCGGCGCGGTTCACTCCGGGAACGACAGCAGCTATGAATGGGATCTGGCCCGCTGCTTCGAAGAAGCGCGGTGGCGCTTCCCCGAGCGCCCTTGGCCGACCAACGAGATCGTCCGCGAAGGGCTGGACGACTATCTCGCGTTCACGCTCGGGGCGGGGCCGCGTGCCAAGGTTGAGTTCGGGCCCGAGAACGACATCTACAGGGCCGGCATCGAGATGTACGAGCGATGGACCGGCACGTCCGGGCCGGTGAAGCTTGGCGGCACCCTCAAGCCGCGCGACTTCGGCTATGCGTTGTGCCGACACTATACCGCCCTCCAGTCCTTCGACGAAGACGCGCTGGTCGCGGCGGGGCGCAAGATGCTGCGCGCCCATCTCCAAGAGCGGTGGCTCGGCAGCGGACAGTATATCCGTGCGGCCACCTGGCTCAAGATCGTCCATCATCAGCTCGGCGGCGAAGCCGATCCGCGCCAGTGCATCCTGCGCGCCTATGACGACATGCCCGACGTCACGCGTCCGGTGTTCGTCTAGCACCTCGCCCGGCACCGGGGCACGGGCGCGGTTTCGGTCTCGGGCAATCTCTCGAACGGCAAGCGGTCCGGCGCCACGCAGTCGGCAATCGCGAACGGCACGATCACGAACGCTTCGGATGACACCACGAGCGCCGTCTCTAATGCTGGACCAGCTAATCTCAGCTACCCAGCGGCTATGCGGAAGCTGCTGGGCACGTTGCTCGGCAACCGCCTGCCACACTCAGTTGAACCCGGGTTGCGGCCGTTTTGGCGCACTTGCTGCTTGGAGGGGTATTTATCGGGGTGCAGTGCATGGAATGAGCAACATTATTCCATAAATTCCGGTACTTATGTCGATCTTGGGTTGAAAATGGTTCCTGCCCCCGCAACCAATTCCACACATGCCAAACCGCTTCAGGAACCCCTGAGGCGGTTTTTCTGTGCCTGTTCGCCATGGCTGGTGCCGCCAACCCCGGTTTGCGCCGATCGGCAGGCCACTTCCGCGCCACCGGCTTTAGCCGCCGGTTTGACGCGTCTGCGCTTTGCTGTCAGTCCGTTCTGCGACTGCGAAAGGCGACGGGGTGCGGATCGTCATTGTTGATGACAGCGGAGCGCGGGCGTCGGTTCTTGAAGAGGGCCTGCGCGAGGCGGGCTATGACGACATCCATTTCGTGCCGCCGCGCGGGGCGTTTGTCGCCCGGATCGAGCGGATGGCGCCCGACGTCGTGCTGATGGACCTGGGTAGTCCCAGTCGCGACACGCTGGAGGAAATGCTGCTCGTCAGCCGTGCGCTCGCCAAGCCCATCGCGATGTTCGTCGACCAGTCCGACGACACAATGATCGGCGCAGCGATCGATGCGGGCGTCTCCGCCTATGTGGTGGACGGGCTGCGCAAGGATCGCGTGAAGCCGATCCTCGAGCTGGCGGTGCGGCGGTTCACCGCCTTTTCCCGGATGCAGAGCGAGCTGGACGAGGCCCGCACCGCGCTCGCCAATCGCAAGACGATCGACAAGGCCAAGGCGATCCTGATGGCTCAACGCGGACTGAACGAAGCCGATGCCTATGCGCTGCTGCGCTCAACCGCGATGAACCAGGGCCGCCGGCTGGTCGACGTCGCCGAGGCGCTGATCACCGCCAGCAGCCTGCTGGGCGGAGGTGCGGCATGACGCCCGTTCGCGCTGCCTTCCTGCCGCTCACCGACAGCGCGGTGCTGGTCGCCGCGCGCGAAAAGGGGTTCGCCGAGGCGCAGGGGATCGATCTCGAACTCGTAAGGACGACCAGCTGGGCGACCCTGCGCGACCGGCTCGTCTATGGCCAGGTGCAGGCGGCGCAGATGCTGGCCCCGCTGGCCGTGGCAGTGACGCTCGGGCTCAGCCAGCAGCCCGCGGCGCTGTCGGCGCCGTTCAAGCTCAACAGCAACGGGAACATGCTGGTGATGTCCGGCGAGTTCGCGGCCGCGCTGGAGCAGGACTTGCCGGCGCGACTCGCCGATCCGCTGGGCACAGGGCATGATTTCGCCGCGGCGATCGGGCTGTTCAGGCGCAAGCCGATCATCGGCATCGTCCACCGTTTCTCCGGCCACGCGCTGATGCTGCGCTATTGGCTGGGCAGCGTCGGCATCGATCCCGAGCGCGATGTGGTGCTGCGGGTGCTGCCGCCCTCGCTCACCGTCGAGGCGATGCGGCTGGGCGAGATCGACGGGTTCATCGCCGGCGATCCTTGGCCGGCGGCGGCGATCGCGCAAGGCTTGGCCGAGGCCGTGGCGATCGGCGCGCGGATCTGGCAACGCGGCGTGGAGAAGGTGCTGGCGCTGCGCACCGACTGGATGGAGGCGCACGCCGAGACGGTCGACCGGCTGCTCGTGGCGCTGGCGGCGGCGGCGCGCTGGTGCGACGATCCCGCGAACCGTGGCGAGCTGGCGGCGCTGCTCGCCCGCGACGCCTATGTCGGCGAACCGGCCGAGCTGATCGAGGCGGGGCTGGCGGGGCAGGTGATCCCGCGCGCGGATGCGCCGCCGGTCGCGCAGGCGGACTTCCTCCTGTTCCACCGCGAGGCGACGGCCTTCCCCTGGCGCAGCCAGGCGTTGTGGATCTATTCGCAGCTCGTCCGCTGGCATCAGGCGGAGCCCAGCGCCGAAGCCGAGGTGGCGGCCGGCGCGGTGTTCCGGCCCGACATCTACCGCCGCGCGCTGGGCGCGAGCGGCGAAGCGATGCCGGGGGCGAGCATGAAGCTGGAAGGCGCGGTGACGTCGCCGATCGGCGTCGGCGCGCATCGCGGGGCGCTGACGCTTGGGCCCGACCGCTTTTTCGACGGCCGCGTGTTCGATCCGGAGCGGCTGAACGAGTATCTGGCGGGGTTCTCCGGAACACGCTGAACAGCTTAGCCCCTCCTCGTTGGAGGAGAGGCTCTTTAGCAGCCTCGCGCGTGAAACTTCGCACTTGCAGCACGCCGCAATCCGCGCGATGATCCCGGAGTCGCGCAAGGATGCGCGCCCATCGGGAGGGCACCCCAACGCCGGGGACTGCCTCCCCCTCTGAACGCAGCAAAGCCGCTGACCGGATTTCGCTTCCATGCGAACGTCCGGCGAGCGGCTTTTTTCTTGTCCTTTTCAGATCGGCATTGGGGAAGTCATCATGGCAACGGCATTTCTGGATCGAAGCGTGGGTAAACGGGCCATCAAGGCAAGCGACGGCAGCTTCTGGCGCAGCGGGCATTGGCCGACTCTGGTCGCCGCGTTCCTCTATTTCGACTTCGCCTTCATGGTGTGGGTGCTGCTCGGGCCGCTCGCGCCCGACATCGCCAAGACGCTGCATCTCACCGCCGCGCAGAAAGGTCTGATGGTAGCGACGCCGACGCTTGCCGGCGCCTTCCTCCGGGTCGTCAACGGCCTGCTGGTGGACCGGATCGGGCCGAAGCGCTCGGGTGCGATCAGCCAGATCATCGTCATCGGTGGGCTGCTCTCGGCGTACCTGCTGGGCGTGAACAGCTTCGGCGGCACGCTCGCGCTGGGCGTCATCCTGGGCTTTGCCGGCGCGAGCTTCGCGATCGCGCTCCCGCTCGCCAGCCGCTGGTACCCCGCCGAGCATCAGGGCAAGGCGATGGGGCTGGCGGGCATGGGCAATTCGGGTACCGTGCTCGCCGCACTGTTCGCGCCCGCGCTCGCCAAGCTGTTCGGCTGGAATGCGGTGCTGGGGCTGGCCTGCATCCCGCTCGCCATCGTCTTCCTGCTCTACCTGGCGATGGCCAAGGACGCACCCAACGCACCCGCGCCGAAGACGCTGGTCGAATATCTCCACCCGTTGAAGTCGGCGGACGCCTGGTGGCTGATGGGCTTCTACGCCGTCACCTTCGGCGGGTTCGTCGGGCTGGCGGCATCGCTGCCGATCTATTTCACCGACCAGTTCAAGCTGAGCACGATCGTCGCGGGCTATTGCACCGCGGCCTGCGTGTTCGCCGGGTCGCTGGTGCGGCCGCTGGGCGGCGCGCTGGCGGACAGGATCGGCGGCGTGAAGGCGCTGACGGGCGTGTTCCTGGTTGCCGCCGCCGCGCTGGCGGGGGTGAGCGTCGCGCCCACGCTGCCGATGGCGCTCGGCTGCTTCGTCGTCGCGATGCTGGCGCTGGGCACCGGCAACGGATCGGTGTTCCAGCTGGTGCCGCAGCGCTTCCAGGCGGAGATCGGCGTGATGACCGGGCTGGTCGGCATGGCCGGGGGCATCGGCGGCTTCTACCTCGCTTCCTCGCTGGGCCTCGCCAAGCAGCTGGCGGGCAGCTTTGCGCCGGGCTTCCTGATCTTTGCCGGGCTGGCGCTGCTGGCACTGCTGGGCCTGATGCTGGTCAAGGCCTCGTGGCGGGCCCGCTGGACCAGCGGCGCGCGAATCTGATCGGAGAGGAGGGCGGCGCGGTACCAGCCGCGCCGCTCGGTTTCGGGGGAACTTTCATGCGAACCATCTTCTACACGGCGGCCGCGCTGGCTGCCGCCGGGCCCGCTTGCGCGCAAGACATCGCGGTGAAGCCACTGATCGAGGCGCGCTCGCGCTACGAGCATGTCGACCAGGACGGGCTCGACCCGTCGGCCGATGCCTGGACGTTGCGCGTGCGCGCCGGTGCCGAACTCAGCCAGGGCCCCTGGGCGGCGCTGGGCGAGGCGCAGGGCAATCTCGCGCTGGTCGGCGACTATCATGACGGGCTGCACGGGGCCGCGACCCGGCCGCTGGTCGCCGATCCGCAGGACGTCGCGATCTACCGCGCGCAGCTGCAATATCGCACCAAGCCGCTGACGGTGACCGCGGGACGCCAGCGCATCGCGCTCGATGACGAGCGCTTCGTCGGCAATGTCGCCTTTCGCAACAACGCTCAGACCTTCGACGCGGTGCGCGCGGAGCTGGCGCCGCTGAAGGGCGTGAAGCTCGACCTCACCTATGCCTGGGACGTGCGGACCATCTGGGGCACCGACGGGCGCGGCGCGCGCCAGCGGGGCGTGGGCGGTGACAATGTGTTCGCCAATCTCTCGGCGGCAACGCCGATCGGCACGCTGACCGGCTTTGCCTATCTGGTCGACCAGGACGAGGCGGAGGTGCAGGGCTATCGCCTCGCCAGCCAGACCTATGGCGCGCGGTTGGCGGGCAGCCGCGCGCTGGGGCCGAAGGTGAAGCTGGGTTACCAGCTCAGTTGGGCGACCCAGTCGGACTATCACCGCAACCCCAACCGCTACACCGCAGACTATTGGCTGGTGGACGCCACGCTGGACGTGCGCGGCTGGAAGCTGAACACCGGCTATGAGGTGCTGGGCGCAGATAAGGGCGCTGCGCTCACCAGCTTCCAGACGCCGCTCGGCACCAACTTCAAGTTCCAGGGCTGGGCCGACAAGTTCCTGACCACCCCGGCCAATGGCGTGCGCGACCTCTATGCCGGCAGCGGCTATGGCTGGAAGAAGCTGGGCAGGGTGGACGCGCTGACGCTGCAGGCGACCTGGCACCGCTTCGAGAGCGACCGGCTGGGCCAGCATTATGGCGACGAGATCGACCTGCTCGCGACGGTGAAGGTGAAGAAGACGCTGCTGTCGGCGCGCTATGCTTGGTATGACGCCGATCGCCTGGCTACGGATACCAGAAAGTTCTGGCTGCAGCTGGATTGGACCTATTGAGCGGAATCGCTTGAGCGGTTCCGCGAATCGGTTTATGTTGCAACGCGAAGGACAAGGCTGTCCTTCGCACATAGCCACGTCCGCCCGAAGATGGGCAAACGTGGTCCTGTTGATGGCAAAGCCGCCATCCAGCGCTCGGTTCGCAAGATCCGGGCGCCGGATGGCGGCTTTTTTCGTTTTGGAGCGAAGCGGATGGAGTTTCTCGACCCCGGCACGACCCTGGCCGATGACGGCCCCGCACAGGCGACGGCGCCCGCCGAAGCCCGCGAGCATCTCGTCGTCATCGGCAACGGCATGGCCGGATGCCGCGCGGTGGAGGAACTGCTGGCACGCGACGGCACGCGCTTTCGCGTCACCATCTTCGGCGCCGAGCCGCATGTGAACTACAACCGGATCATGCTGTCGCCGGTGCTGGCGGGCGAGAAGACGTTCCAGGAGATCGTGATCAACGATCATGCCTGGTATGCGCAGCACGGCATCGAGCTGGTCGCCGGCGATCCGGTGGTGGCGATCGATCGCGTCGCGCGCACCGTCACCGCGCGTTCGGGCCGCGTCACCGGCTATGACAAGCTGCTGATCGCCACCGGCTCCGATCCGTTCATCATCCCGGTGCCGGGGCACGGGCTGGCCGGCGTGATCAGCTTCCGCGACATGGCCGATGTCGACGCGATGCTCGCGGCGGCGGGCGGGGGCGGCGACGCGGTGGTGATCGGCGGCGGGCTGCTCGGGCTGGAGGCGGCGCACGGCCTCACCCTGCGCGGGATGAAGGTCACCGTGCTCCACCTGATGCCGACTCTGATGGAACGCCAGCTCGACGAGGCGGCCGGCTGGCTGCTCAAGTCGGCGCTGGAGGCGCGCGGGCAGACGATCCTCACCGGCGCGGACACCGCCGCGATCCTCGGCGAGGACAAGGTCGAGGGCGTGCAGCTCAAGGACGGTCGCGTCATTCCGGCCAAGCTGGTGGTGATGGCGGTCGGCATCCGGCCCTCGGTGAAGCTGGCGCGCGAGGCAGGGCTGGCGGTGGGGCGCGGCATCCAGGTCGACGACCATATGGTGACCAGCGATGCCGACGTGCTCGCGGTGGGCGAGTGCGTCGAGCATGACGGCCAATGCTATGGGCTGGTGGCGCCCTTGTGGGACATGTGCCGCAGCCTCGCCGACGGGTTGGTCGCGCGCGCCAATCCCTATCGCGGCTCGGTCACCTCGACCAAGCTGAAGGTCGCCGGGCTCGACGTGTTCTCGGCGGGCGACTTCTCCGGCGGCGAAGGCTGCGAGGACATCGTCCTGCGCGACGCGGCGCGCGGCATCTACAAGCGCGTGGTGCTGAAGGACGATCGCATCATCGGCGCGGTGCTGTTCGGCGACACGGGCGACGGCGGCTGGTATTTCGATCTGCTCAAGAAGGGCGAGGACGTTGCCCCCATCCGCGACGTGCTGATCTACGGCCAGGCCTTCGCCTCGGGAGGGGGGCTGGCGGACCCTAAGGCGGCCGTTGCGGCGCTCTCGGACGATGCCGAGATCTGCGGCTGCAACGGCGTTTCCAAGGGGCAGGTGGTCGCGACGATCGCCGGCGGCGCGTGCAGCCTCGATGCGGTGCGGGCCGGGTGCAAGGCCTCGGCGAGCTGCGGATCGTGCACCGGCGTCGTCGAGCAGTTGCTCGCGCTGACGCTGGGCGAGGACGGCGTCCAGGCCGGCCCGAAGACGATGTGCAAATGCACCAGCTACGGCCATGACGAGGTGCGCCGTGCGATCGTCGAGCAGGGCATGCGCGCCATTCCCGAAGTGATGCAGACGCTGCACTGGTCGACGCCGGACGGCTGTTCCTCGTGCCGCCCGGCGCTCAACTATTATCTGCTCTGCGCGCTTCCGGGCGAATATGTCGACGACCAGCAGAGCCGCTATGTCAACGAGCGGCTCCATGCCAACATCCAGAAGGACGGCACCTATTCGGTGGTGCCGCGGATGTGGGGCGGGGTGACCACGCCCGCCGAGTTGCGCGCGATCGCGGATGTGGTGGAGAAGTACAACGCGCCGATGGTCAAGGTCACCGGCGGCCAGCGGCTCGACATCTTCGGCATCCGCAAGGAGGACCTGCCCTCCGTCTGGGCGGATCTGAACGCGGCGGGGATGGTCTCGGGGCACGCCTATGCCAAGGCGCTGCGGACGGTGAAGACGTGCGTCGGCTCCGAATGGTGCCGCTTCGGCACCCAGGATTCGACCGGGCTCGGCATCAAGCTGGAGCGGGGCTTCTGGGGCAGCTGGATGCCGCACAAGTTCAAGATGGCGGTCTCCGGCTGCCCGCGGAACTGCGCCGAGGCGACAATCAAGGATTTCGGCGTGGTGTGCGTCGACTCGGGCTACGAACTGCATGTCGGCGGCAATGGCGGCATCCATGTCCGCGCCACCGACCTGCTGGTAAAGGTGGCGACGGAGGAGGAGGCGATGCACTTCGCCGCCGCCTTCGTGCAGCTCTATCGCGAGGAAGCGCGCTATCTGGAGCGGACCGCGCCGTGGATCGAGCGCATCGGGCTCGGCTATGTGAAGGCCCGCGTCGTCGAAGACGAAGTAGGTCGCGACGCCCTCGCCGCGCGCTTCTGGCACTCGCAATCCTTCAGCCAGGACGACCCCTGGGCCGATCGCGTCGCCGGCGCCGATGCCGGTCTCCACCAGCCCCTGCTCGCCGCCGCGGAGTGATGCCCATGACCGACTGGATCGATATCGGCACGCTCGCCGACCTGCCGCTGCGGGGCAGCCGCACGCTCACGCTGGGCGGGGAGCCGGTCGCGGTGTTCCGCACCCATGACGACCAGGTCTTTGCGCTGGTAGACCGTTGTCCGCACAAGGGCGGACCGCTGAGCGCCGGGATCGTCCACGGACACGCGGTGGCGTGTCCGCTCCACAATATGCGCATTTCGCTCGCGACGGGGGCTGCCCTGGGAGAGGATGCCGGCTGCACGCCGGTGGTGCCGGTGCGGGTGGAGGGCGAGCGCATCCTGCTCGCGATGCCGGTGCGGGCGGCGGCGTGAGCGAGGCCGTCCGCACCACCTGCGCCTATTGCGGGGTCGGCTGCGGCATCCGCGCGACCGTCACCGACGCGCGCGCCGTCCGCATCGAGGGCGATCCGGAGCACCCCGCAAATCACGGCAGGCTCTGCTCCAAGGGCACGCATCTCGGAGAAACGGTCGGTCTGGAGAGGCGCCTGCTCCACCCAATGATCGGCGATCGCCGTGCGAGCTGGGACAAGGCGCTCGACCTCGTCGCCCGCCGCTTCCGAGAGGCGATTGCCGAGCATGGGCCGGACAGCGTCGCCTTCTACGTCTCCGGCCAACTGCTGACCGAGGATTATTACGTCGCCAACAAGCTGATGAAGGGCTTCATCGGATCGGCGAACATCGACACCAACTCGCGGCTGTGCATGTCCAGCGCGGTCGCCGGGCACATGCGCGCGTTCGGCGAGGATGTGGTGTCGGGCAGCTATGCCGACCTCGATGCTGCCGACCTGATCGTGCTGGTGGGGTCGAACACCGCCTGGTGCCATCCGGTCGTCTACCAACGGATCATGGCGGCCCGTGCCGAGCGCGGCACCAAGCTGGTGGTGATCGATCCGCGGCGTACCGAAACCGCCGAAGAGGCCGATCTGCATCTGCCGCTGCGCCCCGGCAGCGACGTCGCGCTGTTCAACGGCCTGCTCGCGCACTGCCGCGCCGAAGGACTGGCCGATGCCGTGAACCTCGACGCGCCCGAGGGTTTCTGGGAAGCCCTGGGGGACGGGCACGATCTGTGGACCACTGCCCAGACCTGCGATCTCGCGCCGGCCGATCTCCAGCGCTTCTACCAGCTCTTTGCCGCGCATCCGTGCACCGTGACGCTGTTCAGCCAGGGCATCAACCAGTCGATCCGCGGCACCGATCAGGTGAACGCGATCCTCAATCTGCACCTCGCCACCGGCCGGATCGGCACGCCCGGTGCGGCGCCCTTCTCGATCACCGGCCAGCCCAACGCGATGGGCGGGCGCGAGGTGGGCGGGCTCGCCTCGACGCTGGCCGCCCATCGCGGCTTCGGCGATCAGGACATTGCCGAGGTCGGCCGCTTCTGGGCCGCCGAGCGCATGGCGACCAAGCCGGGCCTCAAGGCCGTCGACCTGTTCCGCGCGGTGGGCGAGGGGCGGATCAAGGCGCTGTGGATCATGGCGACCAACCCTGCCGTCTCGATGCCCGATGCCGGGCGGGTGCGGGAGGCGCTGGCCGCGTGCCCGTTCGTCGTCGTGTCGGACGTCGTCGCCGAGACCGACACCAGCGTGCACGCCCATGTCCGCCTGCCCGCAGCCGCCTGGGGAGAGAAGGACGGCACCGTCACCAATTCCGAGCGCACGATCAGCCGTCAGCGCGCCTTTCTGCCGCTGCCCGGGGAGGCCAAGCCCGACTGGTGGATCGTCACCCAGGTCGCCCGGCGCATGGGGTTCCGCACCGCCTTCGCTTATGATCGCCCGGCCGAGATCTGGCGCGAGCATGCCCGCCTGACCGCCTATCGCAACCAGGGCGCTCGCATGCTGGACCTCACGGCCAGGGCCGCAATCGGCAATGAAGCCTATGACGTGATGGCGCCCTTCTCGTGGAACCCGCAGCCCTTCGCCGACCGGCGGTACCCGACCGACAATGGTCGCGCCCGGTTGGTATCGGTTGCGCAGCGCCCGCTCGATGCGCCGCTGCGCAACTGGCCGATGACGCTCAACACGGGCCGCTATCGCGACCAATGGCACACGATGACGCGCACCGGCCTTTCGCCGAAGCTCGCCCGGCACCGCGAGGAGCCGCTGGTCGAAATCCACCCGGAAGACGCCGCTGCGCTTGGCATCGTCGACGGTGCGCTCGCGCGGGTGACGACGCCGCAGGGCGAAAGTCTGTTTCGCGCGGCCCACCATCCCGGCCAGCGCCGCGGCGAGCTGTTCACGCCGATCCATTGGACCGATCAGCAGGCGCGCGGCGGTCGCACGGGAGTGCTTGCGCGCGATCTCGCCGATCCGCATTCGGGCCAGCCGGGCTTCAAGCTCTCGCCTGCTCGGATCTCGCCGGTCGTGGTCGACTGGCGGGGCTTCCTGATCGTGCACGGGGACGCACCGGCCCCGGACTGCCTGTGGGCGACGCGCGTGACGGTACCCGGCGGCGTGATCTACGAGCTGGCCGGGACCGGCGAGCCCGCAGCGCTCGATCGGGGGCTGCCTCGCGGAGAGCGGATCGAGGCGAGCGATCCTGCGCGCGGCACGCTCCGCGTGGGCGTCCTGCGCGACGGCCTGCTTGCCGCGGTGCTGTTCGTCACCCGCCACGGGGAATTGCCGAGCCGCGATTGGCTGATCGGCCAGCTTCACCAGCCACAGGGCCCACAGGTGCTCGCCGGCCGCGCGCCCGGGCGCAGGAGCGACCGCGGGCCCGTACTCTGCGCCTGTTTCGACATCGGTCTGCACAGCATCATCGCCGCGATCCGCGATCAGCAGTTGCAGGACGTCGCTGCGATCGGGGCGGCCCTGGGGGCGGGCACCAATTGCGGATCGTGCCGCCCGGCGCTTGCCCGCATTCTCAACGACATGGCCAAGGAGGTCGCGCATGGCTGACGAATTCCCCGCCGGCAGCGTCTGGCTGGTTGGTGCCGGCCCCGGCGATCCCGACCTGCTCACCCGCAAGGCCGAACGGCTGCTGCGTACCGCGACGATCGTCTTCTACGATGCGCTGGTCGGCGACGGCGTCCTGGCGCTGATCCCCGCATCGGTGCGGCAGGTGCCGGTGGGCAAGCGCGCCGGCCGGCATTCCAAGGAGCAGGGGACGATCAACGACCTGCTCGTCGCCGCAGCGCTGGCGGGCGAGCGGGTGGTGCGGCTGAAGGGCGGCGATCCCTCGATCTTCGGCCGATCGATGGAGGAGTGCTCGGCGCTCGTCCATGCCGGGGTGCAGGTGCGGATCTGCCCGGGCATCACAGCCGCCAGTGCTGCGGCGGCTTCCGCCGGCGTTTCGCTCTCGCTGCGGGGGCTCGCGCGGCGGGTGCAGTTCGCCACTGCGCACAAGCGCGGCGACGCGCCCCTCGATCTGGACTGGGCGGCGCTGGCCGATCCTTACTGCACCACCGTCTTCTACATGGGCCGCAGCGCAGCGGCGGAAATCAGCCGGAACCTTCAGGCCGCGGGGCTATCCGGCGCGACCTCGGTGCTGCTCGCCTGCGATGTCAGCCTCAGCAGCGAGCGGTTGCTGCATACCCGGCTCGATCTTCTGCATATCGCCGTCGCCGGTTTTTCCAACGATCAGCCTACCCTCATCCTGGTGGGCGAGGCGATTGCGGTGGCGAACAGCGCGCAAATGGGCAGCTCCGGATCCAATGGAACCAGTGACGCTATGAGCGCAATTCGGGCTGTGACGGCCTGACCGATGTCGGCTCGCGGTCGAAGCTGCCGTGCGACCGGAGCCCAGGGATGTGGGGCTCTCGTTGACGCCCGTCCAACGGTCGAGCGCCCGGGAGATAAACGCGGGCGATCTCCCGAAGCCGGTCAGGCGCTATATTTTTCTGACAGCACCTCTCCTCGAACTGCCGCATCTCGCGACGTCCCGATGGCCTTCAAGGAAGAGGATTAGCGCGACATCGAATACGGCCGGCCCGCCGCGGGCACCACCGTCCGGTTGGGCGTCGCCTGCATCGCGAAGCGCAGTTCGCCGCCGCGCATCAGCTCCTCGTGCGTCACAAATTGCCGGTCGAGCTTGCGGCCGTTCAGCGTCACGTTGCCGACATAGCGGTTCGCCTCCGACAGCCCCGGCGCGCTCACCGTGAAGCGCTTGCCGTTGGGGAGCGTCAGCGTGGCGCGCTCGAGGAACGGCCGGCCGAGCACATATTGGTTGGAGCCCGGCGCGACCGGGTAGAAGCCCAGCATCGTGAACACCAGCCAGGCCGACATCTGGCCGAGATCGTCATTGCCCGCGAGGCCGTCCGTCGTCGGCTTGTACTGGCTGTCGACGATCTGCTTCAGCCGCTCCTGCGTCCGCCAGGGCTGGCCGGCATAGCTGTACAGATAGGCGACATGGTGGCTGGGCTCGTTGCCGTGGATGTATTGGCCGATCAGCCCGGCGATGTCCTCGGCATGGCTGTAGTCGAGCTTGGAATTGTCGAAATCGAACATCGCGTCGAGCTTGCGGACCACCGCCGCGTCGCCGCCCATCAGGCGAAACAGCCCGGCCTGGTCCTGCGGCACGAACCACGAATATTGCCAGGCATTGCCCTCGGTATAGTCCGAGCCATAGTTGATCGCGGTGGGATCGAAGGGCGTGCGGTACGCGCCGTCGCTCTTGCGGGCGCGCAGGAAGCCGGTCTTCACGTCGAAGCTGTTGCGCCAGTTGGCCGCGCGCTTGTCGAACGTCGCGGCGAGGTCGTAGCGGCCCAGCGCGCGCGCCATGCGGGCGATGGTCCAGTCGTCATAGGCATATTCGACGGTCTTGGAGGCGGCTTCCGGCTCCTTGTCGATAGGGACGTAGCCAAGCTTCTGGTACCAGTCGAGCCCGCCATAGGGGCCGTAGGTGGCGCTGGCGACCATCGCGTCGAGCGCCGCCTTGCCGTCGAACCCGCGCAGGCCCTTGAGATAGGCGTCGGCGATCACCGGCACGGCGTGATAGCCGATCATCGTCCAGGTCTCGCGGCCCTGGAACTGCCAGACCGGCAGGATGCCGAACGGGCTTTCCTGCTGGCTGGCGATCAGCGACTGGATGATGTCGCGGTTGCGCGCCTCAGGCTGGACGAGCAGCAGCAGCGGATGCTCGGCGCGGAAGGTATCCCAGAGCGAGAAGGTCGAATGGAAGGTGAAGCCCTCGGCCTGGTGGACCTGGTCGTCGGGCCCGCGATAGCGGCCGTCGGCGTCGGAGAAGACGCTGGGCGCCATCAGCGTGTGGTAGAAGGCCGAGTAGAAGTTGCGCAGCGCGGTGTCGCTGCCCTGCGCCTCGATCGCGCCCAGTGCCTGCTTCCACGCGGCGGTGGTGCGGGCGTGGACGGCATCGAAGTCGCCGGCCTCGCTGGCGAGGTTGGCGAGCGCGGCATCCTCGTCGACGCTGGACAGCGCGACGCGCAGTTCGAGCGGGCGGTCGAGCATCCCGAAATCGAGACGCGCGACGATCGCGCGGCCCTGCAGCTGGGCGACGCCGTCATCGCCGCGGCCCGGCCCCTGGAAGCCGCGATAGGGCACCTTGCCCTCGGTGTCGACGAAGGCGTGGGTCTTCAGCGGTGCGGAGGGCCGGATCGCGAAGAACAGCTTGCGCGCCGGCGCCCAGCCGCGGGTCTCGCGCGCGCCGGTGATCGTGCCGTCGGGGCGCACCCGTACCGACGACCAGAGGATCTTGCCCGGATAATTGTACAGCGAGCTGCGCAGGTCGAGCACGAGATGCGCCGCCTTGCCGGCCGGGAAGGCATAGCGCTCCACCGCGACGCGGGTGCCCGCGGTCATCTCGGCACGCACGCCCTGGTCCTGCAGCGTCACCGCATAATAGCCCGGCCGCGCCACTTCGTCGGCATGGGTGAAGCGCGAGCGATAGCCCGAGCCCGGCTTCTTGGGGTCGCCCGGCTCCAGCGGCACCGTGTCACCGGCCACCGGCGCGATCAGGAAGTCGCCGAGATCGGAATGGCCGGCGCCCGAGAAGTGGGTCAGCGAAAAGCCCTGGATCGTGGGGTCACCGTGCCGATAGCCCGCGGCGTGGCCATAGCATTCGCGGATCGCGCAGCCGGTATCGGTATCGGGGCTCAGCTGCACCATGCCGAAGGGCGCGACGGCACCGGGGAAGGTGTGGCCCTCGCCGCCGGTGCCAACCAGCGGATCGGCATGCTCATAGCCGGTCTGGGCGGCGAGCGGTGCCGCGAGAAGCGACGTGGCGGCGAGTGCGAGCGCGACGCGCTGAAATGTCCCCTGCATTGCCAAGGCTTAACCGAGCAACGCTCAGGACGGAAGCCCGCCCGCGATCACTCTGCGGCGAGCGGCAGCATCGGCATTTCGCGGCTGGGTGCGGCGACCACGCGGTTCCGCCCGTCCCCCTTGGCCTGGTACAGTGCGGCATCGGCCAGCCCAAGCAGATCGGCGACGGAGCGGGTGCTTTCGGGCATCGATGCGACGCCGAACGAGGCGGAGATCTTGGCGTCGTGGGTGGTCGACAGCGCCTCGATACGCTCGCGCAGGATCTCGGCCTTGGCGCTCGCTTCCGCTATCCCGCATTCGGGCAGGATGACCAGCAACTCCTCGCCGCCATAGCGGCAGGCGACGTCCGAGGTGCGCAGCGCGCTCATGATGGTGCTGGCGGTTTCGCGGAGCACCGCATCGCCGACGGCGTGGCCGAATTCGTCGTTGAGCTTCTTGAAATGGTCCAGGTCGATCATGATCACCGATAAGGGGGTGCCGCTGCGCTCGGTAAGGCCCGCATAGCGGCTGAGCGCGTCTTCCATGTAGCGGCGGTTGTACAGCCCGGTCAGCGGATCGCGCAGCGCCTGGGTGCGCAGCTTCTCGCGCAGCGCGATGTTCGATACCGCCAGCGACATGGCATCGGCGATCACCGCGGCCAGCGGCTGGATACGCTTGAGCTCGGCCACCGGATCGTCGCGGCCGGTGGCGATCTTCAACAGGCCCTGGATCTCGCCATGCGCCGCCATGGGCAGTTCGAGCACCGAGATGCCGGAAAGATGGTGCTCGCAGCGCAGTGCGCCCCGCGTATCGGCGTTCAGGTGCCATTTTCCCCGCTTCAGCGCCCAGCATTGTGCAGGCGTGAGCATCGGGCGCAGAGCCTCGTCCATCGGCCAGTGCCACGCGCCCGAGAGCTCTAGGCGATCGCGCGAATTGTTGAACACGTACAGCGCCGCGCCGAAGCCATCGAGCAGCGAGGAAATCGTCGCTTCCAGCACCGCATTGGCGTCCGGATAGCCGTTGGCGCTCTGCAGCATCTCCGTCATGCGGAACAGATGATTGATCTGCTTGCGCTCGGCATGGGCGCGATCCGCCTCCTCGCGGCGCGACCGCAGCGCCGCCTGAACGCGGGGTGCGCCCGTCACCAGGGCGATCAGCGCCAGGATGCAGCCGCCGATCCCGACGACGTGCAGGATCAATCGGATATCGCCCTGCGGCACAAACGGATGGAGCAGATAGGCGAGCAGGACGGGGAGGAGCGCGAGGATGATAAACCGCGAGCGCCGCAGCATCTGCTGCTCCAATGGGTCAGGGGTCCCGGAAGGAAGGAAAATCTTCACGCGTCGTCATCCGAAATGCTGCCTGGGCCAACGTCGCCCTGGTCCATTATAGATGCGCAGCGGTGAAGATCCCGTTCCCCGGCTGCCCGCGTTTCAGCTTCGCATCGACCCCGTATCGACGAAGCGCTGGTGCCAGGCGAGCGCCTCGCCGGGCAGCATCGGCGTCTGCTTGCCATAGCTGCCGGCCAGCGCGCGCTCGTAATAGTCGCGCAGCATCGGCCTGTAGCTGGGATGGGCGCAGCGTTCGATCACCTGCTCGGCACGCTTGCGCGGCGCGAGCCCGCGCAGATCGGCCAGGCCCTGCTCGGTCACCACGATCTGCACGTCCTGCGCGATGTGATCGACATGGCTGACGTGCGGCACGATCGCGGAGATCGCCCCGCCCTTGGCGGTGGAAGGCGACATGAAGATCGAGATATAGGCGTTGCGCGCAAAGTCGCCCGATCCGCCGATGCCGTTCTGGATGCGCGAGCCCATGATATGGGTGGAATTGACGTTGCCGTACAGGTCGGCCTCGATCATCCCGTTCATTGCCAGGCAGCCTAGGCGGCGAACCACTTCGGGGTGGTTGCTGATCTCCTGCGAGCGCAGCAGGATCCGGTCGCGGAACGTATCGAGATCCTTGTTCAGCCGCTCGGCGGCGTTCGGGCTCAGCGAGAAGGCGGTGCAGCTCGCCATGCGCAACTTCCCCGCCGCCAGCAGGTCGAGCATGCCGTCCTGCAGCACTTCGGTATAGGCGGTGAGGTTTTCGAACGGCGCGGTCAGCAGCCCGGCGAGCACCGCATTGGCGATGTTGCCCACGCCCGATTGCAGCGGCAGCAGCGACGGCGGCAACCGGCCCTTGCCGACTTCATGGCGGAAGAATTCGATCAGGTGCTGCGCGATGGCGAGCGCGCTGGCGTCGGGTGCGGCGAAGGGCAGGTTGCGATCGGGGGCGTTGGTCTCGACCACCGCGATCACCTTGTGCGGATCGCAGCGGAGCGTCGGCTGGCCGATGCGCTGGTCGGGCGCGGTGAGCGGGATGGGCACGCGGTTGGGCGGCAGCGCGGTGCCGTAATAGATGTCGTGCATCCCCTCCAGCGCGGGATTCTGCCAGCTGTTGACCTCGAGGATCACCCGCTTGGCGACATCGAGCCAGGTCTTGTTGTTGCCGACCGAGGAGGACGGGATCAGCGATCCGTCCTCGCGGATGCCGGCGACTTCGATCACCGCGACGTCGAGGGGGCCGAGAAAGCCTTCCCAGGCAAGCGGCGCGACCTGGCTGAGGTGGAGGTCGACATAATCCATCTCGCCGGCGTTGATCTTCTCGCGCGCGATCGGATCGGAATTATAGGGCAGCCGGGCGGAAATGCCGTCGACGCGGGCGAGCGCGCCGTCGAGCTCGGGGCCGGTCGAGGCGCCGGTCCACACCTTCAGCCGCATCGGCTTGCCGGCGGCATGTTCGGCCTCGATCTGCGCGGCGAGCGCGATCGGCACCGCCTTGGGATAGCCGGAGCCGGTGAAGCCGCTCATCCCCACCGTCATGCCGTCGGCAATGAACGAGGCGGCGTGTTCGGCGGTGGTGACCTTTGCGGCCAGTCCGGGATGGGCAATACGCGACATGGATCCTCTCAGAGCTGCATCGTTGGCGGCGATGCAGCCCTACCGAGCCGCGTGCAATTGTTGCAATTACCTACTTGGTACGGGTGGATGCACGCGGCGCATGCGGGACGGCGAGGGCGCGCGCAGCGCGTGACGCTCGGTGACCAGGACCGATCGGCGTCTGCCAAGTGGTTGATCTACGTGAATCGATCGGAACTCCCCCCTTCGGCCGGGGGTTTAGGCGGCCAAGCAGGAGAGAGAATTCCCCATGGCTACCCTCGCGCGCGATTTCGCGCCACGCCTTCGTTCGCAGTTTCTGACCGACAGCTTCCAGCGCGGCCTCGCCCACTGGAATCGGGAGCGGCTGGAGCCCGGCTTCCCGTCCGAGGACTGGCAGCGCCTGTTCGAGCGCGATGTTCGCATGGAGCGGCTGCAGGGCGCGTTCCTGGAAGAGTTGCGTGCCGAGGTGATCGACGAGGCCGCCGCGGCGCCGACCGATGGCGACGGCTTCATCGCCTGGTTCGAGGGGCTGAAGGCGACCGGTCCGGGGCAGGGTGATCCGCTCTTCCCGTGGCTCGCCGAGCAGGCCGATCGAGACCAACTCCGATGGTTCTTCGAGCAGGAGGCCGCCGGCGAGGCAGGGTTCGACGACCTGGTCGCGATGACCCAGGTCAAGCTGCCGACCCGGCCCAAGCTCGAACTCGCGCGCAATTACTGGGACGAGATGGGGCATGGCACCGAAAAGGGCATGCACGGCCCGATGCTCGACGCGCTGGTCGAGACGCTGGCGGTGACGCCGGTGATCGAGAACACCGTGTGGGAAAGCCTGTGTCTCGCCAATGCGATGACCGCGATGGCGAGCAGCCGCCGCTATGCCTGGCATTCGGTGGGCGCGCTGGGCGTGATCGAGCTGACCGCCCCGGGCCGCTCGGCGGCGACCGCCGAGGGACTTAAGCGCGTCGGGCTGAGCCCCAAGGAAGCGCGCTACTTCACGCTGCACGCGGTGCTCGACATCAAGCACAGCGAGGACTGGAACCGCGAGGCGATCCGCCCGGCCGTGGAGGAAGATCCCCGGCGCGCAACCGCGATGGCCGAAGGCGCGCTGATCCGTCTGCGCTGCGGTGCGCGCTGCTTCGAGGCCTATCGCGAGCGTCTCTGGGGCTGACGCGGCCGATGGCGGTTGCTAGGCAGGCTCTATGTTTCGCCTAGCCCTTGCCGCCGCGCTGATGCTCGCGCCCGCCGAAACCCCCGTGCCGCTCCATGCTGGCGGGCGGGTGACCGCCGATGGCCGCTTCGGCTGGCCGGGCGTCTATTTCGAAGGGCGGTTCAAGGGAACGGCGGTGACGGTCTCGGTCGAGGCCGGCACCGACCATCTCGCCATCCTGATCGACGGTGTCGAGCGCGCCGTGCTCCAGAAACCGGGCCGCGTCGAGCGCCGCTTCGACGGGCTGGGCGAGGGCGAGCATGTCATCCGCGTCGAGAAGCTCACCGAGACGCAGAGCGGCTATAGCCGCATGCTCGGCATCACCACGAACGGAACGCCGCTGTCGCCGATCGTCCGGGCGCGGCGCGTGGAGTTCATCGGCGACTCGCACAGCGTTGGCTATGGCGACACCTCGGACAGCCGCACCTGCACGCCCGAAGCGGTGCACGACACGACCAACACCGCGCTCGCCTTCGGCCCGTTGCTCGCCAAGAAATGGGGCGCGGACTACCGGGTGATCGCTTTTTCCGGCCGCGGCGTGGTGCGCAACTATGCCGGGGGCAACCCGGGCGAGACGCTGCCGGTGCTCTATCCGCGCGCGATCCCCGGCGAGCCTGCCGCGGCTGCGCGCGACGGCTGGAAGCCGCAGCTGATCGTCCTCAACCTCGGCACCAACGATTTTTCGACCCCGGTGCATGCGGGCGAGGCGTGGAAGGACGAGGCGGCGCTGCGGGCCGACTATCGGGCGAGCTATGTCGCGTTCGTCCGCCGCTTGCAGCAGGCAAATCCGGGTGCACATTTCCTGCTGATGGGCGCCGCCAATTTCATCGCCGATGTCCGCGCGGTGGCCGCGGAGACGAAGGCCAGCGCTGTGGAAGTGCCGACGCTGGCGCTAACCGGCTGCAACTTCCACCCCTCGCTGGCGGATCAACAGCGCATGGCGGACCTGGTCGAGGCCGCGGTGGGCAAGCCGGACTGAACCTCCTTAGCGCTGCGCGTTCTGGCAGCGCTCGGGATGCTTGCGGCACTCCTTCTCGCGCTTGCGCATCTCCCGGCCGCGGTTGCGATCGGCTTCGTCCTGGCTGGTGGTGGCCCAGTCAACTGCCTGGCCGCCGGCGCGGACCGGCAGCGTCACGACCTTGGCGGCGGTCTTCACCACGCATCCCCCCGCCAGCAGCGGCAGCACGAGCAGAACGGGGAGGATGCGCATGGGATAAGCCTTACTTGCCGTTGGTCGTCAGGAAGCTATCCCGAGCCGGCACGCCGATGGAAGGGAAATCGGTGAAGAAGCCGTCGATGCCGGCTTTCAGGAACGCGGTGATCTCTTCGTCGAGCCGGCCATGCGCGGCCGGATCGGTGCCGACCCGATAGGCGGGCATCAGGAAGAAATTCTCGGCGCGGAAGGTCCAGGGATGGAGCTTCAGGCCTGCCGCATGCGCATCGGCGACCAGGGTCGACGGCGTGCCGTCGGTGGCGAGGATCTGGGTCAGCTCGGGACCGATGCCGGCGGCGTATTGCGCGACGGCCTTCAGCCCCTCGGGTGTCGCCATCTCCTTGTAGCTGGCATAGGCGTGATCGGCCGGGCCTTCGCTGCCGGCCATCAGCTGGATCAGCGGCACCTTGGTCATCGTGTGGAGCTGCTTGAGGTTGTTCACCTCGAACGACTGGATGAACACCGGCGCGTCGGCGCGGTCCCAGCCGGCGGCCTTGAGCTTGGCGACGAGGCGCGCCTCCAGCGGCAGGCCGATCGAGGCGAAATAGCTCGGATGCTTGGTCTCCGGATAGATGCCGATCACCCGATGCAGCCGTGCAGACTCCTTCTTGGCGAGCGCGATGATCTCGTCGAGCGTCGGGATCGTCGCCTGGCCGTCATAGGCGGTGTTTCCCGGACGGAGCTTGGGGAGGCGTTCCTTGGCGCGGAGCGTCTTGAGCTCGGCCAGGGTGAAATCCTCGGTGAACCAGCCGGTGATCGTCTGGCCATCGATCGTCTTGGTGGTCTTGCGGGCCGCGAATTCGGGATGCGCCGCGACGTCGGTCGTGTCGGTGATCGCATTCTCATGCCGCGCGACCAGCTCGCCGTCCTTGGTGGGGACGAGATCCGGCTCGATGAAATCGGCTCCGAGGTCGATCGCGCGCTGATAGGAGAGCAGGGTGTGTTCCGGCCGCTCGCCGCTGGCGCCGCGATGGCCGATCACGATGATGCGGGGCATGGGTTTCTGCATGGGCTTTCCTTGTCCGAAAGCGACGGTGGGCACCAGCAGTGCCATCGCCAACAGCATCCATCTCGTCACGGTCGTCTCCTTCGGCTAGGCGGGTAGAAAGCGGATGTGACGGGAGCGCGACAATTGGCGGATAACGACGGCGTTCTGGCAGCCGCGGAGGCCTGGCGCGGGGCGAAGATGGCGCTGGCGACGGTGGTGACCACCTGGGGCTCCGCCCCGCGTCCGCGCGGCAGCCATCTGCTCGTCCACGAGGACGGGCGGTTCGAAGGCTCGGTCTCGGGCGGGTGCGTCGAGACCGACATCCTGCAGACCGCCGCCGAAGTGATCGCCGGCGCGCCCGCGGTGGTGAAGGACTATGGCGTCGCCGATGCGGCGGCGTGGGAAGTGGGACTGCCCTGCGGTGGGCAGATTGCGGTGCTGGTGCAGCCGGTCGCCGCGAACGGATTTCCGCCCGAGCTGTTCGACGCGATCCGCCAGGCGCGCGCCGAGGGCCGCCCGATCGAGGTCGGCACCGATCTCGCCACCGGGCAGAGCGCGATTCGAGCGGAGGGGTTCGTCAACCGCTATGATCCGCCACGGCGGCTGCTGATCGTCGGCGCGGTGCAGATCGCGCAGGCGTTGGCCGGGTTGGCGCGCGAGCTGGGCATCGCGACGACGGTGATCGACCCACGTGGGCGCTTCCTCACCGAGGAGCGCTTCCCCGGCGTGACGCTCGACGATCGCTGGCCGGACGAGGCGGTGACGGCGCTCAAGCCCGATCCGGCGACGGCAGTGGTGACGCTGAGCCACGATCCCAAGATCGACGATGCCGCGCTGATCGCGGCGCTGGCGCACCCCACCGGCTATGTCGCGGCGCTCGGCTCCCGGCGCAGCCAGGCGGCGCGGCTGGAACGACTTGGCGCGGCGGGCGTCTCAGCGGAGGATCTCGCGCGGATCGAGGGGCCGGCGGGGCTTTCGATCGGGGCGATCGGTCCGTCCGAGATCGCCCTGTCCATCGCCGCCGCCATGGTAAAGACCTTCCATGCTGACTCCTGAAAAGACCGCCCTCGTCCTGCTCGCCGCGGGCAAGTCCGAGCGCTTCGCCGACGGCGACAAGCTGACCGAGGAATATCTCGGCCACCCGCTGGCCTTCCATGTCGTGACCGCGCTGGAGAACATCCCGTTCCTCGCCCGGATCGCGGTGGTGTCGGACACGACGCTCGATTTCGCCGCGCGCGGGTTCCAGGTGGTGGAGAACCCCGATCCGTCGCAGGGCCAGGCGCGCTCGGTGCGCTACGGCGTGCAGGCGGCGGAGCAGGCGGGCGCGCAAGCCGTGCTGATCGCGCTGGCCGACATGCCGCGCGTCACCATCGCGCATTGCTACCGGCTGTTCGAGGCATCGGACAATGGCGCGACGTTGGTCGCTTCCAGCGACGGCGTCCAGCCGATGCCGCCCGCGCTGATCGGCCGCGATCACTTCGCCGAGCTGTGCAGCCTCGAAGGCGATGCCGGCGCGCGGACGCTGATCCTGCGCGGCCACCATGTCATCACCCGGCCCGAGGAACTGGTCGACATCGACACCCGCGAGGATCTCGAGGAACTGCGCGGGCGCGAGGCGGCCGCGGCTATTCGTGCCGCAAGGCGTCGATCGGATTGAGCGCGGCGGCGCGGCGCGCCGGGAAGAAGCCGAACACGATGCCGATCAGCGCCGAGATCGCGAAGCTGATCAGGTTGATCGACAGGTCGAAGGTGAAGGGCAGGTCGGCCAGCTTGGCCAGGCCCCAGGAGGCGAAGAAGGCGAGGCCGACGCCGATCAGTCCGCCCAGGCACGACAGCGCCACCGCCTCGACCAGGAACTGCAGCAGCACTTCCTTGCCGAGCGCGCCGATCGCGAGCCGGATGCCGATCTCTCGGGTACGCTCGGTGACTGATACCAGCATGATGTTCATGATGCCGATGCCACCGACCAGCAGGCTCACCGCGGCGATGGCGGCGACGAACAGCGTCATCTGCTGCATCTGGTTGCTCACCGTCGAGGCGAATTCGGCGCTGTCGAAGATGTCGAAATTGTCGGGCTGGTCGGGGGTCAGGTGGCGGCGCTCGCGCAGCAGGCCGACGATCGACTGCTTTACCGCTGCGGTATCATAGCCGGGCGCCACCGCGATCTGGATCGCGAGGACATTCTGGTTGCCGACGAAGCGGCGCTGCACCGTCTTGAGCGGCAGCACCACGGTGGAGTTGGGGTCGGTAAAGCCGGCATTGTCGCGCTTCTTGAGCACGCCCACCACCTCGCAGCTGACGGTGCCGAGGCGGAAACGCTCGCCGACCGGATCGTCGTTGGCGAAGAGATTGGCGCGGATCGTGTCGCCGATCACGCATACCGACTTGCCGGCGCTCTGCTCGGCTTCGGTGAACCGCCGTCCGGCCGCGAACTCGAGATTCTGCGCTGTGAAATAGTCGTTGCTGGTGCCGGTGACGGACGCGTTCCAGTTCTGCGCATTACGCACCGCCAGCGCCGAGGCGGAGGCTTGCGGCGCCACCGCGCTGACCCCGCTCACCTGCTGGCGGATCGCCTGGATGTCGCCATTCTCGAACTGGGGCGGCGCATTGCCACCACCGCGCCGACCGCCGCTGGGGAAGACCGTGAGCGTGTTGTTGCCAAGCGAGCTGATCGACGCCTGCACCGAAGCGGAGACACCGTTGCCCAGCGTCACCATGGTGATGACGGCGGCGACACCGATGATGATGCCGAGCGTCGTCAGGAACGAGCGCAGGAGGTGGCGGCGGATTTCGCGCAGCGAGAGGAGTAGGGTGGTGAACAGCATCGCCTCAGACCCCCAAGCCGGCGGGGACTTCGGTCCGTTCGACCAGCCCGTCCTTGAAATGCACGATCGTCCGCGCGAAGCTCGCCATCTCGGGCTCGTGGGTCACCATCAGCACGGTGATCCCCAGCTCGGCATTGAGCCGTTGGAGAAGCTTCATGATCTCGACCGAGCGTTCGCTGTCGAGGTTGCCGGTCGGCTCGTCGGCGAGCAGCACATCGGGTTTCGTCACGATCGCCCGGGCGATGGCGACGCGCTGCTGCTGGCCGCCGGAGAGCTCCGACGGCGTATGGTCCGCCCAGCGATCGAGCCCGACCTGCTCCAGCGCCGCCATCGCCGCCTCGCGCCGCGCCTTGCGGTGCTCGCCGCGATAGAGCAGCGGCAGCTCGACATTCTCGAGCGCGGTGGTGCGGGCGAGCAGGTTGAACCCCTGGAACACGAAGCCGAGATAGCGGCGGCGTAGATAGGCGCGCTGGTCGCGATCGAGCTGCTCGACATGGACGCCCCGGAACCGATAGCTGCCGCCCGTCGGCACATCGAGGCAGCCGAGGATGTTCATCGTCGTCGACTTGCCCGATCCCGACGCCCCCATCACCGCCAGGAATGCGCCTGCCTCGATCGTGAGATCGACGCCCTTGAGCGCCTGGAACGCGGTCGGCCCCTCGCCGAACGTCTTGGTGATGCCCTGGAGCTGGATCAGCGGCTCGGCCATGTCAGTTCTGGTCGTCCTTGGCGGGCTTGGCCGCGCCGTTCGCCTGGACGCCGACGATCACTTTCATGCCGGGCTTGAGCTGGGTGCTGGTGACGGCGGTGCGGCTGCCGTCGCTGGGGCCGGTGACGACCTCCACCTTTTGCGGTTTGCCGTCGCTGCCGACGACATAGATGGTCTGCTTGCTGCCGCGGCCGATCGCCTTTTGCTGCTCCTCGCGGCGCGGGCCGAACTGGATTCCGCCGCCGCCGTTCTTGGCACCGGCATCCTGGGGCGTGAAGCGCAGCGCGCCGTTGGGGATCAGCAGCGCATTGTCCAGCTTCTCGACGCCGATCGTCGCGGTCGCGGTCATCCCCGGGCGCAGCGTCAGGTCCGGATTGGCGACCGAGAGGATCGCCGCATAGGAAACGACCTGGTTGGCGGTGGTGGTGGTGCTGGTCGTGGCGCTGGTCGTTGCCGTCGAGGCGGTGAGGTTCGAGCCGAGGTCGACGCGGGTGATCTGCGCCGGAAAGGTGCGGCCGGGAAAAGCGTCGACGGTGAAACTCGCCGGCAGCCCGACCTTGACCGAGCCGACATCCGCCTCGTCGATTGCGACCTCCAGCTTCATATGGGTCAGGTCCTGCGCGATCACGAACATGTTCGGCGTGCTGAACTGCGCGGCGACGGTCTGGCCGGCGTCGACCTGGCGGGCGAGCACCACGCCGTTCACCGGCGAGCGGATGATCGAGCGGGTGCGCTGGGTCTGGTTCGACGACAGCGAGGCCTGGGCCGAAATGACATTGGCCTGGGCGGAGCGCAGATTGGCGCGCGCGCGGGCGACGGCGGCACGTGCGGTATCGAGCTCGGTTTTCGCGGGCACCTTGCCGCCAGACAAGCGGTTGACTTCCTCCATGCGGCGGAGCTGCGCGGTCGCCTCGTCCAGCGTCGCCTGGGTCTGCGCGACCGCGGCCTGGTTGGCGGACAGCGTCGCGCGGCTCTGGGTGATCGCGTCGTCGAGCCGGGCGGGGTCGATGATCGCGATCGTCTGCCCCTCGGTCACCCGGTCGTTGACGTCGACCAGCACCTTGAGGACCAGTCCCGAGATTTCGGAGCCCACCGTCACCTGCCGGATCGGCGCGAGCCTACCGGTGGCGGAGACGGTCACCGCCAGCGCGCCCTTCTCGGCGGGCACGGTGATGTAATTGGGCGGCGGCTTGGGCGCGAAGCAGCGCGAGACGAGCAGCCCCAGCACCACCACGACCAGCGCGATGATGATCCAGCGCAGGTTGCGCCGCCACCAGGGGCGCGGCTTGGTGCCCAGAAAGGTGTCGAGGTCCTGCGGGTCACTGGCCATCGGTGGCGCTGCCTGTTCTTGGAGGGAGGGGTGGGATCGGCGCGGCTTCGTCCCAGCCGCCGCCAAGCGCGACATAGAGCTGGATCAGCGCGGTCGCCTGTTCGGACTCGGCCTGGGACAGGCCGTTCTTGGCCGAAAGCAGCGCGCTTTCGGACTGGTTGAGCGTGGTGAAGTCGGTCAAGCCCGAGCGATACTGGAAGCGGGCGAGCAGTGCCTGGTTAGTCGCGGCCTCCAGCGCAGTGCGGAACGCCGCCTCACGCTCGCGGGCGGCCTGGAGCGCGACGATCGCATTCTCGATCTCCTCCATCGCCTGCAGCACGCTGGCCTTGTAGCTGTAGAAGGCGCCGTCCGCCCCGGCGCGGGCCGAGCGGAGCTGGCTGCGCAGCCGGCCCGAATCGAAGATCGTCTGGGCGACATTGGCGAAGGCGCGGCCGGTGATCAGGTCGAGCAGCGAGCGCACCGAGCTGCTGCCCGAGCTGATGCTGCCGCCGAGGCTGAGGCTGGGGTAAAGCTGGGCGCGGGATACGCCGATCTGCGCGGAGGCGGCGGCGAGGTTGCGCTCGGCCGCGCGCACATCGGGCCGCTGGCGCAGCGCATCGGCGGGAATGCCGGCGGCGACGCTGGCGGGGCCGCGCGGGATCGGCTTGGGCGCTGCCATCGCCTCGCGCAACGCGCCGGGCGTCTGGCCGGTCAGCACGCCCAGCCGGGCGACATTGGCGGCATAGCTGCTCTCGAGCTGCGGGATCGAGGCGGCGGTCTGCGATCGCTGCGCGCGCGCCTGTTCGGCATCGAGCGAGGAGACCAGGCCCGCCTGCACCCGCCACTGCGCGATCTGGAGATTCTCGTCCTGGATGGCGAGGCTTTCCCGCGCGTTGGCGAGCTGCGCCTGGGAGAGCCGTGCCTGCACATAGTTGCGCGCGGTTTCGGACTCGACCGACAGCAGCACCGCCGCCCGGTTGAACCCGGCCGCCTCGAAACTGGCCCGAGCGCTGCGGACGCCGCTGCGCACCCCGCCGAACAGATCGGCCTGGTAGCTCGCGTCGAGACCCAGCGAAAAGTTGCTGCTGCCGCCCTGCGAGAAGGAACCGATGGTGCCGTCGGGCAGCTGCGTGGTGATGCTGCCGCCACGCAGCGGCTCGTTGCGCGAATACCCCGCCGAACCGCGCACCGTCGGCAGCAGCGCCGAGCGCGACTGGACCAGCGACTCGCGCGCCTGGCGCAGCCGGATCACCGCCTGGGCAATATCGAGATTGGCGGTCTGCGCCTGGCCGATCAGCTGACCGAGCATCGGATCGTCGAACCTGTCCCACCAGCGCGCCAGATCCTCGCGCGCCTGCTGCTGCGGGTCGACCGAGAAGCGATCTGGCAGATCGATCGGCGCTGGGCTCTGTTGCGGGCGGGCGGAACCGGTGGAGCAGGCTGCAAGCGGCAGTGCCGCACAGAGCAACAGAGCAAGCGCAGGTCGTGCCATAGCGTTTTATATGGCTGATACGGTTTCGTACTTCCACTGAAATATGTTCGCAAAATGTAACGATGTTGCAACGTCGGGTGCCTTGCCTAGCCACCCCTTGCGCTCCTAGATGCCCGCCGACCAGGAGGGGTCTTGATGAGCGAGAATCTGTATCCGGTGCCGGAAAGCTGGGCGAAGACCGCCCGCGTCGATGCCGCAGCGTATGAACGTCTCCACGCCCAGTCGCTGTCCGATCCGGACGGGTTCTGGCTGGAACAGGCCCGGCGGCTCGACTGGATCGTCCCGCCGGCCACTGCCGGCGACTGGTCCTTCGACGAGGCCGATTTCCGCATTCGCTGGTTCGCCGACGGCAAGCTCAACGTCGCCGCCAACTGCCTCGACCGCCATCTCGCGACGCGCGGCGACCAGACTGCGATCCTGTGGGAGCCGGACGATCCCAGGGAAGATCCGCGCCGGATCACCTACCGCGAACTCCACGAACAGGTCTGCCGCTTCGCCAATGTGCTGAAGGCGGAAGGCGTGCGGAAGGGGGACCGGGTCACCGTCTACATGCCGATGATCCCCGAGGCGGCGGTGGCGCTGCTCGCCTGCGCGCGGATCGGCGCGATCCATTCGGTGGTGTTCGGCGGCTTCTCGCCCGAGGCCCTCGCCGGCCGCATCGTCGATTGCGACAGCCGCATCGTCATCACCGCCGACGAGGGCCGGCGCGGCGGCAAGCGCGTGCCGCTCAAGGCCAATGTCGACGCTGCGCAGAAGCATGCGCCCGTGCTCGAAAAGGTCATCGTCGTGCAGGCGACCGGCGGCGGCGTCGTGATGCAACCCGGCCGCGACCTCTGGTACCACGAGGCGGCCGCCAAGGTCTCCGCCGACTGCCCAGCCGAGCCGATGGGTGCCGAGGACCCGCTGTTCATCCTCTACACCTCGGGTTCGACCGGCAAGCCCAAGGGCGTGCTCCATTCGAGCGGCGGCTATCTGCTGTGGGCGGCGTACACCCATGAGGTGGTGTTCGACTACCGGCCGGGGCAGGTCTATTGGTGCGCGGCGGACATCGGCTGGGTCACCGGGCACAGCTATATCGTCTACGGCCCGCTGGCCAATGGCGGGATCACGCTGATGTTCGAAGGCGTGCCGACCTGGCCCGATGCCGGCCGCATGTGGCAGGTGGTCGATCGGCACCAGGTCGAGATCCTCTACACCGCGCCCACCGCGCTCCGCGCGCTGATGAAGGAAGGCGACGGCTACGTCACCGCGACCAGCCGGACGTCGCTCAAGCTGCTCGGCTCGGTCGGCGAGCCGATCAACCCGGAGGCGTGGCGCTGGTATCATGACGTGGTGGGCGAGGGGCGCTGCCCGATCGTCGATACCTGGTGGCAGACCGAGACCGGCGGTCACATGATCACCCCGCTGCCGGGCGCCACCGCGCTCAAGCCGGGGTCTGCGTCGATGCCGTTCTTCGGTATCGAGCCGCAGCTGGTCGACGGCGACGGCGCGCTGCTCGAAGGTGCCACCGAGGGCAATCTCGTCATCGCGCGGAGCTGGCCGGGGCAGATGCGCACCGTCTGGGGTGATCACGAGCGTTTCTTCCAGACCTATTTCACCACCTATCGCGGCAAATACTTCACCGGCGACGGATGCCGCCGCGACGGTGATGGCTATTACTGGATCACCGGCCGGGTGGACGACGTGATCAACGTCTCGGGCCACCGCATGGGTACTGCCGAGGTGGAGAGCGCGCTGGTGCTCCACGACAAAGTGGCCGAAGCGGCCGTGGTCGGCATGCCGCACGACATCAAGGGGCAGGGCATCTATGCCTATGTGACGCTCAATGCCGGCGAGGAAGCGAGCGAGGCGCTCCGCAAGGAGCTGCGCGACTGGGTGCGCGGCGAGATCGGCCCGATCGCCACGCCCGACGCGCTCCAGTTCGCCCCCGGCCTGCCCAAGACCCGTTCGGGCAAGATCATGCGCCGCATCCTGCGCAAGATCGCCGAGGGCGATGTGAGTAGCCTGGGCGACACCTCGACGCTGGCCGATCCCGCGGTGGTCGACGATCTGGTCGCCAACCGAGTTGGGTGATCCGGCTCCCCCTCCCGCGCTCCGCGGGAGGGGGGATGCCCATGCGTACAGTTTCGCTTGTAACAAAATTCCATTGCGACGCCCCGCACCCCCCGTTACACTTGCCTAACACACACCGTGGTGGGGAAGCCTAACATCATGAAATTGCGTCGTTCCTTGTTGCTGACCAGCGCCGTTGCGCTGCTCGTCGCGTCGCCTGCGCTCGCCCAGGGCGGCAAGCCCAAATATGGCAGCTTCGGCGTCGACCTGACCGCGCAGCAGGCGGGCGTGAAGCCCGGCGATGACTTCTGGACCTTCGCCAATGGCGGCTGGGCCGCGCGCACCGAGATCGCCGCCGACCGCACCTCGGCCGGTCCGTTCGTCGATCTGGCGCTCGCCGCCGAGAACAATGTCCGCGCGCTGCTCGACGACATGGCCAAGAACCCTGCCGCTTACGGCGCGAGCGGCAAGCAGGTCGGCGATTTCTACGCCAGCTGGATGGACGAGGCCGGCATCGAGGCGCGCGGCACCGCGCCGCTCAAGCCCTATCTCGGCCGCATCGCGGCGGTGCAGGACAAGGGCGCGCTGCAGGTGCTGTTTGCCAGCGTCGGCTATGCCACGCCGGTCGAGGTGGAGATCACCCCCAGCCTCGCCGATCCGACCAAGTATACCGCGGCGGTGGGCCAGGGCGGCCTGGGCATGCCGCGCGACTATTTTCTGAACCAGGGCGCGAAGTTCGATGCGGCGCGCACCGCCTATCGCGCCTATGTGCAGAAGATCCAGGAACTGGCGGGCATCCCCGATGCCAGCGCCAAGGCCGATGCGATCGTCGCGCTCGAGACCGCGATGGCCAAGGTCCAGTGGTCGCCCGAGCAGAGCCGCGACATCGCCAAGCTCAACGACCCGCAGACCATCGCCGGGCTCACCGCCAAGGCGCCCGAGTTCGACTGGGCGCTGATGCTGAAGACTGCCGGGCTGGACAGTTCGCCGCAGATCCTGATGACCCAGAACACCGCGCTGATCGCGCTGGGCAAGATCTTCGCTGCGACGCCCTTGCAGACGTGGAAGGACTATCTCGCCTATCGCTTCGTGAGCGATCACGCGACCTATCTGCCCAAGGCGTTCGACCAGGCGCGGTTCGACTTCTATTCGAAGACGCTGTCCGGCGTGCAGGTACAGCGCGAGCGTTGGAAGCGCGGCGTGCAGATCGTCAACGGCGCGCTCGGCGAGGCGGTGGGCAAGGCCTATGTCGCCAAATATTATCCGCCCGAAGCCGAAAAGCAGATGGCCGAGCTGATCGAGAATCTACGCGATTCCTATCGCGAGCGGATCGAGGCTTCGACCTGGATGGACGACGCGACCCGCAAGGCCGCACTCGCCAAGCTCGCCGCGTTCGAGCCGCGCATCGGCCATCCGGAGAAGTATATCGACTATTCGGCGCTCAAGGTGGAGCGGGGCGATCTGCTCGGCAACGTGATGCGCTCGGGGGAGTTCGAGCATCAATTGGCGCTGTCGCGCTTCCCCAAGCCGGTCGATCGCAGCCTGTGGGCGATGACGCCGCAGACGGTGAACGCCTATTATAACCCGCTGTCGAACCAGATCACCTTCCCGGCGGCGATCCTGCAGCCGCCCTTCTTCGACCCCTATGCCGATCCGGCGGTCAATTACGGCGCAATCGGCGCGGTGATCGGCCATGAGATGGGCCATGGCTTCGACGATCAGGGCAGCATGTTCGGCCCCACCGGCAAGTTCGAGAACTGGTGGACGCCCAAGGCCAAGGAAGACTTCGCCGCACGCACCAAAGCGCTGGCCGGCCAGTACGACACCTATGAGCCGGTGCCGGGCACCAAGATCAACGGCCGGCTGACGCTGGGCGAAAATATCGGCGATCTCGGCGGCGTCGAGGCGGCGTACGGTGCATACCAGAAGTATCAGGCGAAGCACGGCAAGGCGAAGCCGGTCGGCGGGCTGACCGGCGACCAGCGCTTTTTCCTGGCCTATGCCCAGGCCTGGCGGGTGAAGGTGCGCGAGGATGCGCAGCGCCAGCAGCTGCTCACCGATCCGCACTCGCCGGCGACTGCGCGCGTCAACGGCATCGTTCGTAACGTCGATGCCTGGTACAAGGCGTTCGACATCAAGCCGGGCGACAAGCTGTACCTCGCACCGGAGCAGCGCGTGCACATCTGGTAAGCGCACCCCGTATCTTTACGGAAAAGGCCCGGCAGCGATGCCGGGCCTTTTTGCATTCTGCGAGAGAAAACGTTCGCACTTGCAGCGACTGCAACTGTGGCGGAGGGGCTTTGCAGTTGCGGACTCAGCCGACGACAACCAGATGCGGCGCCCGCGCTGCATTGCAGCAAAGCTGTTTCGAGGTAGTCATGTTTTCGCTGATCGCGCTTTATTTCGCCCATCGCCGTATGGCTGCTACGGGCCAGCTGATTCCGGCGAATGTCCGCGCGCTTGCGGCAGCCAACGAGCAGGAAGCGCTGGCCGTTCTGCCGCTCGCGGCCTGACTTCGAGACTCGTTCGCCTACTCCCCCTCGGGCGAACGACAGGGGCGCCGCTGTCCCCCCATTTCCGCGGCGCCCCGTCCCTCTTTCGGTGACGGTGCTTATTTGACGCCGTGCATCCAGCGCTTGAGCGGCCAGCTGAGCAGCAGCAGCAGAAGCCCAAGCCCGATCGCCCATTCCGAGATCAGCGTGAACACGCTGAGATAGGTCTCCAGGCTGACCTTGAGATTGGTCACCTGGCCGCCCACCGTCTCGACGCTGGCGAACTGCGCGATCACGCCCGCGACATATTGCGCGACCGAGATCGACAGGAACCACACGCCCATCATCATGCCGACGATCCGTGCGATCGACAGCTTGGTGATCATGCTGAGGCCGACCGGCGAGATGCACAGCTCGGCGAAGCTGTGGATGAAGTAGAGCCCGGCGATCCACCAGACCGAGACCTTGAAGCTGCTGTCGGCCCAGTTGGCGCCCCAGACCAGGAACAGGAAGCCGCAGCCGACCGCGACCAGCGCGATGCCGAACTTCACCGGGATGCTCGGCTCCAGCCCGCGCTTGGCGAGGCCCGCCCACAGCATCGACATCAGCGGTGCCAGCAGCACGATGAACAGCGCGTTGAAGCTTTGCGTCTGCCCTGCGGTCATGGTGAACCAGCCGAAGATCGACAGGTTGGTATTGCGATCGGCGAACAGGGTGAGCGAGGAGCCCGCCTGCTCGAACAGCGTCCAGAACACGACGTTGAACACGATCAGCACCATCGCCGCCATCATCATCTGGAACTCGCGGCGATCGCCCGCGAAGAACGACCAGACGAGGATCGCCGGTACGCCGATCAGGAAGGTGCCGAACAGCAGCTTGCCCATCAGCGACAGCGACGCGACATAGCCGAGCAGGCCCGAACCGGCCGGCGCGGGCTCTGCCGCCATCAGGTTGATGTAGAGCAGATAAAAGAGCGGGATGACGCACAGCGCGCCGATATAGATCAGGATCTGCTGGCGGCCGGTGGCGGCCTTGGCGGGCGGTTCGCCGATGCCGTTGAGCTTGCCCCCGTCCAACTGGATCAGCGCCCAGGAGCAGAGCATGCCGATGGCGGCAAGGCCGAAGCCCGCCCACCAGCCGACCGCGACGGCCAGCCATGGGCAGAGCGCCTGCGACAGCATCGAGCCCAGGTTGATGCCCATGTAGAAGATGGTGAAGCCGGCATCCCGCCGGCTGTCGCCGGGGCGGTAGAGCTCGCCCACCATGGTCGAGATATTCGGCTTGAAGAACCCGTTGCCGACCGAGACCATCGACAACGCGATCAGCATCACCATCACGTAGAAGGGGCTGCGATCGGCTTCGGATACGAACCCGCCCTTGGCGATGGTGCGCACCGTCTGGCCATTCTCGCTGAGGGTGATCGAGCCGTCGTCATTGCCCTTGATCAGCTGCTTGTGGCCGGCATCGAGCACATAGCGCTGCTCGCCCGCGGCGGTCTTCTCGATTGCGACTTCATAGCGCTGCCCGTCGATCTTGGCATAGGGCGTCGCGGTCTGGCCGCCGAAGCACAGCACGAAATAGCCGATCGACATCAGGATCGCGCCGAACTTCACCGCGCGCTTGGAGCCGAGGAACTGGTCCGCCAGATAGCCGCCGACCAGCGGGGTGAGATAGACTAGGGCGGTGTACCCGCCATAGAGGCCGGTTGCCTCGCGATCACCGAACAGGAAATGCTGGGTGAGGTACAGCGTCAGCAGCGCCCGCATGCCGTAGAAGCCGAAGCGCTCCCACATTTCGGTGGAGAAGAGGCGCGCCAGCTGGCGGGGATGGCCGAACCAGGTCTTTTCGTCGGCGGGGTTTACGTGGGAGATATCCGGTTCTGCCGGAGAATCGGCAGTGGGTGTGTCGACCATGCAGGTTTACGTCCTAAAGGTGGGATCCGGGCGCATGGGCCCGGTGCATGGGCGCGCAGACTAGAGCCTGCATCGCCGCTGTAAAGTCGCCCGGCTTGGCGGGGGCGGGACAGCACCCTAGATGGCGCGCATGACCTTCAACGATCGCGCCACGCCGCTCCGCCTCCTCCAGACCCGCCGATCGGGCAAGCCGCGCGACCTGGTGGCGCCGGGGCCCAGCGACGAGCAGCTCGACCAGATGGCGGCGATCGCCGCGCGAACGCCCGATCACGGCAAGCTCGCCCCCTGGCGCTTCGTGATCGTGCCGGACGACGCGCGCCCAGCGCTGGCACTCAAGCTCGTCGAGATTCTCCGCGCCGAAAAGCCCGACGCGACCGCCCGCGACGAGGAGGCTGCCGCGCAGTTCGCCACCCAGGCACCGGCGCTGGTGGTGGTGCTCTCCGCCCCCGTCCAGCCGCACAAGGTGCCGCTGTGGGAGCAGGAGCTGTCGGCAGGCGCCGCCTGCATGAACCTGCTCCATGCCGCGCACGCGATGGGCTTTGCCGGCGGCTGGCTGACCGGCTGGCCTGCTTATTCCGACGCGGTGCGCGACCTGTTCGGCAGCGAGGGCCAGCGCATCGCCGGCTTCGTCTTCCTCGGCACGCCCGGCCGTCCGCTCGAGGAGCGCCCGCGCGGCGAACTGTCCCAGATCGTCCATCGGTGGAATCCCTGAGTATGGACTCGAAGGGCATCTGCTGTATTATGGCAGCATGACAGCCCTGGAGCACGAAGACAGCCCGGTCTACCTCAAGCTGCGCGCGATCATCGCCGCGGCGATCCTGCGCGGCCAGTACCGCGCGGGGGACCAGCTTCCCTCGGTCCGCGCGCTCGCCGCCGAGCATGGCGCGAACCCGTTGACCGTGGCCAAGGCCTATCAGAGCTTCCAGGACGACGGCTATGTCGAGGTCCGCCGCGGCGTCGGCATGTTCGTCGTGCCCGGTGCGGTCGAGCGGCTGCGCACGGCGGAGCGCGAACGCTTCCTCACCGGCTTCTGGCCGCGGGTGAGGGACCATATCGCGCTGCTCGGCCTCGATGCGCGCGCGCTGCTCGATGGCAGCCACGAGATCGCCTGAGGCCATGGCCGAGCCCAAGCCGGGCTGGAAGCGCACGCTGGCCGGCTGGGCGGCGACGCTGGGCATCTTCTTCCTGTTCCAGAGCGCGGTGGCGCGGCCCTATTACATCCCCTCGGGATCGATGATGCCCGCGCTGCGCACCGGCGATCGGCTCGTCGCGACCAAATTCCCCTATGGCTTCTCGCAGGCCTCGCTGATGGTTCATGGCAAGGGCATTTCGCCCGTGCGGCTGTTCGGCGGCACGCCGGCGCGCGGGGACATCGTCATCGTCGTCCGGCGCGGCGACGGCGAGGATCTGATCAAGCGGGTGATCGGGCTGCCCGGCGATACGGTGGCGGTGCGCCACGGCGTGGTGATCCTCAACGGCAAACCCGTGCCGCGAGTCGCCGAGGGGCGAGCCCGGATCCCGGTCGACGCGGCGGTGCCGTGCGACGAGGGCCCGATCGCCGCGTTCCGTACGCGGGAAGCGGACGGCAAGCTCTATTGCGAACCCCCGCTCTATCGCGAGACGCTGCCGAACGGGGCGAGCTATAACGTGCTCGACCTGGGGGACACCATGCTGCCGAACGGCTTTCTCAGCCCCGGCGACAATTATGGGCCGATCACCGTACCCGCGGGCCATGTGTTCCTGATGGGCGACAATCGCGACCAGTCCGCCGACAGCCGTTTCGGTTCGGATGAACTGGGGCTGGGCGGCCCGGTGCCGCTGGAGACGATCGCCGGTCGCGCCGAACTGGTGACGCACAGCTTCGACGGCGAGGGGTCGTGGTTCAACCCGCTCGCCTATGTAACCGCGATCCGCTGGGATCGCAGCTTCACCAGCCTGCGGCCCAAGCGCGCCGATTGAGCACGATGCTGCAATGGGTCGTCGCGGCGGCGATCGTGGTGGCGATACCGCTGCTGGTCCGCTGGGGCCTTGGCCGCACGCGGGGCAAGGCGGGTGCCGCGGCGCTGATGCTCGGCCTCGCCTTCGGGCATCTGTTCGATCCTGCCCGGGCAGAGGCCACCGAGTCGCTGCAGAAGCGCCGCGAGCAGGGCGAGGCCGCTGGCGAAGAAGCCGGTGCCGCGTCATTGGGTACTTCCCCTAAGCACCTCTCCGAATAGGGGTTTCGCAGGTCCGGGCGCATGCCTCCCGCCGACAGGGTTTCGGATGGAGGAAGCGATGTTCGAACAGGCAATCCAGACCGTGCGGACGCAAGGGCACCAGCCCGCCCGCTATGGCAATTTCATCGGCGGCCGCTGGGTGGATCCCATCGAGGGCCACTGGTTCACCGATCACAGCCCGATCAACACCAGGCCGCTGGCCGAGATCGCCCAGTCCACGCCCGCCGATGTCGAGGCGGCACTCGATGCCGCGCATGCCGCACGGGTGCGCTGGGCCGCCGTCTCGCCGCAGGAGCGCGCGCTGATCCTCAACCGAGTCGCCGATCGGCTCGAGGCGAATCTGGAGCTGCTCGCGCTCGCCGAGACGATGGATAACGGCAAGCCGATCCGCGAGACCCGCGGCGCCGACGTGCCGTTGGCGATCGATCATTTCCGCTATTTCGCTGGCTGCGTCCGCGCGTCCGAAGGCACGATCTCGACGATCGACGAGAAGACCATCGCCTATCACTTCAAGGAGCCGATCGGCGTGGTCGGCCAGATCATCCCGTGGAACTTCCCGCTACTGATGGCGGCGTGGAAGATCGCGCCGGCGCTGGCGGCGGGCAATTGCACCGTGATCAAGCCCGCCTCGCAGACCCCGCTCAGCCTGCTGCTCTTCGCCGAGCTGACCGCGGACATCCTGCCGCCGGGCGTGGTCAACATCGTCACCGGGCCGGGCGCCTCGGTGGGCCGGGCGATCGCCGCCAATCCGCGCATCGGCAAGGTGAGCTTCACCGGCGAGACCACCACCGGCCGCCAGATCATGCAGTACGCCGCCGAGCATCTGATCCCGCAGACCATGGAACTGGGCGGCAAGTCGCCCAACATCTTCCTGGCCGACGTGATGCAGGAGGACGACGCGTTCCTCGACAAGGCGCTGGAAGGCTTCGCGCTGTTCGCCTTCAACAAGGGCGAGGTGTGCACCTGCCCGAGCCGCGCGCTGGTGCAGGAATCGATCTTCGAGACGTTCATGGAGCGCGCCGTCAAGCGTGTCGGCGCGATCAAGGTCGGCGATCCGCTCGACCCCACCACGCAGATGGGGCCGCAGGCCTCCGAGGACCAACTCCACAAGATCCTCGGCTATATCGATGTGGGGCGCAGCGAGCTTGCCGAGTGCGTGACCGGCGGCACGCGGGCGCTGCCGGGCGGCGCGCTCGACCAGGGCTATTTCGTCGAACCCACGGTGTTCGTCGGCCACAACAAGATGCGGATCTTCCAGGAGGAGATCTTCGGGCCCGTCCTCTCTGTCACCACCTTCAAGACGGTGGAAGAGGCGATCGAGATCGCCAACGACACCCCCTATGGCTTGGGTGGCGGCGTGTGGAGCCGCAACGGCATCCAGGCCTATCAGATCGGCCGCGCGATCGAGGCCGGCCGCGTCTGGACCAATTGCTACCATGTCTATCCCGCGCATGCGGCGTTCGGCGGGTACAAGGAGTCGGGCTTCGGCCGCGAGACGCACAAGATGATGCTCGACCATTATCAGCAGACCAAGAACCTGCTGGTCAGCTACGACACCGCCGCGCGCGGCCTGTTCTGAAAAGCGGAGAGGAATCCCATGCGCAAGACCATGAAAGCCGCCGTCGTCCGCGAATTCGGCAAGCCGCTGGTGATCGAGGAAGTGCCGGTGCCGCAGGTGGGGCCTGGCCAGATCCTGGTGAAGATCGCGGCGAGCGGCGTGTGCCACACCGATCTCCACGCCGCGGAAGGCGACTGGCCGGTCAAGCCCAAGCCGCCCTTCATTCCCGGCCATGAAGGCGTCGGCCATGTCGCCGCGGTGGGGGCGGGCGTCACCCATGTGAAGGAAGGCGACCGGGTAGGCGTGCCCTGGCTCTACACCGCCTGCGGCCATTGCATGCACTGCCTGGGCGGTTGGGAGACGCTCTGCGAGAGCCAGCAGAACACCGGCTATTCGGTGAATGGCGGGTTTGCCGACTATGTGCTGGCGGACCCCAACTATGTCGGCATCCTGCCCGACACTGTCGGCTTCGTGGAGATCGCGCCGGTGCTGTGCGCGGGCGTGACGGTCTACAAGGGTCTCAAGGTCACGGATACCAAACCGGGCGACTGGGTGGCGATCTCCGGCATCGGCGGGCTGGGGCATATGGCGGTGCAATATGCCAAGGCGATGGGGCTCAATGTCATCGCGGTCGACATCGACGACGACAAACTGGCACTGGCGCGGAAGCTGGGCGCCGAACTGACCGTCAACGCGCTGCACGAGGACCCGGCGGCATTCGTGAAGAAGGCGATTGGCGGCGCGCGGGGCGTGCTGGTGACCGCAGTTTCGACCAAGGCATTCCAGCAGGCGCTGGGCATGGTCGGGCGCGGCGGCACCGTTTCGCTCAACGGCCTGCCGCCGGGGGACTTCCCGCTCTCGATCTTCGACACGGTGCTCAACGGCATCACCGTGCGCGGCTCGATCGTCGGCACCCGGCTCGACCTGCAGGAGGCGCTCGATTTCGCCGGGCAGGGCAAGGTCCATGCGACCGTCGCCACCGAGCGCCTGGAAAACGTCAACAGCGTGTTCGATCGGATGCGCAAGGGCGAGATCGAAGGGCGGATCGTGCTCGACATGGCCTGAAGCGCCATCGACAGGGGCGGCGGCGGTTCCTAAGCTGCCGCGCATGCAGGACAATCTCACGGCCGCGCGGCCGAGCTTCGTCACCCATCTCGAATGCTCGATGACGGGCGAGACCTATGCGGCGGACCAGCTGCACGGGCTCTCGCGCGTCGGGCGGCCGCTGCTGGTGCGCTATGATCTGGCGGGGGTGGGCGCGGCGCTGACTCGCGAGGCGCTGGCGGCGCGGCCGACGGATCTGTGGCGCTGGCGCGAACTGCTGCCGGTGCGGCGGGCGGAGAGCATCGTCTCGCTCGGCGAGATCGAGACGCCGCTGATCGACATTCCCAAGTCCGGGGGGCCGGGTGCGATCGTCAAGGACGAAGGCCGGCTGCCGACCGGCTCGTTCAAGGCGCGCGGGCTGGTGATGGCGGTGAGCATGGCGCGCGAGCTGGGCGTCACGCGCATTGCGATGCCGACCAACGGCAATGCCGGCGCGGCACTCGCCGCCTATGCCGCGCGCTGCGGCATCGAGACGGTGATCCTCTGCCCGGAAGAGACGCCGGAAGTGAACGTCCGCGAGATCGCCGCGCAGGGGGCGCGGGTCTACCGGGTCAACGGCCAGATCGACGAGTGCGGGGCGATCGTCGGGCGCGGGGCGGCGGAGGGGCGCTGGTTCGATTTCTCGACGCTCAAGGAGCCGTACCGGATCGAGGGCAAGAAGACGATGGGGCTGGAGCTCGCCGCGCAGTGCGGCTGGGAGCTGCCCGACGCGATCTTCTATCCCACCGGCGGCGGCACCGGGCTGATCGGCATGTGGAAGGCGTTCGACGAGCTGGAGCGGCTCGGCTGGATCGGATCGAAGCGGCCGCGGATGTATGCGGTCCAGGCATCGGGCTGCGCGCCGATCGTCCGCGCCTTCGAGGCGGGCGAGGAGCATGCCGAGCGCTGGGAAAATGCCGCGACGGTCGCGGCGGGCATCCGCGTGCCGCGCGCGGTGGGTGACTTCCTGATCCTGCGCGCGGTGCGCGAGTCCGGCGGGCGGGCGCTGGCGGTGGGCGATCCCGCAATCCTGCAGGCGGTGGACGACTGCGCGCGCAAGGACGGGCTGCTGCTCTGCCCCGAGGGCGGAGCGACGCTGGCGGCCTATCGGCAGGCGATGCGGGACGGGCTGGTCGATCCGAAGGAGCGGACCGTGCTGTTCAACTGCGCGACCGGGTTGAAATACCCGTTGCCGGAGGCGGGGACGTGGCTGGACAAGGATGCGGTGGGGGATCTGGCGGCGTTGTGAGGAGATGAAGCCCTTTTGCTTGAAGGGCGTGTAGTGTCATGGCAGCGTGCACAGGTGTACGAACGCTATGAGCCTCCGTCAGACTTCTTGAAGGGCATTATCGCGGAAGAGGTGACGCTTGCCGACGGCCCCCTTGCGCAGGCCAACCTCAATCTCCTCATCGAACTCACGCGGGATGCGGATCGCGCAAACCGCGACTGGGCCACCATGCTCCTGAGCCAGGAGGGAGGCGATACGCCTGCGGTGCGAGCGGTTCTTCTTGTTGCTGCGAGAGACGAAGACGCAGTCATCCGAGCGGAGGCCGCGCTGGGGCTGGCAAGCCGCGATCCCGGACTCGCATTGCCGTTCGTGCAGGAAGCCCTGCGCGGGAACACCATTACCCCACCCATGCTGGAGGCGGCCGCGCTTTGCGCGCATCCCTCGCTGATCGAGGATCTGCGCGTCTGGGCGGAACCGTCCGACAACGCGTTCGCGGACAAGCTTGCCGCCGACGCATTGGCGGCCTGCCTGCGCGCTGAGCCGAGAGCGAATCTCTGACCTCCCCCTCCGTCAGGCCTGCGGCGGCACCTCCCCCTGGCGGTGGAGGATTACTCCACCAAGCCCCTCAAGCCGCGAAAGCCTCCGCCTCCATCGCGTACAGCACCGCCGCCTTCGCCATCGCCGCCGCGCGCAGACCGAGCGCCTCGGGCACGATCTGTTCGACATAGAAGCGGGCTGCGGCCTGCTTCATCTTCAGGAAACCGGGCTCGCCGTCGCTCTGCGCCGCCAGCCGGCCGCTCTTCTCCATCAGCCAGCCGCACACCGCGACCGACAGCATCGTCAGGAACGGATAGCTCGCCGCCAGCCGGTCGTCGGCATCGCTGCCCAGCAGGTTGCGGCCGACGTCCTCGCAGGCGTCGATCAGCGACCGCAGGCCCGCATCCTCGGCCTCGGCGCGCATGTCCGCCAGCAGGCCGAGCAATGTCGCGCCATTGTCCATGCTCAGCTTGCGGCCGACCAGGTCGGCGGCCTGGATGCCGTTGGTGCCCTCGTAGATCGGGGTGATGCGGGCGTCGCGGAAATGCTGGGCGGCGCCGGTCTCCTCGATATAGCCCATCCCGCCATGCACCTGCACGCCGAGGCTCGCGACCTCGTTGCCGAGGTCGGTCGCGTGCGCCTTGGCGAGCGGGGTGAGCAGCTCGACGCGCTTGTCCGCCTCCGCGTCCCCGGCGCGGCCGCGATCGAGCTGGCCGAAGGCGTAATAGACCAGCGCCCGCGCCGCCTGGGTCTGCGCCTTCATCCGCAGCAGCATGCGGCGGACGTCGGGATGCTCGATGATCGCGGCGGGGGCACCGCCGCGATAGCCCTGCACCCGTTCGCGGGCATAGGCGACCGCGCGCTGGGTGGCGCGCTCGGCGACCTGGACGCCCTGCAGGCCGACGTTGAGGCGGGCGTTGTTCATCATCGTGAACATCGCGCGGATCCCGCCCAGCTCGGGGCCGATCAGCTCGCCGATGCAATCGTCATGGTCGCCGAAGCTCAGCACGCAGGTGGGCGAGGCATGCAGGCCCATCTTGTGCTCGATCGAGACGACCTTGATGTCGTTGAAATCGCCCGGCGTGCCGTCGTCCTTGAGCCGGTATTTGGGCACCAGGAACAGTGACAGGCCCTTGGTGCCCGCCGGCGCACCCGGGGTGCGGGCCAGCACCAGATGGACAATATTGTCGGCCATGTCGTGGTCGCCGAACGAAATGTAGATCTTGGTGCCCTTGATCTTCCATGTGCCGTCGCCCGCCGGTTCGGCCCTGGTCTTCACTGCGCCGACATCCGAGCCCGCTTGGGGCTCGGTGAGGTTCATCGTGCCGGTCCATTCGCCGGTCGCCAGTTTCGGCAGATACTGCGCCTGCTGCTCGGGCGAGCCGTGGTGGTGCAGCGCCTCGACCGCCCCGACGGTCAGCACCGGGCAGAGGCAGAAGCCCATGTTCGCGGTGCCCAGCGTCTCGAGGACGGCCACCGACAGGCTCACCGGCAGCCCCTGGCCGCCATGCTCGGCGGGCGAGCCGATCGTGCCCCAGCCACCCTCGACATAGGCGCGATAGGCGGCGGCGAAGCCTTCCGGCATCGTCACGCCCTGCTCGGTCCAGCGTGCGCCCTCCGTGTCGCCCAAGCGTTCGAGCGGTGCCCATTCGCCCGCGGCGAACTGGCCGGCGCCGTCGAGCACGGCATCGAGCAGGTCGGGCGTGGCCTCTGCGCTGATCTCGGACAGGCGGACGATATGGTCGAGCACGAAGCGCTGCTCGGCGGTGGCGGGGGTGAACATCAGGCCTCTCTCTTGTGATCTTGTTGCTAGCACTATAGCGCCTTGCCGGTGACCCCAGCAAATCCGCGCATCTTACCCTACGGCGAGGCCGCGCTCGGCGAAGCGGCGGCGCTGATTCGCGCACGTCAATGCGTCGCGGTGCCGACCGAAACCGTCTACGGGCTCGCCGCCGACGCGACCGATTCGGATGCCGTCGCGGGGATTTACGCGGCCAAGGGGCGCCCCTCGTTCAACCCGCTGATCGTGCACGTTGCCGACATGGCGATGGCCGAGACGATCGCGCGGTTCGGCGACGAAGCCCGGGCGCTGGCGGCGCGCTTCTGGCCGGGGCCGCTGACCATGGTGCTGCCGCTGGCGGAGGGCTCGCCGGTCGCCAGCCTGGTCACCGCCGGGCTCGCGACGGTGGCGCTGCGCATGCCCGATCACCGCGCGATGCAGGGGCTGATCCGCGCGAGCGGGCGCCCGCTCGCCGCGCCGTCGGCCAATGCCAGTGGCGGAATCAGCCCGACGCGGGCCGCCCATGTCGCGGCGAGCCTTGCCGGCCGCATCCCGCTGGTGATCGACGACGGCGCGACCACGGACGGCATCGAGTCCACCATCGTCGACCCGGCCACGCGGCGCATCCTGCGGCCGGGGCCGGTCACTGCCGAGCAGCTCCCTGGCTATAGTAGCGGCGCGACGCCGGGGGCAATCACCGCGCCGGGGCAACTCGCCAGCCACTATGCGCCGTCCAAGCCGGTGCGGCTGGGTGCCGTGCGTGCCGAGGCGGGAGAATGGCTGATCGGCTTCGGCGTGATCGTCGGCGACGACACGCTCTCCGCCACGGGCGACCTGCGCGAAGCGGCCGCGCGGCTGTTCGATGCGCTCCACCGCGCCGACGCGTCCAATCGGCCGCGGATCGCCATTGCGGCGGTGCCGCTGCACGGTCTTGGTCTGGCCATTCAGGATCGCTTGGCGCGTGCGGCGCACCCACGACCATAAGCCCGCCGCCACTTCATCTTGTCGGACTAGATACTGGTAAGATACGGAACTTCAACAGATCGGTATACGATCATCCGCTAAAATAGGGCTTTCGCGCGGCGCAAGAGGTGAAGTTGGTCATGACTGGACTGACCTGATCGGCCTGACCCGTCAGCCAATCGTTTGTCTTCGGCATTGTCGATCCAAACTGGATGATTATGCAATAAAGTCTCATTTTGGGTAGGCTGTATACGATCTTGCCTTTACAGGCGCCGCGAAGCGTCTAGGTTCCGGCGCGTCGTATAGCTTGCGCAACAAAGACGAGCGACGCGGCAACTGCTGGACGATCGTCCGCGCCGCCGTCGCCCGTTCCGGTCCGCGCGCAGGAGGGCCGGGCCAGCAGACGAGAGCGGAACCCGAATGGCGTAGAACTGCCCCCGCAGCACCGCGCCTTCGTTCCGCGGCCAGCCTCGCAAGCCGGCCGCGGTCTCGAACACCCCCGTGGGAGGGCGCGGCCTTACGCGGCTGCGCCCTCTTTCGTGCGGTTGGCGAAGCTCTTGCGCAGCTTGCGGAGCTTGGGCGGGATCACCGCCAGGCAATAGGGGTTCCGCTGGCCTTCGCCCTGCCAATATTCCTGGTGATACGCCTCGGCCGGCCACCATTCGCCCAGCGGCTCGATCGACGTGACGATTGGCTGCGGCCAGTCGGGACGGGCACGCTCGATCGCGTCCAGCGCCTCGCGCTCCTGCTCGGCCGAATGCGGGAAGATCGCCGAGCGATACTGGGTGCCGATGTCGTTGCCCTGGCGGTTGAGCTGGGTCGGGTCGTGCGTGGCGAGGAAGATGTCGAGGATCTCGCCATAGCTGACCACATCGGTATCGAAGCTGACGCGGATCGCCTCGGCGTGGCCGGTCTCGCCGGTGCAGACTTCCTTGTAGGTCGGGTTTTCCTTGGTGCCGCCGATATAGCCGCTTTCGACGCCCTGCACGCCGATCACGTCGTTGAACACCGCTTCCGTGCACCAGAAGCAACCCCCGGCCAGCGTCGCCGTTTCGATTGTCATTACCAGGAACTCCTTGCTTGAACCGCCAAGATAGGGTGGAGCCGGGGCGGAACAAAGAGGATGACGTGATGCGCGACGGTGCGGTGATGGTGACGGGTGGGGCAGGCTATATCGGCAGCCATGCGGTGCTGGCCTTGCTCGACGCCGGCTGGCGCGTGGTGGTGGTCGACAATCTGGTGACCGGCTTCGACTGGGCGGTGGATCCGCGCGCGGCGCTGGTGGTGGCGAACATCGACGATGCCGAGGCGGTGCGCGGCGCGATCCGCGAGCATGGCGTGATCGCGGTGATGCACTTCGCCGGATCGGTGGTGGTGCCCGAATCGGTGAGCGACCCGCTCAAATATTATCGCAACAACACCGTTGCCAGCCGTGCGCTGCTCGAAAGCGTGGTGGCGGAAGGCGTGCGCCACTTCATCTTCTCGTCCACCGCGGCGACCTATGGCATCCCCGACCAGGTGCCGATCCGGGAGGATGCGCCCAAGCAGCCGATCAATCCGTACGGCATGTCCAAGCTGATGACCGAGATCATGCTCAAGGACGTCGCCGCCGCGCATCCGCTCAATTACTGCGCGCTGCGCTATTTCAACGTCGCGGGTGCCGATCCGAAGGGGCGCAGCGGCCAGTCGACCGCGGGCGCCACCCACCTGATCAAGGTCGCGGTGGAAGCGGCGACCGGCAAGCGCGACCATGTCAGCGTGTTCGGCACCGACTTCGCGACCGCGGACGGTACCGGGGTGCGCGACTATATCCATGTCAGCGACCTCGCCGCCGCGCATGTCGACGCGCTCGATCTGCTGATCGCGCGGCCGCAGGAAAGCCACACAATGAACTGCGGCTATGGCCGTGGCTTCTCGGTGCTCGAGGTGCTCGACGCGGTGGATCGTGTGACCAACCTTCATATCGAGCGCAAGCTGGAAGGACGCCGCGCCGGCGATCCCGACGCGCTGGTGGCGGACAACAGCGCGATCCTCGCGGCGCTGCCCTGGCGGCCCAAGCACGCTGATCTGGGCGAGATCGTCCGCGATGCGCTCGCCTGGGAGCGGAAGCTCGCCGAACGGGGGCGATAGGCAGCGGCCTTCGCGGCTGCTATTTGCCGGCGACGCCCCGCTGCTCGTCCGGTGTCGCCGCGCGGTGGCCGTAGCTGAGCACGGTCGTGATCCGCCAAGCGCCGTCTTGCTTGGCCCAGACCATCACGAACTTGGCGATGCCTTCGCAGCGGCCTGTCGCCAGTTCGCAGAAGCGATGCTCGCCTTCCTCGATCGCACCATAGTCCTTGATCGGATGTACGCGGAACGAGGTGTCGATCCGCTCGCGCCGCACCTTGCCGCAGATATAGTTGCGCACGCCGTCGACCATCGCCTCGCGGCCGAAGGTCGCCCGCCATTGTCGTGGTAGAAGGCGACCTTGGGATCGAAATAGCTGGAGAAAGCGGGCAGGTCGCAGCGGTTGTACGCGTCGAAGACCCTTGTATCGAGCGCGCTGATTTCCGCCGTCAGTGCATCGGCAGCGGATGGGTCCGTTGCCGCGAGCAGCACGGCGATCAGTGCGATGGCGGTCATGCGTTTCCCCCGATGCACGCCTGACGCGCGCGTGGCGGGAGCCTAGCCCCTGTCGTTCCGCACACAAACAACGCAATTGGCCCGGGGGATCGCTCCCCCGGGCCGATACTGTTTCCCGAAGCGGGGAAGGCTCAGACGTCCGCCGGCGCTTCCTTCTTGCCCTTTTTGGGCTTCTTCGGTGCGGCCGGCGTGATCTCGAACGCCAGCGCATTGTCCTTCAGCTTCACGTTCACCTCGCCGCCATGGACGAGCTTGCCGAACAGCAGCTCCTCGGCGAGCGGCTGCTTGATCTTCTCCTGGATCAGGCGGCCCATCGGGCGGGCACCGTACAGCTTGTCGTAGCCGCGCTTGGTCATCCAGGCCTTGGCCTCCTCGTCGAGCTGGATGTGCACGCCGCGATCGGTGAGCTGCAGCTCGAGCTGGAGGATGAACTTGTCGACCACGCGGGCGACCACTTCGGTCGGCAGATAGCCGAACGGCACGATCGCATCGAGGCGGTTGCGGAATTCCGGCGTGAAGAGATTCTTCACCGCCTCTTCCTGCACGTCCTCGCGGCTGAGGTCGCCGAAGCCCACGCTTTCCTTCGCCATGTCCGACGCACCGGCATTGGTGGTCATGATGAGGATGGTGTTGCGGAAGTCGACGGTCTTGCCGTGGTGGTCGGTCAGCTTGCCATTGTCCATCACCTGCAACAGGATGTTGAACAGATCCGGATGCGCCTTTTCGATTTCGTCGAGCAGCAGCACCGAATGCGGGTTCTGGTCGACCGCGTCGGTCAGCAGGCCGCCCTGGTCATAGCCGACATAGCCCGGAGGGGCGCCGATCAGCCGGCTGACCGAGTGGCGTTCCATGTACTCGGACATGTCGAAGCGCTGGAGCGGGATACCGAGCAGCGTCGCGAGCTGCTTCGCCACCTCGGTCTTGCCGACGCCCGTGGGCCCCGAGAACAGATAGTTGCCGATCGGCTTGTCCGGATCGCGCAGGCCCGCACGGCTCAGTTTGATCGCCGAGGACAGCACCTCGATCGCCTTGTCCTGGCCGAACACGACGCGCTTCAGATCCTGCTCGATATTGGCGAGCACGCGGGTGTCGTCGGACGAGACGGTCTTGGCCGGGATCCGCGCCATGGTCGCGATGACCTGCTCGATCTCCTTGGGGGTGATCACCTTCTTGCGCTTGGACGGCGCCACCAGCATCTGCATTGCGCCAACCTCGTCGATCACGTCGATCGCCTTGTCGGGCAGCTTGCGGTCATTGATGTAGCGCGCCGACAGCTCCACCGCCGACTTGATCGCGTCGGGGGTGTACTTCACCGAATGGTGCTGCTCGAACGCCGAGCGCAGGCCCGCGAGGATCTTTACCGTGTCCTCGACCGACGGCTCGTTGACGTCGATCTTCTGGAAGCGGCGGAGCAGCGCGCGGTCCTTCTCGAAATGGTTGCGGAACTCCTTGTAGGTGGTCGAGCCGATGCAGCGGATCGAACCGCCGGACAGTGCGGGTTTCAGCAGGTTCGACGCATCCATCGCGCCGCCGCTGGTGGCGCCGGCGCCGATCACGGTGTGGATCTCGTCGATGAACAGCACCGCGTGCGGCAGCTTCTCGAGCTCCGAGACGACCTGCTTCAGGCGTTCTTCGAAATCGCCGCGATATCGCGTGCCGGCGAGCAGCGCGCCCATGTCGAGCGAGTAGATCACCGCTTCCTTCAGCACGTCGGGCACTTCGCCCTCGACGATCTTGCGGGCGAGGCCTTCGGCGATGGCGGTCTTGCCGACGCCGGGATCGCCCACATAGAGCGGGTTGTTCTTGCTGCGCCGGCAGAGAATCTGGACGGTGCGGTCGACTTCGGCGGCGCGGCCGATCAGCGGATCGACCTTGCCGATCTTCGCCTTCTCGTTGAGATCGACGGTGAATTGCTTGAGCGCGCTCTCACCCTTGCCCGTCTTCGCCTCCTGCTTGTTCGACTTCTCTTCCTCGGCAGCGCCCTTGGGGGTGCTCGCCTCGGTGGGCGTGGTGCCGCCCTTGCCGACGCCGTGGCTGATGAAGCTGACGGCATCGAGCCGGCTCATGTCCTGCTGCTGCAGGAAATAGACCGCATAGCTCTCGCGCTCGCTGAACAGCGCGACCAGCACGTTGGCGCCGGTCACTTCGTCGCGGCCCGAGGACTGGACGTGGAGGATAGCGCGCTGGACGACGCGCTGAAACCCGCTGGTGGGGGAGGGATCGGTGGCGTTGTCCACCTTCAGCGCTTCCAGCTCGGTATCGAGATAATGCGCGACGGTGGTCTTCAGTTCGCCCAGGTCCACCCCGCACGCGCCCATCACCTTCGACGCATGTTCGTCGTCGATCAGCGCGAGCAGGAGATGCTCGAGCGTCGCATATTCGTGCCGGCGCGAGGACGCAGCCTCGAGCGCCTTGTGGAGGGTGGCTTCGAGAGCGGAGGCGAAACTAGGCATTCGGATACAACTCCAGTCGGGCCGAAAGGGTGCTGAGCCCGTCTTCCCCTATGTCGGGAGTGGCAGGCCCCGCATCAAGCGCTGCGGCCCCGCACCGGAGGATCGTGGCGTATCGCCCGAGTTCCGGTGCCTTGACGCTCATCTCTTAAATAGAGCGTCAGCGCTTGCACGATGGTGAACGGCGCGTTGAATCTTTTCGCGACATCGGACGATCTCGGCTTCGAGCACCAGGATTCGCGCCTCTAGTTCGGCCACCGAAAAGGGGTCGAGGTCCTGGCTGGCCAGCTGCACCGCGAGATCGTCGGATCGACGCGGAAGATTTTCGTCGGCGTCCATGCGACGAAACGTTGACCCTGGGGAGGTCGATGTCAATAAGGCCTCGAAGTTCCCCTTAGGCCAAAAAGCGACGAACCGAATGATCGCAGCCGAAATGATGCTGGCCATCGACCCCGATGCGCCGGGCGGCCCCGAAGTCCTTGTCCCCGTGGCACGACCGATCCCCAAGCCTGGCCCCGGCGAGGTGCTGGTGCGAGTCGCGGCGGCGGGCGTGAACCGGCCGGAAGTGCTGCAGCGACAGGGGAAATATCCGCCCCCGCCGGGTGCGCCCTCGATCCTCGGTATGGAGATCGCCGGCACGGTGATCGCGCTGGGGGAGAGTGTCGACGACTCGCTGCTGGGCAAACAGGTGTGCGCGCTGATCGCCGGCGGGGCCTATGCCGAATACGCGGTCGCGCCGGCTGGCCAGTGCCTCGACGTGCCCGAGGGGCTGAGCCTCGTCGAGGCGGCGGCGCTGCCCGAGACGCTGTTCACCGTCTGGTCGAACCTGTTCGATCGCGGCTGGGCGCAGCCGGGCGAGACCGTGCTCGTCCATGGCGGCACCAGCGGCATCGGCACGATGGCGATCGCGCTCGCCAAGCTGTTCGGGCTGACGATCCTAGTTACCGCCGGATCGGATGAGAAGTGCGCGGCAGCCCGCAAACTCGGCGCCGACCTCGCGATCAACTACAAGACCCAGGATTTCGTCGAGGCGGTAAAGACCTTCACCGACGGCAAGGGCGTGCAGATCGTGATCGACATGGTCGGCGGCGACTATGTCGCGCGCAACCTCCAGTGCCTGGCCGAGGATGGCCGCCACGTCTCGATCGCGGTGCAGGGCGGGGCGACCGCGACGATTCCCGTCTGGGACGTGATGCGCCGGCGGCTGACGCTGACCGGCTCGACGCTGCGGCCGCGCTCGGTGGAGTTCAAGTCGCTGCTCGCGGATGAGCTGCGCCGCCATGTCTGGCCGCTGGTCGCCGAGGGCAAGCTCAGGCCGATCATCGACCGAACCTATCCTCTCGACGAGGCGCCCGAGGCGCACCGGCGGATGGAAGCGGGCGAGCATGTCGGCAAGATCGTGCTGACGATTCCCGACCAGCCCGCCTGATCAGGCGGCGAGAGGGCGCTGCTGCAGCGCTTCCTCGGCCATCGGCAGCAGCAGTTGCTCCTGGTGCGCGGCGCGGCGCTCGCACAGCCGCAGCAGGCGCTGGGCGGCGGCGCGGTGGCCGTGGGGGTCGGCGAGGATCTTGCGCAGCGTCCACGCCGCGCAATGGTCGAGCGTGCGCTGCCGCCACTCCAGGTCCTGCTCGGTGGTGCGGCGGGCCATTGCCTGATGCGCGCAATCGTCGCTCTCGCGGAGCGTGGCGAGCAACAGGCGGTCCTTGGTGAGGGTGTGGACGCGCATCGCATCGAGCAGGCGCTCGCGCGCGGCGTTGAGCGCGGCGGCGGTCGGGCGGGGGTCTAGCTGAGAAAGCGCCTTGGCGGCTTCGGTGAGATCCTGGGTGGCGGCGAACAGCGATTGGAATGGCATGACGCCATTCTAGCGGCGTTTCAGGCGCTTGATCGTTTTAGCGACGAAATGAGTCTGGCGAGCGCGGTGGGGTCGCCGATTCGATCTGCGCCGCTATCAGTACGCAGTCCTTCTTGCCCCCTCCCATTGCGGCCAGGGGATTACGGCGCGTCGCTTCCGATTTCGCTTCATTCCACCGTCCGGCGCGGCTAGCCTTTGCGAGGGATCGGGAGGGGGAAGTGCTCGAGGTCATTACTGCGCCGGGCAGCGTTGCCTTCGTCACGGCGATCGTGCTGATGCTGCTGATCGGCATCGTCCAGCTTCTGGGGCTGGGCGGCGAATGGGCCGAGCTGTCGCCGGAGCTGGACGTCGATGCCGACGCGTCGTTCGACGCGCTCGCCTGGCTGGGCGTCGGGCGTGTGCCGCTGCTGGTCTCGCTGATCCTGTATCTCGCCAGCTTCGGGCTCCTAGGCCTGCTGGGCCAGCAACTTGCGCATGACTGGAGCGGCGCGGCGCTGAGCGGCTGGATCGCGGCGCCCGCCGCGGCGCTGGCGGCACTGCCGCTGTCCGCCTTGGCGGCGCGCGGGGTGGTGCGGATCCTGCCGCGCGATCACAGCACGGCGGTGCCGATCGAGAGCCTGGTCGGCGCCACCGCCCAGATCGTGATCGGCCGGGCGGTGGCCGGGTCCCCCGCACGCGCCCGCACGCAGGATGCCCATGGCCAGGTCCATTATGTGATGGTCGAGCCCGACGGGTCCGGCCAGCAATTCGAGGAGGGCGAACGCGTCCTCCTGATTCGGCGCGAGGGCGACGGCTTTCGTGCCATTTCCTGGGGCGACCATCGTCTGCCCCGTCTGGAGGGGTGAAACCCATGCAAGCCATCGTTCCCCAGGGCGCTACCTCGGTGCTGCCCTATCTCGTCTATGCCGGCATCGTGCTGGTCGCACTGCTGGTGATCGGCATCACCTTCGCGAAGCTCTACAAGCGCGCTTCCAAGGAGGTCGGCTTCGTGCGCACCGGCGCGGGCGGCGAGAAGGTGGTAATCAACGGCGGCGCGCTGGTGCTGCCGGTGTTCCACGAGACCATGCCGGTCAATCTCAACACCGTCCGCCTCGCCGTCGAGCGCAAGAATTCGGATGCGCTGATTACGCTGGATCGCCTGCGGATCGATGTGAAGGCCGAATTCTACGTGCGGGTAAAGCCCGACGCGCAGTCGATCGCGATCGCCGCGCAGACGCTGGGCCTGCGGACGATGAACCCGGAGGCGCTGAAGGAGTTGGTCGAGGGCAAGTTCGTCGATGCGCTCCGCTCGGTCGCCGCGGGCATGACGATGGCGCAGCTGCATGAGCAGCGCAGCGATTTCGTGCAGAAGGTGCAGCAGGTCAGCTCCGCCGATCTGGCGATGAACGGGCTGGAGCTGGAGAGCGTCTCGCTGACCGGTCTCGACCAGACCTCGATCGAGCATTTCAACGCCAACAACGCTTTCGATGCCGAGGGCCTTACCAAGCTTACCGAGCAGATCGAGCTGCGCAAGAAGGCGCGCAACGACATCGAGCAGGATACGCGGGTGCAGATCGAGACCAAGAATCTCGAGGCGCAGCGCCAGTCCTTCCTGATCGGACGCGACACCGAGTTCGCCCGGCTGGAGCAGGAGCGGGAGCTGGAAGTGCGCCGCGCCGAACAGGCCTCCGAGGTCGCGCGCGAGCAGGCGGCGCGGCAGCGCGAGGCCGAGCAGGCGCGGATCGAGGCCAAGCGCCAGATCGACGCGCAGCAGATCGAGGCCGATCGCGCGATCCAGGAAGCGAAGATCGCGCAGGCCCAGGCGCTCGAGCTCGCCCGGCAGGAGCAGCAGATCGCGGTGCAGAACAAGAGCCGCGAAGAGAGCCAGGCCAAGGCGGTCGCCGATCAGGCGCGTGCCCAGGCCGTCGTGGCCGAGGAAGCGGTGCGCACCGCCCGCGATGCCGAGGTCGCCGAGCGCCAGAAGCGGATCGAGCTGATCGACGCGGCGCGCGAGGCGGAACGCGCCGCCATTGCCATCAAGACCCAGGCCGAGGCCGAGAAGGCTGCCGCGGCCGATCGCGCCGAAGCCGCTCGGCTCGCGGCCGAAGGCGAGGCGGAAGCGGCCAAGTTGCGCGCCGACGCCGATCGCGTGCGGTTCGAGGTGGAGGCGGCCGGGCAGCGCGCTGTCAACGAAGCGGCGAACCTGCTCTCGTCCGACCAGGTTTCGCTGCAGACCAAGCTCGCATTGCTCAAGGTGCTGCCGGAACTGGTGCGCGAGGCGGCCAAGCCGATGGAGGCGATCGATTCGATCCGGATCGTCCAGGTCGACGGGCTTTCGGGCGGCGGGGCCGGGGCCGCGGGGGGCGTCGCTAACGACGGCGGCGGGGATCGCAATCTCGCCAACGCCGCGGTTTCGGCGGCGCTGCGCTACCGCGCGCAGGCGCCGGTGATCGATGGGCTGATGCGCGAACTCGGCTTCGAGGGCGGGACGCTCGACGCACTGGTGTCGGGCGCCGCAGCGGGCGCGGCCGAGCAGCCGGCGCGGCCCGCAGCGGCGGAATGACATTGAACGGGCCGGCGGCGGCTGCCGTCGCCGGTCGACTATGACAGTCCGGTGAAATCCCAGGGATTCGATTTGTAACAATGCCGCGCCATAGGCGAGTCCCGGTACAGGCAGCTGCACGGGAACTTGGGCATGGCCACGATCACCAGGCTTTCGTTTGACGTCGCGGGTCTCGCGGACTTCCATGCGACGACTCCCACGATTCCGGAACGACCGATCGACAAGCGACGCAAGTATCGGGCGATCTGGATCTCCGACGTCCATCTCGGTACGCGCGGCTGCAATGCAGAAATGCTGATCGACTTTCTCGATCATGTCGACAGCGACATCATGTATCTGGTGGGCGACATCATCGACGGCTGGGCGATGAAGAAGCGGCTGTACTGGCCGGCGACGCACAACGACATCGTCTGGCGCGTGCTCAAGCGGGCGAAGCGCGGCACCGAGATCGTCTATATTCCCGGCAATCATGACGAGATGTTCCGCCAGTTCACCGGGCTCGACTTCGGCGGCGTGAAGATCAAGCGCCAGGCGATCCACACCACCGCCGACGGGCGTCGCCTGCTGGTGCTGCACGGCGACGAGTTCGACGCGATCACCATGTCGCACCGCTGGCTCGCCCATCTGGGCGACGCAGCCTACGAGATGATGATGACGCTCAACCGCTGGTTGAACGCGGTGCGCCGCTGGATGGGGCTGCCCTATTGGTCGCTGTCCAAATACGCCAAGCAGAAGGTGAAGAACGCGGTGTCCTTCATCTCCAAGTTCGAGGAAATCGTCGCGCGCGAAGCCGGCGCGCGGGGTGTCGACGGCGTGATCGCCGGGCACATCCACAAGGCCGAGATCCGGCCGATCGACGGGATCGAATATTATAACGACGGCGATTGGGTAGAGGGTTGCACGGCGCTGGTGGAGCAGTACGACGGGTCCATGGAAATTCTCCACTGGGCCGACGAGATGGCAGCGCGCGAGTCGCAGCCGGAGTCCGAGGCCAGACTGGCGGCGGCGTGACGGCGGCAGGGGAGACTGACGCCGTGCGTATCGCAATCGTGACCGACGCCTGGGAGCCCCAGGTGAACGGGGTCGTCCGCACGCTCCAATCGGTGCGGCGGGTGCTGGAGAGCCAGGGGCACCAGGTGCTGGTGGTCTCGCCGGACAAATTCTACTCGCTGCCCTGCCCGACCTATCCGGAGATCCGGCTGGCGATCACCAGCGTGGCGGCGGTGGGCGCGATGCTCGAGGAATTCGCCCCCAACGCGATTCACCTCGCGACCGAGGGGCCGCTGTGCGTCGCTGCACGCCGCTGGTGCCTGCGCCAGAAGCGGCCGTTCACCACCGCCTATCACACCCAGTTCCCCGACTATGTCTCGGCGCGCTCGGGCGTGCCGGCCGAGTGGATCTGGCGCTATATCCGCTGGTTCCACACGCCGAGCGCGACGATCCTCGCCTCCACCGCGTCGATCCGCCAGTCGCTGGTCGATCACGGCCTGCCCCAGGTGCGGCATTGGGGGCGGGGCGTCGACCTCGCCAATTTCCATCCGGACCTGCCGCCGCACCCGCGCATGGCGGACCTGCCCGGGCCGGTGCTGCTCTATGTCGGCCGGGTCGCGGTTGAGAAGAATCTCGAGGCGTTCCTCAGCGTCGATCGGCCCGGCACCAAGGTGGTGGTGGGCGACGGCCCGGCGCGGGCGATGCTGGAGGCCAAATATCCCGACGCGGTGTTCCTCGGCGCGCAGTTCGGCACCGATCTGGCGAGCGCCTATGCCGCGGCGGACGTGTTCGTCTTCCCCAGCCGCACCGATACCTTCGGGCTGGTGATGATCGAGGCGCTGGCCTGCGGCACCCCGGTCGCCGCCTATCCGGTCACCGGGCCGGTCGACGTGCTGACGCCGGAGACCGGCGCGATGGACGAGGACCTGGGCGCGGCGATCGACAAGGCGCTCACGCTCGACCGCGCCGCCTGCGCCGCCTATGGTCGCAGCTTCACCTGGGAGGCGAGTGCCCGGCAGTTCCTCACCGCGCTGGTGCCGATCGGTTGCGAGAAGGCGGCCGCCTGAATCGCGGAAACGCTTGCTCCCACGGGCAAGCTCCCCTACATCAAGACCATGTGTGGCCGCCCGTGATGGGCGGCCCTTATTGTTTCAAGTTCCGGAGATCCACCGTGGCCCAGCCGCTGATGCCGCACGCGACCGCTTCCTGGCTGGTCGACAACACGTCGCTGTCGTTCGAGCAGATCGCCGAGTTCTGCGGTCTCCACATCCTCGAAGTGCAGGCGATCGCCGACGATACCGCCGCGACCAAGCTCACCGGTCGCGATCCGGTGCGGGCGCACGAACTGACGATGGACGAGATCGAGAAGGGGCAGGCGAACCCCAATTACGTGCTCAAGATGCAGAAGGGCCCCGAGCAGGTCCGCCGCACCAAGGGCCCGCGCTACACGCCGGTCTCGAAGCGGCAGGACAAGCCGGACGGCATCGCCTGGATCCTGCGCCATCATCCCGAGGTTTCGGACGGCGCGATCGGCAAGCTGATCGGCACCACCCGCACCACCATCGCCGCGATTCGCGACCGCACCCACTGGAACATCGGCAACATCGTGCCGAAGGATCCGGTGACGCTGGGCCTGTGCTCGCAGCGCGAGCTCGACGCGCTGGTGGCCAAGGCCGCCAAGGCCGCCGGCATCGAGGCGCCGACCGACACCCGCCTCGAAGGCGACCGCGAGGCGCTGATCGAGCAGCTCCGCGCCGAGCGCTATGCCGCGAGCCACGTCCAGGAGGACGAGCAGGGCCCGATCGAGCACACCGCGGAAAGCCTGTTCAAGCACTGATTTCGCCTTCCCGGGCGTAAACGAGCGGGCCTCGGCGCATCCAGCGCCGGGGCCCGTTCTGCATCCAGGGGCAGCTTTGCGGGGGCGATCGGGTGCGGTATCAAGCGTTTGGGTGGTGGACCTGTGCCACCTTCACCCTTCCGGCGCTCCGCGCCTCCTTCCTTTTCCCGCCTGCGGGAGAGGGAGGGGGCCCGCCGCCGAAGGTGGTGGGGAGGGTGAGTGGTGTCGGAGAACGCCCGAACGGAGGAGGATCGCCATGTGTGACGAACATACCGCAGCCGACAACGACCGCGCCCTGGGCGGCCTCACCCGCCGCGGCTTCACCGCCGCCGCCGCCGCGACCGGCATGCTGGCGATTCTGCCCAGCCCCGCCAACGCCGCGACCGTGCAGGGCCGCGACGTCACGATCAAGACGGCGGGCGGCACCGCCGACGCCTATTTTGTCGCGCCGACCAGCGGCAAGCACCCCGCCGTGCTGGTCTGGCCCGACATCATGGGCCTGCGCCCCGCCTTCCGGCAGATGGCCGATCGGCTGGCGCAATCGGGCTATGCGGTGCTGACGGTCAACCAGTTCTACCGCTCGACCAAGGCGCCCTTCCTCAAGCCCGGCCAGTCGTTTGACCAGCCCGAGGTGCGGGCAATGATCATGCCGTGGCGCGAACCGCTCACTCCCGCCGCGATCACCGCCGACGCGAAGACCTTCGCTGCCTTCCTCGATGGCCAGCCCGAGGTGGACGGCAAGCGTGGCATGGGCAGCACCGGCTATTGCATGGGCGGCCCGTTCGTCGTGCGCACCGCCGCCGCGCTGCCGGGCCGGGTGAAGGCCGGGGGCAGCTTCCACGGCACGCCGCTGGTGACCGAGGCGGCCGACAGCCCGCACAAGCTGGTGCCGCAGCTGCAGGGCCGCTACCTGTTCGCCATCGCCGAGAATGATGACGCGCGTGCGCCGGGGGACAAGGAAGCGCTGCGTACCGCCTTCGCCGCCGCCAAGGTGCCGGCCGAGATCGAGGTCTATGCCGGCACGATGCATGGCTGGTGCCCGCCGGACAGCCGCGTCTACAACGCCGCCCAGGCCGACCGTGCCTGGGACCGTCTGCTCGCGATCTTCGCCAGCCTCTGATCGGCTTCTGATCGGTTGACCGGCCGGTCGTTTCGTGTTCCCTTCTTGTTCCCGGCGAGGCGAGTCGGGAACAACAGGGGTGGACGGCCATGGCAGATGAACTGATTCTCTATACCAACCCGCAGTCGCGGGGCCGGATCGCGCGCTGGATGCTCGAGGAAGTCGGCGCGACCTACCGGGTCGAGGTGCTCGACTATGCCTCGACGATGAAGGGCGACACCTATCTGGCGATCAACCCGATGGGGAAGGTGCCGGCGATCGTCCATGGCGGCAAGGTCGTCACCGAATGCGCGGCGATCTGCGCCTATCTGGCGGAAGCCTTTCCCGATGCGGGCCTCGCGCCGCTGCCGCAAGAGCGCGCCGACTATTATCGCTGGCTGTTCTATGCGGCAGGCCCGGTGGAACAGGCGACGACCAACAATTTCGCCAAGTTCGAGTCGGGCGAGCAGTCGCGCATGTTCGGCTATGGCAACTATGATCTGGTGGTCGACGTGCTCGACGGATTGCTCTCGTCGCGCGCCTATGTGACCGGCGACCGCTTCACCGCGGCGGACGTGTATCTCGGCTCGCAGATCGGCTGGACGACGCTGTTCGGCATGCTGCCCAAGCGCGACTCGTTCCTGGCCTATCTCGAACGCGTGCAGAGCCGCGAGGCGTACAAGCGCGCCTGGGCGCTCGACGACGCGGACGCGGAGGCGCAGAAGGCGGCCGAGCCGGCCTGATCGGCATAGCGGCGGGGTTGCGCGCTGGCCGGGCGCAGGGCGGGGCTGCAGATCCGTCCTTGCCGCCCGGGACGAAGCCCGGCGCATTGCGCGATCCACGGGCGGGGATCACGGCTTCGCAGCCGGGTACGGGAGATGGATATGGCCTTTGGGGGTAGTTGCCACTGTGGTGCAGTCGTCTTCGAGATCGCGGCGGAGGCGCCGAAGGAAGCGATGAGTTGCAATTGCTCGCATTGCCGACGCAAGGGCTTCCTGCTGTCGTTCGTGCCAGGCGATGCGCTGTCGATCGTGCAGGGCGAAGCGGCGCTCACCGACTATCGCTTCAACCAGCACAATATCGCCCATCGCTTCTGTTCGGTCTGTGGGTGCCAACCCTTCGGCATGGGCAAGGGGCCGGGGGGCGCCGCGATGGCGGCGATCAATCTGCGCTGCGTACCTACGATCGATCCGGACGACCTTGCCATCCAGAAGGTAGACGGCGCCAGCTTCTGAGCGCTGCCGCGGTGGCGGCGATGGCGCGCGTTTTGGGCGGGTGCGGAAGCCTTCGGCGCGAGTGCCGCGCGCCTGGGTGCCGCCAGCGTCGGGGCGTCGCGCTGCTGCTGCGATGTCGGCCGCGCGGTTACGATGAAGCGGGGGGCGTGCCGGCGCCAATTGGGTGAGTTCCGGGTGCACCCAGCTCCGGTGTGCGGCACCGAGCAAGGCGCGGACCATGTCGCTCGCTCTTCGTCCCGGCGTTGCAGCCCCGGCACGCCCTTCCACATGGGTTGGTCGGTGCCGGGGACGGCGCTGCTCGAAGCCGCGATCCGGCTATCGGTGCGGGTTCAGCCCTCGATCACGTAGTTGAGGAAGTCCGGGATCGGGCCGTTCCAGCCCTCGTCCGGGCCGTCGTCCTGGTCGCGGCGGCGGCGGCGGTCGTCCCGGACCGGGCGCTCCTCACGGACCGGGCGCTCGTCGCGCTGCGGGCGGGCGCGGCTTTCCTCGCGCGGTGCGGGGGCCGCAGGCGCTTCCTCGCGCGCCGGGGCCGCGCGACGCGACCTGGGCTTGGCCGGGGCTTCTGCTGCGGCTTCCTCGCGGCGCGGCGCGGCCTTCTTGGTGTCGCGCTTGCCGCCGCGCGTACGCTTCGGTGCCGGCGCGTCCTCGGCGCCGTCGACCGCGACCGGGCTCGGTACGCGCTCGATCTTGTGGCCGGTCAGCTTCTCGATCTCGGCGATGTTCTCGGCATCCTCGGGGGTCACCAGCGTGTAGGCGGTGCCGGTGGCGCCGCCGCGGCCGGTGCGGCCGATCCGGTGGACATAATCGTCCGGGTGCCAGGGCGCATCGAAGTTGAAGACGTGGCTCACGCCCTTCACGTCGATGCCGCGCGCCGCGACGTCCGAGGCGACGAGGATGTTGACGTCGCCGTTCTTGAACCGGTCCAGCTCGGCGATGCGGGCCGACTGGTCCATGTCGCCATGGATCTCGGCTGAGCGGAAGCCGTGCTTCTTCAGGCTCTTGTTCAGGTCGCGCACGGTCGTCTTGCGGTTGCAGAAGATGATCGCGTTGGACACTTCATCCTGCTGCAGCAGGCGGCGCAGCACGTCGCGCTTCACATGCGCGGTCGCCGACACCTGGACGATGCGCTGGGTGATGTTGGTGTTGGTGCTGGCGGGACGCGCCACTTCGATCGTCTTGGGATCGGAGAGGAAGCGATCCGCCAGTTTCTTGATCGGCGGCGGCATCGTCGCCGAGAACAGCAGCGTCTGGCGCACCTTGGGCAGCTTGGTGCAGATTTCCTCGATATCGGGGATGAACCCCATGTCGAGCATCCGGTCCGCCTCGTCGATCACCAGCAGGCTGCAGCCGGTGAGCAGGATCTTGCCGCGGCCGTAGAGGTCCATCAGCCGGCCCGGCGTGGCGATGAGCACGTCGACGCCCTTTTCCAGCGCCTTGACCTGATCGCCCATCTGCACGCCGCCGATCAGCAGCGCCATCGAGAGCTTGTGGTTGACGCCGTACTTTTCGAAATTCTCCGCGACCTGCGCCGCCAGTTCGCGCGTCGGCTCGAGGATCAGCGAGCGCGGCATCAGCGCGCGGGTGCGTCCTTCGCCGAGCACGTCGATCATCGGCAGCACGAAAGCGGCGGTCTTGCCGGTGCCCGTCTGGGCGATGCCGATCAGGTCCTTGCCCATCAGCACCGACGGGATCGCCTGGCGCTGGATCGGAGTCGGCTCGGTATAGCCGGCGTCGGTCACCGCGCGGAGAAGGTCGTCAGAAAGGCCGAGATCGGCAAAGCTCATGCAAATGTCCGGAAATAGGGCGCGTTGCTAGGCACCTTTACAGAAGGCATGGCGCTTGCGGATTCAGCCGCAAAAGTCAAGCTCAGCGTGCGCGAACGAGGTTCTTGAACGCCTGAACGGGGCAGGTCCTACCCGATCTGGAACGCAGCGCGTCGCGCCCGGCGCAGAACTTGGCGTCCTTGGTCGGCTTCAGATAGGCGCCCGAGTAGAAGCCGAGCGCCGGGCATTCGGCGCCGAGCTTGGCGCGGAGCAGCGATCCGTCCTCCAGGATCAGGTCGACGCTGTCGGCGGCGTTGACGGTGAAGCCCTGGATGCGGCCGACTGCGACGCAGCTCTTCGCGCGGCGCTCCACCACCGCCGGCGATTCGCGGACGACGATCGTGGTGGTCGTCACCGTCATGCGGGGCACGTGGATCGAGACATGCTGCTGGAAGGACGGCGCGATGGCGGCATCGACGGCCATGGCCGGGCGCGCCGCAGGGGCGGCGAGCAGCAGCGCAAGGCCGGCAGCGGCGATCGGCAGTTTCAACATGGTGGGATCGGACGGTAGATGCATCGGCTTGAACGGTGGATGAACTGCCGCACGCCATGCTAGTGCGCAACCATCATGATGACTCCCGAGCAGCAGCGCATCACCGCCTTTGCCGCCGAACGCTTCGGCCCCAAGGCGGTCACCACCGATCCGCACGATATCGAGCCCTGGCTTATCGACTGGCGTCGGCGCTACCAGGGCGCGGCGCCCGCGATTCTCTCGCCCGGCTCGACCGAGGAGGTGAGCGCGCTGGTGGCGCTGGCCAATGATCTCGGCGTCGCGCTGGTGCCGCAGGGCGGCAATACCGGTATGGTCGGCGGGGCGATCCCGCCAGCGGACGGATCGGCGCTGCTGGTCTCGACGCGCCGGATGCACCGCATTCGCCGCATGGATGCCGATGCCAATCTGGCCGTGGCCGAGGCCGGCGTGATCCTCGGCACCTTTCGCGAGGCGGCCGAGGCGGCGGGGCGCCGCTTTCCGCTCGATCTCGGCGCGCGGGGGAGTGCCACGATCGGCGGTCTCGTCTCCACCAATGCCGGCGGCGTGCAGGTGCTGCGCTTCGGCACGATGCGCGCGCTGGTCGCGGGCGTCGAGGCGGTGCTGCCCGACGGGTCGGTGCATGACGGGCTGTCGGCGCTTAAGAAGGACAATCGCGGCTACGATCTCAACCAGTTGCTGGTCGGCGCCGAGGGTACGCTGGGCATCGTCACCGCCGCGACGCTGCGGCTGGTGCCGGCGGCGGCGGCGCGGGCGGTCGCCTGGGTGGGGCTGGAGAGCCCGGCCAAGGCGCTCAGCCTGCTGCGCCGGCTGCAGGCCGCGACCGACATGGTCGAGAGCTTCGAGATCATGCCCGACGACACCGTCGCGCTGGTGCTCGCGCATGTGCCGGGCACGCGGCTGCCGCTCGCCGGTACGCATCGCTGGCATGTGTTGATCGAAGCGGTGACGAGCGATCCGGCTGCCGAGGCGCCGGCGACGGTGCTGGAGCGGATGTTGGCCGAGGCCTTCGAGGCGGGGCTGGCCGAGGACGCCGTGATCGCGGCAAGCGAAGCGCAGGCCGAAAGCTTTTGGCGTATTCGGCACGCGATTTCCGAGGCCGAGCGCTCGGCCGGGCCAGCGGTGCAGCACGACATCTCGGTGCCGGTGGAGGACATGCCGCGCTTCATGGTCGAAGGGGGCGCCGAGGCCGAGGCGCGCTTCCCCGGAACGCATGCGATCGCCTATGGCCATCTCGGCGACGGCAATGTCCATTTCCACGTCCGCGCGCCCAAGGGGGTGGACCGCAACCGCTGGTATGCCGAGGACGCGCCGCACATCACCCGTCTGGTGCACGACATGGTGGTCGCCGCCGGCGGGTCGATTTCGGCCGAGCACGGCATCGGGCAGATGAAGCGGGACGAACTCGCGCGCCTGTCTACGCCGGCGCGGATGGCGGCACTGCGCGCTATCAAGACCGCGCTCGATCCCAAGCTGATTCTCAATCCGGGAAAGCTGGTCGCGCTTGCGCCTGAAACATTGAGCAAATAGACCCCGGCGCGGTTGAAACGCCTTTCGACGAATAAAGTTCTCAGGAGATCCTCATGGCCAGCGCGCCGCAGCAGTCGCTTCCCTTGTTCTACAATCAGCTCGAACCGCTTTCGAGCCAGGTCCATGCCGATTTCCGCACGCGTTCGACCGACCGCGCTGCCTTCCTCGCCAACCAGCACGCGGTGCCGGTGACCGTCGAGGAATTCCCGCTGGTGCAGCGCTTCATGCCGATCGTCTTCTCGGTGGGCGAGGATCCCGTGCCGCTGGCGCTGATGGGCCTGAACGAAGGCGTGAACACCTTCTTCGACGCCGAAGGCAAGCTGGTCGACCCGAACTTCTACGTGCCGGCCTATATCCGCCGCTATCCGTTCCTGCTCGCGCGCCTGCGCCCGGAGAGCGACGAGCTGTCGCTGTGCTTCGATCCGACCTCGGACGTGATCGGCAAGTTCGAGGAGGGCGAGGCCCTGTTCGAGAATGGCGAGCCGAGCGAGATCACCAAGAACATCCTGCAGTTCAACGAGCAGTTCGAAACCGCCGGTGCCCGCACCAGCCAGTTCATGCGCGAGCTGAAGGACATGAACCTGCTGATCGACGGCGAAGTCTCGATCCAGCCGGACGGCGCGGCGCAGCCCTTCATCTACCGCGGCTTCATGATGGTCGACGAGAACAAGCTGAACGAGATGCGCGGCGACCAGCTGCGCAAGATCGTCCAGAACGGCATGCTGCCGCTGATCTACGCCCACCTCTTCTCGCTGGCGCAGATGCGCGAGCTGTTCGCCCGCCAGATGCGCGCAGGCTGGCAGCCCGAGGTCCAGCTGGTCGGCTGATACTACTTAATCCTCTCCTCCTTGGAGGAGGGGATTGGGGCGGAAGGATTTCAGACCAGAAGTCGGTCTCGGTGAGACCCTGCCCACCCCAACCCCTCCCCTTGAGGGGAGGGGCTTAGAGCCTGTTTGAAAATTTGCTCTTTCGCGAATTTCCAAACGGTCTCTTAGATGCTGCGATGATCCGGCATCTCCGGCCGCCTGGCGGCCCCCAAAAAACCACCCCGCCGTTCAATCGAAGAACTTCTGCGATGAGTTGCCTTGAACTCGGTCGCCTGCTCTCTATATCTTATAGGTACGGCTCGTGTCCCCCCTTTCGCGATGCCGTGCGACGCGCCTTCGGGCGTGTCTCCTCCCTGAACCTTGGCCACCTCGTGGGTAACCACGGGGTGGTTTTTTTTACGTGGCGATTACTCGGCGGCGAGCGCGCCGGGCAGGGTCTCGTCGGCGAGCGCGTCGATGATCGCGCGCAGCAGCGCCGCCACTGTCTCGGCACCGGGGCCGAGTTGGTCCAGCTGCGCATCCAGATAGAGCGACCGATCGATTTCGAGCTGCAGCGCATGCACGCCGCGGCGCGGGTCGCCGTGCCGCTCGAGGATATGGCCGCCGGCATAGGGCGTGTTGGCGGCGACCGCGATGCCGTGCTGCCGCGCGACGGCCTCCACCCGCGCCCCGAAGCGCGCGGCGGCGGCGCGGCCGAAGCGATCGCCGATCACCAGCCGCGGCGCGCTTTCGGGCGACCCCAGCGGCGGCATCGAGTGGATGTCGAGCAGCAGCGCGATGCCGAAGCGCGCCCGCGCCGCCGCCAGCGCCTCGGCGAGCGCGAGATGATAGGGGCGGTGGTCGGCATGGATGCGCGCGGTCACGTCCTCGGCGGCGAAGCGCCCGCGCCACAGCTGGCCGAGCGTGCCCACCCGCCGCGGCACCAGCCCCAGCCCGCTGCGCACCTTGGCCGACAAGGGGCGCCCGAGCAGATGCGCGCCCTCGTCGATCTGGGGGTCGCGTTCGTGCTCGGCGCGGTTGAGGTCGATCCAGGCACGGGCGCGGGTGGCGACGAACAAGGTCTCGTCGCGCCGTGCGCCCAGCGCCAGCGAATCGACATGCCGGTCCTCCAGCGCGCGCAGCACGGCGGGGGAAACGCGCAGGGCTGCAAGCAGCGACTCCGGATAGTCGCGCCCGCCATGGGGGGCGGAGAGCAGCACGGGGCTTTCCGGCGGTACCGGCCCGTAGCGATCGAAGCTGGCGGCGCTAGTCACCCGGGTAGCCTAGGCGCGCGCGCGCGTACGGGCAAATGATAGGGTGGCGGCGGCTGGAAAATCTTAAGGCCTTGCCGCATAAGGAGCGGGCGGTTGGTACCTAATGGGGTGAAGATGATCCGGATTCTGCTGGCCGAGGACGACCGCGTGATGCGCGAATACCTCACCCGCGCGCTGGAGCGCTCGGGCTATGCGGTCAGCGCTGTCGATCGCGGCACGGCGGCAGTGCCGCTGCTCGAGACCGAGCGATTCGACCTGCTCCTCACCGACATCGTGATGCCCGAAATGGACGGGATCGAGCTCGCCCAGCGTGCCGCCGAGATCGCGCCGGAGATGCGGGTGATGTTCATCACCGGCTTCGCCGCGGTGACGCTGCGCGCCGGCAAGCAGGTGCCGCAGGCGCGCGTGCTGTCCAAGCCGTTCCACCTGCGGGACTTGGTGCTGGAGGTCGATCGGATGTTCGAATCGGAAAATGTGGGGCTGAACTGAAAATTAGCGCTTGCGCGGGGGGCAGACCCCCGCTAGAGGCGCGCTTCCCGAGTTTCGGGCGCGTAGCTCAGTGGTAGAGCACTGTGTTGACATCGCAGGGGTCGCAAGTTCAATCCTTGCCGCGCCCACCATCAAAAACCCCGCCAAGCCACCGGCTTGGCGGGGTTTTTGATTTTGTGGCGGTTTTGATTCGCGTCTCGACGCAAGCCGGCGATTCGCGGCTGGTGTGCTGGCATCCTGACCGCGCTTGCAGCTTGGCGTGGCGGGTGTTCCGGCGTATCGGCCCCGATGCCGACCGTGGCGCCCGCAGAATTTTTTCCGCTTGTGGTGCGGATCCCGCAGGTCCGCGTCGTCGAAGGGCGTGGATTGTTGTTGCGCAACGTGTCGCCGGCGGAGGCCAACGTTTCGGAGCATGCGGGGTGCTCCGGAGTGTCCGGGTCGAACAAAAGCTGGCAAGTTGGCGGGACGATCGCAATGATGACAAGGGGATCCGCGATTGTCGCCACATTATAGCAGCGGACGAATCCGCGTTCTCACCTTCCTCCACAGCTTCGCGCCGGGCGGCGTGGAGCGTGTGGCGCTGCGGCTGGTCCGGCACTGGCGCGCGATGGGCGTGGACGCGCCGCTGTTCCTCGGCCGCGAGGACGGGGCGATGCGCGACGAGTTCGCCGATGTCGCCTATGAAATGCCGCGCCAGCCGCGCAGGCACCAGGGCGGCTGGGAAACGCTGTGGATGATCCTCACGCTGCCCGCTGCGATTCGGCGGCTGCGGCCCGACGTGCTGTTCGTCGCCGGTTCCACCTACACGATCGTCGCAGTGGCGATGACGCTGCTGCTCGGGCGGCGCTGCCCGCCAATCGTCGTCAAGGTCAGCAACGATCTCGCGCGGCGCGACCTCAATCCGCTTGGTCGCTTTTTCTGGCGCGCATGGCTGCGAATCCAGGCGCGGTGCGCGCGCAGCTGGGTGGTGATGGACGAGGCGATGCTCCCCGAACTGCCGCCGGTGATGGCGCAGCGCGGCCATGTCGTTCACGATCCGGCGATCTGCGCGATGCAGTTGCTGCCCGAGCGCGCCCAGCGCCCCGCCGGGCCGCGCCGCTTCGTGGCGATCGGCCGGCTGGCGCCGCAGAAGCATTTCGCGTTGATGCTGCGCGCCTTCGCCCGCGCGGTGCAGCCGGGCGAGACGCTGACGATCTTCGGCGACGGCGCCGAACGGCCCATGCTGGAAGCGCTCGCCGCATCGCTGGGCATCGCCGATCGCGTCCGCTTCGCCGGCCATGTCGCCGATGCGCCCGCGCATCTGCACGACTATGACGTGCTGCTGATGTCCTCGCGCTACGAGGGCGTGCCGGCGGTGGTGATCGAGGCGCTGGCCGCGGGCCTCGCCGTCGTTTCCACCGATTGCGGGGCGGGCCTGCGCAGCCTGCTCAGCCAGGGCCGTTTCGGCATGATCGTGCCGCAGAACGAAGCGCTGCTCGCCGAGGCGATCCGTACCGCACCCTGTGCGACTCCGGATCGGCCGGCGCTGCTCGCCTCGCTGCGGCGTTTCACCATCGAACGTTCGGCGCAGGATTATCTTGCGCTGTTCGTCGCGGCAGCGGAAGCGCATGCCGCCCGCCGGCCGATGCCGGTGGAGCAAGAGGTTCCTGCATGAAGTCTCCCGTGCAGGCGGTCCGCACCGCCTATGCATCGCTTTCGACGACCACCCGGGAACGGCTGCTCGCGATCATCGGCCTCGCCTTCTCGGCGGCCATCCTAGTCGCGGTGTTCTGGCAGCTCGACGGGATCGATTTCTCCGTACTTACCCAGACGCCGACCAATCCGTTGTTCTGGCTGTGCTTCGTCGCGACCTATGTGCTGTCGCCGTTCATGGACTGGCTGATCCTGCGCCGGATCTGGGGGCTGGGCGCCGCTGCCTTTCCCGCGCTGCTGCGCAAGCAGGCGGCCAATGAAGTCGTGCTCGGCTATTCGGGCGACGCGCAGCTCTATGTCTGGGCGCGGCGGACGCTGGGCCCCGAGGGTCGGCCGTTCGAGACGCTGCGGGACGTGGCGGTCACCTCGGCGCTGGCGGGCAATCTCGTCACCTTGGCGATGCTGGTGCTCAATGCGCCGATCGTCCATGGGCTCGCCAAGGGCGCGCTGTTCACTACGCTGCTGATCTCGACCGCGACGATCGTGCTCTCGTCGCTGGCGATCTTCTTCTTCCGCCGCTTCGTCTTCGCGCTGCCGCCGCGGCAGCTGGCGGTGACGATCGGCATCCATACCGCCCGGATCCTGCTCAGCCTGGTGCTCACCGCATTACTGTGGAAGCTGCTGCTGCCCTCGGTGTCGGTGGCGGCGCTGTTTCTGGTCGGCACGCTGCGGATGATGATGTCGCGGCTGCCCTTCGTGCCTGCCCGCGAGGCGCTGCTCGCACCGCTGATCGTTGCGCTGCTCGGCGACGCTGCCGGGCTGGCGGGCGCGGTGCTGTTCGTCGCCACGCTGATGCTGGCGGCGCATGTCGTGGTCGGCGGCGTTTCGGCGCTCGCCGACTTCGTCGCGCGTCCCCGGCCGCGCCTGGCCTGAGTCGCGCAAAAAGACGCTGGCGCCCGCGTGCCGCAGCCGCCATCAGCCGCGCCGGTATCAAGGATGAGGGACGGGTGATGGCGAAGACGGCGCTGGTGATCGGCGCGCTGCTGGCGGGGGTGCTGCTCGGCTTTGCCGCGCGCTGGCCCGCGGGCGCGTTCCTGGTGCCGTGGATCGACCTGGTCGCGCCGATCGGCGCCTTCTGGATCCGCGCGCTGACCATGACCCTGGTGCCGCTGGTGTTCGCGCTGGTGGTGAGCGGCGTGGTCAACGCGGTGCGCCACGGCCAGGGCGGGCGGCTGCTTGCGACCAGCTTCGCGGTATTCCTGCCGATGCTGGTGCTTGCCGCGCTGCTTGCCTGGGGGGCGCTGGAGATCGTGCTGTGGCTGTTCCCGTTGGGGCCGGACCCGCTCGCCGGGCTCCTCACCGCGGGCCCGCCGGCGGTGCCGCACGTGCCGAGCGCCTCCGAACAGATCCTCGCCATCCTGCCCGAAAACCCGATCGCGGCGGCGGCCAGCGGCGCGATGCTGCCCTTGGTGGTGTTTGCGATGCTGCTGGGCGTGGCGATCGCCCGCACCGAGGGCAACGGCCTGGCGGGGGTGATCGACGAACTGGCCAAGGCGATGACGCGGATCGTCGACTGGATCCTGCTCGCCGCGCCGATCGGCATCTTCGTGCTGGCGATGGGGGCGGGCAAGGCGGCGGGGGCGAGCGTCGCCGGCGTGCTGGCGCGCGACGTGGCGGCGGAGATCCTGTTCTGCCTGCTCGCGATCGGGATGTGCTATCTGCTCGTCTTCGGGCTACGGGCGATGCCGCTCGGGCGGTTCGCGCGCGGCATCGTGCCCGCGCAGGCGACCGCGGCGGGGACCTGCTCGTCGATGGCGACCGCGCCGGTCTCGATGGACGTGGCGCTCAACGGGCTGCAATTGCCGCGGGAAGTGGCGGGCACCACGCTGCCGCTTGCCATCTCCACGTTCCGATTGGCGACGACGGGGGTCACCGTGATCGAGGTATTCCTGGCGGCGCATGCGGCGGGCGTACACGCCTCGCCGGTGCAATGGGTGCTGGCGGGGCTGTCGGCGGTGATCGCGGGCATCGCCACGCCGGGGCTGCCGGGGGCGGCGATCCTCTATGCCTGCGACGCGCCGGGCATGCAGATCCTCGGCGCGCCGCTGGCGATGATCCCGCTCTACATCGCGGTATCGGCGATCCCGGACATGTTCATCACCACCGCCAGCGTCACCGGCCAGGTGACCGCGACGACCCTGGTCGCGCGGCTGGTCAGGCGAGGGAGCTGAGACCGGGCAGGGTGCCTGCGGCGATCGTCATGCTGCGACCGCCGATCCAGGCCTCGCCGTCTGCATCGTAATCGACGAAGATGCGCCCGCGCCGATCCAGCCTTGTGCCTTGTGCGGCGACATAGCTGCCGGTCACGCGGCCGCTGTCGTACAACCACTGCGCCGCCGAGGCGTTGAAGCTGCCGGTCACCGGATCCTCGATCACCGTGCCGAACGCGCCGCTGAAGATGGTGCGGATTTCCCAATCCACGGGTCTCCCCGCCGGGTGCGCGCCGATCAGGCCGATCTCGATCCGGTCGTCGGAGTGCCGCACCGGCTCTACGGCGAGGACGGCTTCCGCCGAGTCGAGCAGTACCGCAACCCAGCCGGGCCCGTTGTCCGCCCAGGCAGCATCGACGATCGCTTCCGGAGCGATCCGCAGCGCCGCCGCGAGCGTTGCGCGGGTCTCCGCATCCACGGGCCCGCTCCGCAGCAGCGGCGGCGCCGCGAAGGCGAGGCGGTCGCCCTCGGGGCGGATCGGGATCAGCCCGGCGCCGCATTGCTGGACGATCCGGTCCGCTGCCGCCGCCGCGCCGCCCGCCGCCAGCCAGGCGTGGCAGGCGCCCAGCGTCGGATGGCCGGCAAAGGGCAGTTCGCGATCGAGGGTGAAGATGCGGGCGTGATAGTCGGCGCCCGGCACGCTCGGGGGCAGCAGGAACACCGTCTCGCTCAGGTTGAACCAGCGGGTGATCGCCTGCATCGTCTCGGTGTCGAGATCGCCGCCGCCCTGCACCACCGCCAGCGGATTGCCGGTGAACGGGCCGTCATGGAACACGTCGACCAGCGAAAAGGGCGTCGTCATCTGCTGCATCTCCCCCGCCGCGCGTGCGGCACGCGGCGGGAGATTGCCGATTGTCGCGCGCATGGCAAGCGGATGCCGAACGGCCTTGCGGCCGCCGCTCCCCTGGGAGCGACGGCCGTGCAGCCTGGTTCGATCGGATCAGAAGGTGATGCCGAAGCCGGCGCTGATCGTCTCGCCGCTGTCCTTGCCGGTGAATGAGCCGGTGCGGTTGTTGGTCTTCCAGTGGATCAGGTTCAGCTGAACGCGGATGATGCTGTCCAGATACCAGTTGGTGCCGATCGTCGCGGCCTCGCCCTTGGTGGCGTTCGGGATGCCCGAATATTCGAGATTCTCGTACCGGGCGAGGATCTCGATCGCGCCCGGGCCGCCGTCGAACACCGGCCGCAGCACGCGCGGCTGGGCGAAGGTGCCGAGGCGCGGGTTGTACGGCGGCAGGTCGCCGGTGACGAAGAAGCCGGTCGACAGGCTCCAGGCCTTGCTCTCGAAGTCCGGGCGGCCGGCGTTGAGATGCGCGACGCGCTTGCCGGCCTCGCCCATCACCCAGAACGGGCCGGCATAGCCGCCCAGTTCGGCGCCATAGCCGGTGGTGCCGGTGCCGCCGACCAGCGTGCCGGTCTGCACGCGCAGATTGCCGTTGAAGCGGCCGCCGATCACGGTGTTGCGGGTCAGCGTGCCGGGTCCGCGCGACGACAGCGCCTCGTCGAAGCCCCACAGGCCGACATGGACGAGCGAGCGACCGGTCTTGTAGGGATTCCAGTGCGCGCGGGCCATCACGGTGCGGCTGTCATTGGTGGCCTGGGTGGCATCGACGCTGTCGCCGCTGAGCGTGATCGAGGCGTGGCCGGTATTCCAGAACAGGCGCGACATCAGCGCGATGCCATAGAAACCGCGCTGCGGAATGATCGAGGTGCCGACGACGTTGCGTTCCAGGAAGGGCGGCGCATCCGACCCGCCCGAACCTTCGAACCCGCGATCGTTGAACATGTTGCCGAAGCGGACGTCGTAGGAAACCTTGCCGATGTCGTTGCGCCAGCCGACGAACATCGTGCCGACGTCCGAGGTGTTGTCGGCGAAGTCGTTTTCGAACTGGTAGAAGAAGTGCGGGCCGACCGCGCCTTCGATACCGATACGCAGCGCGCGCGCGCCGGTGGTCGTGATGTTGCGGGTGTCGTAGTTCGAGCCGAAGGTCGAGCTGGCATGGTTGATGATACGGCCGCGCATCTTGAACAGGAACTTGCCGTCGGCGGAGCGGAAGATCGGCAGGCCCCCGCGCCATTCGGTGTTGACGTTCGAGACGTTCTCCAGCGCACGCGCCTGGGCGACGGTCTGATCGGCGAGATCGGCAGCCGCGAGCTGCGGCGCGAAGGAATCGGCGACCGTCTCGTCATTGGCGACGCTGACGCGCCGTTTCGGCGCTGCCTGCTGCTGCGTCGGCGCGGCAGCGGAGGCGCTGGCGGCGGGCGTAACGGGCCGGGCGCTTTCGATCTTGTCGAGACGGGCGCGCAGCGCGGCGATCTCTTCGGCCTGCGCCTTGAGCAGGTTTATCAGCTCGGCCTGATCTCCCGGCGTGTTCTGGGCGAGCGCCGGCGTGGCGAAGAGCAGCGCCGAAAGCGCCGCGCCCGCCAGGAACTTCGTCTTCATCGTGACAACCCCGTTTGTTGGTCCTGTGTCGCCAAGGGCAACTGAGTACCAGTATAGGACGGGACTATCGCGATGATCTGGCAATGAAATGAAAGATTCGGGTTTACGTAGAAATGCAATAGTGGCGTGTGAGGCGAATAAGCCGACCGTGTTTCGGTTATCGGTGCGTGAAAATGAACGTATTTTCTGTTATTGTGTTTGCACTTGTTCGTCGTTCCTGATGATCTGCAAGTGCGCTATATCCAATTTGATTACTCAGATGTTGCGCCTGGCCTAGGTGTTTTCCCGAGAGCCTCGATGTGATCGTCTCAGGGGCTTTTCCATTCGCACCAGCGGCACGCACACGCCGTCGATCGCGGCGGACAGGATCGGCTCCACCCGGGCATAGCCGCAGGCTTCGTAGAGCGGCACGCCGGCCATGGTCGCCATCATTTCGGCGCGCGTGAAACCGGCGGCGCGGGCGGCCTCCTCGCATAGGCCGAGTATGCGGCGACCGATGCCACGGCGGGTGAAATCGGGATTGGTGTACATCGCCCGGATCTTGGCGGCGTCGTGGGCGGGATCGAGCCTTTGCGGCGCGCGGGCGACGATGCTCGCGTCGCCGCCATAGAGCGTCGCGCGGAACGACCAGCCGCCGCAACCGGCGATCGTGCCCGCGCCGTCCTCGACAAGGAAATAGGTCTGGTCGGCGATCAGCTGGGTGTCGAGGCCCATCACCTGGTGGCTGGCGGCGACCTGCTCGGGGGTGAGGAAGTCGTGTTGGAGCTGCGCGATCGCGCGGGCCATCACCGCCCGCAGCGCCTCCAGGTCGTCTGGCTGGGCGAGGCGGTCGGGGAAGTCGGGCATCGGCGAGTTCCGGCGCATTCCTCCCCGTTCCGCAGGGCTATCGCATTTGAACCCGAAGGATATCGGCGCATCGAAAACCATCGTTATCCCGGCTTCCGCCGGGATGACGGGAGTCCTTGGCCATATGCGATTGCCCTCCCGGCACGGGGAGGGGTGTTGCCATTCTTAGTGGTTGTCGCGCGGGATGCCGTGCGTCTGGGCGATGCGCTGGAACTGCTCGGCGCCCTCCAGGATCGCGCCGGTGTTCATCTGGCCGACCACGGCGCGCTGGATCGCCTGCCACGGCGTCTGCGAGGCCGGATAGGCATAGCCGCCCGCCTCGGCCAGCACGCGGCGGCGCTCGGCGAGCTCGTCGGCCGGGATCAGCACGTCGGCGGTGCCGCGCTTGAGGTCGATGCGCACCCGGTCGCCGGTCTTGAGCAGCGCCAGGCCGCCCATCGCCGCCGCCTCGGGCGAGGCGTTGAGGATCGAGGGCGAGGCCGAGGTGCCCGACTGGCGGCCGTCGCCGATGCACGGCAGCGCATGCACGCCCTCGCGGATCAGATAGGCCGGCGCGCGCATGTTCACGACCTCGGCCGCGCCCGGATAGCCGATCGGGCCGGCGCCGCGCATCACCAGCAGCGTGTCGGTGGTGATGCCGACGGCGGGGTCGTCGATGCGGTGGTGGTAATCCTCGGGGCCGTCGAACACCACGACCGGGCCTTCGAACGCCTCCGGGTCGTTCGGGTTGGAAAGGTAGCGGTCGCGGAATTCGGGGCCGATCACGCTGGTCTTCATGATCGCCGCGTCGAACAGGTTGCCGCGCAGCACGATAAAGCCGGCTTCCTCGACCAGCGGCTCCTCGAAGCGGCGGATGACCTTCTCGTCCTCGATCGTCGCATGGCGGCAATTCTCGCCGATGGTCTTGCCGTTGGCGGTGATCGCATTCTCGTGGATCAGGCCCTGCTTCATCAGCTGGGCGACCACCGCGGGCACACCGCCGGCGCGGTAATAATCCTCGCCGAGATACTCGCCCGCAGGCTGCAGGTTGACCAGCAGCGGCACCTTGTGGCCGTGGGTCTGCCAATCGTCGAGCGCGAGCTCGGCGCCGACATGGCGTGCAATCGCGGCCAAGTGGATCGGGGCGTTGGTCGAGCCGCCGATCGCCGAGTTGACGACGATCGCGTTGAGGAATGCCTCGCGCGTCAGGATGTCGGAGGGCTTGAGGTCTTCCGCCACCATGTCGACGATGCGCTTGCCGGTGCGATAGGCGACTTCCTGGCGGTCACGGTACGGCGCGGGGATCGCCGCCGAACCCGGCAGCATCATGCCCAGCGCCTCGGCGAGGCTGTTCATCGTCGTCGCGGTGCCCATGGTGTTGCAATAGCCAGTCGACGGCGCCGAGGAGCTGACCAGACGGATAAAGCCTTCGTCATCGATCTCGCCGGCGGCGAGCAGCTCGCGTGCCTTCCACACGATCGTGCCGGAGCCAGTGCGCTCGCCGCGGTGCCAGCCGTTGAGCATCGGCCCGACCGATAGCGCGATCGCCGGGATGTTGACGGTGGCCGCCGCCATCAGGCAGGCCGGGGTGGTCTTGTCGCAGCCGGTGGTCAGCACCACGCCGTCGATCGGATAGCCGTAGAGCAGCTCGACCAGGCCGAGATAGGCGAGGTTGCGATCGAGTCCCGCGGTGGGGCGCTTGCCGGTTTCCTGGATCGGATGGACCGGGAACTCGATCGCGATGCCGCCGGCCTCGCGAATGCCTTCGCGGATGCGCTCGGCCAGCACCAGGTGGTGGCGGTTGCACGGGCTCAGGTCCGAGCCGGTTTGGGCGATCCCGATGATCGGCTTGCCCGAGCGCAGTTCCTCCAGGCTCAGCCCATAGTTGAGATAGCGCTCGAGATAGAGCGCCGTCATATCAACGTTGTCAGGGTTATCGAACCAGGCGCGGCTGCGCAGCTTGGGGGCAGAGTCGGTCATCGGAAAAGCCTTGCGGGAGGGGTAAGGTCAGTTGGTCGTCGAGAAGCGATAGACGATCAGGTTGCGGTACGTCTGCCCCGGATTGAGCCGCGCCGAGCCGAGCGCCGGCTGGTTGGGCGTGTCCGGGAAAACCTGGGGTTCGAGCGCGAGGGCGTCGCCCTGGCGATAGGCGTGGTTGGACTTGCCGATCGCGGTGCCGTCGAGGAAGTTGCCGGTATAGAATTGCACGCCCGGCTGGTTGGAGAGGATCTCCATCACCCGGCCGCTCGACGGATCCTCGACGCGGGCATGGAGCACCGGCTGGGCCGACACGGTCTTGGCGATCACGAAATTCTCGTCATAGCCCTGGCCGAACACGATCTGCGGGTCGCGACCGTCGCGGATGCGGGTGCCAATCGGGGTCGGCTTGCGGAAGTCGAACGGGGTGCCCTCGACCGGGCGGAGCTGGCCGGTGGGGATCAGCGTCTTGTCGACCGGCGTCGTGGTCTCGGCGGGGATCGTCACGACATGGTCGTAGATCGAGCGCTGCGAGGCTTCGCCGGCCAGGTTGAAGAAGCTGTGGTTGGTGATGTTGACGATCGTCGGCTTGGTCGTGGTTGCGGTATATTCGACCGACAGCTCGTTCTTCTCGTTCAGCGCATAGGTGGCGGTGACGGTGAGCTGGCCCGGATAGCCTTCCTCGCCATCGGCGGAGACGTAGCGCAGGGTGACGCTGGCATTCTCGCCGCTGGTCACCTTCTCGACGGTCCATAGCCGCTTGTCGAAGCCCTTCGGGCCGCCGTGGAGCGCGTTCGGGCCGTTGTTCTTGGCAAGCGTATAGGTCTGGCCGTCGATGCTGAAGGTGCCGCCCTTGATGCGGTTGGCGTAGCGGCCGACGGTGGCGCCGAAATAGTTCGGGGCGACCAGATAGCCCTGCATGTCGGTATAGCCGAGCGTCACGTCCTCGGACTTGCCGTTGCGGTCGGGCGCCGAGAGCGACTGGAGGATCGCGCCGTAGCTGATAATCGTGGCGCGCATGCCATGGCCGTTGGTGAGGGTGATGGCCTCTACCTTCTGGCCGTCGGCGGTGGTGCCGAAGGCGGCACGCGTGGCTTCGCCGGCCTGTGCGGACAGCGGAATCATCGCGGTGGCGAGCAGCGCGCCCTTGATAAGATAATTCATGCAATGCCTCTCCCTATCGGTTATCGCTGCTGCAAGCGGCGACGCGGCCGTTGACGCTGGACATCGGGTTGAATACTCCGACTAGAAAGCGAAGAGCAACCCCGCCGCGCCTGCCCGTGGCAAAAAACGAGAGGATCATACCAGCATGGCGGTCATGCCAACGTCAAAGGCTGCTCCGGCGGGGGCCGGGCAAGCCTCTCCCCCAACGCAATATGGACGCGCATTGGCCCTGCTGGCCACGCTGTTCTTCATGTGGGGCTTCATCACCGTGATCAACGGCACGCTGCTGCCGCATCTGCGCAGCGTGTTCGAGCTCAGCTATTTCCAGGCGGCGCTGATCGAGAGCGTCTGGTTCATCGCCTATTTCTTCGCCTCGATTCCCTCGGCCAAGCTGATCGAGCGGATCGGCTACCAGAAGTCGCTGGTCGTCGGGCTGCTGATCATGGCGGCGGGCGCGCTGGGCATGACGCTGGCGGCGAGCCTGCCCTCCTACGGCGTGACGCTGTTCATGCTGTTCGTGATCGCCAGCGGCATCACGCTGCTGCAGGTCGCGGCCAACCCCTATGTCGCGGTGATCGGCCCGTCGGAGACCGCCTCGTCGCGGCTCAACCTCGTGCAGGCGATGAACTCGGCCGGCACGATGCTCGCGCCGCTGTTCGGTGCCTATCTGATCCTCGGCCGCTCGAAGGGCGGCACGGCGGAGGCGGGCGCGACGCTCACCCAGGCCGAGCGCCTGGCCGACGCGCATGCGGTGATCCTGCCGTACGTGCTGGTCGCCGTCGTGCTGCTGGTGCTGGCGATCGTGATCGCGCGCTTCCCGCTGCCGGCGATGGGCTCTGCGACGAGCCGCGTCGCCAAGGAGGAGCGCAAGCACCATTCCTTGTGGAACCACCGCAACCTGGTGTTCGGCATCGGCGCGATCTTCATCTACCTGATCGCCGAGATCGGCGTCGGCAACCTGTTCGTGAATTTCGTCAGCCGTCCCGAGATCGGCAACATGACGACCGAGCAGGCGGGCCGCTACCTCACCCTGCTCTGGGGCGGGATGATGGTCGGCCGCTTCGTCGGTTCGGCGATCATGCAGAAGGTGGATGCGGGGATCGTGCTCGCCGCCTTCTCGATCGCCGCGTTCATCGTGATGATGGTCACCGTGTTCACCCAGGGCGAAGTGGCGATGTGGTCGCTGATCCTGGTGGGCCTGTTCCACTCGATCATGTTCCCGACGATCTTCACCCTCGGCATCAAGGGCCTCGGCCCGCTGACCGAAGAGGGCTCGGGCCTGCTGATCATGGCGATCGCCGGCGGCGCGCTGGTGGCGGTGCAGGGCTGGCTGGCCGACCAGTACGGCCTGCAGCACTCGTTCCTGCTGACCGCGATCTGCGAGCTGTACATCCTGTTCTATGCGCTGTGGGGCTCCAAGCCGACCAACGCGATCGAGGACTGATCCGGTGCCCGCCTCCTCCGGGCTCGGCTCGGGGGAGGCGGCGCTGATCCACGCGGCAGCCCCCCGCATCGAGGGCGAGATCGATGCCCGAAAGTTCCGAAAGTTCCGGGAAGGCGACACAAACCCGATCCTCCGTGACGATTCGCGATCGACCGAAGTGGAACAAATCATAAACAAGATGTGTAGGAAAGCAGCTTTCGTCGCGGCAGGACGCGCGGCTCGACGGAAGCCGACGCTTTGCCCTCACATCGAGAGGCGGGTGTCTTCCAGCGCCAGGTCGACCAGCGTGCGCATCGCTGCCGCCGCCGCATCCGGATCGCCGGCCGCGATCGCATCGAATACCTTGATGTGATCGGGCACCGGATCGCGCGGCAAAGCGCGGGCGCGCTGCTTGTACTTGGTCGTCCAGCTCACCGCCGCGCCGATGCTGGCGCTCAGCGCGACCAGTGCGTTGTTGTGCGTGGCTTCCAGCAGCGCATCGTGGAAGTCGCGGTCCGCCGCCCGGCCGGCATCAGTGGCGAGCGTGTGCCGGCGCATCTGGGTGAGCGCGTCGCGCATCGCCTTCACGTCGTCGCGGTCGCGGCGTTCGGCCGCAAGGCGGGCGGCGGCGGGCTCGACCACGGCGCGCAGCTCGAACAGGTCGCGGACGAAATCGGTGTCGGGCTCGCCCGAAAAGGCCCAGGCGAGCACCTGCGGATCGAGCATGTTCCAGCGGCTGCGCGGCAGCACGCGGGTGCCGGCCTTGGGGCGGCTCTCGACCAGCCCCTTGGCGGTGAGCACCTGCACTGCCTCGCGATAGGCGCTGCGCGACACGTCGAGCGCCTCGGCATTGGCCACCTCGCCGGTCAGCTTCTCGCCGGGCGCGATCGCGCCGGAAACGATCTGGGTGCCGAGATAATGCGCGATCGCCCCGCGCAGGCGGCGGCCCGAGCCCTTGGGCGTGCGGGTAATCGGCTGCACGCCTGCCTCGTCCACGCCGTCCGCCTGATCGTCCAATGCCATCCGCTCGCTCTCCTGCATATTTTCCCATGTAGCGCGAAGCCGTGCCGTCCCGCAAACGATGCGCGATTGCCAAGCGGGACAGACGCGAATAAGTCGGACTAAACCGAGACAAGGAGTGGGTTGATGGCGTTGCGGCTGATGCAGTATCGAGGGGCGGACGGGCAGCGGCGGGTGATCGCCGCCGACGACAGCGGCGCGCGCTTCGTCCGCGGCTTCGCCGATGTCCGCAGCCTGGCGCTGCACGCGATTCAAGCGGGCCAGTCGCTGGCCGAGGCGGTGGCGGCGGCGGGCAGCGACGGGGACGCCGATCCGGCGGCGGCGCTGGCGGCGGGCCATCTGCTCGCGCCGATCGACCATCCCGATGCCGCGCATCTGGTGCTGACCGGCACCGGCCTCACCCATCTCGGCTCGGCCGAGGGGCGCGACAAGATGCACCGCGATGCCGCGGCGGCCGAGCACAAGACCGATTCGATGCGGATGTTCCTGGAAGGCGTCGAGGGCGGCAAGCCGGGCGCGGGCGCGATCGGCCAGCAGCCGGAATGGTTCTACAAGGGCAATGGCCATCATCTCGTCGGTCCGGGCGAGACGCTGGCAATGCCCGGCTTCGCGCAGGACGGCGGCGAGGAGCCCGAGCTGGCCGGTATCTATCTGATCGGCCCTGACGGCACGCCGTTCCGCCTCGGCCTGTGCCTTGCCAACGAGTTCAGCGACCATGTGACCGAGCGGCACAATTACCTCTGGCTCGCGCATTCCAAGCTGCGCCAGGCGGCACTCGGGCCCGAGCTGCTCGTCGGCGAGGCGCCGAGCGACGTCCGCGGCACCAGCCGGATCGTGCGCGACGGCGCCACGCTGTGGGAAAAGCCGTTCCTCTCGGGCGAGAGGAACATGTCGCACAGCCTCGCCAATCTCGAGCATCACCATTTCAAATACGGCCTGTTCCGCCAGCCGGGCGACGTCCATGTCCATTTCTTCGGCACCGCGACGCTGTCGTTCAGCGACGGGGTGAAGACGGAAGTGGGCGACACGTTCGAGATCGCGGCGGCGCCGTTCACCCTGCCGCTGCGGAATCCGCTGGCGCAGGTGGAAGACGCTGGGATCGCGGCGGTGAAGCTACTTTGACCTGAAAATCCTCCCCGGCACGGGGAGGGGGACCATGCGCAGCATGGTGGAGGGGCCGCGCCGCAGGCGCGGTTGTCCTGTCCAAGTGATGAAGGGCAACCGCCGCTCGCGCGGCGGCCCCTCCACGACGCCGCTGTCGCGGCGTGGTCCCCCTCCCCGTGCCGGGGAGGATCTTCAGCCCTCTATCGCCACCACCGCGACCGACTTGGCCGGAAGCTCCAGCGTCACCGCACCCTTGGCAACGCTGCCGCGGATCGGCTTCGGCACCACCGCATTCGGCGCCTCGAAGCTGTTGACCGCATCCACCTTCGCCGCGGTCAGCACCTCGCCGGACGCGCGCTTCGCCGTGATCCCGGCGAACGTCACCGCCACCCGCGCCGGCTTGCCGGCATCGAGGTTGGTCACCGCCAGCCACAGCTTGCCGTCCTTGCCCCGCGCCGCGATCGCGTCGACGCGCGGCATCGTCACGCCGCCCTGGGTGTAGGTCCCCGCATCGAACGCCACCGGCACCGCCTGCGCATCCTGAAACGGCACGTACATGCGGAACACGTGATAGGTGGGCGTGAGGACCATCTTCTCCTTGTCGGTGAGGATCATCGCCTGGAGCACGTTGATCATCTGCGCGATGTTGGTCATCCGCACCCGGTCGGCATGGCGCGCGAAGATGTTGAGGTGCAGCGCGGCGATGATCGCGTCGCGGAGCGAGTTCTGCTGGTAGAGGAAGCCCGGGTTGGTGCCCGGCAGCGGCGCCAGCCACACGCCCCATTCGTCGACGATCAGCGGCACCTTCTTGTCGGGGTCGTACTTGTCCATGATCGCCGCATGCTTGGCGATCATCCCGTCCATCGCCAGCGCGGCCTTGACCAGCTTGGCATAGCCGGTCTCGTCGAAGCCGACGCTCGGATAGGAGGGCGGCCAGCCGCCGGTGGTATAGGCGTGCATGGACAGGCCTTCGATGTTCCACGCCCAGTCATGGCCCTTCCACGCCGCCATCACCGCTTCGGTATAGGTCGTGTCGCTGTCGTTGGGGCCCACCGCGATGCGCTGCATCGGCTCGGCGCCCTTCTCGCCCTGCACCGGATCGAGATTGTGGGTGAAGCGGGCGAAGCGCTTCATCAGGTCGATATAGGCGTCCGGCCGCATCGATCCGCCGCAGCCCCAGCTTTCGTTGCCCAGGCCGAGCCACTTGACCTTGTACGGCGCGACATGGCCGTTGGCCGCGCGTTCCTTGCCGGCGGTGGTGGAGGGGGCGGCGGTCATGTACGCAAGCCAGTCGGCGGCTTCCTGGATCGTGCCCGAGCCGACATTGACCGAGACATAGGCCTCGGCGCCCACCTGGTCGGCAAAGTCCATGAACTCGTCGGTGCCGAAGCTGTTGGGCTCGCCCGATCCGCCCCAGTTGGTGTTGACGCTGCTGCGGCGCTGCGCCTGCGGGCCGATGCCGTCGCGCCAGTGATATTCGTCGGCGAAGCAGCCGCCCGGCCAGCGCACCACCGGCACCTTGATCGCGCGGAGTGCCGCGACGACGTCCTTGCGGATGCCGCGGGTGTTGGGGATCGGCGACTCCTTCCCCACCCAGATGCCGCCATAGATGCCGCTGCCGAGATGCTCGGCGAACTGGCCGAAGATATGGCGGTCGATCACCGGCCCCGGCTTGGCGGCGGCGTCGACGGTGACGGTCACGTCCTGTGCAAGGACGGGGGCGGGCGCGAGCAGCAGTGCCGCGCTGCCAAGCAGTGTCTTTCGAAGCATGGATCCTCCCTGATCTTTTCTCAGGTGTGCCATGCCACGAATTCTACTCCGACTAAAGAGGCAGCGTTCAGAGCGGTGGCAGCGCCGGCGGCAGGACCCAGCGGGCGATAATCACCACCGCTGCGACCGCCGCGACGCCGAGCACCGCGACCAGCACGCGATTCGGCGACGGCCGGGTGCCGCTGGCGGCGAGCAGCGCCAGCCCGGCGGCGAGCATGCCCCAGACATGGTAGCGATAGTCCGAGGCGACGCCGACCACGCCGAACGCCAGCTCGGTGAGGATCGCGGAGAGCGCCAGCGTCACCGCGACGCCGCCCGCGCCGTCGCGTGCCGGCCAGCTGCAGAACAGCACGCCGAACGCCGCTGCGAACCACAGGATCGGCGCCCCCGCCGCGCTGCTCGCCAGCGTATAGCCCAGCTTCTGGAACCCGTTGACTCGTTTGTCGGGCGAGCCGAGGCCGAGCGTGTTGGGCTCGGAGCGCGCGAGCGGCCCGGTGCCGGGCATGGTGGCGGGCATCCACAGCCGCATTTCGCTGTTCCAATGCGCGATCCGGTGCCGGGCATAGGCGATCGGATGGGTGGCGATGGTCTCGATCCAGACGTTGCGCAGCCTGGCGCCGGGCGCGGCGCGCTGGAGGGTGTCGACGATATAGCCGCACGCCTTGTCGTCGCCGAGCGGATCCCACAGGATCGGGGTGAGGCAGCCCTTGGCCTCGGCGCGGCGCCACAGCTTTGCGGGCACCTGGGGTACCGCCTGCGGGCCGGCATGGTGGGCGATGCCGGCGAGATCGAACAGCGGCAGCGAGCGCTCGACGCCGCTAGGCGCGGCTTGGAGCAGGCGCTGGTTGATCGGCGCCAGCACGGCGATCACGGCGCCGGTCGCGGCGATGACCAGCACCAGCTGGAAGCGCGGCCGATCCCAGCGCCAGCCGCCGAGCAGCCCGAAGGCGAGCGGCACGGTGGCGAAGGCGGCGTTGAAGCGCACCAGCGTGGCATAGCCGAGCAGCACCAGCACCAGCGCTGCCGCCCAGAGCGGCAGCCGCCGGTCGTCGAGCCGCCACCAGCTCGCCAGCCCCACCGCGGCGAGGATCGCGCCCGCCATCTGCCCGTCCTTGAGCACCGCGATCTGCCAGCCGAGCACCGGCGGCCAGATGCCCAGCAGCAGCACGACCAGCGCCGCGATCGATTGCCTGCGCCGGGCGAGCGCCCCGGCGAACAGCGCCAGGCCGCTCCAGTAGAGCAGGACCTGCACCACGAACAACGGCGCCTGCCCGCGCCAGCCCAGCCCGTGGAAGATCGCCCAGAGCCGCGCCATCGCCGGCGGGTGCCAGTCGTCATACTGGCCGCGCAGCACCTGCTGATATTGCACCACGCTGTCATAGCTGGCGACGCCGGGCCAGAAGAAGGCGAGGGTCACGCCCGCCAGCAGCACCGCGACGATCACCGCCGACAATGCCTTGCGCCGGGTGCCGACCGGCCTGCGCTGCAACGCTCGCCCGCCCCGGCCACGCGGCGATCCGCCAAAGGCCTGGGAACGCGAGCGGTACATGGTCATCGAGCGGTTTTCCTGGCGGGCAAGGGCGGAGTGCGGCGCGACTCTAGGAGCGAACGCCGTGCGACGCCAGCGCACCCGCTCGCGCAACGAGGGCAGTTCGTCGGTCGAGCAAGTACATTGCCCAGAGTATACCGATAGATGTTTCCCTGTGATGCGAAGTGCGCAACGTGCTTGTTGCGAAGTAATGCAAGTAGCGTACAATGAATATGCGGAAGCGAGTCGTCGGTTCCGCGAGGTGGCATAACAACGATATAACAACCGTTAGGAGCAGGTTTGGCGATATTCGCCAGTCTGTTTGCATTCGTTTGCATTTCGTCCCGTCAATGCGCGGCAAGCGCTGGGGAAATGTATAATCTGGCAGGAGAGGAACAATGACGGTCTATGCGATCCAGAATCAATGGGGCGGCAGCGGCGCGCCCTGGCATGAAGGCGGCATCTTCAACATCGGCAACCGCACCGATCAGCGCCCGATCGCGCTGAAGATCCAGTCGGGCGACGGCGGGCAAAGCTTCACCGGCACGATGACCTATCAGGGCGAGGGCCCGATCGGTGTCCGCGCGACGCTGGTGACGACCAACAGCTATCGCGTCGAGAACCAGTGGGGCGGGCCCAATGCACCCTGGCACGATGCCGGCCTGTTCCTGCTCGGTGCGCGCAACGGCCAGAACGCGGTCGCCTTCGATCTCCACTCGAACGACCAGGGGCAGACGCTCAGCGGCACGATGCGCTACCAGGGCGAGGGCGATATCGGCGTCAAGGCGGCCGTGTCCGACGGCGTCGCCTATGATGCGCAGAACCAGTGGGGTGGCGACCAGGCGCCGCTGCATCCGGGCGGCCAATGGGTGCTCGGTTGCCGGCCGGACCAGCCGGTCGTCGCGCTCGACCTGTCGAGCGGCGATGCCGGCAAGACGCTGGCAGGCACGATTACCTACAAGGGCGAGGGCCCGATCGGCTTCCGCGGCACGCTGATCATGGCCAACACCTATAGCGTGGTGAACCAATGGGGCGGCAACGACCAGCCCTGGCATCCGGGCGGCACCTGGGTGCTGGGCTGCCGCACCAACCAGGGCGTGGTGGCGATCAACGCCAAGGGCAACGGCGTCGAGATCGACGGCACCATGACCTATCAGGGCGAGGGCCCGATCGGGCTGGAGTTGGAGCGCGCGTCGCAGCAGGCGCTCGCCGAGGCCTGAGGGCCGCGCCCGGCTTTCAAGTCGGGCTTGTCTCGGTGTGATCCCCCGCATCGAGGCCAGCAGGGCGGCGCGACGGCGCGGCCTGGAACGGCTCCGGCCCGGTGAGTGCCCGGGCCGGGGCTTGTTTTTTGGAAGGCGGGCGGCGCAAGGGGCGCCGCCGCCAGGTCAGATGTGCAATGCGCGGCCGTAGGCGCCGAGCACCGACTCGTGCATTGCCTCGCTGATCGTCGGGTGCGGGAACACCGTTTCCATCAGCTCGGCCTCGGTCAGCTCGCCGGTCTTGCCGATCGTGTAGCCCTGGATCATCTCGGTCACTTCCGCGCCGATCATGTGGGCGCCGAGCAGCTCGCCGGTCTTGGCGTCGAACACGGTCTTCACGAAGCCTTCCGGCTCGCCGAGCGCGATCGCCTTGCCGTTGCCGATGAACGGGAAATTGCCGACCTTGACCTGGTAGCCCGCTTCCTTGGCCTTGGCCTCGGTGAGGCCGACGCTGGCGATCTGCGGGTGGCAATAGGTGCAGCCCGGGATGTTGCGGACGTCCATCGCGTGCGGATGGCCGCCGTTGATCGCTTCCACCGCGATCACGCCCTCATGGCTGGCCTTGTGTGCGAGCCACGGCGGCGCGGTGACGTCGCCGATCGCCCAGAGACCGTCGACATTGGTGCGGCAGGCTGCGTCGGTGACGATATGGCCGCGCTCGGTCTTCACGCCCAGCGTCTCGAGGCCGATATTCTCGGTGTTCGGCACGATGCCGATCGCGACGATGACGTGGCTGAATTCCTCGACGGTGACCTTGCCGTCCTTGCCCTTGATCGACGCCTTCACGCCGCTCGCCGTCACGTCGAGCTTCTCGACGCCGGTCTGGGTGAGGATGGTCATCCCCTGCTTCTTGAACGCCTTCTCCAGATGCGCGGAGATATCCTTGTCTTCCACCGGCACGATCCGGTCGAGCATCTCGACGATCGTCACCTGCGAGCCCATGTCGTTGTAGAAGCTGGCGAACTCCACGCCGATCGCGCCCGAGCCGATGACCAGCAGCTTGGTTGGCATCTCGGACGGGGTCATCGCGTGGCGATAGGTCCAGATGCGCTTGCCGTCGGCCTTGGCGAAGGGCAGGTCGCGGGCGCGGGCGCCGGTCGCGACGATGATGTTCTTCGCCTCCAGGTCGGTCTTCTTGCCGTCCGCCGCGGTGACGGTCAGCTTGCCCTTCGCGGTGAGCACGCCGGTGCCCATGTGGACGGCAATCTTGTTCTTCTTCATCAGGTGCGTGACGCCCTGATTCAGCTGCTTGGCGACGCCGCGCGAGCGCTTCACCACCGCGTCCAGATCGGCGCTGATCTGGTTGGCGATCAGGCCGTAGTCCTTGGCGTGCTGCATGTAATGGAAGATCTCCGCCGAGCGCAGCAGTGCCTTGGTGGGGATGCAGCCCCAGTTGAGGCAGATGCCGCCGAGCAGCTCGCGCTCGACGATGGCGGTCTTCAGGCCCAGCTGGGCCGCCCGGATCGCCGCGACATAGCCGCCGGGGCCCGAGCCGAGAACGATGACGTCGTAGGATTCAGCCAAGACTTGCTTCCTTCTGCTCCCTTCCCATCGGCAGGGGAGGGCTGGGGAGTACATAATGCGGGGCCGGCGGATTGCATGGGCCGCCCGGCGTCCGCGGGTAGGTTACGCGATCTGTTCCACCGGCCGCGGGCGCTTCTCGGCGTCGATCGCGACGAACACGAAATGCGCCTGGGTGACGAGGCAGCTTTCCTCGACATGCCGGCCGCGGCGCCAGGCCTGGACCTCGATGGTCATCGAGGTGCGGCCGACCTTGACCAGCTCGGCATAGACCGAGACCTCGTCGCCGACCGCGACGGGGGAGTGGAACTTCATCCCCTCCACCGCCACCGTGACCGCCCGGCCGCGCGAATAGCGCGAGGCGAACAGCCCCGCCGCCATGTCCATCTGGCTCATCAGCCAGCCGCCGAAGATGTCGCCATAGGGGTTGGTGTCGGCCGGCATCGTCGTGACCCGGATCGCCGGCTGGCGGTCGGGCGGGCCGCCCTGTTGATCAATCATCGCGAGCGGCCTCCTTGTGTCCGTTCAGTCTGGCACGATCTTCGGCATAGGCCCGCCGCAGCGGACCGATGCCCATCGCCACCACCGCCACCATCGCGACATAGGCGACCAGCCAGATGTCGTGGGTGGCGCGGCGGTAGGACCAGGCGGCGAGCGACGCGATGATCCACGCCGCGATCAGGCCCGCGACGATGTGAAGCACCTCGATGAGAACGCGCACCGCCCGGCTCCGATCAGGCGATCATGCCCATCGGGGCTTCGACGAGTTCCTTGAAGATCTTCATCATCTCGGCCCCGTCGGCCCCGTCGATAGCGCGGTGGTCGAAGCTGCCGGTGGCGCTCATCACCGTCGCCACGCCGAGCGCGTCGTCGATGATGTACGGGCGCTTCTCGCCCGCGCCGATCGCCATGATCATGCCCTGCGGCGGGTTGATCACCGCCTCGAACTGCTTGATGCCGTACATGCCCATGTTGGACAGGCTGGCGGTGCCGCCCTGATATTCGTGCGGCTGCAGCTTGCCCTCGCGGGCGCGGGCGGCGAGGTCCTTCATCTCGGTCGCGATCGCCGAGACGCTCTTGTTCGCCGCGTCCTTGACGATCGGGGTGATCAGCCCGGTCGGGGTCGAGACCGCGACCGAGACGTCGGCGCGGCTGTACTTGATCAGCTTGTCGCCGGTGAAGGTGACGTTGCACTTGGGCGTACGCGCCAGCGCGACACCGAGCGCCTTGATCAGCAGATCGTTGACCGACAATTTCACGCCGCGCGCTTCGAGCGCCTTGTTGAGCTCACCGCGCAGCTTGAGCAGTGCATCGAGGCGGATGTCGACCGTGAGGTAGATGTGCGGGACGGTCTGCTTCGACTCGGTGAGGCGACGCGCGATCGTCTTGCGGATGTTCGAGAGCTTCTCTTCCTCGTGCGGGATCGAGTCGTCGAACCAGACGGCCTTGGTCTCGGCGGGTGCGGCGGGCGCGGCAGCCGGCGCTGCGCTGGCGGTCGGAGCGGCAGTGGTGGGGGCGGCAGCCGGGGCGGCGCCGGGCTTGGCGCCCTCGACGTCGGCCTTGACGATGCGGCCGTTCGGGCCCGATCCGGTCACGCCGGCGAGATCGACGCCCTTGTCGGCGGCGATGCGGCGCGCGAGCGGGCTCGCCTTGACGCGCGAACCCGAAGCGGCGGCGGGCTGCGCCGCCGGGGCGGGGGCCGGAGTCGGGGTGGGCGCAGGCGCGCTCGCGGCAGGCGCCGGGGTCGGGCTCGGCGCGGGGGCGGCGCTGGCGGACGACACGTCCTCGCCCTCGCCGGCGATCACCGCGATCACGGTACCCACCTTTACGTTATCGGTCCCTTCGGCGACCAGGATCTTCCCGATCACGCCTTCGTCGACCGCTTCGAATTCCATCGTCGCCTTGTCGGTTTCGATCTCGGCAAGCAGGTCGCCGGATTTCACCGTGTCGCCTTCCTTGACGAGCCACTTGGCAAGCGTGCCCTCCTCCATGGTGGGAGAAAGTGCCGGCATCTTGATTTCGATTCCCATGAAGGTTCCCGTCGTTGGTCCTGGGGGTGGCTGGCCCCTCCTTTGCCGCCGCAGTCCCTAGGGTCAAGCCCCGCTCTTGCGCTGCGGCCCGTGCCGGTCCACTGAACGGGAGACTTCGAGGAAGGCCCCCATGCGCACCTATCTTGTGGTGATCGACGATTCGCCCGAGGCCGAAATCGCGCTGCGCTTCGCCGCCAGGCGTGCCAGCAAGACCGGCGGAACCGTCGAAATCCTGGCGCTGATCCCGCCCGCCGAGTTCGTTCAATGGGGCGGTGTGATGGCGACGATCGAGGAGGAAGCCCGCGAACGCGCCGAGGCGCTGGTGATGCGGGCGGCGGGCACGCTGTTCGCCGAATCCGGCCTGACGCCCTCGATCACGGTGCGCGAGGGCGACGGGCCGAAGGTGGTGCGCGAGATGCTGGCGGCCAATGGCGACATCGCCGCTTTGGTGCTGGGCGCGGCGCCGAGCGGGCCGCCGGGCAAGCTGGTCGCGCACTTTACCGGCGCGGATTCGGGCAAGCTCACCGTGCCGGTGATGATCATCCCGGGCTCGCTCGACATGGATGCGATCGACCGACTGAGCTGAGTCGATTGACCGGCGCGGCCGGGCACGTCAGCATAAGCCCATGCGCATCCTCGCTCTTTTGTCGCTCGCCCTGCTCGCCACGCCTGCCGCCGCGCAGGACCGCCCCGATCCGCAGCGGCTGAAGGCCGCCGTCGAGAAACTGGTCAGCTTCGGCACGCGCCACACGCTTTCCGATCCGGACCATCCCATGCGCGGGATCGGCGCAGCCCGGCGCTGGTTCGGCGCTGAACTCACGAAGATCGGTGCGGCCTGCGGCGGTTGCATCGAGACCAGCGAGATCGCGCGGGAGTTCAAGGGCCCCCGGGCGCCGAACGGGGTCCGGATCGTCGACGTCCTCGGCATCCAGCGCGGCAGCGAGCCGGGCCGTGTCGTGATCGTGATGGGCCATATCGACAGTCGCGTCACCGACGTGATGAACGCCACCGCCGATGCCCCCGGCGCCAATGACGATGCCTCGGGCGTCGCGCTGGTGCTCGAATCGGCGCGGCTGCTCTCGAAGCAGAAGTTCAAGGCAACCATCGTCTATGCCGCGCTGTCGGGCGAGGAACAGGGGCTCTATGGCGGGCAGTTGCTGGCGGAGACGGCCAAGGAACGCGGCTGGACCGTCTCGGCGGTGCTCAACAACGACATTGTCGGCAACACGATCGGCCAAGACGGGCGCCGCGTGGCGGACCGGGTCCGCGTGTTTTCCGAAGGTGCGCGCGACTCCGAAAGCGTGGCGGAGGGCAAGGCGCGCCGTGCCGATGGCGGCGAGGATGACGGCCCCAGCCGCGCACTCGCCAAGGCGATCCGCGGGGTCGCGGCGGCGGATCCCCAGGGCCTCAAGGTACTGATGGTGCGCCGTCCGGACCGTTTCGGGCGCGGCGGCGACCATTCGCCCTTCCTGACGCTCGGCTATCCGGCGGTGCGCTTCTCGGTCGGCGTTGAGAATTACGATGCGCAGCACCAGGATCTGCGTACCGATGGCGGGAAGGTCTATGGCGACACCGTCGACCGGATGGACTTCCCCTATCTCGCCAAGGTCACCGCGCTCAACGTCGCGACGCTGCGCCGCCTCGCCAGCGCCCCCGCCGCGCCCGAGCCGGTGATCCTCAGCGGCGCGCTCGCCACCGATACCACGGTAAAATGGCCGGCGGTCGCCGGGGCGGCCAAGTACCGCGTCTATTGGCGGGCCGCAGACAGTGACGCGTGGACCAACCATGTCGATGTTGCCGGGGACAAGACCGAGACCGTGCTCGGGGGCATCATCGTCGACGACAGCTTCGTTGGCGTCGCGGCCGTTGCCGCCGACGGGGCGGAGAGCCTAGTCAGCTTCGGCGCGCGGCCGGTGCGCGAACGTTGAACCTTCGATCACAAGGGTTCATAGGGGCCGCCAGCGGGGGTCCATTTGTTGAAGAGTCGAGTTTGAGCATGGCAACCCATCCCGCTTCCGACGATCCCGCCACGCTGCTGGTGGTCGACGACGACCGCGACATCCGCCTGCTCCTCGCCAACAGCCTCGGCGCGCGCGGCTACCGCGTCGAGACGGCGTCGAGCGCACGCGACATGGACGTGATCCTCGAGAAGATGCCGGTCGACGTGGTGATCCTCGACGTGATGATGCCGGGCGAGGACGGGCTTTCCGCTTGCCGCCGCATCGCTACCGCCGACGGCCCCGACGTGATCCTGCTGAGCGCGCTGGGCGAGGAGCAGGACCGGATCCTCGGACTCGAGGTCGGCGCGGGCCATTATCTGCCCAAGCCGTGCAGCCCGCGCGAGATCCTTGCCACCGTGCGTGCGGCGCTGCGCAAGCGCGGCACCACCGCCGCGACGCCGCCGGCGGGCGACGTCTACACCTTCGAGGGCTGGCGGATCGACCTGGGCAGCCACGAGCTGTTCGATCCGGACGGCGTGCTGGTCGGCCTCACCGACGGCGAGTTCGCGGTGCTGCGCGTGTTCATCGAGCGTCCGCGCCGTGTGCTGACCCGCGAGGCGCTGCTCGCCGCCGCACGCGGTCCCGATTCGGACGCCTATGACCGCGCGATCGACGTGCAGGTCAGCCGGCTGCGGCGCAAGCTCCGCTCGGGTGCCGACGAGATCATCCGCACGGTGCGCAACGAAGGCTATCTGTTCGTCCCCCGCGTGACGCGCGCATGAGCAAGGGAACGGCGGCATCCCGCTCGCCGCTGTTCCTGCGCATCTTCGTGCGGATGCTGGCGTGCGTCGCGGTGGTCCAGCTGCTCAATTTCGGGTTGCTGTTCGCGATCCAGACGCCCAATCCGAAGCTCCATACGGTCGGCCAGATCGCCCAGGCCATGCGCAACCCCATGGCGGTGCCGGAGGGATTCGAAGTGCTGCGGGCACCCGCGGTGGAGCCCCAGCCCTGGAATCCCCGGGCCGAGCGGACCGAAGTCGCGCTGGCGACTGCGCTCGGCGTGCCCCGCGATCGGGTGATCCTGCGCTTCCCCGTCGGCTTTCTGCAACGTCCGCAGGTCTATAACCGCGCCGGCGTGCCGCCCGCGCCGGCCCCGGCCAGCGCCGCCGCTGCGCAGGACGTGATCGTGGCAGGGAGGTTCGAAGCCTCGCTCAAGCTGCCCGATGGCAGCTGGCGGACGGTGACGCCCGGCGAGGGGCTGGAGCCCTGGCGGCTCTTCGTCATCGCCTGGCTGGTCTTGTCGGCACTGGCTGCCGCGATCTTCGCCTGGGCGATGGCGCAGCGCTTCGCCCGGCCGATCGGCGCCTTTGCCCGTGCCGCCGAGCGGCTGGGCCGCGACCCGCGCGCGCCCCCGATCGAGCTCGATGGCCCCGCCGAGATCGCCGAGGCCGCCCGCGCGTTCAACGACATGCAGGCGCGGCTGAATCGTTATGTCGACGATCGCGCGACGATGATCGCGGCGGTGGCGCATGATCTGCGCACCCCGTTGATGCGGCTGGGACTGCGCGTCGAGGATGCCGATCCGGCGATCCGCGCCGCGTGCGAGGGCGACATCCGCGAGATGCAGGCGATGATCTCCGCCGTGATGGCCTATGTCCGCGACAGCAGCCGCATCGGCGTGCGCCGCCCGCTCGACCTGCGCTCGCTGGCCGAAACGGTGGTCGACGACGCGGCGGACCGCGGCGCGGATGTCAGCCTGGAACTGGGCGATCCCGTCGTGATCGAGGCGGACCCGGTGGCGCTCAAGGCGATGCTCGCCAATCTCGTCGGCAACGCGGTCAAATATGCCGGCGGTGCGGAACTGCTGCTGTCGGCGCGCGACCACGAGGCGGTGATCGCGGTGCGCGATCGTGGGCCGGGCATCGCCGACGAGGACATGGAGCGCGTGTTCGACCCCTTCTTCCGCGGCGAGCGTTCGCGCAACCGCGATACCGGCGGCATGGGGCTGGGCCTCGCCAGCGCCCGGGCGACCGCGCGGGCGCATGGCGGCGACATCACGCTGCACCGGCGCAGCGGCGGCGGGCTGTGCGCCACCGTCACGCTTCCGCTTTGATTTCAATCGTTTCCATCTACGACCCCGAGACGCTGGCCCGCCCCTTCCATTGTTGATACCGCTGTCGGCCGTGCGGCACGCAACGCCGCCGGGGACGAGGAGGAGGATCATGGGAACGCGACGCGACGTGCTCGGCGGGATCGGCGCCGGGGTCTTCGCCAGTGCGCTCGGCGGATCGGCACAGGCCGCGCCCAAGCGCAAGCTCGGCTATGCGGTGGTCGGCCTGGGCTATTACGCCACCAGGCAGATCATGCCCAACCTCAAGGACTGCGAGTTCGCCGAACTCAAGGCGCTGGTGAGCGGCACGCCTGCCAAGCTGGAGAAATACGGCGCCGAATACGGCATCCCCAAGACCCACCAATACAGCTACGAGACGTACGACCGGATCCGCGACAATCCGGACATTGACATCGTCTATGTCGTGCTGCCCAACTCGATGCACGCCGAATACACGATCCGCGCGCACCAGGCCGGCAAGCATGTGATGTGCGAAAAGCCGATGGCGGTCTCGGTCGCCGAATGCCAGGCGATGATCGCCGCCGCCAAGAAGGCCGGCAAGAAGCTGATGATCGGCTATCGCTGCCATTTCGAGCCGTACAATCTCAAGGCGATCGAGACGGTGAAGTCGGGCGCGCTCGGCAAGCCGACGCTGATCTTCGCCGAGCACGGCTTCTATGCGGGGCCCAACCAGTGGCGGCTCGACAAGGCGCTGTCCGGCGGCGGATCGATGATGGACATCGGCATCTACAGCCTCAATGCGGCGCGCTATCTTTCCGGCGAGGAGCCGGTCGAGGTCAGCGCGATGGAGTACACCGATCGCAGCGATCCGCGCTTCAAGACGGTGGAGGACCGCATCGACTGGCAGTTGCGCTTCCCCAGCGGGCTGATCGCCGATTGCGTGTCGAGCTACAGCTCGAACCACAATCACTATCGCGTCACCGGCCGGAAGGGCTGGGTCGAGCTCGAGCCCGCCACCAACTATGAGGGCCAGGAGATGTGGACCCGGCTGGAGGGCAAGCGCGAGCAGGTGGTGCTGCCCAAGCCGGCCAAGAACCAGTTCGTCCGCCAGCTCGATCACCTGCCCGAATGCATCATGAGCGGGCGCGAGCCGATCGTCTCGGGCGAGGAAGGGCTGCGCGACATGCGGTTGATCGAGGCGATCTACCGCGCGGCGCGCGAACACCGGGCGATCACGCTGGCATGAAGCACGTACCCATGAATCGTCGGAACGTTCTGGCGGCGGGCGCAATGCTCGCCGCTTCCGCCTGGACCCCGCTGGCCCGCGCCGCCCGGCCGCTGGGCGCCGACCACCGCGCCCGCATCCAGGCGCTGCTCGGCCAGATGACGCTCGCCGAGAAGGTCGGGCAGATGAACCAGATCGCCGGCGGGCGGCAGAAGTCGCTCAACTCGAAGCTCGACGCGGCGATGCTCGACCGGGTGCGCAAGGGCGAGATGGGCTCGTTCCTCCATGTCGCCGGGGCCGAGCCGCTGCGCGACCTGCAGCGCGTCGCGGTGGAGGAATCGCGGCTCAAGATTCCGCTGCTGTTCGCGATGGACGTGATCCATGGCTATCGGACGATCCTGCCGGTGCCGCTGGCGCTGGCAGCCAGCTGGGACCCCAAGGTCGCCGAACAGGCCGCGCGGATCGCGGCGGAAGAGGCCTGGGCGGCGGGGCTGCACTGGACCTTCACCCCGATGGTCGACGTCGCGCGCGACCCCCGCTGGGGCCGGGTGGTCGAGGGTGCGGGCGAGGACGCCTATCTCGGCAGCCGCATCGCCGAGGCGCAGGTCGCCGGCTTCCAGGGCGCCGATCTGGGCGAGGGCAGGCGGATGATGGCCTGCGCCAAGCATTTCGTCGGCTATGGCGCGGCCGAGGGCGGTCGCGACTATGACAGCGCCGAGGTGGGGCCGCGAACGCTCAACGAAGTCTATCTGCCGCCCTTCCATGCTGCCGCACGGGCAGGCGCGGGCAGTTTCATGACCGCGTTCAACGCGCTCGACGGCGTACCGATGACCGCCAATGCCGAGCTGGTGCGCGGCTTCCTGCGCGCCCAGTGGCACTATCAGGGGCTGGTGGTGAGCGACTGGAACGCGATCCGCGAGCTGGTCAACCACGGCATCGCCGCCGATGCGCGCGAAGCCGCGGTGCTGGCGCTCAAGGCGGGCGTCGACATGGACATGGCGAGCGGCAGCTACGCCACCTACCTCGCCGAAGCCGCGACCGCCGATGCGAGCCTCGTGCCGCTCATCGACGAGTCGGTCGGCCGCATCCTCGCCGCCAAGGCGCGGCTGGGGCTGTTCGACGATCCCTATGGCTTCGGCGATCCCGCGCGCGACAAGGCGCCGCTGCGGCGGACCGAGGCGCGCGATCTCGCCAAGCGCTCGTTGGTGCTGCTGCGCAACGACGGCGCGGTGCTGCCGCTCAAGCCGGGCGCCAGGCTCGCGCTGATCGGCGCGCTGGCGGACGATGCCTCCTCGGCGATCGGTTCGTGGCGCGCACGCGGACAGGCGACCGACGCGGTGACGCTCAAGGCTGCGCTGGCGGGGGCCGACTATCAGCCGGGCACCGATGTCGCGGCGGCGGTCGAGGCGGCCAAGCGCGCCGACATCGTGCTCGTGGCGCTTGGCGAGGATTTCAACCGCACCGGCGAGGCGCGCAGCTATGCGGAGATCGGTCTCCCCGAGGGTCAGGCGGCGCTGCTGGAGGCGCTGAAAGCCACCGGCAAGCCGATCGTCGCGATCCTCATGGGGGGCCGCCCGCTGGCGCTCGAGCGCGAGCTGACCGGGGTGCCTGCCGTGCTGCAGACCTGGCTGCTCGGTATCGAGAGCGGCCCCGCGATCGCGGAGATCCTTACCGGCAAGGCCGCGCCCGGCGGTCGCCTGCCGATCGGCATGCCGCGCCGGACGGGCCAGTCGCCGCAGAGCTACGCCCATCTGCCCACCGGCCGCCCGGCCAATCCGGACTTGGCGGTGGACAGCGCGCGCTATCACGACACCGAGATCGGCCCGCTCTTCGCCTTCGGGCATGGCCTTACCTATGGCGAGATCGCCTATGGCCCGCTGAGCCTCAGCGCCGAAACCGTCGCCCCCGGCGGCCGCATCACGGCATCGGTGCAGGTCACCAATCGCGGCACGATGGCGGTGGACGAGGTGGTGCAGCTCTACGCCAACGATCCCGTCGCCGCGGTCTCGCGGCCGGTGGCGGAGCTGCGCGGTTTCGCGCGCGTGCCGCTCAAGCCGGGCCAGAGCCGCACCGTCCGCTTCACCCTGAGCCCCGAGCAATTCGCCTTCTGGCGCGACGGCAAGTGGATCGTCGAGGCGGGCGACATCCGGCTGATGGCCGGTGCCTCCTCGGTCGATCTGAAGAGCGAAGCCAGGTTCCGCATCACCGCCGGCGCGGAGGGGCAGGTGCCTGCCGCCTCGCTCGCAACCAAGGTGGAGATCGCGTGATGGGCGAGCCCTGGCATACGCTGCTCATCGTCGCGGGCAGCATCGCGACCGTCATCCTCTTGGTGCTGCGCCTCAAGCTCCAGCCCTTCGTCGCGCTGCTGCTGGTGGCGCTGGCGACCGGCCTCGTCTTCGGCAACGATCCCCAGGCGGTGATCGCCGCGATCCGCAAGGGCACGGGCGAGGCGCTCGGTTCGGTCGCGGTGGTAATCGGGCTCGGCGCAGTGCTGGGCGGCATGCTCGAAGCCTCGGGCGGCGTGCAGGCGATCGCGCGGCGGCTGCTCGACCTGTTCGGGCAGAAGCGCGTCCCCTGGGCGCTCACCGCGATCGGTATCATCATCGGCGTGCCGCTGTTCTTCGACGTCGCCTTCATCATCCTCGCGCCGCTGCTCACCACGCTGGCGGTGCGGGCCGAGCGGCGCGTCACCTATTTCGCGCTGCCGCTGCTCGCGGGCCTGATGACGATGCACGCGCTGCTGCCGCCGCATCCGGGGCCGGTCGCGGTCGCCGAGCTGCTCCACACCGACTATGGGCGGATGGCGCTCTATGGCCTGATCTGCGGCATCCCCTCGGCGATCCTTGCGGGCCCCGTCTTCGCCAAGCTGGCGCATGGTGCGCCGGGCTATGGCGCGATCGGCGCGCCGCCGATGCTCGACGAAGGCGCGCCGCAGACCAATGCGGTCGGCTTCGGCCCCGCGCTCGCCGCGATGCTGCTGCCGCTGGCGCTGATCCTGATCGGCACGGTGGCGAGCGAGGCGATGGCGCCGGGGCTGGCGCGCTCCACGCTCGTCTTTCTCGGCCATCCCTTCACGGCGCTGATCCTGGCGGTGCTGGGCGCGATGGCGTGGCTGCGCTTCGTCGCGGGCGCGGGGTTCGAGACGCTGTCCAAGATCAGCACCCGCGCGCTGGAGCCGGCAGGCCTGATGGTGCTGATCATCGGCGCGGGTGCGGCGTACAAGGAAGTGCTGATCGACTCGGGCGCGGGCAAGCAGATCACCATGGCGGTGCAGGCGGCGCAGGTTTCGATCCCGGTCTTCGCCTTCCTGCTCTCCGCCTTCGTCCGGGTGGCGCAGGGCTCGGCGACGGTCGCGATGGTCACCGCCGCTGGCTTGGCCGCCCCGCTGATCGGCGCGGCGGGGCTGGGGCCGGACCGGATCGCGCTGGTCACCGTCGCGATCGGATCGGGCGCGACCATCGCGAGCCATGTCAACGACACCGGCTTCTGGCTGGTGAAGCAGTATCTTGGCCTCACCGAAGCGCAGACCTTTCGCAGCTGGACCATCGGTGCCACCATCGCGGGACTGACCAGTTTCGCCATGGCGCTGCTGCTATGGCCGTTCGTCTGAGGGGGATTTCGATGCTCGCCACCACCCGCCGCACCCTGTTGGGCGGCCTTGCCGCGCTGCCGCTGCTGCCGGGCATCGCCCGCGCGGCGGGGGCGGGGGCGGGGACGATCACGCGGCTCGATCCCGAGCTGGATGCCCTGCTCGACGTCGAGTCGCCGCTCGAGGTGATTGCCAGCGGCATCCAATGGGCCGAGGGGCCGGTATGGATCCGCGACGGCGCGGTGACCGGCGGCGCATCGGGCGGGGCGAGCGCGTTCGATCGCAGCTATCTGCTCTTCTCCGACGTGCCGGCGAACATCGCCTATCGCTGGGACGGCAAGGAGACCAAGCCGTTCCTCGTGCCCTCGGGGCTCGCCGGGCCGATCCCCAAGGGCGTGCGCGAGGCAGGATCGAACGGCATGATCCAGGGGCGCAAGGGCGAACTGCTGATCGCGGACAGCGGGACCCGCGCGATCGCGGCGGTGGACCTGGAGACCAAGGAAAAGACGATCCTTGCCGGCAAATATGACGGCAAGCGGTTCAACAGCTGCAACGACCTGGTCCAGGCGAAGAACGGCGCGATTTACTTCACCGATCCGCCCTATGGCTTCACCGAGGGCGACCAGTCGCCGCTGAAGGAGCTGCCGTTCAACGGCGTGTACCGGCTCGACACCAACGGCACGGTGCACCTGATCGAATCGAAGCTCACCCGGCCCAACGGCATCGGCCTCTCGCCCGACCAGCGGACGCTCTACGTCTCGGTGTCGGACGATGCCGCGCCCTACACCTGGGCCTATTCGCTGGGCGAGGATGGTCTGGTGACGGGCCGGAAGATCTTCCTCGATCACCGCGCCGGCACCGCGGCGGGGCTCCAGGGCCATGCCGACGGGATGAAGGTGGCGGCGAGCGGGCATCTCTATGCCAGCGGGCCCGGCGGCATCCATGTCGTGGCGCCGGACGGGCGGCGGCTGGGGCTGATCTCGACGGGCAAGAAGGCGGCGAATTGCTGCTTCGGCGAGGACGGCAAGACGCTGTTCATCACTTCCAGCGACGAGGTGTTCCGCCTCCGCCTGCGCGCCTCCGGCTGGTAAGCGGCGACCGCCCGGCGTAGAGCCGGGGCGATGTCGCAAGCCGAAGCCATCCCCGCCGCCACCGTGATCGTGATGCGCGAGGTGGCGGGCGGGCCGCCCGAGCTGCTGATGGTCGAGCGCTCGCGGGCGATGGCGTTCGCGGGCGGCGCGCTGGTGTTTCCCGGCGGCCGGATCGATCCCGGCGATCATCTGCTGACCGACTGCCATGACGATGCCGCGGCCCGAGTCGCGGCGATCCGCGAGACGATCGAGGAGGCGGGGCTGGCGCTGGGGCTCCGCTGTGCCCCTGGTACGCTGGCAACGATCCGCGCCGCGCTCCATGCCGGTGAACCCTTTGCGCAACTGCTGACGGAGGCCGGGCTGGCGCTGGATCTGGACGCGCTGGTGCCCTTCGCCCGCTGGCTCCCCTACGGCCTGCCGCACCGGGTGTTCGACACCCGCTTTTATCTCGCCCGCGCGCCCGAGGGGGTCGCGCCGGAGGTCGACGGCAGCGAGAATGTCCGGCTGTGCTGGATCACTGCGCGGGGCGCGCTGGACCTCGCCGATCGCGGCGAGGCGATGGTGATCTATCCCACCCGGCGCAATCTGGAACGGCTGGCGCTCTTCGACGGTTTCGACTCGGCCATGGCCCATGCCCGCCGCTTTCCGATCGAGCCGATCACCCCCTTCGTCGAGTCGCGGGGCGGCGTCGACTGGCTGTGCATCCCGGAGGGGCTCGGCTATCCCGTCACGGCCGAGCGGATGGACCGCGCGGTGCGGGCGTGAGGGCGCTCAAGCAGACCGTCTGGGTGCTGCTGGTCTTCGCGCTGATCGCCGGCGGGGCGCTGCTCCTGCTGATGTGGACGCGCAGCCGGCCGCAGGACGTGCCCTGGACCCCGCTCGACCTGTCGCAGCCGATCGGCGCCTTTACCGGGCGCAAGCTGGCGGGGCTGGGAAGCGATGACGGCCAGTGCCGGGCGCTGCTCACCCGGGCGGGCGTGCGCTACGAGAAGCTGGCGCCGGTGCCGCGGCGGGGCGAATGCGGCTATGCCAACGGCGTGCGCTTCACGTCAGGTGGCGCGCGGACGATCGCGTTCAGCCCGGCGTCGCTCGGCACCGCCTGTCCGGTGGCGGTGGGGCTGGCGCTGTGGGAATGGAACATCGTCCAGCCGGAGGCGCAGAAGCATTTCGGCTCGCGCGTCGTGCGGATCGAGCATTTCGGCAGCTATTCGTGTCGCCGCATGTACGGCCGCACCACCGGCGACTGGAGCGAGCACGCCAAGGCGAATGCGGTCGACATCGCGGCCTTCGTCCTCGCCGACGGGCGGCGGGTGAGCGTGCTGGGTGACTGGAAGGGGGAAGGCGACAAGCCTGCCTTCCTGCGTGCGGTGCGCGACGGCGCCTGCCGGCTGTTCGCGACGGTGCTGTCGCCCGACTATAATGCCGCCCACCGCGACCACCTCCATCTCGACCAGGCTGCACGCGGCGAGATGGGGTGGCGGGCGTGTCGCTAGCCGATCAGTTCGGCAGGGCGTTGGTGTCGATCTTCTCGACCCATTGCGGGAAGAAGCTCGGCTGGCGGTTCGACCAGCCCGAGGCGGTCGCCGCGGCTTCGCTGATCGACTGGAGCAGCTTGCGGCGCAGGTCCGGGTGGAGGTGCGGCAGCGCCGAGGCCGAGCAGAAGGCCGCCGGCAGCCACGGCCGCACTTCCGCGCCGAGCAGCCGCTCGTAGAGGAAGCGATAGGAGGAGAAGCTGGTCAGCCGGCCCTGGCCGAGGTCGAACGCCGAGAGCGTCACCAGCGGTGCCATGAACGGCTCGATCCCGCCCAGGTCGCTGTCGCTCGGCATCATTGCGCGGATGTCCTTGAGGCGCTCGTAGATGCGCGCCTGGGCGCGGATGCTGGCGGCTTCGACCACGTCGCGCGACCAGCGCGAAAGCGCGTCGTCGCGCTCCAGGCCCACGTCGAGCGACCGGCGCACATAGCGCTGGGTGCCGGCGGCAAAGCCCGCGAACTCCTTCATTTCTGCCAGCGTCATCGCACCTTCGGCCGGTTTTGCTCGTGCAGCCATCGTAACGTCTCCCGCTCGGGTTCCTTCTGCCCGGTAGAGAGGATCATGCTCCGCACTGGTTAACGCAGAGCTTAATGACCCCCTCCGTATCCCCACGAGCATTGGACCCTAAAATGTGCTGCGACGCAACATTGGTTTGCGACGAAGCGATGACGCTAAGGGAACTTCCTTAGGCTTCTGAATTCACGCCGTATTTTCCCTTATGGTCTCGCCCGTATCTCAGATTGGGCAATCGGTTGCGCACCGCGCGGCACGATGGGTTTTCGGGCCGGTTCCGCCGTTCAGAAACCGTTCAGCGCACCTCGTCGGCGCATTCCAACGGTTCGTCGGATCGGCGCGCCGCAGGGGTATACGGCCGTCCTATAGTTTGGCTAGCAACCCTCAACCACTTCCTTTCCTGACCGGGGGGTCCAAAGATGTTCACTCGTTTCGCAGCGCGTTTTGCGCTGATGGCGGCGTGCGCCCTGATGACTGTCGTTCCGGCTCAGGCGAAGGGCACCTTCTGGCAGTGCGTTACCTTCGCGCGCCAGGCCTCGGGCGTCGAGCTCCGCGGCAATGCCTGGACCTGGTGGGACCAGGCCGCCGGCCGCTACGAGCGCGGCGAGACCCCCAAGGTCGGCGCGGTGATGTCGTTCCGGCGTACCGCCCGCATGCCGATGGGCCATGTCGCGATGGTCTCGCAGGTCGTCAGCCCGCGCGAAGTCCTGCTCACCCACGCCAACTGGTCGACCCCCGGCGCCGTCGAGCACGATGTCCGCGCGGTGGACGTTTCGGCCGCCGGCGACTGGAGCGAAGTGCGCGTGTGGTATGGCCGCATCGGCAGCCTCGGCCTCTCGGCCTATCCGGTGAACGGCTTCATCTATCCGGACGCGGCGCCGGCGAGCGACTGGGCCAATGTCCAGGTCGCGGCGCTCAGCCTGCCGACGCTGACCCAGATCGCCTCCAACTGATCAGGCGCGCGGGGTGAAGCGCAGCGCCACCCCGTTCATGCAATAGCGTTTGCCGGTCGGCTTCGGCCCGTCGTCGAAGACATGGCCGAGATGGCCGCCGCAGCGGCGGCACAGCACTTCGGTGCGCGCCATGCCCAGGCTGCGATCGCTCCGCGTCACCACCGCATTCGCCAGCGGCTGATAGAAGCTCGGCCAGCCGGTGCCGCTGTCGAACTTGGTGGCGGAATCGAACAAGGGCAACGCGCAGCCCGCGCAGCCGAACACGCCCTTGCGATGCTCCTTGTTGAGCGGGCTGGTGAAGGGATACTCGGTCCCGCCGTTGCGCAGCACGTTATAGGCCGCCGGGCCCAGCCTCTTCTTCCATTCGGCGTCGGTCAGCTTGAACGGAAAGTCGGGGAGCGGTGCGGCAGGCGCGGTGCTGCAGGCGAACAGCGGCAGGGCGATGGCGCCCGCCCCGGCGGCGGCGAGCAACTGGCGGCGATCGATCGGCATGGCGAACCTTTCGGGATGATGGTCTCGATATAGGTTCGGTGCGCGCGGCCGAAAGGTTGCAGCGCCTTCGGCATTTTCTTCCCGCCGCCAGACTGCGGCAGGTCGCATGGTGAAGGATTGATTTCCCGGGGTTGCTGTCACAAGGCTGCAAAGCTTTTGTCACAGGGGGTGTGGGGAGCTTGTTCGGCGGGGCGCCGGACGGGCTGGTTCGCCGGGAGTCGTTTCGAATGCCATCTATCGCCAAGTCGCCGAAGAACGATGCGGTCCGGGGTGCGGTGCACCGCCACGAGCATCTTTCCAAGGAAGGCATCCTCGAGCGCGCCTTCACCTTCGCCTTCCGGGGTCTGGTCTATGCCCAGATCTGGGAAGATCCCGTGATCGACATGGAAGCGCTGCAGATCACCCCCGAAAGCCACATCGTCACGATCGCGTCGGGCGGCTGCAACGTCTTCTCCTATCTGACGGCGAACCCCGCCAAGATCACCGCAGTGGACCTCAATCCGGCGCATATCGCGCTCAACAAGCTCAAGCAGCAGGCGGCGCTGCGGCTGCCGGACTATGAGTCGTTCCACCGCTTCTTCGGCCTGGCCAACCGGCCCGAGAATATCGACGCCTACAAGACGTACCTGCGCGGCGCGCTCGACGAGAGCTCGCGCGCCTATTGGGACGGCCGCGCGCCCAACGGCGTGCGCCGGATCAACGGCTTCAAGACCGGCTTCTATCGCCAGGGCCTGCTCGGCCGGCTCATCGGCTTCGTCCACTGGCTGGGGCATCGCTACGGCATCGATCCCAAGGAGATCCTGCAGGCGAAGACCATCGAGGAGCAGCGCCACATCTTCGAGACGCGCTTCGCGCCGTTCTTCGACAAGAAGCTGCTGCGCTGGATGGTCGACCAGCCCGCCGCCTTGTTCGGCTTCGGCATCCCGCCGGCGCAGTACGACCTGCTCAAGGTCGACGACCAGGAGGGCATCACCGGCGCGCTGCGCAGCCGCCTGCGCAAGCTTGCCTGCGACTTCGACCTGAAGGACAATTTCTACGCCTGGCAGGCATTCGGCCGCGGCTATGGCGAGCATGAGGGCGCGCCGCTGCCGCCCTATCTCGAGCGCAAGAATTACGAGCTGGTCCGCGACCGCGCCGACCGCGTCGAGATCCGCCACACCAACTATGCCGATTATCTCGAGTCGATGCCGGCCCAGTCGCTCGATCGCTACATCCTGCTCGATGCGCAGGACTGGATGACCGACGAGCAGCTGACCCGCATCTGGACCGAGATCACCCGCACCGCCAAGCCCGGCGCGCGCGTGCTCTATCGTACGGCCGCCGTGCCGGACGTGGTCCGCGGCCATATCCCCGACGAACTGATGAACCAGTGGGAATATGAGGACCAGGCCAAGCTCGACGACTGGACCCGCCGCGACCGCTCGTCGGTGTACGGCGCGACCCATGTCTGGATGCTGAAGCCGCACGCATGAGCGGGCATGCCGGGGCGGCCGATCAGAAGGGGCTGATGGATGCGACCTATGCGCTCCATCGCCACTTCTACGATCTCACGCGCAAATTCTATCTGCTCGGCCGCGACCGGCTGATCCGCGAGCTGGCGCCGCCGCCGGGCGGCACCGTGCTGGAGGTCGGCTGCGGGACGGCGCGCAACCTGATCGTCGCCGCCAAGCGCTGGCCGAACGCGCGCTTTCACGGCTTCGACATCAGCGAGGCGATGCTGGACACCGCGCGCAAGTCGGTGGCGAAGCACGGCCTCAGCGACAAGATCACGCTGGCGCAGGGCGATGCCGGGGCGTTCGATGTAAGCACGCTGTTCGGGCTTAACCAAGTCGACCGCGTGTTCATGAGCTATACGCTGTCGATGATCCCGCCCTGGAAGGAAGCGATCGCGCTGGGCGCCAAGGCGCTCGCGCCGGGCGGCAGCCTGCACATCGTCGATTTCGGCCAGTATGAACGTCTGCCCGGCTTCGCCAAGCGCTTCCACTTCAAGGAGCTCAACGCCTTCCACGTCTATCCCCGCGCCGATCTGCGCGCGGTGGTGGAAGCGATCGCCGCCGAGCAGGGGCTGACGGCATCGTTCCGCCCCGCGCTGCGCGGCTATACCTGGAGCGCGGGGCTCACGCGACCGGCCTGACGCTGGTCTGCGGGGTGGTTCGATGATATCTCTTGCATCATGAACCACCCCTTCCGACTGACGGAGCTTCAGGAACCGCGCGTTGCCTTCACGGCCGCCGATTTCGAGCGAATGCTGAAGCTGGGTGCGTTTGCGGACATGCGCGCCGAGCTGGTGGGGGGAGCGCTCGTAAAGATGATGCCGGCACTGCCAGGGCATGGCGAGCGGAACGCCACGCTTGTCTTGCGGCTGCACGCAACGACCAATGGGCAGCCGCTCGCGATCGCTACCGATCTTGCGATACGGATCGACGATCTCACCGCGCGGGCGGCCGACATCGCCGTTTATTCGGATACATTGCCAGCAGACGCGGTGCCGGATGGTGCAGACATCCTGCTGGTCGTTGAGATCGCCGACACCACGCTCGCCCGTGACCTGGGCGAGAAGGTCGCGGATTATGGCAGGGCCGGCGTCCCCCATTATTGGGTCGTCGACGCTGCGGCGCGGGTGGTGCATGTCATGGCGTCCCCCAAGGCCGATGGCGGCTATGCCGACCGCCAGGTTGTGCGCTTTGGCGATCCCGTCCCGGTGCCTTGGTCTGACGTTCCCGTTATCCTCGACTGACGGCGACTACGCCGCCAGTCGCAGCTCCAGCCGGCCCCAGATCTCGACCAGCGCATCCACCAGTTCGCGCATCATCGCCTCGTCGTGCGACGGGCCGGGCGTGAAGCGCAGCCGCTCGGTGCCGCGCGGTACCGTCGGGTAGTTGATCGGCTGGACGTACACGCCGTATTCGGCGAGCAGCACGTCGCTGATCTTCTTGGCCTTGACCGGATCGCCCACCATCAGCGGCACGATGTGGGTGGTCGACGGCAGCACCGGCAGCCCGGCATCGTGCATCAGCTGCTTGAGCATCGCGGCGGCGGCCTGCTGGCCCTCGCGCTCGATGCTGGAGGCCTTCAGGTGGCGCACGCTCGCCAGCGCGCCGGCGACCAGCACCGGCGACAGCGACGTGGTGAAGATGAAGCCCGGCGCATAGCTGCGGATCACGTCGATGATCACCTGGTCGGCGGCGATATAGCCGCCCATCACGCCGAACGCCTTGCCCAGCGTGCCCTCGATGATCGTCAGCCGATCGGCGAGGCCTTCGCGATCCGAGATGCCGCCGCCGCGCGGGCCGTACATGCCGACGGCATGGACCTCGTCGAGATAGGTAAGGGCATTGTACTTGTCGGCCAGGTCGCAGATTTCGGCGATCGGCGCGATGTCGGCGTCCATCGAATAGACGCTCTCGAACGCGATCAGCTTCGGCGCCGAGGGATCGTCGGCGGCGAGCAGTTCCTCGAGATGCGCGACGTCGTTGTGGCGCCACACGCGCTTCTTGCAGCCCGAATTGCGGATCCCGGCGATCATCGAGGCGTGGTTGAGCTCGTCCGAATAGATGATGCAGCCCGGCATCACCTTGGCGAGCGTGGCCAGCGTCGCCTCGTTCGAGACATAGCCCGAGGTGAACAGCAGCGCGTTTTCCTTGCCGTGCAGATCGGCCAGCTCGCGCTCGAGATCGATGTGGTAATGCGTGTTGCCGCCGATGTTGCGGGTGCCGCCCGAACCGGCGCCGACATCGTGCAGCGCCTCTTCCATCGCCGCGATCACCTTGGGGTGCTGGCCCATCGCCAGATAGTCGTTCGAGCACCACACCGTGATCGGCTTCGGCCCGTTATGCCCGGCGAAGCAGCGCGCATTGGGGAACATCCCCTTGTTGCGCAGGATGTCGATGAAGACCCGGTAGCGCCCCTCGGCATGGAGGCGGTCGATGGCCTGGGTGAAGACCCGCGTGTAATCGATCGCGGGTGCGGAGGCGTCTTGGCGCTGCATGGACGTGATCTCTACGCCTTAATTTCCAGCAATTCTAGCACGTGAACTACCGTATAGGTTTGGGATTGCTCCCGGGGCAGGACCGACCGGTCTCCGCTCGCTCCATGGGCGAGATGTGGCGCAGGTGCGTCCTGCCGCCCAATGAAGATTTTCGCCCTCAGTGATCGACTCTTGCGCAAGATCAGGGATGTGAAGCTTCGCTTGTGGTAAACAAGGCGTATCGCGGACGACTCGGGGCAACCGCATGTCCGCGGCCGAGAGACGTTCGGTCTCCCTAGGCATCGGAGAGCGGCCCATGGCGAAGAACGACATCGAATATTTTGAACGACGCGCGCGGCAGGAGCGCGAGCGCGCGGGCAAGTGCGACGACAGCAGCGCGCGACGCGCGCACGAGGAGATGGCGGATCGCTACACCGCCAAGATCGCAGTGCGCGATCCGCAGGCCGTGCTCGGCGACTTTGCCTGAGCCTTACAGCGTCTCGATTCGGCTGAGCCCATAGCGGGCGAGCGTCGGCGCAAGCGCATCGGCGCGCTGATCGCGCGCGGTGAACACGGCGCGACCGGGAGGCAGATCGGCGGGCCAGCTCTGCGCGCGGGTGAGGTACGCGACTCGGCGTGCGATGCCGGGGCCCCCGTCGACGAACTGCACGCCTTCCGGCGCAACGGCCCGCATCTCTGGCTCCAGCAGCGGAAAATGCGTGCAGGCATTGACGATCACGTCGATGCGGTCGCCACCCGGTTGGTGGAACAGGCCGTCGAGTTCGTTGGCGATCACCTCCGGCGCGATCGTCTCGCCCGCCAGCTTGGCCTCGGCCAGCTCGACCAGCGCGGCCGAGCCGTGGCGCAGCACGGTGCAGTCCCCGGCGAAGCGCGCGGCGAGATCGTCGACATAGGGCTGGCGCACCGTCGCCGCTGTGCCGAGCACGCCGATGGTGCGGGTGCGGCTGGTCTCCGCCGCCGGCTTGATCGCGGGCACGGTGCCGACGATCGGCAGGTCGAGCGCGGCGCGGACATGCTGGAGCGCGATCGTCGAGGCGGTGTTGCAGGCGATCACGATCAGCCGCGGGTCGTAGCGCTCCGCCAGCCGCCCGAGCAGCGCCGGCACGCGCGCGGCGATCTCCGCCTCGCTCTTGGTGCCATAGGGAAAGCCCGCCGAATCGGCGACATAGACCAAAGGCGCCTGGGGCAGCAGCGCGGTGGTGGGTCCGAGCACCGACAAGCCGCCGACACCGGAATCGAAGAACAGCACGGGACGACGATCGGCCATGCCCCCGCCATGGCCGACGCGCGACGCCAGCGTCAACCTGGGCCCTGCCTGCACGCTGATGCAAATCATTGCGTTCGGGTAAGGGATGCGGCTAAACGGAAGAACGAAAGGGGGCCGCATTGCCCACGGAAGTTCCATGGATGGCCCCGGCCGGGGCCCTGTTGCTCGGTTATCTGCTCGGTTCGATCCCATTCGGGGTGCTGCTCACGCGCGCCGCGGGGGCGGGGGACCTGCGCCAGATCGGATCGGGCAATATCGGCGCGACCAACGTGCTGCGTACCGGCCGCAAGGGCCTCGCGGCGGCGACGCTGCTGCTCGACATGGCCAAGGGCGCGGTGGCGGTGCTGCTCGCCGCCGCCTTCCTGCCCGGCACGGCGGTGCTGGCGGCGACGGCGGCGTTCCTCGGCCATTGCTATCCCGTCTGGCTCAAGTTTCGCGGCGGCAAGGGCGTGGCGACGCTGATGGGCGTGGTGCTCGCGCTCTACTGGCCCTCCGGCCTCGTCTATGCCGCGGTGTGGCTCGGCCTGCTGGCGACGGTGCGGATCTCCTCGGTATCGGGCATGGCGGCAGCGGTCAGCGCGCCGGTGAGCGCGGCCTTTTTCGGCCGGCTCGACCTGGTGCTGATGCTGCTCGCGCTCGCGCTGATCGTGCTGTGGAAGCATCGCGAGAATATCGACCGGCTGCTCAGCGGCGCCGAACCCAGGGTCGGCAGCAAGCGTGGCTGACGGGCGGGAGCCGCGGCTGAGGCTGCTGCGCTCCGCCAATGTCGGTCCCGTCACCTATGCCCAGCTGATCGCCCGCTTCGGCACCGCCGAGGCGGCGCTCGATGCGCTGCCGATGCTCGCCGCGCGCGGCGGCGGGCGGGCGCCGCAGATCGCCGATGCCGGCGCGGTGCGGCGCGAGATCGCCGCGGTCGAGCGGCTCGGTGCCCGCTACCTGTTCCTTGACGACCTTGCCTATCCGCCGCTGCTCGCCGAGCTGGACAATGCGCCGCCCGCACTGATCCTGCGCGGCAACATGGCGCTGCTGGAGCGGCCCTCCGTCGCAATGGTCGGCGCGCGCAACGCCTCGGCGGCGGCGTGTCGCTTCGCCCGCCAGCTCGCCATCGGGCTGGTCGAGCAGGGCGTCACGGTGGTTTCCGGCCTGGCGCGGGGCATCGACACCGCCGCGCACCAGGGCGCGCTCGCCGGCGGCACGGTGGGGGTGATCGCCAGCGGCATCGACATCGTCTTCCCGCCCGAAAATGCCGAGCTGCAGGAGCGGGTCGCGCGCCAGGGCCTGCTTGTCACCGAACAGCCGCCGGGCACCGAGCCGCTGGCGCGCTTCTTCCCCGCGCGCAACCGCATCATCGCCGGGCTGTCGCTGGGCACGGTGGTGGTCGAGGCAGCGCCGCGCTCGGGCAGCCTGATTACCGCGCGAATCGCGGCCGAGGCGGGGCGCGAGGTGATGGCGGTGCCGGGCTCGCCGCTCGATCCGCGCGCACAGGGGTGCAATCTGCTGATCCGCGAGGGCGCGATCCTGGTGCAGTCGGCGGACGACATCTGGGAGCAGGTGCGTCCGATCGACTCGCGCGTGGTGCGGTCGCCCGGCGACCGCTTCGGCGCGGCGCCCCCGGAAGACGCCAGCGATGCCGATCGCCGGCGCGTGACCGGGCTGCTCGGCCCGGTGCCGGTGGGGGTGGACGAACTGATCCGCCAGTCGGGCTGCGCGCCCGCGGTGGTGCAGACGGTGCTGCTCGAGCTCGAACTGGCAGGCCGGCTCGATCGCCACGCCGGCGCGCGCGTGTCCTTGCGCTAGCCGCTCAGCGCAGTCCGAACGCCTGAAGGTAGTAGGCGCCGATGCCGTCGCCGATCAGCAGCTGCCCGGGCCCCAGCCGCCCGACCAGATAGGCGGCGCCGACCAGCAGCGAGGCGAGGACCGAGACCGTCGCCAGTGCCCCCGTCCAGCGCGGACCGATCGTGGCGCCGCCGCGGCCGGCCAGGATCAGCCCCGAAAAGGCGAGGAACTCGAACAGCGGGTAGAAGTCGAGCCGGTAGCGGAAGTTCATGCTCACCGCGCACAGCATCAGCCCGGCGGGGATGGCGAGGCCGAGCGCGACCGCGATGCCCCGGGCGCGGTCGGCGCTTGCATGGCGGGCCCAGCCGAGGATCGCGAGCGCCCCCAGCACCAGCAGCAGCGGATCGGTCAGCAGGAAGCTGCTCGGCGGCAGCTCGGCGGCGTCGATCCATTTGCTGCGGGTGGCCTCCAGCAACAGCTGCCCGTCGGCGCCGCGCAGCACCCAGATCGGCGCGAAATAATAGACCAGTCCGAACGGCACCCGCTGGAGGTTGAACAGCCCCTGTTCGGCCATCCGCACCATCCGGTCCGGATACCAGGCGTTGTAGTTGTAATGGTGGTAGTCGGCGAAGGTGAAGGGATTGCCCCAGCGCCCGATATTCACCCCGGCGGTAACCAGCCCGAACAGCGCCAGCAGCAGCACCGGCAGCCCGGCAGCGGCAAGCCAGCCGCGCAGATCCGCGCGGCGCCGCACCGCCTCGACCAGCAGCACGCCGCCGAACGCCGCGACCAGCCCGATGCCGAGCGATACGCGGGTCAGCATCGCGAGTCCGGCGACGAGCGCCATCACCAGCAGCGCCCCGCGACCCAGCCCGCGCAGCTGGGCATGGATTGCCGCCGCGACGAACAGCGCGCCCCACAGCGCCGCCCACAGGCACACCTCCTGGTAGAGGCTGAACCGCAGGAAGCAGGTCTGCGCGCCCGCGAGCACCAGCACCACCGCCATCGCGCGGCCGAGCCAGGCGGGCAGGCCGGGCAGTTCGCGCCGGATCAGCCGCAGCGTCCACAGCTTGGTCGCGATCATGCCGGCCAGCGCGACGAGGCACGAGCCGATGGTGAAATCGAGCATGTGCCAGCCGGGAAACACCATCATCGGCAGCCGCAGCAGCGCAGGCAGCGGCCCCCAATAGGCCATGACCTGGCCGTGGAGGGTGAACCCCTCGCGGCCCACCGTCCCCGGATAGACGTCGAACCGGCCGCGCAGCAGATGGTCGAGCATCGAGTTGAACGTCAGTTCCAACGGATGCACCTCGCGCGGGATCAGCGCGATCGCATAGGTGCCGAGGATCGCGACCAGCGCGAGCCCGGCGATGCGGAGGAGGCGAGGGGCTGCCGTCATCGCGGCGCCTTTGCCCGCGGATGCGGGTGGCCGCAAGCGTCGGAAGTTGGATCGATCCCGCCGAGGCCACTGGCAAGTCGCGGTCCGCGCCCTACATGCCGCTGGCAAGATCCTCCGAGGAGACACCAGCATGGCCGACGCCCCCGATCCCGCGAACAACCTTCCCGCCGGCTATGTCCCGCCCCAGGTGTGGGAATGGGCGCCGGGCAATGGCGGCAAGTTCGCCAACATCAACCGGCCGACGTCGGGCGCGACCCACGACAAGGACCTGCCCGTCGGCAAGCACCCGATCCAGCTCTACTCGCTCGGCACGCCCAACGGCCAGAAGGTGACGATCCTGCTCGAGGAGCTGCTCGCTGCCGGTCACGCGGGTGCCGACTATGACGCATGGCTGATCAATATCGGCGAAGGCGACCAGTTCGGCAGCGGCTTCGTCGCGATCAACCCGAACTCGAAGATCCCGGCGATGGTCGACCATTCGATCAGCCCGGCGCTGCCGATCTTCGAGAGCGGCGCGATGATGATCCACCTCGCCGAGAAGTTCGGCGCGTTTCTGCCGACGGACACCGCCAAGCGCGCGCAGACGCTGAGCTGGCTGATGTGGCAGATGGGCTCGGCGCCGTTCCTCGGCGGCGGCTTCGGCCATTTCTTCGCCTATGCGCCGATCAAGATCCAGTACGCCATCGATCGCTACGCGATGGAGGCCAAGCGCCAGCTCCACGTGCTCGACACGCATCTGGCGAGCAACCGCTACATGGTGGGTGACACCTACACGATCGCCGACATGGCGATCTTCCCCTGGTACGGCGCGGTGGTGCGCGGCGAGACCTATGCGGGCGCCGACATGTTCCTCAACGCCCGCGAATATCCGAACCTGCTGCGCTGGGCCGCCGAGATCGCCGCGCGCGAGCCAGTGCAGCGCGGGCGGCTGGTCAATCGCGGCGTGGGGCCCGAGGACCAGCGCGTTCCCGAACGCCACGACGCCACGGACATCGACGTGGTGCTGGAGCGGATGCGGGCCTCCGCGTGACTGCGCGCTTGCCCCTCCCGGTCGCGGGAGGGGCAAGCGCGCCGCAAACGAGCGGCTTGACGCGCCGCAGCGTCGCCCCCCACCTTACACGCGTACACGTAGGGATCGGTCTAACCACTTCATGCAGCTTGTCATCGTCGAGTCGCCCGCCAAGGCGAAAACCATCGAGAAGTATCTCGGCAAGGACTATCGGGTCCTCGCCAGCTACGGCCATGTCCGCGATCTGCCGGCGCGCGACGGGTCGGTGAACCCCGACGACTCGTTCGCGATGGAGTGGGAGACCTATGCCGACAAGTCGAAGCAGCTGAAGGCGATCGCCGACGAGGCGAAGAAGGCGGACCGCCTGATCCTCGCGACCGACCCCGATCGCGAAGGCGAGGCGATCAGCTGGCACGTGCAGGAAGTGCTGCGCAACAAGAAGGCGCTCCCCAAGGAGGTCGAGCGCGTCACCTTCAACGCGATCACCAAGCCGGCGATCCTCGAGGCGATGCAGCGCCCCCGCGAGCTGGATACCGATCTGATCGACGCCTATCGCGCCCGCCGCGCGCTCGATTATCTCGTCGGCTTCACGCTTTCGCCGGTGCTGTGGCGCAAGCTGCCGGGCGCCAAGTCGGCGGGCCGCGTCCAGTCGGTCGCGCTGCGGCTGATCGTCGGGCGCGAGCGCGAGATCGAAAGCTTCGTCGCGCAGGAATATTGGTCGGTCATCGCCGAGATGGAATCGGACGGCACCCCGTTCCAGGCCCGTCTCGTCAAGTGGAAGGGCGAGAAGCTCGACCGGCTCTCGATCGGCGACCAGGGCAGCGCCGAGGCCGCCAAGAAGGCGGTCGAGGAAGGCCGTTTCACCGTCGTCGCGGTCGAGACCAAGCCGGCGATGCGCAATCCGCCGCCGCCGTTCACGACGTCCACGCTGCAGCAGGAAGCCGCGCGCAAGCTCGGCTTCTCGGCCAGCCACACGATGCGGATCGCGCAGGCGCTCTACGAGGACGGCGCGATCACCTATATGCGTACCGACGGCGTCCAGATGGACCCCTCGGCGATCCAGGCGGCGCGCAAGGCGGTGGTCGATCGCTATGACGGCAGCTACGTGCCGGACAAGCCGCGCCAGTACCAGACCAAGGCGAAGAACGCCCAGGAAGCGCATGAGGCGATCCGCCCGACCGACTTCAGCAAGGATCGCGCGGGCTCGGGCGACCATGCCCGCCTGTACGACCTGATCTGGAAGCGCGCGCTCGCCAGCCAGATGGCTTCCGCGAGGATGGAGCGCACGACGGTCGACCTGGCGGACGGCACCGGCCAGCACGGGCTGCGCGCCACCGGCCAGGTGGTGCTCTTCCCCGGCTATCTCGCGCTCTACGAAGAGGGCAAGGACGACGAGGGCGACGAGGACAGCCGCCGCCTGCCGCGCATGTCCGAAGGCGCGTCGCCCGCCAAGAAGGCGGTCAACGCCGAGCAGCACTTCACCCAGCCGCCGCCGCGCTTCTCCGAAGCCTCGCTGGTCAAGCGGCTGGAGGAGCTCGGCATCGGCCGGCCTTCCACCTATGCCTCGATCATCCAGGTGCTCAAGGACCGCGCCTATGTGCGGGTGGAGAAGAACCGCTTCTTCGCCGAGGAGAGCGGCCGCCTGCTGACCGCGTTCCTCGAGCGCTTCTTCGAGAAGTACGTCTCGTTCGACTTCACCGCCGATCTGGAGGAAGAGCTGGACGACGTCTCGGGCGGCCGCGCCGCCTGGCAGGCGGTGCTGGAGGCCTTCTGGCGCGACTTCAAGCCGCGCACCACCGAGGTGATGGAGCAGAAGCCCTCTGACATCACCGCGGCGCTCGACCAGTTCCTCGAGCCCTATCTGTTCCCCGCCAAGGCGGACGGCAGCGATCCGCGGCTGTGCCCGAATTGCGGCGTCGGCAAGCTGGCGCTGCGCGGCGGCCGGTTCGGCGCGTTCGTGGCGTGCTCCAACTATCCCGAGTGCAAATATACCCGTCGCTTCGGCCAGCCGGGCGGCGAGGGATCTGAGGACACCGGGCCGGAAGTGCTGGGCCAGGACCCGGAGACCGGGCTCAATGTCGAGCGCAAGTCGGGTCGGTTCGGGCCCTATATCCAGCTCGGCGAGGGCAAGGATGCGGCGCGCGCGTCGATCCCGAAGGACGTCGATCTCGATCTCGAATGGGCGCTCAAGCTGCTCAAGCTGCCGCGCACCATCGGCAACCATCCGGAGACGGGCAATCCGATCACCGCCTCGATCGGCCGCTATGGGCCCTATCTGGCGCATGACGGGAAGTACGCCCGGCTCCAGTCGACCGCCGAGGTGTTCGAGACCGGCATGAACGCGGCGGTGGTCAAGCTGGCCGAGGCGGCGGCGGGCGGTGGCAGGCCTGCGCGGGGGGCGGCGCGCGAGCCGCTCAAGGTGTTCGGCAAGCATCCGCGCACCGATGCCGAGATCAAGCTGATGGAAGGCCGCTACGGCCCCTATCTCACCGACGGCGAGACCAACGCCACGCTGCCCAAGACGATCGACAAGGACGCGCTGACCCTGGAAGAAGCCGCCCAGCTGATCGACGCCAAGGCGGCGCAGGGGCCGGCGAAGGGCAAGGCGAAGAAGAAGGCCCCGGCCAAGAAGGCGGCGGCGAAGAAGCCGGCGGCCAAGGCTGCGGCGAAGAAGCCGGCCACGAAGAAGGCGCCGGCGAAGAAGAAGGCGGCGGAGTAAGGGGCGGCCTGTTAGCCGTCATCCCGACGAAAGTCGGGATCCATTCGCCACGACGTCTAGGCGGGAGCTGGGACGTTGAAGGCAATGGATCCCGGCTTCCGCCGGGATGACGGAGCTGGGGAGCGTAACGTCTCCGCTGAAGGACACCGCGCTTTCGGCTGGCAATTCGCCCCGAAAACCCCCACATCGCGGCCATGGCTCCGCCACCTCCCTCGATCATCCGCGTCATCGACCTAGAGACCACCGGCGACAAGCCGCCCGTGCACGCCGTGTGCGAGATCGGCTGGCAGGACGTGGCACTCGGGCCCGACGGCCGCTGGGAACTGCAGGGCGAGGGCGGCAATCGCCTCGTCAATCCGGGTCGGGGCATCCCGCCGCTGACCATGGCGATCCACCATATCCGCGACGAGGACGTCGCCGACGCGCCCTATTGGCACGACGTCGCGCGGCCGATTCTCGATCCCTGGCCGCGCCGCGTCGCGCTCGCCGCGCACCGCGCGAGCTTCGAGGAGCAGTTCTGCACCCCTGCGCTCACCCGCGGCGCCGACTGGATCTGCACCTGGAAATGCGCGCTGCGGCTGTGGCCGGACAGCCCGGGCTTCTCCAACCAGATGCTGCGCTACTGGCGCCGGCCCGAAGGGATGGAGCATGAACGCGGGCTGCCGGCACACCGCGCTTTCCCGGACGCCTATGTGACCGCGTTCCACCTGCGCGACATGCTCAACGAAGCGAGCGTCGCGCAGCTGATCGAATGGTCGAGCCAGCCGGGCCTGCTGCCGCGGGTCCGCTACGGCCCCGATCGCGGCAAGGAATGGAGCGAGATCTCCGAGGATTCGCTGGAAGGCTTCCTCACCGATCGCGACGAGGATGTGCGCTTCACCGCCGAGACCGAGCTGGCGCGCAGGCGTGGCGGCGCGCCGGTGGGGCGGGGGAGCTCGACGCAGCGGTTGCTGTTCTAAGATCCTCCCCGTGCCGGGGAGGATCTGCAAGGGCCGCGAGTCGGGAGGATGTGCAAAGTCCTTCCACCTGCGAAAGGTTAGGCCCTTTGGGGTTCCGCTGGGGCATCCCCTCCGCTAGGAGGCCAGGCGATGACCAGCAGCGACCAAGCCCCTGCCGGCCGGCTCGACGGCCGTGAGCACCGCTTCGCGCTGCGCGTCTATTTCGAGGACACCGATCTTACCGGTGTCGTCTATCATGCCAATTACCTGCGCTACATGGAACGTGCCCGATCGGACATGCTCGATCGCGCGGGCATCGACCAGCGCGCGGTGTTCGAAGCGGGTGGCGGCGCCTATGCGGTCGCCGGGCTCGACATTCGCTATCGCGCCCCGGCGAAACTCGGCGACACGCTGGTGGTTGTCAGCAGATTGACCCGCCTGCGTGCCGCCGTCGTCACTATTCAGCAACGAGTCATGCGGGACGAAACCATAGTCGCCGAGGCAACCGTGGAGGTGGCGTTCGTCGCCCCCGGCGGTCGCCCGCGGCGACAGCCGGCCGAGTGGCTGGCTGCGTTCGAACCGCTCGTGTGGAAGGAGAGTTAAGCGTCCATGCCGTCCGTCTCAACCGGTGCCGTCCTGTCGCCGATCCATCTGTTCCTGGAAGCCGACATCGTCGTGAAGCTGGTCATGATCGGCCTGCTGCTCGCCAGCCTGTGGACCTGGACGATCATTATCGGCTTCGCGCTGAAGGTCAGCGGGCTGCGCAAGGAGATGCAGCGCTTCGAGACCGAGTATCGCGAGGCCGATGACTTCGACGAATTCCACCGCCGCGCCGCCGGCCGCGACCAGCCGATCGCGCGCGTGTTCGCCGCGGGGGTGAGCGAATGGCGCCGCTCGACCGCGGGCAAGACGATCGACCGCGAAGGCACGCGCGAGCGCCTCGCCACCGCGATGGGCGCGACGGTCGCGATGGAGATCGATCGCCTCTCCGACCGCCTGAACTTCCTCGCCACCGTGGGTTCGGTCGCCCCGTTCGTCGGCCTGTTCGGCACCGTCTGGGGCATCATGCGCAGCTTCACCGGCATTGCCGCCGCGCAGAGCTCGTCGCTCGCCGTGGTCGCGCCGGGCATTGCCGAGGCGCTGTTCGCCACCGCGATCGGCCTGTTCGCCGCCATCCCGGCGGTGATCGCCTATAACCGCTACAGCCATGCCGTGAACCGCGTCGAGGCGCGGCTCCATCGCTTCGCCGACGGCTTCCACGCGACGCTGAGCCGTCGCCTGGAGATGGAGGGCTAAGCCGATGGCCATGCACCTCCCCTCCGGCAAGGGCCGCGGCCGCCGCACGCCGATGGCCGAGATCAACGTCACGCCGCTGGTCGACGTGATGCTGGTGCTGCTGATCATCTTCATGGTCACCGCGCCGCTGCTCACCGCCGGCGTGCAGGTGAACCTGCCCGAGAGCCGCGCCAAGGCGCTCGACCAGGAGCAGAAGCCCGTCCAGATCTCGATCGACGACAAGGGGCAGGTGTTCCTCGACAACGACGCGGTGAGCGATGCCGAGCTGCCGGCGAAGCTGGAAGCGATCGCCGCCAGGAAGGGCCCCGACGGCAAGCCCGCCGCCATCTATCTGCGCGGCGATACCGCGCTCGGTTATGGCAAGGTGATGCGGGTGATGGGCGAGCTCAACCAGGCCGGCCTCAACAAGGTGTCGCTGCTCACCGAACCGAGCGACCAGCGCTGAAGTGAGCGAGACCATGGACCGTAGCGAGCGGATCGGGCTCGGCGTTTCCATCGCGGCGCACGCCGCGGTGTTCGCCGCGCTCGTGCTCAGCTTCGCGAAGACGCCGCCGCAGGAGCCGCCCAAGGCGATTCCGATCGACATTTCGCTCGCCGACAAGGTGGGGCTGGAAAGCAGCGCACCGGTGCCGAGCCAGGAGGAGCTGGCCGCCAAGAAGTCACCGGTCGAGGCGCCGGTGGAGCCAGAGGCGGCGCCTGCACCCGCGCCCGAGCCGCAACCGCTCCCCAAGCCGCAGCCGGCCCCGCCCAAGCCCGCGCCGGAGCCGCAACCGCAGCCCAAGCCGGCGCCGCCGCAGCCCAAGCCCAAGCCAGCCGAGAAGCCGGCGCCGGCCAAGCCGAGCAAGCCGTCGCCGGCCGCCAAGCCGCAACCGCAAAAGCCGAGCACCGCGCCCGCGCAGAGCGCCGCGACCGGCAGCGCGCGCCGCCCGGTGAAGCCGACCGGCAATCTGGCCGGACTCGATCTCGGCCGCTCGAACAACAAGACCGCCAGTACGTCGCTGCGGAACCCCGGCAGCAAGGCTTCGGCCGAGGACGTGGCGAGCTTCCGCGGACTGATCGCACGGCAGATCCAGCCCTGCGCCAACCGCCAGGTCACCCCCGGGCCCGGCGCCGAGCGCATACGCGTGCTGCTGCGCGTGAACTTCAATCCGGATGGCTCGCTGGCGGGCGATCCGGACATTACCGGCGTACAGGGGAACGATGCGACCAATGGTCGGTATGTGGAGCGGGTGAAGGATCTGGCGATCGCCACCTTCAAGGGCTGCACGCCGATTCGTGGGCTGCCCGCCAATCTCTACGCCGTGCCGAGCGGCTGGAAGAGTCTGGCGTTCAGCTACAAGCTGCCTGGATGAGGATGAAGCGATGAAATTCAAATTTGCGGCCCTTGCGACGGTCTGCTTCGTGACCGCGGCCCACGCCCAGACGACTCCGCCGCCGCCGATCGCCAACAGCCCCGAAGCGCAGGCGCAGGCCGCGCAGCCACCGCAGCAGGGCGGCGCGCAACCGGTGATCGACATCGTCGGCGGCATCTCCGCGCCGATGCCGATCGCGATCCCGGCGATGCCGACCTCGGCGGTGGTGGATACCCCGGCCGGCTCGACCGACGTGCTGGGGCAGAAGCTCGCCGACATCATCACCAACGATCTGCGCGGCTCCGGGCTGTTCACGCCGATTCCCCCTGCGCAGCTGCGCACCGTCGCCTTCCCGGAAGTGACCGCCCCGGCCTATGACTATTGGGGCGGCACCGGCGCGCAGTCGCTGGTGCAGGGCTATGTCCGCGCCAACTCGAACGGCACGCTGACGGTCGGCTGCTACCTCTACGACGTCTCGTCGAAGGTGGAGCTGATCCGCCAGGGCTTCGTCGTCTCGCCGGGCGACTGGCGCCGCGCGGGCCATAAGTGCGCCGACGCGATCTATGCGCGGCTCACCGGCGAGGGCCCCTATTTCGACACCCAGGTCGTCTATATCGCCGAGAGCGGCCCCAAGAATCGCCGCCGCAAGCAGCTGGCGATCATGGATCAGGACGGCGCGAATCACCGCTTCCTCACCAACGGCCAGTCGATCGTGCTGACCCCGCGGCTGAGCCCCAAGCTCAACGCGATCCTCTACATGAGCTTCGAGCGCGATCGCCCGTCGATCCACATCTACGACCTCAACTCGCGCCAGGATCGCACGCTGGTGGCGAACGTGGCGCTCAACTTCGCGCCGCACTGGTCGCCCGATGCGCGCTGGGTGGTGTTCTCGATGGCGGTCGGCGGCAATACCGACATCTACCGCGTGCCGGCCAGCGGCGGCACCCCGCAGCGGCTGACCACGTCGCCGGGCATCGACACCGGCGGCAGCTATTCGCCCGACGGCTCCAAGATCGTGTTCGAAAGCGATCGCGGCGGCACCCAGCAGCTCTATGTGATGAATGCGGACGGCTCCAACCAGCACCGCATCAGCTTCGGCGGCGGGCGCTATGCGGCGCCGGCCTGGAGCCCGCGCGGCGACCAGATCGCCTTCACCCGCATGGGCGGCGGCGCGTTCCGCATCGGCGTGATGAACCCCTCGGGCGGCGGCGAGCAGCTGCTCACCAACAGCTGGGGCGACGAGGGCCCGAGCTGGGCGCCCAATGGCCGGGTGATCATCTTCTTCCGCTCCGCGCAGGGATCGGGCCGCCCGGACCTCTGGACGGTCGACCTCACCGGCCGCGCGACGCGAAAAGTGCCGACGCCGCTCGACGGCTCGGATCCAAATTGGGGTGCCGTGCGTCCCTGACACCAAGTAGAAACTCTAGCGTAACGAATGCGCGGCATGCGCGACACTAGTACAAGGAGGAATTCATGACCAAGCTCGTCCCCAGCCTGATGCTCGGCGTGGCACTCGTCGCCACCGCGGCCTGCTCGAAGAAGCCGCCGAAGGAACTGCCGCCCGCGCCGACCGAGACCCCGGCGCCGAGCCAGCCCTATGGCAATGGCGAGACGACGCAGACCACGCCGCTCTCCGAGCAGTTCCGCCGCGAGGTGACGAGCGACACGATCCACTTCGCGCTCGACCAGTATGACGTCGACCAGCAGTCGCGCGCGATCCTCGACAGCCAGGCCAAGTGGCTGGTCGCGCACCCGAACGTCCGCATCACGCTGGAAGGCCATTGCGACGAGCGCGGCACCCGCGAGTACAATCTCGCGCTGGGCGATCGCCGCGCCAATGCCGCGAAGAACTATCTGGCGGCGCAGGGCGTCTCGGCCGATCGCATCACCACGATCAGCTATGGCAAGGAGCGCCCGATCGCGCTGGGTTCGGACGAAGCCGCCTGGGCGCAGAACCGCCGCGCGGTGACGCTCGTCCTGAACTGAGTTCGGGCCTGACGCCGAAATCGAGGCCGCCGGGGGACATGCTCCGGCGGCCTTTTTCGTGTTCGCCGAATCCGCTTGTCCGGCCTTCTGATTCGATATAAATATGATATCATAATTCAGGAGGGAAAAATGACGGACGTACGGAGCACCGCGCCCGCTTTGCGCCAGAGCACCGAGTCGGTGGCGCAAACGGCGAGCGGCTATGGCATGTTGTTGGTCGCGGTGGCGGCGCTGGTCTTCGGCGGACTGGCCTTCACGCAGATCGATCGGCTGCCGGACTGGATGGTGGTCGCGTGGATCGTGCTCGCGTCGCTCGTCTTCCTCTTCGTGCTGTGCGGCTTCTACCTGCTCCAGCCCAACCAGGCGGCGGCGATCCTGCTGTTCGGCGACTATCGCGGCACCGATCGCACCACCGGCCTGCGCTGGTCCTGGCCGTGGCTGATCAAGACCAAGGTCTCGGTCCGCGCCAACAACATGATTTCGGACAAGATCAAGGTGAACGACCTGCGCGGCAACCCGATCGAGATGGCGGCGCAGGTGGTGTGGCGGGTGACCGACACCGCGCAGGCGCTGTTCGACGTCGACGACTACAAGGCCTTCGTGAACGTCCAGATCGAGGCGGCGGTGCGCACCATCGGCTCGCGCTATCCCTATGACGATTTCGAGCATCAGGAAGTCACCCTGCGCGGCAACCACGACCAGGTCGGCGGCGAGCTCCGCGCCGAGCTGATCGAGCGATTGCTGGTGGCAGGCATCACCGTCGACGAATGCGGCTTCACCCATCTCGCCTATGCGCAGGAGATCGCCGGCGCGATGCTGCGGCGCCAGCAGGCCCAGGCGGTGGTCGCGGCGCGCAAGGCGCTGGTCGAGGGCGCGGTCGGCATGGTCGAGATGGCGCTGGACCAGCTCTCGGCGAAGAATGTCGTGGAGCTGGACGACGAGCGTCGCGCCGCGATGGTCTCGAACCTGATGGTGGTGCTGTGCGGCGAGCGCGACACCCAGCCGGTGGTGAATGCCGGTTCGCTCTATCAGTAAGGCCGTCGCGTGAGCGTCCCCCCGCAGAAAAAGGCGTTCCCGCTCCGCCTCGATCCGGCGCTCTACGCGGCGATCGAGCGGAGCGCGGCGACCGACCTGCGCAGCGTCAACGCGCAGGTGGAGTGCCTGCTGCGCGAGGCGCTGGCGCGGCGGGGGGTGAAGCTGGCGGACCCGGTGCGCCCCAGGCGCGGCCGCCCGCCCAAGCAGGTGGAAGGAGACGAGGAATGAGCGAGGAGGATGTGCGCCCGGGCTTCTGGTTCAAGCCCAAGGCGTTCGGCTATGGCGCGACGCCGGTGACGTGGCAGGGCTGGCTGGTCGTGGCGCTGTTCGTGCTGCTGACGGGGTTGATCCTGCGCCTGGCGATGCCGCGGCACCCGCTGTTCCTGGCGCTGCTCGCGCCGCTGACGCTGGCACTGGTCTGGATCAGCTGGGCGAAGACCGACGGGGCGTGGCGCTGGCGGCCCTGAACGGCGTGCCGCAGGAACGACCGAAATCGCTTTCTCCGTTTCACTGTTCCGCTTATGTACCGGGCATGCCGCGCTTCGCCTCGTTCCTGTCGCCGCTCCCCCTCCTTTGGGAGCCCCGCCGATGATCGCCCACCTCCGCGGCGCACTGGCGTCCAGCGGCGCCGATCATGCGGTGATCGACGTGAACGGCGTGGGCTATCTGGTCGGGGCGTCGGCCAAGACGCTCGACAAGCTGGGCGCGGTGGGCGAGCAGGTCACCATCCATACCGAGATGCTGGTCAGCGAGGATTCGATCCGGCTGATGGGCTTCGCCACCGCCGACGAGCGCGACTGGTTCAAGCTGCTGACCAGCGTGCAGGGGGTGGGGGCCAAGGTGGCACTGGCGATCCTATCGATCCTCGCCCCCGAGGAACTGCGCACCGCCGTCGCCCGCGCCGATTCCGCGACGATCGCGCGGGCGAACGGGGTGGGGCCGAAGCTCGCCCAGCGCATCGTCAACGAGCTGAAGGACAAGGCCGGCGGCCTCGCGCTCGGCGGGGTCGGTGCCACGGCGGCACCCAGCGGCGGGGCGGGGGCCGATGCGGTGTCGGCGATGCTCAACCTCGGCTTCAAGCCCGCCGAGGCCAGCGCGGCGGTCAACGCGGCCAGCGACGAGCTCGGCCCGGCAGCAACGCTCGACGCGCTCGTCCGCCTCGCGCTGCGCAAGGCGGCGAAGTAGCATCGTGGAAATCGAAGTCTCCGCCGAGGCGAAGGACAAGCGCCTCAACCGCCGCGTCGCGATCACCGTGGTGGTGCTGTCGGTCGCGACCGGGCTGTGCAACATCAAGGACGGCAACATCGTCCAGTCGATGGAACAGGCGCAGTCCGGCTCGGTCGACCTGTGGAACGAATATCAGGCCACCAAGACCAAGCAGCACCTCGCCGAAACCAGCCGCGCGCAGATCGCGGCGGTGGCGAGCGATCCGGCGAGAGTCGCCCCGATCCTGCACGGGCTCGATGCCGATATCGCCAAGTACAAGCAGGAGGCACCCAGGCTCGCCGAGCAGGCCAAGGCGCAGGCGGCGCTGTACGACGCGCTCAACGTCCATGACGACCAGTTCGACGCCAGCGACGCGGCGATCGCCACCGCGATCTCGGTCGCGGCCGTCTCGGCGCTGGCGGAGAGCAGCTGGCTGCTGGTGGTCGCCTGGGTGTTCGGCGCGTTCGGGCTGTTCATGGGGCTGTGCGGCTTCGCCGGCTGGGGCTTCCATCCCGACGTGCTGAGCACGCTGCTGGGATGAGGGGCAGGGCGCCCCTAGAGCAACGGCGTCGGCAGCGGCTCGCCGGCGAAATGCGCGTCGAGATTGGCGACCACCAGCGCCGCCATCGCCGCGCGCGTCTCCGCCGTGGCGCTGCCCTGATGGGGGGCGAGCACCACCTGCTCCATCGCGCGCAGCGCCTCGGGCACGTGGGGCTCATCGGCGAACACGTCCAGCCCCGCGCCGGCGATGGTGCCTGCCCACAGGGCTGTGACAAGCGCATCCTCGTCGACCAGGCTGCCGCGCGCGACGTTGACCAGCACGCCGGCCGGGCCGAGCCTGTCCAGCACGGCGGCATCCACCACGTGCGCCGTCGCCGCGGTGCCGGGTGCCGCCAGGATCAGCACGTCGCTTTCCTCCGCCAGGCTGGCGATGTCGGGCACATAGCGCCAGGGAAGCGATTTCGCGCTGCGGGCGGTGTAGAGCAGCTCGCGCGCGAAGGGCGCGGCGCGGGCGGCGATGGCGGCGCCGATCTTGCCCATCCCGAAAATGCCGATGCGGCGGCCGCTGGCATGCCGGCCGAGCGGTGCCTTCCAGCCGCCGCGGCGCACCAGCGCGTCGTTGGCGGCGATCCGGCGCTGTACCGCCAGCATCAGCCCGATGGCGAGATCGGCGACGTCCTCGGTCAGCACGTCGGGGGTGGTCGACACCCGCACGCCGCGGGCGCGCAACGCATCGAGATCCAGCCCGTCATAGCCGACCCCGTTGATCGCGACGATCTCCAGTTCGGGCAGCCGATCGAGCATCGCCGCATCCAGCTGCAGCTGACCGCCGCCGACGATCGCGCGCGTGGTCGCGGGTGGGGTGCGCTCGTGCAGCGTGAAGCGCCGCGCGAGTTCGGCGCGGAGCGAGTCGGAAATGGCGGTTGCCACGTACAGATCGACCATGCGCCCCTAGATGCGCACTTCGCCGCGGCTTTGCCAGTCCAGCCAATCGACCGGCGCGTGCGCGGCGGCTACAATGTGATTTCCTTGCCATGACCGACACCGATCGCCTCCTCACCGCCGGCCGCCGCGCCGAAGACGTCGACGCCGCGCTGCGTCCCAAGTCGCTCGACGAGTTCGTCGGGCAGAAGGCGGCGCGCGAGAATCTGCGCGTGTTCATCGATGCCGCCAGAGCGCGCGGCGATGCGCTGGACCATGTGCTGTTCTTCGGGCCGCCGGGATTGGGCAAGACCACGCTCGCCCAGATCATCGCGCGCGAGATGGGGGTGGGGTTCCGCTCGACTTCCGGCCCCGTGATCGTCAAGTCGGGCGATCTGGCGGCGCTGCTCACCAATCTCGAGGACGGCGACGTGCTGTTCATCGACGAGATCCACCGGCTCAATCCGGCGGTGGAGGAAGTGCTCTATCCCGCGATGGAAGACCGCGCGCTCGACCTGATGATCGGCGAAGGGCCTTCGGCGCGCAGCGTGCGGATCGATCTGCCGCGCTTCACGCTGGTCGGGGCGACGACGCGGCAGGGGCTGCTGACCACGCCGCTGCGCGACCGCTTCGGCATTCCGGTGCGATTGCAGTTCTACACCGTCGATGAGCTGGAGCGGGTGGTAACCCGGGCCGCCGGGCTGCTGGGGCTCGACATCGCCGCCGATGGGGCGCGTGAAGTCGCGCGCAGGTCTCGGGGGACGCCGCGCATCGCCGGGCGGCTGCTGCGCCGGGTGCGCGATTTCGCCAACGTCTTCGGCGAGGCGGTGGTGCACGCCAAGGTCGCCGATGCGGCGCTCAACCGGCTGGAGGTCGACGGGCTGGGGCTCGACGCGATGGACCGGCGCTATCTGATGATGATCGCCGACGTCTATCGCGGCGGCCCGGTGGGGGTGGAGACGCTCGCCGCCGGCCTGAGCGAGCCGCGCGATACCGTCGAGGAAGTGATCGAGCCCTATCTGATTCAGCTCGGCCTGATCGCGCGGACGGCGCGGGGGCGGTGCCTGAACGGGCCGGGCTGGAAGCATCTCGGCCTCAATCCGCCGGCTGGATCGCAGGACGGGCTGTTCGACTAGGCGCCGTGTTCGAAGCCCAGCCGATCTGGCAGCGGGAGCGGTGTGCCGGCATCGTGGAGCGTCAGGCCTGCGCCCTCGCTGAACGCGCCGAGGCACGTCGCTGCCAGCGGCAGTGGTCCCGGTGGCGCCGCGAACAGCAGCTCGTAATCGTCGCCCGCGGTCGCGGCGGCAAGACGCGCCGCGCGGTCGCCGCCGCGCACCGCCTGATAGTCCGCCGAAAGCGGCAGGGCGGCGAGGTCGATCGTCACCCCCAGCCCGCTGGCCTCGGCCATCCGCGTCGCGTCGATCAGCAGCCCGTCGGACACGTCCATCATCGCGTGCACGCCCGAGGCGAGCGCCTGGCCCTCCTCCAGCCGCGGCGTCGGGCGACGGTAGCGCGCGAGCAGCGTCGCCGGGCCCTCTCCCGTCCTCGCCACCTCCAGCCCCGCACCGCCATCGCCGATCGTGCCGGTGACGTAGAGCAGATCGCCCGCCTGCGCGCCGTTCCTTGCCGGAGCATGGGGCGAGCGCCCGAGCGCCGTCAGCGACAGCGTCCGCGGCACGCCTGGGGGCGCCTTCACCGTGTCGCCACCGATCAGCGGGCAGGCGAAGGCCGCCAGCGCGGCGTCCAGCCCTGCCAGGAACGACGAGTCCCAGGCCTCGTCGCCCGCGAGCGGATAGCCGAGCAGCACGCCCTCCGGCACCGCGCCCTTGGCGGCGAGATCGGACAGGTTTACCGCCACCAGCTTCCAGGCGACGTCCTCCGCCGGATCGTCCGGCAGATAGTGGACGCCCTCCACCAGTAGGTCGTGCGTGAGGACGAGATCGCCGAGCACGGCCGCATCGTCGCGCAGCCCGCGCGCTCCGGCATGGAGCGGCAGGTGACGAAGATAGGCAAGGAACGCCGCCTCGTTCATCCCGCCCGGCACGGGGCAGGGGCGGGCATCAACCGCGTGCGTCCTTGGCGATCGCGTCCAGAATGCCGTTCACGAACCCCTTTTCACGGCGATCGTAAAAGGCGTCGGTGACATCCAGATATTCGCTGATCACCGCCGCGGTCGGCACGTCGGCGCGGGCGAGCAGCTCATAGGTGCCGGCGCGCAGGATCTGGCGCATCGGCTTGTCGAGCCGCTCCAGCGTCCAGCCGGTGCTCAGCTTGGCGGCGATGATGCCGTCGATCTCCTCGCGGCGGGCGTCGGCGCCGCTGACGATGTCGTCGAAAAAGGCGATGTCGGCGTCGGCATATTCGACGTCCTCGATGATCGCGCCGAGCCGGTGCTGGTGGAACTCGTGCAGCAGCGCCGGGATCGAGGTGCCCTCCATCTCGCGCTGGTACAGCGCCTGGACGGCACCGAGGCGCGCGGCGGCGCGGGCCTTGGAACGGGAGCGTGCTTGCGGACTGGCCATATTCTTACTCTATCACTTTAGACGGATCGCGACCGACTTCGCGTGCGCGGGCAGGCCTTCGGCTTCTGCGAGCGCGACCGCGGCGGGGCCGATCGCGGCGAGCCCGGACGGATCCAGGCTCAGGAACGAGGTGCGCTTCATGAAATCGAGCACCGACAGGCCCGATGCGAAGCGCGCGCGCCGCCCGGTGGGCAGCACATGGTTGGGGCCGGCGACATAATCGCCGACGGCTTCGGGCGTATAGCGGCCGAGGAACACCGATCCGGCATGGCGGACCATGTCGAACAGCGGCTCGGCATCGTCGCAGGCGAGTTCGAGATGCTCGGGCGCGAGGCGATCGACCAGCGGCATCGCGGTGGGCAGGTCGGGCACCAGGATGATCGCGCCGTTCGCGTCCCAGCTGGTACGTGCGGTGGCGCCGGTCGCCAGCGTCGCGATCTGCGCGTCGACCGCCGCCGCGACCTTGTCGGCAAAGGCGGCATCGTCGGTGAACAGGATCGACTGGCTGGTGGGGTCGTGCTCGGCCTGGCTGAGCAGGTCGGCGGCGATCCATTGGGGATCGTTCTTGCCGTCGGCCACCACGACGATTTCGGACGGGCCCGCGACCATGTCGATGCCGACCACGCCGTAGAGCTGGCGCTTGGCCTCCGCCACCCAGGCATTGCCCGGCCCGGTGACGACGTCGACCGGCGCGATCGTCTCGGTGCCATAGGCCAGTGCGGCCACCGCCTGCGCACCGCCCACGCGGTACAGCTCGTCGACGCCCGCGACATGCGCGGCGGCGAGGACCAGCGGGTTCACCTCGCCGTTGGGCGTCGGCGTGACCATCACCAGCCGGCGCACGCCCGCCGCCTTGGCGGGAATCGCGTTCATCAGCACCGAGCTGGGATAGGCCGCGCGGCCGCCGGGGACATAGACGCCCGCTGCATCGACCGGCGTCCAGCGCGCGCCGAGGCGGATGCCCTGCGCGTCGGTTTCGTCGCGATCCTCGGGGCGCTGCTTCGAATGATAGACCGCGATCCGCTCGGCGGCGAGTTCGAGTGCGTCGCGCAGCTCGGGTGTCAGCCCCTCATAGGCGGCGAGGCAGTCGGCGCGGTCGATCGTCCAGCCCGAGCGGTCCAGATCGTGCTTGTCGAACAGCCGGGTCAGGTCGCGCAGCGCGACATCGCCTTCGTCGCGGACGCGCTTGATGATGTGGGTGACGTTGCGCGCGACATCGTCGTCCGCTTCGCGGCGGGCGTTGACCAACGCGGTGAAGGCTTGCGTGAAACCGGCGTCGGTGGAGTTCAGGCGGATCATGCCACGGCCTTTCGGAAGCCGTCGACCAGCGGCACGACTTCGCTCGCGCGCGTCTTGAACGCGGCGCGGTTGACGATCAGGCGGCTGGTCACCTCGGCGATCACTTCCACCTCGACCAGTCCGTTTTCCTTCAGCGTGCGGCCCGAGGAGACGAGGTCGACGATGCGCGGGGCGAGCCCCAGCACCGGCGCCAGCTCCATCGCGCCGTTGAGCTTGACGCACTCGGCCTGCACCCCGCGCGCCTCGAAATGGGCGCGGGTGATGTGCGGATATTTGGTCGCGACGCGGACATGGCTCCAGCCGCGCGGATCGTCCTGTTCGGCGAGCGCCACCGGCTCGGCGACCGAGATGCGGCAATGGCCGATGCCCAGGTCGACCGGCGCGTAGAGCTCCGAATAGTCGAACTCGGCGAGCACGTCCGAACCCACGATCCCCAGATGCGCGGCGCCGTGCGCGACGAAGGTCGCCACGTCGAAGGCGCGCACCCGGATCAGGTCGATCGCCGGGTTGTTGGTCGCGAAACGCAGCGCGCGCGAGTTCTTATCGGAAAAGGCGGCTTCGGGCACGATGCCGACCGCCGCCAGCAGCGGCAGCGCCTCTTCGAGAATCCGGCCTTTCGGCACGGCAAGGATCAACGGCTCGGTCATGGGTGCGGGGGCTTTACTTGGGGGCGGCCATGGGCGCAACACGCGCCAAAGGGGAAGCGCATGGCGTCCGAAGCAGAGAACCGCAAGAGTTTTGCCATCCAGGCCGACTATTGTACGGCGATGGATGCGCCGATCACCGCGCGCATCTGTACCGCGCTGGGGCAGGGGATCAGCCGAAGCAGCGAGACGGGGCGGCGGGTGCTCGACTGGCCGGGCGAGCCGGTGGCCGACGCGCTGGTGCTGCGGCTGGTGGGCGGGCTGCATGCGCTGCATCGGCGCGGCGTGATCGAGCTGCGGCGCATCTTCACGGGCGAGGAGACCGATATTGGCCGGATGGCCACGGCGCTCGATGCGGTGCTCTGCGCCTATGACCTGCCGCTGATGCCCTGGCTCTACGGCCCGCCCCAGACCAACGAGGCGGCGCGTTCGAACGGGTTGATGACCGGGCTGCTGCATCTGGCGGCGCGCTATGGCCCGCGTTTCGAACTGCTCGAGATCGGGTCGAGCGCCGGGCTGAACCTGATGCTGGGGCGCTACCGCTTCGATCTGGGCGGGGTGGCGGCCGGCCCGGCCGAGTCGCCGCTGGTGCTGCGGCCCGAATGGCGGGGCAGCCCGCCGCCCGCGGTGCCGGTGGCGATCGTCTCCGCCCGCGGCGTCGACATCGCCCCGCTCGACCTGACCGACGACCGCGATGCCGATCGGCTGCAGGCCTATGTCTGGGTCGATGCGGTGGCGCGGCAGGCGCGGCTGGACACCGGAATCGCGATGCTGCGCGCCGATCCGGTGCGGCTGGAGCGCGGCGATGCCGCCGATTGGCTCGAAGCCCGTCTCGCCGAGCCGCAGCCGGCGGGCGTCACCCGGGTGCTGATGCACTCGGTCGTCTGGCAATATCTGCGGCCCGAGGCGCAGGCGCGCATCGCCGCGAGGATGGAGGCAGCCGGCGCCGCCGCGACGCCCGAGCGCCCGCTCGGCTGGGTGATGATGGAGCCCAATCGCGACCTCGCCGCGCAGGAGGTGCGGGTGCGCGGCTGGCCCGGCGACACGCCGATGGAACTGGTCGCGCGGACGCATGCGCACGGCGCCTGGGTCGAGGGGCTCGCGCCGCCCTATGACACCACGCCTTATGTGATGCGGGTCGCCTGACGGCCGCGCTGGCGGCCCTCCCACGCACTGCCGGCAGACGGCACCGTCGCCCTTGCGGGAGCAACGCGTTGCTCCTGCTCGTCTTTCACCGTTGAGCGCGAATTTTCATCCCTGCATCATTGACAGTTTTGCCGTTTTGTCGGACTTAAAAGATCGAAGCCGCGTCTGTCGCGGTGATCTGTGTCCGCTGCAGCGATCGGGAAAGCCCGAGCCGGTGGACGTCGAAAGGGGAGGACGGCATGACTCGCAAACCGATTCTGTTGATGGGCGTGGCCCTGATGGCGCTCGCCGGTGCCGCGCCGGCATGGGCACAATCCGACGCAAATTCCGGCGAGACGCCGCAAACGCCCAGCGCGCAGAGCAGCGCGACCGAGGAGGAGATCCTCGTCACCGGCATCCGCGCCAGCCTTGCCTCGGCACGCGAGTTTAAGCGCAACTCGGATTCGATCCTCGACGCCATCGTCGCCGAGGATATCGGTAAGTTGCCGGACAATAATGCTTCCGAGAGCCTTGCGCGACTGCCGGGCGTGCAGGTCAGCCGCTATGCGGACGAAGCTTCGGGCATCCTGATCCGCGGCCTGCCGGACGTCGGGACCTCGTTCAACGGGCGCGAGATCTTCACCGCCGAGAACCGCACCGTGCAGGTGCATGATTTCCCCGCCGGCGCGCTCGCGGCGCTGGAAGTGTACAAGTCGGCCACCGCCGATCTGATCGAGCCGGGCCTGGCCGGGCTGGTCAACGTCCGATCGCGCCGTCCGTTCGACTTCAAGGGGCTGGAGATCGCCGGCGCGATCCGCGCTTCCTACAACGACCAGTCGAAGAAGACGAACCCGAACGGCAATCTGCTGATCAGCAACCGCTGGAACACGCCGATCGGCGAGATGGGGGCGCTGGTCAACGTCGCCTATAACCGCTTCTACTATAACAACGCGATCCGCTACACCAATGGCGGCGTCGATCCGGTGGCGAACAGCAAGGCGACGCTGCCCGCGGGCGAGGCCGCCGATTTCCGCCTGCCGTACAGCGTCGGCCTCTATTATCCGCGCGGGCTGCGCGAGCGCCCGTCGGTCAACGGCTCGCTCCAGTGGAAGCCGGCGCACAATCTCGAAATCTATGCCGACGGCCTGTGGCAGGCGTTCCGCAACCAGGGTTCGACCGAGAGCTTCGACGTGTCGCTGCTGCGCGCCGCGCCGAAGAACGCCGCGGGCGTCGAAGTGCCCCCGACCCTGTCGAACATCGTCCGCGTGCCCGGTGAGCCCAACAAGCTGGTCAGCGTGAGCAAGACCGGCGGCTATCCGGCGGAGATGTTCCGTTCGACCAGCCGCGACTTCACCAACACCTACCAGGCCGCCGCGGGCTTCGTCTGGAACACCGGCCGCGCGGTGATCTCGAGCGACTTCGCCTACACCTTCTCGGAATATGGCGCCAACGAACGCAGCCTCGATTCGCAGACCGCTTCGGCGCCGCCGGTCAACGTGATCTTCGAGAAGGAGAAATCCTCCTGGTTCGATCTCGGCAATTACGACATGACCAACCCCGCCAACTATGTATGGCGCGGCTATTATGAGCGCGAATATTATGTCAGCGGCGCCGGCATCCAGTGGCGCGGCGATGTCGCGCTGGACACCGAGATCGGCTGGCTGCCCAAGATCAAGTTCGGCCTGCGCGCAACCGACCGCGACGCGAAGCGTCGACAGGGCAACCGCTACGCCTATACGCCGACGCTGAACATCCCGTTCGCCAGCCTGCCGACCGGCAGCCTGGAGCAGGTGCAGGACGGCTTCCGCGGCGACGGCCCCCCGTTCCGCAACTGGCTGATGCCGTCCTATGACGCGATCCAGGGCAATGCCGAGGCGCTGCGCCAGCTCTCCTATGCGTCGCTCCAGAAGATCGTCGCCGCCAACCCGAACGACCAGGGCTACAAGGACGCGCTGCAGCAGTTCAGCACCCAGGCGATCCCGATGGATCCCTATGGCGGCTTCTACGCCAAGGAATCGAGCTACGCCGCCTATGCCTCGGCCGGCTATGCCTTCGATGTCGGCATCCCGATCGACGGCAGCGTCGGCGTGCGCATCGTCAACACCGATGGCCGCTATGTCGGCACCTCCAAGGTGACCGCGGTGGACGGCACCGTCTCGGCGGTCACCGACACCAATCGCCAGAACTATGTCGACGTGCTGCCGAGCTTCGGGCTGCGCGCCAAGCTGGCGCAGGGGCTGCAGGCGCGCCTGGGCTTCACCATGACGCGTACCCGGCCCGGCTTCGGCCAGCTCAACCCCGCGTTCAGCCTCAACCGCAACACCGATGCCGGATCGGGCGGTAACGCCTCGCGCTACGCCTTTTTCGGCTCGGGCGGCAACCCGGACCTGAAGCCGCTGACCTCGAAGAATTACGACGCGACGATCGAATATTATTTCGGGCGGAACGGTGCGGTGAGCGGTGCGGTATTCTATCGCGATCTCAAGGGCTTCATCAGCAACTACACCCGCGACGTCAACGATCCGGTCTATGGCTTGATCCAGATCAGCCGGCCGGAGAACGCCGGCACCGGCAAGATCAAGGGCTTCGAGCTTTCGGCGCAGAGCTTCTTCGACTTCCTGCCGGGCTGGCTGAGCGGCTTCGGCGCGCAGGCGAACCTCACCTATGTCGACGCCAAGAACCAGCTGCCGGCGGCACTCGGCACGGCGCAGCCCATGGTCTCGCTCACCGGCCTGTCGAAATGGTCCTACAACCTCAGCGGCTTCTACGAGCGCGAAAAGATATCGCTGCGCCTGTCGTACAATTATCGCAGCTCCTATATCGATTTCTACAGTCGAAATTCGAACGATCAGCAATATACCGGCCAGAGCGTGCGGCCGATATCGCGGCTGGATTTCTCGGGATCGTACACGCCGATCGAGAACATCACGTTGACGGCCGAAGTCAACAATATCCTGGCGCAGCCGTTCAGCAACTATCGCTACTTCAACGAGACGCAGTACTACCCGATCGATACGCGCTACGAAGGGCGCTACTACAGCGTCGGCGTGCGCTTCCGTTTCTGAGACCCGGGCTTCCGGTTCCTTCCCCCCTGCGCCCGGCTTCGACCGGGCGTTTTTTTAAGGAGAGGCCCGGCTTCGACCGGCGGCTTTATTGCGCCGGCCGGGCGGCCAGCCATTCGAGCAGCGCGCTCGTCACCTCCTCGGGTTTTTCCCAGGGGGCGAAATGGCCAGCGTCGCGGATCTGGACGATCCGATAGTCGGGGATCAGCGTCTCCAGCCCGTCGAGCAGGCAGGGCAGCAGCCCGCGATCGCGCATACCCCAGATCACCAGCGTGGGCTGCGGCTGGAGCGGGAAGGGGCCGTCGATCCAGCTCGGGCGCGGCGGATCCTCGTCCATCGCCGGCACCACGATCTGGGTGGCGCGGTACCAGTTGAGCATCGCGGTGAGCGCGCCCGGCTGGCTCCATTGTTCGAGATAGATCGCCTGTTCCTCGCGCGGCACGGTGACCTGGAGATGCTCGCCGAACAGCGAGAGCAGGAACTGCTCGAGCCCCGTCTTGTCCGGCGCGCGATCGAGCTCGGTCTCGCGGAAGAAGCGGATATACTGGCTCGCGCGGCGCTGGCCGGGATCGTCGAACAGCTTGCGCTGGAAGACCTGTGGATGCGGCGCGTTGACGATCGCCAGCCGGGCGACGCGCTTGGGCTCGCGCAGTGCCGCCATCCACGCGATCGCGCCGCCCCAGTCGTGCCCGACCAGCGTGAATCGATCGACCACCAGCGCATCGGCAAGCGCGAACACGTCCGCCGCGATCCTGTCCGCGGCATAGGCCTCGACGCCGTCGGGCTTGGAAGAGTTGGCATAGCCGCGCTGGTCCGGCGCGATCACGAAATAGCGCTCGGCCAGCGCCGGAATCTGGTGCCGCCAGGTGCGGTGCGACTCGGGGAAACCATGGAGCAGAATGATGGGCGGGTTGGCGGGGTCCCCCGCCAGCGCGACGTTGAGCGTAACGCCCGTCGCCAGCGGCAGGCTGGTCTGTCGAATTCCGGTCACGCGGCTCTCCCTGTTCCTGGACGGCACCGCCTCCGTGCCGTCCAGTCTTTCTGCCCCGGCCCTAGATGCGCCGGTTGGACGAAAGCCGCAAGTGAAGGAAAACTAGGGGTAACTTACCGTCTTAGGAACTTCGGGAATGGGGATGAATTCCTTGTCGTCATTGGGCACCTTGGGGAAGGCGCCGGCCTTCCAGTCCTCCTTGGCCTGGTTGATCCGATCGCGGTTGGAGCTGACGAAGTTCCACCAGACGTGGCGCGGCGTCTTGAACGCCTCGCCGCCGCAGAACATCACCCGCGCGCCGCGTTCGGAGCGCAGCGTCGCGCGGACGCCGGGGCGCAGCAGGTACAGCGTCATCGGCAGCAGCGGCATGCCGTCGAGGCTGGCATCGCCCATCGCGACATAAAGCGCGCGCTCGTCCGCCACCGCGTCGATCGGGATGCTCGCGCCGCCATCGAGGACGACGTCGCCATAGATGGTCTGGGCATAGGTGGTGGTCGGTGCCGAAGCACCCCAGAGCTCGCCCATGATCACGCGCGCGCGGGCGCCGTGCGCCTCGACGATCGGCAGCTCGGCGGCCGCGACATGCTCGAAGGCGGGGTTCATTTCCTCCACCGCTTCCGGCAGCGCGAGCCAGGTCTGGATGCCGGAGAGCTCGGGGCCCTTCTCGCGCTCGGCGGAGGGCGAGCGCTCCGAATGGACGATGCCGTGGCCGGCGGTCATCAGGTTCACCGCACCGGGCTCGATCGTGGCATAGGTGCCGAGCGAGTCGCGATGGTCGAGCGCGCCGGCGAACAGATAGGTGACGGTGGCGAGGTTGATGTGCGGGTGCGGGCGCACGTCGATGCCGGTGCCGACGTCGAGGATCGCGGGGCCCATCTGGTCGAAGAAGATGAACGGCCCCACCATGGTGCGCGGCCGCGAGGGGAGGGTGCGATGCACCTTGAAGCCGCCCAGGTCGTGCGTGGTCGGCTCGATCGTCTGGATCACCAGGTCGTCGCGCATCGTTCGTCTCCGTGTTTGCTGATGCCGGGATAGCCGCTCGCGGCGGCGAGGCCCAGCCAAACCAGCGGATAGGATCGGGAACACAGCGTTTCCGATGCGGCCGGTACAGCTTGTTACAACTCGATCGTTGTAATTGCGAATCGTTCGCGTTATCGCATCGGCCCGACTTCAGCCGAGATTCCCGACCGCCCAATGCACGCCCCGTCTCCTCCCGTCGCGCCCCGCAAGCGCAGCCGCAAGAGCTTCTGGCTCAAGCAGCTCCATACCTGGCACTGGATGAGCTCGGCGATCAGCCTGATCGGGCTGCTGCTGTTCGCAATCACCGGCTTCACGCTCAACCACGCGGCGGACATCGAAGGCGCGCCGCAGACGGTGGACCGTGCGGCGCAGCTGCCGGCGGCGCTGCTGCCGCTGGTTAAGCCCGACGACAAGCCCGACGCCAAGCAGCCGCTGCCTGCGCCAGTCGCGGGCTGGCTGCGCACCAACCTGCAGATGCCGGCGGAAGGTGTCGCCGAATGGTCGGCAGACGAAATCTATCTCGCCCAGCCGCGCCCGGGCGGTGACGGCTGGATCGCGATCGAGCGCAACACCGGCAAGGTGACGAGCGAGATCAGCTCGCGCGGCTGGATCGCCTATCTCAACGATCTCCATAAAGGCCGCAACGCCGGCACCGCGTGGAAATGGTTCATCGACGTGTTTGCCTTTGCCTGCCTGGTGTTCACGCTGACCGGGCTGGTGCTGCTGTGGATGCATTCCAAGCATCGCAAGAGCACCTGGCCGCTGGTCGCCGCCGGCCTCGCCATTCCCGCGCTGATCGCGCTGTTCCTGATACACTAAAGGGGGTTTCATGCAGTTTCGCCTGACCGGACTCACTACGGCCGCGCTCGGCGCCGGCGCGCTGCTGCCGAACGCGGCGGCGGCGCAGACGATGGACCTGTCGATCGAGCTGCCGCGGATGCGGGTGGCCGAATATCACAAGCCGTACGTCGCGGTGTGGCTGGAGAAGGAGGGGCAGCCGGCCCGAACCCTCTCCGTCTGGTACGATGTCGACAAGCGCGGCGGCGAAGGCACCAAATGGCTCCACGACGTGCGCCAATGGTGGCGTGCCTCGGGCCGCACGATGAGCTTCCCTGCAGACGGCATCAGCGGCGCCACCCGCGCGCCGGGCGTGCAGAAGCAGCGGCTCGTCGCCGGCAAGGGCGGCATGCCGGCGCTCACGCCGGGCCAGTATACGCTGGTGGTGGAAGCGGCGCGCGAAGTCGGCGGCCGCGAGGTCGTGCGCCTGCCCTTCGCCTGGAACGGCAGCAGCGCCACCGCCACTGCCAAGGGCGCCAGCGAACTCGGTGCCGTTTCGTTCACGCTCAAGCGTTAAACCGGGGGGATCCAGATCATGAAGTTCCGCAAGCCGCTTTTCGCCCTCGCCGCCGTCACCGCGCTCGCCGCGCCGGCCGCGATCGCCCACCGCATGTGGCTGCTGCCGTCGTCGACGGTCGTCTCCGGCACCGACAACTGGGTGACCGTCGATGCCGCGGTGTCGAACGACCTGTTCTATTTCGACCATCGCCCGATGGGCGCGATCCCGACGATCACCCAGCCCGACGGCACCGAGGGCAAGGCCGAGCACCACAATGTCGGCCAGTTCCGCGCGACTTTCGACGTGCACCTCACCCAGCAGGGCACCTATCGGATCGCGGTGGTCAACCAGGGCGTGTTCGGCCGCTACACGCTGAACGGCGAGACCAAGATGCTCCCGCGCGGCACGACCAAGGCGCAGCTCGCCACCGCGATCCCGGCGGGCGCCACCGACGTGCAGACCAGCGAGATGCTCGCCCGCAACGAGATCTTCGTGACGCAGGGCGCGCCGACCAACACCGTGTTCAAGCCGACCGGCGAGGGCATCGAGCTGGTGCCGGTGACGCACCCCAACGATCTCGTCGCCAATGAGCCCGCGACCTTCCAGTTCCTGCTCGACGGCAAGCCCGCCTCGGGCCTCTATGTCACCACCATCCTCGGCGGCGGCCGCTATCGCAATGCGCCCAAGCAGATGGAGCAGCGCACCGATGCGTCGGGCAAGGTGACGATCCAGTGGCCGGAAGCGGGCATGTACTGGATCAACGTCACGCCCAACGCGCCGCGGCCCGAGGGTGAAGGCGAGGGCCCGCGTCCGCCGGCCCAGGCCCAGGCTCAGGCGGGGGCGCCGCATCCGGCCCAGGGCGGATCGCAGGGCATGCGGGGCGTTCCCTCCGGCCGCCGCGTCAGCTACACGACCACGCTGGAGGTACTGGCACCCTGATCATCGACGCGCGTATTGCCGTTCCCGAAAGCCTGTCGCCGGCGGCGTTCCACCGGCGGCGACCGGCTGCGCCCGTCGCAACCTTTGGCGGCGCGACGATGGGCACCACCTGGCGGCTGGTCGTCGTCGACCCGCCCGAGGACATCCGCGAAACCGTCCAGGCGGTGCTGATGCGGATGATCGGCGAGTTCAGCCATTGGGAGCCGGGCTCGCGCGTCGGCCGGTTCAACCGCGGCATGCTCGGCCATTGGCAGCCGCTTTCGCCCGAGGGGGTGCGCGTGCTGGAGGCGGCGCTGTCGGTCCATGCGGCGAGCGGCGGCGCCTTCGATCCGGCTTCGGGCGTGCTCGCCGACCTGTGGGGCTTCGGCCCCGCCGGCCCGCGCGACGACGTGCCGAGCGCCTACGCGATCGGCGAGGCCAGGGTCATGTCGGGTGCGCGTCACCTCGAGTTCGATTCCGAGCAGCGCCGCATCCGCCGGCGCGAAGCGGTGCAGATCGACCTTTCCGGCATCGCCAAGGGCTTTGCGGTGGATGCCGTGGCCGAGCGGCTGCTCGCGCTGGGCATCGAGGACTTCCTGATCGAGATCGGCGGCGAGCTGCGCGGCGAGGGGATCAAGCCCGACGGCCAGCCCTGGTGGGTCGAGCTGGAGCCGGTGCCGGACAGCACGCTCGCCCCGCTCCGCGTCGCGCTGCATGGCCTGTCGGTCGCGACCTCGGGCGACTATCGCCGCTTCTTCGAGCAGGGCGGGCGCCGCTATGCGCACAGCATCGATCCTCGGACCGGCTGGCCGATCGACAACCAGGTCGTCTCGGTCTCGGTGCTGCACCGCGAGGCGATGCTGGCCGATGCCTGGGCGACCGCGCTCACGGTGCTGGGCCCTGCGGGCATGACGCTCGCCGAGCAGCAGGGGCTGGCAGCGCATATGGTGACGCGAGAGGGTGAGGCGTTCTCGGAACGCATCTCCGCCAGGTTGCAGGCGATGCTGGGCTGATTGCACCAAAGGACGCCGCCAGCGATGGCCGCGCTTCCTTGACATCTGCCCCATGCGGCGCATGTGGGAGACATGGCGCAGGACAACCCTCTCGACCGGCTTCGCGACGTGCTCGCGGGCACCGCGCGCGCGCTTTCGGGTGCCGACGAACTCGAATTCGGCTTCACCGCTGACGCGCCGTTCCAGAGCGGCAAGACGATCAAGGTGCCGATGCCCTCGCGCACGCTGCCGCCCGAGCAGATCGCCGAGGCGCGCGGCTTTGCCGACGGTTTCGCGCTGCGCATGCGCCACCATGACGCCAACCTCCACGGCCGCACCGCGCCGCGCGAGCCGGTCGCGCGCGCCGTATACGACGCGATCGAGACCGCGCGGGTGGAGGCGCTGGGCTCGCGCGGCTATGCCGGCATCGCCGACAATCTGGAGCAGGCGCTGGCGATGCGGCTGCGCTCGGACCCGATCGGCCGTGCCCGCACCCGCGAGGAAGTACCGCTGTCCACCGCGCTCGGCCTGATGGTGCGCGAGCGGCTGACCGGCCGCGAATCGCCGTCGAGCGCCGCGCTCGGCCTGGCGCTGGTGCGCGACTGGATCGAGGAGAAGGCGGGATCGGATCTCGACGCGATGGCGATGGCGATCGACGACCAGAATGCCTTTGCCGCGCTTGCCGCCAAGCTGCTCCAGGATCTCGAGCTGACCGAAGGCGAGATGGTCCCCGACGAAGCCGATGAAGGCGGCGGCGAGGAGGAGGGCCAGGAAGAACAGCAGGAACAGGGCGAAGAAGAAGGCGAGTCCCAGCAGCAGCAGGGCGAGGGCCAGACCGAGGCGCGCGGCGAGCAGCGCGAGTCCGAACAGGGCGAGGAAGGCGACCAGGAGCAGCAGTCCGAAGGCATGGACGATGGCGATGGCGAGCCGGGCGACGACGGTGACGAGGGTATGATGCCCGTCCGCCCCAATCGCCCGTGGAGCGACCTGCCGCCGAGCTTCGAATATCGCGCCTATACCACCCAGTTCGACGAAGTCGTGGCGGCGACCGACCTGTGCGACACCGACGAGCTGGAGCGGCTGCGCTCGTACCTCGACCAGCAGCTCGTGCATCTGCAGGGCGCGGTGACCAAGCTCGCAAACCGGCTGCAGCGCCGCCTGATGGCGCAGCAGAGCCGCAGCTGGGACTTCGACCAGGACGAGGGCCTGCTCGATGCGGCGCGTCTGGCGCGGGTGGTGGTGAACCCGATGCAGTCGCTCAGCTACAAGATCGAGCGCGATACCGAGTTCAAGGACACGGTGGTGACGCTGCTGATCGACAATTCGGGCTCGATGCGCGGGCGGCCGATCTCGATCGCGGCGATCAGCGCCGACATCCTGGCGCGCACGCTGGAGCGCGTCGGCGTGAAGACCGAAGTGCTCGGCTTCACCACCCGCGCCTGGAAGGGTGGCCAGTCGCGCGAAAAATGGCTGGGCGAGGGGCGCATCGCGCAGCCGGGCCGGCTCAACGATCTCCGCCACATCATCTACAAGCAGGCCGACGAGCCATGGCGCCGCGCCAAAAAGTCGCTCGGGCTGATGATGCGCGAGGGGCTGCTCAAGGAGAATATCGACGGTGAGGCGCTGCTCTGGGCGCATGGCCGGCTGATCGCGCGGCCCGAGGACCGCAAGATCCTGATGGTGATCTCGGACGGCGCGCCGGTGGACGATTCGACGCTGTCGGTGAACTCGGGCTCGTACCTGGAACGGCATCTGCGCCAGGTGATCGGCTGGATCGAGGCGCGCTCGCCGGTGGAGCTGGCGGCGATCGGCATCGGCCATGACGTGACCCGCTATTACAGCCGCGCGGTGACGATCATGGATGCCGAGCAGCTGGCCGGCACGATGGTCGAGCAGCTGGCGGCGCTGTTCGACACCGAGTAACGCGGTGGCGCGGGAGATCATCGCCCCGCCGGGAGGCTTTCACGGGCCGGTCAAGCGCTCGATCACCATCGCGGGGCACCCCACGTCGATCAGCCTCGAGCCGATCTTCTGGGCCGCGCTGGAGACGGCGGCGGCGGACGCCGCGCTGCCGCTCAGTGCGCTGGTCGCGGCGATCGACCACGCGCGGATCAGCGCCGACGATCCCCCCAACCTTGCCAGCGCGATCCGGACATGGCTGATGGCGGCAACGCGAACTTAGCCTATCCTCCCCCGGGGAGGGGAGAATAGGTCCGATTACGCCCGGCCGACAACGCTCTCCGGCAGGTCCTTGCCGAACACGCGCTGGTAATATTCCGCCACCTGCGCCCGCTCGGCATCGTCGCACTTGTTGAGGAAGGAGAGGCGGAAGGCGAAGCCCACGTCGCCGAAGATCAGCGCGTTCTGCGCCCAGGTGATCACGGTACGCGGGCTCATCACCGTCGAGATGTCGCCGTTGATGAAGCCGCGGCGGGTGAGCTCGGCCACGCGGACCATGTTCTCCACCGTCTCCTTGCCGCCCGGCTTGTCATATTCGCCGGACTTGGCGAGCACGATCCGCGCCTCGGTGGCCGCCGGCAGATAGTTGAGCGTGACGACGATGTTCCAGCGGTCCATCTGGCCCTGGTTGATCTGCTGGGTGCCGTGATACAGGCCGCTGGTGTCGCCCAGGCCCACCGTGTTGGCGGTGGCGAACAGGCGGAACCAGGGGCTCGGGCGGATCACCCGGTTCTGATCGAGCAGGGTCAGCTTGCCCTCGGTCTCCAGCACGCGCTGGATCACGAACATCACGTCCGGGCGGCCCGCATCATATTCGTCGAACACGAGCGCGGTCGGGGTCTGCAGCGCCCAGGGCAGCAGGCCTTCGCGGAACTCGGTGATCTGCTGCCCGTCCTTGAGCACGATCGCGTCGCGGCCGATCAGGTCGATGCGGCTGATATGCGCGTCGAGGTTGATGCGGATGCACGGCCAGTTGAGCCGCGCCGCCACCTGCTCGATATGGCTCGACTTGCCAGTGCCGTGATAGCCCTGGATCATCACGCGGCGATTGTGCGCGAAGCCGGCCAGCACCGCGAGGGTGGTATCCGGATCGAACACATAGGCGGGGTCCAGATCGGGCACGCGCTCGTCCGCCTCGCTGAACGCGGGGACTTCCATGTCGATGTCGATCCCGAACAGGTCGCGCACCTTCACCATCTTGTCGGGCGCGTCGAGGATCGTGGAGTCCCGGCTGTCGGGCAGGGTGTTGGGGATGTCGGCCATATCAAATCCTTCAGTCGCACCGGACCTAGTGGCTTGTTTGCCGCACTGCAACCGCATGTCCGAAGGGGAGGGATCAGGCGCCGATCTTGGGCGGCAGCAGGAACAGCGTGGCGAAGTCGGCGGCGCGGGCGGTGTCGCCCTCCACTTCGAACCGCCCCTCGGCCAGCGCTATGGCAAGCGGCATGACGCCGAACAGCACCGGCAGGAAGTCGTTGGGCTCGCCGACGAACACCGCCTCCGTATCGGCAAGCGTGCCGCGGTCGATCGCCAGCGCGCCATCGCCCACGGTCACGCGATAGGTCTCCTCGCCCAGCCGGAAGCCGATCCGGCCCGCCCAGCCCGCCGCCTTGTCCGGCAGCAGCAGCATGCGCAGCGCCAGCATCAGCGAGACGCGCGAGAAGGGAAGCGCGGGATCGTGCCGGGGCGAGCGCAGCGCCCAGCGGCCCATCGCCAGTACCACCGGCTCTGCCTCATATCCCCAAGGGGTCAGCGCATAGACCTGGACGCTGGCCGGGGGCGGCAGCTTCTCGCGCACGAGGATCCCGTCCGCCTCCAGCCCCTGTAGCCGCTGGGTGAGCACATTGGCGCTGAGCCCCGGCAGCCCGGCGCGGATCTCGCCGAAACGGCGGGGACCCAGCAGCAACTCACGGATGATCAGCAGCGCCCAGCGCTCGCCGACGAACTCGAGGGCGAGGGCGGTGCCGCAGGCATCGTCATAGCGGCGTTTGGGGTTGGTTATATTTTCTAACTTCACGGTTGTTTTTTAGGATCGAAGAAGGCACGAATCAAGCAGGACGCGAATCGAAGCAGCGTCGAAGGAGAGAAAATCATGCCGAACGCCGTGTTCGTGAACCTGCCCGTGGCCGATGTGCCGCGCGCGACCGCCTTCTACGAAGCGATCGGCTGCACGAAGAACGAACAGTTCAGCGGCCCGACCGCGAGCGCGATGGTCCTGTCCGAGACGCTGACCTTCATGCTGCTCCACCGCGACTTCTTCCAGACCTTCACCCCGCGTACCGTCGCCGATGCGACCGCCACGACCGAGGTGCTGATCGCGCTGCCGCTCGACGATCGCGCCGCGGTCGATGCGCTGGTGGAGAAGGCGGCGGCGGCGGGCGGCACGGGCGACATCCGGCCGGTGCAGGACATGGGCTTCATGTACGGCCGCAGCTTCACCGATCCCGACGGCCATATCTTCGAGCCGTTCCACATGGACATGGCCGCCGCCGCCGCAGCGATGGCGCAAGCGGAGCCGGCCTGAGCCATGGCGCAGAAGATCGTCCCCTGCCTCTGGTTCGACGGCGCCGCCGAGGAAGCCGCGCGCTTCTACACCTCGCTGCTGCCGGACAGCCGCATCGACAAGGTGGTGCGCGCGCCCACCGCCTATCAGGCGGGCGAGGCGGGCGCGGTGCTGGTGGTGGAGTTTACCCTGGCGGGCTTGCACTACATCGCGCTCAACGCGGGGCCGCAGGCGCGCTTCAATGATGCGGTGTCGTTCCAGATTCACACCGAGGACCAGGCCGAAACCGATCGGCTGTGGGAAGCGATCACCGCCGATGGCGGGACCGAGCGCGATTGCAGCTGGTGCGAGGACCGCTGGGGCCTGCGCTGGCAGATCGTGCCCCGCCGCCTGGTGGAGTTGATGGGCGACCCGGACCAGGCGCGCGCGGCCCGCGCGATGCAAGCGATGATGACGATGCGCAAGATCGACATCGCCGCCCTGGAAGCGGCGGTCGAACCCGCCTGAGCTACAGAGGAGAACCGCAATGTCCTTCCAAGCCTATTTGGACAACATCCAAGCCAAGACCGGTCGCAGCCCCGACGATTTCCGCGACTATGCCGCCGAGAAGGGCTGGGCCGATGCGGCAGGCCTGCGCGCCGGGGTGAAGGCGGGGACGATCGTCGCCGATCTCAAGGCGCAGTTCGGGCTGGGGCACGGCCACGCCATGGCGATCGTCGCGCTGCTCAAGGGCGCCAAGCGCGAAGGCGACGCCTGAACCAGAGGAGAGAACGCCATGCCTGTTATTGCTGAAAGTCCCGTTGAGATCGTCACCCTGGACTGGGTGCCGGACTTTGCGCGCGGTCATGTCCGCGACTTCCGCGTCCGCTGGGCGCTGGAGGAGGCCGGGATCGGCTACCGCACCGCTCCGATCAGCACGGTGGATCGGCCGGCGGACTATTTCGCCGAACAGCCCTTTGGCCAGGTGCCCGCCTATCGCGAAGGCGCGGTGCGCATGTTCGAATCGGGCGCGATCGTGCTCCACATTGCCGAGCGCTCTGAAGTCCTGCTGCCGCGCGATGCCGTTGGCCGGGCGCGGGCGCTCAGCTGGGCGGTCGCGGCGCTCAACAGCGTCGAACCGATGCTGATGGAACTCGCCACGGTCGACAGGTTCGCACAGGGCGAGGCCTGGGCGCAGCTTCGCCGCCCCGGCCTTGTGGCGGATGTCGACACGCGGCTCGGTCATCTGGCCGCGGCGCTGGGGACGCGGGAGTATCTGGAAGGGCGCTTCACCGCCGGGGATCTGCTGATGGCCTCGGCGCTGCGCATGCTCGACCATACCGACATGCTCGCCGCGCATCCGGCGCTCGCTGCGTACCAGCGGCGCTGTCTCGCGCGACCGGCGTTCGTCGCCGCGATTGCAGCGCAGCTCGAGGAATTGCGGACGGAGATGCCCGAACCCGCCTGAAGGAGCGTGAGCATGACCTATGTCGACGGATATGTACTGCCGGTGCCGGAGGCGAACCGCGCCGCCTATACCGAGCTTGCCCAGCGGACCGGCGAGAAGCTGCGCGCGCTGGGCGCGACGCATGTCGTGGAATGCTGGGGTCAGGACGTGCCCCATGGGACGGCTACCGATTTCTATCGCGCGACCAACGCCGAAGCGGGAGAGACGGTGGTTTTCTCCTGGGTCGTCTGGCCGGACAAGGTGGCACGCGACAAGGGTTGGGCGGCAATGATGGCCGACCCGGAAATGGATGGGCTGGCGATGCCGTTCGACACCAAGCGAATGTTCTGGGGCGGCTTCGAGCCCATCGTCGAGATCGCCCAAGGCTGAGGACAGGGAGCCGAACATGACCAACCGGCAGGGCGAGATCATCTGGTACGAACTGATGACCAGCGATGCAGATCGGGCGGCGGCCTTTTATGACGCGGTTGTCGGCTGGCAGGTCGGCGCGCCGCCGCCCGGCGGGCCTGACTATCGCATGATCGTCGCGCCCGACGGCAATGCGGGCGGCATGCTCCAGCTGGACGCGGCCATGCTGCAGGCCGGCGCGAGCCCCACCTGGCTCGCCTATTTCGGGGTCGACGATGTCGATGCGAGCGTCGCGGGCATCGTCGCCGCGGGCGGGAAGGTGCTGGTACCCGCGTGGGATGCGGCTGGCGTGGGCCGGATCGCGATGGTCACCGATCCCCAGGGCGTGCCCTTCTACGTGATGCGCGGCGCGACCGAGGGCGCGACGAGCAGCGTCTACCAGCGGCACGGGCTCGGCCATGTCGGCTGGAACGAATTGCTGGCGCCGGATGCCGAGGCGGCGCTCGGCTTCTATCATCGCCAGTTCGGCCTCACCCGGATGGGCGGGATGCCGATGGGCGAGATGGGGGAGTATAGCTTCATCGGCCATGACGGCGGTGCGCCGATCGGCGCGATCATGCCGTGCCCGCCAGAGGCGAAGCCGGGCTGGGGCTTCTACTTCCGGGTCGACGATGTCGATGCGGCGAGAGGCCGGGTCGAGGCGGCGGGGGGAATGGTGGTAATGGCGCCGATGGACGTGCCCGGTGGCGAGCGCGCGCTGCAGGCGGTGGATCCCGACGGTACGGTCTTCGGGCTGGTCAGCGGGGTCGAAGCGTAGCGGCTACGCGCCGCGCCAGCAGCGTGGTGGAGGGGACATCCCCGCGCGCCCAAACTCAAGCGAAGGCCGCCGACCCCTTCAGCTGCTGATACGCCGCGATCACCCGCTGCAGCCGCGCCTCGTGGCTGCGGTCGCCGCCGTTGCGGTCGGGGTGGAACCTGCGCACCAGTTCCGAATAGCGCTTGCGCAGCGCCGTGCGATCGCAGTCGATCGCCAGGTCGAGCACCTTGAGCGCGTCGCGGTCGGCGCCCGATAGCGGCCGGCCGTCCTTGCGCTCGCCGCGATCCTTCATCCTGTCGCGGAAGCGCGCGCCGATCGCGTCGAGCGGGTCGGCGAAGTCGGCCCAGCGCGGCGGGATGTCGGGATTGGCGCTGAACGCGCGCGTCTCGCGCTCCCAGCCGGCGATCGGGCGCTGCGCCTCGTGGATTTCGTCGGGGCTCATCCCCGCGAAGAAATTGTAGCCGGAGTTGAACGCGCGGACATGGTCGAGGCACAGCCAGCGGAACGGCGGCGGCCCGTCGAAGCCGCTGCGCGCGCCTTCCAGCGGCGGCGCGCGGAATTCGCCGGGGGCGCTGCAGCCCGGCTCTGCGCACAGTCTTCCCTCCGCTTCCATGCGACCATGGAAACGGGCATTCGGACGATCCTTTTTCGGCGGACGGCTAGCCACGCGACTCCCTCGAGCAAACCGCCTATATAGGCGCGATGACCGACCTCGCTACCGGCCCCCTGGCCGATCTTATCGCCGATCGCCTGCGCACCGCGCTCGCCCCCTCGCACCTCCATGTCAGCAACGACAGTGCCCAGCATCGCGGGCATCTGGGCGACGACGGCACCGGCGAAAGCCATTTCACCGTCACCATCGAGAGCCCCGCATTTGCCGGGCTCAATCGCGTCGCCCGCCAGCGCAAGGTGAACCATGTTCTCGCCGATCTGCTTGCCACGCGCATCCACGCTCTGGCGATCAAGGCGACCGCGCCGGGCGAATGAGCACGCGAATCGCGCGCCCGGCGGCGCGGATTTTGCTGCTCGACGGCGCAGGGCGCGTGCTGCTGTTCCGCTTCGATCCCAGCGACCGGCCGCCCTTCTGGTGTACGCCGGGCGGGGCGGTCGATCCGGGCGAAAGCTATGCGGACGCTGCGAGGCGCGAGCTGTGGGAGGAGACGGGCATTTGGGCCGAGCCCGGGCCGGAGGTGGCCCGGCGGGTCGTGGAATTCGTGACGATCGACGGCGTGCCGGTCTGGGCCGACGAGCGCTACTTCCTGGTGCGCACCGAAGTGGAGGCGATCGCGACCGGCGGCCATACCGCGCTCGAGCAGCGGGTGATGCGCGGCTGGCGCTGGTTCACCAGCGACGAGATCGCCGCGCATGACGAGCCGATTTTCCCGGAGGATCTGCTGAAGATGCTGACGGCGCTCGAACTGTAGCGGGCCACGCACCCCCTCCCGCAAGCGGGAGGGGGGATTCAGAGGCTCATTCCCGTCCGAGCAGCACGCGGGCCTGCCCCGCGATCTGCGCCAGCATCGCAGCGTTCGGCACCGCCGACTGCCGCGCACGCCGCACCAGCGCGCTGAACTGGTCGACGCGGGCGCGGTGCTCGGCGAGCCAGGCGTCCACCGCCGCCTGCGGGTCCTGCCCGTCGACGCGGCCGAGGAAGTCCAGCCGCAGCTGCTGGAAGTCGCGGGCCAGGCCGGCGATCAGCAGGCGTTCCCACACGTCGCCGGTGGTGATCCGCGCCGCGGTCGCCTGCGCCCAGTCGAGCCCCAGCGCCTGGCCGAGCGACGTGAAGGCGCGGGTGAGCACCACTTCGTCAACGCCGCTGCGCTGGCCGAGATCGGCAAGGCCGATGCAGCCGTCCAGCTCGAACACATGGACCACGCGGTTGACGAGTTCGTGCGGCGCGCCGGCGGCGGTCAGCTTGCCGATGATCCGATCGGCCTGGGCACGCACCTCGGTGAGCATCAGGCTCTTGGTCTCGCGACCCAGCGCCTCGATGCCGGGCTGCAGGCGGGCGATCACCTCGGCCGGGCTGGCGCCCGGGCGGGTGATGCGCAGCAGATCGGCGATCTGGCCGCGCACCGCCACCGCCAGCTCGTCGAGCAGCGCGACGCGGGCGCCTTCGCTGATCTCGGCGGTTTCCACCGCTTCCCAAAGCGCGGGCAGGCCGAGCAGCCGTTCGGCGACGACGAACATCGCGGCGATGTCGCGCATCGACGCGCCTTCTTCCTCGGCCAGCTCGAACGGGTGGAGCACGCCGAGGCGGTTGACCACGCGATTGGCGAGCTTGGTCGCGACGATCTCGCCCCGCAGCCGATGCTCGTCGATCGCCTTGGCGAAGCGCGCCTGCATCGCCTTGGGGAAGGCGGCGTGGAGGTCGCCGGCCAGGGCCGGATCATGGCCGAGCTCGCCCTGCTCGATCGCATCCTGCAGCGCCAGCTTGGCCGAGGCGAGCAGCACCGCCAGCTCGGGCCGGGTGAGCCCGCGACCTTCCTGCGCGCGGCGCAGCAGGTCCTCGTTCGAGCCCAAGCCCTCGACATTACGGTCGAGGCGGCCATTGGCCTCCAGGATCTCGATCACCCGCACATAGCTGGGCAGGTCGAGCGCGCCGTCATTCTCCATGAAGGAGAGCGCCAGCGTCTGGAGGCGGTTGTCCTCCAGCACCAGGTGCGCCACGTCGTCGGTCATCGACACGAGCAGCGTATTGCGGTCCTCGAAGCCGAGCCGGCCCTCGATCATCTCGCGGTTGAGCGCGATCTTGATGTTGACCTCGTTGTCCGAGCAGTCAACACCGGCCGAATTGTCGATGAAGTCGGTGTTGAGGCGGCCGCCGTTGCGCGCGAATGCGATGCGCGCCGCCTGGGTCACGCCGAGATTGGCGCCTTCGCCCACCACCTGCGCACGCACCTGCTCGGCATTGATGCGGATGCGGTCGTTGGCGGGATCGCCCACCTCGCCGTTGCTCTCGCTCGCCGCCTTCAGATAGGTGCCGATGCCGCCGAACCACAGCAGCCCGACTCGCGCCTTGAGGATCGCGATCATCAGGCCGTTGGGATCGATGCTGTCGACGTCGAGGTCGAGCAGCGCCTTTACCTGCGGGCTGAGCGGGATCGACTTTTCGGTGCGCGGGAACACGCCGCCGCCCTCGGAGATGAGGTCGAGGTTGTAATCCGCCCAGCTCGACCGCGGCAGCGCGAACATGCGCGCACGCTCCTCCCAGCTCTTCGACGGATCCGGATTGGGATCGAGGAAGATGTGGCGATGGTCGAACGCCGCGACGAGCTTGATCGCCTTGGACAGCAGCATGCCGTTGCCGAACACGTCGCCCGACATGTCGCCCACGCCCGCCACGGTCACCGGCTCGGACTGGATGTCGGTGCCCATTTCGAGGAAGTGGCGGCGGACCGAGACCCAGGCGCCCTTGGCAGTGATGCCCATCGCCTTGTGGTCGTAGCCGACGCTGCCACCCGAGGCGAAGGCGTCGCCCAGCCAGAAATTGCGCTCGATCGCCAGTGCATTGGCGACGTCCGAGAAGGTCGCCGTGCCCTTGTCCGCCGCGACGACGAAATAGGGGTCGTTGCCGTCGAGCACGGTCACGCCCGGCGGATGCACCACCTCGCCGGCGACGATGTTGTCGGTGATCGACAGCAGCGCGCGGATGAAGATGCGGTAGCTCTCGGTGCCCTCGGCCAGCCAGGCGTCGCGATCGACGGCGGGCGAGGGCAGATGCTTCGGATAGAAACCGCCTTTGGCGCCGGTCGGCACGATGACGGCGTTCTTCACGCGCTGCGCCTTCATCAGGCCGAGGATTTCGGTGCGAAAGTCGTCGCGGCGATCGGACCAGCGCAGGCCGCCGCGGGCGACCGGGCCGGCGCGCAGGTGGATGCCCTCGACGCGCGGGCTGTACACCCAGATTTCGCGCCAGGGGAGCGGGGCGGGGAGGCCCGGCACCTTGGCCGAATCGAGCTTGAACGCGAGCGCCTCGGCACCGGCGGGCGCAAAGGCGTTGGTGCGCAGCGTGGCGAGCACCACGCCCTTGAACAGCCGCAGGATGCGATCGTCGTCGATCGCGTTGACTTGGCCGAGGCCAAGGTCGATCGCGCGTTCGGCATCCTCGATCGCTTCGGCTTCGCCGCCGCGTGCGGGATTGTGTGCGGCTTCGAACCGCTCGACCAGCGCGGTGGCGACGAGCGGCGCGCGGCGCAGCGCGTCGACCACGGTGCCCAGGCCATACAGCATGCCGGTCTGGCGCAGATAGCGGAACCAGGCGCGCAGCAGCACCACCGCCGACGGGCTGAGGCCCGCCTCGACGATCAGCCGGTTGAACAGGTCGTTCTCGGCGCGGCCTTCGAGCACCGCGGCCACCGCCGCCTCGACGGTCGCCGGGTCGGTATCCAGCATCTCGCTGGGCGTCGCCGGCTCGACCTTGAAGTCGTGGATGAAAGCGCCGTTGGTCAGCTCGGTCGGCACTTCCTCGATCACGCGGAAGCCGAAATTTTCGAAGGCCGGGACCGCGTCCGACAGCGCCAGCGCGCCGCCCAGGCGGTACAGCTTGATCCGGTATTTGCCCGGCTCGCCCTTGAGCGGCACGATCCGCACCGATCGGGCATGTTCATCCTCGAGCCCGCCGATCCGCACCATGTCTTGCGCGGCTTCCTCGGGGGTGTGGGTGAGGCGGTAGACGTCGGGGAAGGCGTTGGCGAGGCGCAGCGACAGGCGGGCGGCGCCGCTGCCGGCGATCTCGCTCAAACACGCTTCCACGGCCGGCGCCCAGCCGCGCACCATGCGGGCGATGCGCGCGTCGAGCTCGGCTTCGTCGGGCATCGTCGTGTCGCCGCGCAGGTCGAGCGTGTAGCGCAGCTGCGCCAGCACGCCGTCTTCCAGCGCGATCGACCAGTTGATCATCTTGGCGTGCGCCGCCTCGGTCAGCATGGTGCCGATCGTCTCGCGATGGCCGGCGGCGACCTGCTCGCGCGGCAGCCAGACGAAGGCGAACAAATGGCGGCCGAGCGTGCTGCGCACCAGCACCAGCTTCGAGCGCGGACGGTCCGCGACCGACATCGCGGTGAGCACCAGGCTCTCCAGCGCCTCAAGGTCGAAGGCGGTGGTCAGGTCGTGCGGCAGGCCGGTGAGGGCATGCGTCATCGCCTTGCCGGTATGGCCCGAGGGATCGAAGCCGAACTTCGATTCGAGCATCTCCAGCCGCCCGCGCAGCATCGGCACCATCGCCGGGGGTGTGTTCAGCGCCTGGCTGGTCCACAGGCCATAGTGGATCGAAAGGCCGGTGACGTCCTGGCCGGTCATCAGCGGCGTGACGACGATGTCGAGCGGCACGCGACGATGCACGGTGGAGGTGGCGTTGGACTTTAGGAGCAGCGGGATCTCGCCGCCCATCTCGAAATAATCGATCGCCAGCTTGCGTGAGGTATCGGCGAGCAGCGGCACTTCATGGGTGTAGCGGGCAAGGCCGATCTGGTCGCTGCTCTCGCCGCTGACCGACCATTTCTCATGGCCGAGCAGCGTCATCGCATCGTCGGCGAACCAGCGGAGCAGCGCCTCGCCTTCGCGCGAGGGAACGCGGGCGCCGTCGATCGACAGCGCCTGCTGGAGCGGGCGCCAGTCCGAGACCACGTCGCGGACATGCTCCAGCACGCGCTCGATCTCGCTGGTCAGCGCGCGGCGGGTGCGGGCGTCGGCGCGCTCCATCTCGATGTAGATCATCGACTCGGGCGACGCATCCTTCGCCTTCTCGCCGATGTCGGTCACCACGCCCTTGGCGTCGCGCTCCACCGGCAGGATCGGGTGAATGATGCGGAAGATGCTCAGGTCGAACGAGGCGATCGCCGCCGCGATCGAGTCGACCAGGAACGGCATGTCGTCGTTGATCACGGCGAGCCGCATCTTGCGGCTGGCATCGTCCTGATAGGTTTCGAGATTGAGCCGTACCGTCTGCGACGGGCGTTCCGCCGCCGTTTCCGCGACGAACCGCGCCACCTCGGTGCGCTCGGTGTCGTCCAGTCCTTCCAGCTCTCCGGGCAGGGCACCTTCGAAGATCCGATCCTCAAAAGCCTGCATGATCTTTTTTTCTAGGTTCTTCATGAATGCGGCTATGCTCCCGGGCGAAGGCCACCTCAAGTCTGGAAAAACCGGGAGGAAAGGCGCAGAAGCGCCCTCCGCCCCGGTGGGACTCAGGCCGCCGCGCGGCGGACGGCGCGGTCGGTCAGTTGCGCGTCGTCTTCCAGCTTGGCGATGATGTCGAGGCCCTGCTCGCCCGCACGCGCCAGCAGCAGCACGAATTCGGCCTGGCCCGGCGCCATCGCGACGCGGGCGAGCGGCGGCCGATGGCGCAGCGCCTCGACGGCGCGGGCGAAGGCGGCCGGGCGGCGCTCGCCGGCCACCGAAGCGCGCAACTCGCGCTCGGCCGCGACGACGCCTTTGATCCCACCGGGGGTGATCTCGAGGAAGGCGTCGAGCCCGTCCGCCGGGACCGCGAGGCGCCGGGCATGGGTGAGCACGGCGGCGAATTCGGCGAGCCGCGTCTTGTCATAGTCGGCACCGAAGACGAGCTTGGCCACCGGCGTCATCGGCGCGCGTGCCTGGGCGGCGATCCCCGCCTCGGCGAGCAGCGCGGCATAGCCTTGCGTGTCCTTCTCTGCGGCGATCGCGAAGCCATAGGCGCGATCGAGTGCGCGGTAGAGCGCCACACGGCCACGCAGCTCCGAGGCGCGGGCGGCGGCGGCCGACTCGCGCGCGAGCATCAGCTGGTCCGCCAGAGGCGAGGCGACTTCGGTGCGCGGTACTTCGGCGGTGGCGGGCGAATCGAACCCGGCGCTGGGGCCGTCGGCCCAGACCGGCTGGGTCGGCGCGGGATGCGGCACCGCGCGGCGCGACGCCTCGATCTCGGCATCGAGTCGCGCCTGCATCTCGGCGTCGACCACTTCCTTCCAGTTGATCACGCCGTAGATGAAGTCGATCGTCTCGGGGTTGGAGGCGAATGGCATCAGGATGCCGCGGTAGAACATCTGGTGCCCGCGCTGGCCGACGAACTCGGCCTCGAAGCCGATCGGCGCGCGGTTGGCGATGATCTGCAGATAATGGTCGGTCAGCCGCGACAGCAGCGAACGGCTGGGCACCTCGCCGACATGCGCGATCGGCCCCTCGATCCCGCATTCCTCGCGCAGCGCGGTGCCGAGATAGCGGATGGCGGGGTTCTCGATGCCGGCGGTGAAATCGAGCAGCACGCTGTTCGGGCCGAAATCGGCGATGTTCTCGGGATCGAGATCGTGGATCGCGGGGTAGGGGCGGCCGCGCAGCAGCGAGACCCAGTGGTTATAGGCGCGCACGTGCATCCGCCGCTCGTCGCCGCCGATCGCGACGGGGCGCTCGTCGATCGCCTCGTCCGCCGCGGGCACGGGCTCGGGATCCGTCGGACGATTGATGCCGCGAGCCATGTTCATGCGGATGCTCCACTGCGGGCAAGGAAGGGCCCGAAAACGCTGATCCGGCGCCTTGTGCAGGGTCCATGGTAAATGCTGCGTAAAAGGCGGATCAGGAAAAGCCGCGGGAATGGCGTGGGCCAAGAAAGTTGCCGACGGTGCACGGAGACGCTTGCATGCGCCCGGAACGGCTGGTAAGCGCGCCCTCCTCCGGGCAAGCCAGCGCCCGGCACCGGGCGCCGCTTTAGCTCAGCTGGTAGAGCATCGCATTCGTAATGCGGGGGTCACAGGTTCGAGTCCTGTAAGCGGCACCACTACATCTAGTGAACATCGTTAGAAAGCCGCGGAAAACTGCGGTAAAATGGGCCTAACGCGGTCCCATATTTCCTCATTATGCTCCGCTGTGGCCCACTCAAAAGGGGCCACGAATCATGGAGCCACGAACGCTTCAGGAGCCGTGGTCCCATGCTTACCGTGGTCCAGATTCGAGCGCTTCAGCCGGCACCCCGGCCCTTCAAGGTTTTCGACTCGGAGGGGCTCTATCTGCTCGTTCAACCCAGCGGCGCCCTGCTCTGGCGGTTCCGCTATCGCTGCTGCGGGATCGAGCGGAAGCTGTCGCTCGGCGGCCTCCCCGACGTATCGCTCCAGCAGGCTCGAAGGGCTCGGGACGTGGCGAAGGCCGAACTCGATGAAGGGATCGATCCGGTCGAGGAGAAGCGGCAGAAGCGTCTCCAAGCAGATCTGGCGAAGACCACCTTCGAGGTCGTCGCGACGGAGTATATCGAAAAGATGGAGCGGGAGGGGAGGCCGGCGGCCACCCTCAAGAAGGCGCGCTGGTTTCTGGAACTGCTAGCGGGCATAGCCGGCGGCCGATCGCGGCGATAACCCCGCACGAGTTGCTCGACGTGTTGAAGCGGGCCGAGCGCCGAGGGCATCATGAAACGGCGGTGCGGCTACGCTCCTTCGCAGGCCGCGTGTTCCGCTATGGCTTCGCAACGCTGCGCACCGAAAAGAACCCGGCGGACATTCTCCGGGGGGCGCTGACCGTCCCTCGTGTGAAGCACCACGCCGCGATCGTTGAACCGAAGAAGGTGGGCGAATTACTTCGGGCGATCGAAGACTATCAGGGTCGCCCGGAGACGTTGTATGCACTGCGGATCGCTCCGCATGTGTTCCTGCGGCCGGGCGAACTCCGGCAAGCGAAATGGAGCGAGATCGACTTCGCCGAGGAGGTCTGGCGCGTGCCTGCGGAGCGCATGAAGATGAAGCAGCCGCACGCTGTGCCGCTCTCCCGGCAGGTGCTGTATCTGCTCCAGGATCTGCGCTCGCTTGCGCGATCCAGCGAGTTCCTTTTCCCCGCGCTGCATACGACGTTGCGTCCGATCTCCGACAACACGCTGAATGTCGCACTTCGGCGCCTGGGCTTCGAGCATGACGAATGACCAGCCACGGCTTCCGGGCCATGGCGGGCACGCTGCTCAATGAATCCGGCTTTTGGCACCCCGATGCGATCGAGCGTGCGTTGGCCCATGGCGAACGGGATCGGGTCCGGGCAGCCTATCACCGAGGTGCTCACTGGGATGAGCGGGGCCGCATGGCGCAGTGGTGGTCTGACTACCTTGACCAGCTTCGGGTCGGCGGTGCGGTGATCAAGGCGAAATTCCGAAAGCGCGGATAGAGTTGGCCTAATCGCCTGCGGTGAAGGGAAACCAACCGATCGAAATACGCTCGTCAAAATAAGCACTTACCGCAATGCAGCAAAAATGAAGCCCCAGGGGTAAGGCCCCACTCCCCTTTTCGTAAATCGGGTTCGAAGCACAAACGCGATCGGGTTGGGCAACTACGAACTCCGGAGATGTCCCACGATCGATCGGCAGCTGGCGACCAGATTAAGACGTTCACCAGAGGTGTATCGAACGGCGGATCGCATCGAAACCTGTCGTCGACGATGTGTGTGGAGGCGGGTTTTCAACTCGCCTCCAACAACGACCTCAGTTCGGCAAGAAGTCGCGAATTGCGTCGGCGATTACCAGTGCATGCGTTTCGAGCGCGAAATGCCCGGTGTCGAGGAAGCGTATCTCCGCGTTCGGCAGGTCGCGGCGATAGGCCTCGGCGCCGGCGGGCAGGAAGAACGGATCGTTCCTGCCCCAGATCGCCAGCAAGGGCGGCTGGTGCTCCCGGAAATAGGCCTGGAAGGCCGGATAGAGCGCAACATTGCTGGCATAATCGCCGAACAGGTCGAGCTGGATCTCGTCGATCTCGTCGCCGCCGGTGTACCAGGCGTCGAGCGCGCTGCCATCGGGGGACAGCAGGCTGGTGTCGGGCACGCCATGCTCATATTGCCAGCGGATCGAGGCGGGGGTGAGCAATTCCCGCAGGGCCTCACGGTTTTCCGGGCTGGGATCGCGCCAGTAGCGCTGGATCGGACTCCAGCCGGTGCTCAGTCCCTCTTCATAGGCATTGCCGTTCTGCGAGATGATCGCCGTCACCCGTTCCGGATGCGCCATGGCGAGGCGCAGGCCGGTGGGGGCACCATAATCGAAGATGTAAAGCGCATAGCGCTGAAGGTCGAGCACCTCGGTGAAGCGCCCGATCACCCGCGCCAGCGCATCGAAGCTGTAGGTGAAGCGGTCGCGCGGCTTGACCTCGGTCTGGCCGAAGCCGGGCAGATCGGGCGCCACGAGGTGGAAGCGATCTGCCAGCAGCGGGATCAGGTCGCGAAACATGTGGCTCGACGTAGGAAAGCCGTGGAGCAGCAGCAGCGTCGGACGGCTGGGGTCCCCGGCTTCGCGGTAGAAGACGACGTGGCCGTCGACGTCGACGGTGCGATAGCGGATGGTGGTCATTGTGGACTCCTCTCGTAGTGTGCGCCGCCGGGCGGTGCGCCCGGCGGGCGTTCGCGGTCAGGCCTGGGCGGCCATGGTGCGGGCGACCTCGGCGGCGCTGATCCCCTCCAGCGCCAGGCCATAGGCGGTGCCCTCGTCGATCAGGCGGCGCAGTTGCGTGGTCAGCGCGATGCGGGTGTAGCGGCTGGTCAGCGGCGGAAGTGCCGCGATGCCGTCGGCGATCGCATGCGCGCGGGCGAGCAGGCCATCGGCGGGCACGATCTCGTTGACCACGCCCCAGTCCCTGGCCGTCGCGGCGTCCAGCACCTGGCGGGTCAGCAGGAAATAGCGCCCGCGCACCGAGCCGATCACATGCGGCCAGAGCAGGTGCATGCCGTCGCCGGGGACGATGCCGAATTCGAAATGCGGCTTGTCCTGGAACACCGTCTCGGGCGTGGCGAGGATGATGTCGGTCAGCAGCGCATATTCGCTGTGGAGCAGCACCGGGCCGTTGAGCGCGGTGATCATCGGCACTTCGATGTCGAGCAGGTTGGACAGGACCTTGCGACCCTCGCGCAGGATCTTGTCATAGCCCTGGGGCGTGAAGAAATCGAAACCGTCGGGCTCGATCACGTCCATGAAGGCGTCGCCCGTGCCGGTGAGGATCACCACGCGATTGTCGCGATCCTCGCCGATCTGGTGGAATAGGTCGACGAACTGCTCGTGGGTGTGGCCGTTGAAGACCAGCTTGCCGCCATTGCTGTGCAGCGCCACCTCCAGGACGCCATTGTCCTTGCGCGTGAGGCGGGCGTTGGGGAAGGCGTCGCGATAGGTTTCGAACTTTGCCATGTCGTGTCTCCAAAGTTGAGCCTGGTGGGCGCGCGCCGACGGCATGTCGACGCGACGACAGGGGCGGGACAGAAGGGCTGCCCGGCCCGTTCCTTCAAAATGTTGTTCGGCAGGTCAGCGCGGGCGCTTCGGACTCTGCGCTGGCGACGATCGCGTGTCCGGCGTCGACCTGTTTAGCTACGGCAGCGCGGGCGGCGCGATAATGCGCAAAAGTCGAAACTCATTCTTGCACGCCTGCGCCGTCCGGGCGGACGGCGTGCAATCCATCGGTTTCGTTCTAGCGGCCTTGCGGATCCAGATGATAATCCGGGCCATCAGAGGCTGTTTCTTGCGGGCGTCAAATGGATCGACTGGAGATGTTGCGGACGTTCATCGCGGTTGCCGACAAGGGCAGCTTCGCGGAGGCGGCGCGCAGCCTGAACATGACGCCCTCCACCGCCACCCGCGCGATCAAGGACCTGGAAGAGTCGCTGGGGCTGACGCTGCTGATGCGCACCACCCGTTCGGTGCGGCTGACTGAAGCCGGCGAAGGCTATATCGGCCGCTGCCGCGCGGCGCTGGCGGAGCTGGACGCAGCCGAGCGGGACGTGCGCGGCGTCGGGGCCAAGCCGCACGGCACGTTGGTCGTCACCGCGCCGATGGTGTTCGGCCGGCTCCACATCGTGCCGGTGATCGACGCGGTGATCCGCGCTAATCCCGATCTCAACATCCGCCTGCTGCTGCTCGATCGCGTGGTGCGGATGGTGGAGGAGGGGATCGACATCGCGGTGCGCATCGCCGATCTCTCGGACAGTGCGTTCCACGCCGTGCGCGTCGGCGAGATCCGCAAGGTGGTGACGGCGAGCCCGGCCTATCTCGCGCAGCATGGCGAGCCGACCAGCGTCCCCGAGCTTGCCGCGCACCGGCTGATCCATTTCGACGGGCTGGCCGGGCCGCCGGGGGAATGGCGCTTCGGCGCTGCCGGGCGCCCGGCGCTCCGGCTCGAACCGCGGCTGATCGTCAACAGCGCGGACGCAGCGATCCAGGCGGCGTGCCTGGGGATGGGGATCACGCGCGCGCTCTCCTACCAGGTGGCGGACGATATCGCCGCGGGACGCCTGAAGCGGCTGCTGGTCGACCAGGAGCCGCCGCCCGTCCCGGTGCACCTGCTGTTCCAGGGCCAGCGATCCGCCTCGCCCAACCTCCGCGTGTTTATCGAGGCGGTGAAGCAGTATTTCCGGACCGCGCGGCTCGGCTGAGCCGGGGCAGGACGGGTGCGCAGGCCCTTGCGGGAAGAGCCTGCGCACCTGGTTCATGCCGCGGCGCGGTCGTGAAACGGATAGTCGGTGTAGCCGCGCGCATCGCCACCATAGAAGGTCGCGCGGTCATAGGCGTTGAGCGGCAGGCCGAGCCGCAGCCGCTCGGGCAGGTCGGGATTGGCGATGAACGCGCGGCCGAACGCCACCGCATCGGCATCCCCGGCCTCCAGCAGCGCTTTGGCGCCGACGCCGTCGAACCCACCTGCCGCAATGATCGTGCCGCGGAACAGCGGCCGAAGGTGGCGCACCGCGACCGGTTCGGCTTCGACGATCAGCTCCGTGCCCTTGATGCGCGGCTCGACGACGTGGAGATAGGCGATGCCCAGTGCATCGAGCTTCCGCGCGACATAGCCGAAGGTCGCCTGCGGATCGCTGTCGAACATCGATCCGTAGGTGCCGCTGGGGCTCAGCCGTACGCCGACGCGATCGGCACCGAACGCATCGATCGCGGCCTGCGTCGCTTCCAGCAGGAAGCGCGCGCGGTTCTCGATCGGTCCGCCATAGTCGTCGGTGCGGCGGTTGGTGCCGTCCTGCAGGAACTGATCCGGCAGATAGCCATTGGCGCCGTGGATCTCGACGCCGTCGAACCCGGCGGCGCGGGCCCGCGCCGCGCCCGCGCCGAACTCGGCGATGATCGCCGGGATTTCGTCCCGCTCCAGCGCACGCGGCATGCTGAACGGGACCGGGCCGTGCGTGGCATAGCCATAGCCCTCGGCCGCCGCGATAGCTGAGGGCGCGACCGGCGCCGCGCCGTTCGGCTGGATGTCCGGATGCGATTGCCGGCCGACATGCCACAGCTGCAGCACGATCTGCCCGCCCTTCGCATGGACGGCGTTGGTCACCGCCCGCCAGCCCTCGATCTGGGCATCGTCATAGATCCCCGGCGCGCCGGCATAGCCATAGCCCTGCCGCGAAATCGGCGTTGCCTCGGACACGATGAGCCCGCCCTTGGACGCGCGCTGGGTATAGTATTCGCGCATCAATGCGCTCGGGCGATCGCCGGGATCGGCGCGCATGCGGGTGAGCGGGGCCATGACCACGCGATGGCCGAGCGAAAGGGCACCGGCGCGGACCGGTGTGAACAATTTGGACATGGGACTTCCTCTTCGATGGGGCTTCAGGCGACCGGCACCAGCGCCTCGACACGGGCGATGGCGCGCCGGACGGCAGGGCGCTGCTCAACCTCGGCGTACCAGCGGGCGACGTTGGGCGCGGCTTCCAGGCCGACCCCGGCGAATTCGCGGCGCCACAGCCAGCCGAAATGGGCGATGTCGGCGATGGTGAAGGCGTCGCCGGCGGCGAAGCGGCGTGTCGCCAGTACCGCGTCGAGCACCGCGACGGTGCGCTTCGCCTCTCCGGAGAAGCGTTCGATGGCGAGCGGCTGCGGCTCGGCGGCGAGGCGCTGGAAGAAGCCCGCTTGGCCGAAGGCGGGGCTCAGGCCGGAGGCGTGGAAGAACAATTGCTCGAACACGCGCGCCCGCGCCTCGCCCGAGGCGGGGAGCAGCTTGCCGGCCTTCTCGGCGAGATAGACGAGGATCGCGGCGGACTCGGTTAGCACCAGGTCATTGTCGACCAGCACCGGTACCTTGGCGTTCGGGTTGAGCGCGATGAAGTCGGGCAGCTTCTGCTCGCCCTTGCGGATGTTCACCGCGTGAAGCTCATAGTCGAGGCCGAGTTCTTCCAGTGCGATCGGCACCTTGATGCTGTTGGGCGTGGCGAAGGCATAGACGTCAAGCATGAGAGTCCTCCTTGGAGTTGAAGCGGGCCCGGAGCAGCGGGGCGGCCATCGCGACCAGCGCCGGGATCGGGCTACCGGTGCTCTGGTAGGCGAGCAGCCCGTCGAGGACCGCGGGTGCGGCGCTGGTCCGCATTAGCCATGTCAGCATCGACGGTCTCCTTGTTCGCCTCGGCGGATCCGAAGACGTGTCGACGAAATGCCTCTTCTGTTGTGGACATGGCAGCCGCGCCTGCGCGATAACGTCCATTCCGAGGAGGAATGACGTGGACCGATATCAGGCAATGGCCACCTTCGTGCGGGTGGTGGAGACCGGCTCCTTCTCGGCGGCGGCGCGGCATCTCAACGTGGGGCAGCCGGCGGTATCCAAGACGATCGCGCAGCTGGAGGGCCGGCTGCAGGTGAGCCTGCTGATCCGCTCGACCCACGGCCTTACCCCGACCGAGGCGGGGCAGCGCTTCTACGAGCGCGCCAAGCTCGCCATCCAGGAGGCCGACGAGGCCGAGCTTGCCGCGCGCGGGGCGAGGGCGGGCCTTTCCGGCTGCCTGCGGGTCTCGGCGGCCACGACCTTCGCGCGGCTGCATGTCGTGCCGCTGCTGCCGCGCTTCCTGGCACAGCATCCCGAACTGGAGATCGACGTGATCCTCGACGATCGCGTGATCGACCTGATTGCCGAGGGCATCGACGTCTCGCTGCGGATGGGGGCGCTGCCAGATTCCTCCGCCGTGGCGCGCAAGCTGGCGACCGGGCGCCGTTCGGTGCTGGCAACGCCCGGCTATCTCGCCCGCGCCGGCGCGCCGCAAAGCCCGGCCGACATCGCCGCGCACGATACCGTGTTGTACAGCCAGCTCTCCAACATCTGGTCGTTCCAGCGCGACGGCACCGAAGCGTCGGTGACGGTGCGCAGCCGGGTGCGCGTGAGTGCGGCCGAGGGTCTGCGCGCCGCGGTGCTGAGCGACATGGGGCTGACCATCGCGTCGGACTGGATGTTCTGGTCCGAACTGGCGAGCGGGGAAGTCCGCCGGGTGCTGACGGACTGGACGCTGCCGCCGATCGACCTCTGGGCCGTGTTCCCGGCCGGGCGCATGGCGAGCGCCAAGGCGCGCCAGTTCGCCGCCTTTGTCGAGGCAGCCATGGCGGGCCACCAGGCTACATCGCCAAACTAGCAGCGGCGGCTGCTCATTCCCCGGAGGAATGGACGTTAGTCGCCGGGCGCGGCTGCACCGGCGGGGTGCGGTGGCGCATCTGTGCCTTGCCACTACGGACAAGGACCACCCCCATGACTCTCCAAGCCAAGCTCGATGCTTTCAAGGCCGATTTCGAAGCCGGCAAGCCGCCCTACAACGTGCCGCCCTCGGTGATCGCAACGATGCGCCGCGCGACGGCGGAGCTGATCGCCAGCGGTGCCGCAGCCGAGGCGCGCAAGGCCGGCGACAAGGCCCCGGCCTTCACCCTCAACGATCCCGACGGCAATCCCGTCTCCTCGTCGGCGCTGCTCGCCAACGGGCCGCTGGTCGTCAGCTTCTCTCGCGGGGCCTGGTGTCCCTATTGCAACATGGAGCTGCAGGCGCTGCAGGAAGCGCTGCCGGCGTTCCAGGCACTGGGCGCGAACCTCGTCGCCATCTCGCCGCAGACCGCGGTGAACAGCCGCAAGTCGGTGCGCCAGAATGCGCTCGATTTCCCGATCCTGTCGGACACCCATAACGATGTCGCCGCCGCGTTCGGCCTCCGCTTCGCGCTTCCCGACTATCTGGTCGAACTTTACCAGAGCCTCAAGAACGACCTGCCCGCGTTCAACGGCGACCCCAGCTGGACCCTGCCGATGCCGGCCCGCTACGTGATCGGCCAGGACGGCACGATCCTCTATGCCGAGGTGAACCCGGATTACACCCGCCGCCCCGAGCCCGAGGACATGCTCCCGGCGCTCCGCCGCGCCGTCGCCCTTTCAGCCTGACCCTCCGCCCGGCCGCGCCGGCGGCCGGGCCTTTCGGGAGCAGTCCCATGTCGCGTACCTTTCTCGTCACCGGTGCCAGCAAGGGCATCGGCCTTGCGCTCGCCCAGCGCCTCCATCGAAGCGGCCACCAGGTTGTCGGCCTCGCACGCCGCTCGACGGCGGACTTTCCCGGCACGCTGGTGCTGACGGACCTCGCCGATCCGGAGGCGACCGAGGCGACGCTCCGCGAGCTCCTCGCCCGTTTCCGCTTCGACGGTGTGGTCAACAATGTCGGGCTGGTGCGCCCCCAGCCGCTCGGCGCCGTCGAACTGCCCGTGCTGGAGGAGGTGCTGCGCGTCAACCTCCACCCCGCGCTGCAGGCCGTGCAGGCGCTGCTGCCGGGGATGATCGAGCGCGGCTGGGGCAGGGTGGTCAACATCACCAGCCTGACCGTACTCGGCGCGCTCGAGCGCACCGCCTACGCCGCTGCCAAGGCCGCGCTGGCCAGCTTCAGCCGCAGCTGGGCGCTGGAACTGGCGACCACCGGCATCACCGTGAACGCGGTGTCGCCCGGTCCCACCCAGACTGCGCTGTTCCGCGAGAACAATCCCGTGGGCAGCAGCGGCGAGCAGCGCTATCTGGCGCAGGTGCCGATGCGTCGCCTGGGCTGGCCGGACGAGATCGCGTCGGCGATCGCCTTCCTGCTTTCCGACGATGCCGGCTTCATCACCGGCCAGACGCTGCATGTCGACGGCGGCGCCTCGATCGGCAAGGCGGCGTTCTAAGACAGCATGGTGCCGTCTGCACTCAGGGGGCGGTGCGCTGGCGAAGCAACTGCAGGCACCAGTCCGTGAACGCGCGCACCTTGGCCGGCCGATGCTGGCGGGTGGGGTACAGCGCGTAGAGCGGGAAGGTTTCGCCCGGCCAGTCCGGAAAGAGCTCGGCCAGCGCGCCGCGCTCCAGAAGGTCGCGGCTGCCCAGTTCGAGGATCTGCGCTATTCCCGCACCCCCGCAGCAGGCGCGGATCATCGTGTCGACGTCCGAGACCATCAGCCGCGCCGGCTGGCGGACGGGCAGCACCACATCCCCCCGTCGAAATTCCCAGGCGAAGGGGCGGCCGCTGCGGGGATCCTGATAGTCGATGCAGGCGTGGTCGATCAGTTCCCGCGGGTCGGCCGGGCGGCCCTGCGCGGCGATATAGGCGGGCGAGGCCACGGTCAGGATACGCGTCTCCAGCAGCTTGCGCGCGGTGACCCCCGCCGAGGGCGGCTCGCCGAAGCGGAGCGCCATGTCGAACCCGTCGGCGACCAAGTCGCCGATCTGCTCGCGCATCAGCAATTCGAGCCGCAGCTCCGGATGCGCGGCGAGGAACGCGGTCAGCGCCGGCGCGAGCACCAGCCGCGAGAAGAACGGATCGACGTTGACCCGCAACCTGCCGCGGACCCGCTGGCTGCTGCCGGCGGCTTCGAGCGCGGCCTGTTCGATCCCTTCGAGATGCGGGCCCACCTGTTCCCAGAACCGCCGCCCTTCGTCGGTAAGGCGCAGGCTGCGCGTCGTTCGGTCGAGCAGCCGCACGCCGACGCGGGCTTCCAGCCGCTGGATGGCGCGTCCGACGCCCGACTGGGTCAGCCCCAGCGCCTCGGCAGCGCGGGTCATCGTGCCGGCCTCCACTACCGCCATCAGCACCGTCACACCCGAGAGCAGCCGTCCGTCATACCCCATGGTTCCATGACTCCTTATCCGGAATGTCTGGACGAAACGGCGCTACGCCCGCCGGAGTTGCCGCGCCATAGCGATGGGGTGTTTTGAGGAGAATCGCATGACGGAAGCTTCGACTGCCCTTGTTCTCGGCGCATCGCGCGGGCTTGGGCTCGCCCTTGCCGAGGAATGGCTCGGCCGCGGCTGGAGGGTGATCGCGACGGCGCGCGGCGCATCCGAGGGGCTCGACGCGCTCGCGCGTCGTTATCCCGATGCCCTCGCGATCGAGCAGGTCGACATCAACGCGGCGGACGCAGTGCGGACGTTGCGCGCGCGGCTGGACGGGCGGCGGCTCGACGTGCTGTTCGTCAACGCCGGCATCGCGCGCGCGATCGAGGCGAGCCCCGCCACCGCCGACGAAGCCGATTTCCTCGACATGATGCTCACCAACGCCTTTTCGCCGGTCCGTGCTGCCGAACTGCTGCGCGACCTGGTGCCCGCGGGCGGGACGATTGCGGTCATGACCTCCGAGCTGGGCAGCATCGAGCACGCGGGGGGCGGCTGGCAGCTCTATTCCTCCAGCAAGGCCGCGCTCAACATGCTGATGAAGGGCTATGCGGCAAAGCATGCAGGCGACGGGCATGTGCTGCTCCTGGTTGCGCCGGGCTGGGTGCGGACCGACATGGGCGGTAGCGATGCCGCCCTGTCGATCGAGGAGAGCATCCCGCTGGTCGTCGACATGATCGAGGCCAATCGCGGCGAGCCGGGGCTCCGCTATGTCGACCGGTTCAACCGGCGCATTTCCTGGTGAGACCGGGATCGGCGGCGGCCCGGCGGTCGCCGCCGATCTCCAGTATCAACGGGCGGGCAGCGTGCGGCCGAGAAAGTCCTGGATCAGCGGCACGATCTCGTCGGCCTTGTCCTCCAGCGCGAAATGGCCGGAGTCGATCAGGTGCAGTTCGGCCTGGGGATTGTCGCGCAGATAGGCCTTGGCGCCGGCGACGACGAAGCATTCGTCCTTGGCACCCCATACGATCAGCATCGGCGGCTTGCGCGTGCGGAAAAAGGCCTGGAATTGCGGATAGAGCGCAAGGTTGGTGCGATAATCATAGAACAGGTCGAGCTGGATCTCGTCATTGCCCGGCCGATCGAGCAGCGCCTGGTCGTGACCCCACGTATCCGGGTCGACCCGGCTGGGGTCCGACACGCCGTTCAGATATTGCCACTTGGTGATCTCCGGCGTCACCACCTTGCGCAGCGCGTTGCGATTGGCGGGGCTGGGATCGGCCCAGAGCGCCTGCACCGGCTTCCAGAAGTCCTGGATGCCGTCGAGATAGGCATTGCCGTTCTGGACGATCAGGCCGGCGACGCGGTCCGGGTGGCGCAGCGCCAGGCGCAGGCCGATCGGCGCGCCATAATCCTGGATGTACATCGTGTAGCGGGTGACGCCGATCTGATCGAGCAGCGCCTCGGTGACGTCGGTCAGGTGCGCGAAGGTGTAGGCGAACTGGGTGTGATCGGGGGCGCTCGACTGGCCGAAGCCGGGATAGTCGGGCGCGATCACATGGTAGCGCGTGGCCAGCGCGGGGATCAGGTTGCGATATTGGAAGGAAGAGCTCGGAAAGCCGTGGAGCAGCAGCACGGTCGGCGCGTCCTTGGGGCCGGCTTCGCGATAGAAGATGTCGAGGCCCTGTACCTTGGCCGTGCGGTAGTGGAGTACCGTTTCCGGCGCCTGCACGGTAGCCCGGCTTGCGGGCTCGGCGGCATGCGCAGCGGGTGTGCCGAAAGCGAGAGCGGCGGCAAGCGTGCCGGCGGCGAGTGCGTTCATCATGGTCTGCTCCTTGAGCGAAGGACTTGGATACCCCTTTGTGGCTCTCGGCAGATCGGATGATAATCGGCGGATGCTGAAGTTCATCCTTGCGATTCCGATCGATAATCGCCGCGCGTCGACGCGACGAAGTCCAGCACCGCCTTGGCGAAGGCCTCGGGTTCCTCGAGATGCGCGAAATGCCCGCTCTGCTCGAACAGGACCTGGCGAGCGTCGGGCAGATGTTCGGTCAGACGGTCTGCAAATTCCGGACCGAGGATGAAGTCGTCCCGGCCCGCCATCACCAGCGTCGGCGTGGTCAGTGTGGCCAGTCGGTCGCGGACGTCGAACGGCGCGGAGTCGCCGACCAGGAAGGTGGCGTGCAAGCGGCGGCGCAGCGCCGCCAGCACTTCGGCGGAGCGGGCTGGATTGGAGAAATAGGCAGGCAGCAGCCCTCGCAGCGTCGCGGTATAGGCGGCGTCGCTGCGGATCGCCGGCAGCCCGTTCCAGGCTGCGCGCACGCTCTCCGCGTCGGGGGTATCGCGATGGCGGCGTACGAAGTCGTCGATCCGCGCGGCCGCCGCAGCCATGAAGCCCCCGCCGGTACTGGCAGCGCCGGCATATAGCAGCAGGCCCGCCACGGCGTCCGGCCGGCGCAGCGCCGCTTCGAGGACAACAAACGCGCCGTGCGAATGGCCGAGCAGATACGGGCGGTGCACCGCCATGGCGTCGAGCAGCGCGACCAACTGGTCGGCGAAGCGATCGACCGAATAGCCCATCGGGTGCGTCGGCAGCCGCCCGGACGCGCCGGTGCCGATCGGATCGAGATAGACCATGGTGCAATGCGCTTCGAGCAGCGGCATGCGCAGATAACCGGAATCGATCCCCGGTCCGCCGGAATGGACGATGCAGCAGGGGCCGGTGCCCGCGACGTGGACATGCTGCGGGATGTCCGCGACGATCAGGGTGTGGCTACCCTGCGGGAAAGGGGATGGCATGGGTTCGCTACCAATATCGGGTGGGCGGAATGCAGAACCCGGCCCGCGCCATCGTGGCGCAGGCCGGGCAGGTTCGCACGTGGGGGAGGCGTGCGGGTCAGGCGGCCTGGGCGGCCGGCCTGGTCCATTCATTGCCCTGCATGAAGCTGTCGAGCGGGGTGTGGACGATGTGGTTGGTGTAGTTGCTCATCACCTTGGTCGCGACGCCGAGCACGACCTCGAGCACGTTCTGGCGGGTAAAACCGGCGGCGAGGAACGCGTCCACCTCCGCGGTGTCGACCCAGCCGCGGTTGCGCACGACCAGCGTGGCGAAGCGGTGCAGCGCCTCCAGCCGCGCATCGGGCAGCGGGGTGCCGGCACGCAGCGCCGCGATGACGCCGGCGTCCATCTTCTGCATCTTGGCCAGGGTGGTGTGGCCGGCCATGCAGTAATGGCATTCATTCTCGAAATTGGCGGTGAGGTAGACCACCTGCTGCTCATGCGCGGTCAGGCTGGTCTTCGAGAACAGGTCCCACAGCGCGGTGTAGCCGGCGAGCAGCTCGGGCGATTCCGCCATATAGGACTGGAGATTGGGGACGAAGCCGAAGGCTGCCTTGACGCCTTCGAAGATCGGGCGGGCGGCGGCCGGGGCGGTATCGACGGTGTAGGCGGTAAAGTCGGTCATGGGTCGTTCCTTTCCTGGGGTGATGCGTTCGACAGGCAGGGAAATGCCGTTTCCCACCGCGGCGACGAAGACCGCTTGGCCGACTAATGCCTATGCCTGCCGAGAATGGGTTGGCAGTGGCCGGTCTCAGCCGGGATGCCGCGCGAGGAAGTCGAGGATCCGCTGCGCGATGGCATCGGTGGCTTCGTCGAGCGCGAAATGGCCGGCGTCGAGCAGCTGGATCTCGGCATCCGGCAGGTCGCGCCGATAAGCCTCGGCGCCGGCGGCGACGAAGGACGGATCGTTGGCACCCCAGGCGACCAGCGTCGGCGGCCGATGCGTGCGGAGCCATGCTTGCCAGACTGGGTAGGCGGCGACATTGGTCCGATAGTCGTAGAGCAGCGCCGCCTGGATCGCGCGCTGTCCCGGCAGGGCGAGATGGGCGGCCTCGTCGGTCCAGCTGTCGGGATCATAGCGTTCCGGATGGCGGGTGCCGGCAAGGTGGCGCTGCTTCGTGGCGTCGAACGAGAGGAAGGCGTCCACCACCTCCGGATGCGCGGCCGGTGCCGCCCAATACTCCGCGATCCTCGTCCATTTCGGGCCGAGGCCTTCGCGATAGGCATTGCCGTTCTGGACGATCAGCGCCTGCAACCGCTCCGGATGCGCGAGGATCATGCGGTAGCCGACCGGCGCGCCGTAATCGTGCAGGTACAGCGAATAGCGACGGATCCCCAGCTGGTCGAGCAGCGCGCCGGTCGTCTGGGCGAGGTGATCGAAGCTGTAGCCATAGGTATCGGGCGACGGCGCGTCGCTCTGGCCGAAGCCGGGATAGTCGGGCGCGATCAGGTGATAGCGCGTCGCCAGCAGCGGGATCAGGTTGTTGAATTCACGCGACGACGATGGGAAGCCGTGGAGCAGGACGATCGTCGGTGCGTCCCTCGGTCCCGCCTCTCGGTAGAAGATCCCGACGCCTTCGACCTGCACCTTGTGGAAGCTGGTCGTCGCCGAAGTGGAGGGCAGGGGCGGCGCAGGCAGCGCCGGCGTGGCGGCACTGAGGGCGAGGGCCGCAAGCTGCTGGAACATGGAAACCTCCGAAGGTTGTGGAGTTGCGCAGGTCGCCGGTCGACAGGGCGGTCAATGGAGCGCGGCGAGGAGCCCGTCGCGAAGCCACGCCCCCAGCCAGCCGCCCACGATGGCGGCGCTGGCCGCTTCGCCATGCTCCTCCGCGAGGGCAGTGCAGAGCGCGCCGAATTGCATGCCTGCCTCCAGCTGGAGGATCGCCGTCGCCTCAGCCTGCTCGATCGTGCGGAAGCTGGGGTTGAAGCCGTCGCGCCAGAGCAGCACGGCGCCAGGGGCGGGCAGGCGCTGGGCGGCGGGCGGAACGGTGCCGTCGACAAGCGCCTGCCACAAGGCGGCGGCATTGGTCTTCACGGGCAGCATGGCGAGGTTGGGAACGAAAGCGAAGCGCGCCGTCTCCCATTCTACGGCGCCCAGCGCCTCCACGAGGAAGGGGGCAATGTCGGGCGTGGTGAACGCCGCCGCCAGCGCCCATTCGATACGCGCCAGTTCGGCGCATTCCGCATCGTCGGGGTAAAGCGCCGCGATGGTCGCCGGGAAGTCCTCGCCATAGGCGTCGAGCGTCCAGGCGGAGGGCGGCGAGGCTTCGATATGCCGTGCGGCGGCGGCGAGGAACGCCGTCTCGCCCAGCCAGCGCTGCAGCTGCGGAAAGCTGCTCTCCAGCGCGGCGACCAGCTGGCTGCGGTAATTGTTGAGATAGACATCCAGACCCGGATCGTCGCCCAGCCGGGTCGCCGCGTCCGGGCACTCGCCCTGCAGCCAGCGGCCGAAATCCGCCTGGAGCGCCGCCAGCCTCATGCCGCCACCCGCAGCGCGGCAATGGCGCGCGCGTGATCGAGTTCGGCAAGCAGCTCGGCGAGCGGGGGAATGGCGTCGTCGCGCTCGATCATCGTCGCGACCGGCCCGACACGCTCCAACGCTTCGGCATAGAGCGCCCAGACGGGATCGGGCACCGGCCGGTCATGGGTGTCGATCAGCAGCGTCTCGCCGCGACTGTGCCCGGCAAGGTGGATCTGCCGCACGCGCGCGGCGGGAATGCCGGCCAGATAGGCATGCGCGTCGAAGCCATGGTTGGTCGCGCTGACGAAGATGTTGTTGACGTCGAGCAGCAGCTCGCAGCCGGTGCGGGCGCAGAGCGCGTCGAGGAACGCCCATTCGGTCATGTCGGCGCCGTCGAACGCGATGTAGCTCGACGGGTTCTCGATCAGCATCGTGCGGCCGAGCGCGGTCTGCGCCGCGTCGACATTGTCGCACACGGTCCGCAGTGCTTCCTCGGTATAGGGCAAAGGGAGCAGGTCGTGCGACTGGAAGTCGCCGAACCGCGTCCAGCAGAGATGGTCCGAGACGAACAGCGGCTCGACCGCGTCGACCAGCGCGCGCAGGCGCTGCATATAGTCGCGATCCACGCCGTCGGCCGAGCCGATCGACATCGACACGCCGTGCAGCGCCACTGGATGACGCTCGCGCACCCGGCGCAAGATGTCCCGCGGGCGGCCGCCGGGAACCATGAAATTCTCGGAGATGACTTCGACGAAGTCGACCGGGACCGGCGCTGCGGCCTCCAGAAAATCGGCATAGTGCGGCTTGCGCAGCCCCAGGCCGAAAAGATGCGGATGGGGCATGCCCTTCCTCCTTCCAAACGAGGCGGCCCGGCGGGGAGGCCGGGCCGCCGGGCGCGTCACTTCGGCTCGGTCAGGCTGCCGCCCGCCGCCTTGCAGGCCTTGGCGGACACCGCCTTGAAGCCCTGGCCCTTGCATTCGTTCTGGCCCTTGCAGTCGTGGTTGCCCGACTTGCAGTCCGACGTGCCCTTGCAGCTGTTGATGCCGTAGCAGTGGACGACCTTGCCCGCCGAAGCGGCCGGGGCGGCGACGCTGACGCCGGAGAGCGCGACGAGGGCGGCGGTGGCGGCGATGCTGGCGCCGGTCTGGAGCGTGATCATGGTTAGGTTCCCTTGGATAGATGGGTGCCGGATCGGCCTTCCATCTACGGGCCGGCGCGGGGGCCGGTTACACGCTCACCATCGCAGGACGCGCGGGCCGATCAGCGCACCCAGTCCAGTCGCCAGCAGGATGCCGAGGCTGTACCAGGTCAGCACGAACACCGCGGCATATTCGTCGCAGTGGAGGCAGTAGATGGTGGCGGCCCAGGCACCCGCGGCCAGGCCCGCGGCAGCACCTGCCGCCCGCAAATTGGTCGGCGCCAGCTTCCGGAACGACCAGAGCAGCCCGAGGAAGATCGGCACTGCGAGCAGCAGCACCCGCCACGGGCAGCGGTTCCAGCTGCCGCCCAGCCACATCGAGAGCCAGTCGCGCATCGGCGTGCGGATCATTTCCTCGATGGCGAGCGCTGCAAGCAGCAGGATCGGCAGCGCCAGCGGCCACAGCATGCGCAGCGATCCGCCCTCCGGCCGCGCCAGCCGTACGGTCGCGGTGACCGCGATCAGCCCCAGCGACAGCGTGTAGGCCCATTTCATCCAGAAGGAGAAGCCGAACATCGCCTGCGGAAAGTCCGGCCGCATGCCGAACAGCGCGAAGACCAGCCCGATGCTCACCACGCCGCCGCCGGCGATGCCGAGCGCGATGCGGCGCCCGATGAAGCGCGGCGGGATGGCACGGACGTCGGCGGACAGCGCCGCGATCAGCCGCTCGGTGCTGTTGGTGTCGGGGTCGTGCGCCATCATTCGTGCCCCCGCAGCCGCGCGGCGAGCGCCTTGAGCCCGCGATGGACCGATACCTTGACGTCGGACTGGCCGATCCGCGCGCCCTCGGCCGCTTCGGCGACGCTCAGGCCCTCCAGATGCGTGTCGCGGATCGCGCGCGCCTGCTTGTCCGACAGGCCGGAAAGCAGGCGATCGACATCGACACGCGCGGTCACCGCCTCCTCGAAGCCTTCCGTGATCAGGATCGCCTCGACCTCCTCGATCGGCACCGAAACGCGGCGCCTGCGGAGATGGTCGATCAGGCGGTAGCGGGCGACGGCGTAGAGCCAGGCGGTGAACGGTCGATCGCGGTCATAGGTGCCGCGCTTGGTGTGAATGGCAATCAGCGTTTCCTGCACCAGATCCTCGATATCCTCATCCCCCCGCATCCGGCGGCGAAAGAAGCTGCGCAGCAACGGGACGAGCGCGCGCAGCAACGCCGCATGCGCCGCGGCATCGCCGTCCAGTCCTGCCGTCATCCACGCTCGTAGCTCTGCTTCGCTGTGCCGCATTCCCACTCCTGGTCGGGCGTACGTGGGCGAATGGCGGCAGGTTACAGCAGCGATGCAGAAAAGAAATCGCACGGTCGACCCGGCCGGATCTGTAACCGCGCTTTTACCCGCGGCGTACGGCAGCAGGTGACCCGGCGCCTCCGCCTTCCCCGGGGTCACCGCGCGGCGGCCATGCCCCCCTGCGGGCCGCCGCGCGAGAGGCCCCCTCGACGGAGTATTCCCATGATCAAGACGTCCGCCGCGCTTGCCGCGACCCTCGCCCTCGGCATTGCCGCCACCGCCGCCCATGCCCAGCAGCCCAAGATGGAGAAATGCTATGGCGTGGCACTTGCCGGCAAGAACGACTGCAAGGCGGGTGCCGGCACCAGCTGCGCAGGCACCGCGACCAAGAACTATCAGGGCAATGCCTGGAAGCTGGTCAAGGCGGGTACCTGCACGTCGATCAAGACCCCCAAGGGCAATGGTTCGCTGACCCCGAAGGCCTGACGCCCCCCGCCCGGCCGCGCGGGTGGCCGGGCATCCCCTGACGCCTGGAGTCCACCATGCAATCCTTCGCCACCCTCTATGCCCGCGCGGGCGACCTCGCCGCGCGCCTGCTGCCGCCGTCGCTGCTGCTCCTCGTCGCACGGCTGGGCATCGCCGCCATCTTCTTCCTGTCCGGGCGCACCAAGGTGGAAGGCTGGCTGACGATCACTGATTCCACCTATGAGCTGTTCCGCACCGAGTATGCGCTGCCCTTCGCGCCGCCGGTGCTTGCCGCGCATCTCGCGACCTATTCCGAGCATTTCTTCCCGATCCTGCTCGTGCTCGGCCTGTTCACCCGGCCCGCGGCGCTGGCACTGCTGGGCATGACGACGGTGATCGAAGTGTTCGTCTATCCCGATGCCTGGCCGACCCATCTCAGCTGGGCGGGGCTGCTGCTGCCGTTGGTCGCTGCCGGGCCGGGGGCGTGGTCGCTCGATCGGCTGCTCGGGCTGGAGGTGCGACCTGCATCAACGAAAGATCGCTAGGATTTGCGGAAGTCACAATATCGCGCTGCGGTCACCCCCACTTGAGAAAGGTGGTGCGGCTCCCGGCGGTCTGGTGCTTTGGGCTGTTCCACATCTCTAACAAATGTCGAATGTCGGCTCCTGGCAAGCGCTACCGTTCGACATGCCATCGCGGATCGGTAGCTCAGTCCCAAATCCAGTCCCCTGCACCGCGGATCTGAGCGTCGGTCGTTTGCGTCCGCTTCTGGGTTGATCAAACGCCGTGCTGAATGTCCGAAAGTGGGCGCGCAGCTGCCTGACCCCCCGCGCCCGCGTCCCCTGGCCGCTCGCGACCAGGGCCGGCTGAGATAACCTGCCTTTGAGCCGCTCCGATGCATATCGTCAGGAAGGCGTCCAGTTCCCGCCGTCCAGGGAGCCGTTCAAGCACGATCCGCTCGCTCCTGGTAAAGACCGCCGTTGGAGGTGAGATCGCCCATGGCCGTGCCTGGTCGCGCGATACGGGCGCTAGTGACCTGCTCCCCAGAAATCATGCCATTGGTAAGTTAGCTCGTCAGATGGAGACGAGTGATGCGGCGAAGCCGATTTACCGAGGATCAGATCATT
>NZ_JAATJB010000011.1 GCF_011927635.1 Sphingomonas trueperi
GATCGGCTCCGCTACGCTACGCCTCCCGCCCAGGCTGGCATCACAGGCGCGCATCAACTAACTATGCAACCGGACCAGTCGTCGCAGGCAGTCCATGGCGACGAGCAGGAAGCCGATCAGAACGATCTTGCCGCGCTTGCGCATGCGATGGTCATGTTCGCCCATATGCCGTTCTCTTCTAGTCAACCTCCAGCCTGCATAGGCTCGAGTCCAAGGAGCAAGGTATAAGTAGAGAGCGAAGTCCGAAGGGCATCGCGCAAGCATGGGTAAGGTGATCGATCGGATCGGCCACCGGTGTTCGCGCGACGCAACTGTCGGGAGCAGCAGTCGTGCTGCGGCTTTTGCGTATAGGCGTGCGGCGTCCGCGAATCAAAGCTGCGCTCACGAACATAATCGTGAGAGGCAGGCCCGCGTCCATGCACAAGAGAAAGAAACGGCACCATTCCCGCAACCAGTCCGGCGTGACCGTCCTCGAGCGCGAAGCAAGGATCGATCTGGCTAAGCGCCCGGCCGATGGTCTCGGCGTCGCCTTTCTCGGCGCATCGGGAACGGTCACAGGGTCGCGTTATCTGGTGGACGATGGTGAAACTCAGATCGTTGTCGATTCCGGCCTGTTTCAAGGACCCAGGGATCTGCGCCGCCTTAATTGGGCGCCAATTCCACCCGAAGTCGCCGATGTCGGCCAAGTCCTGCTGACCCACGCTCATCTCGATCACTCGGGCGCGCTACCGCGCATGGCGCGCCTGGGCTGGGACGGTACCGTCCTTGCCACCCGGGCGACCGCGGCCCTGTGCGAGCTCCTTCTTCCCGACAGCGGTCATCTGCAGGAAAAGGATGCGGAGTTCGCCAACCGGCACGGCTTCTCCAGGCACCAGCCGGCGCTGCCGCTCTACACCCAGGCTGACGCGCGTCTGGCATTGCAGCTCTTCCGGCCGATCGAGTTCGGAGCGTGGCATGCAGTCACGGACGGCATCAGGGTGCGCTATCATCGCGCCGGCCACATCCTCGGCGCGGCGTCGATCGAGATCGACTGGAAGGGGCGGACAATCCTCTTCTCAGGCGACATCGGCCGTTACGGCGATTCGGTGATGAAAGATCCCGAGCCGCCCGCGCGCGCCGACTATGTCCTGGTGGAATCGACCTATGGCGATCGGCGCCACGAGCAGGTCGATCCGACAAAGACGCTTGGAGATCATGTCGAACGATGCGTCGAGAGAGGAGGGACGGTGGTGATCCCGGCCTTCGCCGTGGGACGGGTCCAGTCGCTTCTCTATCATTTCTCGCGTCTGCGCGCGCAGGGACGCCTCCGCGACATCCCGATCTTCCTCGACAGCCCGATGGCGATCAACGCGAGCGGGCTGATGTGCGATTTCATGGACGAGCATCGCCTGGCCCGCGCCGAGTGCGAAGCGGCGTGCAGCGTCGCGCACTATGTGCGCGAAGTGGAGGAATCCAAGGAACTCACCGCCAACCCCGCCCCAAAGGTCATCATCTCGGCCAGCGGAATGGCAACGGGCGGCCGCGTGCTCCACCATCTCAAGCGCTTCGCGCCGGATGGGAAGAACCTCATCCTCTTCTCGGGCTTCCAGGCGGCGGGCACCCGCGGCGCCGCCATGATCGGCGGCGCCCGGACGATCAAGATCCACGGCGAGTATATCCCGGTCGAAGCCGAGGTCGCCAACCTGACGATGCTCTCGGCGCATGCCGACAGCGACGAGCTCATGCGCTGGCTCGGCTCGCTGCACGAGGCCCCGCGCCACGTCTATGTCACCCATGGCGAGCCGACCGGCGCCCACGTCCTGGCGAAGCGTGTCTCGGAGGAACTGGGCTGGGCATGCAGCGTACCGGCGCTGGGTAGCTGGGGCATGCTCGCGTGAAGCCCGGGATCATCGAGAACGCCGAAGCAGAGTCTGTCGCGACGACGCTGCGGGCACGCCGCATCGGCCTGTCGGGTGCCGGTAGCGATCTGATTGCGGTCATGCGCCACGACTGTCCCGTCTGCCGCTCGGAAGGTCTTGCGTCCCGCGCGCAGGTCGCGCTGCGCGCCGGCGGGCGGGAAATCGTCGTCTCGCTGCTGCACAGTTCCGCGGAGGCTCCAGCGCCCGGCGAGATCGGCCTCTCGGAATCCGCATGGCAGCGGCTCGGCGTCAGCGAGGGCGATCCGGTCGAGATCGCGCACGCCCAGCCTCTCGCCTCGCTCGCCGAAGTGCGTCGGCGTATCTATGGCAATCGTCTCAGTGACGGGGCTTTTTCAGCGATCATCACCGACATCGCCGAGCGACGCTATAGCGATGTCCATCTCTCGGCATTCGTCACGGCCTGCTCGGCGGTCCCGCTCGATACGGACGAAACGATCAGCCTGACCAGGGCGATGGTCGATGTCGGCGAGCGATTGCAGTGGCCCGGAACGGTCATCGTCGACAAGCATAGCGTCGGTGGATTGCCGGGCAATCGCACCACGCCGATCATCGTCTCGATCATGGCCGCGGAGGGCCTGATCATGCCCAAGACATCGTCGCGGGCGATCACCTCGCCGGCCGGCACGGCGGACACGATGGAGGTGCTGGCACCTGTCGACCTCGACGTTTCCGCAATCCGCAAGGTGGTCGAGCGCGAAGGCGGCTGCATCGCCTGGGGCGGCGCCGTCAATCTCAGCCCTGCCGACGACGTGATCATCGGCGTGGAGCGCGTGCTCGATATCGATGCCGTCGGGCAGATGGTCGCCTCGGTGCTGTCCAAGAAAGTCGCGGCCGGTGCGACCCATCTGGTCATCGACATCCCGGTCGGGCCGACCGCCAAGGTCCGCGGAGCCGCTGCCGCCGACACCCTCGAGCGCGCGCTGAGCTCGGTCGCCCAAGCCTTCGGGCTTCGCACGCGCGTGATGCGCGGCCCCGGCGCGGAGCCGATCGGACGGGGCATCGGTCCGGCGCTCGAGGCGCAGGATATCCTTGCCGTGCTCCAGGGGCAGCCTGGCGCCGAGGATCTCGCCCACCGGGCCTGCGAGCTGGCGGGAGGACTGCTTGAGCTCGCGGACGCGGCCCCGGCCGGCGAAGGCTATGCGCGTGCGCGGGCGTGCCTCGAAAGCGGCCGGGCCTGGGCCAAGTTCCAACGTATCTGCGAAGCGCAGGGCGGCATGCGGGCTCCACCGGTCGCCCGGTTCCAACAGGATATGATCGCTCCCTATAGCGGCCGCCTGGTGAGTATCGACAATCGCAAGCTCGCGACGGTCGCGAAGCTTGCCGGCGCGCCGATGGCCAAGGCCGCCGGCGTCGCGCTGCAGTGTCGGCTGAACCAGATGGTGGATGCCGGGGCTCCCTTGAGCACCATTCATGCCGAGAGCCCGGGCGAGCTCGATTATGCGGCGGCCTATGCGGTGAGCGACGGGCCGATCTTCGGGATTGAAGCGCTATGAACCGTCCCGTGCTGTTCGCGCTGTCTGGCAGCGAGGCCCTGGCACAGCCGCTATCCGCCGCACTCGATGCAGAGGTCGGCACGATCGAGCATCGTCAGTTTCCCGACGGGGAAACCTATCTCAGGGTCGTAAGCGACATCAGCGACCGCGACGTCATCCTGCTGTGCAGTCTCGATCATCCGGACGCCAAGCTGTTGCCGCTGCTGTTCGCAGCCGACACCGCGCGCGATCTGGGCGCTCGCAGGATCGGGCTCGTCGCCCCCTACCTCGCTTACATGCGCCAGGACATTCGCTTCCATGCCGGCGAGGCGGTGACGTCGCGAACCTTTGCCGCGATCCTGTCCCGCCATCTCGACTGGCTGGTGACGGTCGATCCGCATCTCCACCGCTATCATGCGTTGTCGGAAATCTACCGCATCCCGACCCAGGTTGTTCATGCTGCGCGGCTTCTGGCCTCGTGGATCAAGCGCAATGTCGCTCGTCCGCTGATCATCGGTCCGGACCTGGAAAGCGAACAGTGGGTCTCGCAGGTGGCGGCCGATGCCGATGCTCCGTTTCTCGTGTGCGAGAAAATCCGGTCCGGCGACCGTGACGTCACCATCTCGATTCCGAATGCCCCAGCGTTTCTCGATCGCCAGCCGGTGCTGGTCGACGATATCGCCTCATCCGGCCGGACCCTCGCCGAGGCGGCGCGCCAGCTGGTCGGCATGGGGTTCGCGCGACCGGATTGCGTGGTCGTGCATCCGCTTTTCGCCGGCGATGCAGCGCAAGTCCTGGGTGGGCTCGTCGAGAGGATCGTGAGCACGAACGCTGTTGCGCATACCTCTAATGATATCGACGTGATGCCGGCGATTGCGGAGGCCGTTCGTCACGGAATTTGAACGGTGCGCTGCGCGTCAGTTCTTCAGTACTCAATGCTCAATGCACGATGAAAACGAACGCCCGGCAAACGCCGGGCGCATTCCCATCCATTGACCCTACACGAGCCCGAACCAATCTTCCGGGAACTTCGCTTTCGGAGAAAGTCGCGGCAGGAAAGGAGGATATGTCATGTCGCACACACGCTCTTTCCTTGATCCCTTCATCGTTGCTCGGACCCGCAGCTTGAGCCCGAAGTGAAGCCCGCCATCCTTGCATCCTGGGCGTCCGATCGCTCCGCCGTCGAGGGCCAACCGGCCCTCCGTCGCCCGCCAGCATCCCGGTGCCGGTCGACGATGTGATGGCAGCGCTGCGCTGGCTCGATCGCGCTGAGCGCGGCGCGGGCCTGGCATCCTTGGTTCGTCAGGAACAACCCGGTATCGGTGCCATCCTCGCCGGGAATATCGAAACTGCGACACGGAAGGCGGGCGATCTCTGCGATGATCAGCCTTCGATCTCAAAACCCTATGATCACCGGTTCGTGCTGAATCGGATTCGCCGTGCCGTAGCGGCGCGCGAGCGGAGCTGCGATCCGCCCCGGACATCGGCGTTACGGCGCGCTGCTGACACAGAATAGCGATTATCAGCTTCTTGCCATGACAACATGACGCGTCGAGCTTAGGAGCAACCAGCGCGCTCATCCCCCAAGAGGCGTGCCCACTCCCGGCGGCAGCGTCTTGCGGCGCCTTGCCGCCGGGAGACCAGAGGGAGCGCCGCCCCGTTCGCAAGAGCGGTCATCTCGCAAAGTTCGGCACATGATGCCGGGTCGCTTACCCCCCTCTCGCCGAGCACCTGCCTTGCCTGTTGTGATGCGGCGGTATTTCGGCCTTGACCTTGGACCATGGTCCTACCCGTAGAAGGTCTCCCCTTTGAAGCTGTGCCCGCTGGGGTGCGCAGCAATGCCAACACGTCCGGGGGGCCATGGAGAGCAAGCGCGTCGTTCATGTCATTGATGACGAAGAAACAATCAGGAAAGCTGTAGGATTCACATTAAGGACAGCGGGATTTGCCGTCGAGACCTATGGCTCGGGAGTCGACTTTCTGAAAATTGCAGATGAAGCTGAAAGAGGTAGCATCGTTCTCGACATGCACATGCCGGACATGAACGGTCTACAGGTTCAGGCAGCGCTGACGCAGATGGATATAAGCATGCCAGTCGTGATGCTGACCGGCAACGGAGACATTGCGCTTGCTGTCCAAGCGATGAAGGCGGGTGCTGTCGATTTCCTGGCCAAACCTATCGAACGGGCGCTGCTGCTCGATGCGATAGACCGAGCGTTCGCGCGCATCGACACGGCCGAGGGGCGCGCTCTCGAAGAAGCCGAGGCATGCCGACAGGTCGATCTACTGACACCGCGCGAACGGGATGTTCTCGAAGGCCTTGCGCAAGGCCTTCCGAACAAGACCATCGCCTATGATCTGGGCATTTCTTCACGGACGGTCGAAGTCCATCGCGCGAGCATCATGTCCAAGCTTGGAGTCCGTACCCTTGCCGAAACCTTGCGGATCGCCTTTGCGGCTGGAATGGGAAGGCCGCTGTAGGTAAAGGCGGCCAGGGCTGCTGCGGTTGAATCTCTGCGTGTCACCTGATGGCGCGGACATAGTGCCTGCCGGGATGCATCGACGTTGTTCATCAGCTTTTGGCGGAATTTTCGTGAGCCCAGGCGAAGGGTCGCGCTTGATTGCTATCGCGAAAGGAGATGAAACTCTTCCAACAGCTGGGCGATCTCTGTGCCTTCAAGCTTCTTCATCAACAGCTTGCGCAGGAAGGACGGGCCGGGAATGTCGATCCCTTTGCCATCCCTGAGCGGCCCGATTGTGGCCAGAAGCGTGCGGATATCATAGGTTGAGTTGAACACTTCCGGCACGCCGCGTTCGACCTTCATCAGCGTGTAGACGGCCTCCATCGGCGTGCGCACCGAATATTCCGTCGTGAAGATACAATCACGCTGCTTCGACTCGGCAAACTGGCCGACAAAGGCGAAGTTGACCGCGCCCTCGGGCACCACGTCCGGCCGGTCGCCGGCCTGGCGCGGCATGAAGAAGGCGGTGATGTAGGGCATCATCACCGGCACGGTCGTCGCCCCCGTCGCGGCGAGCCCAGGAATATCCTCGACCGGCACGCCGAGATGATAGAGCCATTCTTGCGTGATCTCCTCGCCCGTACAGTCCTGCATCGGCTTCTTCACATAGTCGCCGGGTCGGTCGACGAACAAGGCATAGAACCAGGCGACGATCTGGTCCTTCGGCTGCTTCCTGAAGTGGGGTTGCCGGCTCACCGTCCAGCTCAGCAGCCAGCTCGAGTCCTTGACCGTGATGATGCCGCCGGTCACCACCGTGCCGCTGAACGGATCGCGCCTGGCGATCTTGCGAATGTACGCCGGAATGCGCGCGTCGAGCGTGGTGATGGTCGCCGACGCCCATTTGGTTTCCGGGATATGGGATCCAAACACGTCGGGACGACCAAAGGCCGGGTCCTTGGCCGCGATCCGGCGCCACAGGTCCCAGGCCGGCGCCGGCCCCTCATTCAGCCTGGCCGGTGTATGATGATCGCCATTGTCGGAATTCTCGGTCAGCGATCCGATGGTGATGAAGACGAGGTCGTCGGCGCCGAGATCGACGCCGCCTTCGACCCCGTTTTCGATCCAGGCAATCCGGGTCGCCTGTTTGCGGCCGGGCCGGATGTCGAAATCGACGTCGGTGACCTCGACGCCGTAGCGAAACCTGACGCCGCGATCCTGCAGCCAGTTGACCAGCGGCAGGACCATCGATTCATATTGATTGTAGCGGTTGAACTTGAGTGAGGAGAAATCCGCCAGACTGCCGATATGGTGGATGAAGCGATGGAGATAGAGCTTCATCTCAAGCGCGGAATGCCATTCCTCGAAGGCGAACATGGTGCGCCAGTAGAGCCAGAAGTTGCTCCTGAGGAAATCATCGCCGAAGACTTCGTTGATCCGCTTGTTCTCCATCTCCTCCCGCGTCGCGAGGAAGACGGAGATCAGATCTCTTCGCGCGCGATCGCTGAGTGTCAGCAAAGCCTTGTCAGGCACATCCTGGCCCTGGTTCTGCGTGACGCGCTGCAGCGAAAAATTCGGATCGTCCTTGTTGAGCCGGTAGAATTCGTCGAGCACACTCGCATCCTCGATCTCCAGCGAAGGGATCGAGCGATAGAGATCCCAGAGGCATTCGAAATGCTCCTCCATCTCGCGCCCTCCGCGGATGACGAACCCCTTTTCGGGGACGTCGAGGCCGTCGAGCGCGCCGCCGGGAACATGCAGCTCCTCAAGGATGGTAATACGCTCGCCGGCGACGCCGCCGTCGCGGATCAGGAACGCCGCGCCCGCTAGTCCCGCAAGACCCGAGCCGACGAACCAGGCCGTCTTCCTGTCAGCGCCCTCAGGTTTGCGGGGGCGCACGAAAGCTTCGTAGTTTCCGCTACTATAGTGCATGGCGAACTCCCTCTTCGATCCCGACGACAATGGCGGTTCTGCGGTTTCTTGCTGAACAGCAGAAGTGCCTGCCCTGCATTCATTCTCGCCGATGTCGCCCGCCGCTCAGTTCGACGACTTCACTGGTGATCTGATCCTGACGCGTGAGGCGCTCCTCGAGGCGCAGGGCCTCGCCCTTGCGATCGATGTGGCTGCGGGCGGTCGCCATGGTGCGCAGCCGTGCCTCATTCTCGGCGACGAACGTCTCGACCGCAGCCGCGCAGATCTGGGCGAAGACATATTCCGCGGTCAGGTCGCCGATAAGGTCCGCCGCGTTGATATTGACGAGCGGCGGCAAATCCGCCGTGGACGCGGGGAAAGTGTCGAGGTCGAGCGGCAGGAGGCTCGCGCGCACGATCGAGACGCCCTTGCCGCTGCTCCAGACCGGATAAGCCATGGTGATGGGCACCGCGCCGGTCTCGTCCAGATAGTCGTACAGCGCGTCGATGATGCTTGTCGCGAGTGCGGGCAGCGCATCGGCCTTGCTCGGCATGCTCGCGCTCCATGCGATGCGCAGACCGCGCTCGGTCGCAAGCGTGGCCGTGCGCGCGCCAATCAGAAGAATATGCCTGTCCTGCATGTCGGCCGCGGCGCCGTCGAGCAGCTGCTCCGGAAAGGCCCCGGCAAAGCCTTGCTCCGCACCGAACAGGATAAGGCCGCCTCTCGCACCACCGACCGCCCGCGCCGGAAAACGCGCCAGTGGCTCGTCAAGGCGGCGCGCCTGGCCAATGGCGGTGCGGGCGGTCTCCGCATAGCGTCGCACCGCGGGCAGCAGCGCGCGCGCCTGCTGCGCCCGCTGCGCGGCGATGCCCTGCATGGCGTTGACCACCGCACCGAGCTGGCGGACGGTCTCGATCCGGTGGCCGATCTCGGCGAGGCGATCGCTCATGATGCAGAACCGGCCGGCTGGCTTTCGATCAGCGCTTTCACCGTCGTTATCAGAGCGGACCGCTGCGCGGTGTCGATCTGTCCAGTCCGCTCGATCTGCGCGCATAGATCGGGGACGTGATCGTCGATCCAGGCGGGCAGCCGCGCGCGGAGCGACGGTATCTCCGAGACCACCATGCCATCGAGCAACCCTTCGCCGAGCGCCACGGCCAGCGCCACCTGGTCGACGACCCGTAGGGGACTCGACAGCGGTTGCACGAGCAAGGCGCGCAAGCGCTTGCCCCGTTCGATCTGGGCGCGGACACGCGGCTCGGGCTGCTCGCCGAAGCGGGTGAACATCTCGAGCTCGAGGAACTGCGCATAGTCGAGGCGCATGGTCCCGCTCGCGTCGCGCAGGACGCGAAGCTGCGTCTTGCCGCCGACCCGGCTCACGCTCGTGCCCACGTCGATGGCGGGCTTGTGCCCCTGCGCGAACAGCTTCGCGTCGAGAATGATCTGACCGTCGGTGATCGAGATCAGATTGGTCGGAATATAGGCGCTGACGTTGCCGGCATCGGTCTCCGCGATCGGCAGAGCCGTGAGCGAACCGCCCCCCTTCTCCGTCGAGAGACGCGCCGCACGTTCGAGCAGGCGGGAATGGAGGAAGAAGACGTCGCCTGGATAGGCCTCGCGCCCGGGCGGCTGTCCGATCAGCAGGGCGATCTCGCGATGGGTCGCGGCATGCTTGGTGAGATCGTCGAGCACCACCACCGCATGGCCGCCACCATCCCGAAAATACTCGGCCATCGTGAAGCCCGCGAACGGCGCGATCCATTGCAGCCCCGGCGCCGCGGCGGGGCTCGCCACGACGAAGATGGTGCGATCCGGCGCGCCATGCCGCCGCACCTGATCGACCACGCGCGCGACCGCCGAGCTTTTCTGGCCGATCGCGACATAGACGCAGATCATGTCGCTGGTGCGCTGGTTGATGATCGTGTCGACCGCGAGCGCCGTCTTGCCGGTGGCGCGGTCACCGAGAATGAGTTCGCGCTGCCCCCGGCCGATGGCGAACATCGCATCGATTGCGAGCGTGCCGGTCTGCACCGGCTGGACGACGAGGTCGCGTTCGATGATCGCCGGCGCCGGCCGTTCGACAGGATCGAAGCGCCTGGCCCGGATCGGCGCGCCCCCATCGAGCGGACGGCCGAGCGGATCGACGACTCGGCCAAGCAATGCCTCGCCAACCGGCACGCGCACCACCTCGCCCGAGCCGGTTACGGTGTCTCCTGCCTCCACCTGTGCGGCATCGTCGAGCAGCACGCAGCCAATCCGGTCCCGGTCGAGCGTGTGGACGAATCCGGTCTGGCCCCGGGCGAGATAGAGCAATTCGTCGAGGCGCGAGTCCGGAAGGCCCGAGACCATGGCAACGCCGTCGCCGATCGATTCCACCCGGCCAATTGCATCGACACGCGGCCCGAGATTGGCGCGCGCGATGCAGCTCTGGGCCTGCGTCAGCCAGTCTTCAGGCGATCCGGGCATGATTGTCCTCATTGAGGCTCTCCACCATGGCGTCGAGATCGGCGCGCCAGCTGTTGCGCACGACGGCGTGGGGCGTGCGAAGCTCCGCGCCGGCGATGAGATCTGGATCGACCGCGAAAATCGGGGTCGCGGTATCCGGCAGGATTTCGCCAAGCGCGCGCGCTACCTGCGTCTGCAGATCGGCCGTCAGCGGCGCGGGCGTCGCGACGGTGACGGGCCCGGCGGCCGCCAGGCTGAGGCGATCCGCCTCGGAAAGGTCCCCGAGCCGCGCCTTGAGCGCGTCGACCATGGCCTGCACCGTCTGCTCGGGCGGGAGACGAGCGAGCAACGTGCCTGCCATCGAGGCGGCGAGGCTCGCTGCCTTTTCCCGCCACTGCGCCGCCACCCGCCCGCGTTCGGCATCGATCGCCGCATGGCCTTGCTCGACGACGGCGTCCGCCTCGAGCCTGGCCTGCGCGAGGAGGCGCTGGCGCTCCGCTTCGGCCTCGGTCCGGATCTCGGCGCGGCGAGCCGCCGCATCCGCGACGAAGCCGTCATTCTGCGTCTTGAGCGCCTGCGCTTCGGCCTGTGCCCGGTCCTTTGCCTCCCGCGCTTCGTCGAGCAGCGCCTGGGCCGATGCCTGGCGGGCAGCGATGGCATCCATCACCGGACGGAACAGGAAGCGTCCGAGCAGCCACACGAGGATGAGGACATTGACCGCCTGCAGCGCGAGCGTCCACCAGTCGATCCGCATGTCAGGCGAACGGGTTGGCGAAGAGCAGCAGCAGCGCAATCACGAGGCAGTAGATCGCCATCGTCTCGATCATCGCGAGGCCCACGAACAGCGTGCGCGAGATGGTGTTGGCGGCTTCGGGCTGGCGCGCGATCGCGTCCATCGCGGCGGCGACGGCCCTGCCCTGCCCGAGCGCCGGGGCGATTGCGCCGATCGAGATCGCGAAAGCGGCGCCGAGGATGCTGGCGAGATGGATCCAGTTCATGCGGGGGACTCCTGTTTGGATGGCGGGCGGGCGCCGTTCTCGCTGATAGCGCTGCCGATAAAGACCATGGCGAGCGCGCCGAAAATGTAGGCCTGGACCGCGCCGGTCAGCATTTCGAGCGCCATCAGCGGGATCGGGACGAGCAGCCCGGCCAGGCTCAGCACGACGCCGATCATGAAGACACCGCTCATGACGTTGCCGAACAGGCGCACCATCAGCGAGAAGCTGCGGGTGAAGAGCTCGACGATATTGAGCGGGGCGAGCAGGATCGAGGGGCGCGCGAAGGTCGCGAGATAGGCCCTGGGCCCGAGCGCGCGGACGCCGAACCAGAGCGTCGCGCCGAAGACGATCAGCGCCAGCGCCGCGTCGGTTTCGAGGGTCGCGGTCGGCGGCTCGACGCCGGGGATCAGCGACGACCAGTTGGCGACCAGCAGGAACAGGAACAGCGTGCCGATCAGCGGCAGATAACGCCGCGGCTCCGCCTCCATCGTCTCGCGGATCTGGCCGGCGACGGTCTCGACGACCAGCTCGAGCGCCGCTTGGGCTCGGGTTGGGCGTAACGCAAGGCGGCGGGTCAGCAGCCAGCTTCCGATTGTAAGGACGGCCATGATGCCCCAGGTCGTGGCGACCGGCTGGCTGATCGGCACCGGACCGATCGCGAACAGCACATGGCTTTCAAGTGGTGACGCGAATATCATCGGGCGCCTCCGAGCCGGTGGAGCATGATCTGGCGCCCGCCCATGAAGCCGGTTGTTGCGGCAAGAAGCGCCGGCCACCCTTGCCGGCTGGCGATGACAAGAACCAGAATAGTGACGGCGAGGCGCCCGAGCCTGAGCAGGATCGCGCGCGATGCCGGGCCGCCATGGGTGACGAGGTCGGCTTCTCTGGCGATGGCCGCGAAATGGGCGAGGCCGACCGCAAATCCGAGGGCCAGGAACAGGATGGGGGAGAGCTGGCTCATTGCCGGTGCATCCAGCGCCAGCCCGACCAGCAGCCGAGGGCGAGCCCGACGAGCAGGAGCGGCGCGGTCCAGAAGATGCCGCTATCCAGCCGGTGGTCGAGCCAGCGGCCGATCGCGAGACCGACCAGCGCGGGCAGGACGATCTGCCAGCCGAGCACGCCGATCTGGCCGAGATTGCGGGCGACGGAAGGAAGCCGCTGCGCAAGCCGCCGCCGTTCCGCGCGGGTCCGGATGGCTTCGACGATCGGCTGCTCGGGCTTGTCCGTGCTCACAGGCCGATCTCCCGGCCACCACCCTGCAGGGCCTCGACCATATGGCGGATCGCCTGCATCCTGAGCTTCGCCGACGCGGTCCGTTCGGATCGTTCGCCCTCGTCGCGCTCGCGGTAGCGCGCGAGCACGTCATGCTCGAGCGTTCCAAGGTCATCGCCGACATGGCCTTCGCGCGTCGCGACCGCGACCTCCGTGCCGTGGCTCACGGTCAGAATGCCGTTGCGCACCGCGCAATAGCCGGGAGCGCCATCGGGGCCGCGCCAGGAGACGATCGAGACGCCAAGCGCGGTCAGGAAATCGGCATGGCCCGACAGGATGCCGAAACTGCCGCTGGCATCCTCGGCGCGAACCGACGCGACATCGGCGTCGACGAGGATCGCGGTCGGATCGGTGATGCGCAGCTTCATGCGCCCTGCCCCACGCGAGAGCGTGCCTCTTCAATATCGCCCACCATGTAGAAGGCGCTTTCGGGCCAGTCGTCGGTCTCGCCCGACAGGATGGCCGCGACGCCCTTCAGGGTATCAGCCAGCGCCACCGAGCGGCCGGCCTGTCCGGTGAAGGCCTGGGTCACCATGAAAGGCTGGGTCAGGAAGCGCTGGAGCCGCCGCGCCCTGCCGACGATCAGCCGGTCTTCGCGGCCCAGTTCCTCGATGCCGAGCAGCGAGATGATGTCCTGGAGCTCGCGATAATGCGCGATCGTCTCGCGGGCCTGCTGGGCGAGCGCGTAATGATGATCGCCCACGACCTGCGGATCGAGCAGGATCGACGAGGACCCCAAGGGATCGACCGCGGGATAGATGCCTTCGGCCGCCATGGCGCGCGAGAGCAGAATGGAACTGTCGAGATGGGCGGAGATGGCGGTGACTGCCGGGTCGGTGAAATCGTCGGCGGGCACATAGACCGCCTCGATCGCGGTCACCGCAGCCCCATGCACAGAGGCGATGCGCTCCTGCAGCGCGGCCACCTCGCTGGCCAGCGTCGGCTGATAGCCGACGCGCGAAGGCATGCGTCCAAGCAGGCCCGACACCTCGCTGCCGGCCTGGACGAAGCGGAACACATTATCCATGAGCAGCAGGACGTTGCGCTTCTGCTCGTCGCGGAAATGTTCGGCGATGGTGAGCGCGGTCAGCCCGACCCGCCAGCGCGCGCCCGGCGGCTCGTTCATCTGCCCGAAAACGAGCACGGTCTTGTCGATCACACCCGAGCCGCGCATGTCGGTGAGCAGCTCATGGCCCTCGCGCGATCGCTCGCCGATGCCCGCGAACACTGAGACACCCTCGTAGCGGGCGACCATCGCGTTGATGAGTTCCATCACCAGCACGGTCTTGCCCACCCCCGCGCCCCCGAACATGGCGGCCTTGCCGCCCTGGGCAAGCGGTGCGAGCAGATCGATGACCTTGATGCCGGTCTCGAACATCGCCGTCGCCGCGCTCTGCTCGTCGAGCGGTGGGGGTGCGCGATGGATCGGCCTCAATGGCACATCCGGTCCGAGCGGCGCGCCGCCGTCCCCCACCTGCCCGGTCGGCGTAAGGAGCCGCCCAAGAACCTTGTCTCCGACCGGAACCGCGATGGGTGCGCCTAAGGCCACCACGCCGACATTGCGCGCCAGACCGGAGGTCGGCTGAAGCGCGACGGCGCGGACGGTCCGATCATCAATATGGCTCTGCACTTCCGCGACCAGCGGGCCTGACGCCGCATCGATGCGCAGTGCTTCATTGACTGCGGGCAGCGGCCCTTCGTCGAACTCGACATCGAGGACGGGACCGCGGAGCGCCGCAATCCGGCCGAGCCTGGCTATGGACGGTATCACGCCCATGCCGGTTGCCGGGTCAGACCATAATCATGCCCGACCGTGCCGCGATCATGACGGGACGGGTAGAAGTCGCTGCCCGCGGGCACGACATGGACGACAAGCCAAAAGTGCATTGGCTGAGCGTCGCAGGCAAGCCGCAGATTCGGCATACGTAGAGTTACCGATTCTCTCTGATTCAGCCTCGCCGAATATCGGCGGCGCGACGCGATGAGCCTCAGGCCAGGGCTGCATGCCCGATACGCTGGAGCTTAGACGCGAAGAGAAAGGTTCATCGTCCCATGCCCTATCCGGTCGATCAACTTGCCGCGCTCGCCAAAGCGAATGTCGGCCTGATGCTGAAGCTCGCCGAAGTCGCCCGGAAAGGTGGCGAAGAGTCGCTCGAGGTCGGCAACCGCGCCGCCGGCCGCTTCGCCGAAGAGGCGCGTGCCTCGATTGCGGGCGCGACGGACAAGACGTCGGACGCCGGCGCGGTCAGCCCGGCCGGACCGCGGGCACTGTTCGAGGACATGGCCACGGTCCGCGAGCATATGATTGCCGGCACAAGATCGGCGTTCGAGGAATGGCAGCAGGCCTGGCAGGCCGTCGCGAGCGCTCAGACGGCTCCCGGGGCGCTGGATGCCTTTGCTGCCATTGTCGGACCATGGTTCGGGCAGAAAAGCCCGGGCGACGGCGAGAAGCAGGCCACCAGCGACAAATAGGATAGCCCCCGATCGCGGCGAGCCGCCCTAGCCGAGCAGGTGCTGACCGCCATCGACCGGAATGATCGTACCGGTGATATGGCGGCCGGCATCGCTCACCAGGAAGGCGGCGAGCCCTCCGACATCCTCGATGGTCACGAGCTGGTGCTGCGGGACCGTCGCCGCGGCCCGTTCGAGCAGCTCGTCGAAGCGGTCGATGCCGCTGGCAGCGCGGGTCGCGATCGGGCCTGGCGAGATCGCATGGGCGCGAATGCCCTTGGGGCCAAGCTCAGCCGCGACATAGCGGGTCGCGCTTTCGAGGGCCGCTTTGACCGGCCCCATCAGGTTGTAGTGCTCGACCACCCGCTCCGACCCGTAGAAGGTGACGCACAGCAGGCAGCCGCCATCCGACATCAGCGGCTCGGCGAGACGCGCCATGCGCAGGAAGCTGTGGCACGAGACGTCCATCGCCAGCGCGAGGCCTTCGGCCGAGCTGTCGACGACGCGGCCGTGCAAATCCTCGTTCGGCGCGAAAGCGATCGAATGAAGCAGGAAATCGAGGCCGCCTTATTCGGACTTCACCCGCTCGAACAGGGCCTCCAGTTCGCCCGGCACCCGGACATCGCACGCGGCGAGCCATTCGACTCCCAGGGTCTCCGCGACGGGCGCCACGAGCGGCTCGGCCTTTCCGTTGAGATAGGTCGCCGCCAGTCTCGCGCCACAGTCGTGGAAGGCCTGGGCGCAGCCCGCCGCGATGCTCTGCGCGTTGGCGATGCCGATCACCAGGCCGCGCTTGCCAGTAAGATCGACGAGAGGTTTCATGGTTTCGGCTCCTCACGCAGAAGATCGGCGGTGTGGATGGCGATCATCCACTCCTCGTCGGTCGGGATGATGCGCACCGTGACACGGCTGAACGGCGCGCTGATGACCGACGCTCCGCGGAGATTCGCGTCCGTGTCGAGCGCCACGCCGAGCCAGCGGAGCCGATCGGCGACGCGGGCGCGGATTTCAGGCGCATTCTCGCCGATCCCGGCGGTAAACACGAAGCTATCGAGCCCCCCGAGCGAGGATGCGAGGGCGCCAGCCTGGCGCGCGATCTGCCAGACGAAGAGGTCGATCGCTTCCCCAGCGGCGGGCGTTTCGCTGCCGAGAAGCGCGCGCATGTCGCTCGATGTGCCGGACACGCCCAAAAGGCCGGACTCACTGTAGAGGAGATGCTCGACTTCGCGCGCCGTCATGCCCCTCTGCTGGAGAAGATAGAGCACCGCGCCCGGGTCGAGCGCTCCGCACCGCGTGCCCATCACCAATCCGTCGAGTGCGGTGAACCCCATCGTCGTGTCGATGCTGCGCCCCCCGTCCATCGCACAGAGGCTGGCCCCGTTGCCGAGATGCGCGGCGATCGTGCGGCCACCGCCTGTATCGGGATCGATCAAACGCAGCTGCCGCGCGATATATTCGTAGGAGATGCCGTGAAAGCCGTAGCGCCGCATGCCCTCTTCGCCGAGCGCGCGCGGCAGCGCGAGGCGCGTCGCAACCGGGGGCTGGCCATGATGGAAGCCGGTGTCGAAGCAGGCGACTTGCAGCAGAGCGGGGCGCAGCCTGGAGACGGCGCGGACCGCGGCGAGATTATGGGGCTGATGCAATGGCGCCAGTGGGCAAAGCGCCTCGAGTGCGGCGAGGAGTGGCGCGTCGACCCGCGCCGGCGCTGAATAGTCGGCGCCCCCATGAACGATCCGATGTCCTACCGCGATCAGATCCTCGCCGACCGAAGCTTCGATCTCCCGCAGCAAATCCTTGAGCAGCGTCTCATGCGTGATCGTGACGTCTTTCGTCCAGCGCCGGTCGGCAAGGACATCCCCCTTCGCATCGCGCGCGATCAGGTGCGGCTCAAGGCCGATATTCTCGATCTTGCCGCTCGCCAGCAAAGAGGGCTCATCAGTGCCCGGCTCGGCGTAGAGCGCGAACTTAAGGCTCGACGAACCGGCGTTGAGGCACAGGATTTCAGCCATCGCGGCGCTGTCCCGCAACGCCGGGAGACGCCTTGGTTGCAGCCCGCGCCAGCAGCACCGCGAGCGCGCAGGAGGCGAGGCGCGTGCGCACGCTGTCTGCCCGGCTGGTGAGGATGATCGGAACGCGCCCGCCGAGCACCACGCCTGCGGCATCGGCGCCGCCCAGGAAGGTCAGCTGCTTTGCGAGCATGTTGCCGGCCTCCAGATTGGGCACCAGCAGGATGTCCGCCCGGCCGGCGACCGGCGAGACGATACTTTTGTCGCGCACGGCCGCCTCGCTGATCGCATTATCGAGGGCGAGCGGTCCATCGAGCAGCGCGCCTTCGATCTGGCCCCGGTCCGCCATCTTGCAGAGCGCCGCGGCATCCAATGTGGTGCGCATCCTTGGATTGACCGTCTCGACGGCGGCGAGGATCGCGACCCTGGGTTGTTCGATCCCGATCACATGGGCAAGGTCGATCGCGTTGCGCGCGATGTCGGCCTTGTCCTCAAGCGTCGGCTCGATGTTAATCGCGGCGTCGGTGATGATGAGCGGGCGCGGATAGCCGGGCACATCCATCACATAGGCGTGGCTGATCCTGCGTTCGGTCCGAAGGCCCATGTCGGACGATACGACCGCGCCCATGAGCTCGTCGGTATGAAGCGAACCCTTCATCAGCAGCGCGGCTTCGCCGGCCCGTACGCGCGCGACGGCTTCGGCGGCGGCGGCGTGGCTGTGCGGGACCCCGATCACCCGGAAGGCGGCAATATCGACACCGGCGTCCTTCGCCGCATTCGTCATACGCGCCGCAGGTCCGATGAGAATTGGAACGACGATGCCGGCGTCGGCGGCCTCAGCCACCGCGCGCATGGCGTCGGCGCTGCACGGATGGACCACGGCCGTGACGCACGCGGATCCGTCCTTGGCGCGCTCCATCAACTGGCGGAAGCGGTCGTGGCTGGCGATCCGCACGTCGGGAAGCGGCATGCGGGGCCGGCTGACTTTCTCGGTGGGCGCCTTGACCTCGGCCTGGCCGCTGATGACGGTCTCGCCCTTTTGGTTCACGCAGGCGCAGTCGAGAACGATGACATGATGCTCGGCGCGCTTCTGCGCGACGGTGACGCAGGCCGTGATGGTGTCGCCGACGCCCACCGGGCGGGTGAAGCGAAGCGATTGGCCGAGATAGATCGCACCGGGCCCTGGCAGCTCGGTTCCCAGGATCGCCGAGATGAGCCCCGCGCCCCACATGCCATGAGCGATGACCCTGTGGAACATGTCCGTTTCGGCATAGACAGGGTCGAGATGCGCCGGATTCACGTCGCCTGACACCGCCGCGAAGAGCTGGATGTCGTCGGCGGTCAGCGTGCGGGTGAGGCTGGCCGTGTCGCCGACGGCGATCTCGTCGAACGTGCGGTTCTCGATGAGGTTGGCGGTGGCCATGGCTCAGCGCTCCAGCACGTAGCGCCCGGGGGCATCACCGAGCGGCGGATAGTTCCGTTCGGGCGCGCCCATCGACGGTGGGGCGGCCGCCTTGCCCGAGTGCGATCCAAGCCATGAACTCCATTCCGGCCACCACGACCCTTCGCGCAGCTCGGCCCGCTCCAGCCAGGTATCGGGACCTGGCGCCGGGCCATCCTGCATCCGTGTCGCGACGCGAAAGTGGCGATGAGGATGCCCGGGCTCGGAGACGATCCCGGCATTGTGGCCACCGCTCGTCAGCACGAAGCGGATCTCCGCGCCCGTCAGCATGTGGAGCTTGTGGGTCGAGCGCCACGGCGCGACGTGGTCGGTTTCCGTGCCCACCATGAAGATCGGCATGCGCAGCCCCGAGAGCGAGACCGGGTGGCCGCCGGCCTCGTAGCGCCCTTCGGCCAAGTCATTGTCGAGGAACAAGCGCCGCAGATATTGCGCGTGCATGGCATAGGGCATGCGGGTGCCGTCGGCATTCCATGCAATGAGGTCGGTCATCGGCTCGCGCTCGCCCATGAGATAAGTCGAGAGGATGCGCGACCAGACCAGATCGTTGGATCGCAGCATCTGGAAGGCGCCGCCCATCTGACTGCTGTCGAGAAAGCCGCGCGCCCACATCATCGCATCGATCAGGTTGATTTCCGCCTCGTCGATGAACAGGCCAAGTTCGCCCGGCTCGCTAAACTCGGTCTGGGCGGCGAACAGCGTGACGCTCGCCAGACGCTTATCTTCATCGCGCGCCATCGCGGCCGCGGTGATGGCGAGCAGCGTGCCGCCGATACAATAGCCGGCCGCGTGGATCTTCTCGGTGCCGGTAATCGCCTGGATGACATCCACGGCGGCCATCGGCCCAAGCAGGCGATAATCCTCCATGTCGAGATCGCGGTCGGCGCTGTCGGGATTGTGCCAGGAGATGCAGAACACGGTGTAGCCCTGCCCTACCAGCCAGCGGATGAGCGAATTTTCCGGGGAGAGGTCGAGGATGTAATATTTCATGATCCATGCCGGCACGATCAGTATCGGCTCCGGACGCACCGTCTCGGTTGCGGGCGCATATTGGATCAGTTCCATGACCCTGTTGCGAAACACGACCTTGCCAGCCGTGGCTGCGACCTTCTCGCCGACCCGATAGGCCTCCGTGCCCGCTGCGGGCTCCCCGCGTACCAGGCGTTCCAGGTCGTCGCAAAAAAATCGCGCACCCTCGACAAGGCATTGTCCTCCGGTTTCGAGGATGCGCTGCTGGAGCACGGGGTTGGTCGGGATGAAATTGGTCGGGGACACCATGTCGAGCATCTGGCGGGTCGCGAACTCGACGATCGCTTCGTGGTGCCCGGTGACGCCGCTCACGCCGGTCGTCGCGGCATGCCACCATTGCTGCTGGAGCAGGAAGGCCTGCTCGATCAGGTCGAACGGATGGCGCTTCCAGGCTGCGTCGGCGAAGCGCCGATCCTGGGGCAGCGGATCGATCGCCGGCTCGGGATCGCTGCCGGATGCGCTGCGCATGGCATAGTCGGCGAGCCGCATCAGCTTGCGCCCGCCCTTGGCGGCGAGCTGCAGCTGCCTGCCTGGCGAGCAGAGAATGTGCGTCCACCAGTCGGAAAAAGACTGCGCCAAAGTGGCGGGCGACTGGCCTGAAGTCAGCTGCGCGATGGCGGCGAAGCTCGACCGATCCAGCGTCGTGGCCAGACCGTCCAACGGGTCAGGGATATTGCTTCGACTCTGCACATTTTCGCTCCTGCTGCGGTGCAACAAGCCCTGAAGCGCAGGAAGCCTCTGCGCACTCCGTAGTCCTACGGAGGGATTGCCTCGCATATGCCAGCCCCAGAAGTCAGAGCTCAGCACGACATTGCTGTATGAAAAGCGGCCAAATACGATCAGGAGGCTCAGTGCGGTCGCACGGGCGAGCCAGCTATCCCGCCGAACCAGTCCCGCAATACCGGCGAAAGGGTCTGCGGGTTGCCGCCGATATGGCGAAGATCCTCCGCCAGCAGTGGCGGGCGGACTGCGAGGAAATATATCGCGAGGCCCGTCGTGAGAATGCCAAGTGCGATCAGCACCCCGGCCGCCAGAGCGGGTCTGGTCCGAGAGGCGGCCGGCGCTAACATTTTCTGTCGAGACTCAGTTCGGCGATGATGGGACAATCTGGCCGCTCGTCGCCATGACAGCGCTCGGCGAGATCGACGAGGGTCTCGCGCAGTGTCGTCAGCGCTTCGGCCTTGCGCTGCAATTCCTCCGCCCGCGCCAACGCGACCCGCTTTACATCGGCGCTGCTGCGGCCCGTGTCGGCCCACAGGCCGAGCAGGGTCCGGATCTCCTCGATCGGAAAACCGAGATCGCGGGCATTGGCGATGAACCGCAGGCGATGGAGGTCACTCTCGCCATAGTCGCGATAACCCGCTCCCCGGCGCGGCGGCGCCGGGATGAGGCCGATCTTCTCATAATGGCGGATCATCCGCTCCGAGACCCCGCTTTGCTTCGACGCCTCCCCGATGTTCACAGCGCTTTCCGGTTGAGGCGCAGCGCGTTGGTGACCACGCTGACCGAGGAGAGCGCCATGGCGGCGGCCGCGATGATCGGCGAGAGCAGGATGCCGAACAGCGGATAGAGCGCGCCCGCCGCCACCGGCACCCCGGCGACATTGTAGATGAAGGCGAAGACCAGGTTCTGGCGGATGTTGGACATGGTCGCCTGGCTCAGCCGCCGTGCCCGCACGATGCCCATGAGATCGCCCTTGAGCAGCGTCACGCCCGCGCTCTCGATCGCGACGTCGGTGCCCGAGCCCATGGCAATACCGACATCGGCGGCAGCCAGTGCGGGGGCGTCGTTGACCCCGTCGCCGGCCATCGCCACCACGCGCCCCTCGCTTTTCAACCGCGCGACGACGGCACTCTTCTGGTCGGGCAGTACCTCGGCTTCGACATCGTCAATGCCGAGCCGCCTTGCCACCGCCTCTGCTGTGGTGCGGTTGTCGCCGGTCAACATCACCACGCGAATGCCTTCGGCCTTGAGTGCGGCCAGGGCCTCCGGCGTCGTCTGCTTCACGGGATCGGCGATTGCAAAGGCGCCGCCGACGGTGCCGTCGACGCCGATGAAGATCGCGGTGGCGCCATCCCGGCGCAGGGCGTCGGCCTGCTCCGCCAGCGCGTCGGTTGCTATGCCCTCTTCCGAGAGGAACCGCGCATTACCGAGCACGATCCGGCGGCCGTCGACGGTGCCGAGCGCGCCGCGTCCGGTGGGGGAATCGAAGTCGGTGACGTCGCTCGTGGGGATGCCGCGATCCTTGGCGGCCTCGACGATCGCCAGCGCGAGCGGATGCTCGGAGGCCCGCTCGACCGAGGCGGCAAGCCGCAGCAGTTCGGCTTCGTCGAAGCCGGGCGCCGGCACGATCTGGGTGACGGCAGGCCGGCCTTCGGTCAGCGTGCCGGTCTTGTCGACGACGAGCGTGTCGACTTTTTCCATATGCTCGAGCGCTTCGGCATTCTTGATGAGGACGCCGAGCCCGGCGCCGCGGCCAACCCCGACCATGATCGACATCGGCGTGGCGAGACCCAGTGCGCAGGGACAGGCGATGATCAGCACGGCGACCGCCGCAACCAGCCCGTAGGCGAAGCGCGGCTCGGGGCCCCAGATGCCCCAGGCGATGAACGCGACCACCGCGACCGCGATGACCACGGGCACGAACCAGCCCGACACCTGATCGGCCATGCGCTGGATCGGCGCGCGCGAGCGCTGCGCCTCGGCGACCATCTGGACGATGCGCGCCAGCATGGTGTCCCGGCCAACCTTGTCGGCGACGATAACGAGCGCGCCGGTCTGGTTGAGCGTGCCGCCGATCACCGTGTCGGCCTTGGCCTTGGTGACGGGCATGGACTCACCGGTGACCATCGACTCGTCGAGCGAGGAACGGCCGTCCTCGACCACGCCATCGACCGGCACCTTCTCGCCGGGACGCACACGCAGGCGGTCGCCGACCGCAACGAGATCGAGGCTGATTTCCTCTTCACTGCCATCGGAACCGATCCGGCGCGCGGTCTTTGGCGCAAGGTTAAGCAGCGCCTTGATCGCGCCCGAGGTCCGCTCGCGCGCGCGCAGTTCGAGCATCTGGCCGAGCAGCACGAGGACAGTGATCACCGCGGCCGCCTCGAAATAGACGGCAACCATGCCGTCCTCTCCGCGGAAGGCGGGCGGGAACAGCTGGGGCGCGAGCGTCGCGACGACGCTGTAGATCCAGGCGACCCCGGTCCCCATCGCGATCAGGGTGAACATGTTGAGGTTGCGGGTCTTGAGCGAGGCCCAGCCACGCTCGAAGAAGGGCCAGCCCGCCCAGAGCACGACGGGTGTCGCCAGCACGAACTGGATCCATACCGAGATCGACATCGGCACGAGGCGATGGATCGCGGGAAAGAGATGCGCGCCCATCTCGAGGATCAGCACCGGGAGGGCCAGCATCAGGCCGACCCGGAAGCGCCGTGTGAAATCGACCAGCTCATGGCTGGGGCCGCTGTCGGCAGTCACGGTCGCGGGCTCGAGCGCCATGCCGCAGATCGGACAGGATCCGGGATGGTCCTGCCGGATCTCTGGATGCATCGGGCAGGTCCAGATCGTGCCTTCGGGCGCCGCGACCGGCGGCGCTGGCGGGCCGAGATAGCGCTCGGGATCGGCGATGAATTTGGTCCGGCAGCCCGCGCTACAGAAATGATAGCGTTCACCGCCATGCTCGGCTTGATGCGCCGTGGTCGCCGGGTCGACGGTCATGCCGCAGACCGGGTCCTTGACGCCGGTCGCCGCTTTCGCGGCGCTGTGGCCGCCGCAGCAACCGCCGCCATGCGCCGCTCCATGTGTCTCGTTCATCGCCTTGCTCCTTTCGACGCCTGACGATCTAGGGTCTGACACCGTGTCAGGGTCAATACGTAATCGCCTAAGCGGACAAATCGGCGGGCCCGTTCGCCTGGCCGCCATCAGCCAAGGTCATTGGCAACCGTAAGGCCGTGGTCCTGCGCCGGTCGATGCGCCGTAAACAAGTCGATCGCGCCGGTGATGGTCAAAAGCCGAAACGTCTCGGCCACATGCCTGAAGCCGGCCGCCGCGATCAGGCCGGGGAGCACGCCGTCGGCATTGGGCCGGGTATCATCGATGCCATCGAGCCGCTGCACGGTCAGGCGGAAGGCAAGCCGCATGAAACCCTGCTGGCGGCCATAATCGGCGATCACCAGGCGCCCACCCGGGCGCAGCATGGCGAACATGGCGCGCAGGATGGCGCGCAGGGTTGCCGCCTTCTCCCTGACCGGCATCTGATGCAGCACGAGACTCGACACGACAGCGTCGGCGGTACCCGGGGCCACGTCCCTGGCAAATCCCTGACGCCAGTCGATATCGGCCCGCCGCACAGCGGCCTTGTGCCGCGCGATGTCGAGCGCCTCGGCATCGGGATCGAGACCGATCACCTGCGTCCTGGGCTCGGCTTGCTTGAGCATCAGCGCGAAGCTGCCGGTGCCACAGCCGACGTCGACGACCGTCTCACCGGCTTTGGGCGCCAGGGCGGCGAGCATGGCGGCACGCCACCGCTTCTCCCGCGTCCACAGGCGGATCGCGCGATCATAGTCTTTCGTCGATCCGGTCCCGAGCGGCGGGGTGTAGGATTGCATTGGCTTCTCCCAACGCGAGGCGTCCGAAACGATAAGCTACATCGACATGGGCGGCGATAGTGTCCCCAGCCAGGCGACGAGCCCGAGAATGACGATCGCAAGACCGCCTTCGACGACGAGGCTCGCGCGCAGCAGCGCCTGCGCCCGTGGCGCGTCCTCTTCCTCGATCGCCTGCGCAAGTGCCGGGGTCAGGCGATAACGGTTGAGCGCGGCCAGGCCCAGCATGCCGGCGAACAGCAGCAGCTTGGCGATGAGCAGCAGGCCGTAGGTCGACTGCCCGAGCGAGGCGATGTTGCCCGGACCGACGAGGAACCAGCCGTTCACCGTCCCGGTCAGGATCAGCAGGGCGACGATGATCGTGCCGACGAGGGAGAAGCCCCGCAACGCTTCCTCGGCGAGCGTGACCCGGTCCATGTCTTGAGCGGCGAGATCGTCGGTTGCGAGCCTGGGAAGTACCAGCGCGAGGAATGCGGCAAGCGCGCCGACCCAGGCGCCGGCGGCGAGCAGATGGATGAGATCGGCCCCCAGTTGCAGCCAGCCCGCCTCGCCTTCGCCAGCCGCGCCATGCCCACTCCAGGCGAGGGTCGCGAGTGCGACCGCGCCTGCCAGAGTGGAGGCGATGAAGGCAGGACGGGATTGCCGGCGATAGAAGGGGATGGAGAGCAGAAGAACGAGGAGCGCGACGAGGCGCGCCTTCAGCGCCGTTCCCATGGACGTGCCGTTGAACAGCTCTGCGACCATGGAAAGATCAGGCTGGGTGAGCGGCAGCCCGGTCATGGCCGCTGCCTGCAACGCGAACCCCAGCGCCGACAGCAGGAGGGCGAGACAGGCGAGACCGGCCACCATTGCTACCATCGGCAGATGCCGCTGTACCATCCGGCCGCCGCCGGGCGCATAGAGCGCGAACAGCGGCAGGCCGAACAACAGGCCGAGATCGACGTAGAGCGCCCAGCGGACGGCGACGAGTGCCACGTCGTTCATGGCGTCACTTGACGGTAAAGGCGAGATTGCCCTGGATGCGGTGCGTGTCGGTCGAGACGACGTGCCAGGCGACCTGATAGCTGCCCGCCATGAGCGGCTTGGCGAGCGTCAGCACGAGCGTCTTGTCGCCTTCGACGGACGTCTTGAAGCCGGTTACCGCCATGCGGTGGTTGGGCATGCCGGGCATGCCGGTCATCACGATCTCGGCGCCCGACAGCTTCGGCATCAGACCTTCACTGAAGGTGAGCGTTATACGCGACGGCGCCGGGACGCTGGCGTTGGCGGCGGGCGTCGAGGACACGAGCTTGGGATGGGCGTAGGCCGGAGCCGAAACACTCAGGCCGACGGCGGCGATGGCTGCGAGCGGCGAAAAGAAGCGCATTTGGACATTCTCCTGTCAGTGACATGAGAGAATACGCAGCTGCAGCCTGCACCCCTCTCAAATTTCTTTTCTGTTCCGAGCCAAGGGGTCGTGGGCCAGAATGCGTATTGTGAAGAGAAGACGGAGAAACATCATGGACCACCTCGACGACATGCTCAGCCGGTTGCGGGAAGCGCCGCTCGATCCCCGGCTTGCCGGGCTGGACAGCCGCGTCATGGCCGAGATCGCCCGGCTCCAGGCCATGCCCCGCCTGAGCGCCACGACATTCGGTATCGCCGCGGCAGCAGCCTTGTTCCTGGGAATTGCCGGCTCGGCCGTGCCTGTGCGGTCGACCGAAGCCGGGCCGATATCGCCCTTTAACGCGCGGCTCGCGCTCGCTCCTTCGACGCTGCTGAGTTCACAATGATGCGCGACCGCCGGCTCCTGCTCCTCGTCCTGCTGACCTTTGCCGCGGCGATCGCCGGTGTGGTCATCGGCCGCGTCTATGTGGTTCCGGTGCGCCCGGTCGAAAATGAGTTGCACGACCTGCTCCATCGCGATCTGAAGCTGGACACCGCGCAACATAGCCGTCTCGAGACGATCGAGAAGAACTATGCGATCCGGCGTCAGGCACTGGAGGCCGAACTGCGCGCCGATAACGCGCGGCTCGCCGAGGCGATCGAGGCGGAGCATGGCTATGGTCCTCGGGTTGCAGGGGCGGTGGATCGCTCGCACCAGGCGATGGGCGCGCTGCAGAAGGAAACACTCGAGCATATCTTCGCGATGCGGGCCGTGCTGCGCCCGGATCAGACGGACAAGTTCGACGACGCCGTGGTGAAAGCGCTGACGGCCAAGTCCAAATGACCGCGTGCCTCCCCGACTGCTCGGACGGGGAGCTCGCGGCTCTGGCGCTTGGAGGCCGGCAAGCGGCCTATGGCGAGCTGGTCCGCCGGCATCAGGGCTGGGTGCACCGCCTCGTGCGCAGCCATGTCGGGAACCGCGACGAAGCGCTCGACGTGACCCAGGCAAGCTTCGTCGCCGCCTTCGCCGCACTCAACCGCTATGACGCTGCGCGACCTTTTCCGGTCTGGATGTCGCGGATCGTCATCAACAAATGCCATGACTGGCGCCGCCGCCGCGCGGTCCGCAACTTCTTCTCCCACGCGCTGGCGCTGGGGGAAGCCGAACATGTCGTCGACGAGGCGCCACTACCCGACCAGGCGATCGGCGCCGAGCAGCAGCTGGCAGAGGCCATGAAAGCGATCGCCGCCCTGCCCGCATCGCTCAAGGACACGCTCGTCTTGCGGACGATCGATGAGAAATCGGAAGCCGAAACCGCCGAGATTCTCGGCATCTCCCAGAAGGCGGTCGAAACACGCCTCTACCGCGCCCGGGCGCGCCTCGCGGAAATTTTGAAGAAAGTTTGAGGGGCACGCGGGCGGGCTGCGTATTTCCAGTAGGCCCGCCCTCTTTCCGCAAGCTGAGACAAACCGAATGATTTCTGCTCTCGACCGCCGCCAGTTCCTTCGCGGCGCGGCCCTCGCCGGTGGCGGCGCCGCCTTGTCAGCCTGGCTGCCGGCCTGGGCGCAGACGATCTCGCCGGGGATGCGGCCGACGCTGCCGACCGTGTCGGGCGAAGACATCACGCTGACGATCGCCCGGCAGTCGATGAGCATCGATGGTCGCCAGTTCCGGGCAATCGGCGTCAACGGCACGGTCCCTGCGCCACTCATCCGGCTGCGCGAAGGCCAGCGCGTGCGGCTCAACGTCATCAATCAGCTGGAGGAGGACAGCTCGATCCACTGGCACGGGCTGATCCTGCCGGCCAATATGGACGGTGTGCCGGGCGTGTCTTTTCCGGGCATCAAGCCGGGCTCGAACTACCTCTACCAGTTCTCCGTCGTGCAAAGCGGCACCTACTGGTACCACAGCCATTCAGGCCTGCAGGAACAGGAAGGCCATTACGGCCCGATCATCATCGATCCCGCCGGTGCCGATCCGGTCGCCTATGACCGCGAGCATGTCATCGTGCTCGCCGATCACAGCGCGCTCTCGCCGCAGGCGATCTTCCGGCGCCTCAAGGTCAACCCCGGCCATTTCAATTTCCAGCGCCAGACCCTGGCCGGGCTCCTGTCGGGCAAGGATCAGCCGCTCAAGGACCGGCTCGACTGGGGCCAGATGCGGATGGACCCGGCCGACATCTCCGATGTGACCGGATCCACCTACACCTATCTCGTCAACGGCCATGGTCCGATGGACAACTGGACCGCGCTCTTCACCCCGGGCGAACGGGTGCGGCTGCGGGTCATCAATGCGTCGGCGATGACCACCTTCAACGTCCGCATCCCCGGCCTGCCGCTGACCATCGTCCAGGCCGACGGGCAGAATGTGGTGCCGGTCACCGTCGACGAGTTCCAGATTGGTGTTGCCGAGACCTACGACGTCGTTGTCAGCCCAGGCGATGACAAGGCCTACACCCTTGTCGGCGAGGCGATCGACCGCTCGGGCATGGCGCGTGCCACGCTCGCGCCGCGCGCCGGCATGGCCGGCGAGGTTCCCCCCTTACGCAAACGGCCGCTCGCCGACATGAAGGACATGGGCATGGACATGTCCTCGATGCCGGGCATGGAAGGCATGGACATGTCGGGCGGCGCTATGCGGGGCGTCGATCCGACGGCCGAGAAGAACGCGTCCGCGCGCCTCGCGACCGGCGCGGCGGCAGCGATGGCGACCATGGACAATAGCGCCATGGCAGGCATGGATCATTCGGGGATGGATCATGGATCGATGGCCGGCATGGACCACGGCGCGATGGGCGCCGATGGCCAGATGGCGGGCATGGATCATGGCGGGCACGCGATGGGCTCGATGAAGATGCGCGACTTCTCGAACGCGCCGCAGGTGAAGCGCGACCCGAGCGTCCAGACCATCTCGCCGATGCCCGTAGACCGCACCGGCGAGCCCGGCCAGGGCCTCGCCGACGTCGGCCACAAGGTGCTTGTCTACAGGGACCTGATGGCGCTCGATCGCAATCCGGACGTGCGCGCGCCGAGCCGCAGCATCGACATTCACCTCACCGGCAACATGGAGCGGTTCATGTGGTCGTTCGACGGCGAAAAAATGTCGGACCATCACGAGCCGATCCCCTTCATCGAAGGCGAGCGGGTGCGCGTCAATCTCATCAACGACACGATGATGGGGCATCCGATCCATATTCACGGGCATTTTTTCGAGCTGGTGACGGGGCATGGCGATCATGCGCCGCGCAAGCATACGGTGATCGTCCAGCCCGGCGGCAAGGTGACCTGGGACTTCACCGCCGACGCGGTCGGCGACTGGGCCTTCCACTGTCATCTCCTCTACCACATGCATGCAGGGATGATGCGGGTCGTGAGCGTCCGTCCGAAGGGAGACGCGTAATGACCCGCATCCTCACGCCGCTGGTGAGCGCGATCGCCCTTTTCGCTGCCGCGCCCGCCTTTGCCCAGGATCATTCGATGCACGGCATGCCCGGCATGGCGCCGCCGGGCGAAGTGGCGCCGGCGCAGGAGAAGAAGAAGGACAAGGCCGCCGCCAGGCCGCGCGCTCAGACACCAGCGCCGGACGCCACCTCGGCGATGGACCATTCGCAGCACCAGGCCAGTCCTGCGCCGCAGGGAGATGCGGCCGGTCAGCCGCAACCCGCGTCTCCCGCGATGCCGGAGATGCCGGGTATGGACCATTCGCAGCATGGCCAGACAACGATGCCGGGAATGCCCGCCATGCCCGGCATGCAAATGACCGGCACGGCGCTTCCGGCCGGCAATGCGCCCCCGCCGCCTCCCCCAAGCGACCACTTCGCCGATCGTGATTTTCCCGGCGGCGAGATGGCGCGCTCGCGCGACATCATGATGAAGGATAGCGGCGGCAACAATTTCGGGCAAATGCTGCTCAACCTGTTCGAGTATCAGGCGCATAGCGGCCGCGATGGCTATCGCTGGGATGGCGAAGGCTTTTACGGCGGCGACATCAACCGGCTCTGGCTCAAGAGCGAGGGCGAAGGCGAGTTCGGCCGCGGCATCGACAGCGCCGAGGTGCAGGTGCTCTACAGCCGGGCCATCGACCCCTATTTCAATCTTCAGGGCGGTATCCGCCAGGACTTCGGCCGCGGGCCCGACCGCACCTACGCGACGATCGGCGTCGAGGGCCTGGCTCCTGGCATGTTCGAGGTCGAAGGCGCGCTGTTCCTCTCGACCAAGGGCGATGTTCTGGGCCGGGTCGAGGGCTATTACGACCAGCGCATCACCCAGCGCCTGATCCTCCAGCCGCGCGCCGAGGTCAATTTCGCCGCACAGGATATTCCGGAGAACGACATCGGTTCGGGGCTGGTCAACATAGAGCTCGGCGCGCGCCTGCGCTACGAATTCAGCCGCCAGTTCGCGCCTTACATCGGCGTTTCCTATCTGCGCAAAGCCGGAGACACGGCGCGGCTGTCGAGGCTTGCGGGCGAGGACGTCCATGCCACCAGCTTCGTCGCCGGCGTTCGCTTCTGGTTTTAGCATCAGGACGGCTGATGGCGGGGGCGAACAAGAGAGCGGGGCGTTGCACTCATACCCAGGTCGGCCGGCGCCGAGCGAAGGAGATACGCCATGGACCATTCGTCCCACATGAACACCCGGAAGATGGGCGCCTATTGGAGCCTTGCCGTTCAGACCGTCATCAGCGGCGTCATCATGTATCTGGTGATGTTCGTCATGATCGACGGGCTCGACAGCTTCTACAACAACCTCAACATGCTCTACATGACGCTGATGATGGTCGCGCCCATGGTGGTGCTGATGATCCTTGCGATGCGACATATGTTCCCATCGAAAGCCGCCAACATCGCGCTGATCGCCGCGTCGCTGGTCGCCTTCTTCGGCAGCTTTGCACTCATCCGCACCCAGACCACGATCGGCGACACGGCCTTTCTGCGCTCGATGATCCCGCACCATTCCGGGGCGATCCTGATGTGCCAGGAAGCAAAGCTCAGCGATCCGGAAGTCATCCGGCTTTGCGAATCGATCAAGCGCTCGCAGCGGCAGGAAATCGACGAGATGAAGGCCATACTCGCGCGGCGCTGAGTGGCACGGTCGGGCTACGCCCGGATACGTGCGCCCGGCCAGGTATGTGAGCCGGCCGATGGTCGACACGAGGCGCGGGGCGGACGAGATTGCAAGCGACGTAGCGCGGCTTGCGCCGCTGTTCCTGCGACAGGCTGGCGGCCACGTCCTGACGCTGCTCGATCCTTCCGGGATCGTGCTGAGCTATAATGAAGAAGGCGAGCGTGCCGAATGTTGGCCGCTCGACCGTGTTCTGGCACAGCCGCACCACCTGTTCTACCCGCCAGACGAGATAACGGCAGGACGGCCCCGCGCCGACTTGGACGCCGCTCTGCGCGAAGGCACTCTGGAGCGTGAAGCCTGGCGAGTCTGCGAGAACGGCTCGGAATACCTTGCGCGATTGACCATCACTGCGCTGTTCGAAGACGACGCCCATCGAGGCTTTGCCTGCATCAGCCGGGATGTCACCGACGAGGCGGCGGTCCGGGCTTCAAACGAAACGCGCGAGCAGCATCTGCAATCGATCCTGGCGACCGTACCTGATGCAATGATAATAATCGACGAGGCCGGCGTCATCACCTCGTTCAGCGCTGCTGCCCAGCGCATGTTCGGCTATTCGGAAGCCGAGCTCGTCGGGCAAAATGTCTCCTGTCTTATGCCTCAGCCCGACCGCGACCGGCACGACGAATACATCGCGCATTATCTGCAGACGGGCGAGCGCCGGATCATCGGTCTGGGCCGCGTCGTTGTGGGTCAGCGCCGCGACGGCTCGACCTTCCCGATGCAGTTGTCGGTCGGCGAGGCCGGTGAAGAGGGCCAGCGGCTTTTCACAGGGTTCATCCGGGATCTCACCGCCAAGGAGCAGGATGAGCTCAGGCTCAAGGAACTGCAAGCGGAGTTGGTTCATGTCTCGCGGTTGAGCGCGATGGGTACGATGGCCTCCACGCTTGCTCATGAACTCAATCAGCCGCTCGCCGCAGTGGCGCTCTATCTCGAAACCATTCGGGACATGCTCGCTGTCCAGAATGATGAGCCATTCGTCTCTCTTCGGTCCGTAATGGACGATGCCGCTCAGGAGACGCTGCGCGCTGGCCACATCGTCCGGCGCCTCCGCGACTTCGTCGCACGCGGTGAGGTCGACAAGAGTTTGCACGACCTGCCGCAAGTCATCACCGAGGCAAGCCAACTGGCACTGGTCGGCGCGCGCGAGCGGGGCATCCGTAGCTTCTTCGCAATCGACCCCGCAGCCACGCCGGTCCTCATCGACAGGGTGCAGATCCAGCAGGTGCTCGTAAACCTGATGCGCAACGCCGTTGAGGCCATGGCAGAATCATCGATCCGCGACCTCAAAGTCGCGACGAGTTTGCGTGCCGACGGCCTTGTCGAGGTTACGGTGGAGGATACCGGCCCCGGGATCGCGGAAGAAATTCGCGAACAACTGTTCATGGCGTTCACATCGACGAAGGCCGACGGCATGGGCCTTGGCCTCTCGATCTGCCGGACGATCATCGAAGCACATGGCGGCCGCATCTGGATGGAGCGCTCCGACCGAGGCGGCACGTGCTTTCACTTCACGCTGATCCACGCGCGGGCGGAGGAGGAACATGGGGGATAGACGCATCATTCATCTGGTCGACGACGAGGAGAGCATCCGCAAGGCGGCAAGCTTCGCGCTCAAAACCGCGGGCTATGATGTCATCGCCTACACCTCCGGAGTGGAATTTCTCAGGACAGCGAAGTCCGCTGAAGTAGGCTGCGTTATCTTGGATGTGCGGATGCCTGAAATGGACGGTCTCCAAGTCCAGACCACTATGGCTGCGCGTGGGATCAACATGCCGGTCATCGTCCTGACCGGCCACGGCGATGTGTCGGTAGCTGTGCAGGCTATGAAAGGCGGCGCGATTGACTTTCTCGAAAAGCCCTTCGAGAAGGCTGCCCTGCTCGAGGCCGTGAGGCGCGCTTTCGCTCGTCTCGACGATGTCGACCTTCGCGCGCTGGAATCGTCGGAAGCCGAGGTGCGGGTTGCTGCCTTGACCCCCCGCGAGCAGGAAGTGCTGGAAGGATTGGCGAACGGCTTGCCCAACAAGACGATCGCCTATGATCTGGGTTGCTCATCCCGGACGGTCGAGGTTCACCGCGCCAGCCTCATGGCCAAGCTCGAGGTCCGCAATCTCTCTGAGGCGTTGAGGATCGCCTTTGCTGCCGGGTTCGGTCGCAAGACGTGATAACTGCGCCCTCTACGTAGCGACGAGGATGCCGCATCGTGCGAGCCATTGCCGTGATGCAACAGGTCCTCATGTCGCGCGAGATGTCTTCGTTTTCTGACACACAAGGTGATGGGCGCTACACCATCCTCGTCTCCGACGACGACCCGGGTGTTCGGCGTGCCCTTCAGCTTCTCCTTAGATCCCGTGGCTACTGCGTCTGTAGCTATACAAGTGGTAGCGCGCTTTTGGCCGATTCGCGTGCCAAGCGAGCCAATTGCCTGATTGTTGATTATCGCATGCCGGACATTGATGGCTTTTCGATCCTGCGCCAACTCCGATCGCTGGGCTGGTCCGGATGCTCCATCATGATTTCGGGCTTCCATGACGAGGTTCTCGCCCGCCGCGCTGCCGACGCGGGCTTTGATCACATGATCACTAAACCACTAAGGAGCCGTCTACTCCTCGAGGCAATCGGCCGTCACAGACGCCTCTCGTCGAATGAGTAAATGGACCGCGTCCGACCGCCAACGCTAAAGAGGCCAGGTGGGGACACGAGCACGTCGTTTTTCCAGAGGAAACCAACCCAGCTGCGCCCAAGGGCCTTGCCCGCGGCTGGGCTCATTTGTCACAGCAACACATCTTGGATAGTGGTGGACGGTACGATTCATATCGATTTACGCGCTCCCCTTATCCGCCTGACGAATTAGCACCTGAAGAGGGCCGTTTCCAAGCTAGTGGCAGGACCACAAGCAGCAGGAGCGACAGGCCGGCAATGCTCCAGAGGACGAGAGGCTGAGCGCCGGGTGCGGCGAAAGCGAGCGCCACGGGCGCCAGTGCCTGCCCGATGCTGGCAGCCGAATGCTGGAGGCCAAGCCTCACCCCTGAGGCCGCCGCAGAACCGCTGATCCAGAAGCTTGTGACCAATCGCAGGCTCGCCGAGCTCCAACCGGCGACCAGGATGAACACGCTCATATCGGCTATGCTTGATGCGAGTGGAAAGGCAACGAGCGCCGCTGCCAGCAAACCGAGCGTCAATCCGGCAAGACGCCCGGGAACCTTCACTAACCAATCGAGCCTTGCATGAAAGATCTGCGCCGCCAGCATGCCGAATCCGCAAAGACTGAGCATCCAGGCGATCTGCTCGCGGCTCAGCGAGACCGCACTGCGCGTCATCAGGAGATTGACGTGCATAGCGGCAAGCCCGGCCCCCGCAGCGATCGTGATGAGTAATAGGACTCCCGTGGCGCAGACTGTCGGCGGCGGCGGATCTCCTGAGTCGAGGCAGTGCGCACAGCGGCCTGGCAGGCTTACAAGGCAAAGCGACCCCGCGACGGTGCCGATGCTGGCAGCAACGATCATGAGCGGCGCGCCGGGCATGATCGCAACGGAGACTTCCGCCAAAAGCGGTCCGCCGAGGTCTCCCAAAAATACAGACCCCGTCAACCAGGTGAAACGCCGCGCCTGCTCCCCACGGCTGACCGCGGCGAAACTCGCACTGAGCAGCGCAAGCGGTATGATGGCGGCGGCCGCCATCCCCGCGACCGTGCGCAAAACGTAGAGAGTCGGCAGAGCTACGAGGCCAACTGGTGCAGTCACCATCGCGAGGATAATGAGCGCTGTGCGCAACATGACGCGGTAGTCGACCCGGTCGGCAATCCAGCCCCAAAGCGGTGCCGCCACCAGTGCTGCCAGCGGGTGGACGGCGGTCAAGCTCGCGACATGAAAATCATGCGCTGAGGAAAGCCCGCCGGGATTTGGGTCGACCAGGGTCGGAAGGAAAGCGAGAATGGCCGTCTGCCCTGCCGAGGCCGACACCGCCGCGAGCAGCAACACAATGAAGGAGGATTGACCACGCTTGCCATCGTGTGATTCGCCTTGGGGAACAAGCGGGTCAGCGGTTCGTCGGAGAGCCGGTATCACCACCAAGCGCGCAAGCCGATCACCAGCCGGTGTTCGGATGACCCCTCGCCCCGCAGGCGTCGGAAGCCCGCCGTGCCATCGAACGCACGCTCCCAGACGAAGCCGATATAGGGCGCGAACTTGCGCGACACCTCGTAGCGCAACCGTCCGCTCAGCTCGACATTGCTGAAGCCGCTGCCAAGCTGCCGATCTCTCGACCGCTTCGAATAGATATTGGTCTCTACCTGCGGTGTGAGGATCAACCGATTGGTGAACAGGACCTCATAGGAGGCCTTGGCGCGCGCCGCGAGACGCCCATCGGTCCCTACATAGCCGGTGAGCTGGACGTCGAACCAATAAGGCGCCAGTCCCTCGACGCCGGCGGCCAGCCATGTCGTCGCGCCCTTGCCGAGATCCTGCCTGACCCCGAGCAGCGTGCCCCAGAACGGGTTCTTGCTGTGCCACCACAGCGCCTCGACGCTGCTCTCCGGATCGAGACGTTGGTCGCGGGAGTTCTTGAGGCCCTGGCTGCGCAGCCAGAGCTTGTCATTGTCCTGACCCTTGGTGACGAGCACGGTCCAACCCACGCCCTGACCCTCGTTGCCGCTGGCGAATTCGAGCTCATCGACAAGTATCTTGGGGATCGAGAGCTTGTCGGCCATCTCATAGCCCGGCAGCGTCGAGTTGCGATAGCCGTCGGCATAATCGTCCGAGTTGCGCGCGTCCGGCGGGGCCTTGCCACCCTGCATCGAGCCCATGTCCATCGTGGCGCCGTTACCGGACGCCTTCGTGTCGGTCATATCCATGCCCGGCATGTCCATGCCCGCATGGTCCTGAGAGCCTTGCGCGGAAGGGGTGTGCTGAGCGGGAGTGGCCGTTTGGGCAGGGGTGGCGGCGGGCGACGGGGGCGAGGCATCCTGCGCGAGGGCGGGAGCCGTGATCGCCGGCGCCAGGAAGAGGGCAGCGCCAAGAGCGATGCCGCGCGAGGGGAAAATCCGGATCATGCGACCACCACCTCCCGGAACATGCCGGCCGCCATGTGATAGAGCAGATGGCAATGGAAGGCCCATCGGCCCATGGCGTCGGCGGTGACGCGGAAGCTCACCCGTTGGGCGGGCTGGACCACCACCGTATGCTTGCGGACCTGGAAGGCGCCGTCCGGGCCTTCGACATCGCTCCACATGCCGTGCAGATGCATCGGATGCGCCATCATCGTGTCGTTGACGAAGGTGACGCGCAGCCGCTCGTTCGGCCTGAAATGAAGCGGCCTGGAATCGTTGAGCTTGATGCCGTCGAGCGACCAGATGAACCGTTCCATATTGCCCGTCAGATGCAGCTCGATGTCGCGCTCGGGCTCGCGCGGGTCCGGATCGCCGCCCGGCGTGCGCAAATCGGCCAGCGTCAGCACGCGCCAGCCGCGCCGGCGCAGCCCGGCGCCGGGATCGTCCAGATTGGTGCGCGGATAGTCGACGCGCATGTCGGTATTGGCGCCATATTCGGTGCGGGCGTGCCGTGCCCTGGCCGCCATCTCGGTCATGCCGTGCCCGGCATGCGCGTCGCCTCCCATTGCGCCCATCGTCGCCATCGCGCCCATCATGTCGACCGGCTCGAGCCAGGTCCGGGCCTCGAGCGGCGGCACGGCTGCCGCCATGCCCGGGGCTGGTGCGATCGTACCACGGGCATAGCCGCTCCGATCGATCGCCTGCGCGAAGATGGTGCGGGCGCCGCCCTCGGGCATGGTGAACTCGACGTCATAGGTCTCGCCCGGGCCGATCCGGAATTCCTCGACCGTGACCGGCTCGACCGGCTGCCCGTCGGTCGATACGACCGTCAGCTCGACCCCGGGGATCCGCACGTCGAAGAACGTCGCCGTCCCCGCGCCGACGAAGCGCAGGCGCACGCGCTCGCCGGGCGCGGCGATACCGGTCCAGTTGCCGGCGGGCGGCGCGCCGTTCATCAGATAGGTGTAGGTCGCGGCAGAGACATCGCTGTAGTCGGTCGGGTTCATCCGCGAGCTGTTCCACATCCGCCGCCGCTCGAGCGCCTTGCCCAAGCCCATGGTGCCGACATCCTTGAGGAAATCGCCGGCGGTCGGCTGCGCAAAATTATAGTAGCTGCTCTGCTTCTTGAGATTGAGGAAGATCTGCAACGGCGGCTCGTCCGACCAGTCGCTGAGCACGATGCAATAGTCGCGATCGGGCGCCCGCGCCGTCGGCACCTGTTTTGGCTCCACGATGATCGCTCCATAGAGTCCCGTCTGCTCGGCGAGCGTGTGAGCGTGATACCAGTAGGTTCCGCTCTGGCGGACCTCGAAGCGATAGGTGAAGGTCTCGCCCGGCGCGATGCCGGCAAAGCTGATGCCGGGCACGCCGTCCATCTCCGCCGGCACGATGATGCCGTGCCAATGGATGCTCGACATCTCCTTGAGGCCGTTGCGCACACGGAGCGTGACCGTATCGCCTTCGCGCAGGCGCAGGACCGGCGCGGGCACGCTGCCGTTCACGGCAGTCGCAATACGGCGCTTGCCGGTGAAGTTGACTGGCAGCTCGGCGATCTCGAGGTCGAACTCGGTCCCGCTCAGCTCAGCGGGCAAGGTTGGGGCGGATCGCGCGAGAAGCGCCGGGGCGAAACCGGCGACCGCGCCGCCGATCGCCAGCCCCTGGACGAAACGGCGCCGCGCGATCGGCCGGATATGTAAGGGAGACATGAACTGTACTTTCGCGAAGACGGGTTCAGGCGAGGTCGAGGACGATCCGGCCCTCGATGTCGCCATGATGCATGCGGGAGAAGACGTCGTTGATGTTCTCCAGCTTGTCTGCATGGACCGTGGCCTTGACCTTGCCCTCGCCGGCGAACGCCAGTGCCTCGAGCAGATCGAGCCGCGTGCCGACGATCGAGCCGCGCACGGTAATGCCGTTCAGCACGGTGTCGAAGATCGACAACGGGAAGTCGCCCGGCGGCAGGCCGTTGAGCGCGACCGTGCCGCCGCGCCGGACCATGCCGAGCGCCTGCTGGAACGCCTTGGGCGAAACGGCGGTCACCAGCGCCCCGTGCGCGCCGCCAATGGCTTTCTTGAGCGCTGCCGAAGGGTCCTCGTTGCGCGCGTTGACCGTCAGTGTGGCGCCAAGGCGTGTAGCGAGGTCGAGCTTGCTATCGTCGATGTCGACCGCGGCCACATTGAGACCCATGGCTCGGGCATATTGCACCGCCATGTGGCCGAGCCCGCCAATGCCGGAGACGACCACCCACTCGCCGGGTCGGGCCTCGGTGGCCTTCAATCCCTTGTAGACGGTGACGCCCGCGCAGAGGATCGGCGCAATGTCGAGGAAGTCGACATTGTCGGGAAGGTGACCAACATAGTTGGGATCGGCGAGGACATATTCGGCAAAGCTGCCATTGACCGAATAGCCGGTGTTCTGCTGTTCGTGGCAAAGCGTCTCCCAGCCACCCAGGCAATGCACGCAGTGCCCGCAGGCGGTGTAGAGCCAGGGCACACCGACCCGGTCGCCTTCCTTCACATGGGTGACGCCTGCACCGACGGCGGCGACATGCCCGACGCCTTCATGGCCAGGAATGAAGGGCGGGTTGGGCTTGACCGGCCAGTCTCCTTCTGCCGCGTGCAGGTCGGTATGGCACACGCCGGTTGCCGCAATCTTGACCAGGATCTGCCCGGGGCCGACCGCCGGGATCGGCGCCTCCTCGATGACCAGGGGCTTGCCGAATTCGCGGACGACCGCCGCCTTCATGGTTTTCGCCATGTCCGTTTCTCCTTTGAGCGAGGGGTCAGAACAGGCCGAGCGCGTGCTCGTCATAGGAGACGAGCAGGTTCTTGGTCTGCTGATAATGGTCGAGCATCATCCGGTGATTTTCACGCCCGAAGCCCGACGCCTTGTATCCGCCGAAGGCGGCATGGGCGGGGTACTGATGATAGCAGTTGGTCCAGACCCGCCCGGCCTCGATCGCGCGGCCGAGCCGGTAGGCGGTGTTGCCGCTCCGGGTCCAGACGCCCGCGCCAAGACCGTAGGCGGTGTCGTTGGCAAGTGCGATCGCCTCCTCGACCGTCTTGAAGGTGGTGACCGACAGGACGGGACCGAAGATCTCCTCCTGGAAGATGCGCATGTGGTTCTGACCCACGAACACCGTCGGCTGCACGAAATAGCCCTGGTCGAGCGCACCGCCCGGCAGCGCCCTGGCGCCACCGACCAGACACTGCGCGCCCTCGGCCTTGCCGATATCGATATAGCCCAGGATCTTGTGGAGCTGGTCCTCCGACGCCTGCGCGCCGACCTGGACCGAGGGGTCGAGCGGATCGCCCTGGCGGATCGCGGCGACGCGCGCCACGGCGCGCTCGATGAAGCGGTCGAAGATCGACTCATGGATCAGCGCACGCGACGGGCAGGTGCAGACCTCGCCCTTGTTGAACGCGAACAAAGTAAAGCCTTCGAGCGCCTTGTCGAAGAAGGCATCGTCGTCGTCGAGCACGTCCGCCATGAAGATGTTCGGCGACTTGCCGCCAAGCTCCATAGTCTGGGGGATCAGATGGTCGGCGGCCGCATGCATGATCTGCTTGCCGGTGACGGTCTCGCCGGTGAACGAGACCTTGGCGATGCGCGGATTGGCGGCGATCGCCTGGCCGACGGTCCGTCCCGGGCCGGTAACGACATTGAGCACGCCGGGCGGCAGGATGTCGGCGGTGAGCTCGGCGAACATCAGCAAGGTGAGCGGCGTCTGGGATGCGGGTTTGATGACGGTGCAGTTGCCCGCCGCCAGCGCCGGGGCGATCTTCCACGCCGCCATCAGCAGCGGGAAGTTCCACGGGATGATCTGGCCGACGACGCCGAGCGGCTCGCGGAAATGATAGGCGATGGTGTCCGCATCGATCGTCGAGATGCCGCCTTCCTCCGCCCGGATGCAGCCGGCGAAGTAGCGGAAATGGTCGATCGCAAGCGGAACGTCGGCAGCACGCGTCTCGCGGATCGGCTTGCCATTGTCGATCGTCTCGGCAAGCGCCAGCAGCTCCAGATTATCCTCGAGCCGGTCGGCGACGCGATTGAGAATCCTGGCGCGCTCGGCGGGGGCGATTCTTGCCCATTGATCCTTGGCGGCGTGCGCCGCATCGAGCGCGCGCTCGACATCTTCCGGCGTCGACAGCGCGAACTCTGCGATCTGGGCACCATTGATCGGGCTCTTGTCGGCGAAATACTCGCCGCTCGCAGGAGCGTTCCATCGACCACCGATGAAATTATCATAGCGGTGTCGGAAGGAGGCCGCCGCATTGATGGTCCCGATCGCCTTCTCGAACATTACCTGACTCCATCTCTATCGATGGCCTGACGGAGTAATCTCTTTGCCCGGGCGGCCTATAAGTAAGTTCCGCAGAAGGTAGTTTGGTATCGGTGTCGCGGTCTTTGAGGGTCAGACACGCCAACGGAGCCGATGAGTATTCATCGACTCCCGAACCTATTCGCGCACGCATGATCGGAATTATGCCGAGACACGCTACTCGGCTGATTCTTCTTTTGGGAAGGGCGGCGCTTGGCATTCCAATTCTGGCGTTACGCCCGGAAGCGCTTTAGGCTCACCCAATCGCCTTTCTGAAGCGTCCCGTCCCTCACGCGGAAATGAGCGTAATGGTCGTCGAAAATCTGGTCGACTTCGACATGACCGACAAGGCGGCGGTGGCGCGGCGTTGCGTGATAGACTTCGAGTATCTGCCCGATGTGCGCGCCATCGGCTTTGCCCAGGCAGGCCACTGTGCCGCCCGCATCCGTACGGACGATCTTGCCGCGCATGAACAAGCTATGGCCGATACCCTGTGCGAGGAGCGGCGTGCTGCCAAAGAGCAGAAAGCCAACAGCAGCACCGACGCCAAGATGTTTTCGCATCACTGTTTCCTCTCTCACGTCAGTTGCTCGGTCCCGGCTTTGAAAGTTGGGAGCACGGGGCGACGCTGGGCATCGTCAAAGAACTGGCCCGCCGCGGGGGCGGCGGCGGGCCCTCAGCCCCGGGGGGTGTTTTATCGGGGCTGGAAACTTCACATGTCGCTCATCGGCTTGTCGGCCATGGGCTTGGCGGTCTTCTTCGCGGCCGGCTTGGCCTTCTTCATCGGCATCTTGCAGCAGCCACTCTTCGCCTTACCGGCCATGCCCGAGCCGTTCGATGCAGGCGACCCGCCGGACATGCCGGCCATCCCCGACATGCCCTGTTGATCCTGCTGGGCCGGTTGCCGCTGCTGCTTCTGCGCGCCGGCCTGATGATCCTTCATCATCTGATCGTGCATCTGCTGCCCGCCATGATCCATGCCCTGCTGGTGGGCATGGGCCGGCGCAGTCTGCGCGGGCGCGGGCGTCGACTGGGCGAGAGCGGTGCCGGCGGCGAAGGTTAGCGTCGCGAAGAGGCTGATGGTCGCCGCGCGAAATGTCGTCTGTCGCATTGAGGGTCTCCGAGTGTTCGTCCTGTTGCCCGGTCGACGTTCCGATCCCGGCAATTCCGAAGCTTCAATGCTGCTAGCGAGACGCAGTCTGTATACGTAACTTACGAATCCGCTTTGGATCGCGACAAGCATGAGCGGGATCGTGCGGGGTGGACCATGGCCCAAGTTCAAGCGAATTCATGATCCCGCTTGATGGCGGCCGGCAGCGAAGTGCAAAAGCCAATTGGCCCGCCGTGGGAGAACGGCGGGCCAAAGCTGCGGTTGAACTAGGCCACGGTCGTTGGCCGCCCAGCCTCGTGGTCGGAGCTGGCTTAATGCAGGGTCAGCAACCGCCCCGCGACCTATGCAACATGCGGGAGGCTCCGTCCTGGGTTCCCATCTCCCGCATAGCGATCCGATGGTCCTGCATCATCTCACCGTGCATCCGTACTTCGCGGTGTCGCATTCCTTGCATCTGGGCCGTGTCGGACCGAGCCGGCGCCGGCTTCGCCTTGAGCGTCTGTTCAAGGTCGGGCATGCCCGGCGGCATCCCATCGGCGAGAACTGGCCCGGCGCCGACGGCAAGGACGCCAAAGGCTGCGAGCGAAGCGATAATCGCTGCTTTCTTGCGCAAATATGATTCCTTCAAGTCTGAGTTTCAGTTCGACCGGACACATGCCCGGTCGATTCTCGCTCCCCAGGGAGCTTGCCGTTGAGATGGTATCGGCCTGGAGGTGGCAGTATACGTAATTTGCGAAGCTGGCGGTCAGCCTGCAATGTCCGCTTTAGTTCGGCTACTAGCAAAAGCTGGGCGCGGATGGCCGAAGACGGCGGCCATCAAAGCCTCCGCCTAGCCCGAGCACTGCAAAGCGACGCCGCCTGCTGCAGTTGGCGAACAGCGAAACGTAAATCGCACGCCGCTTTTGCTTCGGCGCGATCGTGGCAAGGCCCACCGCCGAACCAGCCACTCGGACTGGCCCAGGCTAAATTGTCGGAATAGACGCTCACTCGGATCGGTGCCGCAGTGATTGAACGCTCGCCTGGCTGATTATTGATCAACTTGAACCGCCCCGGGTTTGTCGGAGGCCTCGGGGTTTAAGTATGGACGCGTATCTATGCCGATCTGTTCACCGGCGACGAAAGCCAGCGCATCCGCGAAGCACTAACCAAGACGGTCGAGCAGGCGGGCTATGCAAACGAGAACATCTGGGGCGAGCAGATCGAGGATCGCGGCAGCCAGATCACATTCTCCGCGCTCGGTCAGCAAGCGCCGCTCGAGGCCAAGGACACGTGGGATCCCGATCACGCCAAGCGCAAGAGATTGCAGGCCCTGCTCCAGCCGTTGCTGCCAGGCTTTGGCATCAATATCGGCGGGGCGACATCGATCGACATCACGCGCGAAGGGATAGACAAGGCCTATGGCCTCAAGCGCCTTTCCGAGCAGACCGGCGTCGCACTCGACAAGATGATCTTCTTCGGTGACGCGATCTTCCCGGGCGGAAATGATTATCCGGCCAAGCACCTCGGGCTGGATACCGTGCAAGTCCGCGACGTTGCCGAAACCAAGTCGGTGGTTGGCGCGATCGCTGCCTGGCTAGTCTAAAAGCGCTACCGCCGATACCTAACCAGTCCCGCTTTCGCGCCCGTACGACCCAGCTTCGCAGCGGTCCCACATTGTGGAGCCGACGGATCGCTTCAATCGTGCCGGAGCTGCTTGACCCCACTACGCCTGGGCGCGTTCTAGGACACTCAGCTGGCCATGTCCGCCATCATCCGACAGCTGGCGGCGCAATCCTTGCAGGTAGCCGAGCAACGCTTGATCCGCTCGCCCACGACGTGGCTCAGGCATTCCCGCGCACATCGTTCGCAGCCGTCAGCGCAGGCGCGACACAGGATGGTATGGAGGGAGGATTCGCGCAGCATCGAGTTGGCGGTCGCCTGGCACAGTTCCGCACAGTCGTTCAGCATGGCGATCAGCGACGCCGTGGCTGACGCGCCGCCTTGCTTCGTCAGCCAGGCGGCGGTCTCCAGGCACATGCGGTGCGAAGCCACGCAATCGTCGATGCAGTCCGTCATCGACATCGCCATCCCTTCCATTCGATGCTGCTGCGCCGCCGCCGGCCCAGCCAGCGTTCCAGCGGCGGCAAGGCCGGCGCCGGCCATCAGCAATTCGCGTCTCTCGATCATCATGCACCTCCCATCTGCTATCCCTTGAGCGCTGCGCCGCGTCCGGCGGCCTCAGCCGTCATAGGCGACCCATCCAACGCCGCAGCACGCGCCTTCTCCCGCGCCATCCGGGTTTCCTCCCAAGGCCAGTGGCCGTTGATCTCGACCCCAAGCGAGATGCTCAGGAAGGTCCGCACCAGCACAAGCCCGGCCAGCACGATGAGATCGTCGAGCGTCGGGTTGATCACCAGCGACTTGACGATGTCGCCGGCGACCAGAAATTCCAAACCGAGCAGGATGCTGCGGCCGAGCGCCGAGCGGAACGCGCTATAGGCCTCGGTCCGGTCGCCCGCCCTCGCCCGCCGCGCAAACAGAAAGGTTGCGAGCCCCGCGCCGACGAGGATGGTCAGCGTGCCCGCCAGTTCCAGGCCGATCACCGCAAGCCGGAAGAAGGCGCTCAGCCAGTCGGCCTCAATGGTGATCATACCAGCCTCGCTTGCGGATATTGTTGAAGCTGTCGGTGGCGTGACAGGCATAGCATTGGTCGACGCGCGCTTTCGATCCGGCTGCGCGCTGCGAGACCATGCTGAAATGCTCCATGAAGTGACTGGGTGGCGCCTTGTGGCACTCGGCGCACTGCGTCGAATTGACCGATGGATGGCGATAATTGACGATCTTCCAGCTGTCGGTCTTGTGGCAGCTCGCGCAGTCGGTGCCGAACAGGGCCTGGTGCGGATCGCGGAACGCATGGCAGCTCGCGCAATTGAGCGCGGTCTCGGGAGTCAGGCTTCTAGTGTTTGTCGACATGCCCGCCGAAGGCTGCCGCCACTTTGCCATGTCGAGCAAGGCGGCGTGATCCATGCGGATGATGCCGCGCTCTCCCTCATGTTCGACGTGGCAGGAGGTGCACTGCGTCGCTTTCGCGTGGAACTGAGTCGACTGCTTCGTCCCGAAATCGGTGCCCGCATGGCAGGTGAGACAGGTCCGGGTTTCGACGCCCTTGCCCGGCGTGTGGCAGGCCGTGCATTGGCCGGCAAAGGACTGGTGCGCGCTCGAGAGCGGGCCGGGCGAGACGAGCTGCGCCACCAGGCCGGCATCCCTCGGCGCGTCCGATCGCATCCGGATCGCGACCGCGGCGACCATCACCAGCAGGGCTGCGATGAAGACGGCGTAGGAAAGACGCTGCCAGCTCATAGCCAGCGCAGCCCGTAATAGATCGCCGCGCCGACGTGGAGCGCGAGCAGCGCGAAGATGAGACAGCCCAGCAGGATGTGCAGGAACCGCCACCGCGCGAACAGGGTGTTGGTTGCCTCTTCGGCACGGATCGCGAATTCGGTATCGGCCAGCGCTGCGGCGATCCCCGTCTTGTCCTGGGGGCGCTGGCCCGCGGACGCATCCCCGGCGACGAACAGATAGCGCTTCCAGCCCGACAGCGGCGGGGCTGCGGTATCGGCCTGCGTCGGCGCCGCCGGCTCCTCGAGGAAGGCGGCGCGAAGCGAGGCCAGTTCTGACCTGCGTCCGCGCAGCGCCCGACCAAGCTGGGCAAGCAGGTAGCGGCCGATGAAGCCGGTGATGACCGTCATCAGCAGGAGGACGGTCAGAAGCAGGCCGACCGGGCTTTCGAGCTTGTGCGCGGCGTGGACCAGACCCAGGATCGGCGCCAGCACGCCGGCATAGATGTGGATGGCGAGCAGGGTTGGCTTGCTGACGACCCGGGAGAGCGCCTTGTCGACCCAGGCGATGTGCTTGGCCGCGACATAAGGAAGCGTCAGCAGCATCAGCACGAGCGCTGCGATCCCGATGATCCCGCCGGCCAGGCTACCCGGAAAGCGGGGCGACACATGCACGAGATAGCCGAACGGGAACAGCAGCAGGAACGCGACCAGCAGGCCCACGGCAATGTCGCTGCGTTCGCGCATCAGGCTTCGACCACGAGCGGCGTGCCCGTCCCCTTCGCCTGGCACGCGAGCACATAGCCTTGCGCCTTGTCGGCGGGCGCAAGGCCGGATTCGACCTCCATCGTCACTTCGCCCTGCAGCAGCTTGACCACGCAGGCGCCGCATGTGCCCGCACGGCATGCATAGGGGATCTCGACGCCCGCGCCCTCGGCCGCCTCCAGCACGGTCTCGTCCGCGGGCAAGGCCGCCGACACCCCCGACACGGAGAAGGTCACCGTGCTCGGCGCCACCTCGGCGCTCGGGGCCGGCTTATCCGCTGGCGGGGGCGCGGGCTTGACCTCGAGATCCTCGTGGTCGGCCGGCAGCGAGGCCGGACCGAACGCCTCGGTGTGCAGCTGCGCTTCGGGGACGCCGAGTTCCGCCAGCACGCCGCGCATCGCGCCCATCATCGCCGGCGGGCCGCACATATGGATGCGCCGGCTCGCGATCTCCGGCACCGCGGCCAGGATCATCTCGCGCGTGATCGGCCCTTCGGGGCCCATCCAGACGGTGCCGGGCGCGCGCTGCATCGCGGCGACGACATGGAGGTTGGGAAAACGGCGTTCGAGCCGCTCGAGCTCGTCGCGGAACACGAATTCCTCGGTCGACCGTGCGCCGTAGAAGAAGAAGATATCACCCTTCCACGCGGTGTCGGTGAGATAGCGCAGCACCGACATCATCGGGGTGATGCCGACCCCGCCCGCGATCAGCACGATGCTCTGGGCATCCGTTCCCGTGAAGGTGAAGGCGCCGAACGGTCCGCTGACCTTCAGCAGATCGTCGGCGACGACCTTGTCGTGCAGGTATCGCGAGACCACGCCCTGCTCCTCGCGCTTGACCGTCAGTTCGACATAGGCCCGCTGGGTCGGCGAAGAGGCGATCGTGTAGGAACGGCGCGCGGTCTTGCCCGCTTCGGGCTCTACCTCGACCTGCAGGAACTGGCCCGGCAGGAAGTCGAACGGCAGCCGGTCGGCGGTCGGGTCCGCGAGCCGGAAGGTCAGCACGCTCGGCGTCTCTCGCACGATCTGGACCACGCGCAGCTGCCCCGCCCAGCTTTTGGGCTTGCGCAGCGACGCCCCAGCGGGTGCGGCCGCATTGCTCGGCGCGAGCCCGGCGCTGTCGGCAACGGGTGCAGGCGCGGGCGCAACCCTGGTAGCGGGAGGGGCAGCCTTCGGCTCCGGCTTTGCTGGAACCTTGGCGGTGGCGACACCGCCGGCGATCGCCCCGATCCGCCGCAGGCGGAAGATCTGCAGCGCGATAAGCGTGGCGCTCACCAGCCCCAGGAACAGCATGAGAAGGAGGTGCGAGGGCGAGATGCCGAACCAGTGATCGGCATGGCCGGGCGCGGCCTGGTCGATGTCGAGCTGATCGCGCAGCCAGGCAAGCCCGACCTCCCGGGGCGGCTGCAAGCCCCCGATCGCGCCCTGCGCGGCGGTGCCGGAGCGGAACAGGTCGGTTCCCTCGCGCAGGCGCCGCGCCGCATCGAGCCGGGCCGAGACCGTGGTCGCACGCGCGCCGTCGGCCGAGGCGGCGTTGATCATCGCCAGACCCGTGCTTACCCGTTCGCCGGCCTGCGCAGCGACCCGCTGCCTTGCCGCTTCGTCAAGCGCGGGAAAGGCGAGCAGCTGCGAGATGAAGCCGGTCCGGCGCGATTCGTGGCCGTGCTCATTCTCCCCTTCCCCATTGATCATGCGATCCATCATGGGGTTCATCATCTTCGCCATGTCCGACGACCCCGGCTCTGCCGGTGCGGACATGCCCCCGCCGGCCGGCATGCCTGCGCCATGATGCGCGGCATGATCCTCGCCCTCCTGCGCGCCCGCGCTCGCGGACAGGCTGAGAGCGATTGCGCAGCCGAGGCTCAAGCGTCGAAGGCTGATCCGCCTGGACATCCTCATCCCCTTAGTGTGCGAGCCTACATATCCTTCATCGGCATCGCCGCATTGCCCGGCGCGGGATCGGGTGCCGGCGCGGTCTGGTTGCCGGCCCCGGCGCGCATCGCGTCATGGTCCATCGCCTGACGGTGATGCCGCTCCATCTCGGCCTGGTTGCTCATCGCGTCCATCGGCGCCGCGTCTGCAGCGTTGCCGCTGTCGGTCAGGACCGGGGTGGCGGCGACGCTGTTCGCCGCGGGCGGCACCGTCTGGTCGGCCTGGCGGTCGCAGCCCGAAAGCGCGAGCGCCAGCAACAGGCTTCCGCCGACAAGTGGAAGGGCTTTCTTCGCATGGTCGATCATGGCTTTGCTCCTTGGCTTGAAAACTGTGTCCGGGCGCCATCCCTGGCGTCCGGACCGGCTCATTGCGCGCTGCGCAGAATCCGGAGACACCGGTCGTGCGAGAGGTTCATCGGGTTGCGCCCCTGCCCCTTCATCTCGCCATGATCATGCGGCGTCTGGAGACCCATATTGCCCTCCATCGCCCGGCAACTCTCGACCTGCGCCGAGGTCGGCCGCGTGGTCACACAGGCGCCTAGAAGCAGCGCCGGCGTGAGGACGGCGATCAAACGCATTTTCTTCATGACAAAACCCCTTTCGCTCGTGGTGATCGTTCGTCCTGCGCTGCCTGATGTTTCTTGTTATGCTGCTGGTCTTTCCGCCGCGCCGTCAGGAAGGCGAGGATCGGGCAATCGGAGACCGGCACTTCGCCCGGGCATTCGTCGGCGAGCATCCGCAGCATGTCGCGGATATCCGACAGGCGCTCGAGCCGGGCTTCGGCGTCCGCGATCTTGGCAAGCGTGATATCGAGCACGGCCTGGGCATGCGCGGTGTCCGACGCCCTGAGCGCCAGCAGCTGCCGGGCCTGTTCGAGTGTGAAACCAAGCTCCTGCGCCGAGCGGATGAAATTGACGCGCTCGAGGTCGGTCGCGTCGTAGAGCCTGTAGCCCGCTGCCGTGCGCGCGGGCTCGCGCAGCAGGCCCATCCGCTCATAATAGCGGATCGTATCCCGCCCCACGCCTGCGGCCGCGGCCAGTTCGCCGATCTTGAAATTGCCCATGTCATCCGCTCGATCATGCCGGTAGGACCATGGTCCAGGGTCAAGCGGTTTCGCCTCGATCCCGAACGGTCCGTTGCCGCCGGCAACCCGCTGCCCCGATGCCTCGCATCAGGGCAGCGTGTGCCGCCGGGCCACCGGCGCGTCAGTTCTTGCGAAGCTCGACGATGTCGTGCTTGGCAGGCGTACCGTCGGCGACGGACACATGCGCGAAGTGATCATCGAAGATATGATCGATCGTCACATGGCCGACGAGCTGGCGGTGATAGGTCGGCGCCACGCCCTTGGGCGGACCCGGATGGGTCACGACGCGATAGACCTCGAGCTTCTGGCCGACCTCGGCGCCATCGGCCTTGCCGATGCAGACGACCGTGCCGTTGCTGCCCGTGTCGACGATCGAGCCGCGCATGAACAAGCTGTGCCCGATGCCCTGGGCCATAGCGGGGACGGCAGCAAGCATCGAAATGCCGGCAAGCCCGACCATGAGAGTTTTTCTGACCATATTCACCTCCTTGGATGGTAAGCCACCGCCCGGACCTGCCGGGGGGAAGAGCGTCTCTTCAGGCTTGGGACTACGGTCCCGGGTCCAGCCTCGATATACGTAGAGGCCGCAGCCGATCTTCTTCCCCGGGCCAGATCTTTATTGACGCGGAGTTGACGGAATCAGCCGTCAGCACTTCAAAACCCGCGCGGCGCGAGACTTTGGTTGGCTGCGCCAGCGAAACCCGCTAGATATCGAGGCTCGTGAAACGCCTGCTCGCCCTTCTGCTCGTCATCGGAGCGCTGTCCGGTCTCTTCGGAGCCCAGATGGCGGCCGCGCACAGCGTGCCGCAGGCGGCAGGCGCGCCGCTGGCCAAGGGCATGGATGCAGACTGCATGGCAATGATGGCCAAGCAGCAGCCTGCGCCCAGCGAAAAGCCCTGCAAGGGCCTGACGCTCGATTGCATCGCCGCGATGGGGTGCGTGATCCCGCTGGTCGCAGCGGACCTGGCAGGCGGCGTTGCGCCTGCGCGTCTCTACGACGCGCCCAGCTTCTGGACGACCGATACGATATTGACCGGCAAGGCGGTTGTGCCCGAGCCGGATCCTCCCACCAGCCTTGCCTGATTGAACGAGCACGGGCTGCGCGCATCGATCGATGCGCGCAGCCCGGTTTCCTTCTTTTCAGTCAAAGGTTTTCGTGATGATCAAACTGCTTCCGGCCGCCCTTGTGGCGGCCCTCAGTCTCGCCGCGCCTGCGCTTGCAACCGACGCGAGCCGCACGCCGCAAGGCCATTGGGAATGGCGGTCGGCGCCGCAATATGGTCCGCGGGCGACTGGCCCTGCGCGTGTCCGCATATGGGTGCCCGACAGCCGGGACATGGCCAGCTGCGATTGCGCGATGATGCAGGCAAGCGCCGCCGACTGCATGCGCGGCGCAGTCAGGTCGGACAAGGGCTAAACCCGCTCCGGAGCGGCGCGTCACATCTTGGCGCGCCGCCTCTGTCATGAGGGGATGATATCCATGATCATGATGCCGAGGCGCGCTGTGCGACGCCTGTTGCTCTCTATCGGTGCGACGCTTGCGAGCGCCTGGGCCGTGCCGGTGTCGGCCGGCCCGCTCACCTACGAGCAGGCAGTGAGGCTCGCTGCCGCCAACGCGCCAAGCCTCAAGGCGCGCGCGGCGGCGACAGCCGGCGCCCGCTCTTCGGCGGTCGCGGCCGATCGCCTGCCCGATCCGACGCTCGACCTGGGCCTGCAGAACTTCCCGGTGAGCGGCCCCAATGCCGGCAGCTTCACGCGCGACGATTTCACTATGGCGACGATCGGGTTCAGCCAGACCTTCCCCAATCTCGCCAAGCGCCATGCACGCGCCGCGCGCGCCGCGGCCGATATCGGTATCGCCGAGGCGGGCGAGCTGGTCGAAGGCCGCAACGTGCGGCTCGAGACCGCCCTCGCCTGGGTCGATCTCTATTATGGAGAACGCCGGCTCCGGCAGCTCGACCTGCTCGATGCCAGCCTCGACGACCTGCAGAAGACCGTGACCGCACGCCTGGCGTCGGGCAGCGCGCGCCCGAGCCAGGCGCTCGAGCCCGACCAGCTCCGCGCCGCCATCGCCGATCGCCGCGCCGAGATGGCTGCGGTGGTGGCGCAGGCGCGGGCCCGGCTCGCGCGCTATACCGGCGACCCCGACCCGCAGGCGACGGGCGACCCGCCGATACTCGATGTCGATCCGATCCGGCTGCGGGCCGGGATCGATGCGCTTCCCGCCGTGCGCGCGCAGGACGCGCGGATCGCAGTCGCCGAAGCGGACGTGCGCCTCGCGCGCGCCGACAAGCGCTCCGACTGGAAGGTCGGCGTCACCTATGGCCGGCGCGATCCCATGTACGGCGACATGGCCTCGGTCGGCGTGTCGATCGACCTGCCAATGTTCGCCGGCAAGCGCCAGAATCCCAGGATCGCTGCCAGCGAGAGCCTTGTGCAAGGGGGTCGGTTCGACCGCGAGGCGATCCGCCGCGAGCTGGTGGCGCAACTCGACGCCGATCTCGCAGACCATGCCATGCATCTCTCCCGGTTGCGCAATGCCCGCGAGACGCTGGTGCCCCTCGCCAGGCGCCGCGCCGAACTCGACCGCGACAGCTATGCCGCGGGCAAGCTCGACCTGGGAACCGCGCTGCTCTCGACCCTGGCGCTCGCCGAGGCCGAGGTCGAAACGCTCAACCGCGAGGCCGATGTCGCGCGCGACGCGGTCCGTATCAACATCACTTATGGGGAGGAGCGGCCATGACGCTCAAGTCGGACACAGTGCGCTGGGGCGCATCGATCCTTGTCGTCGCGCTGGCCGCCGGTGGCGCGGGCTATTGGGCGGGCCACAGGTCGCCGCAACCGCAGGCCGCCGCGTCCGGCGAGGCGGGCACAGGCTCGGGCAAGGTGCTCTACTGGTACGACCCGATGTTTCCCAACCAGAAGTTCGACAAGCCCGGCAAGTCGCCGTTCATGGATATGCAGCTTGTGCCCAGATATGCCGACGGCGAAAGTGCCGGCGCGGCGCCCGGGGTGACGGTCGATCCCTCCGCGCGCCAGAGCCTCGGCCTGCGCGTGGCCGAGGCCCGCATGGGCAGCCTTGCGAGCACGCTGGAAGTCACCGGCACGATCGACTTCAACCAGCGCGACGTCGCCGTCATCCAGGCGCGTTCGGGCGGGTTCGTGAGCCGCGTCTATGCGCGAGCGCCCGGGGACGTGGTCCGCGCCGGCGCGCCGATCGCGGACCTGCTCCTGCCCGAATGGGGCGGCGCGCAGACCGAATATCTGAGCGTCAGGCGGCTCGGCAAGCCCGACCTCACCGCGGCCGCGCGCCAGCGACTGCGGCTGATGGGCATGTCCGACGGCCTCATCGCCAGCGTCGAGCGGAGCGGACGCCCGAACGGCGTGGTGACGATCACGACGCCGATCTCGGGCACGATCCAGACGCTCGACGCCCGTGCCGGCGTGACGCTCGCCATGGGCCAGACGCTCGCCCAGGTAAGCGGGCTCGGCACCGTCTGGCTCAATGCCGCGGTGCCCGAAGCGCGCGCGGGCGATGTCCGGGTCGGCCAGAATGCCAGCACCACGCTGGCGGGCTTCCCCGGCGAGCGCTTCGCCGGCCGGGTGATCGCGATCCTGCCGACCACGCAGGCCGACAGCCGCACGCTCACCGTGCGGATCGAGCTGCCCAACCGGGACGGCCGGTTGCGGCCGGGCATGTTCGCCAGCGTCGCGCTTGGCGGCGATGCCAAGCCGGCGCTGCTGGTGCCGAGCGAAGCGGTGATCCGCACGGGCAGGCGCACGCTCGTCATGCTGGCCGCAGGCGACGGGCGCTATCATCCCGCCGAGGTCCGCATCGGCCGCGAGGCAGGCGGCGAGACCGAGATCCTTGCCGGCCTGTCGCCCGGCGAGAACGTCGTCGTCTCGGGGCAGTTCCTGATCGATTCCGAGGCGAGCCTGTCGGGAATCGAGGCGCGGCCGATCGGCGGCGGTGCGGCATCGGCGACCATCGCCGCGCCGGCGTCGAAAGCCACGCTGTACGAGACGACGGGCAAGATCGAGCGGATCACGGCCAATTCGGTGACGCTCAGCCACGAGCCCGTTCCCGCGCTCGACTGGCCGGCGATGACGATGACCTTCGCGCTCGCCAATCCGGGCATCGCGCGCGGCTTCAAGGCGGGTGACCGGGTCCGGTTCGGGTTCGACCGGCCCCCGGCGGGACCGACGCTGCGGCATATGGCGAAGGTGGCGGGCCAGTGATCGCCCATCTCATCCGCTGGTCGGTGAGGAACCGCTTCTTCGTCGTGCTCGGCATGCTCGCGCTGGTCGGCGCGGGCCTGTGGGCGGTGCGCTCGACCCCGATCGACGCGCTGCCCGATCTTTCCGACGTGCAGGTCGTGATCCGCACTTCCTATCCGGGTCAGGCGCCGCAGATCGTCGAGAACCAGATCACCTATCCGCTCACCACCACCATGCTGTCGGTGCCCGGCGCCAAGACGGTGCGCGGCTATTCCTTCTTCGGCGACAGCTTCGTCTATGTGATCTTCGAGGACGGCACCGATCTCTACTGGGCGCGCAGCCGCGTGCTCGAATATCTCAACCAGGTCCAGGGTCGGTTGCCGGCCAGCGCCCGCAGCGCGCTCGGGCCGGACGCGACCGGGGTCGGCTGGGTCTATGAATATGCGCTGGTCGACCGCACCGGCCGGCACGATCTCTCGCAGCTTCGCGGGTTGCAGGACTGGTTCCTGCGCTACGAGCTGAAGACCGTGACCGGCGTGGCCGAAGTCGCCAGCATCGGCGGCATGGTCAAGCAGTACCAGGTGCTGCTCGATCCGGTGAAGCTCGCGGCCTACGGCGTAACCCACGCCCAGGCAGTGCAGGCGATCAGCCAAGCCAATCAGGAAGCCGGCGGCTCGGTGCTGGAAATGGCCGAGGCCGAATATATGGTCCGCGCCTCGGGCTATCTGAAAACGCTCGACGATTTCCGGGCAATCCCGCTCAAGACTGCGGCGGGCGGCGTGCCCGTCCGGCTCGGCGATGTCGCCACGATCCAGGTCGGCCCCGAGATGCGGCGCGGCATCGCCGAACTGAACGGCGAAGGCGAGGTCGCCGGCGGCGTCGTTATTCTTCGGTCAGGCAAGAACGCCCGTGAGACCATCGCGGCGGTCAAGGACAAGCTCGCCGATCTCAGGAAAAGCCTGCCGCCGGGCGTCGAGGTGGTCACGGTCTATGACCGCTCGCAGCTGATCGATCGCGCGGTCGAGAACCTCACCCGCAAGCTGGTCGAGGAGTTCATCGTCGTCGCATTGGTCTGCGCCCTGTTCCTCTGGCACGTCCGCTCGGCGCTGGTCGCGATCCTGACCTTGCCGCTCGGTGTGCTGGCCGCGTTCGTCGTAATGCGGTTCCAGGGGGTGAACGCCAACATCATGTCGCTGGGCGGCATCGCCATCGCCATCGGCGCGATGGTGGATGCGGCGGTCGTCATGATCGAGAACGCCCACAAGAGGATCGAACGCTGGGAGCAGGATCACCCGGACAGACATCTCGATGGCGAGATGCGCTGGATCGTCGTCACCGAGGCGGCGGCCGAGGTCGGGCCGGCGCTGTTCTTCAGCCTGCTGATCATCACGCTGTCGTTCATTCCGGTCTTCACCCTGGAGGCGCAGGAAGGCCGGCTGTTCGCGCCGCTCGCCTTCACCAAGACCTATGCGATGGGCGCGGCCGCGATCCTGTCGGTGACCCTGGTGCCGATCCTGATGGGCTGGCTGATCCGGGGCCGCATTCCGGCCGAGCAGGCCAATCCGGTCAATCGCTGGCTCACCAATATCTACCGGCCCGCGATCGACTGGACGATGAAGCGGCCCAAGGCAGTGCTGCTGATCGCGGCTCTGGTGTTCGCCACCACGGCCTGGCCGCTCAGCCGGCTCGGCGGCGAGTTCATGCCCAATCTCGACGAGGGCGACCTGCTCTACATGCCCTCGGCGCTGCCGGGCCTCTCGGCCGCCAAGGCGAGTGAGCTGCTCCAGCAGACCGACCGCCTGATCAAGACCGTGCCCGAAGTCGAAAGCGTGTTCGGCAAGGCCGGCCGCGCCGAGACCGCGACCGATCCCGCGCCGCTCGAAATGTTCGAGACGACGATCCAATTCAAGCCCCGCGACCAGTGGCGGTCGGGCATGACGCCCGAACGCCTTGTCGACGAGCTCGATCGCCGGGTGAAGCTTCCGGGTCTCGCCAATATCTGGGTGCCGCCGATCCGCAACCGCATCGACATGCTCGCGACGGGCATCAAGAGCCCGATCGGGGTCAAGGTGTCGGGCAGTGACCTCGCCGAGCTCGACCGCATCGCGCATGATGTCGAGACCGTGGCCAGGAGCGTGCCCGGCGTCAGCTCGGCGCTCGCCGAGCGGCTGACCGGCGGACGCTATGTCGATGTCGACATAGACCGCGCCGCCGCCGCGCGGTTCGGGCTCAACATCGCCGACGTCCAGGCCATCGTCTCCGGCGCGATCGGCGGCGAGACGATCGGCGAGACGGTCGAGGGCCTCGCCCGCTATCCGATCAGCGTGCGCTATCCGCGCGAATTGCGCGACAGCCTCGAAAGGCTGCGGGCGCTACCGATCCTGACGCCCGCGGGCCAGCAGATCACCTTGGGCACCGTGGCAAACGTCTCGATCGCCGAGGGACCGCCGATGCTCAAGACCGAGAATGCCCGGCCTTCGACCTGGGTCTACGTCGATGTGCGCGGGCGCGATCTTGCCTCGGTGGTCGGCGATCTGCAGCGTGCGGTGGCGAAACAGGTCAGGCTCTCGCCTGGGGTCAGCATCGCTTACTCTGGCCAGTTCGAATATCTCGAGCGCGCGGTCGACCGCTTGAAGCTGGTCGTGCCCGCGACGCTGCTGATCATCTTCGTGCTGCTCTACCTCATCTTCGGCCGCTTCGACGAGGCGGCGCTGATCATGGGGACGCTGCCGTTTGCGCTGACCGGCGGCATCTGGACGCTTTATCTGCTGGGGTTCAACCAGTCGATCGCCACCGGGGTCGGGTTCATCGCGCTCGCCGGCGTCTCCGCCGAGTTCGGGGTGGTGATGCTGATCTATCTCAAGAACGCGCTGGCCGAGCGCGGCGCACATCCGGACGCTGCCGAGGTCGAGGCCGCCGTGCGCGAAGGCGCGCTGCTGCGCGTCCGTCCCAAGGCGATGACGGTGGCGGTGATCCTGGCCGGCCTGCTGCCGATCCTGCTGGGATCAGGCGCGGGTTCGGAGGTCATGAGCCGGATTGCCGCGCCGATGATCGGCGGCATGCTGACCGCGCCCTTGCTCTCAATGTTCGTCCTGCCCGCCGCCTACCTGCTGTTGCGCCGGCCCAAGACCGATCCCATCCCTCAACCCGTTTCATCATGAAGGAGAAGACGATGAACCATGCACGACTGACCATTGCCCTCGGCCTCGCCGCCCTGACTGCCGCGTGCGGCAAGAAGGCGGAGGCCCCCGTTGCGACTGAGACCAACGAGGCGGCGCCCGCCGCGACCATGAGCGGCGACATGGGCAACATGTCGATGGCGCCTGACGCGAACGCCGCGATCAAGGCCAAGGGCCATGGCACCGTCACCGCGATCGACAAGGCGGCAGGCACGATCACGCTCGATCATGGTCCGATCCCGGAGGCCAAGTGGCCCGCGATGACGATGGCGTTCAAGGCCGCGCCGTCGATCACCGATGCGGTCAAGGTCGGCGACAAGGTCGATTTCGACCTCTCGCTCAAGGGCAGCGATGGCGAGGTCACCGCGATCGCAAAGCAGTGATCCGCTAAGTTCGACCGGAAAAAGCTGGTTGCGTCGCCGCTCCCGGGCGGCGACGCCCGTGCCGGCCGTCTGCCTGGCTGTGCGCCCGGTCGACGGTTGCGACCGGCAACGCCCAATGCCAGCGGCGTTTCCCTGCGCGATCACCGACAATTTGAGCACGCTTCGCGGATCGCACATTGAACGTGCAAGCCGCCCTTGCTCGCGATAGCCTGAACGGCAAGGAGCCCAGTTTAGATGACCCAGCCAGTATGACCTTGTTACCCGCGACACATCATGATCTCGTGAGCGAGCTTGTCCGTCGTTGGCGAGACGATCCCGGCGCCACCTATCGCTCCTGGTTTCTGTGGGACGAACGGCTGAAAAACTTCCGCTCCATCCGTCGCGGGCTGCAGCAGGTGGTCGCAGAAATCGAAAGTGGGCGGTTCGGCGTCGCCTATCGCGGCTCGTCACTGGAAACGGTTGTCCACTCGATCGCCGAACAGCGGCAGATCTTCAAGGGCGCCGACCATGCCTGGCTGTGGAAGCCCAAGCTGCGCATTCCAGACATCTACGAAAGCCCGGACAACCAGCGGGCGTTCGGTCGCCTGCTCGACAATTGCTCGTGCTGCGATACCGCCGAGGAGATCATCAGCCACATCCGCAGCATAGACGCGCTCAAGATCAAGGGGCTGGGGCCGGCGGCGGCCAACCTGCTCTATTTCCTTCACCCGACGCTGGTGCCGCCCTTCAATACCGCGATCGTCAAGGGCTACAATGCCGTCACCGGCGCCAAGGTGAAGCTCGGGTCATGGGATCATTTTCTCGCCATGCGCGCCGGCATCCTCGACCTCAACGACCGTTACCGCGAGTTGCTCTCCAACGATCTCGGCGCGATCGGCGGACTGTTGTTCGACATTGGCTCGGGCCGCTATCCCGCGCCACCGCTGGAGGATGACGCAACGGCGGCCGACGACTGGCTCGGCAGATTGGAACATGCCAGAGCGGAGGCAAGCCGGCTCGACAAGACAGCCGCCGCGCAGGGCGAAACCGATCGCACGCACGCCGAAATCCAGGCCTGGCTGCGCGACCTCGGCCATGCCCTCGGTTACGATGTGTGGATCGCCGCCAATGACCGCGGTCGACTTCACGCTGGCTGCCCGCTTGGACAGGGATGCCTCGAGCGCCTTCCAGACGCCATTGCGACCTCTCCCGGAGCGGACTCGATCCGCCTCATCGACGTGTTGTGGCTGGCGAAGGGTGGCGACGGCGTCGCCGCCGCGTTCGAGGTTGAACATTCGACCTCGATCTACTCGGGGATCGTGCGCATGCTCGATCTGGCGCTGTCGGGGAGCGATCTGCACGCTGCCGCCGGGCTATTCCTGGTCGCACCGAATGCGCGCGAGCAGGACGTTCGCGCGCAACTCCGTCGCCCGGCTTTCAGCCGTATTGCCGATCTCGACTTCGCCTATCTGCCCTATGGCGAGCTGGAGAGAAACAGGGACGCGATCGCTCGTTTTGGAACGGGATTGAAGGCCATCAAGGCGATCTCAAGCCCCCTTCCCTGAAAGGGGGCGTTTGCGGGAGGGGGCGGAATCCTACGCCAAGCTCGCCCAGATAGCCGGCGCGAGATCTTACTTGTTGCTGCCTTCTACGGTCGCGCCAGAAAGGCGACGGCTCAGTTCTATCCGGCGATGGCTACGCATTTTGAAGGTGTCTGGCCCAACGCGCCGATACTCAATGAAGCCGAGAGAACGCCAAAATCGCTCTGCCGCTTCATTCGCTTCCAGCACGGCCAACCGAATCTCTGTGGCACCTCTCGCAGCGGCCCAGCTTTCGACCGTCGAGTAAATTGAGCGTCCGACGCCACGACCACGCTGTGCGGCATCTACGATCATGAAGCCGAGATACCATGTGCCATCACGCGGATAATCGCGGAGGATGGCCGCGATTGCATATAGGCCGCCAGGCCCCTTCCATCCCAGGACAGCTTGATTGTGGGCGCTCTTTTCGGGCGGCACATCGGAGAAAAGCTCGCGAGCATCGTCCAGCGTGGGCGCGGCCCCGTCCTGCAACAGGAAATAGTCGCTGCAACGGTTGTACAGGTCTGCAACGTCTGCGGCGTCCGCTTGGGTAAGTTTGATCGGGGCTCCCGTCATCATCATCGCGTTTTGGCAGCAAGCACGCGCTGACCGTAATCCCGGAGTTCCCCGTTGGGACCGACATAGCGGTAGAGAGTGACGCGCTCGATCCCGAGTTCCTTGCAGAGGTCGGAAACGGACGTGTCGCGTTGGGCCATAGCAGCCTGAGCGAGCCGCACCTGGGCCTTGGAGAGGGCGAACTTGCGGCCACCCTTGCGTCCCCGCGCGCGGGCAGCGGCCAGGCCAGCCATGGTGCGCTCGCGGATCATATCCCGCTCAAACTCCGCCAGTGTGGCAAAAATGCCGAACACCATCCGGCCCGATGGCGTCGTGGTGTCGATCTGCGCGCCCTTGCCGGTGAGCACCCGCAGACCGATACCGCGATCCGACAGATTCTGCACCGTGCTGACCAGGTGGGTGAGCGTTCGGCCGAGCCGGTCGAGCTTCCAAACGATGAGGACATCGCCGTCGCGCAACGATTTCAGGCAGGCGGCAAGACCGGGGCGATCATCACGGCTACCGGATGCACGATCATCATAGATATTGCCTGGCTCGACACCGGCAGCGCGAAGGGCATCGTGCTGCAGGTCGAGCGACTGCGAGCCGTCGGCTTTGGACACGCGGGCGTAGCCGATCAGCATGGATCACAAACGAAGGTTTGAGGCGGTGACGAACATGAGCACATAAGATTGGGCTATTGTGTATCTTAACCAGCATCTCAATCAAGCTATCTCAAACCGTAGCTCGGAAAGAATAAGGAGCATGTATGCCGCGTCGCGTGACCCTGACCGATCGACAGCGCGAGGCGCTGCTTCACTTGCCGGTCGATCAAGGTGAGCTGCTGCGGCACTATACCCTCAGCGATGAGGATCTCGGGCATATCCGCCAGCGCCGGCGCGCCCACAATCGTTTTGGCTTCGCGCTGCAACTGTGCGTCCTGCGCTACCCGGGCCGGGTGCTCGCTCCTGGCGAGTTGATCCCGGCGCAGGTATCGGATTTCATCGCGGCCCAGCTCGGCCTGACCAGCGACGATCTACTCCTCTATGCCGCGCGCGAGGAGACCCGGCACGAGCATCTGGCGGACCTTCGCCGAATCTACGGCTATCGCTCCTTTTCGGGGCGGGGCGCACGGGATTTGCGCGAATGGATCGCTCGGGAAGCCGAGGCGGCGACATCGAATGAGGATCTTGCCCGTCGCTTCGTTGCGGAGTGTCGCCGCACCCGCACGATCCTTCCCGGCTCCTCGACGATCGAGCGCCTTTGCGCCGATGCGCTGGTTGAGGCCGAGCGCCGGATCGAGGATCTTATCGCCCATCGCATCACGCCAACCCTGAGCGAGAATTTGGCTCACCTGTTGGAGGATACGGTGGATGGTCGCGTCACGCGCTTCGTATGGCTGCGACAGTTCGAGGTTGGCGCAAATTCAGCAGCCGCTAACCGGCTGATGGATCGACTGGAATATCTTCAAAGGTTCGATCTTCCGGCGGATTTGCTGGACGGCGTGCCGGCGCATCGTGTGACCCGGCTTCGCCGGCAGGGCGAGCGCTATTACGCCGACGGCATGCGTGATCTGCCCGAAGACAGGCGGCTTGCGATCCTCGCTGTCTGCACCCTGGAATGGCGGTCATCGCTGGCCGATGTCATCGTGGAGACCCACGATCGCATCGTAGGCCGTCTCTATCGGGCCTCCGAACGCCTTTGCAACACCAGGATCGCCGACGAAAAGGCGGCCGTTCGGGACACGCTGAAGTCCTTTGCCGAAATCGGTGGTGCTTTGCTTGGAGCGCAGGACGATGGCACGGCCCTGGACGGGATAATCGCCACCGGGCCTGGCTGGGAACGGTTCAGAACCCTTGTCGGCGTCACCTCAAGGTTTGTTCGCCAGACAACGATTTCTCGGACATAAGCGGAACATGGGCTACGCTACACGCTTCAACCGCGCCATTGGCTCGTTGAGTGGGTGGAATTCACCTGCTGGAAGTCGCCTGGCCTGCTCCCAGAGGTAATCGCCGGTCAGACTGATGTGCGCCCAGCCCATCGGAGAAAGGTGCGCAAGCAGTGCCGCATCGAACGTCGTGCCGACAGCGTTGAGGTGCTGGGCGGCCCGGTCGAGATAGACCGTGTTCCAGTAGGAAATCGCCGCAATCAGCAGGTTCAGCCCAGATGCGCGAAATTCCTGATTTTCCAGCGAGCGATCGGTGAACCGACCCTGCCGGTTGGTATAGATGGCGGCGGCAAGCGTGTGCCTCGCCTCGCCTTTGTTGAGACCGGCCTGACAGGCACGTCGCAGTTCCGGTTGTTCAAGCCAATCGAGCGTGAACAAAGTGCGCTCGATACGGCCCAGTTCAGCCAATGCAAAATCCAGCCTGTTCTGGCGTTTGTAGGCGGCAAGTTTTCGCAAGATTACTGACGGCGCCACCGTGCCATCCTTGATTGAGGCGACAATCCTGACGATGTCATCCCAATCGGCCTCGATCGCTGCCGTTTTGATGGTGCGGCCCATCAGATTTTCGATGCCCTTGTATGTCGATGGCGCAGCGATCGAACCCAGCTTGCGGTCGCCAATATCGCGCAGCCGTGGCGCGAAGCGGAACCCGAGTAGGTGGCAGAGTGCGAAAACATGATCGGTGGCGCCGCCGGTATCGGTATAGTGCTCATGCAACGGAAGGTTGCCGGCGCCCAGGACAAGCCCGTCGAGCACGTAAGGCGCTTCACCTGCCGTCGCGGACATGATCCGTGATCCGAATGATGCGAAGTGATCGGAAAGGTGAGAATAGATTTTCACGCCAGGTTCGGCGCCATATTTGGCATTGACGTCCGCCGCCCCTGAACGGCTCCGCCCCGACCGGAAGAACTGGCCATCGGACGACGAACTGGTGCCAGCGCCCCAATGCCGCGCGAAGGGTAATTCGTGATGGGCTGAGATGATCATGGCCAGCGCGGCCTGATAGTTCTCGGGTGAAAGATACCAGTTGTGGGTCCATGCGAGTTGGGCATAGCTGACGCCTTCGCTGGCATTGGCCATCCGCTCCAGCCCGAGGTTGGTGCCATCAGCCAGAATTGCGGCGAGTACCGTGCTGGGGTTGTCGTGCTCCTTGCCTGAGCGCAGGTCACGGAATGCGTTCAAAAAACCAGTGCGTTCGGCGACTTCAAGCAGCAGCTCGGTGATGCGCACGCGGGGAAGCAGGGTATCGAGCTTGCGATCGAGGGCTTCAGCTTCCGGTGGGGTGACAGGCGGCATTTGCTGAAGCTTGAGCCGGTCTCGTTCGAGCGACACTCCCTCAAGCTTGTTTGTTTTCAACTGCTTGGCAAATCGGCGCAGCCGCCAGTCAAGATTTCGTGCCCGGTCAGCGAGGTAGGATGCAGCATTTGAATCGAACGGAAGCACATCCGCCACTTTGGCGGCGTCGCGCCGACCCAGCAAATAGGCATCGAAGCGCTGATAGTTGCGGGTTCCCTCGATCCATACATCACCGGCGCGCAAACGATCACGCAAGGTTGCCATGATCGCAATTTCATAACGTCGGCGGTCGATACGGCCGCTTTCGGTGATGAGACGCTTCCACTGCCGATTGGGGAATGGCAGTGGAACGCCATCGGGAAGGTCGCGCGACTTTCGTGTGTTCGCATCGCGAATGACATCGATGGCTTTGATCAGTGCCGTCCCTGTTCCAGACGCCTTGAAGGTGAAGGCGTCCAGAAATGCCGGGCTGAAACGCCGTAGCGTGGCGTAACGCTCGGTTGCCGTTACCAGTGCGTCCTCGCCGGCAAGATCAGCAAGGGCATCTACTTGGGCCTTTGCCGCAACAAGCCGGTGCCAGCCCACCGCTTCGTCAATCAATTCGAGCGGATCGCCGCCATTCTGGACAGCCTCATCAAGTGCTGTAATCGTGGCGCCAAACAGCCGCATGAGTTGCCCCACCGACTGAATACTATCTTGGTAGCGACGCTCGCGCCCACGCCGCGCGCGCGTGAACATGCCGCCGATAAGTCGGTCAAACATTTGGATCGCGGCATCGGCAAGTCTGGCCTCAAGGTCGATCACTGCGGCCGTCAACGTCGCCCGCCTGCGATTGACGCTGTAATCCGAAAGCAGGAATGCCGGTGCCACGCCGCCCTCGCGGACAAATTGGGCAAAGCGGAATTCCGGAATGGCGCCCCCAACTACCGGGTGGATACCTATGCCGCGAACATAGCGCAGGCGCTCAAGCAAGCCATTGATATTGGCCGCAGTCGGGGCTTCTTCGAAATTACGCAACCACGCCAGCGGTGTCATGCCGAAATCCGGGTTGTTGATTACGAGTTCGTCTAGCCGTGTCAGTTCAGCAGAGCTGAGGCCTTCGACGATTGCGGCTGCGGCAGCTTTGCGTGCGCGTGCCCGGCCAGCAAGACCGGCGCGTTCCAGTGTGTCGCCTGACGGAAGAATGAACCGCTCACCCTTCAGGCCAACCATGAGGGCGCGAACAATCGGTTCACCTCTGTCTGTATACTCGGCGGCTTGCGCGGCAAGATTCAGGGCAAGTGCCAGGTCGCCGCGTCGAAACGGGCGTATGCCAAGATAACGCGCCACGAGATCGGCATGATCGGTACGGGTTTGCGCGCGCTGACCATATGCAGAGAAGGAGGAAGGATCGACGAATAACTGTGCCGCGAGGTACTGAAGAATGACGTCGGGAAGCCCGATCTCGGGTTGCAGACCAAAGCCGGGATGTCGCATCAAAGCGATTTGTGCAGCCAGACCGAGGCGATTTGCTGGACCATAGCGGCGCCCAACCAATTCAACATCTTCCGCAGAAAGGGTATAATGCCCAATGATCGCGGTTTCTTGGACAGGAGGATCGAACAGGCGCCGGCGCTCGTCTCCGGTCAGAAGTCGGCGTCGTGCCATTTTGCTCTCCCGCTGAGGCGAATAACAAAATTGACACCAAAGCGGCTTGCACTGGAGGGAGGCCATTCGTTGCCGGTTGATCCCCGAGCAATCACCCGGCGCAGCAAGACAGTTTGGCGACATCCTTATCAAACGTTTGGGCCGCCAGTTTGAGGCCTTCCACAGTGGTCAGGTAAGGAAATATCGTTGCACCCAATTCCAGGGTGGTCATGCCGTGTTTGATCGCCAGCACCAGTGTCTGGATCGAATCCGCGCCTTCGGGTGCCATGATCTGGCCGCCCAGCAAACGGTCGTTCGCCTTGTCGGCAATCAGTTTGATGAGACCCCGCGTATCGCGTGCTGCCAGTGCCCTTGGCACAGCATCGAGCGGGAGCAGCGAAACCTTGATGTCCAGGCCTTGCGCCCGTGCTGTCGTTTCAGTGAGGCCGGCGCTGGCGACTTGCGGGTCGGTGAAGACGACGGATGGCATGGAGGAATTGTCGTAGCGGTATTGGTTGCCCGTCACCGCGTTGCGCGCGGCCAGTTTTGCGCCATAGGCGGCCATGTAGACGAACTGGTCCCGTCCCGTTACATCGCCCGCCGCGTAAATGCCTGGAACCGACGTTTCGAGGTGGTCATCGACGACGATTCCACCATTACGGGCAAGCACTATGCCGCGCTCCTCCAGCCCAAGCCCGTCGCTATTGGGTCGGCGTCCGGTGGCGATGAGCACCTGTTCCGCCGCGACGGTGTCACAATGCCCCTCGCAGGTCAATTCGACCCCGCTCTGTGTTTGGGCGATACGCTGATAGCCGACACCTGCGCAAACCCGCACGCCCTCGGCTTCCAAATAGTTTTTCAGCGCGGCACTCACTTCCGGGTCCATTTCGGGGAGCAGGCGGCTTCGGCAGCAGATGGTGACATCAACGCCCAGACGCGAAAACATCTGTCCCAGTTCTACCCCGATCACCCCGCCACCGATCACCAGCAGCGATTTGGGCAAGCGATCCAGCGCCAGCGCCGATGTGCTGGTTAGGTAGGGCACGCTGTCCATCCCCGGAATCGGCGGCACGGCGGCGTGCGCACCCATCGCCAATATGACCTTGCCGACCTTCATGGGCGCATCGCCGACAATCAGCGCACCATCGGCAAAGCGTGCCTTGCCCTCGATATAGCTCACACCGTCATAGGCGGGCAGCAGATCGACATATTTTTTTTGGCGCAGCGTCGTGACAAGATCGTCCTTCGACGCCGCCAATACGGACCAGTCATCCATCTGGACAGCGCCCCCAAGGCCGGGAAAGCGCGCGGCGGCAAGCCCACCATGCACCGCTTCGGCGGCGCGGATCAGCGTCTTGGAAGGAACGCAGCCAACATTGACACAGGTGCCGCCAATCGTGCCGTGACCGACGAGCGCCACTTTCGCGCCCAGATCGGCAGCGGCGATCGCGGCGGAGTACCCGGCAGAACCCGCGCCGATGACGGCCACGTCAAATCCTTCCTGCCCGGGGCGGTTGCAACAGTCGTTCATTGCTTATCGCTTTCTTGAGGCGCTGGCGGCGCCCCGCTCAGTTTTGAATAGCGCGCGCCGGATAACCCGCGTTGGTTGATGCAGCGGCAATCGCAGCAGCATTGGTGCGGCGCGGGTTATAGGTTGCGCGCGCGGTCTTGGCTGCGAAATCGACCGTGACCGCCGTTACCCCGGCGACGCCTTCCATCGCCTTCTTCACGGTGATCGGGCAGGTGGCGCAGGTCATGTTCTCTATGGCAAAGGTGGTTTGCTTCTGAGCGGTTGCGGTAGCCGCGGGGCGATCTTGCGCCGTGCCACTAACTGCATAGGCGACCCCGCCGCCAGCCATAGCCAGCACGGCCATAGCGATACATACTGTCTTTTTCATGGGTATTTCCTTTCAATAGAACCAGGGTGCCCACCAGTCGATGGTGAGCGCCAGGATGGCGACGGCAAGGCCCAGCCACAGCACCGCCTTGGTGGTCCAAGCCGATTGTGGACGAGCGCAGTAGGAACCGTCTTCACAGGGCGGTTTCGGCTTGAAATAGACATGCCAGAAGCCGTAGCCGAGCAGCGCGAGCGTTACGCCTGCGACATAGGGCTTGTAAGGTTCGAGCGCCGTCAGGTTGGCGATCCACGCGCCGGAAATTCCGAGCATAACCAACAGTAGCGGGACGACGCAGCAAGCCGAGGCGAGCCCCGCGCCGATCAATGCGCCCGCCGCAACCCAGTTTGCCTGCTTCGGCTCGTGGTTTTCGGTGAGGGCTGGCTGTCCCGCTTCCGGCGTTGAGACCATGGCTTGAATCCCTTGTTCCAACTGAGTGATTCGCAGTGTAGGCTCTGTAGCCACTACAGACTCAAGAGGTATTTTCATGGAGCAACAGGTCGGCATCTTGCGTGCCCAGCTTGCCCGGAAAACAGGCTGCAATCTCGAAACCATCCGCTATTACGAGAAGGTGGGATTGCTGCCGGGGCCGCCTCGCAGTTCCAACGGCTACCGCGTCTATTCGCCGGAACTGGTGCAAAGGTTGCAGTTCATCCTGCGCGCGCGCGACCTTGGCTATGCAATGGATGAGATACGGTCATTGTTGTCGCTCACCGATACCGGTGCACAAACCTGCGCGGAGGTTATGGCGAGAACCGAACTCCACCTTGAAGATGTCCGCCGCCGCATTGCAGATTTGCAGAAGATAGAGGTGACGCTGGCGACCACGTTAGCCAGATGCACTGGAGATGACGTTGCCGAATGTCCCATCCTGGAAGCACTCCAGTTTTTACCCCATCAAGGCAATTGACGCCATCTTTGAGGGATTTGATTTTGTGATGTCAGCTTGGAGTATAGCCTAACCGGACGTCAGGGCGCTACCGCGGTTTCTGTCAGATTAGGGTACTAAACGGAATTTGTTGACGAATGTCGTTGCGTATCATAGATTTCAACCTGACATTTTGATGGAGAGAGTGCGCAGTGAAGGGGCAACGGATCGGCTATGTCCGGGTCAGCACGTTCGATCAGAATGTGGATCGCCAATTGGAAGGTCAGTCGCTCGATCGGACCTTCACCGACAAGGCATCGGGCAAGGACGTCAACCGCCCCCAGCTTGAGGCTCTGCTCACTTTCGCCCGCGAAGGCGATACCGTCGTCGTCCACAGCATGGATCGGTTGGCCCGCAATCTGGATGACCTGCGCAAGCTGGTCCAGGGCCTCACCAAGCGAGGTATCCGGATCGAGTTTGAGAAGGAAAGCCTGTCCTTCTCGGGGGAGGACTCCCCGATGGCCAATCTGATGCTCTCGGTCATGGGTGCGTTTGCTGAGTTCGAGCGCGCCCTGATCCGCGAACGGCAACGCGAAGGCATTGCGATCGCTCGGCAGCGCGGCGCCTATCGGGGGCGGAAACGGTCGCTCTCGGATGAGATGATTGCCGATCTGCACCGCCGCGTTGCCGCCGGTGAACGCAAGGCGACCATCGCGCGCGACATGGGCATCAGCCGCGAAACCCTCTACCAGTACCTTCGCGCCGCTGCCTGACACCAATGTTCACATTATGTCCGGAAAATCGTTGTTCAGCGTACAAAGCTTGAGGTGACGCCTATTCCGAGGATGTCACGCCGCAGGACGATAAGAAAGGCGATCGCGGCCTGTTCTTCATCTTCATCAGCGCGCGTGCCTATGACACGATCGAGTTCATGCAGCAGGAATGGATCAATCGCGGGAATTTCGTCGACCTTGGCGAAGAGCGCGATCCAATCGTCGGCCTGCATGAGGAGGACGGTCGGTTCACCATCCCGCAGGCGCCCGCGCGCAAGCGCATCGACGGTGTGCAGACTTTCAATGTCATGAAGGGAGGCGAATATCTGTTCATGCCAAGCCTATCGGCGCTTAAGTGGTTGGCAGAACGACGCTAAAGCTATTCACCTGATTGTCGGTTGAGATTTGAAGTGTGCAGAGTGACCCGGAAAGTGCGGGGCTGTGCGGAAGGTTAAGTGAGTGGGAGTTGAGTTTCGGCAAGGCTGGGGATGGTTGGTCCTTGTAGCGCTTACGATTTCGACGACCGGCGATGAAATCACGTTGCTGACGTTGATGTTCCGCACTGCCGAGAACGCATTCGGCTATCCTTGTCGAACCCGTACAGGGTTCGCAGGTCGCCTGGGCCGTCGATGGCGACCGCGGCGGAAACCTTCAGTGGATCAGCGCCGCGGACCTCGCTGTCGGCAGGCAATCTGGGACGGGCCGCCAGCCACAGGGCAGCGTGGGCGCCGGCAGAATGTCCCACCGTCACCACATGCTTCAGGTCCAGAGGCTGGGTTCGTGCCAGCACCCTCAAGTGATCGAGCGCCGCTCCCCAATCCTGGAAGGTCCCAGGCCACCCGCCGCGGGTGTCACCAACCTGTCGATACTCTATATTCCATGTCGCCACGCCCTTGTCCGTCAAGGCGCTCGCCAACGGCGCCGTGCCTGCCAGTGTCTCATAGCCTTTGGTCCAGCAGCCACCGTGAATGACCATGACGACGGGAAACGGGCCAGGACCTGCAGGCAAGCGCAGTTCACCGATCTGCAGAGGATCAGGACCATAGGCCTCGACGAGCGTCGGAGCGGTGACGGGAAGGGCGTGGAGTTGGGGCGGTCCGATCAGCGCATGTTGGTTATCCGACGGCGTCTGCGCCCAAGCGGTGCTCGTGACAATCAAGACTGTAGCCAGGCCTAATGAACGGTATCGCATGATCTACCTCTTTCATGCATCTTCCCGCTCCGACGTTACCAGCCAGTTCGTCAAATGTGAGAAGACAGCAATTCGTCATTAGATAACATGGTTCGCTATATTCTTTTCGGAAACACCATTCCGTCATCGAGTGGGCAAAGCGATAGATGAAATCCCGTTTCTGGCGCAAAGCATATTGCGGCTATGCGCGATCACGGTAGCCATGATCATGGAAGTGATACGTCAGGCGACCAAAGAGCTATCTAGATTTCATTGTCGTCGTGAATTGCGGTTTCAGAGGATCGTGGGTTTTATCTCACTTGGCTATCCATGCTTCGACCAGCTTGACCGCATCCTCTACTGTTTTGACCTCACCGGCGGCTTCATCCGGGATAGTGAGTCCGAATTCGTCTTCAAGCGCCATCACAACTTCCAGCACATCGAGACTATCCACGCCGATGTCATCGTAGAAAGACGAAGCAAGGGCAATCTGATCCGGATAGACGCCGAGCTGACGGCTAATGATCCTGAAAACTCGGGGAGCGATTTCTTCCATCACAAAGCCCTCGCGCGGACACTATCGGCTAGGAAACAGGGCAGATTCTCGTAAACTCAATCATCGCAGAGCAACGATATTGTCCTGCGGCCAGTAAATTCATCATGCCTTGCTGAGCATTTTCTCGGCGCTCGTTTTCACAAAATCCGAAATCTGTCCTGACATCATTTTGAGGAACAGCGGTACGCTGACGTCGCCGCGAATCTCGCTATCCTCAATGTCGAGTTGCACCGGGATATTCTGCCCCATCGCCCCGATGACCAAGTGTAGTGCGTAGTCCGATACCCACTCGGAACTGAGCGAACCGCCTCCCGGGATATGCGCTGCCAGCTTGGGCAGGCCGGCCTCGATCCTGCTCTTCGCTTCGATTTTACCAAGGCTGTGCGGGATAACGACTTCCATATCTTCTTTCCTGTTCAGGCCGCCCGATCGACGAGCAGCAAGGTCGATGTCGCGGAGGCATAGAGTTTGCCGGCCATGTCGATCAGACGCGCCTCGGTATGCGCCACCCTCTTGCCCATCGACACCACCTGGCCGATTGCACGGACCATCCCGACCCTGTCGGTCAAGGGCGCATGATAGGCGACCTTGAGTTCGAGCGTGACGCAGTTGATGGGCACTTGGGCCGCGGAGTTCGCCGCGATGCCGCAGGCCGAATCCAGCAGCGTCGCGGCATAGCCACCATGGGCGATGCCCATGAAATTGTAGGTCTGCGAGGTGGGCGTCGCGACAAAGACGACCTTCCCCTCCTCCGCCTCAAGCAGATCGATGTCGAACAGGTCCATCATGGGCGGCCGGGTGCCGGCCGCCATGAACTGTTCGATCTCTTCCAGACCGGTCATCGCTTACCTCAAAGCTTTTCGGTCAGTTCAGGAACGATCTTGAAGAGGTCGCCGACCAGGCCGATATCGGCGACCTGGAAGATGGGCGCGTCCTCATCCTTGTTGATCGCGATGATGGTCTTGCTATCCTTCATGCCAGCAAGGTGCTGAATCGCACCCGATATGCCGACGGCGACATAGACTTCCGGCGCCACGATCTTGCCGGTCTGGCCGACCTGAAAATCGTTGGGCGCATAGCCAGCATCGACCGCTGCGCGGCTTGCGCCCACACCCGCGCCCAGCTTGTCGGCCAGCGGATCGATCACGCCATGAAACTGCCCGGCCGAGCCCAGCGCTCGCCCGCCCGAGACGATGATTTTGGCCGAGGTGAGTTCCGGGCGCTCGGACTGGGCGATCTCGGCACCCACGAAGCTGGAAAGTCCCGCATCCGTGCCCGTCGCAGCCTCGATACTGGCCGAGCCACCCTCGCGGGCCGCCTTCTCGAAGGCTGTGCCACGCACCGTGATAACCTTCTTTGCATCAGACGACTGGACCGTCGCGATCGCATTTCCCGCGTAGATGGGACGCGTGAACGTGTCAGCGCTTTCCACCGACAGGATGTCGCTGACCTGCATCACATCAAGCAAGGCCGCCACGCGCGGCGCGATGTTCTTGCCATTCGAAGTGGAAGGCGCCACGAACGCGTCATAGCCGCGCATCAGGTCCGCGACGGCCGGCGCGACATTCTCGGGCAAAGCGTGTTTGAACGCCGCATCGTCGAACGTTACGACTTTGGCGACACCCGCGACCTTCGCAGCAGCCTCGGCCACGCCGCCGATGCCCGCACCGGCAACCAGCAGATGGACCTCACCAAGTTTGGCAGCGGCGGTGACGGCCGATAGCGTCGCATCCTTGACCGACGCATTGTCATGTTCAACCCAGACGAGCGTATTCATAACTTATTCTCCGAGAAATCCGCCCCCGCTTCATCTCTGTGCGCACAGGATGAAGCGGGGTGCGCCGTCACTTGCATGGGAGAGGTTCGGCAAGTTCGGCGCGTTTGAAAGTTTATCAAATCGCCATTTCCTTGAGCCTGGCGACCAATTCATCGACGTCGGCCACCTTGATGCCCGCCGAGCGCTTGGGGGGTTCGGTCACCTTGAGCGTCTTGAGGCGCGAGGCGATCTCAACACCGAGATCGGCCGGCGTCTTCGTCGCCAGCGGCTTGGATTTGGCCTTCATGATATTGGGCAGGCTCGCATAGCGCGGTTCGTTGAGACGCAGATCGGTCGTCACGATCGCCGGCAGTTTGAGGCTTACGGTCTCCAGACCGCCATCCACCTCACGGGTCACCGCGACAGTCTCGCCCGATACTTCGACCTTGCTGGCGAATGTGCCCTGCCCCCAACCGAGAAGGGCTGCCAGCATCTGGCCGGTCTGATTGGCATCATCGTCGATGGCCTGCTTGCCGAGGATCACCAGGCCTGGAGCCTCCTCGGTGGCGATGGCCTTCAGGATCTTGGCGACGGCGAGCGGCTCGACCTCATCGTCAGTCTGGACGAGGATCGCGCGGTCGGCCCCCATGGCGAGCGCGGTGCGCAGCGTTTCCTGCGCCTTGGCGACGCCGATCGACACCACCACGATTTCGGTCGCGACTCCCTTTTCCTTGAGGCGGATAGCCTCTTCGACGGCGATCTCGTCGAACGGGTTCATCGACATCTTCACGTTCGCCAAATCGACGCCCGTCCCATCCGCCTTCACGCGCGGTTTCACATTATAATCGATAACCCGCTTGACGGGCACAAGCACCTTCATGGATCAATCCTACTCTGATTGTAATGCCGCCTGATATTCGGCAATGAGTCTCTCACAGATGGATCGGGCCGGTTGGACGGCAGTGGTAGCGCCGACACCGTGGCCTGCCGACCAGATCGTCTTCCAGGCCTTGGCCTCCTCCGAAACCGAAAGCGCGCCATGTGGCTCAGGGAGAGTCGCGGCTTCCAGCGAGGGCCGGAGAAAATTGGCCCCGACGCCGGTGACCCGGTCCGTATAGACGATATCCGCTGGTCCGGCCCCGATCACCATGTCTTTCTGTGCCGGCGAGGCGAGACTCTCTTCCGACGCGATGAAGTGGGATCCGATATAGGCAAGATCGGCCCCCATCATCTGCGCGGCCGCGATCTGGTGGCCGCGCGTGATGGCGCCGGAAAGCGCCAGCGGCCCCTGGAAGAAGCGCCGTATCTCGTCAACCAGTGCGAACGGGCTCATCGTGCCGGCATGTCCCCCCGCGCCGGCAGCGACCGCGATCAGACCGTCGACGCCAGCTTCGAGCGCCTTTTCCGCATGACGCACGTTCGTCACGTCGTGAAAGACCAGCCCGCCATAGCCCTGAACCACCTGGACAAGATCCGCGATGGCGCCGAGCGAGGTGATGACCAATGGCACCTGGTGCCGAACGATCAGTTCCAGATCGGCGTCGAGCCTCGGATTGCTCTTATGGACGATGAGGTTGACGCCGAAGGGCGCCGCTCCCGGCATGGGAGCCAGCCGCTCCTCGATTTCATCCAGCCATTCACCGAAACCTTGACTGGTGCGCTGGTTGAGCGCCGGGAAAGTACCAAGCAGTCCCGCCTCGCAGCAACTGACGACAAGGTCCGGTCCCGACACAAGGAACATCGGCGCAACGATGGCTGGAATGGCCAGCCGCTTTTCGAGGCTTGCCGGAAGCGTCAAAACACGTCGTCTTCCAGCGCCATCAGCGACTTCTTGCCCGCCTTGATCGCCAGGAAGCTGGCGGTCGCCTGAGGCAGGATACGCTCGAAGAAGAACGTCGCCGTCTTGATCTTGGCATCGTAGAAGCGCTTGTCCTCGCTGCCGAAGAAGAGCTGCAAGCCTGCGATCTTGGTCGCCTTGGCAAAGCAATAGCCCATGGCCACCAGGCCCATCAGACGCAGATAGTCCGCCGACGCCGCGCCCGCCTCTTCGGGATCCTTGAGCGCCCGCTGCGCGACCGTGGCCGTCGAAAGCTGCAGCGCCCCGAACGCCTTGGCGAGCGCCTCGATCATCGGCTTCATCGGTCCGTCGACGTTGTTTTCCTCGATGAAAGCCGACACCGGATGGAAGAAGCTGCGCAGATAGCGGCCCATATGGGCGCCGAGCTTGCGGCCGACGAGATCGAGCGCCTGAACGCCGTTCGTCCCCTCATAGATCATGGTGATCCGGGCATCGCGGGCATATTGCTCGACGCCGCTTTCGCGGATGTAGCCGTGGCCACCATAGCATTGGACCGCAAGGTTCGCGCTGTCGAACGCAAGGTCGGTGAAGAGCGCTTTGACGACGGGGGTCATGAGCGCAATGAAGTCACTCGCACGCTGGCGCACTTCGGGTTCGGGAGAATGTTTTTCCGCGTCCAGGGCGCGCGAGACCCAGGCCGAGAGCGCCCGGCATCCCTCATTATAAGCCCGCATCGTCATCAACATGCGGCGAACATCGGGGTGAACGATGATCGGATCGGCTGCCTGATCGGGATATTTGGGTCCCGAGAGCGCCCGACCCTGAATACGATCTTTCGCATACCAGGCCGCCGCCTGATACGCCGCCTCGCCCACACCCAGGCCCTGGATGCCGACGGAGACACGCTCCGTGTTCATCATCGTGAACATGGCGGCCATGCCCTTGCCAGGCTCACCGACGATCCAGCCGATCGAATCATCGAAGTTCATCTGGCACGTCGCCGACGCCTTGAGACCCATCTTGTGCTCGATCGCGGCGCAGGCGACGCCGTTCGATTGACCGGGAGTACCGTCCTCCCTGGGCAGATATTTGGGGACGAGAAACAAGCTGATGCCCTTCACGCCCTTGGGGGCGTCGGGCAGGCGGGCGAGCACGAGATGGATGATATTCTCGGTCAGGTCATGCTCACCGGCGGAGATGAAGATCTTGGAGCCGGTGACCTTGTAGCTGCCATCGCCCTGCGGGACCGCGCGGCTGCGCAGGAGCCCGAGATCGGTACCGCAATGAGGCTCGGTCAGGCACATCGTGCCGGACCACTGGCCGCTCACCATCTTGGGCAGGTAGGCCTGCTTGAGCGCGTCACTGCCATGGCCCTCGATCGCAGTGGTGGCACCATGGGTGAGGCCCGGGTAGAGGCCGAAGGAGAGGTTGGACGAGCAGATCATCTCCTCGACCAGCTTGTTGACCGCTTCCGGCAGCCCCTGCCCACCCCATTCCGGATCGGATGCGAGCGCGGTCCAGCCACCTTCGGCGAACTGCTTATAGGCTTCGGGGAACCCCGCCGGCGTCCGCACGACGCCGTTTTCCAGATGACACCCCTCCTCGTCGCCCGACCGGTTGATCGGCAACAGGACGTCGCGACAGAAGCGCGCCGCCTCCTCGAGGATCGCATCGGTGAGATCCGGTGTGAACTCCGACAGCGCGGGAATATCCCCGAAGCCGTCATCGGCATGGAGTTCGTTGAGCACGAAGCGCATGTCGCGCAACGGGGCGTCATAGACTTGCATATTTATATCTCCTGACCGGTCGGCCATCCGGCCGCCGGCCGCCAATCAGTTACGCAGCGGCTTGCCGGTGACGAGCATCTGCTCGACGCGCGCCTGGGTCCGCGGGTCGCGCACCAGTTGCATGAAGGCCTTGCGCTCGAGCGCCAGCAGATCCTCTTCGGTCACGATGTCGATGAGATCCTTCTCGCCGCCCGTCAGGACGTCGGCGAGCGCGCCGGATACGACACCATCGTAAGATGTGGCGAGGCCACGGGCCTGGAAGCCTTCGACAGCCATCGAAAGAGCGGACTTGCCTCCCGCGCCAGGCAAGCGGAATTCCGGAGCCACAGGCGGTTTGTAACCGTCGGCCAGTTCCAGTGCCTTCGCCTTGGCGTCCGCCAGCAGACGGTCCCGGTTCATCGTAATGCCGTCCGAGGGACGCAGGAAGCCATGCTCCTTCGCCTCGGCGGCCGACTTTGCCACAGTGGCTGTCGATACCGTCTCGAAGACCTTGGCTACGGCCGGCATCGGCCCCTTGGGCATGCCGGGACTGGAGCGCCAGCGATCGATCATTTCACCGCATCCGCCCCAGCCAGGGATCAGACCCACGCCGCACTCGACCAGACCCACATAGCTTTCGGCATGGGCCTGCACGGCATCACTGTTGAGCAGGATCTCGCAACCGCCGCCCAATGCCATGCCGGCCGGAGCGCTCACGACCGGGAACAGCGCATATTTGAGCGCCTTGTAGGCCTGCTGCCCGCCCGCGACGAGCTTTTCGATCTCGCCCCATGCCGCGATGTTCAGTGCGAACAGAGCAAGACCGAGATTGGCGCCGGCGGAGAAATTGCTGCCCTCATTATAGACGACGAGCGCCTTGAACTTGTCCTGCACGACCGGGATCGCCTGACCGATCAGCTTCATCACATCGCCGTCGAGCGCGTTCATCTTGCCGGTGAACTCAAGGCAGGCAACGCCGTCGCCGACATCCCAGAGTGCCGCCGAACCATTTTTGAGGATCGGCTGGCTATGGAGCTTGATGTCTTCCAGCAGCAGCACGCCCTCGGGCCGCACGACATCATGATAGTCGCCGGCGGCATCGAGATATTGCCGACGGCCGTCCTGCACCCGGTAGAAAGGCCGATCTCCGGCTACCTTGAGGATCGCGGGAACATCCCGCCCCTCGGCGGCCAGCCGTTCGGCGAGCTTGCCCGGCCCGAGGCGATCGATCAGTTCGAACGGCCCGAACTTCCAGTTGTAGCCGAGCTTCATCGCGTCATCGATGCCGACGATGTTGTCCGCAGCTTCACCGACCAGACTCGCGGCATAGGAAAGAACCTTGCCGAGAATTTCCCAGGCATAGGCGCCGACCTTGCCGGGAGCAGCAACCAATGCTGCCAGGTCCTTCTCGGCCCGGCCCGGCAAGGAAGCCGGCTTCACCGATACGCGATATTCGCCGGTCGCGAGATCGAGCGCTTTCTTGGTCTTCGTCGCCTTGTCGAACGCGTAGAAACCGCCCTTGCCCTTCCGCCCGGTAAAGCCTTCCGCGATCATCCTGTCGACGAGCGGCATCGGCCTCACCGTGTCGAAATAGGCGTCACCTGCCGGCAGCGTCGAGGACAGGCTCTTCGTGAGCAGCGGCATGAGGTCGACGCCAACGAGATCGACAAGGCCGAAAATGCCGGTCTTGGGCACGCCCATCGGCTTTCCGCCGATCTGGTCGGCTTCCTCCACCGTCAGCCCCTGGTCCATCGCGGCATTGATCGCGACGGCCAGCCAGTAGGTACCGATGCGATTGGCGATGAAGCCCGGCGTGTCCCGCGCCGGCACGATGCGCTTGCCGAGCTTTCGATCGACGAAATCCGAGACGCGCCTCGCCACAGCCGTATCAGTGTCGGGGCCGGTCACGATTTCGATGAGCCGCATGTAGCGCGGCGGATTGAAGAAATGGGTGATCAGGAAGTCCTGTTTGAACTGATCGTCCCGCCCCTCGACCAGATGGCCAAGCGGAATCGTCGAGGTATTGGACGATACCGCCGTGCCCGGACGCTTGAGCTGCTCGAGCTTGGCGTAGAGCGCCTGCTTGATGTCGAGCCGTTCGACGATCGCCTCGACGATCCAGTCGCATTCGGCCACCCGCTCGAGATGGTCGTCGATATTGCCCGTTTCAACGAGCTTCGCCGCAGCCTTCGACATGAAGGGCGCCGGATCGGTCTTCAGCATCTTCGCGACCGCACCCTTCGCCACGGCGTCACGATCGCCGCCCTCCTTGGGCACGATATCGAGCAGCAGCACCGGCACGCCGGCATTGGCGACCTGCGCTGCGATGCCGGCGCCCATGACGCCTGCGCCGATCACGCAGACCTTTTTGATGGTTTCCGGCGGGGCGCCGACTGGCTTGATGGCCTGCTCGCTCATTCCGCCGCCTCCAGCACGGTGGCGATGCCCTGACCGCCGCCGATGCACTGGGTGGCAAGCGCATAGCTGCCGCCTTCGCGCTTCAGCAGAGCCGCGGCCTTGCCCACGATCCGCGCACCGGTCGCCCCCAGAGGGTGGCCTATCGCGATGGCGCCGCCGTCCAGATTGACCTTCGACTGGTCAAGACCCAGGTCGCTGATGCAGGCCAGTGACTGGCTCGCAAAGGCTTCGTTGAGCTCGACAACGTCAAGCTGGTCCACACTGAGCCCCGCCCGCTGCAGCGCCTTGCGCGAGGCCTCGACCGGTCCGATGCCCATGATCTCCGGCTGGCAGCCAGAGACAGCAACCGACTTGATGCGGGCAAGGATCGGCAGTCCATGCGCGCGCGCATAATCCTCGCTCGTGACCAGGATTGCGCTTGCGCCATCGGTCAGCGGCGAGGACGTTCCCGCCGTTACCGTGCCGTCCTGGCTGAAGGCCGGCTTCAGCCCGGCGAGGGTTTCCGTCGTCGTGCCGGCACGCGGCGTGCCATCCTTGTCGACCACGCCCGCCTTGGTCGTGATCGGCACGATCTCGGCCTCGAGCTTGCCGGCCGCGATAGCCGCGGCCGCCTTGTCCTGACTGGCGACCGCAAAGGCTTCCTGCTGGGCACGGGTGATCTGATATTTGGTCGCGATATTCTCCGCCGTGTCGCCCATGCCCATATAGGCGGCGCTCTTCTTCGCGAGCTCGGGGTTCGGCAGCGGATTGAACCCCATCATCGGCACGCGGCTCATCGACTCCACGCCCGCGCAGATGAAGGCCTCGCCGGCGCCAAGCTGAATCTGGCCCGCAGCGATGTGGACCGAGCTCATCGACGATCCGCAGAAGCGATTAACGGTCATGCCGCCGACAGAGAGCGGCAGGTCGGCGAGAAGACCGATAAGGCGCGCGATGTTGAAGCCCTGCTCGCCTTCAGGAAAAGCGCAGCCCAGCACGATATCCTCGATATCTTCGGCCTTCACGCCGGTCTGCTGAATCAGTCCGCGAATGACCTGAGCGGCCAGATCGTCAGGGCGGACGCGCGCCAGCGCGCCCTTGCCTGCCAGGTGAAAGGGGGACCGGGCATAGCCCGCAACAACCACATTACGCATCGATGATAGCCTCTCCAGGGAATCGGACATCTGATTACCTAATGGTGCGTGAAATGACGTTTACGTCAACTAAAATCTTTGGCACTCTTCTCACGCCGTCGAGGGAATCGTCATGCACCGGTTCCCGGGAGGCTTGATATCGGAGGTCTTGGCCGAGGAACGTACGGATGCTCGCCAGTGAAAAACCGCGCACTCTCATCCCGGCGATGATGCTCGCGCCCGTCTTATCGACGGCTGCGCCTCTCCCCAAGCGCCACTGCACCTGTTTTCGAAGGCGCACACATGCGATTTTCTGAGCATCCCCTCCGGCGTCAGATCGTCGGCGAAATGCATCTGCGCCGTTTTCCTGCACTCGAATTGCCCGCCATGGCATTTCAGACGGTTCGCCTGGTCGATGAGAATGACCGGGAGAAGGAATGGCTGATCCTGGAGCAGCGATGCGCCTCTGGACTCGATCGCAACCGGCGCCACCTGGAAACGGAGTGGTCCGCCAACGGGCGGCTGGCCTGGGAAAGGCACAGTGAAGCGGTCACCACGACGCTAACGTCAACCTCGGTCAGCGCGGACGCGCAGTTCTGGTCTGCTCCCGACGTCGGCCCCTTCAGTGATACCTTGCAGTGGATGGAAACGCTGCCGGGCCTGGTCATCCGCGCAACCCACATCGTCGTTGTGGCGAACGATAGCTACGCCGAGCCGGTTGTCGATCGGGCCGACTTCCATCCGGGCCATCTCGTCTCCTGCATCATCGGGGATAGCGTCCGGATCTGGAGCGACTTTCGCATTCACGCCGGCGGCTACGGGCGCCTGGTCGTTGCCGCGAACGGGGCGGCTGACGGCGAAGTGTCGCGTTCCATCCAGCGCATTCAGGAACTGGGCAATTATCGCAATCTTTCCTTGCTTGAAGGCACGCACAGATCAATAGCTTGACGGCGTCACACACGAACACGCCCGAACCCTGACGACGGGGCCAGCAGCGCCTGACCCCTCCAATTCGCACACAACCTAATAGGCAGTTTGATGACGCATTGAGCTATTGACTTACCTATACGTCATTGAGATGGTTATGGGACGCTGATTTGCCGCATATTGGCTCCAGACGTGAAACAGACGGTCGCCTGAAGGCGCGCGGAGAGGAACAATGTCGATCATTCTGACACTACTGGCTTCGAGCACTGCATTGCCCGCCGACACCGTTGTCGGTCGCTGGCAAACCGAGAGCCGTCATGGCGTCGTGGAAATCACCCGCTGCGGGCAATCGATCTGCGGTGCCTTGATCAGTTCCGACGGGATCAAAGCCAACCCCGAACTACGTGACGAAAAGAACAAGACCGCTGCGTTGCGCGGTCGTCCGCTTCGTGGATTGCAGATTCTGCAGGGTTTTACGTGGAAGTCGGGCAGTTGGTCGGGTGGTTCCATCTACAACGCTGAGGATGGCGGTACATACAGCGCGACGGTCACGTTAGCCGATCGGGATCATTTGCGCCTCAAGGGCTGCATCGTCTGGCCCCTGTGCAAGACGCAGACATGGACGCGCCTTCGATAAGCACGAGGAATTTGACAATCACGAAAGGGGAGATGGGCGTGGCAGGCAAAAATTGGAAAGTTGGGATCGCAACATCGGCCGTGGCGGCTGGATTGCTCGCGCCGCAAGCCGCGAGCGCGCAGGCCTTTTACCTTCAGGAACAATCGTCCAGAGGTGCCGGACGAGCCTTTTCGGGCGAGGTCGCCGACCAGGGCGTACAGTCCCTCTGGTGGAATCCGGCTGCGATCGCAGGCATGGAAGGAGTCGATGCCCACCAGGCCGTAAGCGTAATCCTTCCCAAAGGGTCGGTTGACAATGTCAACACGCTCATTGTCCGTCCCGGGCAGTCGGCTGCGGCTGTAGGCGGGAGCCAACGCTCTCGTGATCCGATCAATAATGGCGTACTACCCTCCGGCGCGATAGCCGTCGGCCTGACATCACGGCTCGCTTTGGGGCTGACCGTCGCCTCCCCTTATAGCTTCACAACCAATTATGATGCCGACAGCTGGGCACGGTATAGCGCCGACAAGACCAAGCTGCGAACATACGACATCCAGCCATCGATCGCCTACCTCGTTACGCCAAATCTCAGCATCGGCGCCGCGCTTAATATCGAATATGCCGACGCATCATTGTCCAACTATCTGCCGAACCTATCGCCTCTTCTCGCCGACGGCCACCAGGAGCTGAAAGGCAATGGTTGGGATCTTGGCTGGTCGGCCGGGCTGCAATATCGCGCCGGCCCCATGCAACTGGGCGCCAGCTACAAGTCGAGCGTGAAGCATAATCTCGACGGTTCGGTGACGACGACCGGTCTTCTTGGTCCGCTCGCCGGGCAAAACAGCGTAGTGAATGCAAACGCCACGTTCGAGACCCCCTGGCAGGCGATCTTCGGAGCGCGCGTGGCGGTGTCGCCCAAGGTCACCCTCAACGGTCAGGTGACCCGCATGGGTTGGTCGAAATTCGACGCTATCCGGCTCGGCGCGCCGCTCAACGTTTCAATCCCGGAAAATTACCGGGACACTTGGAGCTTCGCAGGCGGCATCGATTACGCGGTCACACCAGCCTGGACCGTTCGTGCCGGCGTTCAACACGCCCAGACCCCGACGCGCAACGGCAATCGGGACGCTCGAGTGCCTGACAGCAACCGTTGGAATTTCGCTGCCGGCACAAGCTATGCCGTGTCTTCCCGGTTCACGCTCGATGCGGGCGCAGCGTATATTACGTTCAAGGATACGACTATTGATCGCACGACAGCGGCCTATGCCGGCACGGCCGTGCAGACGCCGATCCTGATGGACGGCAAGCTCGAGGACGCGCACGCCGTCGTGCTGTCGCTCGGCGGACGTTTCCACTTCTGATGCTGGAGATCGCCATGCCCCAGCCCGCCATCAGCGCCTTCCCGTCGATACCGGAACCGGCAATTCCGCCACGGCTCCTGACCGACCTCCTCGACAATGCGTTGAACCTTTATCCCGAACGCGTCGCCATCGACTTTCTCGGGCGAACCTGGACTTATGCGCAGGTGGGGCAACTCGTTCGCCGTGCAGCACGTGGATTGCAGGATCAGGGGCTGCGCAAGGGCGATCGGTTCGGCCTGTGCCTGCCGAACTGCCCCTATTTCGCGATATTGTACTTCGCGGCGCTGCGCGTGGGTGCGATCGTGGTCAACTTCAACCCGCTCTACACGGAGCGCGAACTGGAGCATCAGATCCGGGACTCGGGAACGCGCATGATGGCGGTACCGGACGTCCGGATAATCCACGAGAAAGTGCAAGCCGTCGCGCCACGTGCCGGGCTGGACAAGATCGTGTTGTGCGGCATGAGGGATATGCTGCCCTGGCTGCAAGGCCTGGGCTTTGCGCTATTCAAGCGAAAAGACCACGCGCGGATACTCGACGAAGGCCTTCATGTCCGGCTCAAGGCGCTTCTCGCCCATGATGCCGAACCTGACGCGGTAGAACGTCACCCTGATGATGTCGCGGTCCTTCAATATACCGGAGGCACAACCGGCGTGCCCAAGGGCGCAATGCTGACCCACGCCAACCTCACGGCGAACAGCGCCCAGATGGTGGTGCATGTGGGAGGACTTCGCCCGCAGCAGGAGAGAACTCTCGGCGTCCTGCCCATGTTTCACGTCTTCGCACTCACGACGGTGCTCAACTTCTCAGTCGAAATCGGCGCCGAAATCGTCCTGCTGCCACGGTTTGAGATGAAGCAGGTTCTCAACACGATGAAGCGCAAGCCGCCGACACAGTTCTTCGGCGTGCCTACGATCTATGTTGCCCTGAACGCGCTTCCGGACGACGAGATACCCGATCTCTCGGCCGTGCGCGCCTGTATATCCGGCGGCGCACCGCTCCCGCTCGAGGTACGCGAGGAGTTCGAGGCACGCACGCGTGCCAGGGTCGTGGAAGGATATGGGCTCTCCGAAACCGCCCCGATCATCGCCTGCAACCCGTTGTTTGGGACGGTGAAGGACAATAGCTGCGGCCCAAGTTTCCCCGGCACCATCATCGAGATCCGAGATCCGGAGAATCCCTCGCGGGTTCTTCCCCAGGGAGAACGCGGAGAAGTGTGCGCCCGCGGCCCTCAGGTGATGAAGGGCTATTGGCAGCGCCCTGCAGAAACCAGTGCTGTCTTCGTCGATGGCGCGCTACGAACCGGCGATATCGGCTATTTTGATGAGGATGGCTATCTCTTCCTCGTCGACCGCATCAAGGACATCATCTTCTGTGGCGGATATAATGTATATCCCCGGATCATCGAGGATGCGGCCTACCAGCACCCGGCGGTAAAGGAGGCGATCGCAATCGCGATTCCTGACGCCTACAGAGGTCAATCTCCCAAGTTGTTCATCGCGCTGCACGAGGGATCGAACCTGACCGTCGATGAACTCAAGGTCTTTTTGCAGGATCGCCTCAGCAAGATCGAGATGCCCAAGGCCTTCGCATTCCGGGACAGCCTGCCCAAGACGTTGATCGGCAAACTTTCGAAGAAGGATTTGATCGAGGAGGAGAACAAAAAGCTCGCCTGAGCCTCTATCCCCTGTCAAGCTACGAGGCTTATGCGCTTGAGTGGTAGGGTAGCCGTGATTGGAGGACAGGGAGTGGATGGCATGGGGAACTCGCTCCACCTCGCCGAGGACGATGAAACGCTTAAGGACGCGGATCGCGACAACCCCACGCACAAGGGGAGAACCCGCGCAAAGGATGCGGATTTACAAGTGTACGGCATCCAGGATGTCGCTCAGGAACTCGGACTGACACTTCGCACGCTACGCTTCTACGAAAAGGAGGGGCTTATCGCCCCTCAACGGGTAGGCAGTACCCGGGCATATTCCAGGCGTGAGATCGGACGCATACAGCTGATTTTGCGCGGCAAACGCCTTGGCTTCTCCATCAAGGAAATCAAGGAGTTTCTCGATCTCTACGATGCCGATCCCGAGCATAAGGAGCAAATGGAGCGATTGATTGCCCGCATCCGGGAAAGGTTGGTCGACTTGAAGACGCAGCGCTCTGCGCTCGACCTGACAATCGACGAGCTTACAACCATCGAAGTGGAAGCGATGGCAAAGTTGCAGCGATAATTTGGTCATCCCATTCTCTAACCGAGCGGTAACGCTTGATCGCGGCGCCCCCGATCCAATCAAGCCGTCAAGCGACGAGCGCCGCGCCGATCGCTAAGGCCGCCCCAGAACCGCGCCATGATCATCCAGGCGATGCCCGACGCGGTCATCGCCCCGCCGACCTGCCATGGCTCGAGGCCAAGCACGCGCGCGATGGGGCCCGCGAGCGCCACGAACGACATCATCGCCATCGAGCAGACGAAGGTCTCGAACATCAGTGGCTTCATGCTGAAAGCGCCTGATGCTTCCTCCCCCACTTGTTCGTCGCCTGTCGCTGTCGCAGCTTCGGTCATGCTGCTTCGTCCCGTGATGCGACCGGCGAACGGCCACCATTCCAGAGCAGCGCCGTCGAGACGGCATAGACAACGAGCCAGCCGAGGTTGAACGCGGCGCCGTCAAGCCAGGTGTGCGCCGGCTCGGGCAGGATGCGCGCGATCAGCATGCCGATCGCGACCAGCGAGACGGGATTGGCCAGCGCTGCGAACCAGCGTGGCCAGGCGGTGCGGCCCAGCGCGATGACGATCCCGAGGAGCAGCAGCGCCAGGCCCAGCGTCACGATCGGCATCAACCAGGCGATGAGCAGGACATGGTAGAAGTGCTGGCCGAGATCGAGCAGCGCGCCATGGGCCGCGGCCGGCGTTTCGAGGATCGTCTTGTAGGCCATGCCGACATAGTAGAAGCCCGCATGGCCGAGCGGAGACCAGGCGTTGCCGGCGACCAGCAGGACGAAGGTCAGCCAGCGCCACCAGCCCATCGCCGGACGCAGCCCTTCGAGCAGATGCCAGCAGCCCGCGAGATAGAAGACGATGCCGGCATCGGCCACCAGCGCGCCCGCGGCGAGCCGCGCCTCGGAGGATGGAAGCATCAGCGCGACACCGTCGAACTGGATGCGATCGGCATAGGTCTTCAGGATCAGCGGATAGTCGTCGGGACTTGCCCTAGCCCCGATGATCAGCGCGTCGCCGAGCGTCCAGAGGATCGCGCCGATCACGCCCGCGATACCGCAGAGACGAAGAAGCGGGAGCCGCTGGATATCCGTCATAGGCTTGTCCTTGCTTCGGCGCGGGATCGATCGACGAGACGCATGATCTCCTGGGCGATCAGCTCGGGCTCGCTGAACGGAACCATTGCCAGCGCTACCGTCGCCTGGCGGCCACGGGCAAGCCTCAGCCCAAGGTGACCACCGCGATCGCGCGTGAACTGTTCGGCTATGCCTGGGACATCGCCCGTCGGGTGTCGCCGGCGATAGCCGGCTGATCCACCCACGACATTAACGAGAGGAGGCGCCAGCGCACCAACTGCATAGCCTTGGCCGACGTGCCGCGGGCACCCGACTGTGATGGGCAATCCACGGTGTACGGTGGGGCAGGTTCGTCCGACGCCCGAACTTATACGGAGGATAGGCCCAGCGACGGATACGGGTAGTGCGGTAATCAACCCGCGGATGAGAGCATGATCAATCGTCGTCGATCAGGCGCCCGCGGCACACCCGCCAAGGTCAATGCGACCGCTGGTCTCGAGGCCAGCGAAGGAGTAAACTCGGCCAGCGTCTCGGATGGCAGTCATGAGAGCGTATATCTGTGCCCGTTTTATGTGACGCCCCCGACATGGCGGTTTGAGTAGACGCGGAGAAGGGCGATGTCGCCCTTCTCCGCGCTCAGTCAGGCGGCGAGCAATTCGTCCGCCGGACCGAAGAATTCGTAATGAATGCGGTCGGATGGGACGCCAGCCAGCGACAAGGTCGAGACGGCGTGCCGCAGAAACGGGCGTGGTCCGCAGATATAGTAATCGGCCTCACCTACAGGCGTGTTGGCGACCAGCCATTCATCGGTAATGATGCCGGCGACGTCATAATCCCGTCCTGCGACTTCATCTTCGAGCGGGGTCTGATGAAAATCGGTGACGGTGATTGACTTGCCCCGCCCAGCGACAGCGCGAACATGATCACGCATTGCGTGGGTGTCGCGGTCATGAGTTCCGTGGACATAGTGCACGGGGACTCCCGCCTCGCCCTCAGCAAGCGTTTCGAGCATCGCCACCATCGGGGTCAGCCCCACGCCGCCCGACAGGAGGATCACCGGGCGTTCGACATGCGCTGCCAGGAAGAATTCGCCTGCAGGCGCGGCAACTTTGAGCACCGTGCCCGGCTTGGCTTCATCATGAAGCCAGCCTGACGCAAGACCAAGCGGCTCACGCTTGACCGAAATGCGATAGGTTTCGCCGTTGGGGGCTGCTGAAATCGAATAGTTGCGCTTGACTGGCGGATGTCCCGGAATTTCAAGCCAGAAGGTCAGATATTGCCCGGGCTTGTGCCGCATGACGGCCCCGCCATCAACGGGGCGCAGAACGAAGGAATTGATGACGCTGCTCTCACGCACGACGTCCTCGACGCGAAAATCGCGCCAGCCATTCCATCCGCCGGTCGCATCCTTCTGTTCTGAGTAGACTCGCTGCTCGCGGGCGATCAGGATGTTGGCCAGGAACCAGTAGGCTTCGCCCCAGGCAGCGAGAATCTCATCGGTGGCCGCATTCCCCAGCACCGCCTTGATCGCCCCCAGGAGCGCCTCGGCAACGTGCGGATAATGTTCGGGCAGAATTTGCAGGCCGACATGCTTCTGCGCGATCCGCTCGACCGCCGGGGCAAGCGCACCGAGATTTTCGATGTTGCTCGCATAGGCGAGAATGGCGCCGGTCAGCGCCCGCGGCTGCGAACCGGCATCACCATGGTGCGATTGGTTGAAAAGGTCGCGAATGTTCGGGTTCTGGAACATCCGGGAATACATCTCGTTCACGATGTCGAGGCCATGCGCTTCGAGCGCGGGGACGGTCGCCTTGACGAGCGCAATGGTCTGATCGCTGAGGGGCTGCGTCATCAACTTCTCCTTTTTGAATGCGTTGAAAATCCCGGAATGTCAGAGCTTGGGAATGTGATCGTAAAAATCCACCTGCATCTTCATCGGCCCTGTCGGCGTTACGAAATGCGGTTGCTGAGGGAGAATCAAGCCAGGCTGGTCAGGCGTCAGGACGATCTCCGAAGGTGGCTCGAGGTAGGTTAGCCGGAGTTCGCCCTCCAAAACCCGGATCACGCCCCAAACACCAGCCTTCGTGTCATGTCGCGCGCGCAAGGCAGCCGGCAGAGTGTCCTGGTTGAACACCGGCGTGGAACGGTAAGGCAAGATTTCAGCCATGGGTTTGCCCTGGTCGCTCGATGGCATCCTTACTTTCCGCGTTGGCGACCGATGCAGCACTCCGTTCCTCCAGTTGGAAGAACATCGCCAGTTGCAGGCTCTCGGCGATGCGCCGCGCCTTCGCTTGTAGCGCCGCTGCCGCTTCGGGCGTCATCCTGTCATTGGTCGTTTGAACCCAGAGTGCGAGCCAGCGCTCGAACAGCGCGGGCGTTATCCTGGCCTTATGCTTCAAATGGGCCGGCACCGGTTGCCCCTTGTATCGGCCACTGGTGAGCATGACGGAGGACCAGAACGCAGTCAGCTTCCCAAGATGCTCCGGCCAGTCATCGATCGCATCGTTGAAAATCGGCCCAAGCGCGGGATCGGCGCGGACCCGCGCGTAAAATTCCTCCACCAAAGGAGTCAGCTCTTCTTCTCTGATTTTCGAGACACCGTCCACGACTCGCGCTCCAATCATGTATATATAATACATCGATCATGATTGCGCATAAACGCAAGGCTAGCGCATATTTCCAGGTCGTCGGTCGCGGGGATGTACACAGCCTGAGAAACTGCTCAGCCCCGCTAGTTTAGCCTTGAATCCGAAACACGAAGGCATAGCATCAGCCAGCGACCCGAAGGAGTCTCGGTGAGACGTAGGCACCTTTCCTTGCCCGCCCGTCAAAAGACGGGCGGGTTTTCTTTTCCGATTCCGTAGGACATTCGCTGGAACGCTAATCCGCGTGATCTGGCGCACTCGGAATTTTCAAACACCGTCACAAATACCTAATTGTGCGCAGCTCAAGATCTAATCACCCGATTTTCGCGATCAAGCGGCCGGCGGCACCCTGCTCTGCCGCCAGATTGCGATTATAGGCGAGCGGCATCCGGGGACTCTTCCAGCGTAGCGCATCCATGATCCCCGCCAGATCCTCGCCGCTCGCAAACAGATCCTGGTTCAAGCCCACCCGCGTCGAATGCGCGCTCACGCCCTTGAGCAACTGCGCCAGATCATCGGCGGTGAGGTCGCTCAGCGCGCCCTTGTCGAAGGCGCGCCGGATCATTGCCCGCCAGATCGGCCCGATCGAACCGGGGTGCAACGCCCCCTCTCCCACATCATATTCGGTGCGCGCCGGCACCGCCGACTTCGGCAATGTCTTGCGCAGATCCCAGCTTTCGCGGCCAGAAATCGTCTCGATCCGCCGCCCCTTGACCGCGGCCCGCGCCTTGTAGCGGCGCACCTGCACCCGGCGAAACAGCGGTCCCTCCTCGATGTCGGCAGCCGCAGTCCAGGCGGCGATCGCCCGCACCGAGCGCGGGCTGAGGAACGCGGTCGCGCCCTTTCCCTCCTGATCGCCCTTGCTGCGCGAAATCGTCAGCAGCCGCGCCTCGGGATCGATGGCGTCCACAATGTGCTCGACCTCGACCGCGACCAGCTCGGAGGCGCGCAAGCCCGTGTCGTAGGCGACCGACAGCAAAGCCCGATTCCTGAGCCCCGGCAAATCATCCGCGCAGGCCTCAAGCAGCCCCCGCACATTAAGCCCCCGGGGTGCGTCCCGCTCGACATTGCGCACCGGCCCCTTGAACCGCAGCGGCCGCGCCTGGGCTTGCGTGCTGCCCTTCTCCCGGCGGATCGCGCGGAGCCGCAGCTTGACCAGCTCGGCCTGGGTGGGATCCTTGATGTCGAGCAGCTGGTGGATCTTGGCGATCGACGCCTTGTAGCGACCGAGCGAGGCGGGTTTCGCCCCCTGCCCTGCCCGGGCATCGAGATAGTCGGCGACCGTCTCGGGAGTCGCCGGCGAGGTCACGCGCCCGTTTCGGCGGCACCAATGGTCGAACGCCTCGATGTCGCTGGCAAGCGCGCGCAGGGAATGCGGCGAGGATGCCGCCTGATAGGCGGCGATCAGCTCGGCGTTGATCGTGATTGGCGATCGACAGTTCAGCTTGGTCACCTCCCAGGCGAGGTCGACGGCCTGTCGGCCTCGCCGGCTGCTGATGGGCGCTGGGAGGCTCATCTGGACAGCGCGACAATCTGGTCGAAGCTGTGCGGTTCGACCCCATAGATAGCCTCACGCGTCACGCGCCCATCAAAATCGCTCTGCCATGACCAGAATATCGTCTTTTCAGTGTCCAAATGCCCTGCCCTCCGCCGGGATGCACATACCCACCTTATAGAAAGGCGTCAAATCCGCTTATATGATAACTGCAATTATCGAATGTCCACTTTCGGGAGGTCACGGATGTAGAAACGAACTGCTGACTTTGGTTTCCCGCCATGGCATTGTCGCCATCCTATGACGCGGACAGACAACCTGCGCGCCGACGACAGCCTGCTCCTGCTCGGGCGCCTCGATGGCCGATTGCACGGTAGTCCATGCGCCGACATCTTTCTCGCGCGCTCGCGCCTGGAAGGCGCCACCGTCCTGGCCGGCCTCGCCGGCGTGCCGATCGCGGTGCGCGACCTGCAGGACTGGATCGCCGGCCGCACACCCCCTCCCCGCGCTTCCGAAGGCCTCAACGATCCGATCTCGGTTGCCGCCGTCTTCCACCTTGCGCTCAGCCGCGACGAGGATCTCAAGGATTCGCTCGGCCGCGCCACGCTCAACGTGCTCCGTACGGTACTCGATGACCGCACCGAGGCGAAGGTTTATGCGGCCGAAGACTTGGCGCACTTCGGGCCGATGTGGCGACAGCTGCGAACCGTGGCGGACGCCCCCTTCCCTTCCGGTGACCTCCTCTCTGTCGCCAACCGCATTTTCCAGCTGTTCGCGCTGACCGAACCAGCGGCACCAGGCAGCTGGGATGTCGTCAGCGTCGATGGTCGCGCTCTCGAGCTGCCTCCCCGTGGACGCGATCGAAACTGGCTGATCGCCGCCGCCGTACCGCGGATGCTGTGCCGCGCTGGCTTCACGACCCGCGTGATCCCCTCGTTCATCCTGATGTCCAAGTTTCTGCCCCCCTCCCCCGCCGATCTGGCAGAGACCTTGGCCCAGGCGATCGGTCGGACGGCGCATGCTGGCTTGCGCGACCTCGACGCGATCGAGCGTGCGGCGTCGCGCATCCAGACCGATCTGGCCGTCACGAAGCGGAGCAAGGCCCCTCTCCTTGCCCGCCTGCAGCTTGCCTATCCGGGCCTTCAGCCGGCCGCTGTCGCGCGCCTGTTGAAGGTCACCCCGCAAGGCGCGCGCAAGCTACTCGCCTCACTTGCTCATCCCTCTTGAACCACAGACACCGTGCAATCCAAGCCACAGAACCCTCCGTCCCGGCATCACTTCATCCCGCAGTTCCTCCTCGACCAGTGGAAGGATGGCGACACCCTGCTGCGCTATCGGCGCAATCGGATCGGGGAGATCGAGAGCAGTCCTGCATCACCCAAGAGCGTCTGCTTCGAGCGGGACCTGTACAAGACGATCGGGTTCCCGCCCGAGCATGCCCAGCAGATGGAAACCCTGTTCATGCAGGTGATCGATGACGCTGCGGCCAAGGTTCACGCGCTGCTCCTCGACGGCAAGGTCAACTCGCTCAGCGACGCGCAATGCTCGGATTGGGGCCGGTTCGTCATGTCGCTGTGGTTCCGGACACCGCTGGATATGCGCGGCATGAAGGACGCCGTCGGCGCTCTCGCAAGCGCAGAGGCCGCGAAGTCCGTGCTGCGCGGCGAAGATGGGGCGCTGCCGCCCGAGGCCGTGAGCGCGCTTCAGATGGAAGTCCTGCGCTTGGTCATCGACGACGCGGATCGCGGACGAGCGTTCATCAACATGGACTGGCGCATAATCAAGACGAACAATCGCCGGGAATTGTTCGTCTCCGATTGGCCGCTCGACGTGCCGGTCAGCTTCGCCTGGCTTGGTAGTGCCTCATCCTATGTCACTCTTCCGATCGGACCGGAGACCCTCTTCGTTGCTGCCGGGTCCACTACGCTGGCAAATCGGATCGTGAGCCTACCCGAGCGAGAACTGATCACGCGGCAGAACCGGTCGACCGTGGGACATGCCCAGGCGTTCGTAGGCGCGAGGACGCGTCAAGCCGGCGACTTCATCCGCGCGAACTTCGGCCTGCGAAGCCGCCACTCCGTGACGCAGAGCATCGCCGACAAATATAAGCGGGACGCCATATAAGGCGGCGACCTCGCCAGACGCCGCGCTCCATCACCCTACGACAGCAGCCCCTCGATCGCCTTCAAAAGCTCGGCGGGCGACGCCTCAGCCTTCGGCGGCACCTTGATCGTCAGCCCCCCTCCCCGCGCTTTCGTGTAGCGCAGGATGACCTTGCCCCCCTTGCCGGTGATCTCCTTCTCGGCGGCAGCCTTCACGGCTGGCGCGACAGTCGCCTTCACGAGCCGCTTCGCGACTTCCGGCCCGCTCAGCTTCAAGCCTTTCTGGCTGCGCTCTTCCTCGATGCGTTCAGCCTCTTCGCGCATCTTCGCCAGCGCCTTCGGATCTCCGGTAAGCGGCTTGATGTCACGCGCGACGCGTACCGTGATGTCGTGCGTATCGGAGAACGCCGCGACAACTGGTTCGGGCAAGCGCGCAACGTCGAGAAGCCGGCTCAGCCACGACTTGGAAAGGTTTAAATGCTCGGCCATCTGCGACTGCGAGCCCTCGTAGAACTCCGCGAGCGCCACCGTATATTCCTTGGCCCGCTCCCAATCCGAGATGTCCTTACGCGAGCGGTTCTCGACATCTGAAACCCGGAACGCCTCCTCGTCCGTGACACTCTGGATCGTCACCAGATACTCGAACTCCGGGTGGTGATGCGCTCGCAGCCATTTCACCGTCCACCAACGGCGGACGCCGGCGATGATCTCGAAGTCGAAGTTCGGGTCATCTTTCAGACGCCGAACGATAGCGGGGATCCGTTGCTTCTTGGCGGAGAGGAAGGAGTCGATGAGATCGCGGCAGCTATCTTCGTTCAAATGATCCAGATCGCGATTGTGCATCCGCCATGGGCGGCACCGCTCCGGATCGACCCACTCCGTCCGGTCGGCGACCGTTTTCCCCGTCGCGATGCGCGCGAGCGTCTGGCTGCGACTTGCCATGATGCCGTCCGCAGGGGTCGCCTTATCGAGGTTCTCCTCGTCGTCGAGCCCCTCTGTGAACATCGAGCCGAAGCCCTTGTTGCCCTTGCTCATCGGCCCGTTTCTCCTTCTCTCTTGCCCTCGCCGACGGGTGCCAACAGGCCAGAGTTGCCACGTGGCAACTGCGCCGCCCCCAGGCGCTTGCACTGACGTTCCTGCCGTGTGCGATCTGACATGGTATTCCTACCTAACATATTGCTTCTATTGGGTTCTTCCACTTTGTTGTCACGTGGCAACTCGGTGATCCGGCTTCGTCTCACTCCCCGATTGCCCGTGCTCGCCGACGTGAGAAATATCGGAGTTGCCACGTGGCAACTCTCCCTAAATTCGGCCCCCTGCCCTGCTCGCCCAGGTGCGCAGAACGTCCTGCTCAATATCCTGGCAAACGTCGCTGAGATGCTTCATGCAGCGGTTGTAGACCTCGTGCGACGTGACGGGCTTGTCGAGTTCGAAAACGGTTTTCATCCTGGAGCTGGCATTGTCGATTTCGGCGCTGGTGACCATCACCGACTGCGTCATTGAGCCACCGAAGACCTGCCGCATCATCGACAGTATCTCCCGGTGCATCGACTTGCTCTCGTCCACGCGGCTGCCGACCAGCCGGATGAAGTTGTAGGCCGGCCTTCCCCGCCCCGCGAGTTGCTCGAGCTGCTTCATCGTCGTTCGCGTCATGTCGATGAAAGATACCGTCGAGGCGAAGTCGACAAGGCTCGGCGGCACCGGAATGACCATGCAGTTAGCGGCCTGGAGCACAGCCATCGACACCATGCCCAATGCCGGCGGCGGGTCCATGATCACGACGTCATAGTCATCGACCACCTCATCAATGGCCTGCGCGATCAGGTCGATGATCTCCATGTTCTGATTTCGCGCCATGTGCCCGGCGATCTCATACTCGAGATTATAAAGTCGCAGGTTCGACGGGATCAGGTGGAGGTTGTGAAAGTGCGTCTTGCGGATAATCTTGCGAACGCCAAGCAGCTCCGGATTGTGAAAATGCCCGTAAAGCGTGTCTTCCTCGTCGAGGTCCACGTCGGGGCGATAGCCGAACATCATGGTTGAAGACGCCTGGCTGTCGCAGTCGATGAACAGGACCCGGTAGCCCTTGATGGCAAAATGCTGGGCGAGATGCAGCGCGATCGTCGACTTGCCGACGCCCCCCTTGAAGTTGCAGACCGAGATGATCGCCGGGGTATCGGTTGGCTCGCGCCAGGGACGCGTTCCAAACACCTCGCGCATATGATCAAGCTCTTCGAGCGTATACTGCAGCCTATGCCCGGAGCCCGTCCGCCCTCGAGCGGGGAGGCGGCCGTCGCGCTCCGCTTCCCGGACAGCAGATGCCGTCCGCCCGACCAGTGCAGCAGCTTTCGAAATCGGGAAGGTCGGACCCTTCTTCTGACCGGTTTCGGGATCAACCGCGCTGTCACGAATGCGCTTGAGGATCGTCAACGACTTTCTGTGGAGCACGTCCAGACCACCTTCGATGAGGTCGTCCGGCTGTGCTAGGGAGGGGTCGGTAGCCATCTCAGTCCGCTTCTGTGGGTTTGATGCGCCATGATAGCCACGTTGGCGGTTTCGAGCAAGAAAATGGCCACCAGACTTACAAGTTGACCGATGATCTCCGAGCCCCTTGCGCATGTGCGCGCTTTCTGGCCAATCGGCGGCGGCTGCGACCGATGATCTCCGTGCCTTTGCGTGTTGCTGCAAAGTCTGGCGCTGGGATTGTGGCGACAAACGGCTACCTGTGGATAACCACCGATGATCTCGGTACTTTGCGATGATCTCGGTGCGTATCAGCGATGATCTCGGTGCGAGTCGACCGATGATCTCAGAGCCCATACCTATTACTAGAATCACCCTATAAAAAACCGATTCGCGAATCGTTTTGATTTTTCGATTTTGGGTGAAGGAGGGCAGGGGGAGGGCGCAGAACGGCACCGACATCATCGGTGTTTCTGCAACTCTCGCGGCCTTTTCCCCTCCCAAACTGCCAACGGGGTTGATTTCACGCCTCAAACCTGTTGAGACATGCCCATCACAGCCCCCGGTAGATTCGGGGGGAAGGGCAGACCATGAATGGGGATCAGCATAGGCCGCTGGGGCATCAGTACGCACTAGCCATGCTCAACGGCGGCGAGGAGAGCGTCCGCAAGCTCGCCACCACCGCCGGCACCCAGCTCACCTTGGACGCATTCCTGCGCGTCCAGGACGAAGAACCGGTTCCTGCCTTCCTCCACTCCGCGCTTTGTGCGATGTCGCTGCCAACCAAGCGGCCCAAGGACGACACTCAGCCCATCGTCCGTGAGGACGGCAAATATGCGCTGGCCATCAATCCCAGGCCAGTGCTTCAGAATGTCGACGGCAAGTCCGTCATGCGAAGCCTTGGTGTGCCTTATGGCGCCTATCCACGCGTTGCCCTGATCTACCTCCTCTCTCAGGCGGTCATGAAGCAATCGCGGGACGTTTATCTTGGCCGCAATTTCACCGAGTGGATGCGCCGCCTTGGCTACCAGACCGTGTCTTATGGACCACGCGGGACGGCGAACCTGATGCGAGAGCAGGTGGATCGGCTGCTGGCGTGCGAGTGGCAGATCCGCTGGGACGGCACCGACACGGAAGACAACGCCTTCGCTGTCCGGGACGTCAAGATTTCCAACGAATATGCCGGTTCGCTCGACAAGAACGGCTCATTCGCGCGCGAAATCCGTATGTCCGAGGCGTTCTACTCGCACCTCATCGACCATGCCGTGCCACTCAATGAGATCGCCATCCGCGAGCTCAAGGGTACGCCAACGGCGCTCGATCTCTACACTTACCTTGCCTACCGGCTCCCGCGGATTGGATCCGACAAGGGCCAGGTTATCTCATGGGACCAGCTCGCCAAGCACCTTGGCAACGAGGCCGACAGCAAGCGCTTCCGACAGACCGTCCGCGAAACCATGCAGATCGTGTCGGCGGTCTATCCCAACGCAAATGTCGATCTCTCCGGGCGGAAGGTCATTCTTCATCCGTCACCGGCACCGCTGGAGCGCAAGCTCGTGGGGCCGCACCTTCGACTCGTCGGGGGCGAGGCTCCGAAAACGGCACCGAGATCATCGGTCAAACCGGCCCATGCAGCGAAGTCCGCGCCCGCGAAGGACGATGCGCCGACTCTTCCGTTCCCCGCCGGGTCTCTCTCATACGGCACGCGTGAGGCCGTCTTCCGCCAGATCGCGCTGACCAAGGGCCATCCGTGGTCAGTGGATGACATGGCGGCTGCATTCCGCAAGGGATGCCCCGATTTTAGCCGGCCGCGCACCGATTCAGAGTGGCTGCGGATCTGGGAGAAGTTCGTCGTCGCCTATGCTGAACGCCGCGCGAATCGAAGCGACGACTAACCGATGATCTCCGAGCCGTTCGCGTTGAGGCGAGCGCAGGCTGAATCTGTCTCCAAGTCTCAGACCGACCGAAAAGAGGAAAGGAGGGGCCGAGCGTGTAAGCAGGAGGTAGAATTATGCCGCTTACAGCCAGACGGCCATCGCAGGAGATAGTCGACATTGTCGGGGCCCTGGGCGGCACGTGGAGCGGCAATGTCGCGATGTGCCGCTGTCCCGCACACAGCGATCGCGATCCAAGCTTGTCGATTCGGCAAGGGGATCGCTGCATTCTCGTCACCTGTTTCGCAGGATGCTCGCGCGAAGACGTCCTGCGTGAACTGCGCCTTGTTCGCCCGGGTCGCCATTATCCGCCACCCGCCTTGGCGGACTCGCCGCGGCCGATGAACGTCGAAAGAATCTGGAATGAGGCGGTCGACGTTCCGGGCACCCTTGCCGAGCGCTACCTCCAGTGCCGGAACCTCCTCCCACCACCACGCGATCTTCGCTTCCATCCGCGTTGCCCTTACCTGCCCAAGCCGAAGACGATCTTCGAACCCGCTCTCCTGGTAGCGGTGCGCGAGGGAAACCGTCTGGTCGCAATTCAACGCATATTCCTGAACCCCGACACCGCCCATTACACGCGCAAGGTCATGCTTGGCGCCCCGGGGCACGGCGCTTGGCGGGGCGGGGCAGGGGGCAACACCCTTGCCATCGCCGAGGGCTTTGAGACGGCCGACGCTTTCGCGCGCCTGAGCAACCTCCCGTGCTGGGCTTCACTCGGCGCACGTCGGCTCAACCAGCTCGTCATTCCGCCCACGGTCACAACGCTCCTGGTCGCCGAGGACAACGATTCCGAAGGGCGCAGGGCAGCCGAAAGTGCCCAAGCGCATTACGCCCGGTCGGGCCTCATCATCGAACGCGCGCCCCCGCCGCCAATCTACAAGGATTGGGCAAAGGCGCTCGATGCCCGAGCGCAGCAGAGCCGCGTCTAGGCGCGAAGCGCCGGAGGAGAGGGGAGGGGGATCGAAAGGGTGTCGCTGCCGAGGGTGCAGCCCACTCTGGAGACCACACCCATGTCCGATCTCTTCGAAGCGGCCGCCCAGGCTGAGCGCGAGGCCGTGCGCCTCCTTCTACCCCGTCTGCGCTCCGACGAGGCCATTCAGCGTCGTCACCTCAACGACGCGATGACCAAGGCCTTCGGCGGTTCTGATGCCGACGGTCGCTGGACACAACGCGCCAGCTTTGAACTCCTCGAGCATGCCCTTGCCATCCATCTTCAGTCGAGCGCCCAAAAAATTGCGGCGTTCGGCGACGTCCGCGCGCTGATCGACTTGTCCGATCGCCTGCCCACTCAGACGGTTCGCAGCGAGGATCAGATCGAATGGCAGCAATTCTCGACACCTGTCGACATCGCTGCGGTTATGACGCTTCTCGCCAACGTCCAGCCCGACGACATCGTGCTCGAGCCGAGCGCGGGTAACGGCCTATTGGTCGCGCAGCTCCGTCACGTCGAATCGCTCCATCTGAACGAGCTCGATCCGCTCCGCCGTGGCCGATTGAAGGCGGCTTTCCCCTCAGCATCGATCACCGGGCACGATGGTGCGACCATCAATTCCACCCTCGCAAGCGTCGATCGACCAACCCTCATCCTGATGAACCCGCCCTTTTCGAGGTCGGTCGGCCGCGGCGCCGACGACTATGCCGCAGTCCGTCATCTGCAAGCGGCGCTGCGCCGTCTTCAACCGGGCGGCCGGCTCGTTGCCATCATGCCCGATTGGTTTGGCCCGAGCGCACGCATGCGTGAGCAATATGAGACGATCCTGCGCGACGTGAGCGTCCTGGCGGCCGTCCGTCTCGAGAAGTGCTACCTGAAGCATGGGACTTCGATCGCCGTGCGGTTGTTTGTCATCGACAAGGTCCCCGGCCGGTCGCCCCCCGCGCTCATCCAGCGTTCGTCCGTTGCCGAGCTGCTCGATATCCTGATCATCCCCGAACGATCGTCGGCGAAGCCCGATCGCGGAGCGTCGGCGCCGAAGCGCTCAGGTGGAGTTTCGCTCTTCCGGGCCGTCAAAAGCAGCCGTCCGGCGCCCCGCGCCTACCATGCCCCGGCACGCAACCACGTGCTCCCCGTCGAATATGCGAAACTTGAGACGCCGGCGCCGCTGCTCGAGCAGAGCGGCGTCTATCTTCCATATCGACCGAGCCGTATCAGCTTCGCGAGCGCTGGCGAGCATCCAACGCCGCTCGTCGAATCTGTCGCCATGGGCTCGATCCCGGCGCCGGTCCCAGAGTATGTGCCGGCGCTGCCCGAGCGCACCGTCGCCGAGCGGCTGCTCTCCGCCTCCCAACTCGAGACGGTCGTCTACGCGGGGCATGCCTGGACCCAGTGGATCCCAGGCACTTTCAGACCCGACAAGGAGGGTGTCGGCCTCGTGCTGGCCGAAGACGGCCATTCCTATCGTAAGGGCTTCTTCCTGGGCGACGGCACGGGGGCGGGGAAGGGTCGTCAAATCGCGGCCTGCATCCTCGACAACTGGCTCCAGGGCCGCCGCCGCAACATCTGGGTCTCGAAGAATGCGCCGCTCCTCGAAGACGCGCGACGCGACTGGACGGCCCTTGGCGGCCTTAACGGCGACATTCAGCCCATCTCCAACTGGAAGATCGATGAGCCGATCAGCCTCGACCAGGGCGTGCTGTTCGTCAGCTATCCGACGCTGCGTTCGATGCGTGGTGACTACGGTCGCCTGAAGCAGCTGGTTGACTGGGCCGGGGCCGATTTTGACGGTGTCATCGCCTTCGACGAGGCCCACGAGATGGGCGGCGTTGCGGGTGGGGAGGGCGCTCTCGGCACCAAGGATGGATCCCAGCAGGGAATCTGCGGCGTGCTCCTCCAGAACCAATTGCCCGCGGCCCGCGTCCTCTATGCTTCAGCCACCGGCGCCTCTGTCGTCAACAACCTCGCTTATGCGGTCCGACTGGGGCTCTGGGGCCCAGGGACCGCCTTCCCCGACCGGGAGCAGTTCATCAGCAGCATCAGCAAAGGCGGGATCGCCGCGATGGAGCTGGTCGCGCGCGATCTCAAGGCCACCGGCCTCTACATGGCCCGCGCACTGAGCTTCGCAGGTGTCGAATATGACATTCTGCGCCATGAGCTGACCGCCGCGCAGATCGAGATCTACGACACCTATGCGGACGCGTGGTCGATCATTCACCAGAACTTGGAGAAGGCGCTCGAACTGACCGGCATCGTCGATGCGCTTGAGAACGCGACTTTGAACAGCGGCGCCAAGGCATCCGCGCGCTCGCGGTTCGAGTCCACGAAGCAGCGCTTTTTCGGACAGGTTCTGCTCTCCATGAAGCTCCCCACCGTCATCGCCGCGGTCCACGAGCATCTCGCCGCGGGGCAGTCAGTCGTGATGCAGCTCGTCACGACGGCCGAGTCCATTCTTGACCGGAGACTAGGCGCGCTCAGCCCCGACGACCGCGCGGACCTCGAGATCGACCTCTCGCCCCGGGAATATATGATCGACTATCTGGAGCGCGCTTTCCCGACCCGTCAGATGCGGATCTTCACCGACGAGACCGGCGCGCAGCGCTCGGTTCCGATGGAAGACGAGGCGGGCAACCCCGTCTACAATCCCGAGGCCGAAGCGGCGCGGGCCCAGCTCATCGAGAATCTCTGCGCCCTTCCGCCGATCATGTCGGCGCTGGAGGGCATCCTCGAGCATTTCGGTCACGATAATGTTGCGGAGGTGACCGGGCGCACGAAGCGCCTCGTCTCGACCGGCGATGGACGGCAGAAGCTCGAAAGTCGCTCGACCAGGACCAGTCAGGCCGAGGCCGCCGCGTTCATGCAGGGTCGCAAGCGGATCCTCGTCTTCTCCGATGCGGGCGGCACTGGGCGCTCCTATCACGCCTCTCGAGACGTCCCCAATCAGCAGCAGCGCGTTCATCTCCTGCTCGAACCCGGCTGGCGGGCCGATCGCGCGATTCAGGGCCTTGGCCGGACCCATCGCACCCATCAGGCGAGCACACCCCTGTTCAGGCCGGTGACGACCGACTGCAAGGGCGAGCTCCGTTTCACGAGCACGATCGCCCGCCGGCTCGACAGCCTGGGCGCGCTCACCCGCGGTCAACGCCAGACGGGTGGTCAGAACCTGTTCGATCCCGCCGACAATCTCGAAAGTGAATATGCCTGCGCGGCCCTGGTGAGCTGGTTTCATCTGCTCGTCGGAGGGAAGCTGACCAGCGTCTCCCATGCCGAGTTCGAGAAGCGCACCGGTCTCGAGCTCTGCGACAAGGACGGCGTCATGAAGGACGACCTCCCGCCGATCCAGCGGTGGCTCAACCGCATCCTGGCGCTGCCGATCGCGCTGCAGAACAAGATCTTCGACGAGTTCCTCGCACTCGTCGAGACGCGCGTATCGGCCGCGCGCGAGGCCGGACGGCTCGATGTCGGCGTTGAAACCATCCTGGTCGATACGGCGACCCTCATAGACGACACCGTGCTGCGCACCGACCCGGTCAGTGGCGCGACCTCTCATCTGCTCACGATCGAGATCGCTCGGCGGCGGACGCCGGTCTCCCTTGAGCGGGTCCTGCGCATCGCCGACAATGACGGCACCGCCGATTATCTGATGAACGCCAAGTCCGGGATGGTTGCGCTGCAGACCCGCGCCCGCGCCCTCATGGAGGAGAAGGAGGGCACACCGATCCCGCGGTTCGAACTCATCCGTCCCACGCGGCGCGAATATATGCGCGAGCAAGAGCTGTTCGAAAGCGCCTGGAGCCCCATCGATCGCCAGCTCTTCTCCGAGAAGTGGCTGGAAGAAGCACAGGAGGCGGCCAACAAAGTCGATACGGAAACGATCCGCCTTGCGACGGGCCTCCTTCTCCCGATCTGGTCCGCGCTTCCCAACGACCACCTCGTCGTCAATCGCATCGCGGACAAGGAGGGCAACAGTTGGCTCGGCCGCCTGGTGTTTGACGATCACGTCGTGCAGCTCTTCACGAAGCTCGGCCTGGACCGGACCGACAATCTCCCGCCCACCGACCTCGTGAAATCCGCGCTGACCGGCCGGAGCGTCGATCTGGCACGGCCGTTCCCGATGTGCATCAAGCGCTCCCTCGTGAACGGATCACCCCGGATCGAGCTGGTGGGTGCGCCGCCGGCGCAGCTCGCCTGGCTCAAGTCGATCGGATGCTTCACCGAGGTGATCCAGTACCGGACCAGGGTCTTCGTGCCGGTACCGACGGCAGCCGAGATCGTCGGGCGGATCGTCTCGGGCTCGCCCTGACCGGTCTTCCGGCGATGAGGACGGTCCGATCGGCACGCGCGCACGGCGTACTTCTAAGCGACCTCAGGCACGCCTGAGAGAGAGGGAGGGGGAGCTGGGGTGGTGTTCGGAAATACCCGAACGCCAGAAGGAGTTACCCCTGTGATCCAGACCATCAAGCTCAACAAGCTGCGCCTGTCTCCGATCAACGTGCGCACCGCCCCGGACGAGCAGCTCCAGATCGAACCCATGGCCGCGAGCATCGAGGCCAAGGGCGTGCTGCAGAACCTTCTCGTCACGCCCGCCAAGAAGCCGCGCGGCACCTTCGAAGTGTTCGACGGCGGCCGTCGCTGGCGTGCGTTGCGCCTCCTCGCCGAGCGTGGCACCATCTCCGAGACCGATTTCGATGTTCCGGTCATGGTGCTGACCGGCGACGATGCCGAGCTGTCCGAGACGTCGACCGCGACCAACTTCCACCAGCTCAAGATGACGCCGGCCGAGGAATGCCGCGCGTTCCAGCACTTCATCGGCACCACGGGCGATATCGACGCGGTCGCCAAACGCTTTGGCGTGACCCGCCGCTTCGTCGAGGGGCGGCTGCGCCTGGCCTCGCTTGCGGAGCCGATCTTCGAGGCGCTCAGCAAGGGTGCGATCACGCTCGACATCGCCAAGGCCTATGCGTCGACCGAGAACCAGGAGAAGCAGCTTCTGGTTTGGAACAGCTATCAGTCGAGCCACGTCACGGCCGACACCATCCGCCGCGTGATCGCCAACGAGACGCTGAAGGCGAGCGACCCGATCGCGGTGCTGGTCGGCGAGGCGCGGTATCGCGACGCCGGCGGCAAGATCGATGGGGATCTTTTCACCGACGGCAATGACCGCTGGGTCGATCCCGAAATCGCTCACCGCCTCGCCGGCGAGATCATGGAAGCCGAGGCCGCACGCATCGGCCAAGAGACCGGTCTTGCCTGGATCCGCCCGATCGCGAGCAACTACGCGCACAACGCGGCGCACGGACTCTATCGCGCGATCCTGCAGCAGCCTCCGCTCACCGACGAACAAGCCGCGCGCCTCGCGGAGATCGAGGAGCGCCGGTCCGTCATCGAGGCCGAGATGCAGGACGAGGAGCTCGACGACGAGGCGTTTAAGCTGCTCGACCAGGAGGACGATCGTCTGATCGCCGAGGCCGAGGCCATCGAGAACCGCGCGCCGGTCCTGCCGGAGGAAATGAAGGCTCATGTCGGCGCCTTCCTTCTCCTCACCCCGCAGGGCGAGATGCGGCTCGACAGCCAATATTACAGCGAGCAGGAGCTCGTCATCGACGAGCCCGGCGACGAGGACCACGACGACGGCGAGGACGGAGAGTCGACGCGCGGTGGCGCCCGCATCGGCGGCAATGCCTCGTCCGAGCCGAAGTACCGGCCCGAGGCCGTGGCGCCCGGCGGCAAGCCGCTCAGCGCCCGGCTCTACGACGAACTGGCGGTCCAGCGGCGCGACATTCTGGCGTCCTGCATCCTGGCGCAGCCGGCGCTCGCGCTCGACTATGCGCTGTTCGTCATGGTCGACGCCCGGACCAACTCGGCGTCCCGCTACCTCAGCTCCGTGAAGTACGGCACGACCATCCGGGCCAGCGCGCCGCAGGATCCCGCCTCTGGCGACATTCCGGGCTCGCGCGCGCGCGATTATCTGGCCGAGGCGAAGGACGGTCTCGACGCCGCCTGGACGGAGCACGAGTGCGAGGTTGCGCGGTTCGAGGCCTTTCGCGCGCTCGACGACGACACCAAGGCCAACTGGCTCGCCTACATCGTCGCGATGTCGCTCGAGGCGAAGCCGGGTTGGTCGAACGAGCAGATCAAGCTTCACAATCGGCTTGCATCGATCCTCGAGATCGACGTCGCGAGCTGGTGGCGGCCGACCTCGGAGAACTTCTTCGACCGCGTGAACAAGGGCAGCATCCTCACGCTGCTCACCGAAATCGGCGGGCCGGCGCTGACCGTCCGTCATACCTCGCTCAAGAAGACCGAAATATCGGAAAGCTGCCAGAAGCTCTTTGCGGGCGAGGCGATCGTCGAGCCGGAGGTCAAGGAGGCGGCACTCGCCTGGGTGCCTAACGCGATGCGCTTCCTCGACGCCGCCACCGAAGCGCCGGCTGACCCGACCGAGGCCGATGACGGCGAAGGCGAGGCCAATGAGGTCGAGCCTTCGGACGGGGAGGGCGAACCCAGCGCCGATCACGAGACGCTCGAACCCGCGGACGCCTGAAGCGCGCTCCATCTCCTGAGCGACAGACCGCCGGTGCTCCTTCGCGCCGGCGGTCTTCCCTTGCCCAAACCACGGGACCAACGGTCATGCGCAGCAAACAGAAGCCGAGCCGCGACGCCGCGGCCGAGATCACCGACCTCATCATCCGCAAGCTCGAAGAGGGCGTCGCACCCTGGAGCCGCCCCTGGCGGGTCACCGGCGCCGGCGGGCGACCGCTTCGGCATTGCGGCACGCCCTATACGGGGATCAATGTCCTCTACCTTTGGGCAATTGCCGATGTGCGCGGCTATCGGTCGCGCTACTGGATGACATACCGCCAGGCCGAGGCGCTGGGCGCCAACGTCCGCCGGGGCGAGCAAGGCTCGCTCTCGGTCTATTATTCGAGCTTCAAGAAAACGGAGTCCGACCCCGTCACCGGCGCGGAGACCGAGCGCAGCATCCGCTTCCTACGCCACTACATCGTCTTCAACGCCGACCAGATCGATGGCCTGCCGGCCTATTTCTATCCGGCTGACGAAGATCCTACGCCGGTCGATCCTTCGGCGCGCCAATCCGCGATCGACGCCTTCTTCGAGCCGATTCCTGCCGAGGTGCGGCACGGCGGCGACCGCGCCTATTTTCACCCCACGTTCGATTATATCCAGATGCCGCATCAGCGCTCGTTCAAGTCGATGGACCACTATGCCTCGACCCGAGCCCATGAAACCGTTCATTGGTCCGGAGGCACGGCGCGGCTCGCCCGGACATTCGGCAAGCGGTTCGGTGACCAAGCTTATAGTTTCGAGGAACTCGTGGCCGAGATCGGGAGTGGCCTCGTCTGCGCGCACCTCGGCCTGCCCAATGAACTCCACGACAATCATGCAAGCTATGTGGGCCATTGGCTCGGCATCCTGCGCGCCGACAAGACCGCGATCATTCACGCGGCATCCAAGGCCGAGCAGGCCTTCAATTATCTGTGCGGGTTTGCGGACGACCAGATCAGTCCGGCCGAGTCCGCGCCCCTCGAGGCCGTCGAGCCGCTGGCCGAAGCCGCCTGACCCCACTTCCTCTTCGCCAAGGAGACCAGCCATGGGATGGCTGACCATGCCGTTCGCCTCGATGGGCGGACATCCGACTGCCAAGGCCTATCTCGACGCGCAATTCACCTACACGCGCGATGTCGAGGGCGGGACGAAGGGACTGAGGATCCTCGCCTCGTCCTGCCCCAAGAACCGCACCTATTACGCCGCTGCCCAAGTCCTGACGAATGGCATCGGGGGCGAGATCTTCGCGATCGTCTGCAAGGTCCTCTGGAGCCCCAACAGCAAGACCGGCGAAAATTTCGGCTACAAAGACAGTGCGCCGTTGCGGCGCTGAAATGGAGTATCAGTGATGATGAGGTAAGTTGAGAATGCCTCTGCTCGCCGGACTAACCTCGGGCCTCACAAGGTCTGAAATCCCGAAAGGGACGGGGAACAATAGCATGTTCGGAAAAGGCCAGATGCGTCTTAGTCGCAAATGGAGGCGATGACGGTCAGGGCAAGGTGCGTATGGTGAAGGCTACACTGCTTAAATCCCAGTCTGCAGCAATCTATATAGCGATACTGGCGAAAGCGACTGTCACGCCAGGTCCGGATGATGACAGCGGTCTCATGTCTTGGCCGCCTGTTTCTCAGCCCATCCGGTGCGCCTCTCGTCGAGGGGTTTAGTGGACGAACGGGACACCTAACCGCGCCGCATCTCCATTCAGCGTAACTACGGGATGCCCTAAACAGGCGGCTTCTGCCGGCCTGCATGGGTACGGAGCCGCCATATTACTCAAATGCCCGGGGTAATGCCCGGGACATCGACCTCTTCGGAGGCGGCGGTGCAACTGTATAAGGTCTCGAGCGATCGGGCCGAAAGCGGGGAAGACCGGGGGAAGGGCGGCAGCTGTGATTCTTCAACCACCGATCATGGGGTGTGCTGATGCTGCCAGAAACTGTGAAAGGCCGGTTGGAGGCCATTCCGGCGCTCGTTGCGTCGGGCAAAAGGGTGAATGGACTCTATCGTCTGATGGGGTCTCGCCTCCTTTGGGAGGAGGGGCTCCAGAAGATCGGATCCAACAAGGGTGCGATGACGCCGGGTATTGACGGCGAGACCTTCGCGGACTTCGGACCGGAAGACCTCGACCCGATTATCGCCAGCGTGACGGCAGGGACCTATGATCCCAAACCAGTGCGTCGGGTGTTTATCCCGAAAGGCAAGGGCAAACGGCGTCCGCTGGGCATTCCCACGCGCGACGACCGCCTCGTTCAGGAAGTGGCGCGGCAACTGCTCGAACGGATCTATGAACCGGTGTTCTCGAACGCCTCCCATGGATTCCGGCCGGGCCGGTCGTGTCATACGGCGCTTGAACACGTCAAAGCCGTATGGACGGGGGTGAAATGGCTCGTAGATGTGGATGTCGCGGGGTTCTTCGAGAACATCGACCACGACATCCTCCTGCGGCTGTTGCGGAAAAGGATCGATGACGAGAAATTCATCGGCTTGATCGGCAGCATGCTTAAGGCGGGTGTTATGGAAGACCGGGTTCACACCCGGACCTACAGCGGCACTCCGCAGGGCGGTATCGTCTCTCCAATCTTGGCCAACATCTACCTCCATGAACTCGATATGTTCATGGCGGAACGGATCGCGGCTTTCGAGAGGGGGAAGGTCCGTGCCACGAACCCGGAATATGGGCGACTGGCTGGGCGCATCCAGAAACAACGGAAGCGCGTCACCATGCTGCGGGCCAAAGACAATGTCGACGAGGTGAAGGTTGCGGCCTCCTTGGCCAAAATCCAAACCTTACTGCCGCAAAAGCGGTCCATCCCGTCGAGAGACGCGATGGACCCCGGTTATCGCCGACTTCGTTACTGTCGCTACGCGGACGACTTCATGATTGGGGTTATCGGTAGCAAGGAGGATGCACGAAGCGTGTTCGCCGAAGTCAGGGCATTCCTGACCGAGGCGCTGGCGCTCACGGTGTCCGAGGAGAAAAGCGGTATCCGCAAGGCGAGCGATGGAGCCGCCTTCCTTGGATATGAGGTCCGCACATATACGACACGCCAACGGGTTGTCCGGAGCCGACAAGGTTCCGTCAGCTTCCTTCGTAGGCCGCCGTCGGAAGTGATGCAGCTGCATGTCCCTTGGGAGAAGGTCCACGCGTTCGCTTCTGCAAAAGGTTATGGTGATCTGTCGGTGTTGAAGCCGCGTCATCGTAGCCTGCTGCTCAGCTGCAGCGACGTTGAGATCGTCCTAGCTTACAACGCCGAATTGCGGGGTTTTGCGAACTACTATGCTCTCGCCAAGGATGTGAGCTTCAAGCTGAACAGGCTTGAGTTTCTCCAGCGGTGGAGCTTGTTCAAGACCTTGGCCAGCAAGCACAAAACCAATGTGCGAGCGGTCGTGGCCCGCATGAGGACGGGGCAGGAATTCACCATCGGCTACGACGTCGATGGCCAGCCCCGATCGGTCAAAGTCTGGAAACTGGCTCATCTGAAACGTGATCCGGCCACCTCGTCCAGGATTGATATCCAGCCTTGGACGCAGGTGTTCACCCACTCACGTACGGACTGGGTTGATCGTCAGAATGCCAAGCAATGCGAGGCTTGCGGTCGATCCGATGTTCCGTGTCAGGTGCACCATATCCGGGGGATGGCCGATGTTTCGCACCGCGGTTTTGTCGTGAGAATGAAGGTGGCACGCGCCCGCAGGACGGTGGTCCTGTGCGAGCAATGCCACTGGGATACTCACAGAGGCCGCCTGCCCGATCTACGGCAAAGTGATGGTTCGTCACAGTGGAGAGCCGCATGCGGTGAAAGCTGCACGTGCGGTTCGGCGGGGGGATCAGGGCTGACTCCATGAGCAGCACCAATCCTACCCGACTGACCGAAGCAATGGGACCATGCGAGGACCACTGCCCGCGGCACATACTCGATCTTCTCACCCCCACCGACCGGGAGCATGCCATCGACTGGCGACGGCGCTGCGCCGAGAATCTGAAGCGGCGGGCCCGCAAGCTCGAGGATGGCGATCGGATCAGGCTGGAGACGCCGCTCACCTTCAACGATGGTCACGTCGGCCAGGAGTTTGTTGTCGAGAAGCGCGGCCGCAAGCTGTGCTTCCGGAATCCTGAGACCGGGTGTCGTTACCGAATCAGCCGCTTCATGGATCGGCAGTGGCAAATTGTGCCGACCACCAAGGTCCACAAGACGATCTTTGCCTGAGCCGGTGAGCCGGTATCATGTCTTCCGAAGAGGAACCCCCATGTTTGCTCCCGACCCCGGCCTTTCGCCGAAGCGTCTGCTCCTGTGCAGTCGCGAGAATGCCCAGCGCGTCGCTACGCGCCTTTTTGACCTGCAGCCCGGCCGCGTCAGCATCGTGCGAACCGGCAATCCGCTGCAGCCTTTCCGCGTCTGCACCATGCCCTGCCGCGGCGAGCGTGTTGAAGTCGAGATGGTGTCCTGATGCGCCTCCTCGCACCCTCCCTTCTCGCGATGGTGATGCTCGGTCCGGCCGCGCCGAGCGGCGCACAGACGTTTGAAGCGCAGGCGCGCGCGCTCGACGGCGACACCGTTGCCGTCGACTTCCGATTGCTCGGCGTCGATTCCTTCGAGCGCCGACAGCTCTGCCAGCGCGCTTCCGGATGCTGGCCTTGCGGCAAGGCCGCCCAGGATCTCGCAGCGAACGCCCTGCGCTCGAGGACCGCGGTGATCCGCCTCACCGCTGCCAACTCTTACGGGCGACGTATCGCGACGGTGACGATGGCCGGCAAGGACCTCGGGGAACGCCTCATCCGCGCCGGTCTTGCCGTGCCCGAAATCCAGTATCTGAAGAACGACCCCGGTCGCGCTACCCGGTACCGGGCAGCGTTCGCGCAAGCGAAGGCGAGCAGGGCAGGGGCCTTCGCCGGCACATGGATCGAACCATCACGCTGGCGCCACGGGGAGCGTCTTCGCTGCGAGCGACGACCGGCCCCCTGACAATCAGGCCGACGGCATCGTCTCCGCCCACCAGGACGGACCCTGCTCGAATTCGCCATCGAGCTTCACCATCGGCCCATCAGGCGTATCGGCGACATAGGGATTGATGAGCGGCATCAGCGTGGTCTTCATCCGCTTCTGCTCTCCCGCGACGCGGCCCCTTCGTTCCAGAAGGTCCTCGAGCCACTCAAGATCGTCGAGCATGGCGACGACGCCGCGGCCCGCAAGGCAGAAGTAGATGCAGCGCTGGAAGTCGTCAGCACCATCGTTCGCGAGGATCGCTGCCAGCTTCAGCTTGCCACCGGGCACGCCTTCATGGACCCAGCTGACCGCCTCGCGCAGCTCACGGACGGAATAATAGGCGTCCTCGACGTCGATGCCGATCGCGGCGTTCGCGATCATCCTTCGCGTCGGTCGGTTGTCGGCATCCAGCGCCGCGTCCCGCAGCGTGATGTCGAGGTCGAACCGTTCTCTGAATCTGGCGGCCGCCATGGCAAATCTCCTGCGACCGGGAACGTAACGTGAACAATAGTTCCCGTCAACCGCGTCGTCTCCCCACCATTCAGAAGGCGCAATCGATGGATATCGAGATCATCGTCGGGCTTCCGCACCTTGGCGCCGGTCCGATCCTCAGGCGAGCCTGCACGCTGCGGCAGCCCACGCTGATCTCCGCGAACTGTCTGTCGCGCTGGTCAGACCGGCGCGGCTGGCGCGAATGGACGGGCTGGCGGCTCGATCAGCTTCGAAACGCACGAGGCCTGGCGTCGCTCTGCCTCGATTCCGGTGGGTTCGTCGCAGCGGCCCGCTATGGCGGCTTCCCATGGTCGCTGGCGGACTATGTCTCGCTTGCAGCTGCCTATCCCTTCAGATGGTGGGCGAGCGCCGACTATTGCGTCGAGGCCGAGATCGCCGCCGACCGAGAGGAGGTCATCGACCGGCTCGCCCGGACGATCCGCGCCAACCGCGATTGCCGCAGGCTCGCCGAGGACCAAGGCAACGCCGATACCTTGATCCCGGTGATCCAGGGCCGGCGGCCGACCGACTATGAGCGGTGCGTCGACGCCCTCTGGGGCTCGCTCCGGCCTGGGGCGCTTATTGGCGTCGGAAGCATGTGCCGGCGCGACATCCATGGACCGGAAGGTCTCATCGCTGTCGTCGATCACCTCGACCAGATCCTGCCGATTGGTGTCCGGCTCCATGCCTTCGGCGTGAAGGGGACAGCGCTGCCATTCTTGCTTCCGTTCCGCCACAGGATCGCTTCGATCGACAGCCAGGCCTATGGGATCAGCGCGCGACGGGCGGCCCACACTGCCCGCACCCCCAAGACGGACGAGTTCGTCGCCGATCACCTGGAGCGTTGGGTGGCGGGCCAGCAGCGCAGGCTGAGCTTGCCGCCACAGCGGCTGCCCCAGCAGCTCCACGCCGAGCGGGAGAACCCTCCGTCCGATCCTTGGGAAGCGGCGATTGCGCGAGCCCGTTCGGAAATCCGTGACCTCATCGAGTCCGGCGATCTCGACCATGACGAGATTACCGCAGCCTGGGTCGAGCAATGGGCCGCTGACATCCACCGAAGGCAAGCCGCCGAGCAATGAAGAGGGGAGGGGGAAGGGCAGGGTTGAGCATCAGGCTCGACGGAAAGAAGGCGCGCACCCGCGAAGGAGGCGCGACGCCAATCCCGAAGGAGACCCGCCTTGACCCCATCGCATCCGAATGCAGCCACGACGCTGTCGCTCTCCAAGATCATGCTTGGATACAATCCACGTCGCTATTTCGACCGAAAGAAGCACGAGGACCTGGTCGCGTCGTTCCGGCTGCGCGGCATGCTTCAGCCGATGCTTCTCCGCCCGGCAGCCGACGTCGACGACACCTACGTCGTTGTCGCGGGAGGCCGCAGGTATCGGGCCGCCCTCGAGGCTTTCGGTCCAGAAGGGGAGGTGCCCGTCGTCATCCGCGAGATGACCGACCAGGAAGCGCTGGAAGCGGCGATCGACGAGAACGACAATCGCGACGATGCGTCGGAGACGGAGCAGGCGGACGCCGCCGTTCGGGTTCTCGCCGCCTGCCAGAATGATCGCGCCGAGGCGGCGCGGCGGCTCGGCTGGTCCCAGGCCAAATTCGACCGCCGCCTCGCCCTCGCGAATCTCTCCGACGCCGTGAAACTCGCGCTCGATGAGCGCCGCATCAAGGTCGGCCATGCCGAGCTGCTCGCTGCCATTCCGGCGGACAAGCAGGACAAGGCTCTCGACACGATCACCGCTTCCGGTCTCGACGTCGGCAAGACGCGCGATCTCTTGATGCGCGTCACGCAGGATCTAGCCAACGCCTGCTTCGACAAGACCGAATGCATGGCCTGCCCGTTCAACTCCGGAACGCAACGAGCCCTCTTCGAAACCCATGTCGATGAAGGCCATTGCACCAATCCCGGTTGCTTCCAGCTCAAGACCGAAGCAGTCGAGAGGGCGCAGATCGAGGCCCAGGAGCGCGCTGCGGCTGCGGCACAGGCCGAGGCCGCCGATCGGCAAGCTGACGGTGGCGAAGGGGAAGCTGCTCCCGACGCGGACGAGCTGGCAAATACCGACGACGATGGCGACGGTGCAGCCTCGCGTCCAGGGGTTCGAGCGACCGCGGTCGCAGCCAATCGGTCGTCGTCCGGCGCGATCGTCAAGCCGGCCGCCCGGGCTGACGGTGCGACCGTCTCCGTCAAATCGATCGCCGGCCGCACCGCCGACCTTCGGGAGGCGACCTGGCGAACGGCGCTTGCCCGGGGCCTCGCCGATAATCCCTCCCATGCGCATGCTGCGATCCTCGTCGCCGGCCTGACGGGTACGCTCGCGCAGATCAAGCCGGCCACCTTGACGTCCCGCGCCGGGCTGCTGGTCAGCCCTTCGTTTCCCGACCTGAGCTTCGGAGAGAAGATCGAGGGGATCCGCGCGCTTTCGGACGCGCAGGCAGCGACCGCCCTTGCCGCGATCGCAGCGGCCTATGCGCGCGACGTGCAGTCGTTCGCGCATGTCGCCGACCTTGCCCGGGCGTTCGCAATCGACATCCGGCACGGCTGGCGTGTCGATCGATCCTTCCTGGAGCGGTACACAAAGGACGAGCTCAAATTCATCGCTCAGGAGTGCGGCCTCATCGCGCACTTGGGCGAGAAGGCGTTCGCGAAGCTGCTCGCTTCCAAGAAGGCCGACCTCGTCGCCGGGATGCTCAACGCGGTCGGCTTCGATTGGACCGGCCGCCTGCCGAGCGGCATGACCCTCGACGGCAAATACGGGCCTCCTCCGGCTCCTCTTCGCGCCGAAACCGACCGCGGTGTTTCCGCGATCGCGGCCTGACGGCCCTCACTCCCTCCGAAATAAGGACTGACAATCATGCTGATCGCAAGTCTCTTGCCGTTGCTCGGCCGCTACTCGCTTGGATTCGACCTCGTCGCGGGTCCGGGCGAGACCGTTACGTTGACCGTCATCCCTCGCGCAACGGAGGGCAAAGCCCAGCGCCTCGAGACGGGAGAGCTGCGGCCGATCTCGATCACGGCGACGGCAGCGGAGATCGACATCGAACTCGCCAAGGGGGCAGACGGCGCGCTCGGCCAGCTCATCGCTTCGCGCAAAACGCTCGCCGAGCAGATTTCCGAGCAGCGCGAGGCGGCCGAGGCCGCACGCGCGGCATCGGCGGAAGCGGCCAAGGCGAAAGCCGCCTCCACGGCGCCGCGACCGTCCCCGACGAGCAGCTCGCCGGCCACGCCGCCTCCGGGCTCGCCTCCGGCCGATGCCAAGTCGGACGAACCCGCCAGCCTCTGGTGAGCACCTCGAGCCCCTGTCCAACGCCAAGGAGTACGCCCCAATGCAGATCAACCAGCTTGACCGCGCCTATCGATATGACGGCATCGATCTCCCGGTTCCGCCGCATCTCGCCCACGACCCGCAGGCTCTGCGAGCCTATCACGCAACGCTCTACCCGGCGATCCTCAACGCCGAGACGGTCGACGTTGGCGTGACCGGCGGCGTCCACGTCACCGAGTACCGCCGCGCCGTCGGCACCAAGGGTTGATCGTGCCCCGCCGCCACGGCGGAGCCATCCCCGCCGCACCGCGCAAGACGCTTCTCGAATGGATCGAGTTCGATGATGGCAACGCAACCGGCATCTCCCAGCCTTCCTGCAGCATCCAGGCCCGGGCCCTCCATGCGCAGCTCGCGCTCGAGCCCACTCACCGAAGCCACTCCCCCGAGCCCCTTCAGCCACCAGCAAGCCTCCGACTTCCGCCGCTCGGCTGATCTCGCGGGCCGATCGGTTGAGATCTCGCCGGACATACCACGAACCTTCGACCAGCCTCTTGCACGACACCATAAGCTGATCGGGCGTTGGGTGGCGTCGCGCGAGAAGGCGACGAGACGATATTCCCGCTGCGAGGCGCGACGGCGCATCGAGCATGTTTTCATCTCTGCCGCTGGCGAGGCGCTGCGTCCGATCGATCTCGCCGAGCTTCGCGTGGTCGTGCTCAACGGCGAGTCCGAGGGAGCGCCGGCGATCGTGATCATCTGCGAGAGCATCGGCCAACTGGATCTCGGATGGATCGAGACCAGCGAGGCGCCGATCGCCTGGCGCGCGGCTGCCTACGTGGCGCTCGAGCAGACCCTGGGGGCTGCCCTGCCGATCTTCGGCTACCAGGATCTCTTCGACGAAATATCCAATTACTATTGGGACGGCGAGACCGACGATGACGCCGCCCGCCAGTGCCTCATCAACTATCACGGCGCAGATCCCGGCGACCTCGACGAAGTCGCCCTGCCGTCGACCATGGAGGCCAAGAAGCCCGCATGGATGATCGCGGCGAATGCAGCGCCGCTGGCGAAGCTGCCTCTCGACCTTCGCAAGGCACTACGCGAACTCCGCAGCGCTCACGACGCGCTTCGGCTCCTGCCGGGAGATTGCAACGCCTGGCACTTCGACGGGCAAATTCTCTACGAATATGTTCCCGGCCTTGAGGAATGTTCGACGCTGCCCCCGTTGACGCTCGTGCCGGTCGAGTTCTTCGCGGCCGAGGTGGACGATGTCGGACGCCACGGCATGGAATACGGCTTCATGGATGTCGCGGGGATCTGTCCGCTCTCCGAGGCCGCGCACGTCGAGCGATGGTTCGCGTCGCTGCGGACCGGCGCTCACTTCCTGCTCGCTGCGCAGCAGCTGATCCAGCTCGATCCCGACAAATTGTGAGGCCCCCATGCCGGACCATAGCGCCCATTTCGAAGCCACCGCCGGAGGCATGGTGCTCACCAACGCCATCCTCCTGTACCGCACCGAGACCCCCCGCGGACTCGATCCCCACCGCGCCCCCAGGCAGGATGGACATGCCTTCGCCAGCATCCATCATGTCGAGCATGGCGGCGAAGGCGGGCCGACGATCGCCGCCGGCACGCCGCTGACCCGCGCCCACCTTCGCCAATGGACCGAGGCGCTCGGGCGCGCAGCGCCGCCTCAGATCCTTCCCCACAATGTGCTGGTTGCCCATCGCGACATGCTCGCCTGGTGGACGCCCGAGCAGGTCCGCCCGGCTTATTTCGATCTGTCCACACCGCCGGCCGGCCTGCGCGTTCTCGCGCAACGGACGATCCGGCCCGTTCCGTATCCCGCCCAGCTGTTCGTGGCGACGCCGCGCCGGCTCGGGGTCTATGCACTCGCCGAAAATGAGCGCCCCTCGGCGACCACGCGGGTGCTCCACTCGCCGGTCCTCAACGTCTTCGTCGATGGCTCTCTCTGCTGGGGGAACATCCCGAGGCCGCGCACGCTGGACGTCGCGGCCATCCCCGACTTCGAGCGGGCGCTGTTCGATTCCTGGTCGACGCACCCCAATCCCGGGCAGGAGCTGACCGTCACCGGCAAGGGTGGCCTGCTGAAGCTCTGGGACGACCTTGCGGCGCGCCAGGCGACGCGCTTCCCGGTGAGGCGCCTCCGGCCGTTCACCGGCACGAGCCAGCGACCTCCATCGAGAAAGGCCAACGCCGAACCGATGACGCTCGAGCGGCTGATCGCTGAAGGCGCGGCGTCATGACCGTCCTCGCCGACGATCCGACCGCGGCCGCCATTCTCGCAGCGGCGCCCTGTTATCCGGTTCCGCCGGTCGGTCGGTCCCCCGCGATCGACGCGGTACGCGCCTCCCGCACAAGCCAATGTCTCGCGGTCGGGAGGGACGGAGTCATGCTCATCGTGCGACGGCCATGGCTCGAGCTCGACATTCCCGTCACGCCGCCGTTTCCCGCCTACCTGCCTTATGGGAGCGTCGGCGAGCGCCGGGCGGAACTACGCTGCGGGCTAATGCCCCGCGAACTGCTCGGCCGGATTCTCGATCACTTCCGAGCGGCCTTGCCCAACGAAGCTGCCGCCTTCGTCCTGTGGAACGAGAATGAGCGAAGCTTCTCGATCCACTACCCCCAGATCGACGATGCCACTCCGTCCCGCGTGACCTATCGGTCCCCGATTCTGGCGCCCGACCAACATCTCATCTGCGACATCCACAGTCATGCGCATGGCGCGGCATTCTTCAGCGCGACGGACGATGCCGACGACGCGCACTCCACCAAGATCGCGCTGGTGCTCGGCCGTCTTGGTCAACCGGAAGGACCCGCCATCGCTTCGCGATTGTGCGCCGGCGGGATGTTCCTGCCGCTGCCGCGCAGCCCGTTTTCAGGAGACGACGATGCAGCCTGACATCCCCAATCGCCACTATCTTCCTGCCGGCTTCGACAATCGCGCGATCAAGGTCCTTCTAGTCGGCTGCGGCGGAAATGGCGCGCAGATGCTGATGGGACTGGCTTCGCTCGAGACAGCGCTACGCGCGATCTCCACCCGGTCGCTCCAGGTCACCGTCGTCGATGACGACGTCGTCAGCGAAGCCAATCTCGGCCGGCAACCCTTCTACCGATGCGACCTCGGCGCTTCCAAGGCCCGCACGCTCGTCGAGCGGATCAATCTCGCGCACGGCCTTTGCTGGCGAGCCGTCCATGGCCGCGCTCCCGAAGCGGTCAAGATCGCCGACGTGGATATCCTCATCAGCTGCGTCGACACCGCTTCCGCGCGCCGCGCCCTCGGCGCCGATCTGGCGAATGGGAAGCCCGTGCCCGCCTACTGGATGGACCTCGGCAACCGCGCCGGAGACGGGCAGTTCCTGATCGGGTCGCCTCGCCGCTCCACCGCCCACGACCGGCGGCGCCTCCCGACCGTCGTCGAATATTTCCCCGAGATCGCCGACGAAACGGAGCCCGACGACGATGCGCCGTCCTGCTCGGTGGCCGAGGCGCTCGAACGGCAGTCGCTTTTCGTCAACCGCGTCCTGGCAAGCCACGCTCTGGCGCTGCTGTTCGACCTCGTCGGGCGCGGGTCGATCGGCCACGCTGGTGGCTTCATCAACCTCGTTCGCGGGCAATGCGTCCCGATCCCGCTTCCCGCGGTCGAGGAGGCGCAGGATCAGCTCGTATCGGCCGCGCTGCCCGGACCCGCGTGATGGGCGCTCGATCCTCCAGGGCCGAGGTGCGCAACCCCGTTCTTGCCCTGCCGGCGGTCGCCCGGCTCCGGGCGCTCAGTCCGGAGGCGCGCCTCGCGCTGCTGTCCGTGCTGCTCGACATCCAAAGCGAAGCCCGGCTGCGCGCCGAACGGAGCTGGCAGAGCCGCAAGCCGCCGGTTGCCGCATACTGGGCCGCCTGCGGTGTCTATGCCGGTCACATCGCGCGCGCGATCGGCCCCGGGCCAGGGCGTCGGCGCGGCTGACCGCCAGGAAAAGAAGAGGGGGAAGGGGAGGGGCGAGCGGACGTGCGCTTTAGCCCGGAGAACCTCCCCATGCACTACGATGTCGCGATGCGCCACCAGCAGGCGCTCGATCCCAGCGCGCTGACCACGATGGCAGCCACCCTCCACGCGATCGGTGCCGCCATCACCGACTGCCGCAACGCGGGCAAGGACCCCGAGATCGACGCGGCGGTCATCCTTCTCGCCCGCCACCTCGGGACTGTCTGCGAACGCCGCCCGGACGACATGGCGCTGCGCCGCAACTGCTTGGACCAGATCGCCGAGATCCGGCGCCACCCTGTCCTGCGGACCCTCGCTTGTCGTGGTGTCGCCTACGACGAGGCTGCCAAACGCACCTTTCACAGCGAGGGGCGCATTGCCATGCGCCGGCTCGCCGAGGCCCTTGGGCTGGAGGCCGATAGCTACGAGGTCCGCTCCAACAAGGGTGGTCCGGCTGTCTCGGGCGAGATCACCCTCCACGGCGAGGAGGTGTACGTCCACCTCAGCCTGGGCGCGATGGGGGCCGGCCGCGAAATCCTGTTCCGGCGCTGCAGGGGGCGCAAGGACTATACCGGCGAGCGCAACCACTTTGCCTCGATCGCCGAATTGCTGGCCCCAGACCGCTTCGCCGACCGGCTCCGCCGCGAACTCGCGCTCTCGCCGCCGGTCCGGCAGTCCGAGCGCCTCTTCGCCTGACGCCGCCAGTTACCAGGCCGCCGCCCTTTTCCGGAGCCGTCATGCCACCCATCGCCCAGCTCGCAGCCGCGGCAGCGGCCACTCGGTCCTATCCGGCCGTCCCCGGCCTGCCGGACATCGCCATCACTTCCGAGATTGTCGCCGCGATCCGCGCCGGCGCCTGGATCGTCTTCAACCTCTCAGGCGGCAAGGACTCGAGCGCGGCCCTGTTCGCGGTCAACCTTCAACTCGATTCACTCGGCCATCCGCGGGCGCGGCGGATGGCGATCCATGCCGATCTTGGCCGCGCCGAATGGGATTCGACCCCCGATACCGTCGCGCGCATAGCCGCTAGCGCCGACGTGCCGCTGACAGTCGTGCGCCGGGCGGCCGGCGACCTGGTCGACCGCTGGATCCAGCGGTTCGAAAGCGGCAAGCGCCGCTACGAGGCGCTCGAGACCTACAACCTGATTGGTCCCTGGTCGTCGGCATCGCTCCGCTTCTGCCAATCCGAGATGAAGGCGGCCGTGATCGGTCCGGCGCTCGCCAGAATGCTGCGAGGCCAGCAGATCATCTCCGTTCTGGGCCTGCGCCGCGACGAAAGCCACAACCGCGCCGCCACCCCGATCGCCAAGGCCGATCTTCGCCATGCCAAGGCCGGGAACCGGCACGGCACCGCGATCACCCTCTGGCACCCGATCGCGTATTGGAACAGCGAAGACGTATTTCGTGCTCACGGCACGCTCGGCATCACCCTGCACGAGGCCTATTCGATATGGGGCGCAACGCGCCTCTCGTGCCGCTACTGCATCTTCGCCTCGCTTCACGACCTGTCGGCTTCTGCCGCAGCCCCGGCGAACACCGAGGCTTATCGCGAGCTCGTCGGCATCGAGGCGCGATCGACCTTTCCATTCCAGCCGACACGCTGGCTCGCCGACATCTCACCGCATCTGTTGAGCGGCGGGCTCCGCGCGGACGTTGAACGCGCCAAGGCCGACCAGCTCGAGCGCCGGCATCTCGAGGCCTCGATGCCGGCAGGCCTCAGATACGTCAAAGGCTGGCCTCCGCGGATGCCCACCCTCGCCGAGGCCGAGGATATCGCCGCGGCACGGCGGCCCATCCTGGCGCGCCACAGGCTCGAGAACCGCTATCCGACAGGATCAGCCGTCCAGGCGCGCTTTGCAGAGCTGAGGGTCGCGGCCGGGCGGCAGATGTCGTCGTGACGACGATCCATGCCGCCGCCGGCTCCTTCCGGATCGTCGCCCGCATCGAGGACCCGCCGCCCCTGGGCTGGCGCTTCTGGATGCTTGCCGGCTTTCCGGGCGATCCACTGGATCCGAGCCCCTATGGCGGCTCGCGCTGCCTCGCGCTTACCGTCGTCGACATCGATGGCAGCGACCGCTGGCTCTGTGCGATGGAGCTCGACCACAGCCTCCGCCTGCTGTGCTCCCATGATCTTTTCCCCTGCCCGAGCCAGGCAGGTGCGGACGCCTTCGCACACGCGATCATCGCCCGCCACGCGCGCCGGCCCGCGCTCCTCTGACCCACGGACCACGTCCCATGCAGACCGACCGCAGCCAGCGCTGGCGCGAACGGCGCGCTCTGTGGGCGCGCGATCTCACGCTGATCGATCCCGGCGCCTACAGCGTCGACGTCATCGATCACGCCGCCGCGCGCGCCTTCATCGCGCAGCACCATTATCTGCCCCGCTATCCGGCCGCGCAGCTCGCGGTGGGGCTGTTCGCGCGCAAGGGCGCGCTCGAAGGCGTTGCCGTTTTCGCCGTTCCGACCACCAGCGCCGTCGTCTCGCGCCACACCGGGTTTGACGATCCTCGCCGCGGCTGCGTTCTCGCGCGCCTCATTCTGACCGACGCCGTGCCGCAGAACGGCGAGAGCTTCTTCGTCGCGCGGGCCTTTCGCCACCTGCGCCGGGAACGGCCTGGGATCGAGGCGGTGGTGTCGTACAGCGATCCAGGGGCGGGGCATATCGGCCGCGTCTATTGTGCGCTCTCGGCCGCCCACCGCGCAGTCACGAAGCCGCGATCGGTCCTTCGGGTCGGCAACATCACGATCTCGGGGCGCACGCTGTCCAAGATCCGCCTGGGCGAGCAGGGCCAAGCCGGCGCAATCGATCAGCTCGTCTCGCTGGGGGTCCCGAGGCCGCGTATCGGCGAGGAGCCGCGAAGCTGGTTGTGGCGGCTCCAGCGCGAGCGCCATCTCGTCACGCATCAGCAGGCTGGGCTGTTCGCCTATTGCTTCGAGCTGACGCGCGAGGCCCGCCGCCGCGGCCGCACCCTTCCGCGCCTGCCGTATCCCAAGGCCCTTCCGCCGCGAAACGCGCTGCTTCCGCTCATTTGGCCCGATCAGGAGACCCTCCATGGCTGACATCACGCAGCTGCCCGTCATAACCGCGGCCGATGCCGAAAGCATCGGCTTCGCCCGCTTCAACGACGTGCCGACGCTTCCGATCGACATCCCCGACGGCAACTTCACGATCAGCGCCAAAACCACCGACGGTCGTCGGATCACGTTCTTCTTCGGCGAATACAAGCGCGGCTCCCCGCCAAGCTTCGTCGACATCCAATATCACGACAACGGGACACGCATCGCCAACGCGAACGGCGGTACGTCACCGACCTTCGACATGCTGACGATCGGCCTGGGCGGCCGGAACGTCTTCGACAGCCGCAGGCTCGGACCCGACGACAAGCCCTCGATCGCCGTGATCCTGATGGGCGAACCGACCGTCCCGGCACCCCAGCACGACACGGCCGCCGGATAACTGGCGAGACCCGCTTTCGAGAGGCGGCCCGAAGACACCCGCCTCTCCGGCGCTGTCGCATCGGACAAGCGAGGGGAGGGGGGCCTTGAGTTTGGCGGCATTCAGCCGCGTTCAAGCCCGAGGCCCCTATGATCACCTCTGCCACGCCGAGGCCGGTCGACACCATCATGGTGTGCGCGCCGCCGCCGGTCGTCCTCGCCTATGGTATCGGCGTGGACTCCACGGCCCTGCTCGTCGAACTCGATTCGCGGGGCGAGCCGCCGGACTTGGTTCTCACGGCCGATCCCGGCGCCGAGAAGCCTGATACGTACGAGTACCAGAAGTTGATCGCGGCGTGGATGGCCGCGCGGCGCATCCCCTATGAGGTGGTCCGCTACGTGCCGCAGCGCTTCAAGCACTGGCCACCCTATTACTCGATCCTGGCCAACGTGCTCACCAATGCGACGCTCCCCAGCATCAGCCTTGGCCGGCATAGCTGTTCTCTCAAGTGGAAGGTCGCGCCGCAGGACGCCTACCTCAAGCAATGGGCGCCGGCCCAGGCCGCGTGGCAGCGAGGCCAGAAGGTCGTTCGGCTGATCGGCTACGATGCCTCGCCTGCCGACACGCGTCGCTACGCGCATGCGTCCGCGTTGAACGATCCGCTGTTCGAGTGCCGCTATCCGCTGCGTGAGTGGAACTGGAACCGCGACCGGTGCGCCGCCCGTATCGAGCAGGCCGGTCTTCCGATCCCTCCCAAATCGAGCTGCTTCTTCTGCGGGGCAATCCAGCCGGACGAAGTACGGGCGCTGCCATCCTGGTGCCTCAGGCTGATCGTGCTCATCGAGGCGCGCGCGGAGCCTCGGCTGCGCACCGTCGAGGGGCTCTGGCGGCGTTCGACCAGGACGAAGCCCGGCAGGATCACAGACTTCATTTGCGCCGAGCGGCTGCTCCCGGCCGCCGAGATCGAAGCCATTCGCCGCGATGCACCCACCGATCTCATCCGGTTCCAGGATGCAGCGAGCATCGTGCCGCTTCCCCAGCGGCCGACGATGGAAGCCTGGATCGAGACCTTCAACGCCGGCCTGATGGAGGCTGCATGACCGATCAGCTATCCCGCATCGCCGAACTCAACGACCGCTGCCGGCACGGCCTCGATCCGACTGCCCGCGTCGTCATCACTGCGGCTTGCGTCGCCGCCTTCGCCGGCGATCTCTCCGCCCAGGCCGAGCTGCTCGCAGCGATCCGAGGTTACGCATTCACGCGCGACGATGGCCCGGAACGCTCTCGCGGGGAGTTCACCGTCTGTGGCCACGCCGTCCGTTTCGCGATCGACTATTACGACCGCGCGCTGGGATGGGGATCGGAAGACCCTGGCGATCCGCACGTCACCACGCGAGTCATGACGATCATGCTGCCCGAGGACGACTGAACCTGGGAAAAGTGAAGGGGAAGCGGGTCGGGCAGTAGGCGCGTGAATGCAAGCGGACCTACCCTGCGAATGACCTTGGGGCCCGCCGCAGACGCGCCTTTCCGCATCCATCGTCCATCCAAGGGAGAAGCCCATGCGACGGATCGCCTCCGCCACGCCCGCTGACGGGCACGCCATTGCGGTAGCCGTTGAGCGGCTGCGCGAAGCCCGTACCTTGCTTCGCCAGGCCGGAGCGCGTCAGGCTGCTTCGGCCGCCGGCAAGGCGATCAGCAGCGCCGAAGGCGCGGCGCGCCATGTCCAGCATCGCATCCGGAGGACGATGGAATGAGCCGTCACGACCTTCAGGCCAAGCCGGACAGCCCAGACGTCGTCCGCGCGACGGTCGGATGGGACCGGCCGCTTCAGACCTTCTTCGCGCAAGTCTTCTTTCGCACCGAAGACGAGCCCGCCGAAGGCGAGCCCCTCGTCTGGATCGGCACGGAGCCGGGCGAACTCCTCTCCGCCGAGGCCGCGATCGCCGTTGTCGCGCCTCATGCCATCATTCCTCCCGACCTCCACCGGCAGCTCACTGCCGACATGCAGTCGTCCATCGGCATCGAGGATGGCAGCCAGCAAGTCGCCGCCAAGCGCTACCTGTTCGGCTCTACCCACTGAAGCTGCAATCAGACAGGTGCCGGCGCAGCCGAGCCGCTGCCGCCACGAACCTTTCCAAGGCCCGATCATCAACGGTCCCCGCGATCACGGCGCGGTGGCCGAACGTGCGCGCTGCGCCGGCCCAACCAGAGGAGACTATCATGGCCGACCGGGTATCCGCCTCCATCGTCATCGGCGGCGCGCTTGACGCTCCCGCCTTCGCAGAACTTGCCGAGCTCATTGCTGCCGAGCGTCTTGCCGTCGAGTGGGACGGCGATCCGTTCGAGCCGGAACATCGCGTCGACGGCGAGCCGCTTCGCCTGTTTGCGCACGAAGTCGCAGGCGGTCGCTTCGAGGAGATCGAGGACTGGTGCGTGATGCATCGCGTCCCCTTCGTACGCTGGTGCGGCGGCTATTCCGGGCAGTGGGGACCCGAGCGCGTCGTCGCCATCGGCGACGGCAAGGCGGTGTCCTACGCTGTCACCGAGGATGACGAGGTTGTCATCAGCCGCAGCGCCATCACGGCGCTTGGCTCGCTCGATGCGATCTTCGCTCATTTCGATGCAGCGGAATTCGTCGTGCCGGCGCTCGTCGTTGCAGATGCCGCCGCCGCCGCTCCCGCGCTCACCTCGACTGACGGAGCGCACCATGTCCAATAGCTACACCAAGGCGGCGTTCGACCTGACCGTCACCGTCGCCGAGGCCGACATGCTCCGCCGGGTCATCGCCACGGTGGAACTGATCGACGACACCGAGGCCGGGATCGACGTTCGCGAAGCGCATTATACCAGCCTTGGCCCGGACTTCGCCGCCCTGTTCCCGCGCAGCGACGAGGACCCGTTTGCGGGAGTGCTCGACCTCTTCGAGGATCCGCAATATCCCTATCTCGATTTCGATGTCGCGTTCAGCGAGGCCGACCAGCTCGGCCGGGTGCTCGTGACGTTCTCGGGCGAGCAGTTCGGAATCGATGTCGCGGCCAGGCTGATCCAACATTGCGCGCGCTCGGCGCTGCCCTTCGGGTTCGAATGGGCGTCGGATTGCGACAGGCTGCGGATCGGGGAGTTCGGCGGCGGCTATGTCGTCATCAGCGAACACGGCATCAGCTATGGCCACACGACCCAATTGCTCGACCGTGCAATTGCCGGGCACGGGATGAAGGCGCCGACGGATTCGTCCTCGCGATCCGCGATCCGCAGCACGGGCTCAGCTTCTGGAACGACGATACCGGCTTTGACCGATTGTCGCGCGCGCGGGTCTTCAGCGAGGCCGAGGCCGCGAACCATAACGTGCCTCTCGCGCACGACCAGCCCGAATGGCTGGCGATGCCGGAGCCCCTGCGCCTTTGATCCGAACGTCGCGATTGCGCGATCGACACAGACGTATAGCATCGTCGCCGGAGATGCCGATGACTTCGATACCCACCGATCACGACGCGATGCTGGCCGCGCTGACCCGGCTGATACCGATCGCGATGAGCGATACCGGCCAGTCGCGCCGGGTCGCGAACTTCCTGATGGCGTGGTGGAACGGGCCGGAACTCGGCCATTTCGAGATCGCCGACCTGTTCGGGCTGGATGTCGCTGTGGCCAACGATATTGCGACCATCGTCGGCTATCTCGGACAACGCCCCGGCGCTATCTACATCGATGCCCTCGGCTTCGCCGAGGAGATGCAGGACATCATCGCGCTCTGGCGCAAGCCGGTCTCGACTTCGGCGACCTGACCGGGCGCCGGTACCCGAATTTTCGGACCGAGGCCGCCACAGACACCCCCCCGGAGGGGCGCCAAACCTTGCGCGATATCCATCGCGCGCCATAACGGGAAGTCGTCGGGCGAAGATCGCCAGGGCGTATCCTTTCGTGGGAGGTGCGGTTGCCGGAAGAGAACAACCTGGTCGCGATGACGATCGAAGTCGTCGCAAGCTACGTGGCGCACAACAATATCCGACCCGAAGACGTGCCGGACTTCATCGCCAAGACTCACGCTGCGATCACCGGCATCGCCAAGGAACCCGAAACACCCGCCGAAGAGACACCGGCGGCCGAGCCCGAGTTCACGCCGGCCGTCTCCGTGCGCAAGAGCCTCGCCTCGCCTGATCACATTCTTTCGATGATCGACGGCAAGCCCTACAAGTCGCTGAAGCGACATCTCAGCAGCCACGGCCTGACCCCTGCCGAATACCGCGTCCGCTATGGTCTCAAGTCCGACTATCCGATGGTGGCGCCCGGTTACTCGGCGCACCGGCGCGAGGTAGCCAAGCGTCTCGGCCTGGGTCGCAAGCGGCAGGAGCCCACAGCGCCCGCCGAGGCAGCACCGCCATCAGGTGACGCCGCGCCCGCTCCGCAACCGAAGCCCCGCGCCCGCCCCGCCAAGGCCGAGGACACGCCCCCCGCCCAGGCCAGCGCCAAGACGCCGCGGCGGCGCAAGCAGCAACCCGCAGACGCTGGCGCAGTCGAGGCCTGAGGTTCCGGGCCCAGGCACCTGCGGGACGATCCCGACGGCGCCGAAGAGGCGCTCGTCGGAGCGGCGCTGACGCGCCTTACTCGGCCGAACGGCCGAGGAGCTGAGTGGGTGAGAGAGAGTGTTCGGACAAGGGGTTCGAGCGCTCAATCTCAGGAGACTTCCCATGAACATCGGCACCATCACCCAGAACGCCAGCGGCACCTACACCGGCAAGATCTCGACGCTCACCGTCGCGATCGTGATCGCGCTTCGGACGGTCCAGTCGACCAACCCGCGCGCGCCCAAGTTCGAAATCCTCGCACTGTCTGCCGCCCGCCAGTGGGTGCAAGTCGGCGCGCTCTTCGAGCTCGCCTCCAACTCGACCGGCGAGACCTTCCTCAACGGCAAGATCGAGGATCCGAGCCTCGACAAGCCGCTCTACATCTCGGCGTTCCGCCAGGAGGACGGCTCCTACAACATCGTCTGGTCGCGCCCCACCCGCCGCCGCGAGGCGCCCACCGACACGGTCGCAACCGACGACGGCCTGCCGCCGCTGCCGGGGACCGAGCAGCCGGCCGCACCCGTGGGAACCGACGGTCTGGGTGAGTCCTCGGCCGAAGGCGCGTTCGGCGGCAGCGAGCCCGCGCCGGGCGGCCGCCGGCGCCGCACGCCCGAGATGGCGGACTGATCGCCGCCAACCGATTGGCGCGCAGCTCCTCTGCGCGCCGACGCCACGACAGGGCCTGCTTCGCCCCACCGCGAAGCGGGCCCTTTTTTTTGGCAGCGTGCGACCACGTTCTCTTCCCGTCGGCAACACATCATTGAACAAACCCACCCAGTGATGTATATGCCTATGTATATGCAAAGGAGTCTGCCGTGACGCCCGATCATGAAGCAACGGTCACCAGAGAAGCGAAGCTGTTCCGCAACAACAAGAGCCAGGCAGTGCGCATCCCGGCCGATTTCGAGCTGCCTGGGGATCGGGTCATGATCCACCGGGAGGGAGATCGACTGGTCATCGAGCCGATCCGGCGCCGAAACATCGTCGAGGTCCTTGCGAGCCTCGAACCCCTTGGCCCCGAGGATGAGTTCCCGGACATCGACGGCACGTTGCTTCCCGCCAAGGCCGTCGAATTGTGACCCAGCTCTACATGCTCGACACCAACATCGTGTCGGAACTCGCGCGAAACCCGCACGGCGCCGTAGCAACCCGCATCGCGCAAGTCGGTGCCGATGCGATTTGCGTCAGCATCATCACCGCGGCGGAGCTGCGCTACGGCTGCGCGAAGAAAGGGTCCCCCAGGCTCCTGGCCCAGATAGAGGCGATCCTCGGCAGCGTGTCCGTGCTTGCGCTCGATGTCCCGGCGGACACTGAATATGGCGGTATCCGAGCCGAGCTGGAGAGCGCGGGCAAACCCATCGGGCCCAACGACCTCTTCATCGCGGCTCATGCCTATGCGCTCGGCGCCACATTGGTGACCGCCAACATCGGCGAGTTCTCCCGCGTCCGGGCCCTCAAGGTGGAGAATTGGCTGAGCGACGTCCATTGAGGCGTTCGCACCGAGTGACGATAGCTCCCCAAAGTCGCCGGTCCTCTCCGTCTGCCCGGCACGCCGTCCAACCCTGTTCCGCTCAACCTCCAAGACATGCCGATCCAACCGCCTCCCGCTGCGCACCCCTCGCTGTTCATGCCCCTGAACCGGCCGCCCCGCGTCCACCGCCCGCCGAAGATCGGCCGCAACGACCCGTGCTGGTGCGGATCGGGCAGGAAGTTCAAGGCGTGTCACGACGGGCGTGAGCGGCTGCCGCAATTCAACCACCACCATGTTGCCGAGGCGTTCCGCAAGGAGCTGCGCCGACGCTACTGCTCCTATGCCGGCGAGGCCGGCGAGCCATGTGGCGCCGAGATCATCGGCGCCCACACTGTCCAGAAGGAAGGCGGGCTGCGGGCGATCTCGCGCGCTGGGAAGGTCTATTCTCTCATCGCGACGATGGGCGGGCTCGAGAAGAATGGTGGCCGCCTCGACCCGCGGCTGGTGGGCATCGGCGACGCTTCGGTCTTCCCGGGCTTCTGCTCGACCCACGACAACGATCTCTTCAAGCCGATCGAGGACAAGGACTGCGCGATCGGCGCCTGGGAGGCGCTGCTCTTCGCCTATCGCGCGGTGTCGTTCGAAGCCTTCTTCAAGCGCGCCATGCTTGCCGTAGCGCCGCTCTTCGCACGGTTGGACGAGGGCCTGCCCGTCGAGGACCAGGAACTCGCCCAAAACATGGCGCGCAATTTCCATCACGGCGCTCTCGCGGGCGAGGCCGGCACGCGCGCCCGGAAGGCGGCCTATGACGCGCGGGTCCGAGCCCGGGACGCGAACGGCTTCTCCTATGCCTGGACACGCTTCAACGGGCTCCTGCCACTGGTCTGCTGCGGCGCGTTCCTGCCCGACAATGATCTGACCGGTCGCCCGCTCCAACGACTTGCCCATGGCACGGGTACGTTCGAACAGGTCACGCTCAACATCACATCCTATGGCGGCCAGTCGGTCATCGTCTTCGGGTGGACCGGCGGGCCCGAGGGCCCGGCGGAGCGCTTCGTGCGATCCTACCAGGACCTCGGGGACGATGACCACGCCGCCGCCGCGGTCCGCCTTGGTCTCGAATATCTCGAGAACAGCTATCTGAGCCCAGCCTGGTGGGACGCACTGACCAGCGCCGAGCGCCGCCGTCTCGTCCGCCATTCGATCGAGACCCACGGTCCGCGTACGGCGGCCGTCTCGCTCGGAGTGCGCCAGCCAGTCCCCCATCTGCACCTCCGCGTCATCGACCGGGGCGGGAGCCTGCCGACCCCGGTCTGAGCCGCCGGCCGGCGGTTGGTCGTTGCAGGGGCGCCGCGTCCCAGGGCGCCGCGGCCTTCCTCCGCCTGTTCCTGCCACCTGCGGCGTGACAGGCCGGCCCCGCAACCCCTGCCGGTCGCCCGTGTTGCCGCTCTCGCGGCTGCCCGCGCCAGCTCCCTTCAGGAGTTCCCCTCCGCTCGCGCTCCGGTGCGGAGCGGGCTGCACGCCGCTCCCCGGTGGCACCGGCGGAAAGGCCGCTGGACCCAACAAGGAGCATCGCCATGAACAACGTCAACATCGCCGGCCGGGTCGCCAAGGATCCCGACACCCGCGGCAGCGTCACGACCCTCATCGTCGCGACCGACCGCGTGAAGCTCAGGGACGGAAAGACCTATGTCGACGAGGCGACCGGCTATACCGCCAAGGAAACCGAGTTCCACAAGGTCACCTGCTTCAACGGCCTTGGCAAGGCGGCCGCGTCGCGCGAGAAGGGCAATGTCGTCGCAGTGACGGGCCGGCTGCACTATTCGAGCTGGGAAGACCGCGACGGCATCACCCGCTATGGTTGCGAGATCATCGCGGACAAGCTCGACTTCTTCTGAGCGAATGCCCGGGCGGCGCTCCGGCGCCGTCCGGATCGGTCGAGCCCCGCTACCGCGCGTCAGCGTCAACGGGCGGCGCGAGCGGCGACACCGCGCTCGCATGGACCCACGCTCGGGCAAGCTGGCCGGTGAGCGGATCGCGATACACCACCAGGCGCCAGCGCCCCTGCCGCCTCTCGATCGCCAGCACCATTCCGTCGGGCGCCTTCAGCACCACGGCGCCCTCGCGCCGCGGTTCGCGCCGAAACGTCGCATCCCGGCTCAGCTCGGCCCTTGGAAGGTCCGCGACATAGGCTTCGTCCGCGCGCGCCTCGGCCTCGTGATAGCGACGGGTCTCCTGTTGAAGCGCCTCCACCTTCTGGTTCAACGCGGCGAACGCCGCTTTCTCCTCGGGCGACTGATCAGGATGGAGGGCGGCGATCGCCAGCAACAGGCCGAGAATACCGGCCAGCCAGCCGGACCATTGGAACAGGCCCATCTCGTGCAGCTCGGCGATCGTCCGCGGACCGAGCTGCTGCACGAACCCGACGATGAGGTCGATCAGCCGGCCCTGCAGCTCGGCGCTTTCCTCGTCCGTCGACGCGGCAAGGATCGCTTCGGCGATCCGCTGCGTCTCAAGCACCATCTCGGTCGCGAGCGCCGTCGCCGACTGGATCACGCCTTCGCTCGCGCGAAGCGTCATCGCATCGAGCAGCCGCATCTGCTCGGCGATGGGCGAAAATGCCGACAGGCGCGGCAGCGCTTCCTCGATCATCCGGCGGTAGGTCCCGCCGGTCGCCGCGGCGGCGATCACGCTCGCCATCGTCGACCGCTTGAGATCGAAGGTCTTCACCGTGTCGAGCAGGCTGCTCGAGAGGCGGCGCTGGTCGTCGAGCAACCCTGCGTTCCGGTCGACGATGCTGCGCGCGGTTTCAGAGATCGACAGCGCCCAGGCACTGCTGGTGAGCTGCCGGAACTCAAGCTGCTGCCGGCGATCCCGCTCCAGCATATCGAGGACGCCGCGATAGGGAGCGCCGAAGTCCAGACCGAGCCGCTTTCGCACGTCGGTCGCCTCTAGGATAGCCTGGGCGGCGGTGCCGCCGCCGAGCAGCCGGGTGCGCTCGCGCTCCTCGCGCAGGAGGCGCTCGACGCTGCTCTCGGGGAAGCCAAACGGATCCTTCATGCGCGCGATCCTGTCAGATCATCCCCATCCGCGCGACCGGCAATCGCCGCACCAGAGCATCCGCTGGAGGGCGGCGCATCCCGGCCCTTCGCGCTGCTCAGGCCGGGACCGGCGCTCTACTCGCCTCCGGCTCCCGGAGCCCCGCGATGCGCGGGTCTCCGCCCTTCGGGTGACGATCACCTTGCGGGGGGCCTGGCTGCACCGTGGTGACCAAAAATCTCTCTCTCTCTGACTTCCTAGATATGACGTGCGGGGATTCGAGCCCGTCAAGGATGAGCGGTTCCCCCAATTTTCACGAGCCCGCAACGCCCGCTACGCGTCCGCTCCGCGCCCGAGAAAATCGGCTCCCCCGCTCCCCGCTGGCGCGGCGTTAACCGGGGTCCGGCTGCGCCGGCTTCCCGGTTAACGTCCCTGACTGCCCCGACCGCCGCACGTCGAAGGGGAAGCCTCATCGAGTGGATGAGATCCAACGGAGGCTATCATGCAGACCACTTTCACCAACTTTGCCGACCTCGCCAGCCACATCGCGGCAAGCCGAGAGAACGAGGAGCTGACGCAGACCTACGACGGCGCGTTCATCGAGCCGAACGAGATGGCGAAGCTCAGCATCGTCGACGCGCCGGAGGCACTCGACATGCCCGATCCCGAGCAGGTCCGGGCCGCCGTCGACATGATGATGCAGACGATGTTCGATGTCCTTCGCGACACGCGCATGGAGCCCTTCGCGAACGATCTCGCCTGGGGGTTCGCCAACAGCTTCCATGTCGTCGCCAAGCGGATCGAAGGGCGCGAGGACGATGCCGCCAAGAAGCTCGGCGAACTCGCCCGCAACTACGATCCGTCCGAGATCTACGCGACCGAACTGGAGGACACGCAGCTGCTCTGCCAGACCCTCCAGGGGTGCCGCGAGGCAATGGAATGCATGCGCGATCACGCCGCCGAGGTGTACCGCGTCGAGACCGGCAAGCCCTTCTCGCCGGTCCGCGGCAGCAGGGTCTCCAGCGCCCTCAACGCCTCGATGATCGACGCCCGTGACTATCTCGCGTCGCGCGCGCGGGAACGCCGTGAGCAGTTCGCACCCGAGGGTCCCGTAGTGGCCTTCTCCGGCGGGCAGGTCTGGGAGGATGCCGACCTCCTGTGGAACGGCCTCGACAGCATCAAGGCCCGCATCCCCGAGATGATCCTCGCGACAACCGCGCAGGCCAAGGGCTGCGATGCGGTGGCACACGCCTGGGCGGCATCGCGCGGCGTCAAGGTCATCCAGTTCCGTCTCGACCGCAGCCAGGGCAACCGCGCGGCCTTCGTCCGGAACGACCGCATCCTCGGCCTGAAGCCGGTCGAGGCGGTCATCTGCGAGGGCTCGGGCATCCAGCAGAACCTCGCCCAGAAGCTGCGCCAGGCAGGCGTGCCGCTGCACATCGTCCGGCTCGCCCACCAGCGCACCGCACGGCGGGCGTGAAGCCCTCGCGGAGAGGCTCCGGCCACGGCCGGGGCCTCTCCTCCTTTTGCTGCGTCAAGGGCGGCGCTCGGGGGCATCGAGCCCCCTCGCGCCGCGAGGAGCCGGCGCCGACGCGCAGCCGACCTGCAGACCCGCGAGGCGGCCAAGGGGAGAGGGATTGAGTGGGAGCGTTCAACAGGGGAGGACGAGATGTCCATCACGTTTCGCATCGCCACCGCCGCTGACGACGAGGCCCGCCCGATGGCGGTCATTGCCGCGCGCCAGCTCGCCGCCTTTCGCACCTTCCTGCGCGGCGAGGGCGAGCGTATCGGCGCCGTGCTGCTCGACCCGGATGCTCCCGAGGACGCGTTCCTCTCCTACCGCTTCGAGGCTCGCGTCTGCCCGCTCGCACTGGCGTCAATCGCCCGCCTCTTCGACTATGCCGCGGACGTCATTACCGTGGTCGAGGAAGCACAGTTCCGCGGGCGGCGCGTCAGCGTCTTTCGCGACGAGGCGGCTGGCACGATCAACCTGACCGTGGCGCTCACCACCGACATGGCGCTTGAACTCGACCTCGCCTCGAACAACGCGTTCGCGCTGCTCGAGAGCCTCGGCCTCGGCGCAGAAAGCGTGGGCGAGACCGCGATCGAGACCATCCGGGAACGCCTCGCCAGCCCGGCCGTCCGGCGGCACGCGGCCGAGCAGGGCGTAGCCCACCATATCGAACGGCTCGAGCGCCTTGTCGCGGCGGCGGCTCCCGACGAATCCTGCCGGTTGGAATGGGCCTAGCCTCCACCCAGAACCGGTCGCCAGGCGGGGCGCGCCAGCTCGCTGGCGCGCCCTCACCGCCTCCGAAAGCCAGGCCTCTCACCCGCGTCAGGATGCGGCCGCACGATCCATCTGCGGAGCCCGCTTCAGCACTGCATCCACGGCCTCGCGGAGGTGCGCGGCAGCCTTGTCCTCCTCCGCCGCTTCCAGCCACTCCAGCGCCTGCCGCATCAGCGCGAGCGCCATCGCTTTCTGGAGCGTCGGGTCCGTATCGAGATCGTCCATTTCGATTGCCCGGGCGCACCTGATCCCAGCGGTCGCGTCGGAGCGCCCCGTCCAACGAACTCCCGCGCGCTGGGCGCGGGAGCCGGGGCTGGTAACACGTCGAGACATGCGCCTACGCTTTTAGTGCCGGGGCACCTGGACATATGCGCAGGCACCCCGGCGTGAGACCACACCGAGTTGCCGTTCTCGACGGGATTACCAGTCCCGGCGCTGCCGCTCTGCAGCGCCCCTGCGGACTAACATAGGCATATCGGCGAACCAACCCGCGACTGCTCGCCGGCTGTTTGCGCCCCCCGGTCAATGATGGTTGGGCGCGCCCGCGCGGCGGCCCCAAGATCGATCAGATCTCGCGGTCCCGCCGCACGTGGCCGGACCATTCCCGCGTGTCAAATCGACCGCCGCGGTCGAGGGTGCTCACGCCGGCCGTCGCGCCCAGATCAGAGGATGAAATCTCTCACAGACTTCCCAGTGTGTCGTTGAGGGAGACCCCGCGTCAAGAATGAGCGGTGCCCCCAATTTTGCCGCGGCCTGCGCTCCGCTTCGCTCCACTCCGACCACGACAAAATCGGCACCCCCGCTCCCCGCTTCGCGGCTCCGGCTTCGCCTCCGTTCCTGACACGGCGTCTCCCTCAACGACGGCCATTCCCCTGTCATTCAAGACGACAGGAGGCTCCAATGCAGATCAACCCGACCAGCGCCCACAACGATACCGCCGCCTACCTCGCCGCCCTCGGATACGCCGAGCGCCGCGCACTCCACAGCTTCTTCGACCAGCACGTCATCGAGGACGAAGCGCGGGGCTACATCGCCATCGATGAAGGCGACTATGGCGCGCTGCCGATGGCGCTCATCGACCGGGTGGTGCACACGGTCCCCGGCGGCATGTCCGACGAGTTCTGAAACGACAGGGAGGGGCGGAAACGCCTCTCCCTTTTTTTGCTGCCGGGGCATACGGGCATGAGGGGCATCGAGCCCCCCATGCCCGTGCCGCGACTGCGTCGCGGCGGGTCCGGCTCAGGCCGCGAGCCGCCGCTCCACTTCCTCGATTCCGAGCGCCTTGATGCGTTTGGTCAGCGCCTCCAGGCGAGGGGCGGGCAGCCTGAGCAACCCCGCCTTCTCGATCGTCCTGATCGCCTCCTCGCGCTCGCGTTTCGCGAGCTGCTCGCGGCGCTCCGCCAACCTGCGCTCCTCTTCCTCGAGCGCCTGTCGTTCCTGTTCCAAAGTCCGTGCCATAAGGGCCTCGCTGTTCAAAGCTGATCGGGCCGTGAACGCGGCCTATTGTTGAAGCGCCTTGATCGCGCATTCAAGGGGCTTGGCATGTTTCGGGCGGCTCGGCGGCACCTTCCGGCGCCGCCGCACGGGCTCTACTCGCGTGTCGAACACACGCTCACGAAGCCGGCACGCGCCGTCTTCGCCCATTCGGGTGACGATCCCTGCCGATCGGGTTCGGCCTTCGCATCCGAGGCGCGGATGTTTCGGACAGCTGGCGACGCATGCCGCAGGTCCCCCCTTTCGCGCCAGCCGTTCCCGGCGGCGCCGGTACCGCGCGACGCGCGGCTCCATTCCCGGCCGGAGCCGGGACCCACCCCTGAACGACGATGACCAGGACCGCCCGCGACCTGGAGCAATCCTGATGGATTCTAGCACACCCTACGCACCTGGCGGTGCAGGTTTTCCGGGGTATATCAGTGGCTTACGGGCAATCTGGTAAGTGCCACGCCGTGGGACAGCTCGGCGCTTACGTCCGATTTCAGCGATTCCAATGACTTATGCGTCCCACTCGGTCACACGCGGTCCGTGCGACGGCAATACCCTTTGCGCCGAGTGCGGCGATCGACTATAAGGCTCGTCGCCTCTTTCGATCCCCACCAGCCTCTCTGCTAGGAGGCTGGTTTGTCCACTACCAGGCACTGCACGGTTCGGCTGAACCGCCAGCAGCACGATCGCATCCTCGCGCTCGCTACCGAGCAGAATTGCAATCCGTCGGAGGTGATCCGGGCGGCCGTGGATGCCTATCTCGGCACCGCCACGCTCCTCACGTCAAGCCATCGTCGGCTCGCGCGAATCAGCGAGTTCATGCAGCTCGCGCTCGACGTCATCATCAGCGAGCAATATCCCGAGTTCCGCGACCGGATCATCGCCAACGCCGACAAGCGCCTGGAGCAATACCATGGCGCGTAACGACATCCGCACCGACGGCCGGCCGATCCCGCTGACCCACCATTCCGCACGCGGAAAAGTCCAACGCAATTCTGGAAATTTCACGCGCGGCAGCCAGCTCCTGACCCACGAGCTGTTGATGTGGTTCGCCGGCGCAAAACTCCCCTTCGTCGTCTGGTTCTTCGTGTTTCTCGCGGCCTGGTTCGTGATCATGTCGCTCAAACTGGACGAGCACGGCTTCCAACTCGTCTGCATGAAGCTCTACGCCATGCTCTGGGACTGGGTCGGGTTCGACCCGACGAAGCGCGTCAACGTCAGGCTTCCGAGCGGGGAACTCCACCGCACGATCATGGCCGTGGTGCCGTTGATGCCCGAGGTCCAGCGGGCCTGGAGCATCGCCGTGCGCGGCCTTCTCGGCGCGCTGCTTTTCTCGGTGTTCCTCACCATTCCCCTGTCGATCTGGTTCGTCGATCTCTCGCGTCGCCGTGGCAAGACGATCCTTCAGGAGCGGCACGAGCGCGGCGCTATGCTTGTCGATCGCGAGGTCCTCGTTGCCGAGGTCTCGCAGCATAACGCGGCCGCCTTCGAGACGGACGTGCGCAAATGCTTCCCGGGCCTGTCGCCCAAGCAGGTGCTCGCGCTTCCCTTCACGGCGCGCAAGCGCGCCGGAATCCACCATCCCTACACGCTCGCCGGCATCCCCTTTCCGCACCGGATGGAGCAGTCGCACACCATGCTGATCGGTACGACCGGCTCGGGCAAGACCACCGAGCTCCGGAGCCTCGTCCGGCAGATGCGCGAGCGTCAGGACAGCGCCGTGATCTTCGACCTGACCGGTGCCTATGTGGAGGCCTTCTACGACCCGGCGCGCGACACGATCCTCAATCCGATGGACCGCCGCTGCCCTGCATGGTCGATCTTTTCGGACTGCCGCACGCACAGCGAGTTCACCGCCGCCGCCGCCGCCCTCATCCCCGCCGATGGCGGCTCGTCCGAGCCGTTCTGGGCGCTCGCAGCGCGGACCCTGTTCATCGAGATGTGCATCCGCCTGGTCGAGCGGGGCCAGACGACCAACCTGGCGCTTTCCGAGAACCTGATGACCGCGGATCTGAAGCGGGTCCATCGCTTCCTCCAGAACACGATCGCCGACCCGCTGACCGCGCCCGAAGCGGCGCGCATGGCGGAGTCGATCCGCGCCGTCTTCAACACGAATGCGCAGGTCCTGCGCTTCCTTCCCGACACTGGCGAGCCCTTCTCGATCCGGGACTGGATCACCGGCGAGAAGCAGCCCGGGTCGATCCTCTTCATCACCTCCAACTACGTCGATCTCCCGATGAACCGGGCGCTGCTGACGCTCTGGATGGACCTCGCCATCAACCGCCTCATGACAATGCCGCGCACGCGCGAGTTGCGGACCTGGTTCATGTTCGACGAGCTCGGCGCACTGCACAAGCTGCCGGCAATCGAGAACGGCCTCCAGACCGCGCGCGCGTTCGGCGGCGCCATGATCCTCGGCATCCACAGCTTCGAGAAACTGATCGAGGTTTATGGCGAGCAAGGCGCCCGCAACCTCGCCTCGCTTGCACGTTCCAAGCTGATCCTTGCGACGGCCGATCTCGACACCGCCGAGCAGTGCGCGCGCTACATCGGCAATCGCGAGGTGCGGCAGATGGATGAAGCCTATAGCTATGGCTACAACAACACCCGCGACGCCTCGACACTGACTCCCAGGAAGCAGGTCGAGCCGCTCGTGATTGCGGATGACATCACGAACCTGCCGTCGATGCACGGCTTCGTGAAGTTCCCCGACGGCTTCCCCGCCGCGCGCACCCAACTCCTCTGGAAGGACTATCCCCAGGTCGCCGAGGGCTTCCTGCCGCGACCCGACCTTCAGCCGGTCCGGTCAAGGCGCGGAGAGGAGGTGTTCGACGATGGCGGGGAGGGCGACGCGGGCGGGCGGGATGGCGCCGGCCAGGTCGTGGAAGAGGCCGTCGAGCCGGTCAACATCGCCAAGGATTTGGCCGCGCGGATCCTTTCCGCGGAGGCCACGGAGGAGCACAACCAAGCAAGCCGCCCGCCAGCCGAGCGCACCGAGAATCGCGGCGAGGAGCAAGCTCCGCGCGCGCACGCCGTCGATCGGGCACAGGCGGTCCGCAACTCGCCCGATCAGGCGCAGGCGCCAACGGAGGCCCGTGACGATCGCCGCGAGAGTCGCGCGGCCCGAACAGCCCCCATGCCCGAGGATCAGACGCTCGCCGAATTGCGGCAGGACTTCTCCGCGAGCCGGGATCATGACGGCGCAGACATGGGGATCTGACCCATGCTCTCGGTCGCATCGGTCCGATCCGCGTCCGGCGCCGCGGGCTACTTCGCGAAGGACGACTATTACACGGTCGAAGGCTCGTCGGAGATCAGCGCCTGGGGCGGGGAAGGTTCCGCCGCGCTCGGCCTTTCGGGCGAGGTGTCGAAGGAGGCATTCGAACGCGTTCTCAACGGCATCTTGCCGGGCGGCGAGGCCGTCGCCCAGGTCGAGAACCGGCGGGCCGGAGTCGATCTCACCTTTTCGGCCCCGAAATCCGTTTCGGTGCTCGCCTATGTCGCCGGCGACAAGCGCATCCTCGGTCCCGACGGCGCCAACATGAAAGCCGTGACCCGCGCAATGGCCTGGGTCGAGAGCAACCTCGCCGAGGGGCGCAAGGACATCGAAGGCCGCAAGGTTCCGATGCGGAGCGGGAACCTCGTCTACGCGCTCTTCCAACACGACACGAGCCGCGCCCTCGACCCGCAGGCCCATGTCCACGCCGTCATCGCCAACCTGACCAAAATGCCCGACGGCAAGTGGCAGGCGCTCCACGCAGACAAGATCTGGTCGAACAACTCCGTGATCGGCTCAATCTACCATGCCTTCCTGCGCGAGGAGCTCGAGAAGCTCGGCTACCAGGTGGAGCTCAAGGGCAAGCACGGCACGTTCGAGATCGCCGGCGTGCCCAAGCCGGTGCTGGACGCGTTCAGCCAGCGCCGCGAGGCGATCCTCGAAAAGGCGGCCGAGCTCGGCATCTCCTCGCCAAAGGGGCGGGACGGCGTCACCACCAACACGCGCGATTCCAAGCTCAACGTCGAGGATCGCGAGGCGCTGCGGCAGGCATGGATCGACAAGGCGGCAGCGCTCGGTTTCGACGGCAAGTCGCTCCTCGACGCAGCCCTCGCCCGGGCGGCGCAACGCGATCCCGGCAGCGCGCTCGAACGCGGCTACCGTGCCGTATCGGAAGCGGTGTCGACGGCATGGGACAAGCTCGGGTCGGCCCTGCGCGCGCACGATCCTTTCGTCGATCGCGGCCTTGCGCGAGTGACCACCTCGCCGGCCGAAGCACGCGCGCAACTGGCGGTCGCCTCCGCCGTCCGGATGCTGTCCGAACGCGAAGCCGCCTTCAGCGTCCACCAGCTTGGCAAGACCGCGCTCGACCTCGGGCTGAAGGGAGTGACGGTCGACCATGTCGAGCGGCGGATCGAGCAGCTTGTCGGGCGTGGCCAGCTCATCGCGGGCGAGACGCGGATCGGCGACACGCGCCCGCGGATGGTCACGACCCGGGAAGCCCTCCTGACCGAGGAACGGATCCTCGGGGCAGTCGAGGAGGGCAGGGGGCTCGCCTCGGCCATCCTCGCCGCGCACGACGCTCCAGGGCGGCTCCAGGCGGTCGCAGACAGGGAGCTCAACGCCGGCCAGCTCGGCGCGGCCGCGCTGATCCTTTCCTCTGAGGACAGGACCGTCGCGATCCAGGGCATCGCCGGCGCCGGCAAGTCGACCATGCTGCAGGCGGTCGCGCGTGTCGCGGAAGCCGAGGGCCGCGCCGTCGTGGGCCTGGCCTTCCAGAACAAGATGGTCGCCGATCTCGCGGAAGGGGCAGGGATCAGATCCCAGACGATCGCCTCGTTCATCCTCGCCAACGAGCGCCACGTTCAGGCCGGGGGACCCGCATACGACGAAGCCCGCGCCGCGCTCGCCGGCTCGATGCTCATCGTCGACGAAACCTCGATGGTCTCGTCCGACGACATGCTGAAGCTCCACCAGATCGCCGCCGCGCTCGGCGTCGACAAGCTCGTCCTCGTGGGCGACCGCCAGCAGCTCTCTTCAATCGACGCCGGAAAGTCGTTCGCGCTCATCCAGGCGGGTGGAGGCACGATGGCGCGAATGGACGAGAATATCCGGCAGCGCACGGATCAGCTCCGCACCGTCGCGGCGCTCGCGAACCTCGGCGAAGCGTCCAAAGCGATGAAGGTGCTGGGCGAAAGCGTCGTCGAGCATCAGAGTCCGGCGCTCCATGCGGCCGAGATGTGGCTCGGCCTTTCCGCCGCCGATCGCGACGCGACGGCCGTGTTCGCGTCGGGGCGCGCGGCGCGAGCAGTCATCAACCAGCGCATCCAGGACGGCCTCGCCACCGAAGGCAGCGTGCGAGGGGAGGGCATCCACCTCACGGTGTACGAGCGCGTCAACACCACGCGCGAGGAGCTGCGCTATGCGGCCACCTATCAGGCCGGGCAGACACTCGAGGTCGGCCGCGGCGGCGGCCAGGACGTCGGCCTGGCCGCTGGCCGCTATGACGTCGCCAAGGTCCATCCGAACGGCAAGGTCGACCTGAAGCTCGGCAACCGGTCCATACGCTTTGATCCGCAGAAGCTGTCGCCGACCGAAAAGCGCGACCGGCTGCAGCTCAGCGAGAAAAAGGATCTCCACCTGCGTGAGGGCGACCGCATTCGCTGGACCGCCAACGACAAGGAACGCGGGCTCCACAACTCGGCGTTGGCGCGGGTGCTCGCGGTCGACGCCGGCGGCGTGACCGTCGAGACCACCGGCAAAGAGCGGCTGACGCTCGATCTCGGCGACCCGATGCTGTCGCGGCTCGACCTTGCCTACTCACTTAACATGCACATGGCGCAGGGCATCACGACCGACAAGGCGATCACCGTCATGTCGAGCCAGGAGCGCAATCTCTCCAACCAGCGTCTGTTCAATGTCGGGGTCACGCGCGTGCGGGATGAGCTCACGATGGTGGTCGACGACAAGGAGAAGCTCGAGCGCCAGCTCGACAACAATCCTGGCAACAAGACGTCGGCACTCGAAACCCTCGGTCGGCTCGACGTCGATCAGGGACGCACACGCGGCAAGAGCAGCGGTCCCCGCGAGAAGCTTCATGTCGGCCCGGTCGACCTGGCCGACCTGCCGCCGTTGCCGGGTGAGCTGCCGTCCGCAGCCGACACGCAAGGCGCCGCCGCCGCTGCCGGCCATTCCAAGTCACCGCCCGACCTCAAGCCGGACCTTGGCGACGCCCTGCCGCCGCTGCCGGAACGTAGCCTGGGGCTCGACCTGTGAAGACCGGCCGGCCGGACGCCGGAGCTTGATGATGGAGACGACGATGAGTGGATGGGATTTCGACGAGGTGGGCAAGTTCGGCAGCGCCAAGGCGGCCGAGGATTTTGCCAAGCGAAACGATGTCGATCCGCGGGACATCCGGACGCGCGACACCCGGGACGGTGTCGAACTGGAGATCCGGCGCTCAAGCCTCGACCGGCGCGGGCTCAAGGACAGCGGTGAGGGCCGCCGCGACGGCTGGAGCTGACTTTCAAAGCCGGCGCGGCTGCGCCGGGACATCGCCCACAATGAGGAAGCCTGACATATGCCCAGCCTCATCGGATCGTCCCTTGCGATGATCATATTCCTCGGCTGCGCGTTCGCGCTGCTGATATTGCTCAACAACAGCTCGTCCCGTCCCGGCGGTCCGCCCGAGCCGGTCCCAGCGCAAGCGCAAGCGGAACCGGTCGCGCGGCAGTTCCTAACCGAAAGGGAGGAGGCCATGCTGGCCGCGATCGAGCAGATCCTCCCCGGCCATCGCATCCACGCCCAAGTATCCATGGGAGCGCTCCTGCGGGCACCCCGCCGCGATGGACGCAAGGCCAGCGCGGCGGATCGCAACAGCTTCTCGCAAAAAATTGTCGACTTCGTCGTGCAGGATCGCTCGAGCGGATCCGTCGTCGCCCTGATCGAGGTCGACGATTCCTCTCACGTCGCGCGTCGCGACCAGGACCGCGATGCGATGACGCAGCGCGCGGGCTACACGACGATCCGCATTCCCGCCCGGGCCAAGCCGGCCCTTCCAGATGTCCGGCTCGCGCTCGCGCCCCTCCTCCAGTCGAGAACGAGCATCTCGGCGGCTGAAGACCGGCAGGCGGGCGATGCTTGATCAGCGGCCGGCGCCGGCGAAGCTCCCCGCTCGGCGCACTAGCTTTCGCGAGCCTACCGCGACCACTGAGCTTCCGCGCCCACGGCCACGCGCTATGCCATCGGAGCGACACTTGAAGGCGATGGGTGGGCCCGGCCCCGCGATCCTGTTGCTTCGGCACCCTGGCATCCACTGGAGCCGGACGGCAGCCTTTTGCATGCGCCTCGCGCCCCTGCCGATCGCGAAGCGCGCCGGCTCCGGCTGTGTCCCCCGAACCTCGCCACCAGAGGGTTGCCGTGGGCCTCGATGACAGGGACTATATGCGCGAACGGCGGCGCAGGGTGGGACGTTTCGGAGGCGCCCCGTGGTTCGATGGTACCAACCGGGGCTTCGACTATCAGAAGGGCCGCAAGGTGCGGTTCGGTCCCCACCCCATGCAAAAGTGGATCATTCTGCTGTCCGCCGCCTCCTTCCTTTATCCGATGTACCGGGAAGCGAGGCGCAGTGGCTGGCTCCCCGATCGGGAAGCAGCCTTGCCTTTTCCGCCCTCGGGAAGCGTCACGGTGAACGCGGCCATAGACCCGCACGATGCCACATCGCGCATGCGGGTGGTGACGGCATCGGCCAATGCTGTCGTCCAACTGTTCGACCCCGGATCCGACCACCACGTCATCTCGGTCTATGTCCATGGCGACGATGACGTCACTGTCCCGGTTTCGCCTGGCACCTATCGGATGCGTGTCATCGAGGGCGACAAATGGCATGGGCCCGTGAAGTTCTTCGGACCATCGACGACTTACGAAAGCATCGTGAAGCTCATGACATTCACGCGACGGCATTTCGGAGGGATCGACCTGCATCGACGCCCGGATGGAACGTTGAAGACGCGGGTCAAGATCGGCGACCCGCCGCCTTTGCTCGCCGTCGAGGGGACGGGGAGGTGACCCGCCGCGCGGGCGGGGTTCAGCGCTCCCCACCGATGGCAGTGTCTAGCGCCGCTTCAAGTCGATCGATCACGGCCGCGCGGCTCGCCATCTTGGGGAGCTCCCGGCGAGCGAAATCCTGGAGCCGCCGCACGTCCCGCGCTGGCAGACGTAACGTCAGGATCGTTCGGTCAAGCGCCGTCGGATCGATCGCATCCGCTTCTTTCCCGGCTATGAGAAAGTGCTCGAGCAGACGCTTGCGAGCGGCAAAGCTCCAGCCCAGCGCGGCAAGCTCACCCGGCGAGAGGGCAAGCAGCGCGAGCGCGACATCCATGATGTCTTCAAAGGGCAGCAGGACGCGTACAACCCGTCCGCCGCGCTCGCGCCAGCGCCGAAGCGGTCCGCCTTTCACTGCAGGGTTGGCCCAGCGTCTTCGCCGTCCAGCGATCGTAGAGCAGCCAATATCTCGTCGACTGAGACGGGATGTCGGGCGCCTGGCGGCCGGCGGAGCGCCGGCTGACCCTCGACCGCGACGCGGTCGGATGCCCAGGAAGCGAGGATGGCGCGCTTCACCTCGGGTTCGAGTGTCGGATGCTCGGCGACATCGAAGGGATGAAGGTATCGGGAAACAGGCTGCGACATGACTCTGCCTCCTTTCGTTTCAGGTCGCGGCTATGCTTCGGTCCGGCTGAACCGCTCGAAAGATTTGGAAATGATTTGAACAAGATCAAGGCCTGGCGCGCAGTCAAGAAGTGCTTGTTGGCCTCCGTGAACTCGCTGCTGTCGGATCCTGATCCTCACTGCGCTGGACAAGCGGGTCTTATCCGCCTCGTTCATTACCCGCCCAGCGAATTACCACCGTGCGAGCGAGTTCTAAACAGATTGGCTCTGATTCCATCGAAGAGGAACGAACCTACCGCCGCGCTTCCCGAGCCGCTTGGATTGCTGGCACGGCATGGTCGAGAACTGCTTCACCGGACAACGCTCGATGAGACCGGGCAGTAGCGCCGCAATCATTGCGGCCGAAGGCGAAGCCTGTCCGGGCACCGCTCGACTCCTCGCGCGTTCTCCACCAAGAAGGAGAGCGTCCATGAGCAAGCGCGAACTGATCGATACGGGTACAGACAAACGCTACGTTCGGCGTGACGAGAAAGGCCAGTTCAAGGAATCAGATGACGTCGGCAAATCCTTGGCCGCTGATCGGCGCACCAAGGCAAAGACGACGGTCAAGCCCGGCCAGGGCGATCGCGGCGATCAGAAGAAGAAGTGATGTCGCGATGATCGCGATTTCCGCCGACACCTGATGGCCCGGGCTGCTTCCCGCGCAAGTAGCGAGCACAATACGTCTCTCCCGCGCGCCGGGGCAGCGGCACCCCCACCCTTTCGGGCTGTCCAGCTCGCACAGCTCGTCGATACCGTGCCGAGCGGCGACCGCTGGCTCCACGAGATGAAATATGACGGCTACCGGACGCTGATCGCGGTCGGCGGCGGCGAAGGCCGTGCCTACACCCGCTCCGGTCTCGACTGGTCGGATCGCTTCGCCGGCATCGTTACCGACGCTCTCAAGCTCAAGGTCGGTTCTGCGCTGATCGACGGCGAAGCGGTGGTGCTCGATGTCGACGGGCGATCGAGCTTTCAGGCGCTACAGGGCGCGCTCAAGGGCGCGCCGGCCACGATCGACTATTTCGCGTTCGACCTGCTGGAGCTCGACGGCGAGGATTTGACCGGCCTGCCGCTCGTCGAGCGAAAGGCGAAGCTCCAGAAGATCCTGCCAAAGAGCAAGAGCCGGCTGCGCTACTCCGATCATATCGTGGGCAGCGGCGAGAAGCTCCTCAACCAGTTCTGCGCCGCCGGGCTCGAAGGCGTGATCTCGAAGCTCGCGACCGGCAAATATGTCGGCTCGCGCTCGGGTGGATGGCTCAAGACCAAGTGCATCAAGCGACAGGAGTTCGTCGTCGTCGGCTGGACACCGTCGGACAAGTCGCGGCTGTTCCGCTCGCTGATCCTCGCCATCCACGAGAAAGGCGAGCTGCGTTACGCCGGCAAGGTCGGCACCGGCTTCGACACCGCCGAGCTGATCCGGCTCATGGAGATCATGAAGCCGATCGAGCAGTCGGCGCCCACCGTGAAAGCGCCCCGTGCCGAAGTTCGCGGCGCGCATTGGCTCAAGCCCAAGCTGGTCGCCGAGATCGCCTATACCGAGATGACCAATGAAGGCACGCTTCGCCATCCGAGCTATCTCGGCCTGCGCGAGGACAAGAAGCCCGAGGCGGTGGTGCTGGAGACCGCGGCGCCAGTCGAGACCGTGACGGCGCCATCGTCGGTAAAGATCAGCAACCCGGAGCGGATCATCGATCCGGACAGCGGTATCACCAAGGGCGCGCTCGCCGACCACTATGCCGCCGTCGCCGCGATCATGCTGCCATGGGTCGGATCGCGGCCGATCAGCCTAGTGCGTTGTCCGCAGGGCCGCGCCAAGAAGTGCTTCTTCCAGAAGCACGACGCCGGCAGCTTCGGCGATGCCGTCAAGCATGTCGGCATCATGGAGAAGGACGGACACGAAGAACCCTATCTCTACATCGACACCCCGGACGGCCTGCTGACTTGCGTCCAGATGGGCACGATCGAGTTCCACGGCTGGGGAGCGCGCATCGAGGATGTCGAGAAAGCCGACCGGCTGGTGTTCGATCTCGACCCTGACGAAGGGCTCGACTTCGAGGCCGTGCGCAAGGCCGCCTTCCACTTTCGCGAGATCCTCCAGTCGATCGGACTCAAAACTTTCCCGATGGTCACCGGCGGCAAGGGCATCCACGTTATCGCGCCGCTGGTACCGCGCGCCGAGTGGCCCGAGGTGAAGAGCTTCGCGCACCGCCTGGCCCAGGCGGTCGCGCAGAGCGACCCCGACAACTTCACCGCCGCCTTGCCCAAGGCGCAGCGCAAGGGCCGCATCTTCGTCGATTATCTGCGCAACCAGCACGGCGCGACTGCCATCATGCCCTATAGCGTGCGGGCACGATCGGGCGCGCCGGTCGCAGCGCCGATCTCATGGAAGGAGATGGAGACGATCGACACGCCCGCGCACTGGCGTGTCGGTGATGCCAAGGAACTGGTGAAGCGCGCCGCGTCGAAGGCGCTCGCCGGCTGGGGCCGCGCCGATCAGACCCTCCCCGACCTGTGAAGATCGCCACCTACAATGTGAACGGCGTCAATGGCCGACTCCCCGTATTGCTACGCTGGCTTGAAGAGGCGCAGCCCGACATCGTTTGCCTGCAGGAGTTGAAGGCGCCGCAGGAGAGATTCCCGGAACAATCGATCCGTGATCTTGGCTATGACGCGATCTGGCACGGCCAGAAAAGCTGGAACGGCGTCGCGATCCTGAGCCGCGTCGGCGAAATCCACGAAACGCGCCGCGGCCTCCCCGGCGATCCCGACGACAGCCACAGCCGTTATATCGAGGCCGCCGTCAACGGCATCCTCATCGGTGGGCTCTATCTGCCCAACGGCAATCCCAGGCCCGGTCCCAAGTTCGACTACAAGCTCAAATGGTTCGATCGGCTGATCGAGCACGCGAAGGGACTGCTCGACAGCGGCCTGCCGGTTATGCTCGCCGGCGACTTCAACGTCATGCCGACCGATCTCGACGTCTATAAACCCGAGCGCTGGCTCGACGACGCGCTGTTCGCGCCCGAGGTCAGGGCCGCCTATTTCCGCCTGCTGGACCAGGGCTGGACCGATGCGCTGCGGACGATCCATCCCGGCGAGGTCATCTATACCTTCTGGGACTATTTCCGGAACGCTTATGCCCGTAACGCTGGTTTGCGCATCGACCATCTGCTGCTCAGCCCCGCGCTGGCCGACCGGCTCGTCGATGCGCAGGTCGACGCGCATGTGCGCGGGTGGGAGAAGACCAGCGACCATGCCCCGGTGTGGATCGAACTTGCGGACAAGCCGAAACGTCGCCGCAAGGCGACAGCGCGGCAGACGGCATGATAGAGACCGAACAGTTCATTCTGCACCAGAAGGATTGGGTGCCGAATAACGAGCGGCTCCCGGTTATCGTCTATCGCGGTGCCGTCAAAGCCGAAGGCAAGGAGGCCGCCGAGCAATTCGAGCGTCTCTTCACCGATCACGGCTGGCCGCCGCAATGGCGCGATACGGTTTATGGCTATCACCATTATCACTCGACCGCGCACGAAGCGCTCGGCGTGGCGACAGGGTTCGGGACGCTGCTGCTCGGTGGTCCGGGCGGGCGCGAGTTCGAAGTGCGCGCCGGCGATGCGGTGGTTCTGCCGGTAGGCACTGGCCATCGCCGGCTCGAGGTAAGCGACGACTTCATGGTCGTCGGCGCCTACCCGCAGGGGCAGGACTGGGACATCTGCCGCGAGGCGCCGTCCGACGAAGCGCGACAGCGGATGCGCGCGCTCCCCGTCCCGGCGGAAGACCCGATCCTCGGGAAGGACGGCCCGCTTCGCCAAAGCTGGAAAGCATGACGGTCGGCTGGAAGCTCGATCCCGATGACCGCGCGGCGCTGCTCGCGCGCTTCCCGCCCCGCTATGCCGAGACAGTCGCCGATCATGTGACGCTGCGGTTCTCCACCGACGAGGCGACACCACTGCCCACCGCGACCGCGGGCGAGGTAGTCGGCGAGGCGGACGATGAAGTGGGCGTGCAGGCGCTTGTGGTCGAGATTGGCGGAACTACCGCGCGCGGCGACGGCAGCCATTTCCATATTACCTGGTCGCTCGCGTCGGGCCGGGCCGCGAAGGAGAGCAATGATGTGATCGGCCAGCGCGGCTGGCGCGCCATCGATCCCGCCCTGCCGATCCGCCTCACCCCGGTGCGCTGGAAGAGCTGATCATGGCAGGGTTCCTCTCTGGATGACCGCCCCCGCATGTCAGATCGCCAGCATGCGCTGGCCGGCGCTGGCGCCGACTTCCTCGACCACGAACGTCCGCGCCGGCGGCGTCACCAGCAGGTCCGCTTCGGCAAAGGTGAGATCGAGCCACTGTTTGACCTGCCGGCGATAGATGATCGCGCCGTGGCGATCCTGATAGCGGGCGACCTCGGAGTTCGCCGGTACGGTGACGACGCGGTAGCAGAGCGGCCAGTCGCCCGTTGCCGGCTCCCAGATGCCGGCAAGGTAGAAGTGATTGCCGTCGTCGAGCGACACCCGGTAGCGCTTCTTGCCGACCGTCATGTGGAATTCGCTCGCCGGAATGAGGCAGCGATGGCTCGGAAAGGTCCGCCCCTCCGAGCGCACGAAGCGGTAAGACTCGCCGTCGCTGAAACGCGGGTTCGATCCCCAGGTCGCCTCGACCATCTCGATTTCGCTGGCATCGTCCGGATTTCGCCGGATGATGGCGCGGCGAGCGCCCAGCGGCGCATCCGAATCAAAGGGGGTTGGCGACTCCATAGTCTAGAACATAATGGGAACAACGAAGAGTCGCAAGAAAGGCTGACCGCTTTGTGCAATGACTACCGACTGGAGGTGGATATCGCCTCGATCGCCGGGGATTTCGACGATCTGAAGATCAAGATCAAAATGCCCGAGGGCACACCGAACGTGGCCGCGCGCGAGGATATCAGGATCAGCGATACCGCGCCGATCGTCCGCAGCGCGGAGGGCGAGCGGGGGGCTGGCGAACTGGTCAATCGCAAGTGGAGCTGGCCCGGCCAGGGCGGGAAGCCGGTGTATAATTTCCGGTCCGAAGGCCGCGAGTTCACCAGCGGGCGGTGCCTAATTCTTGCTGATGGCTTCTACGAATTTGGGGACCCCCAACCCGGCCATAAGCGCAAGACCAAATACCTGTTCACGCTGGACGACCATGAATGGTTCTGCATCGCCGGGATCTGGCGCTCGCATCCCCAGGCAGGTGAAGCCTTCACGATGCTGACGATGGAGCCGGGTGAGGATGTGAAGCCCTATCACCATCGCCAGATCGTCCCGCTCCGGCGCGATCAATGGGCGGACTGGCTCGATCCCGCCGTGCCCGCGGCCGATGTCCTGAAGGCACTGCCGAAGGGCAGCCTCACCGTGACGCAGGTCTATCCGCCCCTCGCCGAGCCGGCGCTGCTCTGACAATGCCCGACGCCAATTCGCTCGACCGCTTCGTCGAGGCCCAGACGCTCGCCTATCCCGGCGCGCTCGCCGAAATCCGCCGCGGAGCCAAGCGCTCGCACTGGATTTGGTACATCTTTCCGCAGATCGCGGGGCTCGGGCGCAGCTCGACCGCGCAGCATTTCGCGATCCGCTCAGCGGACGAAGCGCGCAACTATTTCGATCATCCGGTGCTCGGCCCGCGCTATATCGAGTGCGTGACCGCGTTGCAGGACTTGCCCATCAGCGATCCCGTCGCGGTGTTCGGCGAGATCGACGCGATGAAGCTGCGATCGTCGCTGACTCTCTTCGAGACGGTCCGCCCCTCGCCGCTACTCGCCGCCGCGCTCGACCGCTGGTTCGGCGGCAAGCGCGACGAGATGACGCTACGGCTCCTGGGCGACGACTGACTCTGCTTGACGAAGTGCCGATTGAGGCGGAACATAATGGGAACAAGTGAGTCGATTTTGCCCGATGTCTGTCCAACCGTCGCCCATCGATCGGCCTTGCGCCGATCAGCTAGCTGCGCTTCGCGCTCAGCTCGCGCAGGCCCAGAGCCAGCGCGGGCCGGCACTGGCGTTCGGGCTGGCGGCGCTCGACGACCGGCTGGCCGATCACGGCCTCGATGGCGCAGGGCTGCATGAGATCGCGGCGGCGCGGCCGTCGCTGAGCGACGATGCGGCCGCGACCTTGTTCGCGGCGGGTATCGCTGCCCGCTTCGCCTCGCGACCCGGCTTCACGGTGATCTGGGCACTTTCCAAATTCGACCTCTATGCACCCGGCATTGAACAGGTCGGGCTCGGTCCCGATCGTATCCTCTACGCGCAGGGCCGGAAGGACGCCGACGTGCTGGCGATGGCCGAGGACGCGCTTCGCGATGGCTCGATCGCCTGCGTCATTGCCGAAGTGAAGGCGGCCGATCAGACGGCGACCCGCCGGCTCCAGCTCGCCGCGTCGGATGGCAAGACCCCGATGCTCCTCTATCGCCGCCACCGTGCCCGCGACCGCTGCCCGCTCGATCAACCCTCCTCGGCGATGACGCGCTGGCGGATCGGTTGCGCCTCATCGGCACGGCTGCCCTATGCCGGTGTCGGCCGCGCTCGCTGGTCCGTCGAGCTGGTCCGCCAGCGGAACGGCAATCCTTTCTCCCTCGAACTTGAAGCATGTGATGATACGGGTCGCCTCGCTCTACCTGCCGCAGCTCCCCATAGAGCGATTGCGACGGCTGGAGCGGCCAGCCAAGCCGCCTGACGCGCCGCCGGTCCCCGCACAATCGAGATTTGCAGCGCCGATCGACGACGACCCCGGCGCCTGCTCGGTGCCGCGTGGCGGCGGCTGGCGGCCGGGCGCGCGCTGGGCGCTCGCCGACCACGGCGCTGCGAGCTGGCCGCGTGAGGGCGCGCGGCCGGATAAGCCGAGCCAGGCCGAGATCGATGCGCTGCCGGCGCACCAGCGACCGACGATGCGCGAGATGGGCCGACGCAGCGAGGCCGCCGACAATCCGTTCAAGGCGATGCCGCCCGACGAAGGCGCGACGGGCTATGCCGTCGCCGCGCCGCTGCCACTCGTGGCGGCATGGACGCGACCGACCATCCTGATCGAACGCATGGGCCAACGCGATGTCGTCACCGCTGCCTGCCCGGTCGCGCTGGAGCTGGGCTTGCGTCCCGGCATGGCCGCGGCGCACGCCCGCGCGCTTGTCACCGATCTCGACGTGCGCGATGCCGAGCCTGATCACGATCGCGCCTTGCTCGACCGGCTGGCCCTGCATGCAGTCGGGCGCTGGACGCCGACCGCGAGCGTCGCCGGGCCGGATGGCCTGTGGCTCGACCTGACCGGCACGACGCACCTGTTCGGCGGCGAGGCGGGCTTCTGCCGCCGATTGCTCCGCTTCCTTCATCGGCTCGGTTTCACCGCCAGCATCGCGATCGCCGGCTCGCCCGGCACCGCGCATGCGCTGGCGCGCTACGGCGGCGAGCCCGTCACCGTCCTCCCTCCCGGTCGCGAAATGGAGGCCATCGCCGACCTGCCGCTCGCCGCGCTCCGGCTGACCCCGGAGGCGTTGAGCTCCGCCGCGCGGTTCGGGCTGGAAAGCGTCGCCGATCTCTACCCAATCGCGCGCGGACCGCTCGCCCGACGGCTCGGCATGACGACGGTCACGCGGCTCGACCAGGCCCGCGGGCTCGTCGCCGAGCCGATCGTGCCCGTCGTGCCGTTCGAAGAACCGCGCGTCGAGCGCAGCTTGCTCGAACCGATCAGCACCGCCGAGGCGATCACCCAGGTCATCGACGATCTGATCGACGACATGGTGGGCGTGCTCCAGGCACGCGGTCTCGGCTTACGTGCTGCTGTCCTCATCTGCCTGCGAGTGGATGGGGTAGAACAACGCATCGGCCTTGGCACCGCCAAGGCAACGCGCGATGCAAAGCATCTCAAGCGCATGTTCGCGATGCGGGTCGAGCGGATCGAACCCGACCTCGGCATCGAAGCGATGGCGCTGACCGCACCGCGGGTCGAAGACCTGATGCCGGTGTCGCTCGGCACCGGGCTGGCCGAATCCAGCACGCCCGACCTTGCGCCACTGGTCGACCAGCTCGCCGGCCGTGCCGGCGATGCCGCGCTGTTTCGCATCGGCGCCCAGGAAAGCGACGTGCCCGAGCGCGCGATCGTCCGCGCCGATGCGCTTGCGTGCCCCTCGGGATGGCCCAAATGGAAGCGGCCCGCGCGGCTGCTGCGTCGGCCGGAGCTACTGTCCAACGTGGTGGCGCTGCTGCCCGATCATCCGCCGCGCCGGTTCGTGTGGCGTGGCCAGTCCTATCGCGTCGTCGCCGGCGATGGTCCCGAGCGCATCCACGGCGAGTGGTGGCGCAGCGAGCGCGAGATGTGGGCGGTCCGCGATTATTTCCGGGTGGAGGCCGAGGGCGGCGAGCGGTTTTGGCTGTTCCGGCGCGGCGACGGAGTCGAGGGCAGCACCGGCGATCTTAGCTGGTACATGCACGGGCTGTTTGGCTGATGGCGACTTACGTCGAACTTCAGGTGACGAGCCATTTCTCATTTCTGCGCGGTGCGTCGTCGCCCGAGGAGCTGTTCTCGGCCGCCGCGCTGCTCGGCCACAGCGCGCTCGGCCTGACCGATTGGGGCGGTGTGCCCGGCATCGTCCGAGGCTGGCGTGGCCAGAAGGCGACCGGCGTGCGGATGATCGCGGGCGCGCGGGTCGATCTCACTGACGGCCGCGCGCTGCTGCTTTACCCCACCGATCGCGCGGCCTGGTCGCGGCTCACTCGGCTGCTATCGGTCGGCAAGGCGCGCGGTGGCAAGGGCTGCTGCATCCTCGATTGGTGCGATGTCGTCGCCCATGCCGAGGGTCTGATCGCGATCCTCGTCCCTGACCTGCCGGACGACAATACCGCCGCGCATCTCGCCGAGCTGCGCGAGACGTTCGACGCGCGGGGCTATCTCGCGCTGTCGCTGCGGCGCAGACCCGACGATGTGGAGCGACTGGTCCAGCTCGACGCGCTGGCGCGCGATGCCGGAATGCGCAGCGTCGCGACCGGCGACGTGCTCTACCACACGCCGGAGGCGCGGCCGCTGCAGGACGTGATGACCGCGATCCGCGAAAAGACGACGATCGACGCGCTGGGGTTCCGGCGCGAGCGGTTCATGGACCGCAATCTCAGATCCCCGGTCGAGATGGAGCGAAGGTTCGCGGCCTTTCCCGATGCAATTCAGGCCAGCGCCGACATCGCCGCCCGATGCCGGTTCGATCTTGGCGAGATCCAGTATCAATATCCCTATGAGCAGGTCATGGCCGGCCGCACGGCGCAGCAGGCGCTGGCCCGTTTGACCGAAGATGCGGCGGCGCGGGCGTTTCCCGATGGCCTGCCGCAGCGTTACCGCGACCAGATCGACCATGAGCTGCGACTGATCGACCAGCTCCGCTACGCGCCCTACTTCCTGACGGTCAACGCGATCGTCGCCGAAAGCCGGCGACGCGGCATCCTGTGTCAGGGCCGCGGCTCGGCCGCCAATAGCTGCGTCTGCTACCTGCTCGGCATCACGTCGATCGATCCGATCAAGCATGAGCTGCTGTTCGAGCGGTTCGTGTCGGGCGAGCGCAAGGAGCCGCCCGACATCGATGTCGATTTCGAGCACGAACGCCGCGAGGAGATTATCCAGTGGATCTACGAGACCTACGGCCGCGACCGCTCCGCGCTGACCGCGGTCGTTACCCGCTATCGCACCCGCGGCGCGGTCGCCGAGGTCGGCAAGGCGCTCGGCCTGCCGCGCGACCTGACCAAGATGCTGACCGGCCTCGTCTGGGGTTGGTCGGTCGATGGCATCACCGACGAACAGATCGCCGGCCTTAACCTCAACGCCGAGGATCATCGCCTCAAGCTCACCCTGCTGCTCGCGCGTCAGCTCATCGGCACGCCGCGCCACCTCTCTCAGCACCCCGGCGGATTCGTGCTGACCCAGGACCGGCTCGACGAGCTCGTGCCGATCGAGCCAGCGCGAATGGAGGATCGCCAGATTATCGAGTGGGACAAGGACGATATCGACGAGCTGAAGTTCATGAAGGTCGATGTGCTTGGCCTCGGCATGCTCGGCTGCATGAACCGGGCGTTCAACATGCTGCGCGACTGCAAGGGGATCGGTGTCGGCATGGCCGACCTGCAGGATGATGATCCCGACGTCTATGCGATGATCCAGAAGGCCGACACCCTGGGTGTCTTCCAGATCGAGTCCCGCGCACAGATGTCGATGCTGCCGCGGATCAAGCCCAAGGAGTTCTACGATCTCGTGATCGAGGTCGCGATCGTCCGCCCCGGTCCGATCCAGGGCGACATGGTCCATCCCTATCTTCGTCGCCGCGAGGGCAAGGAGAAGCCCGAATATCCCAAGCCCGAGCTGCGCGCCGTGCTCGAGAAGACCCTGGGCGTGCCGCTGTTTCAGGAGCAGGCGATGAAGGTCGCCATCGTCGGCGCCGGGTTCACCGCGGTCGAGGCCGACCAGCTCCGCCGTGCGATGGCGACGTTCAAATTGACGGGTGGCGTCTCGCATTTCTACGACAAGCTGGTGGGCGGGATGGTCGAGCGCGGCTATTCGAAGGATTTCGCCGAGCGGACGTTCAAGCAGATCGAGGGGTTCGGCTCCTATGGCTTCCCGGAAAGCCATGCCGCCAGCTTCGCCAAGATCGCCTATGCGAGCTGTTGGATGAAGCACCATCATCCCGACGTGTTCTGCGCCGCCCTGCTCAACGCGCAGCCGATGGGATTCTACGCGCCCGCGCAGATCGTCGCCGATGCCCGCAAACATGGCGTCGAGGTGCGGCCGGTGTCGATCAACGACAGCCATTGGGATTGCACGCTGGAGCCGGCCAAAGGCCGCTACATGGCGGTGCGGCTGGGGATGCGGCAGGTCCGGGGGCTCGCCAACATCCACGGCGCGGCGATCGTCGGCGCACGCGGGCCTGCGCCGTTCGATAGCGTCGAGGAAGTCTGGCGCCGCGCAGGCATGCCGCGCGCCGCGATCGAGCGGCTTGCGGAAGCCGACGCGTTCCACTGCATCGCCGAGGACCGGCGACAGGGGCTATGGAAGGTCAAGGGCCTGGGCGAAGCACCATTGCCGCTGTTTGCGGCGGCGGACGAACGCGAGGCCAAATTCTCGCCCGAGGGGCTGGAGCCGTCGGTGGCGTTGCGGCCCATGAGCGATGGCCGGGAAGTGGTCGAGGACTATCGCTCGACCCAGCTATCGCTTCGCGGCCACCCGGTCAGTTTTCTGCGCGAACAGCTCGATACGATGAAGATCGTCCGATGCGCCGATCTCGCGACGATCCGCGACGGCCGCAACATCGAGGTCGCCGGCGTCATTCTCGTGCGTCAGCGTCCGGGCTCCGCCAAAGGCGTGCTGTTCGTGACGATCGAGGACGAGACCGGCATCGCCAACGGCATCCTCTGGCCCGACCGGTTCGAGATCTACCGCCGCCAGGTCATGTCGTCGTCGATGATCGCGATGCGCGGGCACCTACAGAAGGAAGGCGAGGTCATCCATATCATCTGCGATCGCATCGTCGATCATGACGACATGCTGCGCTCGATTGGCCGAATGGAGTTCAGCGTCGCACCAGGCCGCGGAGACGGGGCGAAGAACGGCGGCGGGCCTGACCCGCGTGACCCGAACTTTGCGCGCGCCCGTACGCTCGCCTCGCCGCCGTTCGGAACTGCGATCGACGAAGCCGAGGTTCTGCGCATCCGCAGCCATGACTTCCACTAACAGGATCGCACCTCGCCAGGGCCGCGGTGATCATGGGCTTTGATCATCGGCAGACCGGAGGTGTGGTATCGCCGCCTCAACCGCTGTCCTGGCGCCGCTGAGATAGCTTTTCCACATCGGCTTTCCCTCGAACTTGATATTCTCGGGGTGCCCATCAAGACGGCAAAGGGCACGAGCCGCCGCTTCGATCGCGCGTTCAAGATCAGGCATTGAAACTCTCCTGCCGCGGCGAGAGCGCGTGCTGACCACGCGGAGAAGACCGGGCCCAGGCGTCGCTCTCATCGCCTAAGCCATTTCGGACACTCTCGTGGACTCCATGCTTCTGACGGGCGCGATTGCGCCCTACGCCGTGCGGCAAATCGGCGGGTCGTCGGCTGAACCCGGAAGCTCCGCAGCGCCGAGAACAAGCGGCGCGCCGGCTTCCTGACGACGGCGAGATTGCCGGAACCGGGCTGAGATATGTCAGCGCAGCTAGCAGACGGCGTCTCCATAGCAATGCTCGCGCGATGCTTTGCAAACAAGAGCAGGTGCCGAGTGACGACGATAGGCCGCAACAACTTGCCGGTTCGGAGGGGCAGCGAAGCACTGCCATCCCGTCCGAAAGCACTTCGCCGTACTCGGCAGCACGCGTTGTGAAATCCGAACTTTAACTCACAAACGGAGGATGGACGATGCGGAAACACCTAATCATCTCGACAGCCCTTGGCGCCCTCGCCATTTCGGCGTGGTCGAGCGCCGCGGCGGCCCAGGCTTCTGCAGCCAGTCAGCAAGCGCAGCCGCAGCCTTCGACTCAAGCGGCTCCGCCGGCCGGAGCCCAAGCGCAGTCGAAGCCCACCGATCCACCCGAGGCGCAGCGGGACAAGCTCGTCGACGAGGCGGTTGCCGCGGTGCGCGAGACGCAGAACGCATTGACCGCAATCGACCAGAACAAGAACGACGACGCGATCGCGGCGCTGGAGCGCGCGACCGGCAAGCTCGAGATCGTCCTCGCCCGCACGCCGACGCTTGCGCTCGCTCCGGTCGATGTGAGCGTCGTGACGCACGACGTGATCGGAACCCCGGCCGACGTCGAGAAAATCCGCGGAGAGGTGGGCGCCGCGATCGCGCAGGGTCGCCTGCAGCTGGCGCGCAAGCTCATCTCCGACCTGGGTTCCGAAACGGTCGTGAACATCAGCAAGCTCCCGCTCGGCACCTACCCCGCCGCACTCAAGCAGGCGGCCGCGCTGCTGCACCAGGGCAAGCCGCAGGAGGCCAAGGTGGTCCTTCAGACCGCACTGGGCACGATCGTGATCGACCAGATCGTGATCCCGCTCCCTCTCGTTCGCGCGCAGCTCGCGCTCGAGGACGCGCGCAGCCTGCTCGAGAAAAGGAAGCGGACCGACGCGGAAAGCGCCCGCATGCGCCAGCTGTTGGGAACGGCCCGCACGCAGCTCCAGCTCGGCAAAGCGCTGGGCTATGCCACTGACAGCGAGATGACCGACCTGATCGCCTCGGTCGACGATCTCGAGCGTAAGACCGCCGGCTCGCAATCCGCCAAGGGGTTGCTCGATCCCTTTGGTCCCAAGTTCGACGAGGCCAGGCGGTCGAGCCAGCGCCCGCGCTAGGCAGCACTCGGCGTTCGATCGTCTCCCGCGCGGGGGCTGGTCAACACAAGCACAAGGGGCGTTCAACCTGGCGAACGCCCCACGGGAGGTAACATGTTGCGCCAGCCCGCCACCGCACGCGGCGCGTTCGAGGCCCTCGATCGTCTAGCCATCAACACGATCCGTACGCTCGCCATGGATGCCGTCGAGAAGGCGCAGTCCGGCCATCCCGGCACCCCGATGGCGCTTGCGCCGGTGGGCTACACGCTGTGGTCGCAGTTCCTCCGGATCGATCCCAACGTGCCGGACTGGCCCAATCGAGACCGTTTTGTGCTCTCGGTCGGGCACGCCTCCATGCTTCTCTACGCGCTTATCCACCTCGCCGGCATCAAGGAGGTCGATGCGGAAGGCAGGGCCACTGGCCTGCCTGCGGTTAGCCTCGAGGACATCAAGAACTTTCGCCAGATGGGCTCCAGGACGCCGGGCCACCCCGAGTATCGGGTGACGACCGGCGTCGAGACCACGACGGGCCCGCTCGGTCAGGGCTGCGGCAATTCCGTCGGTATGGCGGTCGCCGAACGCTGGCTCGCCCAGCACTTCAATCGCGATGGCTTCACCCTCTTTGACCATGACGTCTACGTGCTGTGCGGCGACGGCGACATGATGGAGGGCGTGTCGGGCGAGGCGGCAAGTCTCGCCGGACATCTCAAGCTTTCCAACCTCTGCTGGATTTACGATTCAAACCGTATCAGCATCGAGGGCCATACCGACCTCGCCTTCACCGAGGATGTGGGCAAGCGCTTCGAGTCCTATGGTTGGAACGTGCTCCACGTCGACGACGCCAACGATACTGAGGCGTTCGCGCGGGCAATCGAAAGCTTCAAGGCGACCGACGACCGACCCACCTTCGTCGTCGTCCACTCTATCATCGGCTGGGGCAGCCCCAAGGCGGACAGCGAGAAGGCTCACGGCGAACCGCTTGGTGCCGACGCGATCGTCGCCACCAAGAAGGCGTATGGCTGGCCGGAGGACAAGACCTTCTACGTGCCCGACGGCGTCGCCAAGCACTTCAACGAGGCGATCGCCTCGCGCGGGCGCCGGCTGCGCGAGGAGTGGGAGGCGACCTTCGCCGGCTATCGTGAGACCTATCCCGGCATGGCGGCCGAGCTGGACGCGATGCGCAAGGGCGCGCTGCCGCCGGGCTGGGAGTCGGGCCTGCCGAGCTTCGACCCGGATCCCAAGGGCGTCGCCTCGCGCGAATCCGCCGGCAAAGTGCTGAATGCGCTCGCCGGCAACGTGCCCTGGCTGGTGGGCGGATCGGCCGACCTGTCGCCATCCACCAAGACCGAGCTAAAGAATTTCGGCTCGTTCCAGGCGGACAATCCTGGCGGGCGCACGATGCACTTCGGCGTGCGCGAGCATGCGATGGGCGCGATCGCCAACGGAATGGCGCTGTCCTACATCAAGCCCTTTGCCGCCACCTTCCTCGTCTTCGCCGACTATATGCGAGCGCCGGTCCGGCTTGCGGCGATCATGGAGCTGCCCGTCACCTTTGTCTTTACGCACGATTCGATCGGGGTCGGCGAGGACGGCCCAACCCACCAGCCGATCGAGCATCTGGCGACACTGCGCGCGACGCCCGGGCTCGACACCATCCGCCCGGGAGATGCGAACGAGGCGGCCGAGGCGTGGAAACTTGCCGTCCGCCAGACCCGTCGGCCGAGCGCGCTGATCCTCTCGCGCCAAGCGCTGCCGACGCTCGACCGGAGCCGCTATGCGGCCGCCGCCGGGGTCGCGAGGGGCGCGTACATCCTTGCCAGCGCCGATGATCCGGAGCTCATCCTGATCGGCACCGGGAGCGAGCTGAGCCTTGTGGTCGGCGCCTATGAGAAGCTGGCAGCGGAGGGCGTACGGGCACGCGTCGTGTCGATGCCGAGCTGGTCCCGCTTCGAGGAGCAGGACGACGCCTACAAGCAGTTGGTCCTAACCCCCGGCATAGAGGCGCGCCTGGCGGTGGAGCAGGGCGGCGCAATCGGGTGGGACCGCTATGTCGGCGCTCGCGGCCGAACGATCACGATGTCGACGTTCGGGGCGTCTGCCCCGCTTGCCAAACTCCAGGAGAAGTTCGGCTTCACCGTCGACCATGTGGTCGAGGCAGCGCGCTCGATGATCTTGCAGGAGGCGTGACGATGGCGAGCCGGGTCAGGAAGCTGCACGATTTTGGCCAGGCCCCCTGGCTGGACTTTGTCGACCGCCGCTTCCTCAAGGAAGGTGGGCTGCAAAGGCTCGTCGAGGAAGACGGCGTCACCGGCGTGACCTCCAATCCGTCCATCTTCGAGAAGGCGATCGCGCATGGCGATGCCTACGACGCGCAACTCCTGGCTCTTCTCCAGAGCCGGCCCGGCACGAGCATCACCCAAGCCTATGAGGCGCTCGCGGTTCAGGACATCCAAGACGCGGCCGACACGCTGCAGCCGGTCTATGAGCGGCTGAACGGGACGGACGGCTACGTTAGTCTCGAGGTCTCCCCCTATCTCGCTGAGAGCACCGAGGAGACGGTCGCGGAAGCACAGCGGCTGTGGCGACAGATCGACCGTCCCAACCTGATGATCAAAGTGCCCGGTACCCAGGCGGGTGTCCCTGCCATCCGCCAGCTGATCGAAGATGGCATTAACATCAACGTGACGCTGCTGTTCGGCCAGCAGAGCTACGCCGCGGTTGCGATGGCCTTCGTGGAGGGGTTGGAAGCACGGCTCGCCCAAGGCCAGCCGATCGACCGTATCGCAAGCGTGGCGAGCTTCTTCGTCAGTCGGATCGATGCCGCGATCGACAGGAAAATTGCCGAACGCCTGAAAAGCGCTGACGCGGAGGCCGAGGCGCTTACGGGACTGCGCGGACAGGTCGCCATCGCCAACGCCAAGCTCGCCTATCAATGGTATCTCGGCTTCGTAGCTTCGGAACGCTGGCAGGCGCTCGCGGAGCGCGGGGCGATGCCGCAGAGGCTCCTCTGGGCCTCCACCGGCACCAAGGATCCGAGCTACCCCGACACCCTTTATGTAGACAACCTGATCGGGCCGGAAACCGTCAACACCTTGCCGCCCAAGACGATGGACGCCTTCCGTGATCATGGCACGCTCGCGCCGTCCCTGACCGCCGAAGTGGAAAGCGCGCGTCGGATTCTCCGCGAGGTAGACCGTCTCGGGCTCGACTTGCCAGCGGTCGCGGACGAGCTCGTGCGAGACGGCGTGAAGCAGTTCGCCGACGCAGCCGATGCGCTCCTTGGTGCCGTTGCTGCCAAGCGCTCCGCCATTGTCGGAGACGGGCTGAACAGCATGCACGAGGCACTGCCGCGGGAGCTCGACGAGGCGGTAGAGGCGCGGCTCGAGCGAATGCGTCAGGAAAGCTGGTCCAGACGGCTATGGGCAGGCGATGCCACGCTATGGACCGGCGGCGAGGAAGCCAAGTGGCTCGGGTGGCTTGCCGCAGGTAAGGGCGAGCAGATCGACCCCGAGGCATTGAAAGCTCTCGGCGCTCAGGCAGCCCAGTATCGGTCCGCGGTGCTCCTCGGCATGGGCGGGTCGAGCCTCGGCCCGGAGGTCTTGGCCGAGATCGTGGGGCCGCGGAGCGGCAGCCCGATGATCCATGTGCTCGATACCACCGATCCGAAGCAAATCGCCGCAGTGGCGGCGGCGATCGACCCCGAGCACACGCTGTTCATCGTTGCCTCCAAGTCGGGCTCGACGATGGAGCCGGAACTGCTGCGCGCCTATTTCTGGAATCTGGCGGGCCAGGACGGCAGTCGCTTCATCGCCATCACCGACCCGGGATCGCGCCTGGCAAAGATCGCGCACGATCATGGCTACGCGGGCGTCTTCCTGGGCGATCCAACGATTGGCGGCCGCTATTCGGTTCTCAGCGTCTTCGGGATGGTGCCCGCGGCCGTGATGGGCATGGACGTGGCCGAGTTCTTCGCCAGGGTTGCGCCGATGGTGCAGAGCTGCGCGCCCGACGCGCCGCCCGCCGTCAATCCTGGCGTGCGGCTCGGTGCGATCCTGGGGGAAGCGGCGAACCGCGGGCGCGACAAGGTGACGGTGCTGACCTCGCCCGCGCTTCGGGCATTCGGAGCGTGGCTCGAACAGCTGTTGGCCGAGTCCACCGGCAAGCAGGGCAGGGGCATCGTTCCCGTCGACCTGGAACCGCCGGTACCGCCGGCGCACTATGGATCGGACCGCCTCTTCGTACTGCTGTCGCTTTCGGGCGACGATCACGCCAGGCTCGACGCCCATGCCGATGCGCTCGTTACCGCCGGCCAGCCGGTCGTGCGGATAGCGCTCTCGTCAAAGGAGATGATCGGGCAGGAGTTCTTTCGCTGGGAGATCGCTACCGCGGTCGCCGGCGCGGTGATCGGGATCGACCCTTTCGACCAGCCCGACGTCGAGGATGCCAAGATCAGGACGCGGGTGCTGATCGACGCCTACGAAGCCACCGGGAGCCTGGCGCCCGAGACACCATTTTTCGAGGATGGCAGGGTGGCCTTCTTCGGGCCCGCCGACCGAGGCCATTCCGGCGACAACGCGGTCCAGATCCTGCGCACCCATTTAGCGCGTCCCGGCCCCGGCGATTATGTAGGGTTCCTTCTCTACGTCGAACGCAACCCGGCGAACGAGGCTCTCGTCGCACGCATGCGCGAACGGGTCGTGAAGGCGCGACACGTCGCCACCGTCGCTGGCTTCGGGCCGCGTTTCCTCCACTCGACTGGTCAGGCGTACAAGGGAGGGCCGCGCTCGGGAGTGTTTCTCGAGATCACCCGCACGCCCGATCCCGACGTCCCGATCCTAGGACGTAAAGCCAGCTTCGGCACGGTCCAGCTCGCCCAAGCGCGAGGCGATCTCGACGTGCTCGCCAGCCGGGGCCAGCGCGTCCTGCGGGCCCACCTCCAAAGCGCCAGTCTGAGCGACCTTGAAGAATTGCTCGACGAAGCACTCCGGAATTGAGCGGGAGCCTGGAAATATGCGGATCGGAATGATCGGCCTCGGCCGGATGGGAGGCAACATCGCCCGTCGGCTTCAACGCTCCGGACATCAGCCAGTGGTCTTCGACCGCAATCCTGAGGCGGTGGCGGAACTCGAGCTTGAAGGATTCGAGCCGGCTGACTCGCTTGAGGAAATCAAGAAGAAGCTGGGCACGGAGGCAGTCTTCTGGGTCATGCTGCCCGCGGGCGAGCCGACCGAGAAGACGATCCAGATCCTCCGCACGATCGCCGAACCTGGCGACGTCGTCATCGATGGCGGCAACAGCTTCTACAAGGACGATATTCGCCGGGCGAAGCTGCTGGCCGACAAGGGCATCCACTATATTGATGTCGGTACCTCGGGAGGCGTGTGGGGCCTCGAGCGCGGCTATTGCATGATGATCGGCGGACCGAAGGAGGCCGTCGACCATCTCGATCCGATCTTCGACGCGCTCGCGCCGGGCATCGGCACCATTCCGCGGACGCCGAACCGGATGGAGCATGAGGGAGAGGATGCGCGCGCGGAGAAGGGCTATATCCACGCCGGGCCCGCCGGCGCGGGTCACTTCGTCAAGACGGTGCACAACGGCATCGAATACGGCCTGATGCAGGCATATGCCGAAGGCTTCGACATTCTGAAGTCGAAGCAGTCCAGCAAGCTTCCCGAGGATGAGCGCTACGTTCTCAATCTCACCGACATCGCCGAGGTGTGGCGGCGCGGCTCTGTCATATCCTCTTGGCTTCTGGACCTCACTGCGGCGGCGCTCGCCAAGGATCAGATGCTCTCGCAGTTCTCCGGGCGGGTTGCGGATTCGGGCGAGGGGCGCTGGACCGTCGAGGCGGCCATGGAAGAGGCGGTTCCCGCTGTGGTCCTTACCGCTGCGCTGTTTGCCCGGTATCGGAGCCGGGTCGAGCACACCTTCGCCGACCAGGTGCTTTCCGCGATGCGCTTCGGGTTCGGCGGGCATGTCGAGATCCCGCAGTGAATGGAGTGACCGTGCCGGGGCGCCCGGCGACGATCGTCATCTTCGGCGCGACAGGAGACCTCACCCGCAGGCTGCTGGTTCCGGCGCTGGCCAACCTCTGCTTCGACGGACTCTTGAGCGAAGAGCTCAACGTCATCGGCATAGCCCTTCGGGATGGCGATGATGAAAGTCTGCGCGTGAGCCTCGATGAGTTCGCGCCGCAGACACAGTGCTGGCAACGATTGCGCCAGCGGACCAGCTACCTCCCCGGCGACTTCACGCTTGGGACTGTCTACGAAAGGCTCAAGCAGCGGCTGGGCGAGGGCGACGCGGCATTTTATCTGGCCACGCCGCCGCAGTTCTTCGGGGTCATCGTGGACAGGCTCGCCGACGCCGGCTTCACGGAGGAACATGACGGCGGCTTTCGGCGGGTGGTGATCGAGAAGCCCTTCGGTCACGACCTCGAATCCGCACGGGCTCTCAACCAGCGGATCCTGTCGCGAGTGAACGAGAGCCAAGTTTACCGGATCGATCACTTCCTGGGGAAGGAAACCGTCCAGAACATCCTGGTCGCGCGGTTCGGCAACGCCTGGCTGGAGGCGGTATGGAACCACCGCTACGTGGACCACATCCAGATTTCAGCCGCCGAAGCGATCGGCATCGGCACCCGCGGGGCGTTCTACGACACAACCGGTGCGCTCCGGGACATGGTTCCCAACCACCTGATGCAGCTTTTGTCGATGATTGCAATGGAGCCGCCAAACAGCTTCGACGCCGAGGTCATTCGCGACGAAAAGGCAAAGCTGCTTCGGGCCGTCCGTCGCATTACCCCGGATGAGGCGCGAAGCGACGCGGTGCGGGGCATGTACGCAGCCGGCCAGGTCAACGGCCAGATGATCCCCGCCTATCGCGAGACGCCGCACGTGGACCCGAACACCGCCACCGAAACTTATGTGGCGCTCAAGCTCATGGTCGACACCTGGCGCTGGACCGGCGTGCCCTTCTATCTGCGCACGGGTAAGGCGCTCGCCGCACGGGACACCGAGATCGTGGTGACTTTCAACCCGGTGCCCTACGCGACGTTTCGGGAGACCCCGGTCGCTCATCTCCCGGCCAATCAGCTCGTGTTCCAGATCCAGCCGCACGAAGGGATTGACCTTGGTTTCCTGGTCAAACGGCCGGGTCCGCAAGTGGAGGCGGTCCCCGTAGCGCTCGATTTTGCTTATGCAGAGAAGTTCGCCGTCGCGCACCGGACAGGGTACGAAACCCTCCTGTATGACATGATGATGGGCGATCAGACGCTATTCCAGCGTGCTGACCAGATCGAGGCGGGATGGGCCGTTGTGCAGCCGATCCTGGACGCCTGGGCTCGTGGCGAGGGAGTACTGGAGGAATATACGCCAGGCACTTCCGGACCTCGCGCCGCCGACGCACTGATCGCCCGCGATGGCCGGCAATGGCAAGCATTGGGTCGATAAATGGAGCGAACGAACTCCGGTCAGAATGGGAGGCGGGACAAGGCCGGCACCATTTTCCGCGAAGGGTTCGGATCGCCCCAAGCCGCGCTGACGCTGGATCAGCCACCGCGCTGGGCTCCACGCGACAGGCGGGCTCCGAGTGGCATTTCAGTAGTCGCCCTACCGCTCGTACAGATAATAGCGGTCTGTTGCCGTAAGATCGTGCGCGAGCTCATACACGATCGGCTCACCGGTCGGGATCTCGATCGTGGGGATCTCATCGTCGGGGATGCCAGACAGATGCTTCACCAGCGCGCGCAGCGAATTGCCGTGCGCCGAGATCACGACTCTTCTGCCGGCCTTGAGCTCCGGCGCGATCCTTGCCTCCCAATAGGGCAGCACGCGCCCGATCGTGTCCTTCAGGCTCTCGGCGCTCGGAATTGCGATGCCGGCGTAGCGGCGATCGCCGGTGACATCATAGGGTCCCCCTGGCTGCTGTGGCGGCGGCGGGATGTCAAACGATCGGCGCCAGATCTTCACTTGCTCCGCTCCATGCCTGGCTGCGGTCGCTGCCTTGTCGAGGCCGGTGAGCCCGCCATAATGGCGCTCGTTCAGACGCCAGTCCTTTTCGACGGGCAACCACAACCGCCCCATCGCCTCGAGCGCAAGGTTGAGCGTCTTGATCGCACGCGTCTGGAGGCTCGTGAAGCAGAAGTCGAAGTCCAGCCCCTTCGCCGCCATCAGCTCGCCGGCCGCTTTCGCCTCAATCTCGCCCTGCCGCGTCAGATCCACGTCCCACCAGCCCGTGAAGCGGTTCTCGAGGTTCCAGACCGACTGGCCGTGGCGGATCAGCACGAGCGTGGGCAAGGGGTTCTCCAAAGGGCATTACGAGCTGAATGGACGTCTCTCCACTCCGCGATCCGGCGTCCCGCAGGTTTCACACGCCGTGCCCGAGGCTTGCGATCATCGCGGCCAGCTCAGACCCCTCCGGGATTTCCTCACGGCCCGCGGCCCGCGCGATCAGGCGGCTAACGAAATCGAGCTTGAGCATGACGCCGGGACTGAGACGAAAGGGATAGAGATCCGGTTGCCCCATTGCCCGGTTTACCGCGTTGAGCGCGAAGGAGATCGGTATCCAGCGCTCAACGAGCGTCGCCGTTGCAACACGATACGCATCGATGTCCGGGTGCGGTGCGCGATTGCCTTCCAGCCCCACACCGAAGTCCGCCATCGCTCCGAGCGTGTCGACGATGTGCAGGTAATGAGCGAACGTCTCGGCGAAATCTTCCCAGGGATGCGCAGTTGCATACGCGCTGACATGGTCATCAGCCCAGCCGAGTGCCGGACGGCCGGCATAGTAGCGCTGGACCGCTGCAGCATAATCGATGCGCTCGTCACCGAACAGTGCGCGAAAGGGATCGTGCATGTCGGTCCCAGCGACGAGCCGGTACCAATAGTAGTGGCCGATCTCGTGTCGAAAATGGCCTAGAAGAGTGCGGTAGGGCTCGCCCATTTGATGGCGTATGCGCTCCCGCGCCGCGTCGTCCGCCTCGATCACGTTCAGCGTGATGACACCCCCGGCATGGCCGGTGAGAAGCTGTGGGACATAGCCGTTCTCGGCGGCGGCATCGTACAAGAAATCGAAGGCGAGCCCGTCTCCGCGCTCGGCCTTGGTCTCGAGGGGCAGGCCGAGCTTGATCGCACCGCGAATCATGCGCCGCTTGGCCTCCTCGATCCGCCGCCAGCGTTGAAGGACGCCGCGCACCGCGAGATCGGGGATCATGCGATTGTGCCGGCAGGCGCGGCACATTGCTCGGGTCGGACCGAGCGCTTCAGCGCCCGTCTCATCTGCCAGCCAATTGCACGCGCCGTAATGAACATTGGCGCAAGGCTTTACCGCGGCGGCTGATCCCTCTGCATCGTGCCACTCGCGCGCCCTGGGGTCGAGATGACGAAAGGCGTCTATGCGCCAGTCATAGCCAACGGCGTGTGCGCAGCTCGGGCAGGCGCTTTCCTCCAAGTGAAGCTGGTGGCGGCAGTTGGGGCAGGGGAATGCCAAGCGTTGGGTCCCTGTTACCTGCGCGACGGCAAGCCTTGTTCAGGTGTCCGCATGGGCAGCCTCGATCGGCTCCGACGTTGCGTTGCCGCAGCACACGGGATGAGGACCCGCAGGCATGCAGCAGGTAGGCGCGCCTACCGGGATGAAAGCCATCTCCTCCCGTGGCCGAGGTCCCGACCGTCGCGGTGCGCCCCGGCTCTCGTAGGAGAGGCCGTACCGCCGGCAATAAGCCTCGGCGGCTTCACGCGAAGGGAAGCCGAGCTCCAGATGGGCGAGGGGGTCGCTTCCTCCCGTCCAGCCGGTGAGCGGATCGACGAACGGGCGCGACCGCGGGCGGAAACGGAGCCGCCATCGACCCTCACGGGCGCGGCCGCCGGACCGACCGGCGAGCGGATCGGGTTCGATGATGGCAAATGCGTCCGTCGGCAGCGCGCTTGCGTAGCGTCGCCACGCCGTATCAAACGGCGAAGACACCTCGCTCGCGACGTTATCGTTTGCAAACTCCGCAAGGCGCGGAGCCAGCACGCGCGGCGTCGCAATGTAGGGTGGAAGAGAATCAGCTCGTGTTGCCATTTGCGCCTCCGAAACGGGCAGCCGCCGACGGCGGCTGCCCGACGTCTCATCAGCCTGCGTTGATCGGAATGCTGCGCCGGCTCTCGATCGCCTCCGCGGACTTGGGCAGGACGATCGTCAGCACGCCCTTGTTGAACGTCGCGCTTGCCCGGTCCTGCTCGACCCCACGCGGCAGCCCGATATGCCGCTCGAAGCGACCATAGCTCCGCTCCGAATAGCCGCGCTCCTTGTCCTCGGTTTCGGAGCGCTTCTCGCCGCGGATCGACAAGACATTGTCGTCGACGCTGATGTCGACGTCCTTCTCATCCATCCCGGGCAGCTCGGCGGTGACGCGGATCTCCTTGTCGGTCTCCGAAAGCTCAATCGTCGGCCACTCGAGGCTGCGCCCCCAGCCGCTCAAAGCCGGTACGCCGAAGCCCCGGAAGACGTCGTCGAACAGGCGGTTCACGTCGCGGTGCAGGGACACAAGCGGGTGCTGCTGGTCGGACCTGTCGTCGGTCCGTTCTGGAGCGCGGCTCTCCTGCCGGCCCCAGGGAATGAGATCACGAATTGCCATGATGATTATCCTCCTTTCCTGGCAGGCGTTGGACATGGTCCGTCGGCCGCGCCGCCGAAGCAGCGCGCCGGCGGAGCCACATCTATCGCGCGATCAGGCCGCTGCGCTGTTCTCGCCTTTGGGCGCTTCGAGCCGATCGCTGTCGCCGGTCCCGCCGGCGATCTCGATCTTGCGCGGCTTCATGGCCTCGGGGACGACGCGCTTCAGCGCGATCGACAGAAGGCCATTCTCGAACCGGGCGTCGCCGGCCTCGATGAAATCAGCCAACTGGAAGCGCCGCTCGAATGAGCGGGCAGCGATGCCGCGGTGCAGATACTCGCCCTTCCCGTCATCCTCGGCGCGCTTGCCGGTGACGCTGAGCAGATTCTGCTGAGCGACGATCTCGATGTCCTCCGGGCGGAAGCCGGCCACCGCAAGCGTGATGCGGTAACTGTCCTCGCCTTCCTTGACGATATCGAAGGGCGGGTAGCCATCGTCGTCGCGGGCACCTGCCTCGAGCAGGTTGAACAGACGGTCGAAGCCGACCGTCGATCGCCGATACGGCGCAAAGTCGAAGTTGGTTCTCATCTCCAAATCCTCCTGTGAGCAATCTGGGCATGAGAAGCGTCGGAAACGGAGAGCCGACGCCCTCTATGTCCACCGGACCCGAACGGCGTCCGGCAATCGAAAAACTAGGAACGGCTCAAGAGGTTTCAAGTGGAATTTAGCGAAGTCAGCAAAGCACTTCGCAAGCATCTCCGCCCTTGAAACGGGTGCGGGCGAATACAACATTAAGCCTGCGGACCGGGCCCCTCTGTCGACGGCGTTACGCCATCGTCATGTCGGACCGCATCGAGTGCGCTCGGTGCAGGATCGCGGGCTCCCAGGTGGAGCCGGCCGAGTGCCTCATTGACATTGGAGCAATGGAGTGAGGCATGAACAGAATTTTCGAACCGAATACCTATCGGCCTTTCCCGTCGGCCCGGGCCACAACCACGGCCGTCTATGATGAAGGCCTACGCCGGCACATGCTCGGCGTCTATCGCAACATGGCGCTCGGCCTCGGCATTACAGCGCTGGTGGCATTCCTCGTCGCCAGCGTGCCGGCGCTGTACCAGCCAATCTTTGGCACGCCGCTTAAGTGGGTCGCGATCTTCGCGCCGCTGGCATTTGTCATGTTCTTCTCGTTCAGGGTCGAGCGCATGACGACAGGACAGGCGCGAACGGCGTTCTTCGCCTTTGCTGCGGTCATGGGCGTATCGATGGCCAGTATCTTCCTGGTGTTCACGGGCACCAGCATCGCGCTGGCCTTCTTCAGCGCCGCGGCCGTGTTCGCCGCCATGAGCCTGTGGGGCTATACGACCAACGTCGACCTGTCGCGCTGGTCCACCTTCCTGATGGTTGGCCTGATCGGCGTCGTGATCGCGAGCATCGTCAACCTGTTCGTCGGCTCCTCGACGCTGCAGCTCGTCTTCTCGATTGTCGGCGTGCTCGTGTTCACCGGCCTGACGGCCTGGGACACGCAGCGCCTGAAGAGCGAATATCTGGCTTATGCCGGGTCGGAGCGAGCCGAAAAGCTGGCCGTGATGGGCGCGCTTTCGCTTTACCTGAACCTGGTGAACCTCTTCCAGCTGCTGCTCAGCCTGTTCGGGCAGCGGGAGGAATAATCCGGCTCTGAAACGTTGGGCCGGAAGGCTCGGCAGCGCCGCCGTCGTGGACGGCAGGCGCTGTTCTGTTTGGTGAGTCCGGCGGTCTACGGCCGCTCCATCGGTCAGGCGATCGACCTTCAGCATGGCGGCTGGACGATCGGATTCTGATCGCTCAGCCGCAACGGCACCACCTCAGAAGTCTGTCCGATAATCTTTCTTATCGGACAGACTTGAGCTTGCCGGGCAGGGGTGGTGTCGGTTCTCCTGAAAGGGTGGACTCGCGGCTAGATTGCCGCTGAGCGACGACCTGCACCTGAAACAGTGGACATTGTTCCCGAAACAGCGGACGATCGCCCAGCTGGGACTAGCCGAGGCGTCGTGCCATGCGAACCGCGGACCTGAGGACGGCGAGCGACGCCGACTGGGCGGAGGCGCATCGCCGCGAGAAGATCATTCGCCCGCTCGCCTCGATGACGCGCGTGCCCGGCGATGTGGCCGCCCAGGCGATGGTCCAGCTAGAACTCGGCCGCGCTCGCTTCCACAAGCTCCTGCAACTCTACCGAGCCTCGCCCGCTGCGGCGTCACTGCTGCCGCGACCGCGAGGAAGGGAGAAGGGGGAGCAGCGGCTCTCGGCCGCGGCTGAGCATCTTATCGCTCGCGGCATCGCTGAGTTCTACCTCACACTCGAGAAGCCCAGCGTTCAGGCGCTCCGCCGCTGGCTGCGACACGAAGGAACGAAGATCGGGGTCAAGGTGCCCAGCACTAAGGCGATCCAGGCCCGGTTGGCTCGGCTCGCTCCTCAGATCGTTACGGCCCGCAGACAGGGTGCCAAGTCAGCGGCTGACAAGTGGGAGCCAACGCGAGGCGTGCTCGAGGCGGACTACGCGCTTGAGCTCGTGCAGTCGGACCACACGCTGGTCGACGTGATCGTTGTCGACGACCTGTACCGCAAGCCTATCGGCCGGCCTTGGCTCACGCTGATGATCGACGTGGCGAGCCGAACCGTGCCCGGCTTCCACCTCCACATGCTCGCGCCGTCCGCTGTTTCAGTCGGTATGTGCATGCGGCACGCCGTTCTCCCCAAGCGGGACTGGTTGGCTGAGCGGAGCATGAAGGCACCGTGGGACAGCCAGGGGCTCATGGATCGGCTGCACCTCGACAACGCGCGCGAGCACCGCTCAGACGCGCTGAAGCGCGGCTGCCGAGCTCACTCGATTGCGGTCGAATATCGGCCGGTGCGTCGGCCGCACTTTGGCGGTCACATCGAGCGGCTGATTGGCACGATGATGGGGGCCGTCCACCTCCTACCCGGAACTACATTCTCTAACGTCGCCGAGCGTGGCGACTACGATGCGGAAGGTGAGGCGTGCATGACGCTGAGCGAGCTGGAAGTCTGGCTCGCCGCGCAGATCATCGGCCCATATCATGCGGAGCGGCACCGTGGGATCGGCATTCCGCCCGCCCTTGCTTGGGCCGAGGGGGTGGAACGACGCCCGGAGCTGGTCCGCCTTCCGGCCGACGATGCCGCGTTTCTGTTCGACTTTCTACCCTGCGAGCTGCGCGCCGTAACACCACACGGCATCGAGCTGTTCCGCACTCATTATTGGGATGATGCGCTATCCTGCTGGTACACGCGGCCGGGGCAGACGATGCCGGTGCGGTGGGATCCCCGCGACCTTTCGCGCGTCTGGCTCGAGCTACCACATGGCGAGCACCTCGAGGTGCCCTATCGCGATCTGCGGCGTCCCGCGATCACCCGCTGGGAGCAGAGGGAGGCGGTTCGCACTTTGCGGGAGCGCGGCCAGCAGGCTGTCGACGAGACGCTGATCTTCCAGGCTGTCGAGACCCAGCGATTGATCGTCGCGGAAGCGGCGCACAAGACCAAGGCCGCGCGGCTCGCGCTTCAGCGGACCAAAGCGGCACTGCGCGACGCCCGTCGGGCAAGGGGTGGCAGCAAGCGCCGGCTTGAGCAGGTAACCCCTGCCGTAGGCGCATCTGCGGTAGAGGAGAGGACGGACGGCGATCAGAAGGTGCTTCCGTATCTTGTCGAGGAGATGCCCCGATGAGCGACCTCTTCCATCTCGCCGATAGTTATCGCGCGCGCGCGCGTTGGCCCGACGCCGACCGGATCGCCTGGATCCGCAAGGATCGGTGGCTCGGCTTCCCGAAGGCGGAAGCGGTGCGCAAGACGCTGGACGCGATGCTGCGCTATCCGCCGCGCACGCGCATGCCGTGCCTGCTGATCTACGGCCAAACCGGCATGGGCAAGTCGCGCATCGTGGAGCGCTTTGAGGCAGAGAACCCGCGCGGGTTCAACGAGGCGACCGGTGTGGCGACGATACCGGTTGTCGCCGTCCAGCTGCCACCGCAGCCGACCGACGGCGAGTTCTACGGCGAGGTCCTCGAGAAGCTCCGCGCCGGCTTCGCTGCGCGGGGGGACACGCAGCGCGCGCGCCTCCTGACTCGCCGGCTGATGGGGCAGGTGGGTGCTCGCATGCTGATTCTGGATGAGATCAACCATATGCTGGCCTGCACGCCGCGCCAGCAGCGCATCTTCCTCAACACGCTCCGCTATCTCGCGAACGACCTGCAGATCCCACTCGTCTGCACCGGCAACCACGAGGCGCAGGCGGCGCTGCTCACAGACGCGGCGCTCGCCGAGCGGTTCGACGCGGTCGAACTGGTTCGGTGGCAGAACGACGAAGCGTTCCGCCTGTTGATGGTCACGCTAGCTGCGATCTTGCCGCTTCGGAGATCTTCACAGCTGGAAGAGGAGCGTTGCCGCACGTCGGTACTCGATCTCTCCGACGGCAATACCGGGCGCATCTTCCGCCTCGTCGAGACGTTGGCTATTCGTGCGATCGAGAACGGCAGCGAATGCATCGAGGCCAGCGACCTCGATGCCGACGACCTCTTGATGCCTTCGGTCAGCATGAAGGTGATTGCCCAGCGCCGAGCGCGAACGCGGGCCAGGGGAAGAGTGTGAGCCGTGTCGGGCGCGCTGCCGATCGCGGCACGGCCTCATCCTGACGAGCTCATCTCCTCCTGGCTGGCGCGCATCGCCGCTTGTTATGAGGTGTCCATCACTGATTTGCGGCAGGAGCTATCCCCGGGCAGTTCGGGCACCAAGGTCAGAGCGGACGTAGAATGGAAAGGGTCGGAGGCGAAATCCGCGGCGCAACGGCTCCGCGTCGATCAGGAGGCGATCATGCGCCTCGCCCTGAAGCGCCGCTGGCCGTGGCTGGTGGCCGCCTGGTTGCCACGAACCGACGGAAAAGGGCGAGCGCGAGGCGAGCTCGATCTCGCCTGGTGCCATGTCTGCCTTGCCGAAGGCCACGCCACAGGTGGCGCCTACCTCGATGCCGAAGCGGCGCTCCCGCTCGTCTTCTGTCGCCGGCACGGCACTTGGCGGCAGGACTTCTGCCGCCGCTGTCAGCCCCACCATGAGCCCCGCTTCAGCTGGCGGAGCCGGATCGAGTTCACCTGCACCGACTGCGGCGTACCTCTCAGAACAAACCATTGGAGCGGCCCGAAACCCGCGTCAGAATGTCCGTCGGAGGATGTGCCCCGCGCTTTGAACCTCCTGTTCGCATTCGATGGCGAGTTGCGGAAGGCGCTGCTCGGCAGATCTGCGTCGCTGACCGGGGTAGGGCAGGTCTCGGCTCGGCAATTCCTCGCCGTGTTGCACGGGCTCACGCGAGCCTTGCTGGCGCCCGACATCAATCGCACCAGCCGCATAAATCTGTTCAACAGCCCGTTGCTGTCAAACATGCCCGATCACGACCCGCAAACCTGGGAAGAGCAGCCCTTTCACGAACTCTCGCCTGCGTATCGTGCTCACGTCTCATGCGCTGTCATCGCACTGCTGTCGGACGAGCCGGTCAGCCGCCTGATGTCGGGCGTGAGGCCCGCTTACGAATGGCATTCGCTCGAATGGCTGCTCGCCAGCACGCCCAAATGGGTACAAGCGATGTTGATCCAGAACTGCAAAGATTGGCCGGCACCGCTGCGCGTTCGGGTTGGCCTGCACCATAGTCGAACTGGGCTGGACGTTGCCGACATTTTGGCGCAGTTTCATGTGTGGCTCGCGGAGCAAGAGCAACGCCAGCGCGAGCGGGTGTCGCTGATCGGATGATGGCCGCCAGAGCGGTCTAAGTGCTTCGACCGTAAAGCAAATCCGTGTTGCCGCCAGTTAGAAAAGGCACATTCCGCCGCAAGATAGAAATGGCACAACGCCTTCGGCAGCGGGGGCTGCGTGGAGCCCTCCTCATAGCG